>NZ_JBEPRY010000001.1:0-67500 GCF_040548605.1 Bradyrhizobium sp. JR4.1
GAAGACACTAGGCTGGAAAACGCCGGCGGAGGCGCTTGACGATCTTCTGTTATGAGTGAAAGTAACTGGTGTTGCGACGACCGTTTGAATCCGCCCAATACGCTTCAACCGAGTACCGCCAAGCACTGCAAGCCGCCGGCTTCCGGCCTTCAATGAGCCGCAGAGCCGACTGCTACGACAATGCCCCGATGGAAAGCTTCTTCCACACCCTCAAGACCGAACTGATCCATCACCGTCAATATGAGACCCGCAATGAAGCCGAGCGCGACATCTTCGCTTACGTCGAAGGCTTCTACAATCAGACCCGAAGACACTCGGCCATCGGCTATATCAGCCCGGTCGAGATGGAGCTAAAATCGGCTTGATCCATGTCCACTTTTTTGGGGGAAGATCAGACTGCCTCCGCGGAAAGACTCTGGATTGCTTCGCTACGCTCGCAATGACGACGGTTAAAGCTACGCCGGAAATCTTGCCGCCGTGTCCTCCAGCGGCAGCCGGAGTCCGTTCGCCAGGTAGGATACCGTGCGGTAGAAGCCGCACAGCAGCATGATCTCCAGGATCTGCGCCTCGTCGTAATGCGCCGACAGCGCGGCGAATTCGGCGTCGCCAAGCGTCGCACGGTGATGCAGCGCGTCGATGGCGGCGATCAGCGCCTGCTCGGCCGGGGACCAGCACGGCGACGCCGCATCGCCCTGCACGGTGGCACGCACCTCATCAGAGGTGAGCTTCGCGGGCGCCGCGAAGACCGCGACGTGCACGCCCCATTCATATTCGCATTTGTTCAGCGCGCAGGTGCGGTCAATGACGATCTCGCGCTGGCGCAACGAGAGCGGGCCGGGATCGAGCAGGCCGGCGGCGCGAAATTTGTCCCAGGCGCGGGTTTGGCCCGCCATCACCCGGAACAGCAGCAGCGGCGGCGCACCGCGCATGATGCGGTCGAACTGCGCCTGGATCTCCGGGGGATAAGGCGGGGTGAGCGGGGCAATGCGCGGCGTGGCCTGGGACATCGGCCGTCTTCCTTGCTACATTTACTGTAGCATTACGCTACACTATTTGTAGCGACACGCAAGAGGCCGACAATGGCGAAACAGACCACTTCCAGATCGCGCGGCGTCCGTGGCTCGCGCACCGGGCGGCCGATCATGGTGCTGCTCGACCTCCTGGGACGACGCTGGAGCCTGCGGATCCTGTGGGAATTGCGCGATGCCCCCCTCACCTCGCGCGCATTGCGCACCGCCTGCGACGAGGCCTCGCCGACGGTGCTGCAGGCGCGGCTGGACGATTTACGCGCGGCCGGGTTCGTGGCGCTCGGCGAAGCCAGCGGTTACGGGCTGACGGCGCTCGGACGGGAATTGTGCGAGACGTTCATGCCGCTGCATAGGTTTGCGGAGAGGTGGCGCAGCAAGAGCGGCGCGTAAGTCTAGCGATGCCGTCCCGACAAGCTCGTCATTGCGAGCGAAGCGAAGCAATCCAGAATTTTTCCGCAGAGGCAGTCTGGATTGCTTCGCTTCGCTCGCAATGACGGGGAGGCAACAGCTACGCCGCCGCCACCGTCAGATTCGCGCCATCCACTTGCACCACCTTCACACGCGTGCCCGCCGGCGTATCGGGGCCTGCGACGCGCCAGACCGTGTCGCCAATGCGCATGGTGCCGTTGCCGTCGACGATCGGCTTCTCCAGCGTGAACTCGCGGCCCAAGAGCGCCTCGGAGCGCTTGTTGAGGAAGGGGCTGGCGGCAATTGCATCCGGCTTCGGCCGGGCGAGGCGGCGCCATACCGGCACGGCGGCGGCGGCGAAGATCGCGAACATCACGAGCTGGATCTGCCAGGATATCGCTACTCCGAACGAGATCAGCCCGACCAGCAGCGCGGCGAGTCCGAGCCAGAACAGGAAGACTCCCGGCGCCAGCACCTCCAGCGCCATCAGGATGAAGCCGAAGATCAGCCAGTTCCAGGTGCCGAGCGATACGAACATGTCGGTCATGACACGACCTCTTTGAAATGACGCATGCCCTTGTCGGAAAACCGGTGTCCACTTTTCCGGGGCATGCGCTTTACCCCTGACGCGGCGGCACCGCGGGTGGCGTGCTGCCGGTCGTCGGCACCGAGCCGCGGCGGGCGGCAGCGGCCGCGGACGCCGCGCTTTCACCGAACGTCGCCTTTGCAATCTCGCCGATGCCGGCGAGCGAGCCCAGCATGCTCATGGCTTCGACCGGAAGCATGATGACCTTCTGGTTCGGCGATTCAGCCAGCTGCCCGAACGCCTTGATATACTTGTCGGCGATAAAATAGTTCAGCGCCGCGACGTCGCCCTTGGCGATGGCTTCACTGACCATCTGCGTCGCCTTGGCCTCAGCTTCCGCCGACCGCTCGCGTGCTTCGGCGTCGCGGAAGGCGGCCTCGCGGCGACCTTCCGCCTGGAGAATTTGGCCCTGCTTGGCACCCTCGGCGCGCAGGATCTCGGACTGGCGTGCACCTTCAGCCTGAAGGATGTCGGCGCGTTTGACGCGCTCGGCCTTCATCTGTCGGCCCATGGCTTCGACGAGGTCCGCCGGCGGCACGATGTCCTTGATCTCGATACGATTGACCTTAAGGCCCCAGGGCGAGACGGCGGCATCGACCACACGCAGCAGGCGCTCGTTGATTTCGTCGCGATGCGACAACACCTGGTCGAGATCCATCGACCCCATCACCGAACGGATGTTAGTCATGGTCAGCACGGTGACGGCTTGGGTCAGGTTTGAGACCTCGTAGCTCGCCTTGGCGGCGTCGAACACCTGAAAGAAGGCGACGCCGTCGACCGTCACGGTGGCGTTGTCCTTGGTGATCACCTCTTGCTCGGGAATGTCGATCACCTGCTCCATCATGTTGATCTTGCGTCCGACGCGATCGAAATAGGGCACGATCAGATTGAGCCCGGGGCTCAGCGTCTGGGTGTATTTGCCGAACCGCTCGATGGTCCAGTCATAGCCCTGCGGCACCGTCTTTACGCCGGCCACCAGCGTGACGATGACGAGCAAAACCAGGACAATCGCGAAAATGTCGAAACCGCTCATATTTCCTCCAAGGCGGAAAAGATTGTCGGAAAAGGCCCTTTTCCGCGCTGTCATTGGTCGGGATCACGACCCCAAGGGTTCAGTAAAGCGTTCGGTAAAGGATCCAGCGGTCGTAGATGATTTCGGCATCGGCAGGATTCTACACAAGACGCCGGGAGAGGGAATGGTCGCGATTATGTATTTGCGAGGCGCTCTTGAAAGCGTGCTGGAGCAGACCTAGCGACGACGTTAACGAATCCGGCCGTGCCGGCGGTCGCAGCCAAATCCTACTCGATGACCTCGTTCGCGGTTGCGAGCAGGCTTGGCGAAAGCGTGACGCCGATCGCCCTGGCCGTCTTCAAGTTGATCGCCAGCTCGAACGTGGTTGGATTTTGGACCGGCAGGTCGGCCGCCCGCGCCCCCTTCAGGATGCGATCGATATAGGAGGCGGCGCGGCGGAGCTGCTCGGCGCTGTCGGTGCTGTAGGACATCAAGCCACCCTCGTCGACGAAGGTACGGCTCCAGAACACCGCCGGCACGCGCGCTTCATTGATGGCCGCCAGCAGAAGCGCACGGTTGGACATGGTGAAGAAGTCCGGCAGCACCAGCAGGCCGCCGTCTTTCCGCGAAGCCAGGGCGACGATCGAGGCCGTGTCATGGATCGGCGCCGGCTCCACCGTCACATCGAGCGCGCGGCCAGCGTCCTCGATCGTACCCAGCATCAGCGGCGCGAACGGCGCGGTGGCGGGATTGTAGACCACGAAGACACGGGACGGTCTTGGCACGACCTGCGTCAGCATCTCGAGCCATTTTCCGGCCAGCGGGCCGTCGTAATCGGTGAAGCCGGTGACATTGCCGCCGGGATGGGCGAGATTCTGGACAAAGCCCTGGCTGACCGGATCGGTGACGACGGCGAAAACGATCGGGATCGTCGTCGTGCGCCGGCGCAGCTCCTCGACCGAGGGCGTGCCGACCGCAAGCAGGATGTCGGGCTTGAGCGCCACGAGTTCGTCAGCGAATTGCGCGATCCGTGCGCGGTCGCCGCCGCCGTTGCGCCAATCGATCTCAAGGCTGCCGTGCTCCTTCCAGCCATGGCCGGCAAGCGCCTGGACCAGGACCGCGCTACGCGTCTGCCCGATCGCATCGTCGGCCGCCGTGACCGAGAGCACGCCGAGCCGGCGCGTCGGCTGCTGCGCCAGCACTGAGGCCGGCAGCGCAGCGGCCACCCCAAGAAGCGCCAGAACCTCGCGGCGGTTCATGGGGCGCTCCTCGGATCCAGGCTCACTCTATCCAGCCCTGGAGTTCGCGCAGCACCAGCGTTCGGATCACATCCATGCCTGGGTCGCTGTCGTTGAGGCAGGGGATCGCGGAAAACTGCTCGCCACCATTGTGCTCGAAGATCTCGGCATTCTCCTGCGCGATCTCCTCCAACGTCTCCAGGCAGTCGGCGGAAAAACCAGGCGTGATCACCGCGATGCGGCGCACGCCCTCTTTCGCCAGACGCTCCATGGTCTTGTCGGTGTAGGGCTGCAGCCACTCGTCGAATCCGAAGCGCGACTGAAAGGTCAGCAGCAGCTTTGTCTCGTCCATCCCGAGCCGGCGGCGCAGCGCCTCGGTGGTCGCGACGCATTGGTCCTGATAGGGATCGCCCTTGTCGACATAGGCCTTCGGCATGCCGTGGAAGGAGGCGACGATCAGCTCCGGCTTGAACGGCAGGCTCGCCAGATGCGTCTCGACGGAGGTGGCGAGCGCCTCGATATAGGCTTCGTCCTCGTAATAAGGCGGCGTCACCCGCAGCGTCGGCTGCGCGCGCAGCCGCGCAAGCACGCGAAACACCTCGTCGCAGACAGTGGCCGACGTCGCGGCGGAATATTGCGGATAGAGCGGTACGGCAAGGATGCGATCGCAGCCCTTCGCAATCAGCGCATCGACGCCCGACCTGATCGAGGGATTACCGTAGCGCATCGCCCATTCCACCGTGACCTGGTCGCGGTCCGACAGCATGGCTCCGAGCTTGTCGCTCTGCGAGCGCGTGATGGTCTTGAGCGGCGACTCGTTCTTCTCGGTGTTCCAGATTTTGAGATAGTCGCGCGCCTTGGCGCGGGGGCGGGTGCGCAGGATGATGCCGTTCAGCACCAGCTTCCAGATCAAGCCCTGATCCTCGATGACGCGGGCGTCCGAGAGGAACTCCTTCAGATAGACCCGCACGCCGCGCGCGTCGGCGGTATCGGGCGTGCCGAGATTGACCAGGAGCACGCCGACGCGCGAGGGGGCGGGCTGCGTGGCCGGCATCGCGGTCTGGCTGGGGGCGATTGTCATCATGATCCGTTGCGTCGCGCGTTGTTCCGAACTTGTCAAGATTGGCCCGGTTTCGCTAGGGTCCGTGCGCAGGGGAGAGAACCATGACGCTGGCGGAATGGTGCGTTTTCGGGGCGCTGCTGCTCTATCTCTTAACGATCGTCGCGATCAAATGGATCAGATTTCGCGGCTTCGACAATTCGCGGCCGCGCGACCCAGCCTTCTTCGAGGACGCGCTGGCGCAGCGCGCGCTCGGCGCGCACCAGAACGGCATCGAGACCTTTCCGTTCTTCGCCTTCGCCGTGCTGCTCGCCGAATACAGGGATTCGCCGCAGCGCCTGATCGACGAGCTCGCGGTACTGTTCCTGATCGTGCGGATCGCCTACGTGCTGACCTATCTCGGCAACCGCCCGACGCTGCGCTCGATCCTCTGGAGCATCGGCTTTGCGATCAATCTCGGGATATTCTTCATGCCGGCGTTGAAGCAGTTTCTGCCGGTGTGACCCCTTTTTTTCTTCCTTCTCCCCTTGTGGGAGAAGGTGGCGCGAAGCGCCGGATGAGGGGTTCTATCCGCGAACGCAGCTGTAAGAGGATCGCTCGCGGAGACAACCCCTCACCCGTCTCGCCGCTACGCGGCGAGCCACCCTCTCCCACAAGGGGCGAGGGAAAAACTCAAAAACACGTCGTCCGTTCGGCCGCGACGTAACCCAACAACAGGCCTGCGCCGAACAGCAGCACGAGGCCGGCGGCGGCGAATTCGATGCCGCGCATGAACAGTGCGCCGCTGCCGTCGCGTCCGGCGCTCAGGCGGGCGGCGATGTCCTTGGCGGAGACGGCGACCACCGCAATGGCCGCGACCGTGATCGCGGTGCCGAGCCCCATCAGCAAGGTCGCGGCGATGCCGGCCCAGAACAGGCCCTGGGCCAGCGCGAACACCAGCACCAGGATCGCGCCCGAACAGGGACGGATGCCGACGGTCAGGATCGCGGCAAAGCCGCGCCCCCAGCCACCGGGGCCGGCGAGCTCGCTCGGGGTGGGGCCGTGGGAATGGCCGCAATGCTCGTCATGGACGTGGTTATGCTGGTGGTGATGATGGGCGTGCGCATGGTGATGGTCGTGATCATGGTCATGCGGCACGCCCGCGATCGCCGGCACCGGTTGAACCGCCTGCAGCGCACGGATGAAAGTGCGGCCCTTGACCCAGACCAGGCGCAGACCGAACAGCGCGATCAACGCGTAGCTCGCGATTTCGATCACGCCCTCCGCCTTGCACATAGTCTTGGCGGTCGCATTCAGCACCCAGGCCGAGATGCCGACCATCAGGATCGCCACCAGCGACTGCATCAACGCCGAGGCAAACGACAGCGCGATGCCCCGCCGGGCGGTCTCGCGATTGGCGACGAGATAGGAGGCGATCACCGCCTTGCCGTGGCCCGGGCCGGCCGCGTGGAAAATGCCATAGGCAAAGGAAATGAACAGCAGCGTCCACACCGCGGAGCCATCGGACTTCGCGGCGCGGATGGTCGCCGACATCTGCCGATAGAATTCCGACTGTTTTGCCAACAGCCAGCCGATCAAGCCGCCGGCCTCGGGCTGGGCAGCTTGTGGCGAACGCGGCGCGCCGAACGGGTTCTGCGCGAGGAGATCGTGGAGCGCCGCATCGGTCACGCCCACGACGAGAAGAACGCCGGCGCAGACAGCGAGCCCGCGTGCCATGGGCGTGAGTTGCCGCTTCACGGGCAATCCACCGTGATCTTGTTGGCGAACATCATGCCGAAATTGGAATTCTCGCCGTTCATGAAGGTCTGCTCGTTGAGCTTCTGCGCACTCGCGGTGCCGTCGCTCGGCCGCTCCAGCTTCATCTGGCAGCCGGCGGGCGCGCCGACCAGCTTGACCGGGTTGTCCTTGGCCATCTGGAAGTCGATGAAGAAGGAACGGTCGAACACTTCGAGCATCAATTGCCTGGGCTTGAGGGGGTTCTTCAGCGGTAGCGTGAAGTGCAGGGTCAGGACAGTATCCTTGTAGTCGAGGAAGTAGTCGACCGGCTCCTGGAATCGCTCCTTCTTGCCGTCGGCTCGCGCGAAGGTGAAGTAGGCATATTCCTTCAGCGACTCGACATTGGTCTGCGCCAGCGGCCCCAGCTCCTCGCGGGTGTAGGCGCCCTTGGTCTTGCTCTCGAGCCCCTGCACCGCATAGGCCGAGAACATGTCGTCAAACGTCCAGGCGTGGCGCACGCCGGTGATGCTGCCGTCCGCGGCATAGAGCAACTCGCTGGTCGCAGTGATCCAGACATGCGGATGCGCCCGCGCCGCGCCTGCCGCGAGCGACAGGGCGACACCGAGCAGCAGCCCCAACAGGGCCCGCATGCCCATCAGGCCGCCTTCGGAGCGTCGAGCAGGCCGCGGCGACGCAAGAGCGCGTCGGGCTCCGGCGGGCGGCCGCGGAAGGCCTCATAGGCGGCTTCCGGATCGACCGATCCGCCGCTCGAGTAGATGTCATCGTGCAGGCGTTTTGCGACGGCGGGATCGAAGATGTCGCCGGCTTCCTCGAACGCGCCGAAGGCGTCGGCATCCATCACCTCCGACCACATGTAGCTGTAATAGCCGGCGGCATAGTGATCGCCGGTGAAGATGTGACCGAATTGCGTGGGACGGTGACGCAGCGAGATCTCCTCGGGCATGCCGATCTTTTCCAGCTCGCGTCTCTCGAAGGCGCGGACATCCTGCGCGGCGGAGGCCGGCTGGGTGTGGAATTCGAGATCGATCAGCGCCGAGGAGACGAACTCGACGGTGGCAAAACCCTGGTTGAATTTTCGCGCGGCCAGGAACCGTTGCAGCAGATCGTCCGGCAGCGGCTCGCCGGTCTGGTAGTGGCGGGCGAATTGCTGCAGCACCTCGGGCCGCTCCTGCCAGTGCTCGTAGAGCTGCGACGGCAACTCGACGAAATCGGTGAACACGGAGGTGCCCGACAGCGACGGATAGGTCACGTTGGAGAGCATGCCGTGCAGGCCGTGGCCGAACTCGTGGAACAGGGTGCGGGCGTCGTCCGGCGACAGCAGCGAGGGTTCCCCATCCGCGCCCTTGGAGAAGTTGCAGATGTTGAGGATCAGCGGCGCGACCTCGCCGTCGAGCTTCTGCTGGTCGCGCAGCGAGGTCATCCAGGCCCCGGAGCGCTTCGACGGCCGGGCGAAGTAGTCGCCATAGAACAGCGCCTTGTGCTTGCCGTCCTGCCCCTTCATCTCCCAAACCCGGACGTCCGGATGCCAGACCGGCACGTTCTTGCGCTCCTCGAAGGTGACGCCGAACAGGCGCGTGGCACAGTCGAAGGCGGCGGCGATCATGTGATCGAGCGCGAGATACGGCTTGATCGCGGCATCGTCGAAATTGGCGCGCTGAAGGCGCAGCTTTTCGGCATAGAAGCGCCAGTCCCAGGGGGCGAGCTTGAAATTGCCGCCCTCCTCCGTGATCAGCGCCTGCATGTCGTCGCGGTCGGCGAGCGCCCGCGCCCGCGCCGGTTTCCAGACCCGCTCCAGAAGGCCGCGCACCGCTTCCGGCGTCTTGGCCATGGAATCCTCGAGCCGGTAGGCCGCGAAAGTCGGATAGCCCAGGAGATTGGCGCTCTCCTCGCGCAGCTTCAGGACCTCGACGATGGTCGCGTTGTTGTCGTTGGCGTTGCCGTTGTCGCCCCGCGCGGTGAAGGCCTTGTAGACCTTCTCGCGCAGGTCACGCCGGGCCGAGCTCTTCAGGAACTGTTCGACCGAGGAGCGCGACAGGGTGACGATGGCCTTGCCGGCCATGCCGCGTTCTTCCGCCGCAGCCTTGGCACTGGCGACAAAACTCTCCGGCAGGCCCTGGCGGTCGGCTTCGCCGAGCTCCATGAACCATTCCTGCTCGTCGCCGAGCAGATGATGACTGAAGCTGGTGCCGAGCTGGGCGAGTCTCTCGTTGATCTCTGCCATCCGCGCCTTGGCCTCTTCGGAGAGGCCCGCGCCGGAGCGGTGGAAGCGGGTGTAGGTACGCTCGAGCAGGCGGAGCTGTTCCGGTGTCAGACCGAGATTGGCGCGGTTCTCGTGCAGCTGGGCGATGCGACCAAACAGCACGGCGTTCATCATGATCGGATTCCAGTGCCGCGCCATCCGCAAGGAAACCTCCTTGTCGATCTCCAGGATGGCCGGGTTGGAATGCGCCGAGACGAGGTCGTAGAAGACCGAGGCGACCTTGCTGAGCAGCTTGCCCGAGCGCTCCAGCGCCGTGATGGTGTTGGCGAAGTCGGCCGCGGTCGGGTCGTTGGTGATCGCAGCGATCTCGGCGGAGTGGTCCGCGAAGGCCTGCTCGAAGGCCGGCAGGAAGTGCTCCGGCTTGATCTCATCGAAGGGCGGGGTCGCAAATGGCGTCACCCAGGCCTTCAGCAGCGGGTTGGTCTCGGAGTCCGTAGTTTGGCGGGTTTCTGACATTACAAGTCCCGATTTGTGGCTCGATTGTTGCGGCCAGCTATAGCACGCGATAGGGCTTTTTTGGGCCATTTGCCCTTGCTCCCGGCTGCCTTTTCGGGGAGATTGCGGCCCTTCAAAGCCTAGGACCCCTGAGCTCATGAACGCGACTTCCTCGTCTTCCCGTCGGATCGTCTGGCCGAGCGTCATCACCGTCATCAGCGCCGCCATCCTTATCGGCGCCGAGGTGTTCGGCGCGGCGTTTGCCGGCGGCTGGGCGCTCGCGATCCTGTTCGGGCTGGGCGAGCAGGGCACGCACATCCTTCAGGCCGCGCTGTTCGCGCTCGGCGTGCTCGTCATGACTGCCTTCATCCGCGCCGCTCAGCGCGTCGAGCCGTTCACGAAGCGCGGCTGAAGCGCGCACGCGCGCGAGTGACGCGCGCCGCACAGAAAACTTAACGCGCGTTCATCTTCCGCGTCGCTCGCGCAACACTGCGCAAGCAGATGTTAGGCAATTCTGTTCGCAGCCTAAAAAATCTCTTGCGAAGCAGAGTCAAAACACTTATGTGCGGATTGCCCAATTTCGCACGTGCCTGTGGTCGTGTGTCAGTCGGTAGGTATCCGGACAAGAGGCCGGACAGCCGCCAAGGGGCGAAGAAGCCGAGGGGCTCTTCGGAAGTGTGGAAGTCGGAAGGCTCATAGCCGGAAGACGAAAGCAAACCCGGAGCGTCCAGCATCTCTCTCAAAGAGATGCCTTGTCGAAGGTGACTTTGCTCTTTGCAACCGTGACTGGCAGCCGGAGGCGAACCGGCGCACCCCGCTCTCAACGGGGGACGCGACTTAAAGCAACGACGGATCGGGCTTTTTTGGTCTCTACCGGCAGTCCAACGCCGGCGCGGGCTACTGAAAAGGCTTGTCCTTCATTGCCAGGTGTGCGGGCGGGAACATTCCCAACCAATCCACGGCAGCACAGTCTGATCTGAGTCTTTGGCTCGTCGCGCCTCCATCGCGCGATCTGGCCGGAGCGCTCTTATCCGACGTCATTTTTTGAACGGATCCCCGTCGCTGGGCCGTTTGGGAGAGTGCTATGACCGACCGTATCCAGGAATTCCTGCGCAACCGCCGCAGCGAGGGCCTCGACACCGAACCGTGCCTCGTCGTCGACCTCGAAGTCGTGCGCGACAATTACCAGACCTTTGCCAAGGCGCTGCCCGACAGCCGCGTGTTCTATGCGGTCAAGGCGAACCCGGCGCCGGAAGTGCTGGCTTTGCTCGCCTCCATGGGCTCCTGCTTCGACACCGCCACGGTCGCCGAGATCGAGATGGCGTTGGCCGCCGGTGCGACGCCCGACCGCATCTCCTTCGGCAACACGATCAAGAAGGAGCGCGACATCGCGCGTGCCTTCGCGCTCGGCATTCGGCTGTTCGCGGTCGATTGCGCCGCCGAAGTCGAGAAGGTCGCCCGTGCCGCTCCCGGCGCAAAGGTGTTCTGCCGCATCCTCTATGACTGCGCCGGCGCCGAATGGCCGCTGTCGCGCAAGTTCGGCTGCGACCCGGAGATGGCCGTCGACGTGCTCGACGTTGCCAAGCGTCTGGGCCTGGAGCCGTGCGGCATCTCCTTCCATGTCGGGTCGCAGCAGCGCAAGGTGAAGGCGTGGGACCGTGCGCTGGCGATGGCCTCGCAGGTGTTCCGCGACTGCGCGGAGCGCGGTATCAACCTGACCATGGTCAACATGGGCGGCGGTTTCCCGACCAAGTACCTGAAGGACGTGCCGCCGGTGGTCACCTACGGGCGCTCGATCTTCCGCGCGCTGCGCAAGCACTTCGGCAACCAGATTCCGGAGACCATCATCGAGCCGGGCCGCGGCATGGTGGGCAACGCCGGCATCATCGAGTCCGAGGTCGTGCTCATCTCCAAGAAGAGCGACGAGGACGAGGTGCGCTGGGTCTATCTGGACATCGGCAAGTTCGGCGGTCTCGCCGAGACCATGGACGAGTCGATCCGTTACGCCATCCGCACCCCGCATGACAGTGCGGACATGACACCGTGCGTGCTCGCTGGGCCAACCTGCGACAGCGCCGACGTGCTGTACGAGAAGAACCCGTATCCGCTTCCGGTGACGCTCGAGATCGGCGACAAGCTGCTGATCGAAGGCACCGGGGCCTATACGTCGACCTACTCGGCGGTGGCGTTCAACGGCATCCCGCCGTTGAAGACCTACCACATCTGATCCGCCTCTCGTCTGAGGCCTGACGAACCCGGGAGCCGGCTTGCCGGCTCCCTCCCTGACATTTCGATTTCTGACGACGCCTTGGACCGGCGTGCTTTGCGCACGTCGGCTTCAAGCGGGGACTGACGCGCCATGACTGCTCTTCGGAAGACACAGGTTGACCCCACCTCGAAAGCCGCTCCGTTCGCGATCCGTGCGGAGCGTGCTGGCGACGTTGCGATGCGTGAAGCGCTGCTCGATGCGTCCTTTGGCGATAACCGCCATGGCCGCACCTGCCAGCGCCTGCGCGACGGACGCGCACCCGCAGCCGGCCTTGCGCTGGCCGCGATGCGCGAGGGGAAGCTCGTGGGAACCGTGCGGCTGTGGCACGTCAGCGCCGGAGGCAGGCCCGCTCTGGTCCTCGGACCGCTGGCGGTGGACCCTGCTTGCCGCGAGCTCGGGATCGGCGCCGCGCTGATGCAACAAGCGCTGGCTGCCGCCCGGGCGCGCGGGCATGCCGCCGTGATCCTGCTTGGCGATGCCCCTTATTACGCCCGCTTCGGCTTCTCAGCCGCCAACACCGGCGAGCTGTCGCTGCCCGGTCCGTTCGAGCGCGACCGCCTGCTGGCGATCGAATTCGAAGCGGGTGCGCTGGATGGCGCCGCCGGGATGATCGTCCCGACTGGCGCGGCCCTACCCAAACGGAGGCTAGTTCGCGGCCTCGAGGCGCGCGCGGCGTAAGGGATTGCCATGATCGCGATGACCAAAGCCGCGGCGAGCGGAGATGCTCGCGCGACCCTTTGCTTTAGGGTTGCGCGGGCCTGAGAAACGCCCTTTAACCCGCCAAACGCCCCCTTCAGTCGAGGCCCAAGACCATGTCCCGTCGCCTGATCTCCACCGGCTCTCCGCTTGAGAAGACCGTCGGCTACAGCCGCGCCGTGATCGACGGCGAGTTCGCCTTCGTCGCGGGCACCACCGGCTATGACTACACGACGATGGCCATGCCGGCCGATGTCACGAGCCAGTCACGCAACTGCTTCAAGACCATCGAAGCCGCCCTGCAGGAGGGCGGATTCGAGATGGCCGATATCGTCCGCGCGACCTATTACGTCACCGACGCTAGCTATATCGATGCCCATTTCGCCGTCTGCGGCGAGGTTCTCGGTGACATCAGGCCGGCCGCGACCTTGGTGGTCGTCAGCGGCCTCGCCAAGCCCGAGATGAAGGTCGAGATCGAAGTCACCGCCAAGCGCCGTAGCGCTTGATCCACCCACCCTTTGTCCGCCAGCACGTTCCGGAGAAACCATCCCATGAGCCCCGCCTCGCAGATCTACGCGAAGATCACTGGTCCCATCGTCATGGTCGGCTTCGGCTCCATCGGGAAAGGCACGTTGCCGCTGATCGAGCGGCATCTCGATTACGACAAGTCGCGCGTCACCGTGATCGATCCCAAGGACGAGGGCCGCAAGGCGCATTGCGAGAAGCACAATGTGCGTTTCATCCAGAAGGCCGTGACCAGGGACAATTATCGCGAGTTGCTGACCCCGCTGCTCACTGAGGGCGGCGGCCAGGGCTTTTGCGTCAATCTCTCGGTCGATACCGGTTCCACCGACATCATGGAGCTCTGCAACGAGCTCGGCGCTCTCTATATCGACACCGTCAACGAGCCCTGGCTCGGCTTCTATTTCGACTCCTCGAAAGGCCCGGAAGCGCGCTCCAATTACGCCCTTCGCGAAGCGACGCTGGCTGCCAAGAAGGCGCGCCCTGCAGGCTCGACGACGGCGGTCTCCTGCTGTGGCGCCAATCCCGGCATGGTCTCGTTTTTCGTGAAGCAGGCGCTGCTCAATGTCGCCGCCGATCTGAAGCTCAATGCCCCCAAGCCGAAATCCAAAGCCGAATGGGCGGACTTGATGCGACAGGCCGGCATCAAGGGCATCCACATCGCTGAACGCGACACCCAGCGCTCCAAGAAGCCGAAAGAGCCGGATGTCTTCGTCAACACCTGGTCGGTGGAAGGTTTTCTGTCGGAAGGCGTGCAGCCATCAGAACTCGGCTGGGGCACCCATGAAAAATGGATGCCCGAAAATGCGCGGACTCACGAAGCCGGCTGTGGCGCTGCCATCTATCTGATGCAGCCCGGCGCCAACACGCGCGTGCGCACCTGGTGCCCGACCCGCGGCGCGCAGTATGGCTTCCTCGTCACCCACAACGAGTCGATCTCGATCGCCGACTATTTCACCGTGCGCGACGCATCGGGCACGGCGGTGTACCGTCCGACCTGCCACTATGCCTATCATCCGGCTGACGATGCCGTGCTGTCACTGCATGAAATGTTCGGCCGCGCCGCGAAGATGCAGGAGAAGCACCACATCCTCGACGAGAACGAGATCGTCGACGGTATCGACGAACTCGGCGTGCTGCTGTTCGGCCATGACAACAATGCCTATTGGTACGGCTCGCAGCTCTCCATCGAAGAGACCCGCAAGCTCGCGCCCTACCAGAACGCCACTGGCCTGCAAGTGACCTCCGCCGTGCTCGGCGGCATGGTGTGGGCGCTCGAAAACCCGAAGGAAGGCATCGTCGAAGCCGACGAGATGGATTTCGATCGCCTGCTGGAAATTCAGCTGCCGTATCTCGGCCCGGTGAAGGGGTTTTATACCGACTGGACGCCGCTGACGGATCGTCCGGGACTGTTTCCGGAGGATATCGATACGTCAGATCCGTGGCAATTCCGGAACGTTCTGGTGCGGTGAGAGCCGTCACCCAACTCTCCGCTCGTCATTCCGAGGCGCGCCACTTGGCGCGAGCCCGGAATGACAGGGGAGCCTACTTCCTCTCAATCGGCGGCGCGATCTTCTCGGCTGGCGCTGGCGGCAATGCTGGTTTAGCCGCACCGGCAGCCCCTTGCGTCTGTGGGTCGGGTCGCGCCGGCTCTGGGGCGGGCGTGGTCGGCCGGTCGCCGCCGGGCTTGGCTTCCGCGGGCTTGTTCTGATCGTCGGACGGCGTGCCCTGAAGGGGTTGCGTCGCCTGGGCCGTCTGCATCCGGGTCTCGGCGCGGATTTGCGCCAGCGACATGCCTGACACCACGACGCCTGCCGCGAACAGCGAGCAGGCAACCATCAGGTCGAGCTTCAGTCTGCGCTTGTCATATTGGCCGGGCATGTCGATCACCGCCTTTTTCCAGGGGATCAACGAAATCGCCGGTCTGCGGTTCCCTGCCCGTGACGGCCGGAACTCGACGCCTACGCGCTCAATCCGTGGTGCTGACTTCCCAGGTGGCGTGGCGGACGCCGGGCAGGTGCTGGAGATCGGTCGCCACCGCATTCAGCTCGTTCGGATCGACGGCGCTCGCGACCAGCTTTGCCACGATCTCGATCAAATCATCCCCGGTTTCGACCATTTCGATATCGGCCACCAGATATTTTGCGCCCTCGAGCTTCTCGACCAGCCGGTCGCGCATGTCGGGCAAGGCGTCCGGTGCGACCGCGAGCTTGAAGTAATAGGTCGCCTCGGAGGTCTTCTCGTTCAGCGGAATGCGGTTGATGGCGTTGACCAATGGCCGCAACATGGTGTTGCCGGCAATCACGAACACCGTCAGCGCCGCCGCCTGGGCAATCATGTCGGCGCCCGCGCAGGAGCCGACCGCGGCTGAAGCCCATAGCGTCGCCGCGGTATTGAGCCCGCGCACGTCCATGCCCTGCTTCATGATGACGCCGGCGCCGAGGAAGCCGATGCCCGAGACGACGTAGGAGATCACCCGCACCGCGCCGTCGGCGCCGGTCAGGTGCATGGCGAGATCGGCGAAGGCGGCGGCGCCGACCGCGACCAGCACGTTCGTACGCAGGCCCGCGGTGCGCTGGCGGTACTGCCGCTCGGCACCGATCAGCGTGCCCAGCACGAAGGCCGTGAACAGACTGACCAGCGTGTCCGCAAAGTCAGCGATCTGGAAGGTCGTCAGAAACCGCATGGCCCCATCTACGGCCGGAACGATGACAGATCAAAGCTCCAGCAGCCCGCCATCCCCATTTTCGTCGGCGAACGCCAGCAGCGTCCCCTTGGCGTTCCAGGCGAGCGCGGCCACCGGCGGCGTGCCATTGCGGCGGACAAGGATCTCGGCGCCGTCCTCCAGACGCACCATCAGCACGGTGCCGTCGCTATAGCCGGCGGCGAAGATGTCGTTCCTGGGATGGCATGCGACGACCGACACGCGCGCCTGGAGCGGCGCGAGCATCGCGGGCTCCTTGCCCATCGGGCCGTCCTTGCTGGCAAACGGCCACAGGATCACCGTGTCGGCGCCCGAGGTCGCCAGCGCCTTGCCGCCCGCGCTCCACGACATCGAGCGGACGCGGCCGGGATAGCCGGTCATACGCATGTGCCTGTTGTCGGCAAGCCGCCACCCGTGCAGCGCGGATTCGTGCATCGTGGTGACCAGGAATTTGTTGTCCGGGCTGAAGGTGACGCCGAGATGCGAGCCAGCCCAGGGCAGGAATTCGGCCGATCCCGCCATGTTGGGAAACCACAGCGTCGCGCCGTTGTAATGGGCGATCGCGAGACGCTGGCCCTTCGGCGCAAACGCGAGGCCGCCAACGGTTGAGGGCACCTCAAGCGACTTCTCCTCGCTCTTGCCGCTCTTGAAGAAAGCGGTCTTGCCGGCCGACCAGGCGTAGGCACCGTCCGGATGCAGCGCCACCGCATCGATCCAGCGCCGTTTCGGGTCGCTCGCAAGCAGCGTCACCTCGCCCTTGGCGTCGAGCGACACGACTTTTCCATCGTCGCCGCCCATCACGAGGCGCTTGCCATCGGAGGCGGCCGAGAGAATGCCGCCGCTGTGCACGGCGACCTTGCTGATCTCGCCCTGGCCATCCACGAACGCGACATTCTCCTCGCCGCCGACGAAGGCAGCGCGGGGCCCAAGGAAATGCGCGGAGGTCACGACCATGCCGAGCGCGAGCGGCTTGACGCGCTCGGTGACGGAGACGATCGAGGCGGAATCGGCGGGCGGCGTAAACTCTTTCATCACGAGACGATGCAGCTCTCAAAACCCTGGCGAATGAGATCTTGCGGCAATTCGCGGCCGATGAAGACGAGGCGGCTCTCGCGCGGCTCGCCGTCCTTCCACTTCCGCTGGTGGTTGCCCTCCAGCATCATGTGGACGCCCTGGAAGACGTAACGGTCGTCGTCGTCGTGGAAGGCGAGGATGCCCTTGGAGCGCAGGATCTTGCCGCCCTCCACCTGCACCAGATTCTGGAGCCAGGGCATGAACACGTTGGGATCGAGCGGCTTGTCGGTCTTGAGCGACAGCGATTGCATATCCTCGTCGTGATAGTGCTTCAGGCCGTGGCCGTGATCATGATCGTGATGATGGTCGTGGCCGTGGTGATGATGATCATGGTCGTGGTCATGATCATCGGCATTCAGGAAGTCCGGCTCGATGTCGAGGATGCGATCGAGGTCGAAGGCGCCGCGGTCGAGCACGTCGGCCAAAGCCACCGAGCAGCGCTCGGTGCGGTGCAGCTTCGCATAGGGGTTGATGGCACGGATGCGGGCCTCGACCTCGGCAAGCTCGCCCTTGGTGACGAGATCGGTCTTGTTCAGCACGATGACGTCGGCAAAGGCGATCTGGTTCTTGGCCTCGGGCGCGTCCTTGAGACGGTCGGACAGCCATTTTGCGTCCGCAACCGTGACCACCGCATCGAGACGCGCGTTCTTCTGCACGTCCTCGTCGACGAAGAAGGTCTGGGCCACCGGTGCCGGATCGGCAAGACCGGTGGTCTCGACGATGATGGCGTCGAACTTGCCCTTGCGCTTCATCAGGCCTTCCATGATGCGCACGAGATCGCCACGCACGGTGCAGCAGATGCAGCCGTTGTTCATCTCGAACACTTCCTCATCGGCGCCGATGATGAGGTCGTTGTCGATGCCGATCTCGCCGAATTCGTTGACGATGACGGCGTACTTCTTGCCGTGGTTTTCCGACAGGATGCGGTTCAACAGCGTGGTCTTGCCGGCACCGAGATAGCCGGTCAGGACGGTCACGGGAATTTTTGGGGCGGTCGCTTCAGACATAACAACTCCGGACTTCGGGCTTTTCGCGCGACGCGAGGCGGGGTGGCCCCTGCCCTAGTGGTCAAGCGCGCTGGTCAGGGCCTTTATATTGTGCCTGACCATATCAATGTAAGTGGGTGCAGGCCCCTTTTCGCCGGTCAAACCGTCCGAAATCAGGGTCCCGCCGACTTTTGAGCCGGTCTCCGCCGCGATCCGCCGGATCAGCCGGTCGTCGCTGATATTTTCCAGGAACACGGCTGGGATTTTCTGGGCCTTGATCTGGCCGATGATGGTGGCGATGTCCCGCGCGCTGGGCTCGGTTTCCGTGGAGACGCCGAGCGGCGCGATGAATTGGACGCCGTATTCGGCGGCGAAATAGCCGAAGGCGTCATGGGTCGAGATCACCTTGCGCCGCTCGGGCGGGATTTTGGCCACGGCATCGCGGACCTCGCGGTCCAGCGTTTCGAGCTTTTCCAGATAGGCCTTGGCCTGGGCGCGGAAGAGCTCCGCGTCATCAGGGTCGGCCGCGGCCAGCGCATTGGCGATGTCGGTGACGTAGATTTTGGCGTTGGGAACGGACTGCCAGCCATGCGGGTCGGCGGCCGAACCGAGCTTGAGCGGCGCGATGCCGGCGCTCGCGGTGATCACCTGCGCCTTGGATCCGGAGGACTGCACGAGGCGCGGCAGCCAGCCCTCGAGACCAAGGCCGTTGACGATGACCAGCTTTGCGTCCGCGATCCGCTTCGCATCGCTGGGCGCGGGCGTGTAGACGTGGACGTCGCTGTCGGCCCCGACCAGCGTCGTCAGATTGATCCGGTCGCCGCCGACATTACGGACGAAATCGGCGAGGATCGAGAAGCTCGCAACGACCTTCAGCTGCTCCGCAGCGTGCAGCGGCGAGGCGATCAGCAAGAGCACACAAAGCAGGATGCGCCGCATCGCTGTCACGCTTCCAGATGCCGGCCGGGAAACAGCTGCCTGACGACGCCGCCGACCCGGCCGAACAGGACGGAGACGGTGTAAAGCGCGCTCGCCACCAGAATGATCGCAGGGCCCGAGGGCACACGGGTCTGGAACGACAGCACAAGACCTGCATAGCCGGAGACGGCGGCAGCGACGACCGCGATGCAGATCATGACGGTGAGATCGCGCGACCAGAACCGCGCGATGCCGGCCGGCAGGATCATCAGGCCGACCGCGAGCAGCGTGCCGAGCGCCTGAAAGCCGTTGACGAGGTTGATCACGACCAGCGCAAGGAAAGCGAGATGCGCAGGCCCGCCAGCCCGGCTCACGGTGCGCAAGAACAAGGGATCGACGCTCTCGATCACCAGCGGGCGATAGATCACGGCGAGCACCAGCAGCGTCACCGTGGCGTTGAAGGCGACGACCAGCAGCGTCTGATCGTCCATCGCGAGGATATTGCCGAACAGCACGTGCAGCAGGTCGATATTGGTGCCCTTGATCGAGACGATGGTCACGCCCAGTGCCAGCGAGGCCAGATAGAAGGTCGCGAGCGAGGCATCCTCCTTCAACCCGGTCGAGCGTGCGACGAGGCCTGCGAGGATCGCGACGGCAAAACCCGCGATCAGGCCGCCGGCCGTCATCGCGAACAGGTTGAGACCGGAAAGCAGGAAACCGACAGCGGCGCCGGGGAGGATGGCATGCGCCATGGCGTCGCCGACCAGGCTCATTCGCCGCAACATCAGGAACACGCCGATCGGCGCGCCCGCGAGCGACAGCGCGATGACGGCCGCGAGCGCACGTCGCATGAACTCGAATTCGGTGAACGGGCCGATCAGCGCGTCATAGAGCATCGGATATCAAGCCGCCCGTGAGCGGGCATCATCGGCCGAGCAGGCGGCGGCGCTGTCGTCGAAGGCTTCGCACATCCGCATCGCGACCATAAGGTTTTCCGGCGTCAGCACCTCTGCCGTCGGGCCCCACGCCACGGGCCCGCGCGCCAGCACCAGCGTCTCGCTGAAATGGGTGCGCACCATCTCCATGTCGTGCAGCGCGGCGAGGACGGTGCGGCCCTCGCCATGCCAGTGCTTCACCAGCGCCAGCAGATCGGCCGTGGTCTTGCTGTCGATGGCGTTGAAGGGCTCGTCCAGCACGATCAGCCGCGCGTCCTGGAGCAGCACGCGCGCAAACAGCACGCGCTGCATCTGGCCGCCCGAGAGTGTGCCGATCGGGCGGTTTTCGAAACCGTTGAGACCGACGGAAGCGATTGCGCGGAGGATCTTTTCGCGCGCCGCCTTGCCGATGCCGCCGAACAGGCCGGTCCCGCGCCACAGCCCGGTGGCAACGAAGTCCAGCACCGAAATCGGGAAGCTGCGGTCGATCTCCGCACTCTGCGGCAGATAGGCGATATCGCGGCTGTCGAGCCCGCCGAGATGGATGCTGCCGTCGAGTGGTCTGAGGATGCCGACAATGCCGCGCAGCAGTGTCGACTTGCCGGCCCCGTTCGGGCCGATCACGGCCAGCAACGCGCCCGGGGCGACCTCACCATTGAGGTGGTGCACGGCCGGGTGACGGTCATAGCCGAGCGTAACGTTGTGGAAATGCAGCGCCGCCATGGTCACCTCATCGCCAGGAAGACCACGCCCCAGAGCACGGCGCAGACCACGAGCGCGGCCGCGAGGCGGGCGGCCATCGTCATGCGCAGGATCGACCAATGCGCCGCCTGAGCCGGATGCGGAGAGGCCGCACCATGGATGTGTGCGTGGGTGTGATCGTGTCCATGCGAATGCCCGTGGTCACGGGAATGATCATGGGAATGGCCATGAGCATGATCGTGATGATGGGCTTGGGACGCGGCGGGAACCATGCCGAAACGTTATATTATAACATTACCTCTGTCCACGCCGGGCTCTAGGGCTTCCCGATCACCATGGCGATGGCGGCGGCGACGAACGGGAACGGCACCGAAACCGCACAGCGGAACCAGACGAAACGGGCCGGCATGAACGGAATTTCCCACAAAATCACCCGCTGGAAGGCAAACAGCGCCCAAGCGACGACATAGGCGACCACCTGCGGTACCCCACCGCCCGATTTCAGCGCCACCGTACCGATCGAGAACCCGATCACCGGGCCGCCGGGGGTCGCGGCCCCGGCGACCACGGCAGTCGCGACCCCGAGCCAACCGCTGTCCGGGCCGAGCCAGCCGCTGATCACCTCCTGCGGGATGATGGCGGCGATGTAGCCGGAGCCGATCACCCCCAGCGCGATCCGGGGCACGATGTTGATGAAGTCCATGGAGCCTTCGCGCAGCGAGGCCTTGAACACCGGTGGGCCGCGGCGAAAGGCGATCAGGCCGACGCCGAACACCGAGCCCCACAACAGGATGTCGATTAGAAGCGCGGCGCTCAATTCTCGTCGTCCTTCAGGGCTGGCTTCGGATAGAGCCGGACATAGACGAAGCGGCCGAGCGCGCCTGCGAGCACCGGCAACGGCAGCGAGATGACGATGCGCCACAGCGTGAAGTCGGTACCCATGATCGGGATTTCCCAAGCCACCGCCCGGCCATAGCCGATCAAGGTCCAGCTCACGACCATGGCGATGGTGGCACCGAAATCGGCACCGACCGCCAGCAGCGCACTCGCCACGGGATAGGCGGTGAAGGGACCGCCGGGCAGGATCGCGCCGAAGGCAGTGCCGATCAGAAGGCCTTTCAGGCCCGATTTCGGCCCGAGCGCGCGCGAGACTTTTTCGTGCGGCAGGATTTCCGAGATGAAGGCGCCGAGCAGGCACCCGGCCAGCACGCGCGGCAGGATGCCGCCGAACAGCGAGAGATCGTGGGTCAGGATCTCGAGAACACCGTCGGTGCCGTCACGCCGCCAGACCAGACCCGCGCTCACCGCCACCAGCGCTGCGATGATGATGGTCGACCAGCCGATCGGCTTGCGCACGCGCCCCGGCCGTGGCTCGGAGTCCGCGTCCTCGGCGGGCGCCGGGTCTTTCGGGGAGGGTTCTGACAACGGGCGCGTTCGGCTCGAGGGTGATGCCCGTCCTGATTAAGGGCGCCGCAGATGCGATGCAAACAGTACGATGACGGGAGCGATGCGCACCTCGCGCAGGGCCATGCGGGGCCGAATTCCGCACAGCAAAAAGGCGGCCGCACGTGCGACCGCCTTCCGTTGTTTCCGTCATTCCGGGGCGGCGAAGCCGAACCCGGAATCTCGAGATTCCGGGTCTGGTGCTAGCGCACCATCCCGGAATGGTGGCGTAAAATCTTACGCCTTGTCGAACAGGGACTCGACGTATTCCCAGTTCACGAGGTTCTCGACGAACGCCTTGAGATAGTCCGGACGGCGGTTGCGATAGTCGATGTAGTAGGAGTGCTCCCAGACGTCGCAGCCGAGGATCGGGGTGGCGCCGTGCACCAGCGGATTCTCGCCGTTCGGGGTCTTGGATATCTCGAGCTTGCCGTTCTTGACTTGGAGCCAGCACCAGCCGGAGCCGAACTGGCCGACGCCGGCCGCCTGGAAGTCGGTCTTGAACTTCTCGAAGCCGCCGAGATCCTCGTTGATCTTCTTCTCGATCTTGCCCGGCAGCTTGGTGCCGCCGCCATTGGGCTTCATCCAGCTCCAGAAATGGATGTGGTTGTAGTGCTGGCCGGCATTGTTGAACACCGCGGGGTTCTTGCCGAACGAGCCCTTGACGATCTCCTCAAGGGACTTGCCTTCCCATTCGGTGCCCTTGAGCGCGTTGTTGCCGTTGGTGACATAGGCCTGATGATGCTTGTCGTGGTGGAATTCGAGCGTTTCCTTCGACATGAATTGCCCGAGGGCGTCATAGGCGTAGGGGAGTGGGGGCAGCGTAAAGGTCATGGGTGTTGTCCGCGACTGATGGGGGAACGAGACTTAACGGTCACCCCTTATAGAAGGTTCCGTGGCCGTTAAATACCGCGAATTTTCCAGAAGGCATGGTGCGGCGGCTTGGCCGGATTGCATAAAATCGTCGCAAGGATGTCGGTCGTTTCAACCGGGCCGTAAAATATCATTGCCTTTGAGGTGCTTATGGCAGAACGAAACGCACCGGCGGCACGGAGATGCGAAAGAGAGAGCGATGAGCATCGAGATCGACATTTTGAACGGCGACGCCTCATGGCCGATCGCACAGCCCCTGCTCAGCGCCGTCTGGGGACGCGACGCCGTCGAGAAGCCCTCCTGGGCTCACGTCAAATGGGCCAATGCCGATTTGCGCGTGCTGATCGAGACGCCCGAGGATGGTCTCGTCTGCCATGTCGGCATCTATTTCCGCACCGTCACCTGGAACGGGCAGAAGGTTCACATCGGCGGCATCGGCGGCGTCTGCACGCGGGAGGACCGGCGCGGCCGCGGCTATGCCACCATGGCGATCGACGCCGCGCTGCATACCATGCGTGCCAACGAGGCGGTCCGCTTCGCGCTGCTGTTCTGCGAGCCGCACAATGTCGCGTTCTACCAGAACCGCAGCTGGCTCCCCTTCAAGGGCGAGGTCTATTGCGAGCAGCCGGAGGGGCGGATCCGCTTCACCCACATGGCGCCCTATGTCTGCAACATCGTCAGCGCGCCGACGCTGGGCACCATCGACCTCTGCGGCCTGCCCTGGTGAGCCCTGCGTGAAGCGAGGCTGGCGCCGGCGCCGCACGCCATATAATATGTCGGTCATCATCCAATATTCCGCGCGGTGACACATGACGATCGACGCCTCGATAGACGCCGTGCCGCCGCCTGCCCCGGTCGCCTCCCCCATCGCCGGCTTGCTGACGGCACCGATCCTGCCCACACTGCTGCGGCTTGCGATCCCCAACATGATCGCGATGGTCGGCAGCACGCTCGTTGCGGTCGCCGAGACCTCCTATATCGGCCGGCTCGGCACCATCCCGCTCGCAGCGATCGCGCTGGTGTTTCCGTTCGCCATGCTGACGCAGATGATGAGCGCGGGCGCGATGGGCGGCGGCGTCTCGTCTGCGATCAGCCGCGCGCTCGGCGCCGGCGATCGGACCCGTGCGGCGACGCTGGCGCTGCACGCCGCCATCATCGGCCTCTGCGGCGGGCTTTTCTTCACGGTGACGATGCTCGTCTTCGGCCGCTCGTTCTTCATGCTGCTGGGCGGGCGCGAGCGTGTACTCGAGGAAGCCAGCGGCTATTCGCAAATGCTGTTCTCCGGCGCGGTCGCGATCTGGCTCGTCAACACGCTGGCCTCGGTGATCCGCGGCACCGGCGACATGCGTCTGCCCTCGATGGCGCTGATCGGGACGAGCGTGCTCCAGATCGCGCTCGGCGGCACGCTGGGGCTTGGCCTATTCGGCGTGCCGCAATTCGGCATGCCCGGCGTCGCCGCCGGTCAGTTGATCGCGTTCACCTGTGCTGCGATCTTTTTCCTCTGGTATCTCTGGTCCGGCCGCAGCCGGCTGCCGCTGGATTTCCGCGCCTTCCATTTCGATCGCGCGTTGTTCTTCGACATCCTCAAGGTCGGCGCGGTCGCCTGCCTGTCGCCGCTCCAGACCGTGCTCACCATTTTGATCTTCACCAAGATCCTGGCGACCTTCGGCACCGAGATGTTGGCCGGTTACGGCATCGGCTCGCGACTGGAATTCTTGCTGATCCCGATCACCTTCGCCTTCGGCATCGCATCGGTGCCGATGGTCGGCATTGCGATGGGCGCCGGACAGGTGAAACGCGCGCGGCGCGTGGCCTGGACCGCGGCCGCGGCCTCGGGAATTACGGTCGGCCTGATCGGCCTCGTCATCGCGCTCGATCCGTCTCTGTGGGTTTCGCTCTTCACCAGGGATGCCGGCGTCGCCGCCGCCGCGCACAGCTACTTCCACTGGGCGGGCCCGACCTTTGTGTTCTTCGGCATGGGCGTGTCGCTGTATTTCTCCTCGCAAGGCGCGGCGCGGGTCGGCGGTCCCGTGCTCGCCTCCACCGCGCGCCTTCTGATCGTCGCGATCGGCGGCGGCACCCTCATGATGGCGCAGGCTCCAGCCTGGACCCTGTTCGCACTGGTCGGCGGCGCCATGGTGGTGTTCGGGCTGTCGACCGCAGGCTCGGTCGCCTTGGTGCGCTGGGGCAAATGAGCGCAGGTCAATGCACGCAGGCAGATAAACGCAGGAATGTGATTCCATCCAGCGTTGCACTATCCTGCTGGGCTGCTATGGAGGCGCTCCACCTCGGGGCTCTCTTCATGACTTCCAGATTCGCTGCTCTCATCGTCCTTCTGGCTGCGTTCCTTGGCGCGACTGCCGCCCATGCGCAGAGCGCCGACGGGACCTGGCTCACCCAGGCCGGGGATGCCCGCGTCAAGATCAGCAAATGCGGCGGCGGCATCTGCGGCAACGTCGTCTGGCTGCGTGAACCCCACGACACCGCGACCGGCCAGCCCGCTACCGATAGCAAGAATCCCAATCCCGCCCTCGCCAGGCGCCCGATGATCGGCTTGCCATTGTTCAGCGGCATGCAGCCTTCAGGACCGAACAAATGGTCGGGCCAGATCTACAATGCCGACGACGGCAGCACCTATGCGAGCAGCGTGACCGTGACATCTGCGGATTCACTGCGGGTCGAAGGCTGCGTCGGCGCGCTCTGCGGCGGCGAAACCTGGACCCGCGCGGGGCGCTAGCGCTTCACGCCATCATTGCCTTCAGCGCCGTCGCCGCCGAGGCGTAGCCGCCCCGCGCACCGTCGATGAAATGGACGTGGTCGCTGCGGAGCGCCGACGGGGTGAAGCAGGTCATCATCGCGGCGTCCTGCTGGTGGAGCCCGTAACGCACGATGCCGTCGCGCGCGGCAGTCGCGAGGCGATCGCTGAGCGCGCGTTCGAGCTCCGGCGTACAGTCGAGGATCATGCGCAGGCCGTCGTCGTATTTGCGGAAGTCGGAGTTCTCCACGACCTGCCGCTTATAAAGCTTCGGCACGAAGCCGCCGAGCTTGAGGTCGAAGCGCATGATCAGATAGACGAACAGCGTGTAGGCCAGCACGCTGGCGCGGCGTGCGAACAGCGGACCTCCGCGCTTGGTGCGCGCCTCATATTCCAGCCCCTGCGGCGGCCATGTCAGCGGTGGCCCTTGTGGCGGCACGGGCCGACCGGCATCCGGGCTGCGCTCGACGAGATGGATGATGTCCTCGATCACGTTGCGGAATGCCGAGGGATCGGCGCCCTGGGCCGGCATGACCAGCACGGACAGGATCAGGCCGCGCGCAGCCGGAATCACCTCGAAGCGGCAGGACAGGCCGGAGAGATCGGGCTGCGTGCCCGCGGGCGCTTCGGCGATCGCAAACTCGCTGCGCTTCATCGCAGCGTCCGCCCAGGCGAGCCCGCCGCCAGAAAACATCGCATACGACAAATTGGCCGACGGACCGAAGCGCGCGACGCGTACGTCTAGGCCGTGACCGCGGATGGCCCTGACTGGCACCAGCGCGACGCGCATCCGCAAGTCGAGATCTTCCCGGACCCAGGTCGCGGTCGCAGCCAAAGCCTCGCGGGCCAGTTCGAGATCATTAGGCGCGACCGCAAAACTCGCGCCGTCTCCGCCGAACACGAAGGGAAATTCGCGTCCCTCCAATGCGTTCGTCACCGCCGCGATCACGGCGGCACCGGCCATGTTCACCGCCTTGTAGCGCTGCGCCGCGATGGCCTTGGTGGAATCCACGATGTCGGCAACGCCGATGCTCCAGTCGTCGGGCAGCGGCGAATACAAAGCGGGGTCCATCAGGCTGGTGAAGCCGCGAAAGACCGGAATGCCGCTATAGAACGCTGATGTCATCGGATGATGCCGGATAGTTGGGACGCACGTCCAAAGAGACATACGTGGAAGAACCGATTCGGGTTCGCCGGGGGGCGCCCTTGCAACCATTGGCCGAAATGGACCCGGACAACAAGATGAGGGCGCGCTGCAATGCCACAGAAGGTCATTGATCGGCATCAAACAGTTGGCCGTAAATGGCGTCTAGTCTCGATGATCTCACACGGTTGCGCGGGAACATCGACGTGTCCGACTTCGACAGGAAGGACTCCATCGCTCCGGTAAGCCGGCGCACTGGCCGTGATCCGATCAGCGCGGTGAAGATGCCGGAAAGCCTGACCGCGGCCGTCGATAGCTGGGCGGAAACCCATCACCTGTCGCGCTCCGATGCCATTCGTACGCTGGTCGAGCTGGGCCTAAAGGTCGCGCCCCCGGCACTCCCGCCAGGGCACCCGCTCGCCTCGGATGCCACCAGGATCGAAGAGCTTGCAGTGCATGAACTCGAGGCGCTGCTCGATCCTGCCCTGTCTGAAGACGAACGCGAGCGCCGGATCCGCCGCCTGACCGACGGCCCGCCGGAGTTCTCACACGAACGGATTGACCTGCCGAAGCACCGGACCTGAACGTCTAGTGCAACTTCTCGACCTCGCGCTTGCGTAGCGCGGATGAGGGTACGTCATGGCAGCCGACCAGACGCACGAATTTCTGCGGATACATTTCGTAACCGTGATCACCTGAATTTTGATGAGACATCGGTTGGCAGTGAACGGTCTGGCAGTGGACGTCGCTTTGCTGTGCGGAAGATGGCTTTGCCGACGCCTTGTCCGGGCTCGCAGCGGTCATGGACTGCTCCCTGTCGATTAGGGCAGATCGATTGACGTAAGCCAATCAATTGCGCGGCATCTTAGGACCAAATCCGGATGATGTCATTGCGCCGGATCAATGCAATTGTGGCAGTAGAGTTCCGCCTACGCCGTGTTGCCCGCGTCGACCGTGAACACGCTACCCGTCACGTTGCTCCCGCCCTCGCCCAGCAGATATTCCACCATGCGCGCGACGTCGTCGGTCTCCGGCAGGCGCCGCAGCGCGCTGCGGCCGGCGATGCGCTTTCGGCTATCGTCGGAGAGATTGTGCGTCAGCTCGGTGTCGATGAAACCGGGCGCGATCGCGTTCACGGTGATGCCGAGCTTGCCGACCTCGCGCGCAAGCGAACGGGTGAAGCCGGTAGCGGCGGCCTTGGTCGCACCGTAAACGGAGAGGCCGTTATAGCCGGTGGTCGCGATGATCGACGAGATGTTGATGATGCGGCCGGCACCGTCGGCCATCATCTGCCGTGCGACATATTTGGTGAGAATGATCGGTGACAGCACGTTGAGCTGCACCAGCGCCTCGATCTCGGAATTGTGCATGGTCGCGAGCAGGCCTTCGGTGCCGAGGCCGGCATTGTTGACGAGGCCGTAGATCGGGCCGAATTCATCGCGCACGAGTTTTGCGAAAGCGGGAATCGCGTCGATCACGGCGAGGTCGCAGGCGCGGAAATGCAGGCGCCCCTCCGACCCGGCAATCGCCGCCTTGAGCGCGTCGCTCTCGCGCCGCGCCGCCGCGATCACGTTGTAGCCGCCATCAACAAGCCGCTGGCCGATTGCAAGGCCGATGCCGCGGCTACCACCCGTGACGAGAACATTATGCATCGGTGCGCGCCAGTTTGCCGGCCGGGGTGACGTCGAGCGCCTCGACGAAGCGGATCACCGCCGGCACCTTGTGGGACGCGAGCTGCGCGCGGCACTGATCCAGGATCTGGTCGCGGATCTCTTTCGCGCGCGCCGTATCGGTACCGTCGGCGAGGATCGCGTCGGCGACGACGATGCCGCCGGTGATCGGGCTCTTGCGTGACTTCGCCCGCGACATCCGTACGTCGGGATGACGGTTGATCACCGCCTCGATCTCTTCGGGGTGAACCTTCAGCCCACCGATATTGATGATGCCGCCGCGGCGGCCGACGAAATAGTAGCGGTCGCCGCGCAATTCGACGATATCGCCGCTATCGACATACCCGTCCGCATCGGTGAGCGCGGCCGCGTCGCGGCCGATATAGGCGTGCGCTGTGCGGGTCGAACGGATGCGTAGCGAGCCGTCGACGACCTTCATTTCGACGCCGTTGCGGTTGCCGAGATAGTCCGCCGGAAAGCCTTCCAGCCCGTCATTGACGGCAAAGCCGACGCCGGCCTCGGTTGATGCATAGGCATGGCCGACGGAGGAATTCGGGAACGCCGCCTTCAGGCCGTCCAGCACCGCCTGGTCGGCGATCTCGCCGGAGAGGCGGACATAGCGCGGCGCGAACTGCGCGGCCGAGCCGCTCATCAACAATTTGCGCCAGTGCGAGGGCGTGCCGGAGATATGGGAGACGCCGCGCGCGTTCAGCCGCGTGACGTGATCGCCGAGCGCCTCATGCGGATCGGACAGCACCATCGAGCCGCCCGAGAGGACGGCGCGGAGGAATATCTGCAGGCCGCCATAGCGGCGGATGTCGTAGAACGTCGCCCATATTGGCGCGGGTCCGCGCGCCGGGCCTTCGGCGACGATGGCGCCGGTGAGTGCTTCCAGCGTATGGCCGACGATTTTCGGCACGCCCGACGTGCCCGAAGTGAGCATCAGCCACTCCGTGGCACATTCGGTCCTGGCCGGCGCAGTGGCTTGAAGCGGCAGTTGTGCGGTGACGACCAGCGGCACGCCGGTCTCGGCCCAGCGATCGGGCTCGTCGGTGACGACGGCATCGATCCCGGCATCCGCCATCAGCGCATCGAGATGCGCGGGGTTGAGATCGGGCGGGCATAGCAGCATGCGGCGGGCAATACCGTCGAGCTCGATCATGGCAAGACCCGATCGGAGCTGGTCGGACAATTTCAGCAGCACGGCGCGGCCGGACAGCTCGCCCAGGCGGCCAGCCAGGACCGTCTGCGACAGGATATCCGTCAGCGACACGACATCCTGCGCGTCCGACAGCGTGCGTCCGGTCAGCTCCGCGCCAAGATGGTCGCGGAGCGCAAAGATCTCACGCGGGGACATTTTCGTAGGCCCGCACGAAATCGCCCACGGTGGCAGGGAACGCTGCGTCCTCGGAAATGGTGAAAGGGTCGACGCCGGTCTCGTCCTCGAGGCGCGCCACCAGGATGGCGAAGGCGAGCGAGTCGAAGCCCGTCTCGTGCAGGGACAGATCGTCCGAGAGTGCGGGAAGCGCGACGTGCTGTTCCTTGGCGATCTGCTGGATCGCTTCGATGACCTTAGACCGTACCGACATGGCTGGCTCGCTTCTGTTGTCGTTCGTGTTCCGGCGGCTCTTGATGACCGCCTCCCTTGGCCGCTTGTTTACCCGACAGAAGTAAATGGCTTCTTGGACAATTCGGATAAAATTGGACCTATCTGGCGGATTTTCGCGCGGCTAGAGCCGGATCGTACCCTCGTTGATTTGCGCATATGTCTCTGCGTCCAGCGCGACATAGGCGCCGGTTTTCGGGTCCAGCATGAACAGCGGATCGGAGACCGCGCCCGGATCAAATCCCTCGCGCGCGAGCTCGGCCTTTTTTTGCTTGAACGTCTCGGTCGCATCGAGCTCGCGCGAGATGCGTATGAAGACGGGGTGAGCATAGGCCGGCAGGCGCTGTGCGAGATGGGCGGGCAGCGCCTCGACAGCAAAGCCCTCGTTCACCACGATCGCGCTCATGCCGGCGCGGCCATCGGTGCCGGGGATGTTGACGCCGTAGGTGGTGGCGTCGATCACGCCGGTGAAATTGCGAACGGCGTCATTGACCTCCGAGGTCGCGACGTTCTCGCCCTTCCAGCGGAAGGTGTCGCCAATGCGGTCGACGAAGTGGAAGAATCCCTTCTCGTCGAGCCGCATCAGGTCGCCGGTGCGGAACCAGGAATCGCCCTTGGCAAAGACATCGCGCAGGATCTTCTTCTCGGTCTCGCTCGCCTCGGTGTAGCCCTCGAAGCGGCCGCCGCCCTCATCCGCCGTGCCGATGCGGCCTATGGCTTCGCCGGCTTCGCCGCGCGCGCAGGCGATGCAAAACCCCTCTGCATTGCGCAGCGGCGCGCCGTTATCGGGATCGAGCTTGACGAGACCGGCAGGGAAACGATGCGCAAGCAACGGCGGAACGCGACCGATCGCGCCGGGCTGGCCCTCGACGTTGAACAGCGAGAAATTGCCTTCCGTCGCCGCGTAGAATTCGAGGATACGCGGAATGGCGAAACGCGCCTGAAAATCGTCCCAGATATCACCGCGCAGGCCGTTGCCGCAGACGAGCCGCAGGCGATGCCGGTTCTCGTATTCCGACGGCGGCGCCTTGAGCAGGTAGCGACAGAGCTCGCCGATATACTGAAACAGCGTACAGTCGTGGCGCACAATGTCGGGCCAGAAATTCGAGGCCGAGAATTTTTCCGCGATCACCACCGCACCGCCGGCAGCGAGCATGCTGCATGGCGCGACGATGCCGCCGACCGAGTGGAACAGCGGCAGGCAATCGTAGAGCCGATCCTGCGGCGTCGCGCCGGTGAGGCCGGCGAACCAAAAGCCCCAATTGAGGATGCGGCGGTGGCTGATGCTGGCGGCTTTCGGCAGGCCGGTCGTCCCGGACGTGTAGATCAGCAGGGCCCGGTCGTCGATGGTGACGTCGCCGCGCTCGTCCGGCGAAAGCGGCCCGTCGTCGAGGGCGGCAAGCGCGACATCGATCGCACGTTCGCTGCGGGCATCGCCATGAGTCCAGACCTTTGCTTCCGTGTTCAGGGGTGGCGACGCGCCGTCCAGCGCATCCTTGAGCTCGTGCGCGACAATGATGTGAGCGGGCCTTGCGACACCGATGCAATGCGCGAGCGACCGGCCGACGAGCTTGGTGTTGATCAGCGCGACCACGCCACCGACCCGGCTGATGCCGAGCCAGGCCGCGACATAGTCGATGCCGTTCGGCATGATCAGCGCGACACTGTCGCCCTTGGCCACACCGGCCGAGCGCGCCCACCGCGCATAGCGATTGATGCGTTTCGAAAGCCCCTCATAGTCGAGGCTCGCGTCATCGGTGGCCAGCGCAATGCGATCGGGCTGGCGCTGCGCCCAATCATCGACGACGTCGGCGAACAGCCGGCCCGGCAACGTCTCGATCCGTGCGGTGAGCTCGATCGCCTTCAGCCAGATTTTCGAAGCCGAAGGTGCGCGCGCGGCTTTCGGTTGCTCGATGACGCCGGTTGTCATGCCGTTCATTCTTTCGGAACGTGTCTGCTGGTTCCGAGAGCTTAGCTCGCACGCCCTGCCCAGGTGTTAAGAGACAAGGTAAAACCGGGTTAGTGCGCGATTAACTCTAGTCATCCTTTACCAAACCGGTGGGATGGGCGTGCGCAGCCACAGCCTTTGCAGTATCTCATCGTGCGTGGAAGCTTCCCCTCTCGCCTTGTTGGAGAGGGTGGCTCGCCGCATAGCGGCGAGACGGGTGAGGGGGCACTCTCCGCGAGTTCACGTGCGGAGAGTGACCCCTCATCCGGCGCTTCGCGCCACCTTCTCCCACAAGGGAGAAGGAAGAAGAGCGGGATGCATGCATTGATCACCAAGCGACATTTCCTTCAGGCTGCAGCCTCTGCCGCAACCGTGCTCGCCACGCCACGCGCCTTTGCGATCGGCAATCCCTCCTATCCCTCGCGCAGCGTGAAATGGGTGGTACCCTATGCGCCGGGTGGGGCCACCGACGTGCTGTCGCGGCTGCTCTGCCAGCGCCTCTCCGACCGGCTCGGCCAGACCTTCGTCGTCGAGAACAAGCCCGGCGCCGGCAGCAATATCGGGACACAGGCGGTGATTACGTCCGCCCCCGATGGTCACACCCTGCTGTTGACCTCGACCGCCAACGCCATCAACGCCTCGTTCGACCCGGCGCTGCCGTATGATTTCGCCAAGGGCATCGCGCCGGTCGCCGGCGTCGCACGAATTCCGCTGGTGCTGGTTGTCAACAACGACCTGCCGGTGACGAGCGTCGCCGACTTCATGGCCTACGCCAAGTCCAATCCCGGCAAGATGTCGATTGCCTCTTCCGGCATCGGCACCTCGCTGCATCTCTCCGGCGAGCTGTTCAAGTCGCTGGCCGGCGTGCAGTTCATCCACGTGCCCTATCGCGGCTCGGCACCCGGATTGACCGACGTGATGAGCGGCCAGATTCAGGGCATGTTCGACAACGTCACTTCATCCTTCGAGCTCGTGCGCGCCGGCAAGCTGCGCGCACTCGGCGTCACCACGCGCGAGCGTTCGGAGATTTTGCCGGACGCGCCGCCGATCGCGGACACGCTCAGCGGCTACGAGACGAGTTCATTCTACGGTGTCGGCGCTCCACACGACACGCCGCGCGAGATCATCGACCTGCTCAATCGCGAAATCGACGCCGCGCTGTCCGATGCGGAGATCAAGTCCCGCATCGCTGGGCTCGGCGCGATCCCGCTGCACGGCAATGCCAGCGAATTCGGCGGCATGCTGACGGCGGAGACCGACCGTTGGCGCAAGGTGGTGGAGCTGTCAGGCATCCGGACGCAATAGCAAGCGGGCCTCGCGACGCTAGGTGACCTCGGGGAAACGGGCTATTCTTTCTGCCGGCGTTGTTCTGGCTGCGAAAGGAAAGCGACCCGTGGCTCTCGATCCCTTAGAGTTTCCCGTCCGGGCCGCGCCTTTCGAGCAGCCGCTGACAAATTTTGCTCACCGAGTGAAGGGCGGACAGGCCAGGCTGGTCGCGATCGGCTCGTCGACCACGGCGGGCGAAGGGGGTATTGCGCCCTATCCGCAGCGGCTGCTGTCGGACCTTCGGATAAAATTTCCAAACGTCGCAATCGAGGTGATCAACCGCGGCGTCGGCGGCGAAGATGCTCGTTTGGAGTTGAATCGGTTCGAGCATGACGTCCTCGATCTGAAGCCCGATCTGGTGATCTGGCAGGTCGGTACCAATTCAGTGTGGCAATCCGCCGGTCCCTCGTTCGAGGACACCACGCAAGCGATCCGCGAGGGTGTTGACCGGCTGCTCGACGCCAAGCAGATCGATGTGATCCTGATGGACCTTCAATATGTGCCGGCGCTGCTGACACCGGCCAAGGCCAGGAAGGCGAGCGCCATGGTCGAGGCGATCAGCCAGATCGCGCAGGAGAAGCGCGTCAACGTCTTCGGCCGTTTCGCGCTGATGAAGGGCTGGCATGATGTCGCCGGGATTTCGTTCGACCGCATGGTCGACCCAGGCGACGACGACAGGCTGCACGCAAGCGACTGGACCACGGACAAGATGACGTGGCAATTGACCAACGCAATCGTCGACGCTGTCAACATGGCGCCGCGCTCCTAAAGGCACGCGGCGGCTCATCCGCGATGCCCCATGGACCGCCGGGACGTAATTGCCCAGCGCTAGCCGCCTCGCTGATGGCGTAAGCGCTGCGGCGGTGCGTTGAACGGATAATACGGATTGAGATCGCAGCTGGCCGAGCGGCCTGAAGCGGTAGCTTGGCACTGCGGGACTGAGGTGAAGGAGCAATCGTACCACTCCCCGCCACCCCCGTTCGCACCGGAATAGACGTGCATGCAGACGGGATAGCGCGGATCGAAGGTCTGTGCATGCGATGGCGCGGCCGTGAGCAGGGCACCGACGGTCGTGATCAGGCCGAATAAGCGACGCATGAAAATTCCCCCTGAAGGCCGCATTGCGGATCGCTAGTGCACGTTCTTGTGGCGCCGGCGCGGCGGCGGCGGGGGTTGGTCGAACGCGTAGTAGGGATTGACGTCGCAGCTTGCCGAGCGGCCCGAAGCCGTGGCGCGGCACTGCGGCAGCGAGGTGAAGGAGCAGTCGAAATAGTCGCCGCCACCACCGCCAAAACCGCCGGGCATGTAGACGTGCATGCAGACCGGGTAACGCGGATCGTAGGTCTGGGCGCTGGCATCTGCCGCCGCGAACAGCGTGACAATTGCGGTGAGGGTCAGGATCGGCAGGCGCATCGGACATTCCTCGAATCGGTGGCAACGGCACGCGTTATGTCATTTCGATATGGCACAACTGCGCGGCAGAAGCGATTGTTCCTATTTCATACCTCTCCGGCTTGTGACACGCGACGAAATGAGTGAGACACAGCGCCGCAAAGATGCGGAAGCGGAAAGCACCCAGTTTTCCGGCCTGCGCGGAACGCATAACTCGCTGCAGCTCTCCTTCGACAAAGGTCGCAAAGCATCCAGCGCAGGAATCCGTTCGCTGGCCCAAGCGAACGTACTAGTCTTTCTATCACAACGCCGGCCCGGACCGACGACGTTCCAGGGCAATGAACAAGCAAATGGGCTGAAGGAAACGCACTTGCGCTCTCGGGCGCGACTCCGCTGTGCGCGGGGAGAAGATGCGCTGGCCAGGGCTGTGGTGTCAGGGCATGCAAGAGAGCTTCTCGTCTCCGTTCATCCGCTATCCGATCGGCACCTCACTGCTGATGGCGGGTATCCTGTTCGTTGGCCTCGTGGCCTATCCTCTGCTGCCGGTTGCACCGCTGCCCCAGGTCGACTTTCCGACCATTCAGCTCTCGGCCTCGCTCCCCGGCGGCAGCCCCGAGACCATGGCCTCTTCCGTGGCGCAGCCGCTCGAACGCCAGCTCGCACAGATCCCCGGCATCACGCAGATGACGTCGACCAGCTCGCTGGGTTCGGCGTCGATCACGATCCAGTTCGACCTCAACCGGAAGATCGACGCCGCCGCCAACGATGTGCAGGCAGCGATCAATGCAGCGAGCGGCCAATTGCCGAAGAACCTGCCCTCGCCTCCCACCTATCGCAAGGTCAACCCGGCGGATTCGCCGGTGATGATCCTGTCCGCGACGTCCGACACGCTGCCGCTGACCGTCGTCAGCGACCGCACCGATGCGCAGCTCGCGCAACAGATCAGCCAGTTATCCGGCGTCGCCCAAGTGTTCGTCGGCGGACAGCAGAAACCCTCGGTACGCATACAGATCGATCCGGCCAAGCTCGTCGCCAAGGGCCTGTCGCTGGAAGACGTGCGCGCCCAGATCGCGGCTGCGACCACCGACAGCCCGAAGGGCAGCATCGACGGGGCCAAGCGCGCCTACACGATCTACGCCAACGACCAGCTCACCCAGGCCCAGCATTGGCAGGACGTCATCGTCGCCTATCGCAACGGCGCTCCATTGCGGATCCGCGACATCGGTGAGGCCGTGGCAGGGCCGGAGGACATGAAGACGGCGGCTTGGGCCGACGGCAAGCGCGGCGTGTTCCTCGTCATCTTCAAGCAACCCGGCGCCAACGTCATCGAGACCGTCGATCGCATCAAGGCGCAGCTGCCGCGGCTGATCGCGGCCATCCCGCCCGCGATCTCGATCAAGATCATCAGCGACCGCACCATCACCATCCGCGCCGCCGTCGAGGACGTACAGATCACGCTCATGACCACTATCGCGCTCGTTGTGATGGTGATCTTCATCTTCCTCCGCAGCTTCTGGGCGACGATCATCCCGAGCATCACTGTGCCGCTAGCGCTACTGGGAGCCTGCTCGCTGATGTGGGTCTTCGGCTATTCGCTGGATAACCTCTCCTTGATGGCGCTGACGATCGCGGTCGGCTTCGTGGTGGACGACGCCATCGTGATGCTGGAGAACATCACCCGTTACGTCGAGCAGGGCGAGAGGCCGCTTGCTGCGGCCTACAAGGGCGCGGCCGAAATCGGCTTTACGATCGTCTCGATCAGCATCTCTCTGATCGCGGTGCTGATCCCGTTGCTCCTGATGGGCGGCATCATCGGCCGGCTGTTCCGCGAATTCGCGGTCACGCTGGCGATGGCGATCCTTGTTTCTCTGGTGGTGTCGCTGACCCTGACGCCGATGATGGCTTCGCGCTTCCTGCGCGCCAACCACGAGGCTCGGCACGGCCGCTTTTACCAGTGGAGCGAGCGGATGTTCGAAAGGGTGCTCGGCGCCTACGAACGCGGGCTCGACGTCGCGCTGCGCCACAGTTTCGTCACCCTTTGCATCTTCTTCGCGACCGTAGCACTCTCGATCTACCTCTTCATCCTGATCCCGAAGGGTTTCTTCCCGCAGCAGGACAACGGCTTCCTCACAGCCGTGTCCGAGATGCCCCAGGACATCTCCTTTGCCGAGATGAAACGGCGCCAGGTGGAGCTCAACACCATCGTGCAGGCCGACCCCGCCGTCGCTTCGATCGCGATGTTCATCGGCGGCGGCGGTACGGCACTGAACTCGGGGCGCATGTACATCACCTTGAAACCGCTGGAGGAGCGCGATGCCGGCGCACAGCAGATCATCGCGCGGCTGCGGCCCAAGATCGCCAAGGTGGAGGGCGCCAAGCTCTATATGCAGGCCTCGCAGGACGTTCGTCTCGGCGGCCGCGCCACCCGCACTCAGTTCGAATTCACGCTCCAGGACGCTAACCTCGCCGAACTGAACGAATGGGCGCCGAAAATCCTCGATGCGATGAAGACGCTGCCGCAACTGCGCGACGTCGCGACCGACCAGCAAACCGAAGGCACGACGGTTCAACTCAGGATCAATCGCGACACCGCCGCACGCTACGGCATTCAGCCGCAGCTGATCGACGACACCCTCTATGACGCGTTCGGCCAGCGTCAGGTCGCGCAATATTTTACCCAGACCAACAGCTATCACATCGTCCTGGAGATCACACCGGACCTGCAAGGCCAGCTCGGTACGCTCGACAAGATCTATCTCAAATCACCGCTTACCGGCGACGAGGTGCCGCTCTCGGTGTTCTGCAACTGGACCAATGTGCCCGTGCGACCGCTTGCGATCTCGCATCAAGGCCAATTTCCGTCGGTGACGATCAGCTTTAATCTTGCCGAGGGCGTGGCGCTGGGACAGGCGACCGACGCGGTGCTGCACGCGGTCCGCGAGATGCGCGCGCCGCCGGCGCTGGCAACAAGTTTTCAGGGTACCGCGCAGGCATTCCAGCAATCGCTCGGCACCGTGCCGTTGCTGATCCTCGCCGCACTGGTCGTGGTCTATTTGATTCTGGGCGTGCTCTACGAGAGCTACATCCATCCTCTGACCATCCTGTCCACGTTGCCCTCGGCTGGCGTCGGCGCCGTCGCGATCCTGATGATCTTCGGCTTCGACTTCAGTCTCATTGCCCTGATCGGGGTCATTCTCCTGATCGGCATCGTCAAGAAGAACGGCATCATGATGGTGGATTTCGCCATCGCGGCCGAACGCGAGCAGCATCTCACCCCGGAGCAATCGATCCGCCAGGCGGCGCTGCTGCGCTTTCGCCCGATCATGATGACAACGATGGCCGCCCTGCTAGGCGGCGTGCCGCTGATGCTCGGAAGCGGCACCGGCTCCGAAATCCGCCAACCGCTCGGTTATGCGATGGTCGGCGGCCTTCTCGTGAGCCAGGCGCTGACGCTGTTCACGACCCCGGTCGTCTACCTCTACCTCGACCGCTTCTCCGACCTGCTCTCGCGCTGGATGGAGAAGAAGCCGCAAGCTACCGTCGCGTGCGATGAGCGGAAGGATCACGCGGCGGAATGAGCGCGGCGGCACATATGGCCTGCGCCGGCTACCCGCCGAGCCCCTGCAACACCAGCCGGTTCAACCTTGCCGCAAACGCCGCAGGGTCCTCCGGCAGCTCGCCGTCCAGGATCTGCGCCTGTTCGAGCAGGAGCAGGCTGAGATCGTCGACCGCCTTCGAGCCGGCCTGAGCCTTCGTGATCGCCGTGACCAGCGGATGGCGCAGGTTGATCTCGAGGATCGGCTTGGTGCGCATGCCACGGTTCTGCTGGGCCAGGATGCGCTCGAGCTCGCGGCTCGGGCCCTGGCTGTCGGCGACGAGGCAGGAAGCGGAGCTGGTCAGACGCGTCGAGGCCTTGACGTCGCTGACGCGCTCGCCGAGCGCGGCCTTGATCACCGCGATGGTGGCGGCCTCGTCGGCGGCCGGCTCGTCCTTGTTCGCCTCGTCGACGCGCGGGATGAGGTCGAGATTGAGATCGCCCTGGCTCAGCGACTTCAGCGGCTTGCCGTCAAACTCCGAGGGCATCGAGGTCCAGAAGGCGTCGACGGGATCGGACAGCAGCAGCACTTCGATGCCGCGCGCAGTCGCCGCCTCGAGCCGGGGGTTCGACTTCAGCCGCTCGATACTGTCGCCGACGAGGTAATAGATCTCGGTCTGGTTCGGCTTGAAATCGGCGATGACGTCCTTGAGCGAGCGCTTCTCGCCCGAGGTCGTGGTGAAACGCGACAGCGCGAGCAGCTTTTCGCGGCGCTCGAAATCCTCGTAGATGCCTTCTTTCAGCACCGCGCCGAAGGCCTCCCAGATTTTCGCGAAGTTCTCCGGATCCTTCTCCGCAAGGCTTTCGAGCTCGGACAGTACGCGGGTCGCTACGGCCTTGCGGATCTGCGCGAGTTGCGGATTGTTCTGAAGCATCTCGCGGGAGATGTTGAGCGGGAGATCCTCGCTGTCGACCACGCCGCGGATGAAGCGGAGGTAGCCCGGCAGCAGATCGGCATCGTCAGTGATGAACACGCGGCGGACATACAGCTTGACGCGCCCCTTGCGGTTCGGCTCGAACAGGTCGAACCGCTTGGTCGAGGGCGCGAACAGCAGCACGGCGTAGGAGTAACGCCCCTCCGCACGATAATGCAGCGTCATCGCGGGATCGTCGAAGGCGGAGGCGATCTGCTGATAGGCCTTCTTGTAGTCTTCCGGCGTGAGCTCGGATTTCGAGCGCTGCCATAGCGCGCTCGCAGAATTGATCTGACGCGGCTCACCCTCTTCGGGCACGAGCTCGATGGGGAAGAGAATGTTGTCGGAATAAGCGCCGACGATACGCTCGATCTCGTAGGCTTCGAGATATTTCTTCGCTTCGTCCTTGAGATGCAGGACGATCTCGGTGCCGCGCTGCACGCGGGCCGCATCCTCCTCGCTGGCACGCGCGATCTCGAAGCCCGAGCCGCCCGAGGACGTCCAGGTCCAGACGTCGCTCTCGCCGGCGCGGCGGCTCACCACGACGATCTTGTCGGCGACCATGAAGGCGGAATAGAAGCCGACGCCGAACTGGCCGATCAGGCCCAGACCATCCTTGGCCTCCTTGAGCTTCGACACGAAGGCCTTGGTGCCGGAGCGGGCGATGGTGCCGAGGTGGTCGATCAGCTCCTGCCGCTCCATGCCGATGCCATTGTCGGCGATCGCAAGCGTTCCGGCCGTCTTGTTCGGAATGATCCGGATCTTGAGCGCGTCGCCGTCACCCAGCAGCGCCGGAGTAGCGATAGCCTCATAGCGCAGCTTGTCGCAGGCGTCCGATGCGTTCGAGACGAGCTCGCGCAGGAAGATGTCGGTCTCGGAATAGACGGAGTGCACCATCAGGTGCAGAAGCTCGGAAACCTCGGCCTGGAAGGGCTGCGTATGCACAGCCGTGTCTGACGTCGTCATGCGTTTACCCGGTCAATCGAAAGGGGAAGAAACCCGGGATATAACGCGAGGGGGCAGGGGATCAAGTGGACGGCAGCAATCGCCCTCCGGACGGAGGGCGACTTGTCCGTGGCAAATGCCGGTCAGGTCACGCAGCGGCCGGGCTGGAGCAGTTTTGCGACCTCGGTCAGGGAGCTGACCATCGGCTCGCAGGCGATCGTCGGCTTTTTGCGGCTCTGCTTCTGGTCCGGGAGCAACACCGGCGGCTTGGCGTTACCGGCCTCGATCACTGCGGGGACCCGCAACAGCACCGACGTGTCGGCCAGATCGTTCAGCCGCATCGACACGGTGCGGGTCGGAACCTCAGCCTGCTTGATGTCGGCCAGCCGGTCGGCTTTGCTGGCGCGATTGACGTTATGGCCCGGCTTGTCAGCGACCGCCTGCCAGCGGTCGGCCAGATCATGGCCGGAGGCCAGCTGCACGGCGCCCACCTGGACGGCGCCAAGCGTCGCGGCGATCGCGACCGCGCCTAAAAATACCTTTTGAATCTGTGACATGGCTGTCGGTCCCTCGCCCCATGGCGATCGCGGGAACAACGCGAGGAGAGGACCCAGAGTTCTCAGTCGTTAAGATCACTTAACCGTGTGCGAAAGGGCACGGTCCCCGCGAAAAAAATTTCGCAACCGCCTGGAACGACTTTCGCGGACGGGAGTCGTCTCAACAGCCGGCTATTCCCCCCTGCCCCATAAGCCGGTGACGTAGGGCGCGACTGTGGTGATGCCAGTCGCGCCTTACTTTTGTCTGGAGTTCAGTTCGCCTTCCCCGCCAGCCAATCCCGACCCTCGGCATAGAGCTTCTCGACCTCAGGCCCGGTCAGGCCCGGCATGTCGCGCTTGACCTTGTAGCCGATCAGCTCCTGCATGTAGGCGAGGTGGCGGTAGCCTTCCGGGAGCGCGGCAAGGGCTTTCTGGTCGAGCTGAAGTGTCGCGGCGGGATCGACCGGGTCGATCCGGTCCTTCTCGTAGATCGGCTGGCGGCGGACGATGCCCCATTTTCCCTGCCGCTTCTCCAGGAAATCGTAGAAGCGCCCGGTGCAGACCACGTCGCAGGGCAAGTCGTGCACCGGCGCGCGCTGCGAGATGGTCATCTTGGTCTGCGCGATGGCGCGCGCCCCCTCGAGGTCGATACTGGTGCCGCCGAGGAAATGCAGGATGCGCACGCCCTTGGCGAACCCCTCCTGGCTGACCCGCATGAAATCCCGCGCCGGCCCCTGAAACCAGGTGGCGGACATCCAGCCTTCCTCGTGCCAGACCGTGGCAAAGCGCTCCCAGTCGCCGGCATCGCGCCACACCGCCCAGTTCTCGACGAGGTCGCGGATGGCGAGGCGATCGAGGAGTTGCTGGTCCATGAACACGTCTCCGATGGCACCGCGGCTGCAACGCGGCCGCTACACGAGGTATGAGCGGCGAATTCGATGGCCGTCAAGCGCGGCAACCGGATCAACGAAAATCCGGCGCACCTTGCGGCACGCCGGATCGGGATTTCGTCAAATGCCGGGCGCAGGCGCTTCCTTACGCCGCCGGCACTTTCGGCGCGCGGTTGCGGGAGTTGCGCTGGAAGAACAGCGCCTGGCTCGCCACCGCCGACACCATCGCCGGCTGGAATGGCTTTGAGATCAGGAACGCCGGCTCGGGACGCTCGCCGGTGAGGAAGCGCTCAGGGTATGCCGTGATGAACACCACCGGCACCTCGAAGGTGCGGAGCAGCTCGTTGACGGCGTCGAGGCCCGACGAACCATCGGCGAGCTGGATGTCGGCGAGGATCAGGCCAGGACGCTTGTTCTTTGCCAGCGCGACCGCATCGGCGTGGGTGCGGGCGACGCCGACGACATTGTGGCCGAGATTCTTCACCAGGCTCTCGAGATCCATGGCGATGAAGGTCTCATCCTCGATGATCAGCACGTCGGTGGCGATCTCGGCGGCCATCTCACGCCCTGCGGCATCCGCAAGCCGGCGCGTCTCGCCGACGTCGGTGCCGAGAATGTAGCCGACCTCTTCTTCCGAGAATCCCTCGAGCGAGAGCAGCAGGAAGGCTTGCCGCGGCAACGGCGTGATGTTGGACAGCCGTCGCTCCGGGGGCATCGGCAGGTTCGTCACTTCCGAATCGTCGTTGACGGAAACGGAATTCCAGATTTGGGTGAACAGCCGGAACAGGCCGGCGCGCGGCCCGTGGCTCTCGTCGAGCACCGACGGATCTCCCAGCATGGCTTCCAACATGGCTGCGACATAGGCGTCACCGGAGGACTGGCTGCCCGTCAGGGCGCGTGCGTACCGGCGCAACAACGGCAAGTGTTCAGCAACGAGCTGTGAACGGGACATCCCCACTCCATATCATCTTCGGGCCGACCTTGACGTGCAGGCGTTAGGCGGGGGGCCCGGGTTCCCCTGCTGGGCTGATTACGCCTCAGACCAAGAAAAGTTCCGCATCGGGGCGGAACTTTTTCTCGCAACTCGCATTGAGCCTATCCAGGGAACGGCTCCCGGTTGAGAGAACTTCTCGATTTTACAGTTACTTAACTCGGGGAAACGTGGAACAGGTCATGAAAGATCTCAAGTCTCAAGCCAGCAAAAGCACGACCCCCGGCAAGGGAGGGCTCACTCCGGAGATTCAGTCCCGGATCGGGCACCAGCTGCGCGCCATGTACGACGACGTGGTGCGGCAGGGGGTTCCGGACCGGTTCGCGGAACTGATCAAGAAACTTGATGCGCCGGGAGCGACACCCCAAGTGGAAAATGGTGGCGGCTCCAACGACAACAACAATGGGAGGGATTGATGCCTCTCACGGACTCCCTGCGTAACGACATCCTGGCGGCCGTGCCCAGTCTGCGCGCGTTCGCCATCTCGCTCAGCGGCAATGCCGATCGCGCCGACGATCTTGTCCAGGAGACGCTGTTGCGCGCGCTCGCCAACATCGACTCGTTCCAGCCCGGCTCCAATCTGCCGGCGTGGCTGTTCACGATCCTGCGCAACCTGTTCCGCTCCGACTATCGCAAGCGGCGGCGGGAAGTCGAGGATGCCGAAGGCAACTATGCCAAGACGCTGAAGACGCAGCCCTCGCAGAACGCCCATCTCGAGTTCGAGGAATTCCGCACGGCGCTCGACAAGCTTCCGCAGGACCAGCGTGAAGCGCTGATCCTCGTCGGCGCCTCCGGCTTCTCCTATGAGGATGCGGCCTCGATCTGCGGCTGCGCGGTGGGCACGATCAAGAGCCGCGTCAACCGCGCGCGCTCCAAGCTCGCGGCGCTGCTCTATGTCGACGGCGCGGAGGATTTCGGGCCCGACGAGACCATTCGCGCCGTGATCGGCGGCAGCGGCGGCTGACGGCGGGCGTTATTCGGATTGAGACCGCGATGAAGGCGGCCGCTTCCGCGGCCGTCTTCGTATGTCTGACGTGATCGCGTCTGAAACGTGATGCGGGGCGTGCGCCGCCTCGATCACCGGTCCACGCCTGATTACTTGTCCACGAAGGTCACGGTCTCGGCCACACTCGCACGCGACGTGCGGTAGCTGTTGACCTTATGGGCGTTGTCGGCATAGCCGAACGAAATGCCGCAAACGATGCGGCGATCATCAGGCAGATTGAAATGGCGGCGGATCAGGCCGGAGTGGCGCGCGAGCGCCGCCTGCGGAATCGTACCGAGCCCGAGCGCCTGCGCGGCCAGCATGAAGTTCGAGACATAGGCGCCGCAATCGATCGCACCGTAGATGCCGAGCGGCTCGTCGGTGTGGATGATGGCCACATGCGGCGCGCCGAAGAAATTGTAGTTCTCTAGCGCCTGCTTCGCGTACGCCGTCTTGTCTCCGCGCGCGATGCCGAGCGTGTTGTAGAGCTGAAAACCGCTCTCGCGGCGGCGTTCGAGGTACGCGCCGAGATATTCGCGTGGCGGCGGGAAATCATAGTCGTCCCCGAGACCGCCCGAAGCCTCCTTATAAATCAGATTGCGGAAACGCTCCTTGGCCTCGCCGCTGGCGATGACGATCTGCCAGGGCTGGCTGTTGCACCAGGACGCCGTGCGCTGCGCGGTGGTCAGCACATGCTCGATCGTCGCGCGATCGACCTCCTTGGCCAGGAAGGCACGGACCGAGTAGCGCTCGTTGAGCAGCTCTTCGAGCACGCCGATGCGGTTGTTCTGATTGACTGCAGCGTCCATGGATCAGCTCGCACTTTTCTCGTAGGGTGGGCAAAGGCGCATAGCGCCGTGCCCACCGACAGACTTACCTCGGCGCATCTGCATATGGTGGGCACGCTTCGCTTTGCCCACCCTACGAGATGCAGCGAGAGGCTAGATCACCGTCCCTTGGTCGGGATCTTGTTATACGGCACGTCCTTGTCGACGCGGATGTCGCCCGGCAATCCCAGCACGCGCTCGGCGATGATGTTGCGCAAGATCTCGTCGGTGCCGCCCGCGATGCGCATCGAAGGCGAGGACAGCAGCATCTGCTGGAACTGGCCCTGCACGGTCTCCTCGTCAGTGCCGGTGAGAACGCCGGCCGCGCCCTGGAGGTCCATGGCATAGGTCGCGATGTCCTGGAGCATCATGCCGGACACGAGCTTGCCGATCGAATTCTCCGGCCCCGGCCGTTCACCCTTGGACAGCGCCGAGATCGCCCGGTAGCTGGTGTATTTCAGCCCGCTCGACTTCACCGCCCAGCTCGCAAGCCTGGAGCGCACGGCAGGATCGTCGATCGCGAGCCCATCCTCCAGCATTACATTGGAGCAGAACTCGAACAATTCAGGCACGCCGGTCGCAAGCCGCGAGCCGATCGACATTCGCTCGTTCATCAGCGTGGTCAGCGACACGCTCCAGCCCTCGCCAACGGCGCCGAGCCGCTGGCTGTCCGGAATCACCACATCGGTGAAATAGACCTCGTTGAACTCCTGCATGCCGTTGGCCTGCTTGATCGGCCGCACCTCGACGCCAGGGCTCTTCATGTCCAGGAAAAACATGGTGAGACCCTTGTGCTTGGGGACATTCGGATCCGTGCGCGCGATCAAAAGGCCGTAGTCCGAATAGTGCGCGCCGGAGGTCCATATCTTCTGGCCGTTGACGACCCAATTGTCGCCCTTCTTCTCCGCGCGCGTGCGCAAGCCCGCGACGTCAGAGCCCGCCGACGGCTCGGAGAACAGCTGGCACCAGATCTCCTCGCCCGCGGCCAGCTTCGGCAAATGGCGCCGCTTGGCCTCCTCGCTGCCCCAAGCCATCACGGTTGGGCCGCACATGCCCTCGCCGATCTGGAACGGCTGCGTCAGCTTGCCATAGACGCCTTCCTCCTGCTGCCAGATCACCCGCTCGATCGGCGTTGCACCCCGGCCGCCATATTCCTTGGGCCAATGCAGGCAGGCCCAATTGCCTTCGGCCTTCTTCTTCTGCCAGGCCTTGCCGACATCGACGATGTCGTGGTTGGCGAGCCGGATACGGCCGAGCGAGGATTTTGACAGCTCGGCCAAAAACTCCTTCGGCGCGTTGGCCTCGACCCATTTGCGCGCGGTCTCGCGGAATGCGGCTTCCTGCGGGGTGTCGTCGAAATTCATGGCGCTTCCTTTTTATTGTCATTCCGGGGCGCGCAACGCGCGAACCCGGAATCCAGAGCTTTACCTACACATCTCGAGATTCCGGGTTCGGTTCTTCGAGCCGCCCCGGAATGACGGCTAATTCCTTCCCTTCGTCGGGATCTTGTTGAACGGCACGTCCTTGTCGACCCGGATGTCGCCGGGCAGGCCCAGCACCCGCTCGGCGATGATGTTGCGCATGATCTCGTCGGTGCCGCCTTCGACGCGGGTACCGGGCGCACGCAGCAGCATCGCCTGGAAGCGGCCGGCGAGTTCGGAATCTTCAGCACCGCTAAGCACACCGGCGGCGCCTTGCAAATCCAGCGCGCAGGTCGCGACATCCTGGATCATCGAGCCAGCGACCAGCTTGCCGATGGAGTTTTCCGGTCCCGGGCGCTCGCCCTTCGACAGCGCCGAGATCGCGCGCATGCTGGTATATTTCAGCCCGCTCGCCTTCACAGCCCAGTTCGCCAGCTTCGCGCGCACCGCGCGATCCTCGATCGCCGGGCCGTCATCGAGCATCAGGCTCGTGCAATATTCGAACAGCTCGGGGAAGCCGGTCGAGACGGCCGCGCCGATCGCGCTGCGCTCGTTCATCAGCGTGGTCAGCGAGACGTTCCAGCCGTCACCGACCTCGCCGAGGCGTTGATGATCCGGAATGCGCACATTGGTGAAATAGACCTCGTTGAAGTCGGACGCGCCGCTCGCCTGCTTGATCGGCCGCACCTCGACGCCGGGGCTCTTCATGTCCAGGAAGAACATGGTCAGGCCCTTGTGCTTGGGCACGGTCGGATCGGTGCGGGTGAGCAAAATGCCGTAATCGGAATAGTGCGCGCCCGACGTCCAGATCTTCTGGCCGTTGATGACCCACTCGTCGCCGTCTTTCTCCGCGCGCGTGCGCAGGCCCGCAACGTCGGAGCCGCCCGCGGGCTCGGAGAACAGCTGGCACCAGACCTTTTCGCCGGAGGCGAGCGGCGGCAGATAGGCGCGCTTGTGCTCCTCGCGCGCGAACGCCATCATGGTCGGCCCGCACATGCCGTGGCCGATGATGAACATGCGGGATAGCTGGCCGAACGGCCCCTCTTCCTGCTGCCAGATCACACGCTCGATCGGCGACGAGCCGCGGCCACCATACTCCTTCGGCCAGTGCAGACAGGCCCAGCCGGCATCGGCCTTCTTCTTCTGCCAGGCCTTTGCGACGTCGAGGATGTTGGCGTTCTTCAATTGCGTGCGGCCGAGCGAGGACTTGCGAAGCTCTTCCTCATACTGCTTCGGTGCATTGGCCGCGATCCAGGCGCGAGCAGTGGCGCGAAATTCAGCTTCCTGCGGGGTATCGTCGAAGTTCATGGTTCTATTCTCTCTGTCATTCCGGGGCGCGCGAAGCGCGAACCCGGAATCTCGACGTTATTCACTCATCTCTGGATTCTCGGATGTGCAATTGCACATCATAGTTCGCCGCTCTGCGGCGCCCCTGAATGACGATAACGTCACGCCGCGTTCTTCTTGCGCATACGGTCGATCAACTGGTCTTCCCAATAGGACAGGCTGCCGAGCCCGAGCGCCATGGCGTTGGCACGGCGGTAGTACATGTGGCAGTCGAACTCCCAGGTGAAACCCATGCCGCCGTGAACCTGGATGTTGTTCTTGGCGCAGTGCTGGAACGCCTGCGTCGCGCTGATGCGCGCGGCTGCAGCCGCTTCCGGCAATTCGGATGCATTGGTCGAGAGCGCCCAAGCGCCGTAATAGCTGTTGGAACGTGCCAGCGTCGCCGACACGTACATGTCTGCCAGCATGTGCTTGACGGCCTGGAACGAGCCGATCTGTCGGCCGAAGGCGATGCGGTCGAGCGCGTAGTCGCGGCCCATCTCCAGCGCGCGGTCGGAGCCGCCCACCTGCTCGAACGCGCAGAGCACCGCGGCGCGATCGAGCACTTGAGTCAAGATGCTCCAGCCTTCGCCGGCCGCGCCTAGCGGCTCTGCCTTGCAATCCCTGAAAGTGATCTCGGCCTGTCCGCGGGTCGGATCGAGGTTGGTCAGGCTTTTCACCTCGACGCCGCCGTCCTTGAGATCGACGATGAATAAGGAGATGTCGCCGTCGCGCCCGCTCGATCCCGTGCGTGCCGCGACCACCGCGAAGTCGGCGATCGCGCCATCGGGGACCGGCTTCTTGACACCGTTGAGCACGCCGTTCGCAGCCGTCAGCTTGACGTTCTTCGGCGACGGATTGCCCTTGCCCTCGAACAGCGCCAGCGTTCCGATCGCCTCGCCCGAGGCAATTGCCGGCAACCATTTCTTCTTCTGCGCGTCGCTGCCGGCGATCAGCAGCGCTTCGGCTGCGAGATAGACGGTGGAGGAAAACGGCACCGGTGCGTTCGCCCGGCCCATCTCTTCAGCGATCACGCAAAGTTCGAGATGACCGGCGCCCGCGCCGCCAAAATCCTCGGGAATGGCGACACCGAGAAAACCCATCTCGGCGAGGCTCTTCCACAGCTCCTTGTCGTATGGCGCCTTGCCGTCGAGAACCATGCGCACAGCTTTGGGTGGGCACTTCTCGGTGAGGAATTTGCGCGCCTGATCGCGGAGCTGCTTTTGGTCGTCGGAGAAATCGAAGTTCATGGCGCGTATCCGTGTTGATGATGTCGATTACTTGAGAATGATGACGTCCTGGTCAGGCTTCTCGGCATAAAGCCGCTCCACCAGCCCCGCGCGGCGCTCCAGGCCGGCGCGCTGGTTGATGTAGCCCTTGTCGGTGAGCTCGTTGCCATCGATCGAGGGCGGCTCCGCCATCAGCATGGCGCGGGCGATGATGCGGCTGCTGGCGCCTTCGCACTCGTTGTTGTGAGCCTCCAGCCCGCGCCTGAAGCAAGCGATCACCTCGGGATGCTTCACGGCATCCTCGAAGCTGAGGTCGGGCTTGCCGACGAGTTGGCGGCAGGCATGCAGGTTCGGCCAGGCCAGCAGGCCGATGAAGGCGCGATCCTGCCCCGCGACCAGCGCATCATGCACGACCGGCGTCGCGGCGGCGATCGCATCTGTACGCAGCGAGCCGACATGGACGAAGGTGCCGGTGGTCAGCTTGAAATCCTCGACCACGCGCCCAGCAAAGATGATGCCTTTCACCGGATCGGTTTCGTCGACGAAGACGCCGGCGTCACCGATGCAATAAAAACCTTCCTCGTCGAACATTTTCTTCGTCAGGTCAGGCTGGCCGAAATATCCCGGCGTCACGTTGACGCCGCGCAGACGCAGCTCGTATTTCGAGCCGCAAGGCACCATCTTCAACTCGACGCCGGGGAACGGCAGGCCGATCAGGCCGACGCGGTCGGTGTCCCAATAGGTGCCGGTCGAGGTTGGCGCGGTCTCGGTCGAGCCCCAGCCGGTGTAGAACACGATGCGCTCGCCGGTGGTCTTCACGGCGAGGGCCTGCATGCGGTCGTAGAGATCGTCAGGCAGCCGCGCGCCGCCATAGGCCATGATCGAGAGATTCTTGAAGAAGGAGCGGCACAGCGCCTCGTCCTTCTCCATGGCCGCGGCGAGCGCGGCATAGCCGGCGGGCACGTTGGCGTAATAGGTCGGCGAGATCTCGCGCAGATTGCGCAGCGTCTCATCGAATTGGCCCGGCATCGGCCGGCCGTCATCGATATAGAGCGTGCCGCCATCGACCAGGATCGGGTGGAACGCCGCGTTGCCGCCCATGGTGTGGTTCCAGGGCATCCAATCCAGCATGGTCGAGATCGGACCGCCGGGATCGCGCGGCCGCACCTGCATCATCATCGCCGCATTGGCGCACATCATCGCTTGCGTGTTGACGACGGCCTTGGGCATGCCGGTCGAGCCTGACGTGAACAGCAGCTTGCCGACGGTCTCAGGCGTGATCTTCGCAATCGACGCTTCGACATCGGCAGTCACGGCCGTCGCCGCGAGCTCGGCAAAGCTGACGCTCGCGATACCCTCGCAGGGCCGCAAGACGTGAACGACGGTGACGCCTGTGAGATCGAGCGCTTTCAGCGCCTTCTCGAAGGTCGGGCCGTCCTGCACCATCACCACGCCCGGCTTGATCAGGTCGAACAAATATTTCAGCTTGACGTGATCATGGCTCATCAAGGAGTAGGCCGGCGAGACCGGCGCGGCCGGGACGCGCGCCTGCATCGCCGCCTGCGTCATCAGCGCGTGCTCGATCGAATTGCCGGAGAGGATCGTGACCGGGCGACCGTCGAGCGCAAGGTTAAGCAGGCCTTGCGTCAGCGCATCCACGGTGCGCTTGGCCTTCCCATAGGACACCTTACGCCATTCGCGGTTAGGGCCGCCGCGCTGGGCAAGCCAGATCCGCTCGGGCGCTTCCTTCGCCCATTTTGCCAGCGAAGCCGGGATATGCTTCTCGTAGGTCTGCAGCGGGATGCGCGACTTCAGCACCACCGTGCCGTCGTCGCGGCGCTCGACATCGATGTCGCGCGCAAGCCACTTGACCTTGCGAAAGGCGGGCTTCGTCATCACCGCCGCCGCGCTTCCACTCATTGTGCGTCTCCCGGAATTTCTCGTCCTTTACGGATCTTCATTGTCAGCGCCTGATATAGACAGGCTTTCGCTTCTCAAGGAAGGCCCTGATGCCTTCCGAAAACTCCTCGGAGCGGCTGCACAGGACCTGGTTGCGATCCTCCATCGCGATCACGGCTTCCAGCGATCCGGCATCGACGCTCATGTTGAGACATTCCTTGGACAGGCGTAAGCCCACGGGCGAGGCCGTGATCATCGCGTCGACATAGGGTTCGGCGGCATCATCGAGCTTGTCCTCCTCGACGACCTCGGAGACCAGCCCGACCGCGAGCGCCCGTTCGGCGCCGATGAAGCGCCCTGTGAGAATCAGCTCCGAGGCCACGGAGACACCGACCAGGCGCGGTAGGAAATAGCTGGTGCCGATGTCGCAGCCGCCAAGGCCGAGCTTGATGAAAGCGCAGTTCATCCGCGCCGATCTCGTCGCGATGCGAATGTCGGAGGCGAGCGCCAGCGCAAAGCCGCCGCCGGCCGCCGCGCCCTGTACCAGCGCGAGGATCGGCTGCGGACAGCGCCGCATCAGCATCACGATGTCGGCGATGCGCCGCTGCGAGTCCAGCGACTCCGTGACACCGGGCGGCTCCTGCTGGCCGGCACGACGCGCCATCGCCGCCTTGAGATCGAGCCCTGCGCAAAAATTCTTGCCGGCGCCCTTCAGCACCACGACGCGCGTGTCGCGGTTGCGCTGAAGGCCCTGGAAGTAGACATTGAGCGCGTCGATCAGCGCAGGATCGAGCGCGTTGAGGTGTTCGGGACGATTGAGCGTCACGGTGTCGACGCCGTCGTTGTGCTCGATCAGCAGCGGTTGGGACATGAGGCGCCTCGTGCTTGCCGCCATTCGCGGTGCCGATTGCTGCGCCCTCTCCCCTTGTGGGAGAGGGCATGTACGCTGTGAGCTCGGAATTCGCCTGGGTGAGGGGTCTGTCTCCGTGGATAGAGACCCCTCATCCGGCGCGCTACGCGCGCCACCTTCTCCCACAAGGGGAGAAGGAAAAAGAGCCCTAACGCGGCGCCATGCGGATCGCGCCGTCGAGGCGAATTGTCTCGCCATTGAGCATCGGGTTCTCGACGATGTGCACGGCGAGCGAGCCGTATTCATTGGCGTCGCCGAGTCGCGCGGGATGCGGCACCTGGGCACCGAGGCTCTTGCGGGCCTCTTCGTTCAAGCCCATCAGCAGCGGCGTCAGGAACAGGCCGGGCGCGATGGTGTTGACGCGGATCTTCTGGCTCGCTAGATCGCGCGCCGCCGGCAGGGTAAGGCCAACGACACCGCCCTTCGACGCCGCATAAGCGATCTGGCCGATCTGGCCTTCGTAAGCCGCGACCGACGCCGTGTTGACGATGACGCCGCGCTCTTCACCGACCGGCTCGATCGTGACGAGGCGCTCGGCGAACAGACGCAGGCAGTTGAAGGTGCCGATCAAATTGACGTTGATGATGCGCGCGAATTTTTCCAGCGGGTAGACGCCGTCGCGGCCGACGATGCGCTGCGATCCGCCGATGCCGGCGCAGTTCATCAGCACGCGCGCGACGCCGTGCGCGGCTTCCGCCTTGGCGATCGCCGCCTTGATCTGCTCCTCGCTGGTGACATCGGCGTGGAGCGCGATGCCCTTCACTTCGGCGGCGACCTTCTCAGCGTTTTCCTTACTCTGGTCGATCACGCCGATCTTGGCGCCCTTGGCGGCCATGGCGCGGGCGGTCGCGGCACCAAGGCCCGACCCGCCGCCGGTGATAAGAACGGCTACGTCTTTCAACTGCATCGCAAATACCTTTCCTCTACCTTTTCCTTGGGCGTTTCTTCTCTAGACTTCTGCGTTCTGGCCAGATTATCCGGCCGCGGCAGCTTCCTCGATATTCGTGAGGATGCCGCCGCAGATCAGCGTTTCCATGTGCTTGATGTATTGCCGGCAGACGTCGTCGGTGACCGGGCCGACGCCGGTCGCGCGCGACATCGCGTGCCGGCCGAAGAACAAATGATCGCAGGCGCCGATCAGGCTGGTGTAGAACAGCACCGGATCGGTGGCGCGGAATTCGCCGCGGCTGACGCCTTCGGCGAGCAGGCGGCGATGGAAATCCAGCAGCGGCGCGACGAAGAATTTCGAGACTTCGTCCGCGGAGCCCGCGACGCTCTCGTGCAACAGATAGTGGATCAGCCGGTTCATGTAGGGAAACCGGTGATAAGCGCGGATGATGCCGCCGATGTGCAGCTTCAGCTTCGCGGTCGGCGTGATCGACTGAGCCAGCAGATATTCGAGATTGGACAGTTCCGTCCCCGCGTCGCGCTCGAGCAGCGCCAACAGCAGGCCGTCCTTGTTGCCGAAGTGATATTTGACCAGCGCGGCGTTGGCGCCGGACTTCTGGGCGATGTCGCTCAGCGAAATCTCGATCGAGGAGCGTTCGATCATCAGCTCGCTCGCGGCCACGAGCAATTTCTCTGCCGTGGAATTCTTTCCGCTGGGGAGCCTGTTCGGTACGCTGGTAGTCACGGAGATCCCCGATTTAGCGCGAGAGCCGCCGCAGATAAGCCCAAGCAGCGCCTCTCCACAAGAGTTAATTGATCGATTGACTAAACGACCAGTCGCCCCTTAAATCCGCCCCGACAACCAACCATTCAGAATAATCCAGGGAGAAACCGACATGGCCGAGGCTTACATCGTCGCCGCTGCGCGTACCGCCGGTGGGCGCAAGGGGGGCCGCCTCGCCGGATGGCATCCGGCCGATCTCGCCGCGAAGGTGCTGGACGAGCTGGTCGACCGCACCAAGGTCGATCCTGCGCTGGTCGAGGACGTGATCATGGGCTGCGTCATGCAGGTCGGCGAGCAGTCCAACAACGTCGCGCGCAACGCGATCATGGCCTCGAAGCTGCCGGAGAGCGTGCCGGGCACCTCGATCGACCGCCAATGCGGCTCCTCGCAGCAGGCGCTGCACTTCGCAGCCCAGGCCGTGATGTCCGGCGCGATGGACGTGGTGATCGCCGCCGGCGTGGAATCGATGACGCGCGTACCGATGGGCCTGTCGTCGCAGCTTCCCGCCAAGAACGGCTTTGGCAATTACAAGAGCCCGGGTATCGAGCACCGTTATCCGAACATCGTGTTCAGCCAGTTCACCGGCGCCGAGATGATGGCCGAGAAGTACGGCCTCTCCAAGGATGAGCTCGACGAGTACTCCTACAACAGCCATCAGCGCGCGATCGCGGCAACCCAGGCCGGCCACTTCAAGAAGGAGATCGTGCCGCTCGAGATCACCCGCGCCGACGGCTCCAAGGACACCCACCACATCGACGAGGGCATCCGCTTCGACGCCACGCTCGACGGCATCAAGGGCGTCAAGCTGATCGCCGAGAACGGCAAGCTCTCCGCGGCCAGCGCCAGCCAGATCTGCGATGGCGCCTCCGGCGTGATGGTGGTGAACGAGCGTGGCCTGAAGCAGCTTGGCCTGAAGCCGCTGGCGCGCGTCCACCACATGACCATGATGGGCGGCGATCCCGTGATCATGCTCGATGCTCCGCTGCACGCCACCAAGCGCGCGCTGGAAAAGGCCGGCATGACGATCGACGATATCGACCTGTTCGAAGTCAACGAGGCCTTTGCTTCGGTACCGACGGGGTGGTTGAAGACCACCGGCGCCGATCCGGAACGTCTCAACGTCAATGGCGGCGCCATCGCGCTCGGCCATCCGCTCGGCTGCTCCGGCACCAAGCTGATGACGACGCTGGTGCATGCCCTGCATCAGCGTGGCAAGCGCTATGGCCTGCAGACCATGTGCGAAGGCGGCGGCATGGCGAATGTGACGATCGTGGAGCGTCTGTAAGCCGCTGCGTCGCTAATGGTGTCGTCCCGGCCTAGTGCGCAATTGCGCACGGGGGCCGGGACCCATAACCACAGGAGCCTGTCGTTATGCCCGGCTGGGGCGACATCGTGTTTCAACACTTGGGATGGGTGGCTATGGATCCCGGCGTTCGCCGGGATGGCACCGTTTATGTTGCGAGATCTCGGCGATGACTCACCCCTCCATCTACGCCCGCGCCACACCCGACAAGATCGCCTATCAGATGGCCGGGACCGGCAAGGCGATCACCTATCGTGAGCTCGACGAGCTTTCGAACCAGGGGGCGCACCTGTTCCGCTCGCTCGGGCTGAAGGCCGGCGACCACATCGCGCTGCTGATGGAGAACCGCCTCGCCTTCATGGAGATCTGCTGGGCGGCGCAACGCAGCGGGCTCTATTACACCGCGATCAGCCGCTATTTGAAGCAGGACGAGATCGACTACATCATCGCCGATTGCGGCGCCAAGGTCGTGATCACGACGCCGAAATGCGCCGACCAAATCAAGGCTCTGATCAAGGGTGCGCCCGGCGAGCCGGCCTTCTACATGATGGACGAGCCACTGTCAGGCTTCCGCTCCTACGACAAGGAAGCGGCCGCCCAGCCGACAACGCCGATCGCCGACGAGGTCGCCGGCTATGACATGCTGTATTCGTCCGGCACCACCGGCCGACCCAAGGGCATCAAAAAGGCGTTCGAGGGCAAGCCGATCGACGAGCCGAACGCGCTTCTGCGCGTGCTCAGCGCCAACATGTGCGGCATGAATGCCGAGACTATTTATCTCTCACCGGCACCGCTCTATCATGCCGCTCCCTTGCGCTTCAACATGATGGCGATCGTGCTCGGCGGCACTTCCATCATCATGGAGCACTTCGACGCCGAAGATTTCCTGAAGCTGGTCGAAAAATACAAGGTGACCCACGCGCAGCTCGTGCCGACGATGTTCGTGCGCATGCTCAAGCTGCCGGACGAGGTCCGCAACCGCTACGACGTCTCGACCCTGAAGGGCGCGATCCACGCTGCCGCGCCCTGCCCGGTCGAGGTCAAGGCCAAGATGATCGAATGGTGGGGGCCGATCCTGATCGAGTATTACGCCGGCTCCGAAGGCAACGGCGTCACCGTCTGCAACTCGAAGGAATGGCTGGAGCACCGCGGCAGCGTCGGCCGCGCCGTGGTCGGCAAGATCAAGATCCTGGACGAGAACGACGAGGAGCAGCCGACGGGCGAGATTGGCACGGTCTATTTCGCCGATGCGCCGGTTTTCACCTATCACAACGATCCCGAGAAGACGAAGAAGGCCTACAACGCAAAAGGCTGGTCGACGCTCGGCGACGTCGGTTATCTCGATAAAGACGGCTTTCTCTTTCTCACCGACCGCAAGTCCTACATGATCATCTCGGGCGGCGTGAACATCTACCCGCAGGAGACCGAGGACGTACTCATCACCCACCCTGAGGTCGCCGACGTCGCCGTGTTCGGTGTGCCGAACGAGGAGATGGGCGAAGAGGTCAAGGCAGTGGTGCAGCCGCACGATCCCAAGCGCGCCGGCAGCGAGCTCGAGGCCGATTTGATCGCCTACTGCAAGAGCCGCCTCTCGACGATCAAATGCCCGCGCTCGATCGATTTCGAAGCCGAGCTGCCGCGGACGCCGACCGGCAAGCTGGTGAAGCGGCATTTGCGCGACAAATATTGGCCGAAGGCGGCGGCGAAGATTTAGCCCGCGGCGGCATCGCCTCAATCGAACAAGCTCGGCGTGTGGTTCACCAGCGCGCCTTCGATCTCGAGCATCTTCAGCTTCGTCACCACGCCGCCATTCGCGGAGAAGCCGCCGGGCTTGTTGCCGGCCGCCAGCACGCGATGGCAGGGCACGACGATCGGGCACGGGTTGCGGCCGAGCGCCTGGCCGACGTCACGCGACAGCTCGACGCCGCCGAGCTGCCTGGCGATGTCGCCATAGGTGACGGTCTTGCCTGGCGGAATGGTGCGGGCGATGGCGTAGACGCCGCGGTTGAAGTCGGGCACGCCGTCGAGATCGAGCGGAATGTCGGTGAGGTCATCCGGCTCGCCCGCGAGCAGTTTTGTGATGCGGTCGATCGCCTGCTGCACTTCGGCAGTCGGCTCGGCTTCGCTGGCGTCAGCATGCCGCTGGCTGATGCGGGTGCGGATCTTCTGCTCACCACCCATCGGCAATTGCGTGCCGTTGATGCCGCGCGGACCCCAGGCAATGGCGCAAAGGCCGATCTTGCTATCGAACAGGGCAAAATGCTGGTCGGTCATGGCTTGGTCCCTGGCTTGCGTTCCCTTGCATGCCCCCAATGTGAACTGAGCTCAAATCTAAGCTTGGAAATAGTTGCGATCCACCCGGTTTCCGGGAATCTTGCACAGGAGTTCCGCCTCCCCTTTCGCGAGCCCGCAAATGCAAAGTCTCCACGTCAACGGATACGACATGCCCTATCTCGACGTGGGCGAAGACCGAGGCCGGCCGCCGCTGGTCTGCGTGCATGGCTCGCTTAACGACTTCCGTGTCTGGGGCTGCGTGCTCGGGCCGCTATCCCAGCGGCACCGGCTGATCTGCGTCAGCCTGCGGCATTTCTTCCCGGCGCGATGGGATGGCGTCGGCGACACCTATTCGATCGCCCAGCATGTCGACGACGTCATCGCCTTCATTGAGGAACTCGACCTTGGCCCGATCGATTTGATGGGCCATTCCCGCGGCGGGCACATCTGCTTCCGCGTGGCGCAGCGGCGGCCGGAGCTGCTCCGGCGGTTGGTGCTGGCCGAGCCCGGCGGGGAGCTCGATGCGAGCCTCGACCCCGATTATGCCGGCGACCCCTCGCCACTGCTGGCGCGGTTCACGGCCTCGGCCGAGAAGATCGCGGCCGGCGACATCGACGGCGGCCTTGCCGTCTTCGTCGACACGCTGGAAGGGCCCGGCACCTGGCCGCGGCTGCCGGCGCTGGTGAAGCAGAATCTGCGCGACAACGCCTTCACGCTGATCGGTCAGGTCCGCGACAACCGCCCGCCGTTCTCGAAGGTGGACGCGGAGTCCATCAAGATGCCGACGCTATTCATCCTGGGCGCGCGGACCAAGGGCCTGCTGCCGAAAGTGCTGCATGCGCTCGCCGCCCATGTGCCGTATTCCAGGACGGCCGTCATCCCGAACGCAACGCACCCGATGTTCGAGCAGGCGCCGCAGAAATACTCCGAAGTGGTGCTGGATTTTCTAGCGGGCTGATCATGCAGACATTTCGCGTCAATGGTTACGACATGGCCTATCTCGAAGTCGGCGAGGGCCATCCGCTGGTCTGCGTGCACGGCACGCTCGGCGATTTCCGCACCTGGTATCCAGTGCTCGGCCCGCTGTCGAAATCGCATCGCGTGATCTCGGTCAGCCTGCGGCATTTCTTTCCCGAGCATTGGGACGCCGTCGGCGACGATTACAAGATGGCCCAGCACGTCGCTGACGTGATCGCTTTCATCGAGCAGGTCAAACCCGCGCCGGTCGATTTGATGGGCCATTCGCGCGGCGGCCACATCGCGTTTCGCGTGGCGCAGTCGCGGCCCGATCTGTTGCGCAAGCTGGTGCTGGCAGAGCCCGGCGGCGATCTCGATGCAAGCCTGCCGGTGCCCGCCGGCACGCCCACACATCCGCCGCTGGCCGCGCGCACAGCGCGCTCGGTCGAGATGATCCGTGCCGGCGACATCGAAGGTGCGCTGCAGAACTTCTATGAAAGCATCGAAGGCGACGGCTCGTGGCGGCGCGTGCCGGCGGCGGCCAAGCAGCAATTGCGCGACAACGCGATCACCTTGCTCGGCCAGATCAACGAGCAGCGCAGGCCCTACACGCTCGCGGATGCGCAAGCGATCACGACCCCGACGCTCCTGATCGGCGGCGGCGCGACGACGGGGAGCCTGTCGGTGATGTGGCGCGTGCTGGCCGAGCACATCGCTGGGGCGAAGACGGCCGTGATCCCCAATGCCGGGCACTGGATGTTCGAGCAGGCGCCGCTGGAGTTCGGCGCGGCGATGAAAGCGTTCCTGGCGAAGTAGGTGCCTCACCCCTCTTTTTCTTTTTCCTCGAAAACAACCCCATGCACAGTAGCCGACCCTAGCAATATCAAGGGCTTGGCGAAGCGCAAAAAACGAGGTCGGACGCCCACTTGGCCGCGCTTGACGCCCTCGCCCTTGCGCCGTACGTTTGAATACGGAATTCCGTATTCCCTGTTGCCGTTCTGGGAGCTGCCGGCGTGATCCCCCTCGACCCGCTTCCGAACTTGATCGACCAGGTCTATGCGCGGATCCTGTAGGCGATCTCCGACCGCACGCTGCAGCCCGGCCAGCGCATCCGGCAGAACGAGCTCGCCGACAGGCTCGGCGTGTCGCGCCAGCCGGTGTCGCATGCGCTACACCTGCTGCACCGGCAGGGGCTCGTCGCGGAAAGCGGCCGGCGCGGTTTTGAAGTCACCCAGCTCGATCCCGCACGCATCCGCCAGCTCTACGAGGTGCGCGGAGCCATCGATGCCCTGGCGGCGCGGCTTGCCGGCGAGCGCGCCGCAAGCGATGCGGCGGGACGCGCGCGGCTGGAGGCGGCGCTCGCCGCCGGACGCGGGATCGACGGCAAGACCGCGCTCGCCGAGCTGATTGCGCTCGACGTCGCGTTTCATCGCGCGATCTATCGGCTCGCCGGCAATCCCGTGATCGAGGAGACGATCACGCCGCAATGGCCGCATATGCGCCGCTCGATGGCGACGGTGCTGTCCGAACTCGACTATCGCGGCAGCGCCTGGGCCGAGCATGCCGACATTGCCGGACACATTCTCGCGGGCGACGCGAAGGCGGCCGAGCGTGCGGCGCTTGCGCACGCGCAGACGGCGGGACGAATGACCGAAGAGAGATTGAGGGCGACGGAAGAGGCGGCGTAACCGCACACGCTGTCGTTCCGGGGCGATGCGCAGCATCGAGCCCGGAATCCATCGGACGGCCTATGCTGCGGAGATTCCGGGTTCGCGACTTCGTCGCGCTCCGGAATGACAAGAAACAAACCAAAGGAGGACGCGCCATGAAACTGTCCCAGGAGCAATTGGAGTTCTTCCACCGCGAGGGCTGGCTGTTCCTGCCGGAATTGTTCAGCCCGGAGGAGGTCGATCTCCTCGCGCGCGAGGCGGTTGCCATCTATGACGCGAACCGGCCGGAAGTCTGGCGCGAGAAGAGCGGCGCGCCGCGCACCGCCTTTGCCGCGCATCTCTACAACGAGGCGTTCGGCATTCTGGGTGCGCATCCGCGCATGATCGACCCGGTCGAGCAATTGTTCGGCGAGCAGGTCTACATGCACCAGTTCAAGATCAACGCAAAATCCGCCTTCACCGGCGACGTCTGGCAATGGCACCAGGATTACGGCACCTGGAAGCGCGACGACGGCATGCCGGAGCCGCGCGCGATGAACATCGCGATCTTCCTCGACGAGGTGATGCCGATCAACGGCCCGCTGATGCTGGTGCCGCAGAGCCAGAACGCCGGCGACCTCAAGGCCTCGCACGACCTCGCGACGACTTCGTATCCGCTGTGGACGCTGGACGAGGAGACCGTGACGCGGCTGGTCAAGCAGGGCGGCATCGTGGCGCCGACGGGAAAGCCCGGCGGCATGCTGATGTTCCACGGCAATCTCGTGCATGGCTCGGCCGGCAACATCACGCCCTACCCGCGCAAGATCGTGTACCTGACGCTGAACGCGGTTTCGAACTACATCCGCACACCGACGCGGCCGGAGTACATCGCGCATCGCGACTTCGCACCGATTAAGACGGTGGACGACGACGCGCTGGTGCGGCTCGCCCGTGCGCCGCGACAGGCGGCGGAGTAAGCGTCATTCCGGGGCGGCGCGTAGCGTCGAGCCCGGAATCCATCAGGCCGCAGAAGTCGCGGATGGATGGATTCCGGGCTCGCGCTTCGCGCGCCCCGGAATGACGAGCTTCAATCGTTGCGCTTAGGACAAGCCCCATGAACCTCTTCCGCCTCCTCCAGGCTCGCGCTTCCGCCGGCAAGCCCGTCCGTGTGGCGCTGATCGGCGCCGGCAAATTCGGCTCGATGTTTCTGGCGCAGGTGCCGCACACGCCGGGGCTCGTGGTTCCCATCATTGTCGACATCGACCGGGATCGTGCGCGCGAGGCCTGCCGCACGGTCGGGTGGGACGAGGCCCGCATCGCCGCCACCGTCTTCACCGATGACGGCGCGCGCGCGATTGCGGGCGGCGCGATGGACGTGGTGGTGGAGGCGACCGGCAATCCGGCCGCCGGCATCAAGCATGCGCGTGCCGCGATCGCGGCGGGCAAGCATATCGTGATGGTCAATGTCGAGGCCGACGTGCTGGCGGGCCCGCTGCTCGCCGAGGAAGCCCGCAAAGCCGGCGTGGTCTATTCGCTCGCCTATGGCGACCAGCCGGCGCTGACCGCGGAGATGGTGGATTGGGCCCGCGCCACCGGTTTTCACGTGGTAGCCGCCGGCAAAGGGACAAAATATCTGCCGGCCTATCACGACGTGACGCCCGACAGCGTCTGGCAGCATTACGGGTTGACCGCGGGCGAGGCGCAATCGGCCGGGATGAATCCGCAGATGTTCAACTCCTTCCTCGACGGCACCAAATCGGCGATCGAGATGGCCGCGATTGCGAACGCCTGCGGACTGGACGTGCCTGCGGAGGGTCTGCTGTTCCCACCCTGCGGTGTCGACGACCTCCCGCATATCATGCGGCCGCGCAGCAAGGGCGGCGTGCTGGAGCGATCGGGCGTCGTGGAGGTGGTCTCCTCGCTCGAGCGCGACGGAAGGCCGGTGTTTCGCGATCTGCGCTGGGGCGTTTACGTCGTGCTGGAGGCGCCGAACGACTACGCCGCCGACTGCTTCAGGCAATACGGCCTCAAGACCGATGGCAGCGGACGGTACGCGGCGATGTACAAGCCCTATCATCTGATCGGCCTCGAGCTGAACATCTCGGTGCTGTCGGCGGCACTGCGGGGCGAGCCGACCGGGCAGCCCCACGGCTTCCGCGGCGATGTCGCCGCCGTGGCAAAGCGCAATCTGCGCGCCGGCGAGATGCTGGACGGCGAAGGCGGCTACACGGTGTGGGGCAAGCTCGTGCCGGCAGCCGCGAGCATCAAGGCCGGCGCGCTGCCGATCGGGCTGGCGCATCGCGTGAGGCTGAAGCACGACGTCGCCCATGGCGAGATCGTGCGCTGGAGTGACGTCGAATTTGACGCGGGCAACGAGACGATCAGGACGCGGCGGGCGATGGAGGCGGCGTTTGCAAGCGCAGAGCAGGCCGCGCACTCATAGATCGAGATTCATTGATGCGGCCTACTCCGCTGTCCGACGCTTTGCGGACTCAAGCTGAAGATCGACTCAGGGAAGCTATGGGAAGAAGCGACATCCTGAGTTACGAATCGCTTTGCCGGCACACCGAGCTGTACAGCACTTCGACGGGACGGAAACGCACCAATTCCACGCGATCGAGAAAGCCGGTGGTTGGTTCCCAGCTTGATAGGAGAGCCATGAGAGCCGGCCCCGGGTCGGGCAAAGCTGCCGATAACGTCACGTGCGGCACCCAAGCTCCCGGTCGATAATGCGCATCAACTTTAAGATCGGGAAGTGCGGTTTGTATGGCCTGATGCCGCGCAAGCAAATCGCGCGTCACGATCGGCACGGCCCATAGAACGGTGCCGTTACCCGGGAAAGCCCCCAATCCGCTCAAGCTCATCGGGAGGGCCTCCCAATTTCGAGAGGTATCTTCTAGCGCGGTGTGTAGCCTCTTGAGGGGGGTCTCGTCCGGGTAGATCGCCAGGGTAATATGCGGCGCGTACCCAAGTTGGTAGCGATCGGCATCGATTCCGCTGGTCGCAAGCTTGCGCCACATTGCCTCGATAGGAACAGCGCTGATGGGGTCTAAGCAGAGTGTAATGGCGAACGGCATGGGCGCAATACTAACAGCGCCTAGGCGCGCACAGCAACTCGCTCAGTGCTCGCCCAATTCTGTATCCATCTGGCCGCTGCTTTCCCGACACGTCCCCAAGCACATCGGAGGGCCAATGACACCTACGGCCGCACTTCGAAGTAAGTCTTGCCGCCTCGTTCGAATCCTGCTCGCTCGTAGAAGCGCAGGGTCGTCTCACGCTTGGACCCCGTCGCCAAGTGGACCTTATAGCAGTCGGCCTGCGATGCAATCTCAAGCGCATAGGTGAGAACCCGTCGCCCGAGCCCTGATTTGCGATGGTCGGCGTGGGTGACTACATTCTCAATGACGCCATATGATCGGCCGCTCCGAGACAGATTGGGCACAATTGCGAGCGTACACGACGATAGAAGCTTTTCACCTGCTTGCGCCACGATCACAGTCATAAACCCCGATGAAAGCAGATTGGACCAGACGCGCTCAGCCGTAGCTGGCTCCAGTTGAGCTTCGTGCGGATGGAGATGCCCGTAAAGGTTCAGAACTTCCGAGAGATCGTGTTCTGTTGCACGACGGATAATGGCTTCTTTCATGTGCTAGTCCCTTGGATCAATACGAATGGGGCAAAGAATACCAGATGGGGTGCCAAGGGCGAACGCTGAGGCGCAGACGCGCGGGACGCCGAGTTCTGCCGCCGACTGTCGCAAAACGACGATTGCGCGTAGCATCGAATGTCGCTCTACTCCGTGACATCGCAAGACTGTTCCCACTTGGACCTCGGCGTGACAGAGCTAATTATCTTTGATTCGGACGGCGTTTTGGTCGATAGCGAGACCATTGCGGTGACCGTCTTGGCCAAAGCAGCATCGGAGGAAGGAGCCGCGATTAGTGTGGAGGAGGCTATCCGGTCTTTCCGAGGGCTAAAGATGACGGATTGCGTACGAGCAATTGAGCGCCGGTTGGGTCGAGACGTTCGTGAAACCTTCATTGACGACGTCAGACGAGCAACCGCATTTGCGTTTGATGCCGAACTGAAGCCGATCGACGGAATCCATGCGGCATTAGCTGAAATTACCGATCCCATTTGTGTAGCGTCAAACGGGCCGATGGCGAAGCTCACGCACACACTGGGACTGGCGAAACTGCTGGGCCGCTTCGAGGGGCGCATATTTAGCGCTTACGAGGTGGGTTCGTGGAAGCCAGATCCAGGCCTGTTCCTGCACGCGGCGCAAACGATGGGCGTTCACCCTTCACGCTGCATCGTCGTTGAGGACTCGGTGTCCGGAGTTCAGGCAGCAAAGGCCGCAGGGATGCGGGTCTTAGGTTTTACCGGCGGCGATCCGGAAACTGGACTGCAACTGGGAGCAATCTGCGGAAACCTTTTCCATCGAATGAGTGACCTTCCGGCTTTGCTGCAAGATCGTGTTGGATGATCGCTAAATGGGCTACCTCCGGTATGGGTCAAAACCGGCCTCGAACCATGCCGCGATGGGTCAGCTAAGGGCCACCAGTATTTCTCTAATCGACAGCAGATCCGTCTTCGTTAGCCTGTAAGTCCGCGCGCTAACCTCCGCTATTGAGGAGGTGAAGGGCCTGTGTATGAAGACCGGCAGTTGCCGAAGCTAAGACCGGGCCACCCTCCTCAGCTCGCCCGCCATCGATCCGCGTCACCACTCCCCCCGCCTTTTCGATGATCGGGATCAACGCGACGATATCGTGGGGCTGCAGCGAAGGTTCGACGGCGAGGTCGATACGGCCAGCAGCGAGCATTGCCGTAGCATAGCATTCGCCCCCGTAGCGGGTCATCCGGACCGAAGCGGAAAGGCGATCAAAGCCCTGCTTGAGCTCACCATGATAGTGCTCAGGCGAAGTCGTATGCAGGATAGCCCGCGACAGGGTGCCGACGTCTCGCGTGGACAGTCGTTGGCGCTTGCCTGCACGTTCGCACCAGGCCCCATCGGAAGTGGCCCAGAAACGCTCACTCGTGAAGGGCTGGCTCATCATTCCCAGTTCGGCTCGGCCATCGACGGTGAGACCGATCAGCGTGCCCCAGACAGGAAGGCCGCAGATGAAGGGACGAGTCCCATCCACCGGGTCCAAGACCCAGCGGTAAGAGCCACTTCCGGTTAGACCGAATTCTTCGCCCAGAATGGCATGGTCGGGATATTCGGTTTCGATCACTGCTCGAATCGCAATCTCGGCTTCCCGGTCAGCCTCGGTCACCGGGTCAAAGTAAGCCTCCCCAGTTTTGGAATCGGCGGCAAGGTCGGTTCGGAAGCGCGGCAAGGTTTCGCGATCGGCGATATCTGCCAATCGATGAAGGAAATCGGCGCCCGGCAGTTTCGGCATCAAATATCTCCATTGCACGCTCAGCGCCATCGTATCCGGATGGCGTCGAACTACACCCTATAAACACGTATAAAACAGGACGGTGGTGATCTTGAAGGTCGGCGCCGGGACCCGCTAGACCAGGGTGAGACCAAACGAAAATGGCACCGTTAAGATGGGCTGCGATGTCTCAAACGGGTCAAAAAAGCCGCTATTGCACTTTGGGCGGATACGCCCGCTATGCGGCCAACAGCAGCCACGCTAAATCTCTTCGACCCGGAGCGGCACAACTGTCTCCGCTGCATGATTTCTCCCGGGCCAATTCCCCCAAACGACTTTAGCGTCGAAATTCCTACCGTGGCAGCGAACGTTTATCACATCGCCCACGATGGGCGCGGGCCCCTGAAAATAGTTCTCATCGCGACCAAACTCCTTCTCGGTCACAAGGTCTCCCGATTTCAGGAGAATTCGTTTGACCCAGTACGGCACGCCGCAATCCTTTTCTCAGCCACCAGCGTCCATAAATTCCCTCATATGAAGCACGCAGCGTGCCTGTCTGCACCGGTCAAACGGCGACTTCTAAATTTCCGGCGCAGTTGATCGACGCAAACAGAAGAACGGCCGGATCGCGAACGACAAAACAATCCACCAAAAGCCAGACTTGAAGCCGTTCGAACCGGCTCGGCCGGGGGACCGCTCCGGGTCACAATCTGACCTGCGCAACCGTCCCGGAATATCGGCTTTGGTTGTGCGTCAGGGAAGCAGTCGCTCTTGCTTCGCCTGCCTGAACCACTTCCGGAACATGTCCTCGGTATCCATCATCTCGGTGAAGCCGGCGCGGTTGATCTTCACGGTCGAGACGATCGAGGGCGGACCGGATTCAGTGTGGCCGTAGCGCAGGCTGTAATCGGCGTATTGGAATGAGAGGCCGACGAATTCCACTAGCGCTGGCGATGCAAGGTCGTGCTTGCGCCGCAGCGCATCCCAGGGGGCGACCCAGGATGGAGACTCCCTGGTGAGCGACAGCGGGACCGGCTTGCCCGGCTTCATCTCCAGCGCATCGGCGACCGCAGGCCAGATGTTCTCCCAGGTAAAGACGTCGCCATTGGTCACGTTGAAGGCTTCGTTGCGCGCGGCCTCGGCCTCGCCCGACCAGGCGATGGCGCGGGCGAGGAGGTCGACATCGACAGCCTGCGCCACCCGCGCGGCGCCGCCGGGGTAATCCAGCGGCCTGCCCTGCTCGCGCAGCATCGCGGCATAGACGCCGAGCGGCGGGATCAGGTCCATGGCGCCGCCCATGGCGAGGCCGACGATCAGCACCGGCCGCAGGATGCTCCAATGCCAAGCCTTGCCGGCTTGCAGTTCGCGCAAGAAGTTTTCCTGCGCCCAGTAGAAATTGGGCTGCTCGTACATTTCGGAACGGCCTTCGCGAGCCGGCACGGTCAGGGGGCGAACGTGGACGCCATAGGCCTTGGTGCCCTGCAACAGGGCGACATGCTTGAGGCCGGGTGAGACCGGCTCGAGCGCACCCATCAGATTGCGCAGCATCAAATCGTTGGTCTTGATCTGCTGCGGGTCGCGCCAGCCGTCGACGAGCTGCGGCGCCTCGTAGAGCGCAGCGTAGATCAGATGCGTGGCGCCGCTCAGTTCCGAGGCGGCGCGCCCGCAATCCACTGCGCTGGTCAGGTCGATCGGGACATGACGGGCGCCGTAGAGGTCGCGCGGCCTCCGCCGGGACAGGGCAATGACATCGCACCCGCTCGATATGCCGAAGTGTCGCAACGCGGCATTGCCGACGAGACCGCTCGCTCCGGCGACCACGATCGTCTTGCCCGTCATGCGCGAGCCTCCCTGGTTTTTGCGCGATGGAATAGCAGATCGCGTGCCAGCCCGACTTGCGTCAGGCTGGCGTTCGCACCTGCGAGGCGCCCATGAGGCTTGAGACATCACACTTGATTCCGGCGAAGCGCCCGGTCATCCTCGCTCGCGGAACCGCAACGATCGGAATTCCATCTACGAGTGCCCGCAAGGGCCGTTCGGAAACGCCACAACGTCTCAACAGAAAACGTCGAGCGTCGACGAAGACAAGACGACACCAAGATCGTTCCCTGGTCGAAGCATCGACTTAGCGGAGGGAAGCGCATGGAACGTCGTAAATTCCTGACGGCAGGCGGATTGGGCTTGGCCGCAAGTGCCGTCGCTGCGCCGGCGATCGCGCAGTCGATGCCCGAGATCAAATGGCGATATGCCGCGAGCTGGCCCAAGGCGCTGGATACGCTCTACGGCGGCTGCGAATATTTCGCCAAGCGCGTTGCCGAGATCACCGACAATCGTTTCCAGATCCAGCCATTCGCCGCCGGCGAAATCGTGCCGGGTCTGCAGGTGCTCGACGCCGTCGCAAACGGCACGGTCGAGATGGGCAACACCGCGCTGTACTACTATTGGGGCAAGAACCCCGCTTTCACGTTCGGCACGTCGCTGCCGTTCGGCTTGAACACGCGGCAGCACATTTCGTGGCTGCAGTGGGGCGGTGGCCAGGACCTGATCAACAATCTGCTGAAGGAATACAACACCATCGGCATTCCGACCGGGTCGACCGGCGCGCAGATGGGCGGCTGGTTCCGGAAGGAGATCAAGTCGATCGACGATCTCAAGGGACTGAAATTCCGGGTCGGCGGTTTTGCCGGCACGATCATCGCCAAGGTCGGCGGCGTGCCGCAGCAGATCGCGGCGGGCGATATCTATCCCGCGCTGGAGAAGGGCACGCTCGATGCCGCCGAATGGGTCGGGCCCTATGACGACGAGAAGCTCGGCTTCGTGAAGGTCGCGAAGTACTATTACTATCCCGGTTGGTGGGAAGGCACCGGCCAGGGTCACAACATCATCAATCTCGACAAGTGGAACACGCTGCCGAAGCACTATCAGGCCGCGGTCGACGCCGCGTCGCGCGATACCTTCACCTGGGTGACCGGCAAATACGATTACGTCAATCCGCCGGCGCTGAAGCGTCTGCTGGTGGCCGGCGCGATCCTGAAGCCGTTCCCGCAGGAAGTGCTGGAAAGCTGCTAT
>NZ_JBEPRY010000001.1:72500-1105264 GCF_040548605.1 Bradyrhizobium sp. JR4.1
TTATCAAGCGCGCGCTCTAACCAACTGAGCTACAAGCCCCTAACGCATATCCAGTCAAGGACCAGGGATTCTGCAAGGTTGCAGCCCCAGCGCGTGTTCGTCCGCGAAGAAAGAGAAACGAAGACGGCGAAATCCCGCCAATGCAGCTCAACGATCCTGACGACCGTTGGCCACTGATGTTTCTAAAACGGTTCGATAGAAGCAAGCTTCTGAAGAACCATCCTTAGAAAGGAGGTGATCCAGCCGCAGGTTCCCCTACGGCTACCTTGTTACGACTTCACCCCAGTCGCTGACCCTACCGTGGCCGGCTGCCTCCATTGCTGGTTAGCGCACCGTCTTCAGGTAAAACCAACTCCCATGGTGTGACGGGCGGTGTGTACAAGGCCCGGGAACGTATTCACCGTGGCGTGCTGATCCACGATTACTAGCGATTCCAACTTCATGGGCTCGAGTTGCAGAGCCCAATCCGAACTGAGACGGCTTTTTGAGATTTGCGAAGGGTTGCCCCTTAGCGTCCCATTGTCACCGCCATTGTAGCACGTGTGTAGCCCAGCCCGTAAGGGCCATGAGGACTTGACGTCATCCCCACCTTCCTCGCGGCTTATCACCGGCAGTCTCCTTAGAGTGCTCAACTAAATGGTAGCAACTAAGGACGGGGGTTGCGCTCGTTGCGGGACTTAACCCAACATCTCACGACACGAGCTGACGACAGCCATGCAGCACCTGTGTTCCAGGCTCCGAAGAGAAGGTCACATCTCTGCGACCGGTCCTGGACATGTCAAGGGCTGGTAAGGTTCTGCGCGTTGCGTCGAATTAAACCACATGCTCCACCGCTTGTGCGGGCCCCCGTCAATTCCTTTGAGTTTTAATCTTGCGACCGTACTCCCCAGGCGGAATGCTTAAAGCGTTAGCTGCGCCACTAGTGAGTAAACCCACTAACGGCTGGCATTCATCGTTTACGGCGTGGACTACCAGGGTATCTAATCCTGTTTGCTCCCCACGCTTTCGTGCCTCAGCGTCAGTATCGGGCCAGTGAGCCGCCTTCGCCACTGGTGTTCTTGCGAATATCTACGAATTTCACCTCTACACTCGCAGTTCCACTCACCTCTCCCGAACTCAAGATCCTCAGTATCAAAGGCAGTTCTGGAGTTGAGCTCCAGGATTTCACCCCTGACTTAAAGACCCGCCTACGCACCCTTTACGCCCAGTGATTCCGAGCAACGCTAGCCCCCTTCGTATTACCGCGGCTGCTGGCACGAAGTTAGCCGGGGCTTATTCTTGCGGTACCGTCATTATCTTCCCGCACAAAAGAGCTTTACAACCCTAGGGCCTTCATCACTCACGCGGCATGGCTGGATCAGGCTTGCGCCCATTGTCCAATATTCCCCACTGCTGCCTCCCGTAGGAGTTTGGGCCGTGTCTCAGTCCCAATGTGGCTGATCATCCTCTCAGACCAGCTACTGATCGTCGCCTTGGTGAGCCATTACCTCACCAACTAGCTAATCAGACGCGGGCCAATCTTTCGGCGATAAATCTTTCCCCGTAAGGGCTTATCCGGTATTAGCACAAGTTTCCCTGTGTTGTTCCGAACCAAAAGGTATGTTCCCACGCGTTACTCACCCGTCTGCCGCTGACGTATTGCTACGCCCGCTCGACTTGCATGTGTTAAGCCTGCCGCCAGCGTTCGCTCTGAGCCAGGATCAAACTCTCAAGTTGGACTTGAACTTTGAACCGGCTGATCACAACGTTTTGACGAGGTCCCACCATTTTTCATCGACCGAAGTCGATGAGCTGCCCGCGATTCACATCGCTGGCAACGATGGTGTAACCTTAAAACGTGTACCGCCGAAGTCTTTCGTCCGGTCCCGATCCAAAAAGCCGAAGCTCTTTAAATGCGAGACCCGCAAGGACTCCGCCGTCCACGTTTCTCTTTCTTCATCTTCACTTGTCAAACAGCCCGGGACCAGGAGGCCCCAACCTTCCAGAGAGGAAGGGTTCCGACACCCTTACCGACGATGGATGAACTCCAATCGACTTACGTCGACTGTTGTGTCACTCAACAAGGTGAGGAGCATCAGTGGCGCGTTCGCTCGCCTTGGTCAGTGACCCGGCGGCGCCGCGCTCAGTGGTCGGGTTATAGGCCCCACCCATCGGGGTTGTCAACGCCGATTGTCAGAAAATCGTCGCACGGTGGATTATTCAAAAAATACACGTGATTACAGTATGTTAGAAAGGCGCTGAGCGGATGGATCGGGCCGACGCTGAGAAAAAACCCAAAAAAAGATTGGGCCTGAGCGGGCTCCGGAAGCGGCTTGGACGTGACTTGGACGTGACTTGGACGTGACTTGGCGCGGCTTGGCCGCGGCTTGGCCGCGGCTTGGGGCGCCCGCCCCTGGAAGGCCCTCGGCCCCCCTGCCGTTCCGGAAACTTTTCCATATTAGGCGCCGTACTTGAGCCACAATCCCCCGGCGTTCTGGTACAGACGAAGCTTGAATCGCATGGATGCCAGTGGGGGCTGCCGGCGGTTTGTGTGGGGTCAGAGGAAGGCGATCATCCGATGAAGCAGCCTTCTTCAGACATTCGAGACACATCGAGAGATCTTTTTCCGCTTAGCTGTTCGTAATTTCGGCCGGTCCGTCATCTGGGCCTTCTGACCGCGGACGCCTATGCGGCTTGCCTTTTCCAGAGACGCCCCAGAGAGGGCGGCGTAAGGAGGGCTCGAAACAGGACTGTCCGGAACGGGCTGCTCGAAATCGGGCTCTTGGGTCGTTGATTGGGGGACTTGGGTTGAACCACAGGACGTCACGCGGCGCTTACGGGCGTGAGACCGGGATCATCGATCTCGGCCACGAGCCGCCGCTGTCCGTCGATGGTTCCGAAGCCGCTGTCATCGATCGGCGCCGCGTCTCGGTGCAATGGTTCAGCGGGACTATTCTAACCGGACTTTGCGGCGCAGCCCTGATCGGCGGCGCCGTTTTCGCTTCGCTCGACGGCGAGATGACCTTCGCCAAGGTGCCGGAGCGCGTCGAAGGCGCGCTGCGCGGCGCATTCGGCGCAGCCGACCGCGCCGCCACGCTGCACAAGAGCGACCGCCTGCCGCCGCCGAACGAAGCCACGGCCTCGCGCAACATCGTGCGCGTCTCGACCGTCGCCCGCGTCGGCAACCGCGACGTGATGCGGGTGCGTCCCTTCATCCGGATTGCCGGCAATCTGTCGATGACGACGAGCGACCTGTCGGCGAAGATCCCGCCGTTCAACGCCCAGCGCCTTCTCACCGATGTCGGCTCCGATCCGAAGACGGCATCCGAGGATCCGAACAATCCGGAGGCCGTCGAACCCGACGCCGAGGTATCCTTCGTCACCAAGGACCTCTCCCAGGTGCTGCCGAAAGCCAAGATTACCGCAGTGGTGGCGCTGGACGACATCCTGATGCGGGTGCGCGATGCCGCCAACTGGCGCGGCAATGGCGGGGTGCGCTATGCCGCGCTCTCCAATGCTGCGGCCGACGTCTCCGGCGCGACCGCCCCGTCCGAGATCAGAAGCGCCTACGCCACCGAAGTGTCGCCGTCCGATCCCTATGCCGGCTTCGAGACGCGCGTGGTGCCGGAAAACGTCACGCTGCTGCCGAAGACCAAGGAACAGATCACCGGCGGCAATCCCAACGGTGAACGCGTCCACGTGGTCAAGAAGGGCGACAGCGTCGCCGGCGTGCTGCGCGATCTCGGCGCCACGGCCGAGGAGATCAAGGCGATCACCGCGACGCTCGGTCCGCGCGGCCGAGACGGCGGCGTGAAGGAAGGCGAGAAGCTGCGCATCCTGATGGCGCCCGCAAGCCCCGGCGCCCGTCTGCAGCCCTACCGCGTCGTCATCGCCAACGAGACCATGGTCGAGGCGATCGCGGCGCTGTCCGATCTCGGCAAATACGTCGCCGTCGACGTCTCCAGCATGAATACCGTCGCCGATGCGGCGGCGAACGCCAACAGCGACGACGATGACGACGATGACGGCACGGGCGTGCGGCTCTACCAGAGCATCTACGAGACCGCGATGCGCAACAAAGTGCCGATGCCCGTCATCGACGACATGATCAAGATCTACTCCTACGACGTCGATTTCCAGCGCAAGGTGGCGCCGGGCGATTCATTCGACGTGTTCTACGCCGGCGAAGACGAAGGCGTGACCGCGAGCGAAAAGAACGACGTGCTGTTCGCTTCGCTCACGCTCGGCGGCGAAACCAAGAAATACTACCGCTACCAGAGCCCCGACGACGGCGTCGTCGACTACTATGACGAGACCGGCAAGAGCGCGAAGAAGTTCCTGGTGCGCAAGCCGGTCAACAACGCCATCATGCGCTCCGGCTTCGGCGGCCGCCGTCACCCCATCCTCGGCTTTGTGAAGATGCACACCGGCGTCGACTGGGCCACCTCCTACGGCACGCCGATCTTCGCCTCCGGCAACGGCGTGATCGAGAAGGCCGGCCCCGAGGGCGGCTACGGCAAATACATCCGCATCAAGCACAACAACGGCTACGAGACCGCCTATGGCCATATGTCGGCCTTCGCCAAGGGCATGGAGCCCGGCAAGAAGGTGCGGCAGGGCCAGGTGATCGGCTTCGTCGGTTCGACCGGCGCGTCGACCGGCCCGCACGTCCACTACGAAATCCTGGTCAACGGCCGCTTCGTCGATCCGCTGCGTGTGAAATTGCCGCGCGGCCGCTCACTGGAAGGCCCGATGCTGGCCGGCTTCGAGAAGGAGCGCGACCGGCTCGACGGCATGATGAGCGGCCGCGCCGGCGCCATCGCCCGGATGTCGGACGCAACCGGCGGACCGTTGCAGGTCACCAACCGGTAAAGCCGGCGAACCGGCCGAGATCGGCCGGTCATCTTCAAACACGATCCGGATTTGACGTCGATGCGCGAGGCCCGCTTGGCGCCATCACAACGTCAAGTTTCGTTTGCCAAAGCGGCGTGGGGAGCGAATACTTTCCAAAAAACAGGAGGTCTCGCCATGAAGAACAGGCTCGCCTGCGCAGCCTTCGTCGCTGCGATTGTCTCCGCCACCAGCGTTTCGGCCGAAAACTGGGAGGTCACCCGGCTCGTCCCCGGCTCGGCGTTCCACGGCGTGCACGGGCTTGCGATCGACAAGGCCGGCCATCTGTTTGCCGGCAGCGTCGCGGGCGCGGCGCTCTACGAGGTCGACATCGCCGGCGGTACCGCCAAGGTTGCAATCCCCGCCCCGATCGGAATGGCCGACGACATCGCATTCGCCCCCGACGGCACCATGGCCTGGACCGGATTTCTGGCCGGCGATCTTTATTCGCGCAAGGGCGACGGCCCGATCACGAAGCTCGCTTCCGGCCTTCCCGGCATCAACTCGCTCGCCTTCCGCAAGGACGGCAGGCTCTACGCCACCACCGTCTTTCTCGGTGACACGCTCTATGAGATCGACGTCGAGGGCGTCAAACCGCCGCGCCAGATCATGGAGAAGATGGGCGGCCTCAACGGCTTCGAGTTCGGTCCCGACGACAAGCTCTACGGTCCGCTCTGGTTCAAGGGACAGGTCGCAAAGGTCGACGTTGACAAGGCCGATCTGACCGTCGTCGCGGACGGCTTCAAGGTCCCGGCCGCGGTGAACTTCGATTCCAAGGGCAATCTCTGGGTGGTCGACACCGCGCTCGGCCAGCTCGTTCAGGTCGATCCCAAGTCGGGCACCAAGACCATGGTCGCGCAGTTGAAGCCGTCGCTGGACAATCTCGCGATCGACGGCAAGGACCGGATCTACGTCTCCAACATGGCCGACAACGGCATCCAGGAGGTCGATCCGGCGACCGGCCAGGCGCGGCAGGTCATCATCGGCAAGCTCGCCTTGCCCGGCGGCATCGGCGTCACGTCAGAGAACAGCAAGGACACGATCCACGTCGCCGACGTGTTCGCCTATCGCACAGTGGACGGTGCTACTGGCGAGGTCACCGAGAAGGCCCGCATGCACGCCGCCGGCGTCACGCTCGAATACCCGATGAGCGCAACGGCGAAGGGCAACGACGTGGTCCTGTCGAGCTGGTTCACCGGCACGGTGCAGGTGATCGACGGCAAGACCGGCGCCACCCGCGACATGCTGCATGGCTTCAAGGCGCCGCACGACGCGATCGTGCTCGCGGACGGCAGCATTCTGGTGGCCGAGCTCGGCACCAAATCGCTGGTCCGCGTCAGCGGCGAGCACGGCAAGGACCGCACCACACTGATCGGCGGCCTCGAGGGCCCGGTCGGGCTCGTCGCGGGATCGCGTGGCGAGGTTTATGTCACCGAAGCCTTTTCCGGCGTCGTCTCGATGATCGAGAGCAACGGCGAAAAGACGGTGGTCGCCAAGGACCTGAAAATGCCCGAAGGGATCGCACGCGCCGGCGACGGCAAGCTGATCGTGGCGGAGGTCGGCGCCAAGCGATTGATCGAGATCGCACCTGAGAGCGGCACGGTCACCGAGATCGCGGCCAATCTCCCGATCGGCCTGGTGGGCGCGCCCGGAGGACTGCCAACGCATATTCCGACGGGCGTCGGCATCGGGGAATCCGGCACGATCTATTTCTCGTCTGACATCGAGAACGCGATCTACAAGGTCACGAAGAAATAAGTCCCCGCGCTCAAAAATGTGGATTGGATTGCATATGCCGGTAGGGCCCCACCGTAAAGATTGCACGACCTAGACAAACCACACTCCGGCTGCAGCAAAATCGTCAATAACCCACAAAGAAACCGCCCCGGAGAGATTGAACTCTCCGGGGCGGCTTGTTGCTTCAGGCTTCGAATGCCGGCGCTCAGTTCAACTTCCGCTTCGACACCGGCGCCTCGAACTGGGTGATCTCCGCGGTCTGCGGCGCCTTGCCGTTGAAGGTCAGCACGTTGCCTTCGGACGAGATCGCAACGCTGTCACCGTCCTTGACGTCGCCGGCCAGGATCATCTCGGCGAGCGGATCCTGGACGTGACGCTGGATCACGCGCTTGAGCGGCCGTGCGCCGTAGGCGGGATCCCAGCCCTTGGCGGCGAGCCAGTCGCGGCCCGCGGCGTCGAGCGTCAGCACGATCTTGCGATCTGTCAAAAGCTTTTGCAGCCGCGCGAACTGGATCTCGACGATCCGGCCCATCTCGCTTCTCTGCAAGCGATGGAACAGGATGATCTCGTCGACGCGATTGAGGAATTCGGGGCGGAAATGTCCCCGCACCATTCCCATCACCTGCTCGCGCACGGCCGAGGTGTCCTCGCCCTCCGGCTGGTTCACCAGAAACTCCGAACCAAGGTTCGAGGTCATGATGATCAGTGTGTTGCGGAAATCGACGGTGCGGCCCTGGCCGTCGGTGAGGCGGCCGTCGTCGAGCACCTGCAACAGGACGTTGAAGACGTCGGGATGCGCCTTCTCGATCTCGTCGAACAGCACGACCTGATAGGGCCGGCGCCGCACCGCTTCGGTCAGCGCACCGCCCTCGTCATAGCCGACATAGCCCGGAGGCGCGCCGATCAACCGCGAGACCGAGTGCTTCTCCATGTATTCGGACATGTCGAGGCGGACCATCGCGGTCTCGTCGTTGAACAGATATTCGGCGAGCGCTTTCGTCAGCTCGGTCTTGCCGACGCCGGTGGGTCCCAGGAACATGAACGAGCCGGTCGGCCGGTTCGGGTCCTGCAGCCCCGCGCGCGAGCGGCGCACGGCGGTCGCGACCGCACGTACGGCCTCGGCTTGGCCGACGACGCGCTTGCCGAGCGAGTCCTCCATCCGCAGCAGTTTGTCCTTCTCGCCTTCCAGCATCTTGTCGACGGGCACGCCGGTCCAGCGCGAGACCACCTGCGCGATGTGGTTGGCGGTGACCGCCTCCTCCATCATCTCGCCGGAGTTCTCCTTGGCCTCAATGTCTGCAAGCTGCTTTTCGAGCTCGGGGATCCGGCCATAGGCCAGCTCGCCGGCCTTCTGGAATTCACCGCGCCGTTGTGCGTTGGCAAGTTCGACCCGCAAGCCGTCGAGCTCGGCCTTCAGCTTCTGGGCGTCGGAGAGCTTGTTCTTCTCCGCGCTCCAGCGTGCGGTGAGCGCCGCGGACTTCTCCTCGAGGTCGGCGAGCTCTTTCTCCAGCGTCTGCAGGCGGCTCTTCGAACCGGCATCGCTCTCTTTCTTCAATGCTTCCTGTTCGATCTTCAGCCGGATGATCTCCCGATCCATCGAATCCAGCTCTTCCGGCTTGGAATCGACCTGCATCTTGAGCCGCGCGGCCGCCTCGTCCATGAGGTCGATGGCCTTGTCCGGCAGGAAGCGGTCGGTGATGTAGCGGTTGGACAGCGTGGTGGCGGCGACCAGCGCGGAATCGGTGATCCGCACGCCATGGTGCTGCTCGTACTTGTCCTTCAGCCCGCGCAGAATCGAGATCGTATCCTCCACCGAGGGCTCGCTGACGAAGATTGGCTGGAAACGCCGCGCCAACGCCGCGTCCTTTTCGACGTGCTTCTGGTACTCGTCGAGCGTGGTCGCGCCGATGCAGTGCAGCTCGCCGCGGGCGAGCGCAGGCTTGAGCAGGTTGGACGCGTCCATCGCGCCGTCGCCCTTGCCGGCGCCGATCAGCGTGTGCATCTCGTCGATGAACAGGACGAAATTGCCCTCGCTCCCGGTCACCTCCTGCAGCACGGCCTTCAGCCGCTCCTCGAACTCGCCGCGATATTTTGCACCTGCAATCAGCGAGCCGAGGTCGAGCGACAGCAGCTTCTTGTCCTTCAGGCTCTCCGGCACGTCGCCGTTGACGATGCGCAGCGCCAGGCCCTCGGCGATGGCGGTCTTGCCGACGCCGGGTTCGCCGATCAGGACGGGATTGTTCTTGGTCCGGCGCGACAGCACCTGGATCGTGCGGCGGATCTCCTCGTCGCGGCCGATGACCGGATCGAGCTTGCCGTCGCGCGCCGCCTGGGTGAGGTCGCGGGCATATTTCTTCAGCGCGTCATAGGCGTTCTCGGCCGTGGCGGAGTCCGCGGTCCGGCCCTTGCGCAGCGCTTCGATCGCCGCGTTGAGGTTCTGCGGGGTGACACCGCCCTTGGCCAGGATCGCACCCGCCTCGCCGGTCTTCTCCAGCGCGAGGCCGAGCAGCAGCCGCTCGACCGTGACAAAGCTGTCGCCGGCCTTCTCGCCGGCCTTTTCGGCGGCGTCGAAGGTGCGGGCGAGCTCGGGCGCCAGATAGATCTGGCCGGCTCCGCCGCCAGAGACCTTCGGCACCTTGTTCAGGGCGTCCTCGGTCGCCTTCAGGATTGCGCGGGAATTGCCGCCGGCGCGGTCGATCAGGCCGGCAGCGAGGCCTTCATTGTCGTCCAGCAGCACTTTCAGGACGTGCAGGGTCGAAAACTGCTGGTGCCCTTCGCGCACCGCAAGCGACTGCGCAGACTGGACGAAGCCCCTGGAGCGTTCGGTATATTTCTCGATGTTCATATCTTCTCTGTCCCTCGGCCTGCCCCTGGAGCCCTCTAAGGCACTCCAAACGACATCTTCATTGGGTTTCCGATGACCGCATTGACGTTTCTCAACCGGCAACGGTCGTTATCAGCCGGCGCTGGCGCCGGCCTGACCCAGATGTGGGAAGCGAGGCCTCGGACCGGAAGAGGCGAGTTCACAATTTCGTGCGCGGATCCGCCCGCTTGGCGCCGCTGGGCCGAATCCCCTAAGTAGCGGCATGACACCGAGCGCAATGACAGCCAACCAGACCGCCGAGATCACCGGCCTCTACCGCTATCCGATCAAGGGTCTGACGCCGGAGCCCCTGCCCCGCGTCTCCCTGCAGACCGGCCAGACACTGCCCGCCGACCGCCGCTATGCCATCGAGAACGGCCCCAGCGGCTTCGATCCGGAAGAGCCGCAGTGGAAGCCGAAGATCCAGTTCCTGATGCTGGCGCGCAATGAGCGGCTGGCTTCGCTCGACAGCCAGTTCGAGGACGCGACCCATCGCCTGACCATCCGCAAGGATGGCCAGATCGTCGCCGTCGGCGATCTCGAGACCGCCGCCGGGCGTGCCGCGATCGAGGACTATTTCAGCCAGAACTTTCAGCCGGAGTTGAAGGGCCCGCCCAAGGTCCTGTCCGGCCGCGACCACAGCTTTTCCGACGTCGCCCGCAAGGTCGTGTCCATCATCAATCTCGACAGCGTCCGCGCACTCGAGACCATGCTCGGCGGCGCCGCCGTCCACCCGCTGCGCTTCCGCGCCAATCTCTACGTGAAGGGCTGGCCGGCCTGGTCCGAGCTCGACCTCGTCGGCCAGACGCTGGCGATCGGACAGGCCCGGCTGAACGTGGTCAAGCGCATCAAGCGCTGCCCGGCCACCAATGTCGATCCTCAGACCGCCAGGCGCGATCTCGAAATCCCGGCCACGCTCTCGAGCAATCTCGGCCACATGGACTGCGGCATCTATGCCGAGGTGATCGCCGACGGCGACATCGGCGTGGGCGACGCGGTTGCGGTGGAACAGCCGAAGCTGGTGTGACGGGGCGCTTTCTCGGCAAACTCCGTCATTGCGAGGAGCGAAGCGACGAAGCAATCCAGACTGTCTCCGCGAGGGATTCTGGATTGCTTCGCTGCGCTCGCAATGACGCGCCTCAATTCGGCATCACATAGGCATAGATCCGGCCGCGCGAGATCGGCGCTTCGCGGACGCGGTTGCCGTTGTTGCCGGAGATCATGATCGGATTGCCCTGCGCATCGACGCCGGTGATGATGCCGACATGACCGCCCCGGCCGCCGCGCGACATGACCGCGATGGCGCCGACCTGAGGACCGGAGACACGCGTGCCGTAATGCGCGAACGAGTTCGCCATGTCGGAGCCGGTGCCACGGTGACCGGTCTTTTCAAGCACCATGTTCATGAAGCGCGCGCACCACAGGCTGCCGCGGCCGGTCGGATTGCCGCCGACATAGCGGCGTGCCTCGGACACGAGGCCCGACCCGCCACCGAAGCCGCCGCTGCTCGTCGCGGTATTGGCCACGCCGCCAACATTCGCGTTAGTGGCCATCCCACCGCCACGCCTCATGGTTCGACGGCTGGCGCGCGTGGTCATCCCACCGCTATCGCTGGTAACCATTCCAGCGTTGCCGCTCATGGCCATTCCACCGCCGCCGCTCATAGCCATTCCACCGCTGCCGCTCATGGCGATGCCGCCGCTATTGGCGTTCGGGTCATAGCTGGCGAAGGTGTTGCCGAAGCCGCTCGCCTGCAATTGCGCCGCGCCGCGCTCGAAGCGCGAACTGCGTGCATGCCGGTAATGATGATATCTGCTGGCGTGATGCGCGTAAGCGTGCCGCTCTGCGCTATGACCATGAGATCGTGCTGACGCCGGAGAGGTGAAGGCGGCGACCGCCGCGAAGAAAACAGCCAGCGCGACGACACAGCGCGACAGGCGAGACGCAAACAACTCGAACATTCTTCATCCTTCGTTGACACCCCCACTTCCCAATCGGCCCGTGCGGTGGCCGACATCCGCGGGCTGTATCAATATCCTGATGTGGCGAGAACAAGACGCGGTCGCGGAGATTTTGGACGATGATTAAGATGATTAATAAGTGTTAGGTTCGTATGCGCTAACCGCAGGACGGCATTCCAATGTCGCAGCCACCTCTGGGAGAAAACCGGATGCCTCACGCCCTCACGAAGGACAATTGCCGGCTCTATTTCGAACAAGCAGGCACGGGCACGCCAATTATTTTTCTGCACGAATTCGCCGCCGACTACACCAATTGGGAGCCGCAGATGCGCTACTTCTCGCGCGGCCATCGCTGCATCACCTATTCCGCGCGCGGCTACACGCCATCGGACGTGCCTGATGGCGAGGTCTACGGCTACACGCATTTCTACACCGATGCGCTCGCGGTGCTCGATCATCTGAAGATCGATCGCGCGCACTTCGTCGGCCTCTCGATGGGCGCCTATTCATCGCTCCAGATCGGGCTCAACGCGCCCCAACGTGCCCTGTCGATGACGCTCGCCGGCGTCGGCTCAGGCTCGGAGATCGAGAACCTCGACGCCTGGCGCCAGCAGTGCCGCGCCAACGCGGAGCAATTCGAGATGCTCGGCTCGGCCGAAGTCGCAAAGGTCACGCGCGAGGCGCCGAGCCGGATTCCCTTCCTGGTGAAGGACCCGCGCGGCCACGCCGATTTCTACGCCGCCCTGGCGCGGCACGACGCCAAGGGATCGGCGCGCACGATGCGCGGCTTCCAGGCCGGCCGTCCCTCGATCTTTACGATGACAGACGCGATCAGAGCCGCCACGACGCCGGCACTCATCATCTGCGGCGACGAGGACGATCCGTGCGTCGGCGCAAGCCTGTTCCTGAAGAAGCACCTGCCTGCGGCAGGGCTCGCCATGTTTCCGAAGTCCGGCCACGTGCTCAATCTCGAAGAGCCCGCGCTGTTCAACGAAACGGTGGAACGGTTCGTCACGCTGGTGGAAGCGGGAAGATGGCCGGCGCGCGATGCGCGGTCGTTGCCGGCGCATTAGCGCGAAGGCGTCGCCACACACTCCGTCGCGTAGTCCGGAGGGAGCGAAAGCGTAATCCGGGGCCTTCGCCTCCGCGGATAGAATCCCGGATTGCGCTACGCTTCATCCGGGCTACGGGAATCTTACTTCCTGCCGCCTCGCGTCAGAAGAAACACGCCCTGCTCGCCGAACAGATTCCACACCCACCAGGGCATCCGCAGCCGCAGCGGGCGGCCGTAGAGGTCGAGCGCCTCGGCACGTTCCATCTTGACGTCGATCGCGTCGCAGAGCTCGACGAAATCCTTGATGGTGCAGAAATGGATGTTGGCGGTGTCATACCAGCTTGCCGGCAGATTCTCCGTGCGCGGCATGTGGCCGCCGATCAGGAGCTGGAGCCGCATCTTCCAGAAGCCGAAATTCGGGAACGACACGATGGCGCGGCGGCCGATGCGCAGCAAATTCTCCAGCACCACCTTCGGCTGCCGGGTCGCCTGCAACGTCTGCGACAGGATCACGTAGTCGAAGGCGTCATCGGGATAATTCACGAGATCGGTGTCGGCATCGCCCTGCACCACCGCAAGACCCTTGGCGACGCAGCGGTTGACGCCCTCGCGTGACAGCTCGATGCCGCGGCCGTCGATGCCGCGGGTCTCCAGCAGCTGGAGCAGGTCGCCCTCGCCACAGCCGACGTCCAGCACCTTCGAGCCCGGCTTGACCATCTCGGCGACCAGCACATGGTCGGCGCGAAAATCACCGGGCTGCCCGGTCGCAAGGCCGCCCAGCGGCAACGCTTCCTGTACAGACATGGCTAGCCGTCCTTGTTAAGCAGTCTTGGCAGTGAGCCCGCGCGCCTTGCCTGCCGACTGCAGGAAGGCACGGGCAATGTCGAAGAACTCGGGCACGTCGAGCAGGAACGCGTCGTGACCGCGATCGGTCTCGATCTCGGCGAAGGACACCCGCGCGCTCGACGCATTCAGGGCGTGCACCAGCGCGCGCGATTCCGAGGTCGGGAACAGCCAGTCGCTGGTGAAAGAAACCACGCAGAAGCGGGTCTGGATTCCCGCGAACGCCTTCGCCAGCACGCCGCCATGGTCGCCGGCGATGTCGAAATAATCCATCGCGCGGGTCAGATAGAGATAGGAGTTGGCGTCGAAGCGCTCGACAAAGGACGAGCCCTGGTAGCGCAGATAGGACTCGACCTGGAAGTCGGCGTCGAACGAGAAGGTCGGCAGCTCGCGGTCCTGCATGCGCCGGCCGAATTTTCGATGCAGCGCGGCGTCCGAAAGATAGGTGATGTGCGCCGCCATCCTAGCGACAGCGAGCCCGCGATGCGGATGGATGCCGTGATCGGCATAGCCGCCTTGGTGCCAGTCGGGATCGGCCATCACCGCCTGACGGCCAAGCTCGTGGAACGCGATGTTCTGCGCCGAATGTCGTGTCGAGCAGGCAATCGCCAGCGCGGAGAATACCCGGGTCGGATACGCCGCAGTCCATTGCAGCACCTGCATGCCGCCCATCGAGCCGCCGACGACTGCGAACAGCGTGTCGATGCCGAGCCGGTCGATCAGCATCGCCTGCGCGCGCACCATGTCGGGGATGGTGATGACGGGGAAATCGAGGCCCCAAACCTTGCCCGTCGCGGGATTGATCGAAGCCGGACCGGTCGAGCCCATGCAGCCGCCGATCACGTTGGAGCAGATGATAAAATACTCGCTGGGATCGAGCGGTCGGCCGGGGCCGACCAAGGTCTCCCACCAGCCGGGCTTGCCGGTGACAGGGTGCACATTGGCGACGTGCTGGTCGCCGGTCAGCGCATGGCAGATCAGGATCGCATTGGAGCGATCGGCATTGAGCTCGCCGTAGGTTTGGTAGGCGATCTGGAACGGGCTGAGATCGACACCGCAATCGAGCTGCAGCGGCTGCTCCGTGCCGAACTGCGCAACCTGCGAGCTCGGACGATCCACCTCGTGCGACCGCTCGTCGGCAGTGATCGCGGGACTGGGAATTGACTGGACGCCAACCATCTGACCATCGACCTCGTTTGCGATCGTAGAAGTGACCGCATTGACATCAGGCCATGAAAAACCCGGCCTGAACGATAGGTTCGGCCGGGATCGAAAGCGTCCCCGGCCTGTTTAGCGAGTTTTTTAACGTGGCTGCAAGCCGGCCGGCTCAAATGACCACGGAACGGATAAAAACTACCGTCTTGGACGGTTTTCGTCAAGTCGCGGCCCGGATCGACCAAATTCGCCTGTCGCGCCGCCGGCGGAAAGGGCCCGATTTCCCTTTGCATTTCTCTTTGCTTTCGCAGCCCCGACTGCCTAATCAGGATATCCATCACAGCGGTGACGGCTCGACTGAGCCGCATTGGAACGCCTCTCAACAGCACCTGTCAGACATGTCCCAACGTCCGCCCGCGCCACCATCGCTCCAGGAATTGCGCAAGGAGATCGACGCGATCGACGAGGGCATGCATCGCCTGCTGATGCAACGCGGCGACATCATCGACCGCCTGATCCAGGTGAAGCAGACCCAGGAGGTCGGCTCGGCGTTCCGCCCGGCACGCGAGGCCTCCATGATGCGCGACCTCGTGCAGCGTCATCGCGGCATCCTGCCGCTCGACACGGTCGAGAGCATCTGGCGCGTCATCATCGCGACGTTCACCTATGTCCAGGCGCCGTTCTCGGTACACGCCGACATCTCGGCGAGCGAGCCCGCCATGCGCGATTCCGCGCGATTCCATTTCGGCTTCACCGTGCCCTACGTCGCGCATTTCAGCGCGCAGGCGGCGGTCGAGGCCGTCGCGAAATCCAAGGGCGACCTTGCGCTGGTCTCGGCAACCTCGAGCCGCACGCCGTGGTGGCTGTCGCTGGAAGAAGCCGGCGCGCCAAAGATCATCGCGCGGCTGCCCTTTGTCGAGCGCGCCGACCATCCGGCGGCGTTGCCGGTGTTCGCGGTCTCGCGCGTCGCCGACAGCGCCCTGGTGACGGAGGTCGAGACCTTCAGCGTACGCGTGTCAGGGTGGAACGCCGAAGTTGCGCGCGTCCTGTCGCCGCTCGCCGAGATCGTGGCGGTGCCCGACACCGCCTTCGACGGCGCCGCGCTGCTGGTCTCGGTCACCGCGACGAGCAGCCTCGACAAAATCAAGGCTGCCCTGATCGAAGCGGGGGCCTCGGTGCGCTCCACGGCCCTCGTCGGCAGCCACGCAACGCGCTATACGGTGCCCCCGACCGGGCCGAAATCGTAAGTCGCGAACTGCTTAAGCCACTCCGGAGTTGAAGATGTCCCGCCCAGTGCCGAATCCCGGCATTCTCGATATTGCGCCCTATACGCCCGGCAAGACTCCGGTGGCGGAGCCCGGTCGCAAGGTGTTCAAGCTCTCGGCCAACGAGACGCCGTTCGGGCCCTCGCCGAAGGCGATCGAGGCGTTCAAGAACGTGGCGGATCACCTGGAAGACTATCCGGAAGGGACCTCGCGCGTGCTGCGCGAAGCGATCGGGCGCACCTTCGGGCTCGACCCCAACCGCATCATCTGCGGCGCCGGCTCGGACGAGATCCTCAATCTGCTCGCCCACACCTATCTCAGCCATGGCGACGAGGCGATCTCGACCACGCACGGCTTCCTGGTCTACCCGATCGCAACCATGGCGGTCGGCGCCAGGAACGTCGTCGCGGCGGAGAAGAACCTCACCGCGGATGTAGACGCCATCCTGAAAGCCGTCACGCCGCGCACAAAACTGGTCTGGCTCGCCAACCCCAACAACCCGACCGGCACCTATCTGCCGTTCGACGAGGTCAAGCGCCTGCGCGCCGGCCTGCCCTCGCACGTGCTGCTGGTGCTGGACGCAGCCTATTGCGACTACGTCTCGCGCAACGATTACGAGATGGGGATCGAGCTGGTGGCGACCACCGAGAACACGGTCGTGACCCACACGTTCTCCAAGATCCATGGTCTTGCGGCGCTGCGGATCGGCTGGATGTTCGGCCCCGAACACATCATCGACGCGGTCAACCGCATCCGCGGTCCCTTCAACGTGTCGACGCCGGCGATGTACGCTGCCGTTGCCGCGATCGAGGACACCGCGCATCAGGCGATGTCGAAGCAGTTCACCGAGACCTGGCGCAACTGGCTGACCGAAGAGATCGGCAAGCTCGGCCTGAAGGTGACGCCGAGCGTCGCCAATTTCGTGCTGATCCACTTCCCGACCGAGGGCAAGACCTCGGATGCAGCCGACGCCTTCCTCACCAAGCGCGGGCTGGTGCTGCGCGGCTTGAAGAACTACGGCCTGCCGCATTCGTTGCGCATGACCATCGGCACCGAGGAGGCCAACCGCCTCGTCGTCGAGGGCCTGCGCGACTTCATGGCCGGAACATGAGCGCGACCCCGCACTTCCAGCGCGTCGCGCTGATCGGCTTCGGCTTGATCGGCGGCTCGATCGCGCGCGCTGCGAAGCTCCAGGGCTTGGCTGGCGAGATCGTCACCACCGCGCGCTCGGAGAAGACGCGCGCACGCGTGATGGAGCTCGGCATTGTCGATCAGGTCGTGGCGACCAATGCGGAAGCGGTGAAGGATGCCGATCTCGTCATCCTCTGCATTCCCGTCGGCGCCTGCGGGCCGGTGGCGCAGGAAATCGCCGCCTATCTCAAGCCCGGCGCGATCATCTCCGACGTCGGCTCGGTCAAGGGCGCCATCGTCAGGGATATGGCGCCGCATCTGCCGAAAGGCATCCATTTCGTGCCGGCGCATCCCGTCGCAGGCACCGAGCATTCGGGTCCCGATTCGGGCTTCGCCGAGCTCTTCATCAACCGCTGGTGCATCCTCACCCCACCGGAGGGCGTCGATGCGGCTGCCACCGATCGCCTGCGTGCGTTCTGGGCGGCGATGGGTGCCAAGGTCGAAATCATGACGCCGGATCATCATGATCTCGTGCTCGCGATCACCAGCCATCTGCCGCATCTGATCGCCTACACCATCGTCGGCACCGCCGACGAACTGGCGCAGGTGACGGAGTCCGAGGTCATCAAGTTCTCCGCCGGCGGCTTTCGCGATTTCACCCGCATCGCCGCCTCCGATCCGACGATGTGGCGCGACGTCTTCCTCGCCAACAAGGAAGCCGTGCTGGAGATGCTCGGCACCTTCACCGAGGATCTGGCAAAGCTCACCCGCGCGATCCGCCGCGGCGACGGCGAGGCGCTGTTCGACCACTTCACCCGCACCCGCGCCATCCGCCGCGGCATTGTCGAGATCGGCCAGGATTCGGCGGCGCCCGACTTCGGCCGGCCGCATGCGCAGCTCGGCAACAAGCCGTAGCACTGAAGTAGCCCGGATGGAGCGCAAGCGTAATCCGGGACCTCCGTCGCTTGAGGCAAGATTCCCGGATTGCGCTTCGCTCCATCCGGGCTACGAGCCCGCGTGGCTCCGTGACTAGAACGGATAGTAGCGGATCTGCGTCATGACCACGTTGTCGTCCGTCTTCGGGGCGCCGCCGACGCCGGCGAATGCGAACCGCTGCGTGTAGGAATATTGCAGGCCGGCTTTGAGCGTACCCAAATTGCCCTGGTAGATGGTGTCGTAGATCCCGGCCGTGATCTGCCGGACCTCCCTGGTGTTTCCGTTGCAGGTCGCGGCCGGCGAATTCTCGGTCAAGCAGCCGGTGTTGTTGTAGAGCGGATTGCCGTAGCCGAAGGGCACCGTTCCAACATTGGCGAAATTCGCCTTGGCCTTTTCGAGGCCTGCATAGGAGTAGACATCGAGGCTGGGCGTCGCGTGCCAGATCAGGCCGACGGCGGCCGCCGTGATCGTCAGCGGGAGGATGGTGCCGTCCTGCGCCACCGCCGCGTCGGGGAACGGCGTTGCCGTGAAGCGGCCCAGCACGCCGTGCGAGCCATAGAGCTGAAGATCGAGGGTTTTCGGAATCAGTTCGGCGAAGATGTGTCCCCCGAAGCTTCCGGTGTCGTAGGTGTGGTTGGCGTTGTTGAAGCGATCGAACAGCTGGCGGTAGAGCGCCCACGCCTCGACATGCAGCTTGGTGGGCCCGAGCCGCGGGTCCCAGGCTGCCTTGACGGTGACGTCGGGCACCTGATTCAGACTGACATTGTTGAGGTTGTTGAAGAAGCTGCCGCCGGGACCGGTCAGATTGACCTGAAGGTTCGGGTTCAGCACGCCCTGGGGTCCAATGGCGGGTGTGCCGACCGCCGGGACGTTGCCGCCGAAGAACGCGGTCTGGGCATTCTCGACCGACGCAGCCAGCTTGAACTCCGGTCCGATGTCCTGCCAGACGCGCAGCCCGGGCTGCCGTGCCGCAAGAAATCCCGGGACGGATTCGAAGTCGATCACGCCGGGCGCATCGACGCCGCGAGGATCGATGCCCGACTTGGTCGGCGCGTTGAGCGACCAGGATTGCCCGGCGAGGAAGTGAAGACCGAGATCGGTGCGGTCCAGTTCCAGGCTGAGCTGCCGCATGCGCGGATTGAATGAGTTGGTCGCCACCGAGTTCGCCGTCTGAGCCGCACCTTCGAAATCGATCTCGCCGTAACCAGCGAGGTGCGTGTCGGCATCGGCATTGCCTTCGGCCAACACCGAGAACCTGCTCTGGCGCGCGGAGAAGCGCGTTTCCGGGATGTTGAAATTGCGGCTCTGCTGATAGGGGATGAAGTTGTAGACCGAGCCGGTATCGGAAGCGAGATTGCGTGAGCGGTAGATGCCGGTGAGATCGACCCAGCCTCCGAATGTCAACGTCACGCCCTTGTAGCAGACCTTGCCGGCCGCACATGGATCGGCGGCGAGCGCCTTGTAACTTGCCGGTAACTGAACGGCCTTCGCCTGCGCTTCAACCTGCCGCGTCTTGCGCGCCTCAGAGTCCACGCGCTGCTGGAGCTCCTTCAGCTTCGCCTTCAGCGACTGGATTTCGGTTGTGACATTGTCGTCGGCACGCGCCTGCCCTGAACAGGCAGCGAGAATACCCAGCATCAGTCCGCAATTGATGATCCGCACTTGAAGCTTCCTCCATTTGGGAAGCGGATTGGATTCCGCGCGCCGTCTCCGGCGCCTGCATGCTTCCCTGGTGTGGAGTGATTTGAATGCGGCTGCGGTTATTCGCGGCGAGGTGCATCTTCTGCATCACGTTTTCCTGACGATCCTGTTCGGAATATTTTCGTTGGTCCCCGATCCGCACGCGCGACTGTCGCGATTGTCCAAGGCCACGTTCAAGGTAATGCGCATTGGGCCCGGCCGGGGCATGACCAGGCCCAGTTCGCGACGGGCAAGTGGTGGATGGCGACTATTTGCCCTTGGTCGCGCGCATCACCGTGGGGCGCGGTGATTTCCGCGAGGGGACGAATGCCATCGTCTCCCACGTCGTGGGATTCGAGATGTTGCGATCACCATTAGGATACATCGAGGCGTATGCGGCCGGCTCCTGCGACTGCCATTCCCACTGCGCGAACGCGGGCGTCGCGAGCGTGGTCGAGATGGCGATAGCGGCAATGAACAGCCTGGACTTCGTCATGATATCTCTCCTGCCTGGGCGACCGCCTCAACGTGCGGCCGACATGGAGAGAGAGCGGACTTTGCGGCTCCGCATTCCCGGCGGGTCATCACGATCCGGCGAAGCGGCCGTGAGTTCAGCTCGTAACCTGCATGGAGGGAGTTACGACAGCTGAGGGCGATGAATGGAGACAGGCAACTCTGAATTCATCCTACTGCTTCGCGCTGCGATCAAACTTTCCCGGCTTGAACAGATCGAGGTCGATGGCCTGTCCCATCGCCAGATATCCGGTGCGGTTGGGATGAAGCTTGTCGCCGGCGCCGCCGGTCGTGCTTTCGGGAACGAACTCCGGCTTGAGGCCACCCGAGGCCGGATCGAGCGTCGCACGATCAAAATCTATCACGCCGTCGAATGTCCCCGAGCTACGGATAAATGCGTTGAGCGCCTTGCGCTTGTCATCCTGCTCGGGAAAACCATGTGCCGCGCTGGTGCTGCCCAGTGCCGAAACGACGGTGGCGCCAATGATCCGGGCTTGTGGCCATTTTGCGCGTAGCCTCGCGACGCCGTCCTTCATCGCGGCGATGACCTGGTCGGCGGTAAAATTGCCGTTCTTGCTGAAATCGTTGATGCCTTCCAGCCAGATCAGGCTCGATATGCCGGACAGCGACAGCACGTCGCGATCGAGCCGCTGGCCCGAAGCGGGGCCGCCCGCGTACGGTTTGTCGGGACCATATTCGGCGGGGCCTGCGATTTGGTTGCCACCGATGCCGCCGTTCACGACGGCGACCTTGTTGCCGTAGACCGCCTTCAGGCGACGCGACAGCACGTTGGGCCAGCGATCGTCGCCATTCATGGTTGAAGCGGTCCCGTCGGTAATCGAATCCCCAAACGCCATGACGGCAAAGGCATCGGCAGGCGCAGTCATCTCGATCGCATCGAGAAAGAACCACGACGCAGTCGCATAGGGGAAGGAAGCCTCGTCTTCGAGGGCGCCCTTCGCGCCGGCGCCGGGCGCACTGACATAGGAGGTGGTCAGCGCCTTGGCGTGCCAGGTCATCGGACCGCTCTGGCCGGCAACATGAAAACTGACCGCAAGCCGGCGGCCGGCGAGGTCATCAGGCCGCTTTGCAAACGGCAGCGCGATCGCATCGCTCCAGACCGAATTCCCCGGTGACACCGTAACGGAAGCCGTGCCGGCGAACGTAATGGGAGTGTTGGAGCCGCGGATCAACGCGGCACTGCCCGATTGCAGGCCGACGAAAACGCCGTCAAACGTGACGGGCTTGGTGCCGAAGGCGTTGCTGAGCCGGATGCGGGCCTGACGGCCCCAGATATCCGGTCGCACGATCAGACGAAAGGTCTGATCCCGCGCACCGGCCGCAGGCTCGGGAAACGCGAATTTCTGTTCGGGCTGGGCAGACGGATTGCCGACGGGGTATGGGCCCTGAACCGCGCCCGTCCAGGACACCACCCAATGCTCGCCATTCTTGGCGGTTGCGGTCTGAAGCGAGGCGACGAGCAGCGATGCTGCCACGAGACAATTCAACGCGTGCATTGTTTCCCCCGAACCTCAGATAATTGGGCGCGACCTTAGAGCCGTCAGTTGGTCTTCAATAGGGCGGCAGAACGTCTCCTGTCCAGACGCGCTGACGCACTCCTCGCCCGACGCAGGAGAGGACCTCGCAGGTTGCGTCACCGGCGACGACAAGACGCCCTTCGGAAGCGATCTGTTCACAGCTTCGGAAGCGTCAGGCGGACCGAGCTGTCCGCCCGGCAGATTGATGAATTCACGAACTAATAAAGCGACGGGATCTGACCGACCTTGACCGGGCCGAGCAGCACGGCGCCGTCGACGAACTTCAGCGGGAAGCTGCGAGCTTTCTTGCCTTCCAGCGTGCTCTCGGTGCCGATCGAATTGATGCCGGCGGCAACGCCGGCATTGGCGTTCTGCTTGATGACCTTGCCGAGGCCGGGAACGGCGCGGTCGAGCGCGCCGAACAGATTGTTCAGGTCCTGCGACTTCACGCCGGGCGCGACGCGATCGAGGGTTGCCTGCGGCACTCCCTCCTCCAGCATCTTCTCGATGCCGAGCGCGGGGATCACGCGCTCGAGGCCCGTCACCGTCATCTGCAGTTCGCCGTCGAGACGGCCGTTCGCCGAGAGCCCGAGCGTGCCGGCCGCAACCGCGATCATCTCGCCCTGCTGGATCCGGGACTGCACGATCTCGATATGGCCGCCGGCGGCCTGGATCTCGCGGAAGCGCTGCGGCCACGGCTTTGGCGTGAGGTCGGACAGTCCGGTGATCTTCGCCCGCGTATCGGCTTCGAACGGCTCGGCGAGCAGCGGATGAACGCCCTGGATGCTGCCCTGCGCGATCTGCAGCACGGTCTCGATCACGGGATGATCTGACGGCGATCCATCCGCGAGGCGTCCATGCAGCTCGACCTGTTTCGCGCGCGCGAGCGGCACCTGCACGCTGCCGTCGACGCGATTGACGGTGGGATCCTCGAACACGATGGAGGCGCGCTCCGGCACGGCGGGCAGGCCGACGACACTGCTGCGACCCTTGCTCCAGTTCACGACGAAGGTGCTTTGCGTGACGCCGTCAGTGAGCGTCGCGGGTGCGGTGAACTCGGCAATGATGCGCTTGGGGTCGTAGACTTGGGCGACGACCAGGATGTTGTCGAGCTTCGCCGTGAACGGCGTCTTGCTGGCGTTCTGCGACACCAGGGCGACGCTGGCGCCGGAACACTGGACCTCGAAGCGGAAGGGGAAGCCCGCGATCGAGCGCTTGGCGCAATCATAGATGCGCCCGGATTTGGCCTCCTGCGCGCGCCAGGCGTCGGCGGCGATTTCGGCCTGCGACGCCGCATAGAACCAGAAGCCGCTCCACGCCACCGCGAGGATCAGGAGGATGACAGGGGCGATGAAAAGGCCCCAACGGGAGCGCCGGCCTGCGGCAACGGTCATATCGGACATGCGGCGACCCTTTGATCCCTGATTTTGTCAAATGTAAGCGAGGTAAGTCTGCGACGAAAGGCGGAGAATTCGCTTCGCTTGGGGGCGCGGTTCTGGTAGCCGTGCCCGAAATGTCGGAAATCACCCTCCCCTCCGTCACCACTGCCAAAGGCGACCTCTGGGTGTTCGGCTACGGCTCGCTGATGTGGCGGCCAGGCTTCGAATTCGAGGAGCGCGTCCCGGCGCGGCTGGTCGGCGAGCATCGCGCGCTCTGTGTCTATTCCTTCGTCCACCGTGGCACGCCGGAGAAGCCGGGTCTGGTGCTCGGCCTCGACCGCGGCGGCGCCTGCCGCGGCATCGCCTTCCGCGTCGCCGAAAAGAAACGCGCCGATGTCGTTGCCTATTTGCGCGCGCGCGAGCAGGTGACGTCGGTCTATCGCGAAGTCATGCGCTCGGTGTGGCTGGAGAACGACGCACGGCAGCGCGTCTCCGCGCTCGCCTATGTCGTCGACCGTGGCCATGTGCAATATGCCGGCCGGCTGTCGCTCACCGACCAGCATCGGCACGTGCTCCAGGGCCACGGCCAGTCGGGCGCCAACCGCGACTACGTGACCGCGACGGTGAAGGCGATCGAGGCCGAAGGTTTTCGCGATGCGCCATTGCATCAGCTTGCCATGATGCTGCATGGTGATGCGCATTCTCAGCACGCGCCGGCTCCGGTGGACGATCGGGAAAACCGCTAGCTCTCCGACGGCGCATAGCTCGGCGCCGAGCCGATCAGCTGCTCCTGCTCCTTGCGACCCGCTTCGACCAGGCGGCCGGTCGCGTCTTCGATCGCCGTTTGCACACGGGAAAGATACTCGTCCTTGGGCAAGCCCGGCGGCAGCGGATCGAGAAACTCCACCACCAGCGTGCCGGGATAGCGCATGAAGGTGCGGCGCGGCCAGAACAGGCCGGAATTGAGCGCGATCGGCAGGCACGGCGCGCCGCAGGACGAATAGATCTGCGCGAAGCCGCTCTTGTAGTCCGGTGGCGCGCCTGGGGCGCGGCGCGTGCCTTCGGGAAAGATCACGAGCTGCCCGCCGCTGCGCACCGCCTCACGCGCCCGCCGCGTCATGTCCAGCAGCGCCTTGACGCCGGCGTTGCGGTCGATCGCGATCATCCCGGTCTTGACCAGGAATTGACCGAACACCGGGATCTGCATGAGCTGACGCTTGAGGATGAAAATCGGACGGTCGAAGAAGCCCGGCAAGACGAACGTCTCCCAGAACGACTGGTGCTTCGCCACGACGACCAATGGTCCCGTCGGAATCTTGTCGAGGCCGCGGAATTCCACCTTGATGTTGCAGACCGCCCGCATCAGGAACAGCGTCGCCTTCGCCCACCATTTCGCGACCGTGAGCATGGCGCGCGGCGGCAATGCGAAGGTCGGCAGCGCCACGATCGCGAGGCACACCAGCACGGTGTAGAACAGCACGTTGAACACGAGCGATCGCAGGAAAATCAAGAACATCGAGGATCCGATCAATTGCCGATCAGTTGCCGATCAATTGGCCTGTGCGGTGGCGGGCCGCTTCGGCTGCAGCCCGGAAGGCTGCTCCGACATCTCGGGCGAAAGGTCAATCCCGAAATCCTCCAGCCGCACCCTGAGCTCGGCCGCGATGTACTTGACATATTCCGACAGCAGCAGCCGCAAGGTGGACGCTGAGGTCCACCACGGCTCCTCGCGCCATTTGTCGCCGACCACCACGAACGGGATCAGTGTCGTCTCCGGCATCGCATGCGAGAATTCCACCAGCGCGCGCGGCATGTGATAGTTCGAGGTGACCACGATCAGCGATTTGAAGCCGCGTCCCGCGGCCCAGCGCCGCGCTTCCGCGGCATTGCCGCGGGTCGAGACCGCGGTGCGGTCGAGATCGACGCAGCAACGCATGAAGGACTGGTTCTCCGGCAGCGTCCGGGAGATGTCGCTCGCCGTCGAGGTCGGGTGCACGCCGGAGATCAGGAGCCTCCTGCCGTAGCCGGCAGCGAGCAGCTCCATCGCATCCGAGACCCGCGAGGAGCCGCCAGTCAGAACCACGATGCCGTCCGCCTTGCGGTCCGGCGCGATTTCGGCGCCGCGCAATTGCGACAGAAACGCGATGAAGCCCGCCGCCGCGCCGACGAAGGCAAGCGCAACCGTCGAGATCACGGCCGCGCGCAGCCAGCCGCGCGGCAGTTTCGGCGATCGATCGTCGGTCGGCGCGGTCATGCGATGTCAGTGATCCCTTCCCAGAGGTGATTTTAGGACGTTTTGAGGCGAAGTGGAGTCCGGTTTGTCGGCCTCAATCGATGTGGCGAAGCACTGGGGCCGCGAACCAGATTTCCCCTCTCCCCTTGTGGGAGAGGGTGGCTCGCCGCGATAGCGGCGAGACGGGTGAGGGGTATGTCTCCGCAAACTCGCCTCGACGTTCGTGCACGTGGATAGAACCCCTCATCCGGCGCTTCGCGCCACCTTCTCCCACAAGGGGAGAAGGAAAAAAACCATTTCAATCGACATCATTCAGCGTCGCGAACAGCGTCTGGCGCGAGGCGACCGCGGTGATGGCGCCGATCAGCACGGCCTGCACCGCGAGCACGATGTAGCCGGACGGCCGCAGCGAGAAGGTGCCGAGCAGCGCGGCGAACTGGTCGCCGACGGGGGTGCCGGAAAACCAGCCTGCAATCGACTCGGAGAAGCCGAACACCAGCATGGCGGCGCCACCGCCGATCACGCCGCCCTCCAGCCCCAGCCTGAGGAAATGACGCAGGAAGCGGTTGGCGATGTAGCGGTCGCCGGCGCCGACGAAATGCAGCACCTCGACGATCGGACGGTTCGCCGCCATGGCGCCGCGGGTCGCGAACGACACCGAGATGATGGTGGCGACGATGACGAGCGCGAGGATGCCGAGGCCGGCGAGCACTGTGGCGTTGGTCATCGAGCGCATGCGCTCGATCCAGGCGCGGTGATCGTCGACGCTGGCGCTTGGCGCCACCTGGGTCACGCGGGCGCGCAAGGCGCCGAGATCAAGCGCCGTGCCGGGCTGCACGCGCGCGATGATCATGCGCGGCACCGGCAGATCGTCCATCGACAGCCCGGTGCCGAGCCAGGGTTCGAGCAGCTTGCCGCTCTCGTCCTTCGTGAACGGCTTGACCTCGACGATGCCGGCTTGCGCGCGCATCGCCTCGGCCACCGCCGCGGTGTCGCGTTCGAGATCGCGGCCCGTCTGCGGGCGGACCTGAATGGTGATCTCGCTCGCGACATCCGACTGCCATTCGGCGGCGGAGGCGCTCACCAGCAGCACCGTGCCGGTCGTCATCGAGGCCAGGAAGGTCATGATGGCGACGACTGCGACCAGCGCGCGGCCGTGGATCGAGGCGCGCGGCACGATCGGCGACATGTTGCGCGCCCTGGCCGGAAGCGGCGGACCCTCCTGTCCGAGATCGACCAGCACGCCGCGCTCGTCGGGCCTACTCATAGACGTGCAGCCGTCCCTGGTGCAGCACGAAGCGTCGCGCCTCGTACTGGTCCATCAGGGCGATATCGTGGGTGGCGATGATGACGGCGGTACCTGACTTGTTGAGCTCGATGAACAGCCGCAGCAGGCGGCGGCCGAGCGTCGGATCGACGCTGCCGGTCGGCTCGTCGGCCAGCAGCAGCTGCGGTCGCGAGATCACCGCGCGCGCGATCGCCGCGCGCTGCTTCTCGCCGCCGGACAGGATCGGCGGCAGCGCGTCCATGCGTTCGCCGAGCCCGACCCATTTCAGGAGGTCGATGACCTCCTTGCGGTAGCTCGATTCGCTGCGGCCCATGACGCGGAACGGCAGCGCGACGTTCTCATAGGTCGTCATGTGGTCGAGCAGGCGGAAATCCTGGAGCACGATACCGATGCGCTTGCGCAAGTTTGCGATTTCGTCCTTGCCGAGCTGCGAGATGTCGTGACCGAACAGATTGACGAGGCCCCGCGTCGGTCGATGCGAGAGGAACAACAGGCGCAGCAATGAGGTCTTGCCGGCGCCGGACGGGCCAGTGAGAAACTGGAAAGAATGCGCCGGGATCTGGAAGTTGAGGTCGCGCAGGACCTCGGACCCCAGGCCGTAACGCAATCCGACATTTTCGAACCGAACCAAGCTCAGCTCCGTTCGAGAGAGGCCGCGGGCCGCACGGCTGTGCTCCGCTCCGCGCGATCAACGGGTTTTGCGGCCGTTATGGTTTCCGGTTCGTTAACGGTCGTCCTGTAGCATAATTGGTAGCATCTTTCCCTCTCGGTTCTCCGCGACCGTGTCACCGTCAAGACTTGTCCATGCATCAAGGCTCGTCCATGCATATCGTCTGCCCTCATTGTACGACATCCTACGCCATCAAGCCCGCGAGCCTTGGGGCGAACGGCCGGACCGTGCGCTGTTCCCGTTGCAAGGAAACCTGGGTCGCCCATGCCGAGGATGCCATCGAGGAGGCATCTGTCCCGGCCATGGCCGCAGCCAGCCGGGCCGACGACCAGTCCGATCTCGCCGAGCAGTGGAACTCATTTGCCCAGGACGACGGCGCAGCTGACGCGCCTGTCGTTGACAGCCCCTCGATCGCCAGCGACTGGCCGGACCAGGAGACCAGCGACACCGAAGACGAATGGTCGGCGGCTGCCCGGTCCGTCGAGGAGGAAGTCGTCGGCGAACAGCACCAGTCCTGGTTCCAAGGCCTGTTCGGCCGTCGCCGCGGCGCCCGAGTGCGCCGTCAAGTCGCCACCGCGGCCCCGCGAAAATCCCATTTCGGCCTGCCAACCGCCTGCGCCGCCATGGGCGCGCTAGTGCTGGCGCTGGTGATCTGGCGCGGCGATATGGTGCGACTGCTGCCGCAGACGGCCGCCTTCTACAGGATGGTCGGCCTCGAAGTTAACCTGCGCGCACTGGCCTTCAAGGACGTCAAGCTCTCCAGCGAGACCGTGGACGGTAAGCAGGTGCTGGTGATCGAGGGCGTGATCGTGGGCCAGGGCAAGAAGCCGCTCGACATTCCCCGGTTGCGCTTCGCGGTGCGCGACGCGCAAGGCGCGGAAATCTACGCCTGGAACACCGTTCTGGAACAGACCGTGCTACAGCCCGGCGAGCGCGCCTTCTTCCGCTCGCGCCTGGCCTCGCCGCCCCCGGAGGGCCGCAATATCGACGTTCGCTTCTTCAACCGGCGCGACATCGCCGGCGGCAGCGTATAATCGATTTCGCAGGTCAAGGTTCGTCTCATGTCCAAAATCCTGATCGCCGACGACGAGGATTCGATGCGCCAGCTGGTGGCACGCGCCATCGCCATGGACGGGCACGAGATCGTCACCGCACAAGACGGCGCCGAGGCGCTGGAGATCCTGACCCGCGCGGGCGGCCAGTTCGACCTGCTGCTCACCGACATCCAGATGCCGGTGATGGATGGCATCGCGCTGGCGCTTTCCGTCGCACGCGATTTCCCCGATTTGACCATTCTGCTGATGACCGGCTTTGCCGACCAGCGCGAGCGCGCCTCGAATCTCAATGCGCTGGTGCATGACGTCGTGACCAAGCCGTTCTCGGTCGCCGACATCCGCACGGCGGTGGCGGATGCGCTGGCGGCGAAGAAGGGGTAGCAGGCGGGGTCGTAGCTTGTAGCCCGCATGAGCGCAGCGACGTGCGGGACCGGCGGCCCCGGATATCGCTTCGCTCTTCCGGGCTACGAAAGCTGCGACAACCTCAAAAATCCTTCAGCAGCCGCTCGATGTAGTCGAGTTCGATCTGCGGGCGCGAGCTATCCCCCAAGCGGCGGCGGAGCTCCTCGAGGATGCGCCGGACGCGCTGGGCGTCGATCTCGCCGGGGATCTTGACCGTGTAGTCGTCGCTCAGATCGCGGCCGTGAAGGGGGCGGCCGAGCGGATCGGTCTGATTGCCGCCGCTCTGCTGGCGGCCGGGCCGGTTGCCGGGACCATCGCCCTGCCCGTCGCCATCGCCCTGCTGCATCGCCTCGGCCATCTTCTGCGCGCCCTTGCGCAAGGCCTCGAGCGCTTTCCCCTGCGCGTCCACGGCACCATCCGAATTGCCTTCGCCGAGCTGCGAGCCGGCATCGCCCATGGCCCCGTCGGCGGCGTCCAGACTGCCGTCGTCATCGCCCTGGTCGCCGTCCTGATCGCCATCCTGGCCCGGCTGTCCCTGCTCGCCCTGCTGACCCTTTTGCCCCTTCTGGCCCTGGCTCTTCTGGCCCTTTTGCCCCTTCTGCGTGAGGCCGCGCTTGGCGAGTTCGTCCTGCAGCTTCTTCAGGCGATCCCGCAGCGACTGCTGATCCTGCTGGAGGTCCGACATCGACTGGTCGCCCTGCTGCTTGCCGCGCGAGCGCTCACGCCGGGAATCCTGGCCCTGCTTGAAAGTCTTGTCGCGCAATTGCTGCTGCTTGCGGATCATGTCGCTGAGCTCGTTGAGCGCCTGCTCCATGTCGCTGTCGCCGGATTGCCCGGGCTGCGCCATCTGGAGATTTTCCATGATCTGCGCGAGCTGCTCGAGCATGCGCTGAGCCGCTTCTTTGTTGCCTTCGCGCGCCGCCTTCTCGATTTGCTTCAGCAATTCGTCGAGGTCGCGCTGCGTGATGACGGAACGATCGCGATTGGAGGATTGGCTCTTTTCCGTCGCGCGCTTGTAGTCCTCGAGCTTCTGAATCGCATCGGATTGATTGTTGAGGCTCTTGCCGGATTCCTTCTGCCTGAGGCTGTCGCCGGAATCCTGCATCGCCTTTTCAGCGCCATCGAGCAGGGCATCGACATCCTGATCCTGCTGGGCAGCCACGGGCGAGACGCCTCCCAACAGGAAGGCGAGGCAGGCGATCGAGATCGCCTTCAAGACTGGCACGCGTGCTAGCTTCCGCATTTACGGTCTCGCGTCGACTGGTTGGCACCGTCGTTGCCCGGCTTCGCCCGGTTGTTCGCCGACTTGCGATAGGCCTGAAGCTGCTCGCGCAACGCGTCCTGCTGCTTCGCCAGCTCTTCGAGCTGCTCGGGCGTGGCGTTCTGGGTCTTTTGTTTCAGCTCGACAGACTTGTCGAGGATGAGCTGAACCTCTGCCGGGAAAGGCTGCCGCGGTCCAAGCGGATTCTGCTCGGCGCGCCGGGCGAGATCGCGCACCTTGCCGGCCATCGCCTCGCGAAGCTTTTGCGTCAGCGCCTTGATCTCGTCCTCGCTGGCGCCGCGTTCCAGCGCCCGCTTGAGCGCGTCCTGGGCCGAGCGCAGCGCGGCGTTGACGCTGCCGGCGACACCGTCGTCCTCGATGGTGACCGCGAACGCCCACATGCTTCCCACCACATCGCGCAGCGCGTCGTCGGTGCGGGCGGCTTCCAGCTGCAGCGCCAGGCTGCGCAGGCCGAGATAGCAGCCCGCATCCGGCGTGAACAATTCGGGCGCGATCATCAGCGCGTCGAGCGCGGCGTAGACATCCGAATTCTTGTTGGCGTCGAGCGCGAGGATGCGGCGCTGTTCGACCAGCGCGCGCGCGAGCGAGTTGGTGAACAGTCGCTCGGGCAGGCGCATGTTGAAGGGCTCGCTCCGGGCCTCGTTGCCGGCCTCGTCCTTGGCGGTGAGGGTCAGCGTGACATCGGCGCCGGCATAGGGATCCTCGCTGAGATCCTTCACCGTCTGGCCGACGCCGTTGCGGGTGCGCGCATTCGGCAGCACGAGCGGGAATTGCGGAGGCTGGAATAGCGGCCGCGCGGCAGCCTTGGTGTCGGCCTCCTTGCTGCCATCCTTGACACCATCTTTGGCGTCGGCGGGACGCAGGCCGATTTGTGCGTCGGCGCCGGTGACGCCGTAATCGTCCTCGACCTTGTAGGTGAGCTGGAGTCCGCCACGGGCCTGGCGCTCGGGATCCTTGGCCAGCGCGATCGTCGGCGCACGATCCGGCGTTGCCGCAAACGCCCATTGCGGCTGGCCAGAGGGCGCACGGACATGCGCGGTGCCGTCGCCGCTGATGGTAAAATGCTTCTCGTTGGTGCCCTTGGGCGCAGCTTCGGTAGGCGCGACCTCCTTGAGGCCGCCGGAGACGGCAACATCCAGGCTGCCGCCGGAGGAGCGAACGATCAGGGTCGAACCAGCGGGAACGGCAAGCGGGCCGCTGGCCGGCAGCGCCGCGGCCTCCTTGTTCGCGGCCGACAGGATGACCGGAGGCTTGCCGGTGTAGAGCGGCGGCGTGACCCAGGCATCGACGCGAACATTCGCCGGGGCCAGCATGCCGTTCAAGTGGAAGGCGGCTCCGAGCCGCATCGCACGCTCGTCGCCGGCGGCGAAGAACGTCGCAACCAGCATCACCATGACCAGCGCGCGCAGCGCCCAGGGATCATGCAGAGCGAGCCGGGGCCTCGGCAGACCGGCGCGGATGCGCTTGATCGAAGCCAACGTGCGCTCACGCTGCGCCCGCCACAATGCCTGCGCAACCGGGTCCTGCGAACTCAGCGTGTCCGTCAGCGTGGTGGCCGGCCGATGACGGATGCCGGAGCCGCGATCGAGCCGGGCCAGCGCCTCCTCGCGGCTCGGCCAGCGAAAGCGACTCAACGGGAACAGGACGGCAATCGCGATGCCGGCGAAAACCACGAGCCCGATAGCGCGGGCAATGAAGGGCAGCGCCAGCCAGAGGCCGGCCCAGGACACCACAAGGAACAGGCCGACGACAGTGAGAAGCCGCGCCAAATTCGGCCAGGCACGCTCCCACGCGATGGCATAAGTGGCCCGCTGCAGGGCTTGCGCCAGCTTCAGCCGCGACAGAGCGTCGCCATCGCGGATCGGGTCTGACGGGTCGGGGGTGACGCCGTTCAATCAACTCTCCAGGTTGCCCGGTAGAGAAGCGTACCACAACGGCAGCACTGAGGCATCCGTTCCTGTACGGGAGACACCCCTTTTCCCGCATAACACGAGGACGTGACTGACCCGCCGCAACCCCGTAATTTCCGCGCCGCCAGCCAAGAAAAACGCAAGAGAAGCAAAGGAAACGCCATGGACAAGAAGATGCATGACAAGGGCCTGGAAGTCCGCAAAGCGGTGCTGGGCGAGGCCTATGTCAACAACGCCCTGAAGACCGTCGACGATTTCAACCGTCCGTTCCAGGAGATGCTCAACGAATATTGCTGGGGCACCGTGTGGGGCCGCGAGGAGCTGCCGCGCAAGACCCGCAGCATGCTCAACATCGCGATGATCGCGATCCTCAATCGTCAGCACGAATTCCGCGCGCATCTGAAGGGCGCCCTCACCAACGGCGTCAGCCGCGACGAGATCCGCGAGATCCTGATGCAGGTCGCAATCTATGGTGGCATGCCGGCCGCGGTCGACAGTTTTCGAATCGCGCGCGAGGTGTTCGCGGAGATCGACGGCAAGGCGTGAGCGGTGCCGGCGTGAGGGACGGGGACGCGACGTCCCTCTCCCACGTCGTCCTGGCGAAAGCCAGGACCCATAGCCCCCGGCAGGTGTGGTTACGGGGACTCGGAGTTGCCACTTCGCGCCACAACCTCTCCCTGGGGTAATGGGTCCTGGCTTTCGCCAGGACGACACCGAGGATGGATGCGCGCGATCAACAACAACGAACATTCAACACAAGGAAACACCATGGACATCGGATTCATCGGCCTCGGAAACATGGGTTTCCCGATGGCGCGGCGGCTGATCGAGGCCGGCAACCGGCTCGTCGTGTTCGACACGCGCCGGGAGGCCGTCGACAAGCTGGTGGCGCGCGGCGCCATCGCGGCGATGTCGCCGAAGGAGGTCGCCGACCAGGTCGAGACGGTCATGGCGAGCCTGCCTTCGCTGCAGGCGTCGCTCGCGGTTGCGACGGGACCGGACGGCGTGATCGAGGGAAGCCGCGTCAAACGCTTCATCGATCTCTCCACCGTCGGCTCGGCGATGGCAGTGAAGATTCACGGCCTGCTCGCCAAGCATGACATCGTGCAGATCGACTGCCCCGTCTCCGGCGGCGTCGGCGGCGCCGAGAAGGGCACGCTCGCGGTGATGGTCTCGGGGCCGAAGACCGAGTTCGAGCTGCTCAAGCCCGCGCTCGACATCATCGGAAAGGTGTTCTTCATCGGCGAGAAGCCCGGCGCGGCGCAGACCATGAAGCTCGCCAACAACTTCTTGTCGGCCACCGCGATCGTGGCGACCTCGGAAGCGGTGGTGATGGGCGTCAAGGCAGGGCTCGATCCTGCCGTGATGATCGACGTCATCAATGCCGGCTCCGGCATGAACACCGCAAGCCGCGACAAGTTTCCGCGCGCGGTGCTGCCGCGCAGCTTCGACTTCGGCTTCGCCACGGGACTGATGGTGAAGGACGTGCGGCTGGCGCTGGAGGAGATGAAGCAGCTCGGCCTGTCGATGGAGGTCGCAGATGCGGTCGGGCGGTTGTGGGAGACGGTCCTCAGCGCGGAAGGCGCCGAGTCCGATTTCACCGCGGCGATCAAGCCGATCGAGAAGAAGGCGGGCGTCGTGGTTGGCGGCAGGCCACCCAGCTAGCGCCAACACGAGAACGCAGCGCCGACGACCGGCGCTGCGCTGTCCTCCTTGGATCGATCTGCTACGTGCGGCGTCTGCCAAGGTCCGGAAGGTCGATCGGCTGCTCCAGTTGCAGGGAGGCCGAGCCCCCGCTGCATTTGATGTACTTCTCGTCGCACCTGCGCATGCACCGTCTCTCGCTCGAGCATTTCGCAGAGGTGTTGTTGCAGCTGACCCATGTGATGTCGCACCGCGTGACCCGGGCCGACGCGACGCCGGAAAGTCCGAGCAGGAAGGCCACGCTGCAAGCTACGAAAAGCATGCGAAGCAGGCCAGCGCCGGCGAGTGAACCGTTCATTCCAATCTCCTGTGTTGGCCGGGCACGTCTGCGCCTGCGGCCGAGTGTTTGACGAAGACGCAGTTCAAGCCTTGGCGAGATAGGGGATCGTGCCGGCCAAGTCCGTATCGTCGATCAACTGGAAGCGGCTCTCGCTGCCGCCCCTGCGCGCTGCCGCGAAGCGGCCGTAGGCGGGATCAGCGACGAAGGACTCCGCTGCCTTCGCGGTTGGAAACGACATGATCGCGATCAGCGATGTGTCGAGAGGGGCACCTTCAAGGGTTTTCACATTGCCGCTGCGGGAAAGATACTTGCCGCCATGCTTGTGCACCAACTCGTGGACGGACGCTGCGTAGTCCGGCACCCACTTTCCGTCAGTCACTTTGATGTCCGCGATCAGATACGCTGTCATGTCGTGTCTCCTGGCTCGAGTTCAGCTCCGCGTTGATACAGGCGGGCATCATTTGGGTGCCAGAACACGGCGCGGGCTCGCCAGTACGGGAACTGTAGCGGGGCGATACAAATACTGAATTGCGCCGCCCTGGATCAGCTCGCCAGCTTGCGTTCCTTGGCGAACGGGCTGAGGCCCAGCCAGCTTTGCATGGCCGCGGCAAGCTGCCGGTCGCCGGTGAGCAGCATCCGCCGGCTTGCGACGGCCGCGCGCACGGTATCGAGTCCCATCCAGATCGCCGTCATGGTGCGCAGATCAACCGACACGTAAAGGTCGACGTCGAAACCGGGATCAATCGAGCAGAGGTCGACGCCGTCGTCGGGATCGACGATCAGCCACCACAATCGCTGCGTCGAAGGCATTTCCGGATAGGCGAACTGCAGCACGCTGCGGCGGGTCGGCATCGGGGTCGTGTTCAGATTCCGCCGCATGTCCCACATCAACAGCTGGACATCGAGATGCTGAAGCGACAGATGCGACTCGATGCGGCGCTGGCCCCAGATGCCGAACGCCTCGACGATGGGGCCGAGTTCGCGTCCGGCGGCGGTCAGCTGATACTCGATCACGCCGCGCTCGGAAGTCGACGGCTGGCGGATCACGATGCCTGCAGCTTCGAGTTCCTTCAGGCGCTGGGAAAGCAGCGCAGGCGACATGCGGGGAACGCCGCGGCGCAACTCGTTGAACCGGGTCGAGCCGGCGACGAGTTCACGTAGCAGTACGACGGTCCAGCGCGTGCATAATATCTCGGCCGCCATCGCGACCGGACAGAACTGCCTGTAGCTGCCGATGGTCATGCGGGCCTCCGTGACAAGCGAAGGCGCAAGCTTAGGGCCGCGGCGCGCGGCTTCCTAGTTCAGTTTCTGTATCAGCAGCGATTCATTCTCTGAACTGGCCGCGGACCGTGGTGAGCGTCTATTCGACCGGCATTGGCAAGCCGGCCGCCGCAATCACGGCCCGCCGGACACAGGAGATTACCATGAAGAAATACGATTCAGCGGCTTCCAGATTGCTCGTTTCGGTTCGCAGCGCCGCGATTTGCACCCTCGGCCTGGGCGTCGGCGTCATGCCGGCATCCGCAGCCAATCTGACGAGGAGCATCGAGGTCAGCAGTGCTGCGGCCGAGGTGTGGTCCGTCATCGGGCCGTTCTGCGCGATCAAGGATTGGCTGCCGCCGGTGGGGCAGTGCATTGCGGACGGCAAGTCGCCGCCAACCCGGACGCTCGTCACCAGGGACGGCAAGGCTTCGTTCGTGGAGACGCAGACTGCGCGGAACGACAAGGACTTCAGCTATTCCTACGCGTTCCTGTCGAGTCCATTGCCGGTGAGCCAGTACAAGTCGACCATCAAGGTCACAGCAAAGGGTGAAGGCGCGTCGGTGGTGACATGGACCGGCATCTACACGCCCGACCCGGGGCGGGAGAAGGAAGCGGTCGATGCCCTCGGCGGCGTCTATGATTCCGGCCTCGCCGCGATCAGGGACCGGTTCAAGAAGTAGGGGTCAATGCAGCGATGGGCGCAGCGCTAGCTGCGCTCATCGTGGACAATCACAGCCTCACAGCCACGGCGCCGGCGTATCCATCGCGATCAATTGCTCGACCTCGATGCGCGGACGCACGACGGCGTACTGGTCGCCCTTCACCAGCACCTCGGGCACCAGCGGCCTCGTATTGTAGGTGCCGGCCTGCACCGCGCCATAGGCGCCGGCGGTCATGATGGCGATCAGGTCGCCGGGCTTTGGCGTCGGCAGCGTGCGGTCGAGCGCGAGGTAGTCGCCGGTCTCGCAGACCGGGCCGACGACGTCGGCCATGATGGTCGCGGCCCCCTTCGCAGGCTGCGTCACCGGCAGAATGTCGTGATGGGCCTCGTACAGCGTCGGACGGATCAGATCGTTCATGGCGGCGTCGATGATGACGAAATTCTTGCCGTCACCGTGCTTCACATAGATCACCTTGGCGACCAGAATGCCGGCATTGCCGACGATCATGCGCCCCGGCTCGAACATCAGCGTGCAGCCGAGATTGTGGCTGACGCGCTTGACCATGGCGGCATAGGCGTCGGGCGCCGGCGGCGCCTCGCGGTCCATGTAATAGGGAATGCCGAGGCCGCCGCCGAAATCCACATGCGAGATGTTGTGGCCGTCGGCGCGCAGCGTCTGCACGAATTCGGAGAGGATGCGGAACGCGATCTCCATCTTGGAGAGGTCAGTGATCTGGCTGCCGATATGCACGTCGGTGCCTGTGACCTCGATGCCCGGCAGCTTCGCGGCGCGGGCATAGACCTCGCGGGCATGCGTAATCGGGATGCCGAACTTGTTCTCGGACTTGCCGGTCGAGATCTTTGCATGCGTGCCGGCATCGACGTCAGGATTGACACGGATCGAGATCCGCGCGGTCTTGCCCGTCTCGGTCGCAAGGCGCGACAGCAGCTCGAGCTCGGGCTCGGATTCGACGTTGAGGCAGAGGATGTCGGCGGCCAGCGCGGCGCGCAGCTCGGCTTCCGTCTTGCCGACGCCGGAGAACAGGATCTTATTGGCGGGAATGCCGGCGGCCAGCGCGCGCTTCAATTCGCCGCCGGAGACCACGTCCGCGCCGGCGCCGAGCCTGGCCAGCGTGCGCAGTACCGACTGGTTGGAATTCGCCTTCATGGCGTAGCAGACCAGCACCTTCTCGCCGGCGAAAGCGTCGGTGAAAACCCGATAGTGCCGCTCGAGCGTCGCGGTCGAATAGCAATAGAACGGCGTGCCGACGGTTGCGGCCAGCTCGGACAGATTCACCGCCTCGGCGTGCAGCACGCCGTTGCGATAGTCAAAATGGTTCATGGCGTTGGCTCAGTTGCCCCAGCCTATCGGCTGGGTCTTTCGTCCAGCAGCGGGTCGAGGATGAACGGTCTCTTTTTGCCCTTGGTCGCCGCCGGTGCGGCGTCCGCGCCATAGGTGGGATTGAACACGCTCGGCGTCCTCTCGGCTTCGGTCTCGGTGTCGGTCGGTGGCGCGATGTTCGCCGTGGACGCGCTGGAGGCGGTCGGCGGCAGATCCAGCGGGCCCTTGCGGCCACAGCCGGCAAGCGCGAGCGCCGTCAGGCTCAAGACAATGATGGCCCACCCCGAGCCGGCCGGGCGAAACTTTGACGTCACGACGAAATCCCCACTACGCGCGGCGCACCATACAGAGATTGGCGCGCTCTGGCGAGACCCGGATGATCATGAAACATAAGCGAAATTTTGCCCCTCAGCCCAATTTTCGCTCTTTTTCCAGCCGCCTCAGCCAGGCCTTGGCCTGCGATGCCACGTTCTTCGGTGCGGTGCCGCCGAAGCTGGTCCGGCTCTTCACCGACGATTCGACCGAGAGCACGCCGAGCACGTCTTTCGTGATCTTCGCTTCGATTGCCTGCATCTCCTTGAGCGGGAGCTCGTGCAGCGCCACGCCGCCCTCGGCGGCTTTCGCGACGATGCGGCCGGTGACGTGGTGGGCCTCGCGGAACGGCATCTTCAGCGTCCGCACCAGCCAGTCGGCAAGATCGGTCGCGGTGGCGTAGCCCTCGCCTGCAGCAAGCTTCATCTTCGCTTCATCAGGCACGAGATCCCGGACCATGCCGGTCATGGCGCGGATGGCGAGCGACAGCGCGGCGAAGCCTTCCATGGCGCCCTGCTTGTCCTCCTGCATGTCCTTTTGATAGGCGAGCGGCAGGCCTTTCATCACGATCAGCAACCCATTGAGCGCGCCGATCACGCGGCCGGTCTTGGCGCGCACCAGCTCGGCGGCGTCAGGATTGCGCTTCTGCGGCATGATCGAGGATCCCGTGGTGAACTTGTCGCTGAGGCGGATCATGCCGACCAGCGGCGAGGTCCAGATCACGATCTCCTCGGCGAAGCGCGACATGTGCACGGCGCAGATCGAGGCCGCCGACAGCGTCTCCAGCACGAAGTCGCGATCGGAAACCGCATCGAGCGAGTTGGCCATCGGACGATCAAAACCGAGCGCCTTCGCCGTGGCGTGACGATCGATCGGGAACGAGGTACCGGCGAGCGCCGCAGCTCCGAGCGGGGATTCGTTCAGCCGCTTGCGCGCGTCCTGGAAACGGCCGCGATCGCGCGCGGCCATCTCGACATAGGCGAGCAGATGGTGGCCGAAGGTCACCGGCTGCGCGGTCTGCAGGTGCGTGAAGCCGGGCATGACCGTTCCGGCATGCTCCAGCGCGCGCTCGACCAGCGCCTGCTGGAACGCGGCGAGTGAGGCGTCGGTCTCATCGAGGACATCGCGGACATAGAGACGGAAATCGGTCGCGACCTGGTCGTTGCGCGAGCGCGCGGTGTGGAGGCGGCCGGCGGCGGGGCCGATCAGCTCGGACAGCCGGCTCTCCACATTCATGTGAATGTCCTCGAGCGCGCGCTTGAATTCGAAGCCGCCCTTGCCGATCTCTGACAAAATCGTGTCTAGACCCTTGCCGATATTTTTCGCATCAGAGGCTGTGATGATGCCCTGCGCGGCCAGCATCGCGGCGTGGGCCTTGGACGCGGCAATGTCCTGGGCAAAGAGGTGACGATCGACGTCGATGGAGACGTTGATCTCTTCCATGATCTCGTCGGGGCGTTCCGAGAACCGGCCGCCCCACATCTTGTTGCTCATGATCCCCTGCTCACGCCTTGCCTGTCGCCGCCGCACGTTTGCTGACGGCTGCCAGCCGTATTAAGAGGCCTCTGATAGCCATATCTGCGACCGGATGACAAACGATATGCTCGACCCCAACGACAGGCTCGACCAACGGACAGCACGGTCGGCCACGCGCCGTATCCCCGCCGTCATCGCCACCGTGGTGGTCGGAGGCCTGGCTGGCTTTGCCGCGCTGTACGGGCTGGGCCTGGGCCGGGCCCCATCCGGCGATCCCGCCTGCCGGACGGCGGTGAACACCGCACAGAAGATCGCCCCGCTCGCCCATGGCGAGGTAGCGGCGCTGACCATGGCGACCGCACCGCTGAAGCTGCCGGACCTGGCCTTCGAGGACGCCGACGGCAAGCCGAAGAAGCTGTCAGATTTCCGCGGCAAGACGCTGCTGGTGAACCTCTGGGCCACCTGGTGCGTGCCATGTCGAAAAGAGATGCCGGCGCTGGACGAGCTCCAGGGCAAGCTGTCAGGCCCGAATTTCGAGGTGGTGGCGATCAATATCGATACCCGCGACCCCGAGAAGCCTAAGACGTTTCTGAAAGAGGCCAATCTTATCAGGCTCGGCTATTTCAACGATCAGAAAGCCAAGGTTTTTCAGGATCTTAAGGCGATAGGCCGGGCCTTGGGCATGCCCACCTCGGTGCTGGTCGATCCTCAAGGCTGCGAGATCGCGACGATCGCGGGGCCGGCGGAATGGGCGAGCGAGGATGCGCTCAAGCTGATCCGGGCTGCGACGGGCAAAGCCGCCGCGTCGTTCTAAGCGATGATGTTTAGGCGGTGACGTTGATGTTGCCGCCGACGCCGGCGCCGACATTGGCGAGCGAGGGCTGTCCGGCGCCGAGCAGCGTCAGGACGGTGGATTTCTCCGCATCCGCGTTCTGCTTCATCAGCGTCGCCGAGATATTCGACTGCAGCGCGCCTTGCTGAGAGGCCAGCATGCTGCTGACCATCGCCATCATGTCCATTACGCAAACCCTCGTACCGCGCGTAACCTAGAGGCGAGCGGTTAACGGGACATGAATTGTCACGAAGCGCTGTAGGGGGCTTTGTCCGTGTTCCGGACGCGGGCGGCACGAAGTGACGCACCGCAGAGCCGGGGCACGAGACCGCTTATCTCGTCGGAACCGGCTTGGCGCCGCGATAGTCATAGAAACCGCGTTGGGTCTTGCGACCGAGCCAGCCCGCCTCGACGTATTTCACCAGCAACGGGCACGGGCGGTACTTGGAGTCGGCGAGGCCCTCATGCAGCACCTGCATGATCGACAGGCAGGTATCGAGACCGATGAAATCGGCGAGCTCCAGCGGGCCCATCGGATGGTGCGCCCCGAGCTTCATCGCCGCGTCGATCGCCTCCACGTTGCCCACGCCTTCGTACAGCGTGTAAATCGCCTCGTTGATCATCGGCAGCAGGATGCGGTTGACGATGAAGGCCGGGAAATCCTCGGAGACCGCGACCTGTTTGCCGAGCTTGCCGACGAATTCCTTTGACGCCTCGAAGGTCTGGTCGTCCGTGGCGATACCGCGGATCAGCTCCACCAGTTCCATCAACGGCACCGGATTCATGAAGTGAATGCCGATGAAGCGTTCGGGCCGGTCGGTGGCGGCGGCGAGCCGGGTGATCGAGATCGAGGAGGTATCGGAGGCAACGATCGCCTCCGGCTTCAACACGGCGCAGAGATCGTGGAAAATCTTGCGCTTGACCTCTTCCTTCTCGACCGCGGTCTCGATCACGAGATCGCAGTCTGCGAGATCGTCCAGCTTTTCGCCGGCCACGATACGCGCCATCGCCTTGGCTTTGTCGTCCTCGCTAACGGCTTTCTTGGAGACCTGGCGCGTCAGGTTACCGTTGATCGTGGCCATGCCTGACTTGAGGCGGTCGGTCGAAATGTCGTTGAGCACCACGTCGAAGCCGGCCAGCGCAGCGACATGCGCGATGCCATTGCCCATCTGCCCCGCGCCGATCACGCCGACCTTCTTGATTACTGCCGCCATAATGTCATCCACCGGAACGGCGCGCTATCAACCGCGCCTGCCTATCCCCCGAGCCGGGAGATCCGATTTAATCAGAACCCGGCCTCGAAACCTAGATTGGATCGCTTCGAAGGCGTGTCCCACGCCAAAGAAAACGCCTCAAAAAGCAACACCGGCCGGAGTTTATAGCTCCGGCCGGTGTTTTAGCGCGTTTTACTTGCCGAGCTTGCCGAGTTCGGCGGTCAGCTCCGGAACCGCCTGGTAGAGGTCGGCGACCAGGCCGTAATCGGCAACCTGGAAGATCGGCGCGTCCTCGTCCTTGTTGATCGCGACGATCACCTTGGAGTCCTTCATGCCGGCCAGATGCTGGATCGCGCCGGAAATGCCGACCGCGACATAGAGCTCGGGGGCCACGACCTTGCCGGTCTGGCCGACCTGCCAGTCGTTCGGCGCATAGCCCGCATCCACCGCGGCACGCGAAGCGCCGACACCGGCGCCGAGCTTGTCGGCGAGCGGCTCGATGTACTTTGCGAAGTTCTCGCGGCTCTGCATGGCGCGGCCACCGGAGACGATGATCTTGGCCGAGGTCAGCTCGGGACGGTCGCTCTTTGCGACTTCCTCGCCGACAAAGGACGACAGGCCCGGATCGGCCGCCGCCGCGACGCTCTCGACCGACGCGCTGCCGCCTTCGCCCGCTGCAGCGAAGGTGGAGGTGCGCACCGTGATGACCTTCTTGGCGTCCTTGGACTTCACCGTCTGGATGGCGTTGCCGGCGTAGATCGGACGCTCATAGGTGTCGGGGGCGACCACCTTGGTGATTTCCGAGACCTGCATGACGTCAAGCAGGGCCGCGACGCGCGGCATCACGTTCTTGAAGCGCGAGGTCGCGGGCGCGACGATGGCGTCGTAGCCGGGAGCCAGCGAGACGATCAGCGCGGCCAGTGGCTCGGCCAGATCGTGCGCGTAAAGCGCGCCGTCGGCGAGCAGCACCTTCTTCACACCGGCAAGCTTTGCGGCCGCGTCCGCCGCGGCCTTCGCATTCTCGCCGGCCACCAGAACCTCGACATCCGCGCCGAGCGCGGCCGCTGCGGTCAGGGCCTTGTTGGTCGCATCCTTGAGCGACGCATTGTCGTGTTCGGCAATCAGAAGCGTCGTCATCAGAGCACCCCGGCTTCGTTCTTGAGTTTCGACACCAGCTCGGCGACGTCCTTGACCTTGACGCCCGCCTTGCGGCCCGCCGGCTCGGTCGTGTTGAGAACCTCGAGGCGCGCGGTGAGATCGACGCCGTAATCGGCGGCGGTCTTGTCCGCAATCGGCTTCTTTTTGGCCTTCATGATGTTCGGCAACGAGGCGTAGCGCGGCTCGTTGAGACGGAGATCGGTGGTCACGATGGCCGGTCCCTTCAGCTTCACGGTCTGCAAGCCGCCGTCGACTTCGCGGGTGACCTTGAAGTCGCTGCCTTCAACCTCGAGCTTCGAGGCGAAGGTCGCCTGCGACCAGCCGAGCAGCGCGGCCAGCATCTGGCCGGTCTGATTGCTGTCGTCGTCGATCGCCTGCTTGCCGAGAATGATCAGGCCCGGCTGCTCTTCGTCCGCAATCTTCTTCAGGATCTTGGCGACAGCGAGCGGCTCGACCGCGCCCTCGGCCTTCACCAGGATGCCGCGATCGGCGCCCATGGCGAGACCGGTGCGGATCGTCTCCGACGCCTGCGCCGGTCCGATGGAGATCACCACGACTTCGGTCGCCTTGCCGGCTTCCTTCAGGCGCAGCGCTTCTTCGACCGCAATTTCGTCGAACGGGTTCATCGACATTTTGACGTTGGCGAGTTCAACACCCGATCCATCGCTCTTGACGCGGACCTTGACGTTGTAATCGACCACCCGCTTTACCGGCACCAAGACCTTCATCGATCCTCTTTCACTCAATCTGGGAGGGGGTTATCAACTGGCGCGGAACCTAAAGGCCTGATCCGGCCCGGTCAACGCGCGAAGGGGTCTAATTTTGGCGCCCAGAAATGCGCGGCCCAATGGGTCAGCGGTTCTGGCCCGGAACCCAGAGCACGTCACCGGCGCCGTCATCGTTGGCGGCGCGGCTCGCCACGAACAGGAAGTCCGACAGGCGGTTCATATATTGGATGCCAGCGGCACCAACGGGCTCGTCCGGCCGGGCCGCCAGTTCCACCATCACACGTTCCGCCCTGCGGCAAATCGTACGGGCGACATGGAGGTAGGCGGCGGCTGGCGTGCCGCCCGGCAGCACGAAGGAGGTCAGGGGAGCCAGCTTGTCGTTGAGCGCGTCGATGTCGCGCTCGAGCCGCTCGACCTGGCTCGCCACGACCCGCAACCGCTCCGCCTTGCCCTCACGTTCGGGCACCGCGAGGTCCGCGCCGAGGTCGAACAGGTCGTTCTGAATCCGCCCGAGCATTGCGTCGAGTTCGGGCGCATCCTTTGTGTACAGACGGACGACGCCGATCGCGGCATTGGTCTCATCGACCGTGCCATAGGCCTCGATGCGCAGATCATATTTCGGCCGGCGCTCACCCGAGCCGAGCGCTGTCGTGCCGTCGTCACCGGTTTTCGTATAGATGCGGTTGAGCACGACCATGTTAACGCCCCATCGCCCACACGGCGACCATCGCGATGACGATCGCCACGAACTGAAGCAGCACGCGCCAGCGCATCAGCTTCTGCGAGGTGTTGGGCGAGCCGCCGCGCATCATGTTGATGAGACCGAGCAGCAGCACCAACGCCACGGCGCCGACTGCGATCGGCAGGATGAAAGTACTCAGGAGAGATGCCATTGAAGGGTAAATAACACCCTCCGCGCCGGTCCGCCATGGCGTTCCCGATCTGGCTTTTAAGCCAATAATATCAGAAGCTAGCTGGATGATTTCCGATTTGCGCGCGTGGTCTGTCTTCTTCGCCTCTCCCCGCTTGTGGGGAGAGGCCGCAATGCGCGCGCAGCGCGGCTTACGGGTGAGGGAGAATCTCCACGAGCTCAACGGTCACCGTCCCCGCGGAGAGCCCCCCTCACCCCAACCCTCTCCCGGCAGGCGGGGAGAGGGAGCAGGACAGAGCCAGCCGTGAAAGCCGTCCGCACCATCTACGTCGTCGTGATGGACGCGTTCTACACGTTCCTCGCCGATGACGGCTGGGCGATCGCGAGCCATATCGCGCTGTCGACACTGATGGCGCTGTTCCCGTTCCTGATCGTGCTGACCTCGCTCGCCGGCTTCTTCGGCTCCAAGGAACTCGCCGATCAGGCTGCCAGCCTGATGCTCCAGGTCTGGCCCAAGCAGGTCGCGGATTCGATCTCGGGGGAAGTCCACGACGTGCTGACCACGACCCGCACCGGCCTATTCACCATCGGTGCGGTGCTGTCGGTCTACTTCGCCTCCAACGGCGTCGAGGCGCTACGGGTCGCGCTCAACCGCGCCTATGCGGTGGTGGAGATGCGGCCCTGGTACTGGCTACGGCTGGAATCGATCGCCTACACGCTGATTGCGGCCTTCACCGCGCTCGCCATGGCATTCCTGATCGTGCTCGGGCCGCTGCTCATCGAGGCCGCGCGTGCGCACATTCCGCTGTTCGTTGAATCCAACGAGAGGATCCTCACCTGGCTGCGCTACGGCATCACCGTCGCCGCGTTGGTGGTGGCGCTGATCATCCTGCATACCTGGCTGCCGGCGGGACGGCGCCGGTTCCTCCAGATCCTGCCCGGCATCGTCTTCACCATCGTGGCGTCGCTGATCTCGGGCATCGTGTTCGGCCAGTACCTCGCGCGCTTCGCCAACAATTACGTGACGATGTATGCGGGGCTCGCCTCGGTGATTATCGCGCTGGTGTTCCTGTACTTCATCGCCGCGATCTTCGTTTTCGGCGGCGAGCTCAACGCCGCGATCATCAAGTCGCGGCTTCCTCACGGCGTGTCGCTGCAAGCAGCGCAGTCGCTAGCGCCCGCGGAGACACAGGCTTGACCAGAAATGCGTCGGCGCCGGCCTCGCGTGAGGCGACTTCGTCTTCGCCGCGACCTGACACCCCGATGATGGGGATCTGAGCCAGCGGCGTCGCCATGGTGCGGATCCGCCTGATCGCCTCGACGCCATTAATGCCCGGCAGCACCATATCCATCAGCACCGCGTCGAAGGCGCCCTGCGCGAGCCGGTTCACCGCGTCCTCGCCGCGCCCAATGAACTCGGCATGATGACCGAGCTCGGTCAGGATGGTGTTGAGCACAACGCGCCCGAACGGATTGTCCTCGACGCTGAGCAAGCGCAGCGCCGGGACCGCATCCATCTCGGCTTCGCCCTTCGACTTGCGGGACTTGCCCGATCCCGTGGCACACACCGACACCGTCAACGTGAAGGTGGCGCCGCCGCCGGGCCGAGGGGCGACCGTGATGTCGCCGCCCATCGCGCGCGCCAGTTGCTTCACCGACGACAGACCCAGGCCGGCGCCGCCAAAGCGCGAGGCAATGGTGACATTGGCTTGGGTAAACGGCCGGAACAAGCGCTTGATCTCGGCCATGGTGAGGCCGATGCCGCTGTCGGACACGGCGAAGGCGACACCGACGCTGCCTTTGCCCTTTGCTTTGCCTTTGCTCTTGGTCTTGCTCTTGACGGAACGCCAAGGCGCGACCGTGAGCGCCACGCCGCCGTGCTCGGTGAATTTCACGGCATTGTCGATCAGGTTCTCGAGCGCGGCGCGCAGGCGGACGGGATCCCCGACCACCAGCCCCGGCAGCTTCTCCGAGATATCGACCTCGGCCTGGAGACCCTTGGCCGCGGCGCGACCGGCCAGCGAATCGCCGGCGTTGCGGGCGAGGGTCCGCAGGTCGAACAAATCCTGCCGCAGCGAGCTTCCACCTCCGACGCTTTTGCCGGTCCCCTTGCCGGTTCTGGCGGCATCGACGAACAGGGTGGCAAGGTTCGCCAGATGCTCGGCACCGGCCTTGATCGTGTCGGCCCAGCGTCTTTCCCGTTCGCCGAGATCCGAAGTCGCGAGCAAGTCGCTGATCGCGAGAATGCCGGTCAGGGGGGTGCGGACCTCATGGGCGAAGGCGGCAAGCGCGGCCTGGACGACGTCCGGCTCGGCCCGCTTGATGCTGCGCTTGCGCAACCGGGCGGTCGGCCCGGAGCGCTTCCGAGCCACTCGCTTGGACGTCCCCGTAGTGCGCGCTCCGCGCGTTTTCGCCGCCATAACTCCCCTTCGAAGTATCCCCCTTCGAACCCGGGCCGTGAGGTGAGCATGGCACGGCGGAACACCCGGAGTCACGGCGGCGTTTGGCTAACCCCCAGAGAAACTTAACCTAATCCCACCAGCTGGCGGATACCGGCCGGCATGGCGCCGGCAGCGCGCAATTCACGTAGGCCGGTCGAGCTGGTTGATTTCGACAGCTTCCGGCCGGCCTCGTCACGAAGTAGCCCATGGTGACGGTAGACGGGTTCGGGCAGGCGGAGCAGAACCTGAAGCAGACGGTGGACCGAAGTGGCGTGGAACAGGTCCTGGCCCCGCACGATCTCGCTGACGTCCTGGAGCGCATCGTCGACAACGACGGACAGATGGTAGCTGGTCGGCGTCTCCTTGCGGGCCAGAATGACGTCCCCCCAGGCTTCTGGCCGCGCCGGGACGACGCCACGCTCACCATCGGGCCCCACGCCCAGTTCGTTCCAGCTCAGGCCGGCGGCGCGGCGGCAGGCGGCCGCCATGTCGAGCCGAAGCGCATAAGGCGCGCCGGTGTCGATGAGGCGGTCACGCTCGTTGGCGAACAGCGATCTGGCGGCGCCGGGATAGAGCGGCGCGCCATCGGGATCGCGCGGCCACGGCCCATCCGCTTCACGCGCCGCAACCTGCCTTGCGATCTCGGCGCGGCTTTCGAAGGCGGGATAGACCAGGCCGAGCGCCGAGAGCCTGTCCAGTGCCGCGCGATACGCGTCGAAATGCTCCGACTGCCGCCGCACCGGCGTCTCCCAGGCAATGCCGAGCCAAGCGAGGTCTTCGTAGATCGCGGTCTCATATTCCGGCCGGCAACGCGTCGCGTCGATGTCCTCGATCCGCAGCAATAGCCGCCCACCGGTCTCGCGCGCGCGGTCGGAATTCAACAGAGCGGAATAAGCGTGGCCGAGATGCAGGTAGCCGTTCGGACTGGGAGCAAATCGGAAAACGGGTGGCGACATGCTTCGGAACTCATCATGGCCGGGCTTCACCGTTACGGTTGTCATTCCGGGGCGGTCCGCAGGACCGAACCCGGAATCTCGAGATTCCGGGTTCGATGCTTCGCATCGCCCCGGGAATGACGGAGTAAGATATTCGGTACGCGGTCAAGCCCGCGCATGACAAGTTGAGCAAGCGATGACCATCCACCTCGAGACCCAGTCCGACCTCGAAGAAGCCGTCCACGCGCTGGTCAAGCGCGATCCGCGCCTCAAGCCCGTGCTCGCAATCGCCGGCATGCCGGCGTTGCGGCGGCGCGAGCCGGGCTTTGCGGGGCTTGCCCACATCGTGTGCGGGCAACAGCTCTCGACTGCGAGCGCTGCGGCGATCTGGGGGCGGCTGTCGGCCGCGTTCGATCCGTTTGACCACGAGGCGGTCCGCCGCGCCCGCACCGACCGATTGGGGCGGCTCGGCCTGTCCGCCGCCAAGATCAAGACGCTGAAACATCTCGCGCGCGAGATCACCGCACAGCGGCTGAACCTCGACGTGCTCGCCGAAGAAGACGCCGATGCCGCGCATCACACGTTGATCGCACTGCCCGGCATCGGACCGTGGACGGCGGATGTCTATCTGCTGTTCTGCCTCGGCCATGGCGACGCCTGGCCGGCCGGCGATCTCGCCGTGCAGGAAGGCATCCGCATCGGGCTTGGCTTGCAGGCGCGGCCGACGGAGAAGCAGATGGCGCCGCTCGCCGAACCCTGGCGTCCCCTGCGTGGTGCGGCGGCGCATCTGTGGTGGAGCTATTATCGCGCGGTGAAAAAACGCGAAGGCGTGCTCGCCGGATCAGCTTAGCCCCGCAGCCTAACGCGATCGGTCCGGGCGCAATCGGCGACGAAGTCGACCACGGCCCGCACCGCCGGCAGCTCGACGAGGTCGGGATGGGCCAGCAGCCACAGGTCCGCCACGCTGGCGAGCTTCTGCGGCGCGACGCGCACGAGATCGGGATAACTTTCGGCGACAAAGCACGACAGGGCGGAGATTCCGAGTCCGGCCCGGACCGCCGCCAGCATGTCGCCCTGCGACGAGCAGCGCATCACCACCCTGGCCTGACGCGTGACGACGTCGCTCCAGCGCGCAAGCTGGATGTTGGAGGTCTGGTCGGCGAAACCGATGACGCTGTGCCCCTTCCACTCGCCGCGCCGTTCCGGCAAGGACCGCCCGCCGGCGTAGTCCCGCGAGGCGTAGAACCCGGTGCCGAGACGGCCGATCTTGCGGCCGACCAGATTTTCCTCGCCGCTGTCGAAGGGCCGCAGCACCACGTCCGCCTCGCGCCGGCGCACGCTCGCCGGAAACGGATGGGTGATGATCTCGAGCTGGACGTGATCATGCGCGCGCAGGAAAGCAGGCAGGCACGGCATCAGCCAATGCGACGCCAGCGTCGCCCCGATCGACAGCTTGACGGTCCCGCGCGCCTTATGCCCTCCGGCCGAGACTGCCGTCTCCGCCCGCAGCGCGGCCGCCGCCATCGCCTCGGCGTGCTCGCGCAATGTCCGTCCATCCGCGGTCAGCGCCAGGCCGTCGGCGGCGCGTGCCACCAGCCTGGTGCCGAGCTGGGCTTCCAGCGCCGCGATCTTGCGACTGACGGTGGGATGGCTGCTGTGCAGCCGGCGTGCCGCGCCGGTGAAGCTGCCGGTTTCGGCGACGGCGACGAAGGTCTTGCAAAGGTCCCAGTCCATAAGCGGCCTCTGTTCAAATCTGAATAGTCGTCCGTTCAACATTGAACGATCGGAGGCCGCACTCCAACCCCTATAATGGTGTCAAATGAAACATGGGCGGCAACTCGCCCGCGACGACCAACAGGGAAACGCCTCGTCATCCGCCTGCCGGCGGGCTGCGTTTCCGGGAGGACATCATGGCGCTGCCCGCTCTCTTGAAGGAGTCGCTCGAGCTGCCCGTGGTCGGCTCGCCGCTCTTCCTCGTCTCCGGTCCCGAGCTGGTGATCGCCCAGTGCAAGGCCGGTGTCGTCGGCTCGTTTCCGGCGCTCAATGCCCGTCCGGTGGAAAAGCTCGACGAGTGGCTGAACCGCATCGAGGACGAACTCGGCGAATACAAGTCGCGCAATCCCGGCAAGAAGGTCGCGCCCTACGCCGTCAACCAGATCTGCCACGCCTCGAACGACCGGCTGATGAAGGACATGGAGACCTGTGTGAAGCACAGGGCGCCCATCATCATCACCTCGCTACGGCCGCCCGCCGAACTCGTCGAGGCCGCGCATTCCTACGGCGGCCTCGTGTTCCACGACGTCATCAACGTCAAGCACGCGCGCAAGGCCGCCGAGCAAGGCGTCGACGGCCTGATTCTGGTCTGCGCAGGCGCTGGAGGACATGCAGGAACGCTCTCGCCTTTCGCGCTGGTACGTGAGGTCAAGCAATGGTTCGACGGCGCGATCCTGCTGTCGGGCGCAATCAGCGACGGATTCGCAATCGCTTCCGCGCTGACACTGGGCGCCGACCTCGCCTATATGGGCACGCGCTTCATCGCGACGAAGGAAGCCAACGCTGACGAAGCCTACAAATCCGCCCTGACCCAGCACGCTGCGCACGACATCGTCTACACCAACCTCTTCACCGGCGTGCACGGCAACTATCTCGGCCCTTCGATCGCTGCGGCCGGGCTCGATCCGGACAATCTGCCGGCCGCCGACAAGACGAAGATGAACTTCGGCTCCGGCGGCAACATGAAGTCCAAGGCGTGGCGCGACATCTGGGGCTCCGGCCAGGGTATCGGCCAGATCGCCGACGCGCCGCCGGTCGCCGAGCTCGTCGACCGGATGAAACAGGAATTCGACCAGGCCCGACAGGATTTTCTGATGCGCGTCAGCGCCTGACGTCTCGGACCGACAATAAAACGGGAGGACACCATGAAGCTGGCAGCCGCACTGATCGGCATGTCGCTGCTGACGCTCGCTGGCGGCAGCGCCCACGCCGAAGGCAGCGACGAGATCCGCATCGGGCAGACCCTGCCCTACAGCGGTCCGGCCTCTGGCTTCGGCGCGATCGGACGGACGCAGGAAGCGTTCTTCGAGAAGGTCAATGCCGAAGGTGGCATCAACGGCCGCAAGGTCAAGTTCATCACGCTGGACGACGCATATTCGCCGCCGAAGACCGTCGAGCAGACCCGCAAGCTGGTGGAGCAAGAGGAGGTGCTGATGATGTTCGGCTCGCTCGGCACCGCCACCAATAGCGCCGTGCAGCGCTATCTCAACGCCAAGAAGGTGCCGCAGCTATTCGTGCTCTCCGGCGCCACCAAATGGGCCGATCCACAGAAGAACCCGTGGACGATGCCGGGCATGGCGGCCTACGAATCCGAGGGCGTGGTCTACGCCAAATATATTTTGCAGGCCAAGCCCGACGCCAAGATCGCGATCCTGTCGCAGAACGATGATTTCGGCCGCGATTATGTGGCGGGGTTCAAGCGAGCGCTCGGGCCCAAGGCCGCAAGCATGATCATCGCGGAGGCGAGCTACGAGACCAGCGCGCCGACGATCAGTTCGCAGCTCTCGACGCTGAAGGCGTCAGGCGCCAACGTGCTGTTCGGCGTCGTGCTCGGCAAGTTCACCTCGCAGATGGTCAAGGGCGTGGCCGAGATCGGCTGGAAGCCGGAGCTGTTCTTCGTGCCGACCTCGGCGTCGTCGATCTCGTTTCTGGAGCCGGCGGGCCTCGACAACGCCGTTGGTCTGATCTCGTCGAGCAACCAGAAGGACACGATGGATCCGCAATGGGCCGACGATCCCGGCGTGAAGGAATACTTCGCCTTCATGAAGCGCTACATGCCGACCGCGGACCTCTCCAACTCCAACTACGCCGCGGGCTATCACTATGCCACGCTGCTGATGACGGTGCTGAAGGCGTGCAAGGATGATATCAGCCGCGACAACATCATGCGCCAGGCGGCCTCGTTGAAGGACGTGACGTTGCCGCTGCTGCTGCCGGGAATGGCTGTTGCGACCGGCCCCGACGACTATCTGCCGTTCCAGCAGCTTCAGCTCCGGCGCTTCAATGGCAAGAGCTGGGTCAGCTTCGGCGACGTGCTGGATGATCGCTAGACGAGCGGAATGAGGAGACGCCATGATCATCAGCGGCGAACGCCAGATCAGCTACGACGACATTCGGGCCCGGATCAAGCGGGCGATGAGCGGCTTCCGCGCCCTGGGGCTTGCCGAGGCCGCGCCGGTCGCGATGATGCTACGCAACGATTTCGCCCTCTTCGAGGTGGTTGCGGCCTCCGCCGCGCTGGGCAGTCCGGTGGTGCCGATCAACTGGCATCTGAAAGCCGAGGAGGTCCGTTACATTCTGGCCGACAGCGGGGCGAAGATCCTGGTCTGCCATGCCGATTTGCTGCCGCAGATCCGTGAAGGCATACCTGCCGATGTCCTCCTCCTGGTCGTCGCGACCCCGCCCGAACTCGCAGCGACCTTCTCGATCCCTCGGGAGCTGACCGAGATCCCGGTGGGACTGACCGATTGGGACCGCTGGCGCGACGACCATCCGCAAGCGCAGGAGCCGCCGCGGCGCGCGGCAGCAATGATCTACACATCGGGGACAACGGGCATGCCGAAGGGCGTGCGGCGCATGCCGATGCAGCCCGAACAGGCGGCCGCCTCGGAACGTGTGGGCGGGATCGCCTACGGCATCAAGCCGCGGGAAGACCAAATCGTGCTGATCAACGGGCCGATGTATCACTCGGCGCCGCATTCCTACGGCATGCTGGCGTTCCGCAGCGGTTGCACCATCATCCTCCAGGCGCGGTTCGATGCCGAGGAGCTGCTGGCGCTGATCGAGCGCCACCGCGTCACGCACATTCACATGGTACCGACCATGTTCGTCCGGCTGCTGCGGTTGCCCGAAGCGGTCAGGCAACGTTACGACCTGTCGTCCCTGCGTTTCGTCGTGCACGGCGCCGCGCCCTGCCCGCCAGACGTCAAGCGCGCTATGATCGAATGGTGGGGACCGGTCATCAATGAATATTTCGGCTCGACGGAGACCGGGATCCCGGTGTGGCACTCGGCCGAGGAAGCCCTGAAGAAGCCCGGCACGGTCGGCCGCGCCATCGAAGGCGGCATCGTCAGGATCTTCCGCGATGACGGCAGCCAGTGCGGTGCCAACGAAGTCGGCGAAATCTACATGCGCCAGACGGCAGTGCCCGATTTCGACTATCACGGCAGGTCGCAGGCAAGGGCCGAGGCCGGCCGTGACGGCCTCGTCAGCGTCGGCGACGTCGGTTACCTCGACGCGGACGGCTATCTGTTCCTGTGCGACCGCAAGCGCGACATGGTGATCTCCGGCGGCGTCAACATCTATCCCGCGGAGATCGAGAACGTGCTGATCGGAATGCCCGGCGTGCGCGACTGTGCCGTGTTCGGCATCCCGGACGCGGAATTCGGCGAACGGCTGTGCGCCTTTGTCGAGCCTGAATCCGATGCCGAGCTCTCGGCCGACGCTGTCCGATCGTTCCTGCGCGAGCGGCTTGCCAATTTCAAGGTGCCAAAGGACGTCGAATTCCGCGACGCTCTGCCGCGCGAGGCAACGGGAAAGATTTTCAAGCGCAAACTGCGGGAGCCCTATTGGGCGGCGTGAAAGCAGGCGACGCGTCCGAGAGAGCGCGACCGTATAAACGGGAACGAGTGGCAATCGTTCCTGGGCCTCTTCAATATCGACCAGTTTGAAGACCCGCGCTTCCGTCGCAAATGGCAGAGCAACCAATTCGAATCTCGTCTGTTGTCGACCGGCACAATCACTGCCGGAGGATAAACTATGTCACGTCTAGTTTCGCTCGCTGCGGCTGTCCTGCTGCTCGGATCAATGCCCGTAAGCGCACAGTCGCAAAAGGCACAAAGCGGCCCGGGCAACAACGCCGTCAACAGCTCTGATCACAACAACTCCAACGCACCGGTTGCAGGCCGCAACAGCTTCACCGAGGGACAGGCGAAGTCGAAGATCGAGGGCGCGGGCTATTCCAATGTTTCCGGCCTGCAAAAGGACGACAATGGCGTCTGGCGCGGCAAGGCCGACAAGTCCGGGACCAAGGCGGACGTGAGCGTCGACTTCCAGGGCAACGTGAACCCCGCCAAGTAAGGAGGATCAAACATGACCACCACCATTTCTCGACTCTATGACACCTATCCGGATGCGGAACGTGCGGTCAGGCGTCTGGAGGCCGCGGGCGTGCCGCACTCCGACATCAGCATCGTCGCGAACAATTCCGATAATTGGTACGGCTCCTCCACCGCCAAGGTCGACCGCGATCGCGACGGCGTCGACGATCGCGCCGAAGGCGCCGGCACGGGTGCCGGCATCGGCGCTGGAATCGGCAGCGCGGCGGGCCTGCTTGCAGGACTCGGCTTGCTGGCCATTCCGGGGCTCGGACCGGTAGTTGCCGCCGGATGGCTGGCTTCGACCGCAGTTGGTGCCGCGGCCGGCGCCGCGACGGGCGGCATCGTTGGCGCGCTGACCGAAGCCGGCGTCTCCAAGGATGATGCGTCGCGCTACGCGGAGGGCGTCCGTCGTGGCGGAACGCTGGTATCGGCCCGGGTACCCGACCAGGACCGCACGCGTCTCGATGCCCTTCTGCACGAGAAGGCCGTGAACCTGCAGGAACGGAGCACCGCCTGGCAGAAGTCCGGCTGGAATGGCTTCGATGCCGCAAGCCCACCGCTGTCTCCTGACGATATCGGCCGTGAGCGCGAGCTGTACGGCACTGGGATGCGGGGTAGGTAGGGATGTTCGCTCGCCGCTACGCGAGCGGCTGTGAATCCTAAGAGCGCGAGGGAGGCTCCACCAAGGTGGAGCCTTTTTCGCGTGCCCCCTCCTTGAAACCACGAGGGTGCCGCAGGTCTCTCTCAACGGGTGCATTCCGCTGAAGCAGGGGCACATGTTCTCACTGCTCGGGTAATCGGCTATTGGCCGTCTGCGAAACAGTATAGCTTTCGACCCTAGAGGAAACGCCGCGAAGACGGCACGAGGTCGCGCATGCTGGACAGGACGAAGGATATTGCCGCATCCGCGCAAGCCTGGCTCGATGAATTTGAGCGCACGCTTGGCGCACCCGATGGCGCTGGGCTGGATCGTCTGTTCCTCGCCGACTGCTATTGGCGCGACGCGCTGGCATTCAGCTGGAACCTGCAAACGATCGCCGGCGGCGGCTCGATCGAGCGGGAGCTGACAACGCTCGCCGCAAAGGTCGCGCCGGGCAGCTTCAAGATCGCGCCGAACCGCCCGCCACCGCGCTGGGTGACGCGTGCCGGGACCAACAATATCGAAGCGATCTTCAATTTCGAAACCGCACTGGGGCGCGGCAGCGGCATCGTCAGGCTTGTGCCCGACGCCAACGACGGCGACCGCCCGAAAGCGTGGACGCTCCTCACCGCGCTCGACGAGCTTAAGGGCTTCGAGGAGCAGCTCGGCACCTCGCGGCCGCGCGGCCAGGCCTATTCACGCGACTTCCGTGGACCGAACTGGCTCGACCTGCGCAGCGCCTCGCGCGACTACACCGATCGCGATCCCACCGTGCTGGTGGTCGGCGGCGGCCAGGCCGGGCTCGCAATTGCGGCGCGGCTGAAGCAGTTGAAGATCGACACACTGATCGTCGATCGCGAGGCACGGATCGGGGACAATTGGCGCAAGCGCTATCACGCGCTGACCCTGCACAACCAGGTGCAGGTCAATCATTTGCCCTACATGCCGTTTCCGCCGAGCTGGCCGACCTATATCCCCAAGGACAAGCTCGCCAACTGGTTCGAAGCTTACGTCGACGCGATGGAGCTGAACTTCTGGACCGGCACCGAATTCGAGGGCGGCGCCTACGACGATGCGAAAGGCCACTGGACGGTCACACTGCGGCACACCGACGGCAGTGAGCGTATCATGCACCCCCGCCATGTGGTGATGGCAACCGGCGTCAGCGGCATCGCCAATGTGCCTGTTATTCCGACCCTCGATAACTTCAAGGGCACGCTGCTGCATTCGAGCCGCTACGAGGACGGCGAGAGCTGGACGGGCAAACGCGCCATCGTCATCGGCACCGGCAATAGCGGTCACGATATCGCGCAGGATCTTCACTCCAGTGGCGCCGACGTGACGCTGGTGCAGCGTTCACCTACGCTCGTCACCAATATCGAGCCGTCGGCCCAACTCGCTTATGCGACCTACAATGAGGGCACGCTCGAGGACAATGATCTGATCGCCACCTCGATGCCGACGCCGCTGGCGAAGAAGACCCATGTGATGCTGACGGAGCAGTCGAAGGAGCTCGACAAGGAGCTGCTCGACGGATTGCGGCGCGTCGGCTTCAAACTCGATTTCGGCGAGGCCGGCACCGGTTGGCAGTTCAAATATCTCACCCGTGGCGGCGGCTATTATTTCAATGTCGGCTGCTCCAACCTCATCGTCGAGGGTGCGATCAAGCTCAGGCAGTTTTCCGACATCGAGGGCTTCGTCACCGAGGGCGTCCGGATGAAGGACGGCGCAAGCCTTCCGGCCGAATTGATCGTGCTCTCGACCGGTTACAAGACGCAGGAATATCTGGTGCGGAAACTGTTCGGCGACCGCGTCGCCGAGCGAGTCGGCCCGATCTGGGGTTTTGGCGACGGCCTCGAGCTGCGCAACATGTATGCGCGCACCAGGCAACCCGGCCTCTGGTTCATCGCCGGCAGCCTCGCGCAATGCCGGATCAACTCGAAATATCTCGCGCTCCAAATCAAGGCGATCGAGGAAGGGATTCTGGGGCGGACATGAACACAGCCGTCATTCCGGGGCGCGCGCAGCGCGAACCCGGAATCCATTCCACCTCGAAAATGCCGTACGATGGATTCCGGGTTCACGCTTCGCGTGCCCCGGAATGACAACAAGAGAGGACATTCAATGCCAGCCATTCTCGGCACCGGCGAGCACCGCTACCGCGTCGTTGAGAACTTCGCAAAGCTGCCGGACGGATGGCAGCTCACCGACGTCGCCTCGGTCGCAGTCGACAGCAAGGACCGCGTCTACGTCTTCAATCGCGGGGCCCATCCGATGGTGGTGCTGGACCGCGACGGCAATTTCTTGCGCAGTTGGGGCGAAGGCCTGTTCTCGCGCGCCCATGGCCTGCATATCGATGCCGACGACAATCTCTATTGCACCGATGACGGCGACCACACCGTGCGCAAGTGCACCACCGACGGCAAGGTGCTGCTGACGATCGGCATCCCCGAAAAACCGTCGCCGTTCATGAGCGGCGATCCGTTCCACCGCTGTACCCACACTGCACTGTCGCCGAAGGGCGAAATCTACGTCTCCGACGGCTATGGCAATGCGCGCGTGCACAAGTTCACGCCCGATGGCACACTGATGACAAGCTGGGGCGAGCCCGGCACCGATCCCGGCCAGTTCAACATCGTGCACAACATCGCCACCGACGCAGACGGCTTTGTCTATGTCGCCGACCGCGAGAACCACCGCGTGCAGGTGTTCGACGGCAACGGCAGGTACGAGACGCAGTGGAACAATCTGCACCGCCCCTGTGCGCTGTGCTGTTGCGGTGGGGCTAAGAGCCCGACCTTCGTCATCGGGGAACTCGGCCCTGGCCTGGCCGTCAACCGCAAGGTGCCCAATCTCGGCCCGCGGTTGTCGATCGTGGACGCCAAGGGTAACCGCATCGCGCGGCTCGGCGGCGAGTCAGGCCCGGGCGTTGCCAGCGGAAAATTCCTGGCACCGCACGGCATCGCGCTGGATTCGAAGGGTGACATCTATGTCGGCGAGGTCGGCGTCACCGACTGGAAGACCAGCTTTCCGGACGAGGAGATGCCGGCCGTGCTGCGCGCGACGCGGTGCTTGCAGAAGCTGGAGCGGGTGCGGGAGTAGCTGCCTCGGCACATCCCCGTCGCGCTGTCAGGACGGCGCGGCCTCCATAGCCTCGGACCTGGAAATCACGGTGTTTTGCGCGGTTTGCCACCCCCCGGCCGCATTGCTTGTGCCGGAATAAGTCGCTCAACGGGCTTCACAATCCCGTCACGCTGCATGTAGTATGTCAGTACGTGCTGCTTCGCAGCGTACATTGGAGGCCAGGAGCGTTACTTGAACGCACATGTCTCGCAAGGCCATTGGCCGGTGTTGGTGCTGAATGCGGACTTCCGGCCGCTGAGTTACTACCCACTGTCTTTGTGGTCGTGGCAGGACGCGATCAAGGCGGTATTCCTCGACCGCGTCAACATCGTCGCGCATTACGATCAGGCGGTCCATAGTCCCACGCTGCAAATGCAGCTGCCGAGCGTCGTCTCGCTCAAATCGTTCGTCAAGCCGACCACGCACCCTGCCTTCACCCGATTTAACGTCTTCCTGCGCGATCGTTTCGCCTGCCAATATTGCGGCTCGCCCGAAGACCTCACCTTCGACCACATCGTCCCGCGCAGCAAAGGCGGCCAGACCACCTGGGAGAACGTGGTCGCGGCGTGCTCGCCCTGCAATCTGCGCAAAGGTAATCTGACGCCGGTGCAGGCCAAGATGTTTCCACGCCAGCACGCGTTCGCGCCGACGGTGCACCAGCTCCACCGCAACGGCCGGCTGTTCCCACCGAACTATCTGCACGACAGCTGGCTGGACTATCTCTACTGGGATACGGAGCTGGATCCGTAGCGTCGGCGTGCAGGCCCGCGGCAGTCCATCGTTGACTCGCGCCGCTCAACGCCGGGACAGATCAGCGAGCTTCGCTATCTGCGCGCCTGCTCCAAATCGATCTGGTAGACGGAAATCCGGTCGATCTCGAATGCGACGGTAGGCGGCGACTCCGCGTCGACAGGTCCGACCCCGAGAAAGAATTTCGATCCGATCGCGAGATTGACGATCATGTACATGGGATCGTCGAATCCGATCGGCACCTTGATGTCGGACACCGGCCTGCGGTCGATGAAATAGACCAGGCGATCCTCCTCCCACAGCACACCGTAAGTGTGGAACGCGCTCGAAGCGTCGCCGACCGCGAAGTCGAAGCCGCAGGACTGGATCTTCTGGGTCGAGGGAATCCGCCAATGCGTCGTCATCACGAGATCACCCGGCTTTTCGCCGCGGCCTTCCAGCACGTCGACCTCGGGCGGCCAGCCGCCGTCATCCGCCAGCATCCAGAACGCCGGCCACACAGCGTGCCCGACCGGCACCTTGGCGCGAATCTCGAAATAGCCGTGCTTCTGCGCGAACGTGCCCTGGGTCGTGAGGATCCCGGAGATGTACTCGTTGTTGAACAGCACCGGCTTTAACCCCGGCGGCGTACGGCTGGCGACGATCGACAGCACGCCGTCCTTGACCTTGAACGGATCGAGCCCGAGCGGCGCCAAGGCGCGCCCGGCGTAGCGCGGATCGACATAGATCTGTTGCTCGCCATTGGCGCTGGTCTTGCGCTTGAAGTCGGAGCCGTCGCCGCCCCAGTAGCGCGCCTCCGGCCAGGCCGCACCACCGGCGTAGTGCGACACCCAGCGTCCGTTCGCCAGCGGATGCTCGTCAAAATCCTCGTTGAAGGTCCGGCGCAGCGGCAAGAAGACCAGCGAGGCCGGATTGACGGTCTCCAGCCGGCGGCACTCGATGGTGGAGGGATCAGTCGTGACCTGCAGCGACATGCTCACCGGGGCAGCATCGAGATCGTCCTGCGCGATGCCCGGCGCAGGCACAACGCAGAGACCGATCGCAGCCAGAGCGCCCCTCGTCAAACGCTCCATCATCACCGCACTTCGAAGATGCCAGAGGAAAGGCCGAGGTTAGCTTGCTCATATCGGAACCGGCAAGAGCAGGCCCGCGACCGCGCGCCAATTCAGGAGCGCCGCTTGCACACGCGATCCAGATTTTCGTGCACTTACAAAATGGGACGCCTAGGCAGCGCCCGGAAGGCGAGCGGCAGGCTCCTGCCGGGGACGGAACTCGGAGCGCCGGCATCCGTTCAGAGTTGAGGCCGGATGTCGCGCGGGCGCCAGTTGTCCGCGACAGACATATCCGGTCCCGCCACAGCTCGAGGGGAGAATAGTCATGGCCACAAGCGAGACGGATCACGTCTACAAGATCCTGGAACTGGTCGGATCGTCCGAGACCTCGATCGAGGATGCGATCAAGAACGCGGTCAGCCGTGCCGCCAAGACCGTTCGCGAGATGAAATGGTTCGAGGTGGTGCAAACGCGCGGCCATATCGAGAACGGTGCCGTGCGCCACTACCAGGTGACACTGCGCGTCGGCTTCACGCTGGATGAGTGAGGCAGAAAGCCCGGGCGAAGCCGACACCTGAGGCCAGCCTGGTTAGCTCGACAATAGCCCGTCAGTTGTCGAGGACTGTTCCGACCGGAAGCGCACAATCCGCGCGGATGTTGCAACAGCCCGTTAAGGCCAAAGTGAGAGGTTTGCGCCGAAATGGAGCAAGCCTGATGACCACGGGCCGAGAACTCGGAAAGACGCGCCTTCCGCTCTGGGCGGCGGGTTTCGTCATCCTGACCTGCTTCGCCATCCTCGGCTTGAGCGGCTGGCGCGAATGGGAAACCCGCAACGCCGAACTCAGGAACGCCGAGATCGATGTCGCCAATCTGGCGCATTCGCTGATCCAGCACGCGGACGACACGTTCGAACTCGTTGATACGATCCTCGTAGGCCTGGTCCATCGGCTCGAACTCGACGGGACGGGTCCGGACACGATCACCAAGCTTCAGGCCTATCTGCCGACACGGAAATCATCGGACCGCATCCGCGGCATCTTCGTTTACGACGCGACCGGGCAGTGGCTGGCTACGACCGAGCACCTCGATTTCTCCAAGCTCAACAACAGCGACCGCGAATATTTCCAGCGTCATCGTGACTCGCCCGAGATGGGCACGTTGATCGGATCGCCCGTGAAGAGTCGAGCCGGGGGCCAATGGGTCGTCACCGCGTCCCGCCGGATCAACGATGCGGACGGCGGCTTCGCCGGCGTTGCCCTGCTCACGATCGATGTCAGCTATTTCGTTACGTTCTACGAGCGGTTTGACATCGGTACGAACGGCTCGGCATCGCTGCTCAACGATAGCGGCATCATGCTGGCGCGCAGCCGCGACGAGAGCGGCGCCTTTGTCGGACGCGACCTGTCCAATGCGCCCTTATTCAAGGGATGGGAAAGCCGTCCCGCCGCAGCAGTCTACTACTTCAAGTCGCCGCTCGATGGCGTCCAGCGGCTGAGCTATTACCAACGCAGCAGCCGCTATCCCCTGATGGTGTTGGCGAGCAAGTCGCGGGACGACGTGCTGGCGCCCTGGCGGCAAGCCGCGGCTGCGCGCAGCACCTTCGTCCTAGGCCTCGTGCTGCTGATCGCGGTGATTGGCTTCTACCTGGTCCGTCAACTCGTGCAGCGGCAGCGCATGGCCCAGGCCCTCGTCGTCAACGAAGCAAACTTCCGCCTGTTGGCCGAGCAATCCAGCGACATGGTGACCCGGATCGGGCTCGACAACCGGCTGCTCTACGTTTCCCCTTCCTGCGTACGCATCACGGGCTGGTCCTCTGACGAACTGCTGGCCACCTCGGCCCTGGCCGGCATTCACGCCGACGACATCGAGCGGGTCGAGCAGGCCATCGCCGCGCTTAAAAATGGCGAGGCCGAGGAGGCGCGGTTCGTCTATCGCCAGCGTCATCGCGACAAGGGCGAGATCTGGGCGGAGGCGGCGTTGCACGTGACCCTGGCATCGGACAGCGGCGAGATCGACGGCGTCGTCGCGGTGGTGCGCGACATGACCGAGCAGAAGGACCTTCAGGACAAGCTCGCCTCGCTTGCGACGACCGACGGCCTCACCGGGCTCGCCAATCGACGCGCATTCGACGAGCGCCTCGCTGATGAATGGGCGCGGGCCCGGCGCGACGGCTCGCAGCTCTCGCTCCTGTTGATCGATGTCGATCATTTCAAGAAATTCAACGACCAATATGGCCATCTGGCGGGTGACGGATGCCTGCGCGCGCTGGCCCGGATCCTATCAGCGCACACCAAGCGCCCGGCCGATCTCGCGGCGCGCTATGGTGGCGAAGAATTCGCCGTGCTGTTGCCGAACACCGGTCCCGAGGGCTGCGCCGAGGTCGGCGATGGGATTCGCAAGGCCCTGCAAGATCTCGCCATGCTGCATGCGCAAAGTCCCCCCTCCCGCCTGGTGACTGCAAGCATTGGCGGCGCGACGAGCCTTCCATCCCAAACCACGACGGACTGCAGCACGCTGGTCGCCGCCGCCGACCGCGCGCTGTACGCCGCCAAGGACAACGGCCGTGACCGGCTGGTGATGTCGGGACAGGTCGTTCCCTGGCCCGCCAGGAGCGCGTGACGGATCGACCGTTGCCCCGGATTTGTCGCCCGCGCTCCAGCGCGGTATGGCTTGGATCACGGCCGGATGGTCGGCCAATCCGAGAGTGCTGCTGTGACTGGTAAAATCAAACTCGTCCTCTTCGACATGGACAATGTCCTCTGCGACTACGACAGGGCAAAGCGTGTCGCATGGCTGGCGAAGCTTGCGGGGACCACGAGCGAATCCGTCCACAAGGCGATCTGGGACAGCGGCTTCGAGCTGCTCGGCGATTCCGGCACTCTCGACGCCGCGGACTATTTGCGGGGCTTCGGCGACCGCATCGGCTATCCGCTGTCACTGGACGAGTGGATCGAGGCGCGACGCCGTTCGATGCAGGCCGATCGTGCGATGCTGGAGATTGCCGGCAGCTTGCGGCAAACCATCGACATTGCCGTCCTGACCAACAACACCACGCTGGTCGCCGACCATATCGCTGCGCTGCTGCCGGAATTGCCGCCGCTGTTCGGCTCCCGAATCTATGCCTCGGCCCGGTTCAAGACGGCGAAGCCGGACCCGCGCTGCTTCCGCCTTTGTCTGTCGGAGCTCGACGTCAAACCGGAGAGCGTCCTGTTCGTCGACGATCTCATGCCCAATGTCGCCGGCGCGCGAGAGGCGGGTCTGTTCGCGCATCACCACACCTCGGTTGAGGCTTTCAGGCAGGCCCTTTCGGAGCACGGCCTGCTTCAAGCATGAATGCGTGCTCCGCATTTCTCGGCGTCAGGCGTCAGGCGAGATGGCACGCCACGAAGTGCCCGCCCGCTCCTTCCTTCAGCTCCGGTGCGCTTTCTGCGCAACGCGGCTGGGCGATGGGACAGCGGGTGTGAAAGTGGCAGCCCGACGGCGGCTTCATCGGGCTCGGAACGTCGCCCTTGAGGCGGATGCGCTCGCGCTTGAGCTTGGGATCGGGCACCGGCACCGCTGATAACAGCGCCCTCGTGTAGGGATGCTGCGGATTGCGGTAGAGGTCGCTGGCCTTGGCGAGCTCGACGATACGGCCAAGATACATCACCGCGACGCGGTCGGAGATGTGCTCGACCACCGACAAATCGTGCGCGACGAAGAGATAGGTGAGGTTCAGCTCGGCCTGGAGATCTTCCAGCAAGTTGATGACCTGCGCCTGGATCGAGACGTCGAGCGCAGACACCGGTTCGTCGCAGACGATCAGTTTCGGCTCGACTGCGAGCGCACGCGCGATCACGATGCGTTGGCGCTGACCGCCGGAGAATTCATGCGGATAGCGGCGCATGTGCTCGGCCTTGAGCCCGACCTTCACCAGCAGGCTCGCGACGCGATCCTCACGCTCCTTGGCCGATGAGCCGAGCTTATGGATGACGAGGGCTTCGCCGAGGATGGCGCCGACCGTCATGCGCGGATTGAGAGAGGCGAACGGATCCTGGAACACAAGCTGCATGTTCCGCCGCATCGCGCGCAAATCGTTGCCGCCGAGCTGGCGGACATCCTGACCGTCGAAAACGACCTCGCCGTCGGTCGGCTCGATCAGGCGCAGCACGCAGCGTCCGGTCGTCGACTTGCCGCAGCCGGATTCGCCGACGAGGCCGAGCGTCTCGCCGCGGTTGACCGAGAACGAGACCCCATCGACGGCATAAACGCTGCCGACCTGACGCGACAGCAGGCCGCCGTGCACGGGGAAATATTTCTTCAGGCCGCTGACGCGGAGCAAGGGCTCGGTCATGCTGTGCCTCCCAACTGCGTATCTCCCAGATGGCAGGCCATGCGGTGGCCTGGCGCGATCTCGCGCAGCAGCGGCTCCCTCTCGGTGCAGACGCTCATGGCGTGGCGGCAGCGTGGAGCGAAGCGGCAGCCGACCGGCGGATTGATCAGGATCGGCACCGAGCCGCCGATCGCCTCCAGCCGCACCTTGTGCTCGCTGTCGAGATCGATGCGCGGGATCGAGCGGATCAGTCCCTGGGTATAGGGATGGCCGGGATTACCGAAGAGCTCGTCGACAGACGCCTCCTCCACGACCTTGCCGGCATACATCACGACGACGCGTTGCGCGGTCTCGGCGACGACGCCCATGGCATGGGTGATCAGCATCACCGCCATGCCGAAACGTTCCTTCATGTCCTGGAGCAGATCGAGGATCTGCGCCTGAATGGTGACGTCGAGGGCCGTGGTGGGCTCGTCGGCGATGATCAGCTTCGGCTTGCAGGCAAGCGCCATCGCGATCATCACGCGCTGGCGCATGCCGCCGGAGAACTGATGGGGATAGTTGTGCACGCGGCCTTCGGCATTGGGTATCTGCACCAGCTTGAGCATCTCGATGGTGCGCTCGAGCGCCTGTTTCCTGGTGACGTTCTCATGGCGGCGCAGGCTTTCGGCGATCTGCTCGCCGATGGTGAGCACCGGATTGAGCGAGGTCATCGGCTCCTGGAAGATGAAGCCGATCTCCTTGGCGCGGATCTCGTCGAGCTGACTGCTCGTCAGCGGCACGAGATCGCGGCCTTCGAAAATGATCTCGCCTGCCGCGATGCGGCCCGGCGGCATCGCGATCAGCTTCAGGATCGACATCGCGGTGACGGTCTTGCCGCAGCCGGATTCGCCGACGACGCAGAGCGTCTCGCCGCGGTTAATGGAGATATCGACACCGTCGACGGCCTGGAGGATGCCGTCGTCGGTGGAGAAGTGGGTTTTCAGTCCCTTGATCTCGAGCAACGGCGCCATCAGATCACCCGCCGCGCATCGAGCGCGTCACGCAGGCCGTCGCCGATGAAGTTGATGGCGACCACCGCGATGAAGATCGCGCCGCCCGGAAACAGCGCCCAGTGCGGGCCGATGTCGAGAAAGTCTTTCGCGTCATAAAGCAGCCGGCCCCAGGTCGGCGTATCCGGAGGGAAGCCGAGGCCGAGGAAGGACAGTGTCGATTCCGCGATGATGGCTGCGGCCACGTCGATGGTTCCGGCGATGATCACCGGACCCAGCGCATTGGGCAGGATATGGCGCACCACCTGCCGCACCGGGCTTGCCCCGAGCGCGCGCGCGGCTTCGACGAATTCCTTCTCCCGGATCGACAGGAACTGGGCGCGGACGAGGCGCGCGACCGGCATCCAGCGCAAGCCACCGATCACGAGCACGATCAGGATGAAAATGCCGCCCTCGGGGCCGAAAGCGGCCTTCAGCCCATCGCGGAAGAGATAGATCAGCAGCAGCAGCAGGGGCAATTGCGGCAGCGACAAAAAGAGATCGGTGAGCCACATCAGCCCATGACCGAGCGCACCGCGCGACATGCCGGCGAGCGCGCCGATCAGCACCCCGACAAATACCGAGACCAGCATCGCCGCGAGGCCGACCGCAAGCGAGATGCGCCCGCCATAGATCATGCGGGCGAGGATGTCCTGCCCGAGATCGTCGGTGCCGAAGGGATGGGCCAGCGACGGCCCCTGCATGCCCGCCACGATGTCGATGTCGTCGATCTTGACCCGCCAGATGAAGGGGCCGACCACCACCGCCAGGATCAGAACGAGGAGCAGGAACGCGCTGACGACGGCAAGCTTGTGGCGGCTATAGCGCCGCCACGTCTCGCGCCAGGGCGAGTAGACGCGCCGCTCAGCGGAGGGAGATGCGAGGGTCAAGCCAGCCATAAAGAACGTCCGCGATGAGGTTGAACAGCACGACCAGGCACGCAAAGACGAAGGTGACGGCCATCACCACCGGCGTGTCGTTGGAAAGGATGGAGGAGATCAGCAGCGAGCCGATGCCGGGAATGCGGAAAATCTGCTCGGTGACAATGGCGCCGCCGAACACCGCCGGGATTTGCAACGCAATCAGCGTGACGACCGGGATCATCGCGTTGCGCATCACGTGCTTGATGATCACCCGCCGCTGGCCGATGCCCTTGGCGCGCGCGGTGGTGACGTAGTCCAGCCGGATGACGTCCAGCATCGCCGAGCGCACGAAACGCGTCATCGAGGCAGCCTGGAATAGGCCGAGCACCGCCACCGGCATGATCGCCTGACGGATCATCTCCAGCACCCAGTGAATACCCGTGCCCTTGATGTCGGTCGTGTAGACGAAAGGCAGCCAGTCCAGCGTGACCGAGAAGATCAGGATGAACAGGATGCCGGTGAAGAAGGTCGGCAGCGAGAAGCCGACAAAGGCGAGCGTGTTGGCGACCTGGTCGAACAGCGAATAAGGTTTCGTTGCGGCATAGACCCCGACCGGGATCGCGATCAGGAGCGCCAGGATCTGCGCCGAGCCGATCACATAGAGCGTCGTTGGCAGTCGCTGGAGAATGAGCGTGTCGACGTTCATCCGGCTGACGAAGGAGAAACCCCAGTCGCCGTGCAGCATGGCGTTGAGCCAGTGCAGGTAACGAAGGTAGATCGGATCGTCGAGGCCGAACTTCGCCCGAAGCGCGAGAGCGACTTCGGGCGGCACGTTCGGATTGGTCGCCAGCTCCGAGAAGGGATCGCCCGGGGCTAGTGCGAGCACGACGAACAGCACGAGCGAAATTCCGAGCAGGCTCGGAATCGCGATCAGGAGGCGACGCAGGACATACTGGCTCATGAAGAAGGACCGCTCTAGGCGTGCGTGATCATTCTTCGCGGTACCAGTCGAACAAATTGTCGGTCTCGTTGGCCCAGCCCGAAACCACCGGGCGCAGATTGTTGGCGGCCGCCTCGACCTTCAGGCGGTGCTGCACCGGGATGAAAACGATGTCCTGGTACATGAGATCATTGGCCTTGATGTAGAGCGCCGCGCGCTTGACCGGATCCATCTCGCCGTCGGCGGCCTGGATGGTCGCGTCGTACTCCTTGTTGACCCAGCGCGGAAAGTTGGTGCCCTGCCACTTGTTCTCCTTGGTGGCAACGAGGTTCGAAAGGTAGCGACGCATGTGCTGCGACGGATCGGGCTGACTCAGCGGGATCTGGAACATCTCCATGTCGGCGTAGAACTTGGAATAGGTATCGGGATTGCCGACGTCGGAGGAGAAGAACACGGAGGCGACGACCGATTTCAGCTCGACGTCGATGCCCGCCTTCTGGCAGGCCTGCTTGACGATCGCCTGCGTCTTCTGGCGCGGCCCGTTGATCGAGGTCTGATAGACGAGCTTGAGCTTCTTGCCGTCCCTTTCGCGGATGCCGTCGGCGCCCGGCTTCCAGCCGGCATCGTCGAGGATCTTCGAGGCCTTCTCGACGCTGAACTCCCACGAGGTGTTCTTGGACACGAATTTTTCGGGCCCATTGAGGAAGTTGGCGGTGGTGCGACCGGCGCGGCCGTAGATCGCCTTCTTGACCGACTCGCGATCGATCAGCAGCGAGAGCGCCTTGCGCACCGCCGGATCGGAAAACAGCGGGTGCTTGGTCTTCATCGAGGAGCGTTCGCCATCGACCTCGGTGTTGGGGTCGGTGAAGTTCAGCGCGATGAATTCGGTGTCGCCGCCGACGGCGTAGACGGTCTTTCCCTTGCCGCCCTTCTCCAGGCGCAGCAGCACGTCGTCCTCAACCTGAATGTTCCAGCCGAAATCATACTCGCCGGTCTGGATCACCGCGCGCGCGGCAGAGACGGCATCGCCGCCGCCCTTCATCTCGATCGAATCGAAATAGGGCCGGTTCGCCATGTGATAATCGGGATTGATCACGCCGCGGACAAGATCGCCCGGCTTGAATTCGACGAACTTGTAGGGGCCGGTGCCGACCGGCGAGAGGTTGGTCGGCGCCTCCCGCGACTTGGACCCCATATAGTCTTTGAACAGATGTTTTGGGATGATGGTATTGGGAGCCCCGACAAAAGCGTCGGCCCAGAACGGCGTCGGCTTGTTGAACAGGATGCGGACCGTGAGGTCGTCCACCTTCTCGACCGTGATGTCGCGGAGCGTCGCGATGGTCAGTGCGGAGGTCGCCGGATCCTTGGCATATTCCCAGTTGAAGACGACGTCGTCGGCTGTGAACGGCGTGCCGTCATGCCATTTGACGCCGGGTTTGAGCTTCCAGGTCACCGACTTGCCGTCAGCGGCGAGGCCGCCGTTCTGGATCGAGGGAATTTCGGCGGCCAGAACCAGCTTCATGTTGCCGTCGGGATCCCAACAGGCGAGCGGCTCGTAGAACAGGCGCGCGCCGTCCTGGTCCTTGGTGCCGGTGGCAAAATGCGGATTGAGCAGGGTGGGCCCCTGCCACCACAGCAGCTTGAGCGCACCACCGCCGCCGCGCTTGGTCGGCTTGTAGGTCGAGGCGCCCTCAGCCATGGCGACGCCACCAAGCGCGAGGATCTGGTTGGCCAAAGGCGCGGTGAGACCCACGGCAGCCAGGCGCTGAATGAAGCCGCGGCGATCCATCCGCCCGTCCTTCACGTCACCGATCATCGAACGCAGTTCTTTATCCAGCATGGTTGTCCCCGTCTGGTTCCCGTATGAATGCAGGCGGTCGCGCGAGGCGACCACCGGGATTGGCTGGCGGTAGATGGCACACCGAATGGGGTGCGCGTCAACTGCGACCGTGTGTATGCAAACGGTCTACTGACTGTCTGTTGGGCAAAACCATATTCCGCAGCCCATCCGTTCGGCAATCCAGCATCAAAACACGCTGAATTCCGCGCTGCACTGCAGAAAATTTGGTCGCCGCATCAGACGAAGTATCGAGGCGAAATTCTACGCCACGGACATGTCGAGCGGCGGCGCGACGTGGTCTGGCAGCGGACAGACGTAAGGCGTCTTGGCCGTCCGCTTCTCGAGGTCAGCCTTGGCAGCCTTGATCAGCTCCGGGTCCGTCAGCGCCTTGATGCCGATGCCGGCCATCGCCTTAGCGGCCTGCACCATGGCCTTGTGAGCATGCGCGCTCTTGCCCTGCGCGACCACCTGCCAGGTGTGGAAGGGCGTGCCGATTGCAACCGTGGGTGCGTGGACCTGCACGGTCGGCACCACCCAGCTCACGTCGCCGACGTCGGTCGAGCCGACCAGCGGATTGCGCTTGGCATCGAGTGGCACCAAGAAGTCAGCCAGCGGCCGGTCGGTCGGCTCCATGCCGATCGCGTAATAGACCGACTCGATGTCCTTGTCGCTCAGCGTCGCGCGGATCTCCGTGGCAAAGCCCTTGTCCGCGTCGTCGAAATGCGGCGGTCCGAGTTCTTCCATGACCCGGTGCAGCGCCTGCTCCAGCGGCGTGTTCGGCAGGATGTTGGAGACCGCGGAGATGATCTTCATCTCGACCTTGGTCTCGGTCATCAGCGCCGCGCCCTCCGCGATCTTGCTCACGCGTCCAACCAGCTCGTTCATGCCGGGCAGATCACGGGCACGGATCGAATAGCGCACGCGTGCATGCGCCTGCACCACGTTCGGGGCGATGCCGCCGGTGTCGAGCAGCGCGTAGTGCACGCGCGCGTCGCTCGGCATGTGCTCGCGCATATAGTTCACGCCGACATTCATCAGCTCCACAGCGTCGAGCGCGGAGCGGCCGAGATGCGGCGAGGCTGCCGCATGCGAGGTGCGGCCGGTGAAGATGAAATCGGCGCGGGTGTTGGCGAGTGACGGCGTCACCGCGACTTCCCAGAAGCTGTGCGGATGCCAGGTGATGGCGATGTCGGCGTCTTCAAATGCACCGGAGCGTACCATGAACGCTTTTGCCGCGCCGCCTTCCTCGGCGGGGCAGCCGTAATAGCGCACGCGGCCCGGCACCTTGTTCTCGGCGAGCCAGTCCTTCACCGCGGTCGCGGCGAGGAGAGCTGCGGAACCGAGCAGATTGTGGCCGCAGCCATGACCGTGGCCGCCGGTCTCGACCGGACGATGCTCCGCGACGCCCGCCTCCTGGCTCAGGCCCGGCAGCGCGTCATATTCCCCCATGAAGGCAATGACCGGTCCGCCCTCGCCCCATTCGCCCATCACCGCGGTCGGAATGCCCGCGAGCTGCTCGGTGATGCGAAAACCCTGATGACGCAACTCGGCGAGATGTTCTGCGGCGGACCGCGCCTCGGTGTAGCAGACCTCGGGCATGCCCCAGACCTTGTCGCTGAGGTCGATGAAACGTGCCTTGATCGTGTCGATGCCACGCCAGATGTCGCTGCGGTTGTCCATGCTTCGGTCCGTGATCCCTGGGTCAAACGAAGCGGCAATGGTTAGCAGCTTCAATGTACGGCGCCTAGCACCTCGCCGGACAGCAGCCATGCGGTCAATGCCGGAGAGCCGCCCGACCGACCCGTGCATGAACCGGTCCTGTGCCTTTCAAAGATTTCATACGGCGTTCTCTGGAATAGTTGGGAACGAGGCTTTCAAGACGGCCTCCTCCGGCCTAAATTATCGGTGCTTCGCGTGTCGTTCCGCTAGCCACGGCGGAGCGATGCTCTCAGCCAGGAGAACTCCATGCCCGCTCTGACCGAATGGAGAGTGCCGCCGGCCAATCAGCCGCGGGCGAGCGATTATGATTTCGATCTCGACCGCGCGCTCGCCTCCGTCGTCGGCCTGCATGCCATCATCCCGCCGGACGCCTTCAGTGCCGAGACGCTGGGGACCGAGCGCGCCGGCAACGGCGTCGTGATCGACCACGGGCTGGTGCTCACCATCGGTTACCTCATCACCGAAGCAGAGTCGGTGTGGCTGCATGTCGGAGACGGGCGCGTGGTGGAGGGACATGTGCTCGGCTTCGATGCCGTCACCGGCTTTGGCCTGGTGCAGGCGCTCGGCCAGCTCGAGGTCGACCCCTTGCCGCTCGGCATCTCGGCCGAGACCCGGCTCGGCGACCGCGTCGTGGTCGGCGGCGCCGGCGGACGCACGCGTTCGGTCGCGAGCCAGATCGTGGCCAAGCAGGAATTCGCGGGCTACTGGGAATATCTGCTGGACGAGGCCATCTTCACCCATCCCGCGCATCCGAACTGGGGCGGCACGGCGCTCCTCAACGAGCGCGGCGAGTTGATCGGCATCGGCTCGCTCCAGCTCGAACGCGAGCGCGACGGCAAGGCCGAGCACGTCAACATGATCGTGCCGATCGACCTGTTGAAACCGATCCTGGACGATCTGCGCAAGTTCGGCCGCGTCAACAAGCCGGCACGGCCGTGGCTCGGACTCTTTTCGACCGAGATCGACAACCGCGTGGTGGTGATCGGGATCTCCGCCAACGGTCCGGCCGCCCTTGCCGAGCTCAAGACCGGCGACGTCATCCTCGCGGTCGACGGCGAGAAGGTCACGAGCCAGACCGGCTTCTACAAGAAGCTGTGGAGCCTCGGCGCTGCCGGCGTCGACGTGCCGCTGACGGTACATCATGAAGGCGTCACCTTCGACGTCACGGTAACCTCGACCGATCGCTTCAAGCTCTTGAAGGCGCCGAAGCTGCACTGACAAGCCGAACTGAAGCAAGGAAACGACGATGAGCGAGGCCGTCGTTGACGATATCGTGGCCGTGCTGCCGCCGCTGCTCAATGCGCTGGAGGCGCTCGCCTTCTTTCAGCGCAACCTGCACCCGCCGGCCTTCGGCTCGGTGATGAACGCGATCGGCGCTCCCGACGAGGCGTTGCAAACGGTGCGCGCGGCAATCGGAGAATGGCCGGAACAGTTCACCGGACTGCGCCAGCGGCTCGATCGGGCCTGCGACGAGACGCTCGCCGCCTTTGCCGGCCTGCGCGAGGTTGAGCGTCGCAATGGCGATCTCGTTGCGGTCTTCCGCGCGCTGCGCCACGTCCCGCGCGCGCAGGAGGAACTCTATCCGTTGGCAGTGCAGTTTCCGCCCGTGAGCAGCTTCTTCCTCAACGCCGCCAATCGCGAGAATGCCGACCTGTTGTCGCGACTCGAAGCCGGCGCGGACGCGCACACCGGCATCATCCACGATCACAACGAGCCCGGCAGCCGCGGCGGCTTTTCGGTCTACGTGCCTGAATATTACACGCCCGATCTCGCCATGCCGCTGGTGATGGCGTTGCATGGCGGCAGCGGCAATGGCCGCGGCTTTCTGTGGAGCTGGCTGCGCGATGCCCGCAGTCTTGGTGCGATCCTGGTGGCGCCGACCGCGACCGGCCCGACCTGGGCCCTGATGGGCGACGATTCCGACACGCCCAACTTCATGCGCATTCTCGATACGGTGCGCAGCCGCTGGACCGTCGACGCCTCGCGCATGCTGCTGACAGGCATGAGCGACGGCGGCACCTTCTGCTACGTCACCGGGCTCGACGGCGCCTCGCCCTTCACGCATCTCGCGCCGGTGTCGGCGACCTTCCATCCGCTGATGGCGGAGATGGCTGACGCCACACGCCTGCAGCGGCTGCCGATCTTCATCGCACACGGCAAGCTCGACTGGATGTTTCCGGTACAGACCGCGCGGCAAACGCAGGCGGCCCTCGCCGCCGCCGGCGCGAATGTCACCTATCGCGAGATCGACGACCTCAGCCACACCTATCCTCGCGAGATCAACGCGGAGCTGGTGCAGTGGCTGAATGAAGCGTGAACGGATCGTCCTTACCTGCGCCGTACTGCCGCGGAACTATCATTCCGGGCCGACGTTATCGCCCGTCATCGGAGGTTTCGCCATGCGGATGTTTCTTGGAATGATTTTGGGCGCGCTGCTGCTTGCCTGCAGCGTGTATGTCTATGACTCCATGCAGACGTCGTCGGTTGCTAATGGCGAGGTTGCGACGACCAATCGCACCATCGTAAACTGGGATGTCGCAAAGGCCGATTGGGAAGCGCTGCGCGATCGCGCGCACAAAGATTGGGTCCGCATCTCCTCGAAGTAACGACGTGGTATCATGAATGAAATGAGGCGCCGTCGCGGGTCCGCGGCGGCGCCTTCGTATGCGGTGAATATCGCTCGGCTCAGTTCATCTTGGCCTTGCGGGCGTCGGCGATGACCTGCTCGAACTCGTTCATACTGAGCACGCCCGGCACGCGGTACTTGCCGACGATGAAGGACGGGGTGCCGCGGAAACCGAAGGCTTCGGCCTGCTCGTTGTTGCGCTTGAGCACGGCGTCGATGTCCTTGGCGTGGTCTCCGAGATCGCGCTTCAACCGATCCATGTCGACGCCGGCGGCCGCGAGCAACTCGTTGATGCGTGGATCGGTCAGGCGCGAGCTGACGCCCATCATGGCGTCATGGGCCTGGTGGTATTTGTCCTGGAATTTCGCCGCGAGCGCGGTCCGCGCCGCCGTGACCGAAACCGGACCGAGGATCGGCCAGTCCTTCATCACCAGCCGGACCTTGCCGTCGTCCTGGATGACCTGACGCAACTCGGGCTCGAGCTTGCGGCAATAGGGGCAGTTATAGTCGGACCATTCGATGATGCTGATATTCCCGTCAGGATTGCCGGCGACGGGAACATCTGGGTCGCGCAGCACCTTGGCTTCGGTCAGCACCTCGTCTTCGTCGGTCGCCGCGCGCGCCGCGGTGATCCCACCGGCGACAAGGGCGCCCGCCCCGATCAGCGTCAGCGCCGCGCGCCGCGTCGGCACAAGGCCCTTGTTCCTGAATCCAACCATATCTCGTTCCATTTCGGTCCCATCTCCGTCGATACGGTTCGAGACTGGGAATTGTTACAAATCATATAGAGTGTCGCGGCGCCGATGTCATCGCACCAGCAGCGTGACCGCCAAGGGTACCAGGAAGGAGGTCACCAAAGCGTTCAGGCTCATGGCGATCCCGGAGAAGACGCCGGCGATCTCGTCGACCTGGAACGCTCGCGCGGTCCCGATCCCGTGCGCGGCAAGGCCGGCGGCAAAGCCGCGGGCGCGGAAATCGCTGATACCGGTGCGGTTCATCAGCGGCGTTACGATGATCGCGCCCATGATGCCCGTGAGGATGACCGCAACCGCGGCCAGCGAGGGATCGGCGTGCAGGGATTCGGCGATGCCCATGGCAACGCCGGCCGTGACGGATTTCGGCGCGAGCGACAAAACCACGTCGCGCGGCAGACCGGCGAACTCGGCCAGCAACACCACGGACACCACGGCGGTGACCGATCCCGCGACCAGCGCCACCAGCATCGGCGCGATCGAGGCGAGGACGCGCTTGCGGTTCTCGTAGAGGGGAACGGCCAGCGCGACCGTCGCGGGCCCCAAGAGGAAATGTACGAACTGCGCGCCGGCGAAATAGGTCGTGTAGGAGGTGCCGGTTAGCAGCAGGAAGGCGCCGACGATCCACATCGCATGCAGCACGGGATTGGCGAGGGGATGACGCCGAGTCGCCAGCGACACGGCGTCCGTGCCGGCATAGACCAGCAGCGTCACGGTCAACCAAAGCAACGGCGACTGCGAGAGATAGACCCAGAGCGAGAACGGATTGTCCTTCATCGCGCGTCCTGTTGCCTCAACAGGCGGCTGACCAGGCGAAAGGTGAGTACGGTCGCGAGCAGCGTGACGACCACCGACAGCGCGAGCACGAGAATGATGGCGATGCCGTGGGACGCGAGCAGATCGAGCTTCTGCACGACGCCGACCCCGGCCGGCACGAACAGCAGCGACAGATGCGCGAGCAGACCCTTGCCGGCCGTCTCGACGCCATCATCGCGCAGCGGCCCGCGCGCGAGAAGCGCAAAGCGGTCGCGCGCGAGCAGCAGGATGAGGAGCAGCAAGAGGGCAAGCACCGGGCCTGGCATCGGCAGGCCGAGGCCGCGTACGACAGCTTCGCCGATCAACTGGCAGAGCAGAATGAGACCAAGACTTGCAAGCATGATTTTGGCATCAAGGGATGCGCCGGCCGTCTTGTCAATCACCGCTATGCAGCGGGCGTGCGCGGTTCGTGCGAAGCGGCAACGCGCGGCAGCATCGCCATCAGCGTCCCGGTCATCGTTGCGATCAACGTGACCTTGCCCTGGTGCTCGGCAAACGCCTTCGCCTCGCAAAAGGTCAGCGTGCGGCCGGGCTTGACCACCTCTGCCTTGAAGACGAAACGCTCGCCCCGTGCCGGCGCGAGCAGCGTGGTCTTGAACTCGACGGTGAGGATATCGGCCTCGCGCGGCATCAGGGTGAAGGCAGCGACACCACAGGCGTTGTCGAGCCCTGCGGTGATGATGCCGGCGTGGACAAAGCCGTTCTGCTGTGTGAGGGCCGGCGAATGCAGCATGGCGAGTTCAGCCTCGCCCGGCGCAAGGCGGACGATCACGATGCCGAGCGTGTGCATCGCCGGCTGGCCGTCGAACATGGCGATGGCAGCCGCGCGATAACCCGGGTTCTTCGGCTCGTATGCGGCCATGGCTCAGGCCTCCGCGGGCTCGGCGAGATGCCTCAAAGCGAGCTCGCGAATGGCATCCGTGAACGGCACAGATTTACGCAGGCTGCGGTCCATGTGCACGCCCGTGATCTCGCACAACGCGGCGATCTCGCCGGTCTCGGCATTGGTCATGTCGTGCCGGAAGCGGATCGATTTGTCGCGGATCTCGAGCAGGTGACTGCGGATCTCGACGATGTCGCCGGCGAGCAGCTCGCGCTTGTAGGTGATGTTCTGCTGCACGGCGGCCATGCCGCGGCCGGAGCCGCGCAGGTAGCTCGGCGTGAGCCCGAGGCGGGCGAACAGATTCCAGTTGGCTTCGTCGAACTTGCCGACATACCACATGATGTTCATGTGGCCGACGTGATCGCACTGCCACGGATAGACCGTGCCGCGATAGGTCGCCTCCTGCTCCATCGCAATTCTCCCTGGCTCTTTCCCACCTTTGGTTATTGATACGGTAGCGTATCAACCTCCTCCCGCGTTAGCAATACGGCACCGTATCAAGAATCGGCGAGGCTTCCCGCATGAGTGACGGCAAAGGCGATGTCTGGGTCGAGGCAGGGCTCACCGAGCTCGCCCGATCGGGGGTCGAGGGGGTGCGGGTCGAGGTGCTCGCCAAGAACCTCGGCGTCACCAAGGGCGGCTTCTACCGCCGCTTCGCCGACCGTGCCGCGCTGCTCGGTGCCATGCTGGAACGCTGGCGCGAGGGGCGCTCAACGGCGATCGCGCAGCAGACGAGCCTCGATGGCCAAGACCCCCGTGAACGGTTGAGGGCGGTGATCCAACTCTATTCCGAGCGGCTCAATCCGGACGGGATGGCAATCGAGCTTGCGATCCGGCAATGGGCCCGCTCGGACGAGGGCGCCGCGACAGCGGTGGCGAACGTGGACGCGGCGCGGCTGAAGCACGTCGCCGAACTCTATCGCGCGACCGGCCTCGATACCGAGGCAGCCGAAGCGCAGGCCTTCCTGTTCTACTGCTTCATCTTCGGCCAGAGCCTGCTGTTCGTCGAGCGCGGCCCGCGCAAGCGATCGCAGCTCGTGGCGAAATCGGCCGAGAAGCTACTGGATTAAGCAAGAGGCCGGAGCTTGGCCCCGGCCTCTGTGTCGTCTTGAAGCGTCAGGCGGCGCCCTTCAGCTTCTTGTTGCATTCGCTGTAATAGCCGCCGCCCTTCTCGATCCACTTCATGCCGCCATTGCCGTTGGTGGTCTTGTTGGCGTTGTACTGGTCGACGCAGGTGTGCAGGCGCCCCTTGCCGGGGGTCTCCTTGGCGTATTTCGGATCGACCGCGTTCGGATAGATCGCGGGGCCGGCCGGCAGGGTCGGCGCAGCAGCCGGGGCGGCCTCCTTCTTCGCCTGCTTCAGCTCGGCAGGAACGGCGGGCGCAGCAGGAGCGGCCGCGGTCGGCGCAGCCGCTGGCGTCGCGTCCGCGCCGCACTGGGCCTTGCGGAAGTCGTTCCACTTCGTGGTGCCGAGCGAGCCGTCCTTCTTGGCGGCCTGGTATTTCGCGCTGCACTCCTGCGAGGTCAGCGCCTGCGCCGGCGCACTTGCCACCAGCGCGGCAAAGCCCGACAGCGCAACTGCACACAGCAACTTTGATTGAATGGTCATCCTTGTCTCCTCCTTGATCTTCCCCCGAGGGAAGTGAACCGAGGATTGCTATCCTAGCGTGCTGCCCGCTCGCGACAAGGAAGCGATGGCTGCTGCCGCCAAAATATAGTGACCCTCCACGTTCGAATTATTCATGTCGCGTTCAGCAACGCCAGCCGACTTTCGCGCCCTTCGCAATTCCCGCAAGAAGAGTGCAGCACCATGACCTTCACATCTCGCCTCGCCGTCGTCGCTCTCGCCTCCCTTCTCGCCACCGGCACTGCCTTCGCGCAGACCGCCGCGCCGGCAGCAAAGACCGACACCAAGACCACGACCGCCGCCCCCATGGACAAGAAGGCACCGAAGGAGCACTCGGCCGAGTCGCTCGAATGCTCCAAGCAGGCCGACGCCAAGGGCCTGCACGGCAAGGAGCGCAAGAAATTCCGCTCCGAATGCATCAAGACCGCCAAGGCCGGCATGGCCGCGCCGGCTGCGGACAAGAAGTAAGTCCTTCCCCCCTGCTCGCGGCTTCGGCGAGAGGCGCGCGCATTGCGGCATGACGTGGCCGCAATTGTGCGCCTCTCGCTGATTTGCGATAAGGTGGTGTGAAGCAAATCACCGCCTCCCTGCCGTTCGAATGGCCGAGCCGTGCCAAGATCTTGAGCACGGTGGAAACGCTCGTCATTGGCACCGCCGGAGGCCTCGTGTTTCTGCTCGCGGGCCTTCCGGGGGGATTGATCTCGGGCTCCATGATCGCGGTCGGGGTCGCCGCGATCGCCGGTCGCCAGCTGACGCTGCCGCCGATCCTGACCCAGACCGTGCTGGTGCTGCTCGGCATTTCGTTAGGATCAGTCGTCTCGCGCCACCTGCTTCAACAGGTCAGTGCCTATCCGCTCACCATCGGGCTGCTCGCGCTCGCGACCTTCTGCTCGACCTTCGGCTCCAGCTATTATCTCCAGCGCATCCACGGCTGGGACCGCACCTCGGCCTTCCTCGCCGGCAGCCCCGGCGCGCTGTCGCAGATCACGATCTTGGCGGTCGAGCGCGGCGCCGACCTGCCGGGCATCGCGGTGGTGCAGACCATGCGCGTCATCATCCTCACCGCGGCACTGCCCATGGTGCTGGCGTTCGCGGGCGTTGCACCCTCCGTCGCGCCGTCGCTGACGACGACGATTGCCTCGCCGCTCGACCTGGTCGAACTCGTCGCGGCCTCGCTGGCCGCGGCACTCCTCCTGCGGCTGATCAGGTTTCCGGCGAGCTGGATGTTCGGTGCGATGATCGGCTCAAGCGTGCTGCATGGCGCCGGCTGGGTCGAGGGCGGCCTGCCGGACTGGGTACGCGGCGTGGCGCTGGTCGGCATCGGCGCCCTGATCGGCAGCCGCTTCGCGCGGATGCGGATCAAGACGCTCGCCGGCCACATCAACGCGGCGCTGGGCTCGTTTGCCGTCGCCATCGCCGTCTCCGCGATCTTCGTCGGCATCGTGGCGCTCACCACGCAGGTGAAATTCTCTGATGTCGTGGTCGCCTACGCCCCCGGCGCGATGGACGCCATGCTGGCGCTGGCCCTGACGCTGCACATCGACCCGATCTTCGTCGGCGCACATCACCTCTCGCGTTTCGTCTTCGTGACGATCGCGACGCCGGGCATCGTGCACCTGTTCGGCCGGACGCAGGACGATGTGGACGATTGAGCCTCAGCGCTTCGCCGTCGCAACGAATCCCCACGCGGCGATTGCAGCCATCAACAGCGAGATCAGCACGTTGTAGCCGGCAAGCGAGAGGCCGAGAAAGCGCCACTGCACCTCGTCGCAGCGGACCACCTTCACGGTGTCGAGCCGCGACAGCAGATCGGTGGCGCTGCCGAGATTGACGACGGGACCGGAGCAGTCGGTCGGTCCCTTCCAAAAGCCCCATTCGACGCCGGAATGATAGGAGCCGAGCCCGGCATTGGCGAGGCTCGCCAGCGCAAGGATCGCAAGGCCCGCGAGCAGCAGCGGTCGCGGCGCACCGGCCCGCGCCGCGAGTGCGATGAGCAGGCCGAGCGGGATCGCGAGGTAATAGGCGTAGCGCTGCTCCAGGCAGAGCGGACAGGGCACGATCCCGAGCACCAGCTGGAAGAACCAGGCGCCCGCGATCGTGGCGGCCGCAATCAGGGTCACAGCGAGCGAGGCAGTCAGAGCCGGGCTGGTGGCCGCCGATTTGAATGCAGGTATTGCGGCACTCTGGGTCGTCACGGCAGCCTCTTTTCGATGGGTCGCTTTCCAAGGCTGTAACGCCGGCTCATGCGGCTGTCGAGAACGGCCGGGATCACTTTGGCGCGGGTTGACCCCGCTTTGTCCATGGCTATAGTCCGCCGGCTTCGCGACGCCTGCTTAGGGCCGACCGAGGGCCCCTGTGGCGGAACTGGTAGACGCGCTCGACTCAAAATCGAGTTCCGCAAGGAGTGCTGGTTCGATTCCGGCCAGGGGCACCAAGTCTAGAATATAAATTATAACAATGACTTATTCGGCAGCCTCGATTCCGGATTCTCGGAAAAATTTTCGCCGCGAATTTTGATATTCCGAATGAAGAAAACTGATCGCTGAATGTTGCGACTAATTCCCTAGGTGGCTGCTCGCTCCTCACTCAAGCTAGGGCCGGAAACGGGAATTTTGCCGCCCTTGCGTGATCCGCGATGCCGGCAGCCGCTCAAGTGGCACAACTCTGGATTCCACCCATGCAGAGGTACTTGATTTCCAGATAGTCCTCGATGCCGTATCTCGAACCCTCACGGCCGTTGCCGCTCTCCTTGCCGCCGAACGGTGCAACCTCGGTCGAGATCAGGCCTTCGTTGATACCGACGATGCCGTACTCGAGCGCTTCGGCAACGCGCCAGACCCGTCCGATATCGCGGCCGTAGAAATAGGCCGCAAGTGCGAACTCGGTATCGTTCGCAAGCCTGATTGCTTCCTCTTCAGTCTTGAAGCGCAATACAGGCGCGACCGGGCCGAAAGTTTCCTCGCGGAAGACCAACATGTCCGACGTGGCATCCGCCAACACCTGAAGCGCTCAGCGTTAAGTGGGGTCGTTGCCGCTCAGAAACTGTGTCACGACCTCGATCTGTTCGTCAGGGATCAGGGCCGGCGCATGGCCGCAGTCCGCGACGGTGTGAACGCGGACATTGCGATTGCGCCGCATCATGTCCTTGAGGACGCCCTCTGAAAGCAAATCCGATTGCTGCCCGCGTATCACAAGAATGGGGACGTCGATCGCGTCCCAGTATTTCCAGAGATCGACGCTGTAGTGCCAAGGATTTCGAAAGGCATGGGCGATATTCGGATCGCACAGCGGCCTGAAACAGCGTCCCTCCGCGCTCCAGACCACACTATGCGTTGTCAGATGCCGCCAGTGCGCATCCTCCAATCGCCCGAACGGAGCCAGAACCCGCCGGTAGTAGCCTTCGGCCTGTTCGATCGTCTCAAAGAATCTTGGCGCATCGTTGAGATTGGCGCCGAGGCGAAGCAATCCGGTCCAGGGCAGATAAGGCCCAATATCGTTGATGACGATGCGACGGATCGGACTGCCCGGAAGGGCAGCCAGCACCATCCCGATCAAGCCGCCCAGCGACGTTCCAACCCAGTCGATTTCCGTTGCATCAAGCGCTGCCATCAGCACGGTCATGTCGCTGCAATATTGCGGCAACGCGTAATCGCTGCTGTCATGCAGCCGCTCGCTTTGTCCCCGGCCAGGCAAATCCGGGCAAATGACGCGCCGACCCGCGCTGGCGAGAACTGCGGCGAGGTGATCGAAGTCCCGGCCGTTTCTGGTCAACCCATGGACGCAGAGCACCGGCCGCACCGCGGGCACGGGCCCCCAATCCGTGAATGCGATGCGATGGAAGCTGCGCCGGGTCAGCCCGCGCACCGATCCGGTGCGGTCGGGCGCCCTCTGCCGTCCTTCAGGCCAGTCCGCGGGGCGCAACTCGGTGGATTTCAGCTCCATCGGTCTATTCGACAAACCGGTGGGCGTCGGCCGAGGTTTCGAAGATATGCGGCGCGACGTCGCGGCGGGCCAGCGCGTCGCCGAGCTTCAGGCGCATGAATGCGCTGGTGGTGTAGCGCGAGGCATGATCGTAGCAGGTCCGCTCGACCTCGGCGGCCATTGAAAACCATTTCTCCGCCATGTCGGGAGCGATGTAAGACGAATCGTAGTTGACGACTGCGGAAAACCGGCGTCCGACACGATGGAAGAGTTCGAGAATCGACGCCCGGATTACCTCGACGTCGGCATCTCTATGGACCCGATAGCCGTCAAGTCCGAGAAACAGCGTGTTGCGATCGGCATCGTACGACAGCCGCTCCGCCAGCGGCCGATTGAGCAGCCGGTCGTCGAGTTGCATCAGCGCTTCGCTGAACAGCGAAACATCCATGGATTTCGGCGCGCGGATGATGGGCCGAAAGCCCATGAGCGCGAGAATGTCGCGCTCCATATCGATACCCGGCGCGATCTCGATCAGTTCGAGACCTTCAGGGGTCAGGCGGAACACGCATCGCTCCGTCACATAGAGAACGGGCTGCCTGTTGGTTGCGGCAAGCTGGCCCGAAAACGTGATCTGATCCACCTTGCCGATGAATTTCGAGGACTTGCCTTCGCTGAGGATCTTGAGCTGACCATCCACGACCGACGTCTTGAGCCCAGCGGTGGTAAAGGTGCCTGCGAAGATCAGCCGGCGCGCATTCTGGGATATGTTGATGAAGCCGCCGGCGCCGGCCAGGCGGCCATTGAACAGGCTGACGTTGACGTCGCCGCGGCCATTGACCTGAGCCATGCCGAGACAGGCCAGATCGAGCCCGCCGCCGTCGTAGAAATCGAACATCTGGTTCTGGTCGATGATCGATTCTGCATTGATCGAAGCACCGAAATCGAGGCCGCCTTGCGGAATACCGCCGATGATGCCGGGCTCGGCAGTCAGCGTCACAAAGTCGAACAGCTTCTCTTCGGCGGCAACCGACGCAACGCCCTCGGGCATGCCGATGCCGAGATTGACCACGCCGCCCATCGGCAGTTCCAGGGCGCAGCGGCGCGCAATGATCTTGCGGTTATCCAGCGCCATCGGAACATTGCGATCGGCCGGCGCGCGCAATTCGCCCGAGAATGCGCCGTTGTAGCCGGTGGCATAGGTCTGGACATGGTTTTCGGGCTGGGCAACGACGACGCAGTCGATCAGCACGCTCGGAATCTTGACATGACGCGGATTGAGCGAACCGGAGGCGGCGATGCGCTCCACCTGCGCGATGACGAACCCCTTGCAGTTCTTGGCGGCCGTTGCCAGTGCCAGATTGTCGAGGGTCAACGCCTCCTTCTCCATCGAGATGTTGCCGTTGTGGTCGGCGGTGGTACCTCTGATGATCGCAACGTTGATCGGAAATGCCTTGTAGAAGAGCCATTGTTCGCCATCGATTTCGATCAGCCGCACCAGCTCTTCGGTGGTGCGCGCATTCAGCTTTCCGCCGCCATTGGCCGGATCGACGAAGGTGCCGAGCCCGACCTTGGAGAGAAGCCCGGCCTTGCGCCCCGCAATTTCGCGAAACAGATGCGATACGCATCCGAGCGGCAGATTATAGGCCTCGACGTGATTGTCGACCGCCATCCGTGCGAGCTTCGGAACCAGGCCGAAATGTCCGCCGACCAGGCGTTTGATCAGGCCGGGATGCGCCAGGCGGTTGAGACCGCGATCGGCGCCATCCCCCGGCGCCGCCGCGAACACCAACGAAAGGTCCCGCGGCTCTCCGGTCTGCACGAAGCGCCGCTCCAGCGCCTTGATGATCTCGTCGGGCGTTCCCACGCCGACGAAGCCGGACGAGGCGACGGTGTCACCGGAACGGATGATGGCCACCGCCTCGGCGGCGTCGACGATCTTGTTGCGCATCAGGCTTCACTTCCGGGATTGGCGTCGCGGGCGACCAGCCAGTCGGCAATGCTCTGGCTCAGCTTGCCCTGCGATTTGCTGGAGACGAACAGGCCGACATGGCCGCCGGGCAGCGGAATTTCGGTATAATCCGTGCTGCCGATCTTCGCGCCGAGCGCACGCGAGCAGTCCGGCGGAATGATATGATCGTCCAGCGCGAAAACATTCAGCACCGGAGCCGTGATCGACTTCAGATCGACCCGACAGCCGGACAGTTCAAAGCTGCCATCGACCAGGCGGTTCTCCTGGTAGAGATCCTTCAGCCACTGCTTCGCCGCTTCGCCAGGATGATGCGGACGGTCCGCGAGCCACTTTTCCATACGGAGGAAATTCATGAACTTCGCCTCGTCATCGACGACGTCGATGAGATCGACATTGTATTTCGTCAGTGACCGCATCGGCGTCATCATCGAGAACACCGAGCTCATGAACTCGCCCGGCAGCACGCCGTAGGTATCGACCAGCTTGTCGATGTCATCAGGATCGAGGCTGCGGGTCCAGAGGTTGAGGAAGCCGTGGTGCGCGGCCTTGTCCTTGACATCGGCATGGAAGTCGATCGGGGTGATGGTGATGACGAGATTTTTTACCTTCTCCGGATGCAGAGCGGCGTAGCACGTCGTAAAGACGCCGCCTTCGCAGATGCCGAGCAGCGTGATCTTGTCATGGCCGGTTTCCTGCGCGATGCGGTCGACTGCGGCATCGATGTAGTCATCGACGTAATCATCAATTTTCAGCCATCGCTCGGTTCGGCCCGGCTGGCCCCAGTCGATCAGCCAGAGATCGAGCCCTTTTGAGAGCAGGCTGCGCACCAGCGAACGGTCGGGCTGTAAATCGGCCATGGTATACCGCCCGATCAGGCCGTAGGCCAAAAGGACGGGCGTCTTCGCGGTCGCTTCCGCCATCGGCTCGTAATGGAACAGCTCGACCTTGTCGCGGCGCATGACGAGATGCTTCGGCGTCGTGCCGATGGCGACGTCTTCATCCCGCGTATTGGCGATCAGCTGTGCCGCCTTGAACATTTTCTCGGCATTGGCCGCCATGTCGCGGGCGACGCGCAAGGTCTGATCCTCTTGATCGCTCATCGTGCGCCTTCGCTCTTCTGGTCGCGGATCTGGCGGGCGAGCGTACGGACTTCTCGGCGGAGTTCGGTCAATTGCCGCGTCACGTCGTCGAAATCCTTGCGAGTCGGCAGGCCCAACATGGCTGACGCCGCTTCAGCTACGTCATCCTGCCGACTCCGCAATTTGAGCCCCGCCTGGAGTAGCTCTTTCTGAGCTTGCAAAAACCCGTCGGTGCGCTGGTTACGGATCAGTTCCTCGTTGGAGATTTCGCTCCATTTGGCGAACGCCTCGCGCCACTCCGGATGCGGGGAGCCACCGCTAGCCGTTGCGGACATCGTCTCGTAAAACCGCTTCGACGCTTCAGGCCACGGCGCGGCAGCGACCGCATTGTAGCTCGCAAGCCGCTGACGCATCTCGATCCAGGCGCCAAAGGCCAACGCCATTTTCCGGTCGATGTCCCAGACGTCGGCAAGCCGCGGCCCCTGCGCCATTCGCTCGATCGCTGCCGACAATTCGTTGCCGTCGCCAAAACCACCCGGTTTCTCCGACAGACGCGCCAGCATGAACGGTGCCATCGACCCTGACCACGCCTCGACCATGCGGTTCGAGGATTCGGCCATCGTCTGCCAAAGCTTCGCCCATTCCAGGCCGGGATCGGAATCAACGGAAGCCGATTTGTCGTTCTCGCTCATGCTGCTCACTCTTTGTGCCCGTTCAGGCTGCCGCGCGGTTGCCGAACGCCTCGGTGTAGATCGCAAGCGCATCGTCGAAGCTCAATTCCCTGGGATTGTTGACCAGAAGCCGCGTCTGCTTCATCGCGTCCTCGGCGAGCTTCTTCAGGTCGCCCCTCGCGATGCCGACGTCGGCCAGCGAGGCCGGCACGTTGCAATCCCGGCAGATCGCCGCGATCGCATCGACGAACAGACGTGCGCGCTGGCTGACACTCATTCCTTCCGACTTGGGATCGACGATCGGCGCCAGTTCGGCATAGAGCCCTTCTGCCTCCGGCAAATTGAACCGCAGCACCTGGGTCAGCACCAAGGCATTCGATAAGCCATGCGGCACGTGGAACAGCGCGCCGATCGGATAGGCCAGCGCGTGCACGGCGGCGACCGGGGAATTGGCGAAGGCCATGCCTGCCAGCATCGAACCCAGCAGCATTTGCGACCGCGCCTCCAGATTGGATCCGTCCGTGCAGACCGTGCGGACGTTCGCCGACAGCAGGGCGAGAGCCTGCCGTGCCAACTGGTCCGACATCGGATTCTTCCGGTGCTTGCTGGTATAGGCTTCGATTGCGTGCACCATGGCGTCGATGCCGGTTGCAGCGGTGACATGCGCGGGCAGGCCGAGCGTCAATTCCGGATCGAGGATGGCCCAGTCGGGGAGCAGGCGGGGTGCAACAACGCCCTTTTTCTCGGTCGTCGGCGTGGTGACGATCGCGATCGGGGTCACCTCCGAGCCCGTTCCGGCCGTTGTCGGCACCAGCAACAGCGGAAGGCGTTCGCCCTTGGCAAGGCCGACGCCGTAGATATCCTCCAGGCGATCAGGCGTCTTGGCCAGATAAGCCACCAGCTTCGCGGTATCGAGCGCGCTGCCGCCGCCGATCGAGGCAACCAGCTCGATGTCCTTGTCACGGCAAAGTGCGACCGCCCGCTCGATGATATGGGACGGCGGATCCGCCTCCACGTCTTCGAATATGGTCAGTTCGCAGCCGCCGGCAACCAGGCCAGCCTCGGCATTTTTCGTCAGGCCTGCATTGCGTACACCCTTGTCGGTCACCAGCAGGACACGTTTTGCCGCGTATCCCGCGACCAACTCCGCCAACTTCTTCGATGCGCCTGCCTCGAACAGGATGTTGGGCGGTGCCTGGAACGTAAAGGCTTTCATCTGACATCACTCCTGATCTGATCGGACGTTACTGCCGCAAGCGCCGCGGCGAGCTGTTCGGTCACGGCGTCAATCGGCTGCAAGCCGTCGACGATGTTGAGCAGTCCCTGCGACCGGTAGTATTCCGTGACCGGCGCGGTTTGCTCGCGATAAACGTCGAGCCGGGTCTTGAAGACCTCCGGATTATCGTCGCGGCGCACCGGCGCGCCTCGGCTTGCCGCCTCGTCGGCGCGCCCCTTGATGCGGTCGAGCAGTGCATCTTCATCGACCTTGAGCTCGAGTACCGCATCGAGCTTAATGTCCCGACTGGCCAGTTCCCGATCGAGCGCTTCGGCCTGGGCGACCGTGCGCGGGAAGCCGTCAAGGATAAAGCCGTTTGCCGCGTCGGAATGATCGATACGGTTGGCGATCACGGACACCACGACATCGTCGGGCACAAGTTCACCGCGATCCATGATGTGCTTGACGCGCAATCCCGCAGCCGTGCCTACCGCGACCGCCTGGCGCAGCATGTCACCGGTCGACAATTGCGGAATCGCAAATCGAGTCACGATCCTCGTCGCCTGCGTGCCCTTGCCTGCGCCTGGCGGCCCCAACAGAACCAGTCTCATATCCTTGCCCATATCTCGGTTTTAGCTCTTTGCCCGGGCGATTGCCTCGACGATCAGTCGGCGCGCTTCGGCACTGTCCCCCCAGCCGATCACCTTGACCCACTTCCCCGGCTCCAGATCCTTGTAGTGTTCAAAGAAGTGCTGGATCTGCTCGATCGCGATCTGCGGCATGTCGGCGATCCCGTTGACGTGGGCGTAGCGCATTGTCAGTTTTGGCATCGGCACGGCGATGATCTTCTCGTCGCCGCCGCCCTCGTCGTCCATTTTGAGTACGCCGATCGGCCGGACATTGATCACGGCACCAGGAGCGATCGGCCGCGAATTGGCCACGAGCACGTCGATCGGATCCCCATCATCCGAAAGCGTGTGCGGCACGAAGCCATAATTTCCGGGATAGCGCATTGGCGTATACAGGAAGCGATCGACGAACAGCGCGCCCGCAGCCTTGTTCATTTCGTATTTGATCGGTTCACCGCCGATTGGGACCTCGATGATGACATTGACGTCTTCAGGAGGATTGTCGCCGATCGAGATCGCCTCGATATTCATTTCGGCCCCGTCTTTTGGCTATGGCGGTTCTTGATGAGATCATCGACCACGGCGGGATCGGCTAGGGTCGAGGTGTCGCCGAGCGCGCCAACTTCGTTCTCGGCGATCTTGCGCAAAATCCGACGCATGATCTTTCCAGAGCGGGTCTTGGGCAGGCCCGGCGCAAACTGAATGACATCGGGTGCGGCGATTGGTCCGATCTCCTTGCGGACCCAGGCCACCAGCTCCTTGCGCAATTCCCCGGATGGCTCCGCATCGGACATCAAGGTGACGTAAGCGTAGATGCCCTGCCCCTTGATGTCGTGCGGAAAGCCGACGACAGCGGCTTCGGAAACCTTCTGATGTGCCACCAGCGCGCTTTCGACTTCGGCGGTCCCCATGCGGTGGCCGGAGACGTTGATCACGTCGTCGACGCGGCCGGTGATCCAGTAGTAGCCGTCGGCGTCGCGCCGGCAGCCATCGCCCGTGAAATACTTGCCCGGATAGGTCGCAAAATAGGTTTGCATGAAGCGCTCGTGATCGCCGTAGACCGTGCGCATCTGGCCCGGCCAGGAATCGGCAATGACGAGATTGCCTTCGCACGCGCCGGTCAGCACGGCGCCATTTGCGTCTACAACTTCCGGCATCACCCCGAAGAACGGCAGGGTTGCCGAACCTGGCTTCAAAGCGGTCGCGCCGGAAAGCGGCGAGATCAGAATGCCAGCGGTCTTGGTCTGCCACCAGGTATCGACGATCGGACAACGTCCATCGCCGACGACGCGGTGATACCAATCCCAGGCCTCCGGATTGATCGGTTCGCCGACCGAGCCGAGCAACCGCAGCGATGCACGGCTGGTCTGTTTAACCGGCCCTTCGCCCGCACCCATCAACGAACGGATGGCGGTCGGCGCGGTATCCGACTTGTCTACGCCCACTTTGCAGCCCTTCCCGACGCATCATGATGCGATTGTCTTGAGCGAATGATGCACCGTCCGCACTCCGACCGCGTGCAGGCACCATCCTGTTATCAAGCGATACGATCGTCGCTTTGAGGCGAGCGGTCCTACTTATTCAGGTCAACGGTCGACGGCGGGCTCATCGCACTTGCAAGCTCGCGAAACTGCGCGTTCATTTTGTCCATCTGCTCCTTGAGATGGCTTTGGTAAACCGCACTCATTTCCTGCGGGTCCTTGGCATGCAACAGCCGTTGCGCAAGCTCGAAACCCGAAGCCACATTTTCCTCGGCGAACGCGACGGCCCTTTCGTTCATCTCCTTCGCAGCCGAATAGGTTGAGCGAACGCTGGAATCGGCCTTCTCTCTCAATTTCTGGGATTCGGTTATGTATTTCGACACAGCCTCTTTCGCCTTATCGAGCGTGGTCTGCGCCATTTCCCGCATCTTCTCGGCCTGCTCGTTGATCTGCTCACTCATTGCACTCTCCATTGCCGGCGTTTGCGATCACGCCAATTTCAGCTCAGCCAATCAATGACCCTTGCCGACGGCTCACACCGTCGGCTCAACGACCTGTTTCAGCTTCTCGCGAAGTTCATCCACCAGCACGCGCGTATTTTCGCTGTAGTCGATAGGCACCACGACGAGGTGCACACCGCCACCCTTGAACGCGTTCTCGAGTGTCGGAATCAGTGAATCCGTGCTTTCGACCCGCGAGCCTTTCGCGCCGTAGCTCTCGGCATATTTGACGAAATCCGGATTGCCGAACGTGAGGCCAAAATCCGGGAAACTATCGACCGCCTGTTTCCAGCGGATCATGCCATAGGCCGAATCTTCCAAGATCAGCACGACGAGATTCAATTTAAGGCGAACCGCGGTTTCCATCTCCTGCGAATTCATCATGAAACCGCCGTCGCCGCAGACCGCGAGCACGCGACGTTCCGGATGCAGCATCGCCGCCATCATGGCGGATGGCAGCCCGGCGCCCATTGTCGCCAGCGCGTTATCCAGCAGCAGCGTGTTCGCCACATAGGTGCGATAGTTGCGGGCAAACCAGATCTTGTACATCCCGTTATCAAGCGCGACGACGCCGTCTTCGGGAATGACCTTTCGCACATCGTGCACGATGCGTTGCGGCGTCGGCGGCCAGCGCTCCTCGGTGGCGCGATCGCCGATCCGGGCCAAAATACTTTCGCGAAGGCTTAACAGCGCGCCGGCATGATGCAGTCGCCCCTCGAGACGGTCCGCCAGCAACTCCAGGCTCGGCCCGACATCGCCGACCACCTCGCACTGCGGAAAGTAGACCCGCTCCACGTTGGCTGGCGTGTAGCTGACGTGGATGACTTGAGGACCTTTCGGGCCCATGATGAATGGCGGCTTCTCGATGGTGTCGTGACCGATGGCAATAATCAGGTCGGCCCGGTCGACCGCCTCGTGCACGTAATCGCGCTCGCTGAGCGCCGCCGTTCCCATGTAGAGATTGCTGCCGCCGGGTACCGTTCCTTTGCCCATTTGTGTGGTGAAGAACGGAATTTTTGTGCGGCGGACGAATCCGCCGATGCCAGCCGTGCTGCGCGGCCGGGACGCGGCGGCGCCGAGCATGATCAAGGGCCGCTTGGCCTTGAGGATCATGTCGGCGGCGCGGTCCAGCGAGGCACGATGGGCGACCGGGATCTCAATCGGATGCGGCGCCACCATCGCGACGTCCTCGGCTTCCTCGCCCGCGATGTCCTCGGGCAGTTCCAGCAGAACCGGACCCGGACGCTCTTCCATGGCGATTCGGAAGGCATCGCGGACAATTGTCGGAATGCCGCTTGTGCTGACGATCTGGAGCGACAGCTTGGTCAACGGCTTGAAAGCGCTAACCACGTCGACGATCTGGAATTTAGCCTGCCGGCTGCTCATGATGCCCTTCTGGCCCGTGAGCATGATCATGGGCATGGCGCCGAGCAGCGCGTAGGCGGCGCCAGTCGTCAGGTTCAATGCGCCCGGGCCTAGCGTGGTGATGCACACGCCGGGCTTGCCGGTCAGCCGTCCATAAGTCGCGGCCATGAAGGCCGCGCCCTGCTCGTGGCGCGTCAGGATCAGCTTGATCGACGAGTTGCGCAAGCTTTCCACGACATCGAGATTCTCTTCACCGGGAACGCCGAAAATTCGGTCGACGCCCTCGTTCTCGAGTGCGGCAACCAATAGATCTGACCCCTTCGGCATTAGCGCGTCTCCTTTTTCAATTCACTTCTCAGCAGACACCGTCCCACGCATGGACGAAGCCCGTGGTGTTCGATTCAGATCCGGCCATCGCCTTCGAGATAGCCTCGCGTCCTCGTATCTGGCATCCAGAGCGAGGCAATGAAGGCGACGAAAGCCATCGCCGCGACGTACCAGAAGAATACCGTTTCGTATCCGGACGATTTCAGTGACAACGCAACATATTCGGCGGTTCCGCCGAACATCGCATTTGCAATGGCGTAAGGAAGCCCGACCCCAAGCGCGCGCACCTCGGGCGGAAACAGCTCGGCCTTCACGACGCCGCTGATCGAGGTGTAGAAACATGCAATCATGAGGCCGACCATGATCAGGCCGAAAACGGCATAGACGTTGGTCGTGCCGGACAACATCATCAACAGCGGCACCGCGGCGAGCGTCGCGCATCCGCTGAACAGAAGCATGTTGTTGCGGCGACCAATCCGGTCCGAGAGCGCCCCGAACACCGGTTGCAGCAGCATGAAAGCGATCAGCGCCACGGTCATGATCGAGCTGACCACCTTGGCATCGAGCTTCACGCTGTTGACAAGGAACTTCTGCATGTAGGTCGTGAACGTATAGAAGAAGAGCGACCCGCCGATGGTAAATGCGAGAACGATCAGGAGCGCGCGCTTGTGACGCAAGAGACCGGAGAGAGAACCAGCCTCCTTGCGATGCATGGTCTCGGCCGACGCCGTCTCCTGCAACGAGCGGCGGAGATACAACGCCACAACCGCTGCGACGGCTCCGAACAGGAACGGAACTCGCCAGCCCCATTCCTTCAGCTCGTCGAGGGACAATGTCTGTTGCAGAACCACCACCACGAGGAGCGCGAGAAGTTGCCCGCCGATGAGCGTGACATACTGGAAGGACGAATAGAACCCGCGGTTGCCCTTGCCGGCAATCTCGCTCATATAAGTTGCCGCCGTTCCATACTCGCCGCCGACCGACAGGCCCTGCGCCATGCGCGCAAACAGCAGCAAAGCCGGCGCTGCGGCGCCGATTGTTTGGTACGTGGGTAGCATCCCGATCATCAGCGATCCGGCGCACATCAGGAGCACCGACAGCACCATCGAATTCTTGCGGCCATGCGCGTCGGCGATCCAACCGAACAGCCAGCCACCGAGCGGCCGCATGAAGAACCCTACGGCGAAAATGCCGGCCGTCGCCAGCAACTGGCTGGTCTGGTCGCCCGACGGGAAGAACGCGGCGGCGAAATAGATCGAGGTAAATGCGTAAGCATAAAAGTCGTACCACTCGACAAGATTTCCCGATGAGGCTGCCACGATCGCTTTGATACGCGAGAGCTTTTGCGCCGTGCTATCAGCGGGGATTGCCGCGTGCGATGCAACAATAGCGGTCATTGCTTACCCTCCCAATCGACGGATGATGCTTTGCGTGAAGTCGCCAGTGGACGCCTTGCCGCCCAGATCGGGCGTGCGAACGCCGTCCTTGCGCAGGACCTGATCAATTGCCGCTCTAAGACGGTTTGCAAGATCAGGCTGATCAATGTGCTCCAGCATCAGCCCGACCGCCAGCAGTAAAGCCAGCGGATTGGCGATTCCCTTGCCGGCGATATCCGGCGCCGAGCCGTGCACGGCCTCGAAGATCGCCGCATCCGGCCCAATGTTGGCACCGGGAGCCATCCCGAGACCGCCGACCAGGCCGGCGAGCTGATCGGACAGGATGTCGCCGAACAAATTGGTGGTGACGATGACGTCGAACTGCCAGGGATTCATGACGAGCTGCATCGCCGTGGCATCGACGATGCGATCGTCCATTTTGACCCTGCCCTCGTACTTCTTTGCAACCTCGTGCCCGACCTCGAGAAAGATGCCGGTCAGCGCCTTCAGCACGTTGGCCTTGTGCACGACGGTCACCTTCTTGCGACCGTTCTTGAGCGCGTAGTCGAATGCGAATTCGATGATCTTGCGCGATCCTTCGCGGGTGTTGACCCCGGTCGAAATGGCGACCGCGTGCGGATCGTCCCCGATCGGGATGTAGTGTTCGAAAGCGACATAGAGGCCGCCGAGGTTCTCTCGCACCAGCACGATATCGATGTCGTCGAATCGTCCTCCGGGAACCATGCTTCGAACCGGCCGCAAATTGGCGTAAAGGCCGAATTCTTCGCGCAGACGAACATTGATCGAGCGGAATCCTCCCCCCACCGGCGTCGTCAGCGGGCCCTTCAGGGCGAGCCGCGTGCGTCGGATGCTGTCCAGCGTCGCCTGCGGCAGCGGATCACGGCTTGCCTCGATCGCGGCCAGGCCCCCCTGCTGGATGTCCCATTCGAATGGAGAGCCGAGCGCTTCGAGAATGTCTACGGCCGATTTCACGATCTCGGGGCCGATACCATCGCCTGGAATGAGCGTGGCGGGCCGCTTCGTTTTGGATTGAGCAGACATTTTTATATCCTGGTGGAGAGCCGCGGGGATTTGTGGATGTCAGACATGTTGCCTGCGCTCAATGTACGGGGCTTGCGGCGGAAGTGGCGGGGAGCATTTCCTGCTTGTTGATCCAAAGCACCGCGACGATTCCCGCGATTTGAAGCAGAGCCAGCGGAATCAAGGCCATGGGGAAGCTACCCGTCGCCTCCTTGATGATACCGAGCAGCCACACCGCGCCCGAAGTACCGATGTGCGACAGGGTATTAATGCCGGCAATTCCGGCCGCAGCCGTAGCCGGAGAAAGTGTCCCCGTCGCCAAGGCCCAGAATGGTCCCTTGATCGAATAATTGCCGATCAAGACTACGCTCAGAATAGCGAGCGTCACGGGTAATGAACTCGTGAGCATGGTCGCAAGCAGCGCGGTTGCGCATAACGCAAGCGGTATTGCGGTGTTTTGAGCATGGGCGTTCGACCTGTCCGAATATCTTCCCCAAAAGATCATCGCGACGGAGGCAATGCCAAACGGGATGGCATTCAGGAATCCGGTCTCCATGTCGGACATCCCGAACGATTTCACGATCTGAGGCTGCCACAGCGACAACGCGTTGCTCGTGGCCGAGCTCCCCGCATAGATCAAACCGAGGATGAGCACATATTTGTTAGTCAGGATTTGCCACAGCGACATGTGGCCGCCCTGCTTCGCCATCGATCGCTCGGACTGCAGGCGCGCGTCGAGCCAATTGCGCGCCTCCGGCTCGAGCCACTTTGCATCAGCGGGTTTGTTCGGAAGCCCGAAGAACGAGACCAGGCCGAGCAGGACGGCTGGGATGGCTTCAACGATGAAAAGCCACTGCCAACCACGCAGACCCAGCAAGCCATCCATCGCCAGCAAGGCGCCGGATATCGGCGATCCCAGAAAGCTCGATAGCGGTATGGCCACCATGAAAACCGCAACGATCCGTGCGCGATAAGCCGCCGGAAACCAGAAGGTCAGATACAGGATCACACCAGGAAAGAACCCGGCCTCCGCTGCACCCAACAAAAACCGGCTCAGATAAAAAGTAACCGGCCCTACCGCAAAAGCGGAGAGAATACCGACCATCCCCCATGTGATCATAATGCGCGCGATCCAGATCCGCGCGCCAACTTTCTGCATCGCCAGATTACTGGGGACCTCGAAAATAATGTAGGCGATATAGAACAGCGCCCCGCCCGCCCCGAAAGCAGCCTGCGTCAGGCCCAGATCCTTGTTCATTTGCAGGGCCGCAAACCCGGCATTGACGCGGTCGACGTACGAAATGAAATAGCAAACCATGAAAAACGGAAGCAGGCGCCATGTAATGCGGCGCATGGTTTCCGCTTCGATCCTCGGTAGCGGCGCGGAATTCATTGGCATGGCGTCCTCGTTTCGGGTTGACGGTCAGGCAGCCAGTTGGCGCAGGACGTATTGAAGAATTCCGCCGTTGCGGAAATATTCGAGCTCGTCGAGCGTATCGATGCGGCAGGTCAAGGGAATGATGGCCTTATTCGCACCATCGGACTCGCGGATCTCGATCGCGAGCTTCTGGAGATGCTGGGAAGGCCATTCTTTTTCCGCTGCGGCAAGCGAATAGTAGGCGCAGGTCTTTGCACCGACGACAAGTGTCTGGCGTGCGCCGAAGCTGTTGAGATACTGCTTCATGATCAAGTCCCCCCTTCGCTGCAATCGTGCGCGTCCCGCAGATCTGAAGCCGGTCTATTTCTCCGATGCGGCAAGGGGATCGAGACCCGCTTTTTTCAGAGTCGGAGCGGCTGCAGCTGAAGCGAGGAAGGCAATGAGAGCCCGTCCGGCTTCTGGCTGATCGGCGCTGGAGGTTATGCCTGCAGAAAAGATCGTAATTTTCTGGACGTCTGACGGGAGCGGCCCGACAAGGTCGGCTCCAGCGATCGGCAGGAGTTCGCTGATCTGTTGAAAGCCGAGTTCGGCGTCACCGCGTGCAACAACACTGGCGACCGGCTCGGCCGGAATCATCTTGGCCTTGTCCTTCATCTCGGCCGCAATCCCGAGACGCTTGAACAGCTCGTTGCCGACATAGACGCCGCTGGCGCTATCGGAGTATGCAACCGACTTCGCGTTCAACAGTGCCTGTTTCAATGCGTCGGACGTACTGATATCAGGCTTTGGCGTCCCGGCGCGTACCGCGATCCCGATCGGCGAGCGCACCAGGTCGACGCGGCTGGTTCTGACCGCCCTGCCCTGCTTGATCATCTCGCCCAGCGCGTCGCCGACCATGATGAGCACGTCCGCTGCCTCCCCACGTGCCAGTCGCACTGGGATAGCGTTCTCCGTCGTACCCATCGAAGGGCCATAGGCCGTGACGACCGTGTTTCCCGTCGCGCGTTCAAATTGCGGTACGAGCTCCTTGTAAGGCGTCGCCAAGCCTCCCGAGAGCATGACCCTGACCTCGGACGCCCCGGCGATTCCCGCCGCGGCCGTCAAAACAATCAGCAAGCTCAGCGCAACTAGCCTGCGCACGACGATCGTCACGCTCATCGGCAATTTCCTTCGATGCTATTATTCGGGGACTGTGCTTGCTCGTTGACGGTCGAAATCATCGAGCACTTTGGTGGTCACGTCCCTATCGCCGTCTCAACCGAACTAGCGCCGGATAGCGCGCGTCGTTCCTGCGGCCTGTAAACGAGGTACGTCCCGGCCAGACCACAGAGCGCTGCCGCGCTCATCCAATATCCCGGCGATGCATTGTCACCAGTGGCAGCGATCAGCCAGGTGCAGATCGCTGCCGTAAACCCTCCGAACGTCGTTGCCAGACTATATGCGAGGGAGAATCCCGACGTTCGTACGCCTACCGGCATGACTTCGGTCAATGCGACGATCATCGCGCCGTTGTAGCTGGCGTAGATGAACGACAACCAAAGCAGGACCGTCAGCATCTTCGGGAACGTCGGGCCTGCGGCCAACCAGGAAAGCGCGGGATATGCAGTCAGAAATGCCAAAGTCGAAAAGGCGATGAGGATCGGCCGACGACCAATCCGATCGGACAACGAGCCCATGATGGGAAGCCAGATGAAATTCGATATTCCCACGCAAATCGTCACGATCAGGCCGTCGGCCGCGGTGAGTTTGAGGACCGATTTGCCGAATGTCGGCGTGTAGACGGTAATGAGGTAGAACGACACCGTGGTCATGATCACCATCATCATCCCGGCAAGAACAACGCTCCAGTTTGCGAGGATGGAGCGATAGATCTCGCGGGGTGTCGGATGATGCTTCCGCGCCAGGAATTCATCGGTTTCCTGCAGCGAGCGTCGAATGAAGAACACGAAAGGAACGATCAGGCAGCCGATGAAGAACGGAATGCGCCAGCCCCAATCGTTAAGTTGCGCCGGTGCAAGCCATGCATTCAGAGCAAACCCCAGCGAGGCCGAGACGATGATCGCGACCTGTTGACTAGCCGATTGCCAGCTGGCGTAAAAACCCTTCTTTCCCGGTGTGGCCATTTCCGAGAGATAGACGGAAACACCACCAAGCTCGACGCCAGCCGAGAAGCCCTGCAGCAGGCGCCCAATCAAGACGAGGATCGGGGCCAATATGCCAATGGTTGCGTAACTTGGCACGAACGCGATGAGCACCGTTCCGGCAGCCATGATGGATAATGTAACGATCAGGCCTTGGCGCCGCCCGATCCGATCCACGTAGGCGCCGAGGATGATGGCGCCGAGTGGACGCATCAGAAAGCCTGCGCCAAACGCGACAAACGTCAGCAGCAGTGACGCGTATTCATTTTCAAGCGGGAAGAATGCCTTGGCGATGTACGATGCGTAGACGCCCGACAGAAAGAAATCGAACATCTCAAGAAAGTTGCCACTGGTGACGCGGAGCACCATGCCAAGCTTCGACTGTCCGGTGGTAGCCGTCATGCCGTCCTCCCTTTTTATCGTTTGTGATTCTTCGTCTTGTTCACCTGTCAGGCAGGTGTTGCAAACTTGATCGCGGCCGGATTGACCGATACGCGAGGCGCTATCGTTCAAGCTAGGCTGCCTCACCGTATATCAGCTGCCTGTCATCAACCTGTCGCTGATGCACCCTGCAGGAAATTTGGTCGAAGCCGGAGGTGAAGACGGCGCGCTTGGCGAGCCGGCAGATATGGGGATTTCTCTCGGATGTTATTCCGTTTGAAATCCAAATCCCTGGATCTCTATCGATCCTGCAATGCGCGGCGCCACTCTTTGAGAAAGCTCGCTCGTTTCGACTGATCGAGATAGGTGAGCAATTCTGCACCAATATGGATCGGCTTGACCGCGCCGCTGCGATCCGCAGGTATCACGCCTTGTGCGCCGAGACCGAGGCGCACAGGACCAACCGACCGGGCCAGGAGAAATTTCTGGCCGCGCTCCGAAAGCAAGTAATCAAGAAACAGTTTCGCGGATTCCGGGTGCGGCGCAGTGACAGGTATGAAGGCTATTCGCGACATCAAGGTGATGTAGTCGGCAGGAAACACGATTCCGATAGAGGCATCTTCCTTGGCCCGTTCGATCGCGTAAGACCCTATCATATTGTAGGCGATCAGATGTTCGCCGGATGAAATTCGATCAAGCACCGTTCCGGTGGTCGAGTAAAGCTTGATACCGGCGCCGCCAAAGGCACGGACCAAATCCCACGTTGTCCTGGTGATTCCGGCATCGCGCGTGATGAACAGGAAACCGGTCCCACTCTGCTCCGGGTCATAGGTTGCGATCTTGCCCCGATAGGTATCGGGCTTCCGGCTCAGAAGGCTCTTCAGATCCGCGCGGGTTCGAGGAACATCGCCCTCCGCGACGAGGTTCTTGTTATAAACAATGACAATCGGCTCCGCCGTGATGGCATAGGCTTCGTCTTTCCAGATTGCCCAATCCGGGATATGCGCAATTTCCTTCGAGACATAGGGTTGGGCATAGCCGTCATTGACGAGCTTGATCTGTAGATCCATCGCGGAGCTCCAGACAATATCTCCGGGTGCTGCGCTGGAGGTCGAGGGATCCACGACTTGATTGTAGATTTCGTTCGAGTTGATCTTTGTATGGACGATCTCGATGTCCGGATGACCTGCCCGGAAATCGGCAAGCAAGTCGGCGACGTCCGCGTCTTGGGTCGTCGATACGATGTTGAGTTGCTCTCGAGTTGCGGCGGGAACTGATGCTTGCCCCTTGAGAGGGCCGAGCTGCGCCTGCTCCGACATGGCAGGCCACGCCAGCAAGATTCCAACGCACAAGGCCAAGGCTTTGGCAGCCCCCATCGTGACGCTTCCTCGTCCATGAGCCGCTTTGCGGACTTTAGTTTGTTCAGGACTGCAGCCACTTCTACAGCGGCGCACAATCAGGCCTCAACTTGAGCTTTCACCATCACGCTTGGCAAGAGGAAAGCTCACGGAAACCCGCAGGCCCCGGCCTTCCGGGCCAGGTGCAAGCACGATTTGAGCCCCGAGACGGTCCGACAACGCTTTCACGATGGCCAGTCCAAGGCCGCTACCCTCAGGGCCGTTCGCCGTCGGAATCCGATAAAAGCGTTCGAAGACACGGGCCAGATGGGCCTCCGGAATTCCCGGACCGGTATCCTCGACTTCAATCCGCGCGGTCGTGGCGTCAACAACCGCGCGAACCAGGACCAACCCGCCGGGTCGGTTGTAGCGGATGGCATTGTCGATCAGGTTTGCCAGCAATTCGCCAATCAGGACGGTATTGCCGGCGATGACCGCGGGACCGTCAAATCGATCGAACTGGACGTCGATGTCGCGCGCGAACGCCTGTGGGGCACGCTCCGACAGGACATTGAAGGCGACCTCGTTCAGGTCAACGTTCTCCGCGGCCGGTTGCGCAATGTTCTGCTCGTCGACCCGAGCCAGTGTCACGAGCTGCTCGAGCAGCCGTTCAAGGCGGTTGATGGCGTTATCGACCTCGTCGAGGGCAGATTGGCCCGCCGGCGTCTCCGACCCCAGGCGTCGCACCAGATCGAGATGCGTTCGCAATATCGCCAACGGCGTTCGCATCTGATGCGAGGCATCGGCGGTGAATCGGCGCACCAGTCCAATGGCCAGATCCAGCCGCTGTAGCAGGGAATTTACCGCGAGCGCCGGTGCTAAAGCTTCCTGCGGCACCCGGGAAAGGTCAAGCGGACTGAGATTTGGACCGCCCTGGATGCCGCGCGCGTCGATTTCTTGTTTGAGTTCGCCAAGCGGCCTCAGGCCTCGATCGACCGCGTACCAGCCGAGGCAAGCGATGAGGCTAATCAAGCCTGCCTCGAGCATCGCCAGTCCGATCAGCATTTCACGTTCGACGACGCGGCGCGCCTGCACCGTTTCGGCCACTGCGACGAGGACCAGCCCTGGCCTGCCGTAGACCTGCCGCGCCTGCGCGCCGATACGAACCGTTTTGCCGCGATACGCGCCATCGCGATGTCCGGTTTCGCCAGCCTTCAATCGATCGAACCCGGCGAGCGGAAGATCCTTGTAACCGGTGATCAATTCGCCGAGGTAAGTCACGCTGTAGTAAATGCTATCGTGCGACTGGCTCTCCAGCATGCCGAGCGCAACCTGCGGCAAGTCGACGGTCAGTTCGCCATCTTCCACGCCGACACGTTCGGCGATGGCGAGAATCGACCCATCGAGCAACCGGTCATGGACTGTCTGGACAACCCGCTGAATCAGCAACATACCGCCGATTCCAAGCACCATCGCCAATACAATGGCGGGCGCCACCAGATTGGTGAGGAGTGTTCGCCTCAACGACGGCCGCCAGGTGGCGATCACTATACCTCCAGCAGATACCCTAGCCCGCGGACGGTGCGGATCCGCGGCCCGTCGGGACCGAGTTTCTGGCGAACGCGACCAACATAGAGTTCCGCCGCGTTCGGCGCGACCGCCTCGTCGAAGCCAAACACCTCCGCGATCAGGCGCTCCTTGGAGACGACTTTGCCGGCGCGGGTCATCAGCACCTCCAGCACGGCGAACTCGCGCCGTCGCAATTCAAGCGGCCGGCCGCTCAATGTAATCGTGCCCGCGGCGCGGTCGAACGCGAGCGGGCCACAGATCAAGGTTGGATTGGGAAGCCCCTGTCCCCTTCTCACGAGCGCACGAACGCGGGCATCAAATTCGGCGATATCAAATGGCTTGGAGAGATAATCGTCGGCGCCAAGATCGAGGCCGCTGACCTTATCGCCGGTCGCGTAACGGGCAGTCAGAATCATGACCGGAACGGTCGACCCGGCTTGCCGTATCTTGTGCAGGACGCCGAAACCCGACACGTTCGGCAGGTTGATGTCCAAGATGATGAGGCTGTAGGGTTCCAGCAAGGCGGTCTGCGCCGCCGAAGCCCCGTCAGACTCGATATCGACGGCGAACCCGGACAGCTTGAGCCGCTCGGCAAGGCCCCGCGCCATGGCGGCATCGTCCTCGACAATCAGAATCCTCACTGAACAAACCCTTGCGTTCGCACCACCCGTGCGAGGGAGACGTTACCGTGAGGCTAGAAGCACAGTATCGAAAGATCAAATCGGAGCTTCCTCGCGGAGGCTAGCGGACTGGGTCAACGCGTCCAGTCCCTCGCCCTCCCTAGCAATCGTCACATCCCGCCTGTATAAACCGGTAGCTTCTTCCGCAACTCGAAGGAGCTCATATGAACGACCTGCACACTTGGCTTTCGCAACAGCACCACGGCCTGCGGACGTTCCGGATCTTTCAGCAAAAGCTCGAGACGCTCGGCCGCGACGACCCCGAACAGCGCGGCCTGTGCCGTCTGTTGAGCGGCCTCGTCGGCAGCTATGTCGAGACGTTCGATGAGGCCCCGCTGCCCGTCGAGGTCGCTGACGACGCCTATCATCGCCTGCTGACGCTGGTCGCAAGCCTCGACCTCGAGGGCGACACCAGCCGGCGGCTCGCGGACATCAACCGGGTTGCGACCTGCGAACTCTGGCAGTGACAAGCGCGGGCGGCCGTACGGCTCGCATCCGCATCCTTGGGACACTTCGCCAGAGGACCGCGTGCTTCCGGCACGCCCACGCTCGGCGGTTCGACTTCGCCGGGCCAGTCCCTATATCGTGTGGCAACACGCATCGATGCAGCGAGCAGCTTTGATGGCCAGGAGACGCGCGACCGAAACGGAAGCCGACGATCTCCCCCGCTATTTCGTCTGGGTGCGCGGCCTCGAGGGCCCCGAACCGCAGAAATGGATGACGATGGATCTCGGCGTCGGTGACTGGAAACGGCCGCTCGTGCTCGCCTATCTGGAGCTGCCGGAGGGCGAGCGACACTTGCCGTTGTCGGCGCTGGCCCGGCGATATCCGCCGCCGCGGGGAGAGGCTTCGTAGAGGGGCCATCCTGGGCGGACGCGAGGATCTCACCAGCCCCTCAACCCAGGGCGAGCAACGCCGCACGGCGCGGGTCAGGGTGCAGCATCTGCCCGCGCCGCCGACGCTATCGGCCGCAGCAAAGCGGTAGGCGGCGTCCGCGACGGCGCGGAAGAGTGACAATGCGCCCCCATGATTATGGGTGTCGCGGCGCCGGCACCGCGGCTAAACTTGGCCCTGCGCCGCGGGGGACACGCGGTGCAGGGCGATGATCATGACCGAACAGGGCGAGACGGGTGAGGCCATCACCATCCTCCTCGTCGAGGACGACGCGCCGACCTGCTGGCGGCTCCACGACGCGCTGGTCAAGGCCGGCTACGAGGTGCGCAGCGCCGGCACGCTCGCAGAGGCCCGCGCCGGGCTCGGCGAGCGGGCACCGCGCGTGCTGCTCACCGATCTGCGGCTACCCGACGGCCACGGCGTCGAGCTGATCCGCGAGACAAGGCAACGCTTTCCCGACACCGAGATCATGGTGATCTCGGCGCTCGGTGACGAAGAGAGTGTGATCTCCGCGATCACGGTCGGCGCCACCGGCTATCTCCTGAAGGATGCGTTCCCCACTGATATCGCCACCACCGTGCGCGATCTGGTCGCCGGCCATTCGCCGATCTCGGCCTCGATCGCCCGCTTCATCGTGCGCAGAACGCAAGGTTCCGCGCAGAATGCGGCCGAGCCTCCGCCTGGTCCCGCGCTCAACACCGCAAGGCTCACCCCGCGCGAGATCGACATCCTCTGGGGCATCGCCAAAGGTTTCAGCTACGCCGAGATCGCGAGCCATCTCGGCCTGTCCCGGCAGACCGTGCCCGGCCACATCAAGAACATCTATCGCAAGCTAGAAGTGCACACCCGCAGCGAAGCGGTGTTCGAAGCGGTGCAGCAGGGCCTGATCAAGCTGTGAGCGAGATCGCGGCCAAGGCACCGGTCAAACCCGCGCGGCGCCGGCTGCTGGTCTCGCGCCTCGTACCCTATCTGCTGCTCCAGGCGCTCATAGTTGTCGCGACCGTCCTCGGGCTGCGGCTGCTCCAGCCCAGCGACCCCGACGACTTTGCCCTGAGCGAATTCTCGCTGCGCGAGGACGGCGTGGCACGTCCGGTGACGCTGCCGCATTTCACGTCGTCACGCTATTCCCTGGCCGACCCGCCGCTCTACACCGGCACCTTCACGTTCCGCCGCGGCGACGTGGCGTCGGGATGGTCGGTATTCCTGCCGCGCTTCAGCAACGCGGTGGAAGTCGCAATCAACGGCGTCGTCATCCTGGATTCCCGACGCGATGCCAACGCCAACCGGCCCGACCGCAACACTCCCCAGATCGCGTCAATCCCGTCCTCGCTGCTGCGCGAGGGCGCGAACGAGATCACGGTGCGGCTGTTGGTTTGGGGACCGCTCAAGGGCTTTCTCGACACCGTCTATGTCGGCCCGGATGCAGCCTTGCGGCCGGCCTACGAGACACGCACGCTGATGTTCGTCACGTTGCCCGTGGTGTTCTCCGCCTGGCAGTCGATCCTCGCCGTCATCCTGGCGATCATGTGGCTGATGCGCCGCCGCGAGCCGGTTTACGGCGTCCTCGCCGTGGCGATGGTACTCGGCGTGGTGCAGGCCTTCGCGCCGCCACCGGTGCCCCCCGTCAACACGTCCCGGCTCGCCGCGGTGTTGCTCGCGTCCGCACCGATCGAGAGCGCCCTGGTCGTCGTCTTCGGCGTGCTGTTCTTCGGCTGGCGCTGGCCGCGTTACGGCATGCTGCTGTTCGCACCGGGGCTCGTCGTGTTCGGTGTCGGACTGATCGCCGGCCCGCCGCTGCCGCGCATTCTGTTTCTCCTGCTTGGCATTCCCACCGTCGGTCTCTGCCTGCTCCTGATGGCCTGCGTCACCGCTGCCGCGGTGGTGCGGCGGCAGGACGCGGCAAGCTTCACGCTCGGCTGCGCGGTGACCATCGTGCTGATCTGCTGGGTCCACGACATGCTGTCGGTGTTCGAGATCGTGACCAACGAGCGCATCTTCCTCTCGCGCCTGTCCTATTCGGCGATGCTGGTCGCGATCGGCGCCGGCTTGACCTGGCGGTTCGCGCGCGCGCTGAACCAGGTCGACAGCTTTGCCGACCAGCTCGTGACGCGCGTACGCGAGGCTGAGGAGCGGCTGAAGGCGAGCTTTGCCCGCGAGGAGGAGCGTGCACGGGCCGCCGCGCTCGCCAATGAGCGCACGCGGCTGATGCGCGACCTGCATGACGGCCTCGGCGGCCAGCTCATCAGCATCGTGGCACTGTCCGAGCGCGGGCACGAGGGCGCGACCATCACCGACGCCGCCCGTGCGGCGCTGAAGGACCTCCGCCTCGTCATCGATTCCATGGACGACATCGGCGGCGACCTGATGCTCGCACTCGGCTCCTGGCGCGAGCGCGCGACCGCGCAATTGCGACCGCACGACATCGCACTCGACTGGCACGTGGCCACGCCGCAGGGGCTACCGCTGCATCCCGAGCTCAGGCCATGGCATGTCATCCAGATCGTGCGCATCCTCGACGAGGCCGTGACCAATGCGGTCAAGCACGCAGAGGGCCGCCGCATCGCGGTCACCATCGAGACGGTCGACGAAGGTCAGGGACCGTACGGTGTGATCAAGGTCGCGGATGACGGCAAGGGCTTTGCGAACGGTTCTGCGCCGGTCGGCAGCGGCGGAGCCACCGACGCGAGCCAGACCGCGCGGGGCCTTCGCAACATGAGGAGCCGTGCCGCGCGCTGCGGGGCGATGCTCGATCTGAGCTCGGATTCCTCAGGCACGCGCGTGCGGCTGCAATTGCCGCAGGTTTTCCCCGACAGCGATGCCGCCGTCGGCTGAAAAGCCCCCTCTCCGAACGTGTGGGACGCGCGGAGAGAGGGACGGGCCGGATGATTTGCCTGCGGAGGACGGGGGGTCGTCCGCAATGCTCCTTCGCCCGAACTCTTTGTCTTTCTCAGCGCACGCCGACGCGATTGACCGGACCACCGCGATTCATCGGCGTGCCCGCGCGCACGCCGACACCGGGCGCACCGACCCCGGGTGTCGCGACCGCGACCGCGGCGGCCGGCGCAACAACCACTGCCGCTGTCGGCCGCACCACGCAGCCCTTGGGTATGCCGACCGTCTTGCAATAGACCACCGCCTGCGCCGGGCTCGTGCCCAACGAAACCATCGCCGCACCTGCCAGCGCCAAAATCGTCAGCCCGGCGCTCAGCGCTCCCGCTCTTTTCGACATCTTGCTCTCCTGCTTCCCGTTCGGCGGCCCGATGCAATCACCGGGTCTCGCAGCCGACGTGCAGCCTGAATGACAAAAGACGGCGCGCTGATATATGCCATGAAAATGGGGGTACGGCGGCGGGACGGGCTGGCCGATGCCATGAACATGGCATGGACCTGCGCCCGGGGCTCGCGAGATGGTCCGGCCCACTTGATCCCAGGAGGGACCAACGACATTCCCAAGGAGGTGTTTTATGAAGATTTCGGTTCTTGCCGTGCTGCTGCTCGCCGCTACCGCCCAGACCGCCGCTGCACAATCGGGTCCGACGCCGCAGGAGCAGATGACCTGCCGAAGCGACGCGAGCAAATTCTGCGCCGAACACATCGGCAAGCCGCCGCAGATGAATGCCTGCCTGCGCGAGAACAAGTCGAAGCTTTCCGACGGCTGCCGCAAGGTCGTGGAGTCACACGGCGGGTAAGTGCTCGCCATCCACAGCACAAACCTCGCCGGCGCCAATGCCGTCAGGCTATAGACGTCGATGCGCCGGTCATAGAGGATGGACGCTAATCGTCGTCTCCGAATAGCCTGATCTGCGGAAAACCGCCGTGCGGCCGGCTCGGGACGTCGCGTGCATCGGCATCTTCGCGGATGTTGCGCGCGACGTCGTCCCAATCGGTGCGGTCGCGCATACCACGCGGCTCGCGGAAATCGTAATGACGGCGCTCGGCCCAGCGCTCACGGCGCTCCGTCCGGCGCCGTTCAGACGTGGCGCGCTTGACGTCAGAATCCCTGGCTTTGGCATAGGCGTTGTCGGATGACGGCTCTGTCGATGCCTGTCGCTCGGCAGGCTTTGCGACTTGCGGAGGCGACGCCGGTGGCGGTTTCGGGGGCTCCACCGCGGCCGCTTGCGAAGGCTGTTGCGCTGGCTGTTCAGCGTTGGCTTGAGTGGTCTGCGTGTCGGGCTTCACCGCTTCGGACTTTGCCTCAGGCTTGGACTCGGCCTTCGCGTCGGATCTGGCGTCGGATTTGGCTTCGGCCTGCGCTGGCGCGGCGACCATGGCGCCGAATGCTTGCGAGCCGGTGAGATATTGCAGGCGCTCGGATGGCGCGTCCGTCGTGGCGGGCTTGGCGTCAGCGCGCTGCGCGATCTTGCTGGTATCAGGCCCCTGCTTGGGCGAGACCGGATTCATGATATTGCCGGCGACAATGCCGCCGCCGAGACCAATGGCGATGGCTGCGACGATGGTTCCTGCACCGACGAAATAGGCTGTCGAGGCGCGCATTGGTCCACTCCCTCTTTGGAGCGGGCAACGCTTCTCGATTGCCTGATGTTCCCGATACAGGCGCAGTTCCGGAAGGAACTTGCGCGTCAGATCTGCTGCGCGACCTTCTCGAGCCCGATGATGCGGGCGAGTTTGCGCACTTCCTCTTTCTGGTCGTCACGCAGCTGGAACAGGAGCGGCATCGCGGCCGACTTCAACTGCTGGACCTCGTCGCAATTGGGATCGATCGGCACGCCCTGCACGTTCGGATTGGACAGCTTGTTTGCCGAGATCTTGCGGACGACGTTGCGCAGCGCGGTTTCGACCGAGGGCCAGTAATATTCCTGCGACGACGACAACTTCAGACGGTCCCTGATGCCCGCGATCTGCACGTCGGACAGGAGCGAATAGGATTTCTGCGGCTGCGGCTTGGCAACGACCTTCGGCTTGGCCGGGACTTCGACGGCAGGAATCTCTGCAGCGGCCGGAGCCTCGTTCACGCTCGCCTTGGGCATCGGGAAATCGGATGGCGTGGCGGCGGCAAACGCCTGGCGCAGCGGCTCGGTCAGCACGGGCATTTGCGAGAGCTTGTCGGCCGGAACCTGGACCGGGTCGATGGCGGCCGAGGCCAGCGCCAGCGTCGGAACCAGACGGTCAGCCTTGGCCGCCCGATTGGTTGCAAGCGGCTTGGGTGGCGGCGCCTGCGTGATCATTTCGGCGCTGACGCTGGGCACGCTGTCGCGGCCGAGAATGGCGGTGGTGGCGGCGCCGAGGACGAGGAAGCAGGTCAGCACGACGATGGTGATGGCTTTCGACAAACGTCTCTCCGCAACCGGCTTCAAGTCCACGTGATCACTGCCCGGAAACTGGGCGAAAATTAAGGCTTAACCGTGCCATCGCGGCGGCAATCGCGCGGACTGCGGCGACATCACCTAGAAAGATCAACAAAATCAGGCAGCTAGCGCCAGATCGTAAGCGTCCTGGATGTCGGCCACGATCTCCGAGGCCTCCCAAACTCCACGCGGCTCGACCGACTGCAGCGCCACCGTCCAATTGCCGCCCCGGCGGGTGCGGGGGACGCTGACGATGTCGAAGCGCACGTTGCGGCACAGCGGATGGCGGGCCAGCGCATGGGCTACGCGAATGCGAATTTCGTCCAGCGAAGCCGCCGTCTTGGTGTTGAGAAAGTCGAAGTCCATCGCCTGTCCCTCTCGGTCCTGATTGGCGCCTGAGGGGGATTCTGGGCGATCGATGGTTAATCTGCCGTTAAGTGTGGGGCTGCGGAGCCATGCGGGATTAACTGTGACCGATGCGACGGTATCTCCTTCCCTCTCCCGGGTCTTCCGGAAAAGGGGCCCGGGTCTACCGCTCCACCGCCTCACGGTATTCCGCGAGCGTTGATGCGACGAGGTCGTCAACCGCGAGCACATCGGTCACGCCGGATGTCGAGTGCCCACCGCTCCAGATATCGCGCCAGCGCTTTGGCCGGTTCTCTCGTGCGGTAACGTCGATGTCCTTGCCGATGTCGATCGCGCCGCGCGCCGGCAGATCGTCGGGATCGAGACCCGCGGCGACGATCGACGGCTTCAGCATGCTGGTTTGAAGTCCCGTGAATGCGGTGGTCAGCAGGATATCGTCGGCGCTGCTCTCGACCAGAAGCCGCTTGTAACGATCATCCGCCATGCTCTCGTGGGTCGCGATGAACTTTGTACCCATGTAGCCGAGATCGCAGCCGAGGACTTCGGCCGCGCGCAATGCGTAGCCGTCGCTGATGCCCCCCGCGAGCACGATGATGCCATCGTAGAACGCGCGCACCGCGCGGACGAAGGCGAACGGGTTGAGCCAGCCGGTCTGGCCGCCCGCGCCCGCAGTGAGCAGCACGAGCCCGTCGGCACCTGCTTCCGCCGCGCGTTCGGCGTGGCGGATCGAGGCAACATCCGCAAGCACCAATGCGCCGGCGTCGTGCAGCGGCTTCAGCACCGGCGTGGGGGAGCCGACCGAAGTGATGACGATCTCCGGCCTGTGGTGCAGCAACACGGCGAGATCCTGCTGCAGCCGTGCATTGGAGCGGTGCACGATCAGGTTTGGGCAAAGCGGCGCGGCCTTGCGGCCGGTTTGATCTTCGTGCCGCAGCAGCCGCGTTTCGATGTCGGTGAGCCATTCATCGAGTTGTTCGGTGCTACGGCAATTCGCGCTGGGGAAGCTGCCGATCACGCCGTTGCGGCAGGCAGCTACCATGAGCTCGACGCCCGACACGAGAAACATCGGCGCGGCAATCAGCGGCAGGGCGAGACGACCGTGGAAATGTTGCAGCCGATCTGACGTCACGCATGCCTCCCTCGCGCGGGCTTAGTCGTTCCATCCCGCATTCCCTGTGCTAGCGTCGCGATAAACATTGGCACGCCAGAAGCCGATGACAAAGCAGCGAGGAAACATATGTCCGATCCGCTCTACGCATCGTCCCCGACTTGCGCGCAGGCGCTGCGGGCGCTGTCGCGCTATCCGGGCCGCACCGCGTTCGCGTGGCCCGGCGGATCGCTGAGCTATCAGGGCACCATCGACCTGATCGGGCGCATCCAGGGCGTGTTCATGCGGCTTGGATTGCAGCCCGGCGCGCGGGTCGCCTTCCTCACCGCGAACCGCGCCGACACATGGTGCACCGGCGTCGCCGCGCAATTGTCGCGGCTCTGCGTCACCTGGCTGCATCCTTTGGGATCGCGGGCAGACCAGCTGTTTCAGCTCGAGGATTCCGAGGCCGAGGTGCTGGTGGTCGATGCGGCCGCCTTCCGAGATCGCGGCGGCGAACTCGCCGCGCAGGCGGCGTGGCTCAAGGCGGTCTTCACCATGGGACCGGCCGCCTATGGCGTCGACCTGTTGCAGGCGATCGAGATCGAAGGCCATGCCAGCGCGCATTGCCTCGCCGGCCCCGACGATCTCTCCACGCTGAATTATACCGGTGGCACGACCGGCAAATCCAAGGGCGCGTTGCGCTACCACCGCGAAAATGCCGGGGCCGCGGCCGCGATCCTCGCCGACTTCGAGATCCCCGATGGCGCGCGCTACCTCGCGGTGGGACCGATCAGCCATGTCGCCGGCACGAAGGTGCTGCCGACCCTGATGCGTGGCGGCACCGTGCACATGCTGAAGGGTTTTGATCCCGAGGCGGTGCTGGCGACGATCGCACGCGAGCGCATCAACTTCACGCTGTTCGTGCCGACCATGATCTACGTGCTGCTCGATCATCCCGCATTGAGCAGGACCGATCTCTCCTCGCTCGAGCTGGTGCTCTACGGCGCCTCGGCGATGTCGCCGAGCCGCTTGATCGAGGGCATCGAGCGGATCGGGCCGGTGTTCTCGCAGCTTTACGGCCAGACCGAATGCTATCCAATCTCGGTGCTGCGCAAGGCGGATCACGATCCCAGGACGCCCGAACTGTTCCTGTCCTGCGGCTTCCCGATCGCGGCCTGCGAGGTCCGGATCCTCGACGACAACGATCAAGAAGTGAAGACGGGCGAAGCCGGTGAGATCTGCGTGCGCGCCCCGCACGCGATGGCGGAGTACTGGAAGCGGCCCGACATCACCGCCGAGACGCTTCGGAACGGATGGGTCCATACCGGCGACATCGCGCGCAGGGACGAACGCGGCTACATGTTCATCCTCGACCGCAAGAAGGACATGATCGTCTCCGGCGGCTTCAACATCTTTCCGCGGGAAATCGAGGACGTGCTGTCACAGCACGCCGACGTGGCCATGGTCGCGGTCGTCGGCATCCCTGACGAGAAATGGGGCGAAGCCGTCACTGCCATCGTCGTGCCGCGCGAGGGCGCTACGCCTGACGCCGACGAGCTGATCAACATGGTGAGAACGCGGAAGGGCTCGGCTCACGCGCCCAAGCAGATCCAGTTCGTCAGGCAATTGCCGATGACCGGCGTCGGCAAGGTCGACAAGAAGGTGCTGCGCGCGGAATTCTGGAGCGGGCGGGACCGGATGGTGGGGTAGCTCCTGCCCCGGCCGCGGCGCAGTCTCACGCAGCCCTCACCGCTTCTCGATCACCAGGCTCTGCACCGCGCGGCCAAAATACCCCGTCCGGTCCGCCAGCCGCGACATCGCAAGCCCGGCACCATCGGGGCCGATCCAGGAATCACCGTCGAGCAGGATCCATTCGCCGACCGGCTGGCGCGCAAAGCTCACGGTGAGGTCAGCGTTGATGTAGGTCCAGGCGCGGAAATCGAGCGACGAGGCGGTGCCGTTGGAAAAATCGGCCGCGACCACGGCGCGCATCGCCTGCGAGAGCGGTTCGCCTGCGATCAGGGGATGGTCGACGCGAAACCAGATCGCGCCGGCGCCGGCTTGCCCGAAGCGGCCGCGCGCGGCGCGCATCGACACCGATCGCACGAACGGGCTGGTGGCGGCATGACCGTCCTCGAGCAGCGAATCCTCCGGCGACGGCAGCGTAACCGGCAGTGCCTTGATGTCATCGGGCAGCGTCAGCGCCTGGCGCTTGATCTTGAGCACGGTGGCGCCGACCACCTGTACGCCGTCGGCGAGCAGCTTGACCCCGCAGAGCTGGATCTTGCGGCCCTCGCGCAAGACCTCGGTCGCGATCGTGAGCGGCGCCACCGGAACCGGGCGCATCAGGTCGATGGTGACGCGCGCGATGTCCATTGCAACTGGCGTCGGGATGCGTTCGGCGGCCCACGTCACCAGCGACGCCGGCGCCGAGCCGTGCTGCATGCGCTGGTCCCACGGGCCGGCGGCATCCGGGCTGGTGATGACGCTGTTGCCGTCGACGCGGTAGATGGCCGTCATTGGGAGGGCCATTACAACGGCGGATCGATCGCTTCGTCGTACTCCTTCTTGAAGCGCGCGATCAGCTCGGCGGCGGGAAGAATGCCGTCGACGCTGCCGATGCCCTGGCCGGAGCCCCAGATCTCCTTCCAGGCCTTCGGCTTGGCGCGCTCGCCGGAGGCGTCGGTGCCGAAGTTCATCTTCGAGGGATCGGACGTCGGCAGGTTCTCCGGATCCATGCCGGCGGCGAGAATCGACGGCTTCAGATAGTTGCCGTGCACGCCGGTGAACAGGTTGGAATAGACGATGTCGTCGGCCGTCGCGCCGGCGATCATCTCCTTGTACTTCTCGACCGCATTGGCTTCCTTGGTCGCGATGAAAGCCGAGCCGATATAGGCGAAGTCGGCGCCGAGGATTCGCGCGGCGCGGATCGCCTTGCCGTTGCCGATGGCGCCCGACAGCGCGATCGGACCGTCGAACCATTTTCGCGTTTCGGCCACGAACGCCAGCGGCGAGATGGTGCCGGCATGGCCGCCGGCGCCGGCTGCGACCAGGATCAGGCCGTCGGCACCCTTCTCGATCGCCTTGTGCGCGAATTTCTGGTTGATCACGTCGTGGAAGACGATGCCGCCCCAGCCGTGCACGGCCTGGTTCAGCTCCTCGCGTGCGCCGAGCGAGGAGATGATCATCGGCACTTTGTACTTGGCGCAAAGCTGCATGTCGTGATCGAGCCGGTTATTCGACTTGTGCACGATCTGGTTGACCGCGAACGGCGCCGACGGCTTGTCCGGATGCGCGCGGTCATAGGCGGCGAGCTCTTCGGTGATCCGCGCCAGCCATTCGTCGAGCAGCTCCGGCGGCCGCGCGTTCAGCGACGGAAACGAGCCGACCACCCCCGCCTTGCACTGCGCGATCACGAGATCCGGCACCGAGATAATGAAGAGCGGCGAGCCAATCACGGGGATCGACAGGCGTCCCTTAAACAAGGCAGGCATGGACATTGCGGAACGATCCTTTGTTGGCAGACGCATTGAAGGTTGGGAGCCATACCAACAAGGCAATCTTTCCACTGTCAAGTATTGCGTTTTGGCGCCGTGGAGGACGCCGTTACCGCAATTCCAACGCGCGGAATTCAGGGCGGACCGACGACATCAGGCAAGCAAATCTGGATTGATCAGCCGCTCGAACGAAAACATCTCGTCCCATTTCTCCTGGGTCAGCAGCTTGCGCTCGACCACGACGATCTGGTGCAGCGACTTGCCGCTCTTGTAGCCCTCGCGCGCGATCTCGGCGCATTGCTTGTACCCGAGCAGCGGCTTTAGCACCGTGACGATACCGAGCGAATTCAGCACCATGTTGCGGGTGTGCTCCTCGTTGGCAGTGATGCCGACGACGCAATTCTCGCGCAGGCTGTTGACCGCGCGCTCCATGGTGCGGATCGAGAAGAACAGCGCGAACGAGATCACCGGCTCCATCACATTGAGCTGGAGCTGACCGGCGGACGCCGCGAGCGTCACGGTGGTGTCGAGCCCGATCACGAGGAAGCTGGTCTGGTTGACGACCTCGGGGATCACAGGATTGACCTTGCCGGGCATGATCGAGGAGCCCGGCTGAAGCTGCGGCAGGTTGATCTCGTTGAAGCCGGCACGCGGGCCCGAGGCGAGCAGGCGGATGTCGTTGCAGATCTTCGTTAGCTTGCTCGCGGTGCGCTTGAGAACGCCGGAGAGCTGCACATAGGCGCCGGTATCCGACGTCGCCTCGACGAGATCGCCGGCGAGGATGAAGTCGACGCCGGTGAGCGCGCTCAGATGCCGGACCGCGAGCTTGGGATAACCGTGCGCCGCGGTGACGGAGGTGCCGATCGCGGTGGCGCCGAGATTGATCTCGCGCAGCAGCGCACGGGCCTCGGAGATTCGATCGACCTCCTCGCCCATGGTGGTCCCCCAACCGCGGAATTCGGCGCCGAGTGACATCGGCACCGCGTCCTGCAAATGGGTGCGGCCCATCTTCAGCACGCGCTCGAACTCCCTGCCCTTGGCGAAGAACGCCTCCTGGAGCTGACGCAGCGCCGTCATGTAGCTCTCGAGCCGCAGGATCAGCGCCAGCCGAAAGGCGGTCGGATAGGTGTCGTTGGTCGACTGGCCGTAATTGACGTGATCGTTGGGGCTGACGTGCTGGTAGTCACCCTTCGCAAAGCCGAGCGATTCCAGCGCGAGATTGGCGATCACCTCGTTGGCGTTCATGTTGGTGGAGGTGCCGGCCCCGCCCTGGATGAAGTCGGTGACGAACTGGTCCATCATATCGCCGGCGATGACGCGATCGCAGCCCACGATGATGGCTTCCGCGACTTTGGTGTCCACCGCGCCGAGATCGCGGTTGGCCATGGCGGCGGCCTTCTTGACGTAACCAAGCGCCTTTACGAAGTAAGGCTCCTGGTTCATCGGAATGCCGGTGATGTGGAAGTTCTCCTTCCCGCGGATGGTCTGGACGCCGTAATAGATGTCGTCGGCGATCTCACGCTGTCCGAGGAAGTCCTGCTCCGTGCGACTCATGGGCGCTCCTTGCTTGCTCGCGCGACGTCCTTAGTTCTGGCACAGCGCGCTGGTGACGAAGGTGTCGGTGCGGCAGTCATCCGGTTTGCGTTGCCTGCCCGGGATCAGAACCTTGGCCGAGCACTTTTCCGCGGAATCGGCATTCAGGCTCTTGCCTTCCGTGTAGCCCTTGCTCTGGCAGAGTTTGTCGGCGGCGAGCTTGCAGTCGGGCGCGCCGTTCGACGAGGCCGGACAGGCGACGCGTCCCGACACCATGGTCGACGGCTTCGCCAGGCGCGACAAATCGTTCATGGTCTCGCTCGGACTTTTGATCGGCGGCAGGATCGACGGCAGCTTGTCGAACAGCTTGCCCATTTCGTTGATCAGCCCGGGATTTTCCTCATGCGCCGGCGGCGACGAAGGAGCTGTCGAGGGCGCCGGTGCGGCCTGCGGTCCTTGCTCCTGCAAGCCGAGCGCCGGCGGCGCGGATTGCGGCCATCCGGTGCCGCCGGCAACGAGCAGGAGCGAAAGCACCGCAAATGTCAGCGTGCCCAGCCGCAGGACCGGATTGCCGGATCGAAGCATCATGACGGCAACCGTAGCCGAACGAGGCGCGGCGGCAAAGCGCCTTGGAGTTAGATCAACTTGATTGCGACGACAAAGCCGAGCACGAGCACCGCAGCGCCGATTGCCACCACCAATCCGAGATGCTTCTCGATCTTGACCCGGATCCAGTCGCCGTAGCGGTTGAGCAGGATCGCCACGATAAAGAAGCGCCCGCCACGCGCCACGATCGAGCACAGGATGAAGAGCCCGATATTGTAGCCGGCAAAGCCGGACGTGATGGTCACGAGCTTGTAGGGGATCGGTGTCAGGCCCTTGAGCAGGATGATCACGGCGCCCCATTCGGCATAGGAGGCGCGGAAGGCGTCAACCTTGCCGCCGAGGCCATAGACCTCGATCAGCCAATGGCCGACCGAGTCGAAGAGCAGCGCACCGATGGCGTAGCCCAACAGACCACCCAGCACCGACGTCGCAGTGCAGATCGCCGCATAGACCCAGGCGCGTTGCGGGCGCGCCAGTGACATCGGGATCAGCATCACGTCCGGCGGGACGGGAAAGAAGGAGCTTTCAGCGAAAGCCACGGCGCCCATGATCCAGAGCGCGTAAGGCTTGTGAGCGGCGTCGATGCACCAGTCGTAGATACGTTTCAGCATGGCGCCGCGATGAAGCACCATGGGACGGATTTGTCCATGCCGAGATGGGACCGATTTGTGCCAATACTAGTGGCGCTTGCGCGCGCTGCGGCCTTCGAGCGCGACGATAGGCCGCCTGGCGGCGACCCGCGGTGACGCAACTTTGGGCAGCTTCATCGCCGACTTCGGCAGCTTCTCGGCGATGCCGAGCATGTCTTCACGCCGCGTCATCTCGCGCCAGACGTCCTCGGGGCGCACGCCGGCCGAGGCCCATAGCACGATCAGATTGTAGAGTAGATCGGCGCTTTCCCGGATCACGGCTTCGCTATCGCCGTTGACCGCGTCGATGACGACCTCGATGGCCTCTTCAGCCAGTTTCTTCGCCATTTTTGACGGGCCGCGCTGAAACAGCCGCGCGGTGCGCGATGTTGCCGGATCAAGGTCCCTGGCCGCGAGCACAGCCAGATATAGCCGCTCAAGCGAATCACTCATGGTACTCGAAACTACTCTAAACCCATGGCGAGCGCGTTAACGCGCGATAGTAAAAGCCCAAAATGGGCCGCCGCGGCAAGCACGACGGCCCGTTTGTGGTCAACCTTTTGCGGCCAAACCTAGTAGCAGTTGGTGTGGTAGCCTTGGCCGCAAAGCTCCGACGGAGCGGTGCCGCCGTAGCGCTGATACTGGTAGTTCGGGCCGGGTCCGTAATACGGGCCATCACCGTAATAGGCAGGGCCGCTGTAATAGGCGGGACCGCCATAATAAGGGCCGTCGTCATAGGCGTAGGCATTGCGGGTCGCGGCGATTGCGAGGCCGGTGCCGATAGCACCGGCAATGGCCGCGCCGGCAAAGGCCGCGCCGCCGCCACCATGCCAATGGCGGCCGCCCGCGTATGAAGCGGTCGGGGTCATTGCGGTCAGCGCCAGCACCGCGGCGGTAGCGAGAAGGGCCTTACGGCCGGCAAATCCTGAAAATCTGTCAAACATGTCCTGGACCCTCCTTGGGACCTCGAATGGTGCCTGATGACAGGCTCGTGTCTCTCAAACACCTGCATCCCATGTTGGGTTCCCCAACCCCAACACAAGCTGAACGGGGTTGCGTGATCGTGACGCAACCGCCGCTCATCCGCCGTTCATATTGGCGCAAACAGACTGCTACGCCCGCCGGCGCTGCGAGCGTCACGAACCACAATGCGGGACCGGCGCCACTGATGTTCGGATTCAGGACCACTGCCCTTCGTTGCCTGCCGGCCCTTGCAATCTTGCTTGCGGCGCTGACTGCGCGCGATGCTACCGCGGCCGAGACCGTCGCGCCCTCCATTGCAATCCACTTCACCTTCGACCGCCCGATCGATGCGAGCATGGCGCCGTTTTTTCTTGCCGCAAAGGACGGCAGCTTTAGCGCCGAACGTCTCAACGTCTCCTTCAGCAGCGCGGCCGGATCGCCGGAGGCGCTTGCGCGCGTCGCCAAGGGCGATAGCGAGTTCGCGCTCGTCGACATCAACGAGCTGATCCGCTTCCGCGACAAGGATCCGGCACCGGTCAAGTCGGTGTTCGTGCTGTTCAACCGCGCGCCCTACGCGATCGTCGCCCGCAGGAGCCGTGGCATCCACCTCATGCCCGACCTGGACGGCAAGACCGTCGGCGTCGCGGATAGCGATCTGTCGATGCGGCTGTGGCCGGCGCTGGCGCAGCAGAACGGCATCGACACGGCTCACGTGAAATTCCACAAGATCAGCGCCGCGGTGCGCGAGCCGATCCTCTCCGCGGGACAGGTCGATGCCGTCGCCGGCTTCAGCTATCTCTCGGCAGTGAACCTGCGCGACCGCGGCGTGCCAGGCGGCGATCTCGTCGCGCTTCGCTATGCCGATTATGGTTGCGAGGCCTATGGCTTTGCCGTCGTGGTCAACCCGGCTTTCGCCGCGTCCAGGCCGGACAGCGTGAAGGGATTCGTCCGCGCATTGATTGCCGGCATCAACGCGACCGTCAAGGACCCGGCGCGCGCGGCGGACGAGGCCGCGAGCCGCATTGAGGACGGCGACCGCGATCTTGAGCTGGAGCGCCTGCGCACCGTCCTCGTCGACAACATCCTGACCGACGAGGTCCGTCGCAACGGCCTCGGCGACATCGACCCGGCGCGCATGGATCGCGCGATCGACCAGATCGGGCAGGATTTCAAATTCCGCAAACGGCCGGCGGCGGACGATATCTTCGACGGCGGCTTCCTGCCGCCGCTCGCAGGGCGGTTGATCAACTGAGCAAAACCGACAGCTTCCGCTATATCTCGCAGCCGATCCCTGATTAGAGTATGGGCTCACTCCAGCCGCCCGAGCTCCTCGCCCATGCCCATTCTCCGCCTCTACACCCGTGTTCTCGAGCTGCTCGGCAAGGAGGCACGGCTGGGCTGGCTGCTCGCGATCGTCAATCTCCTGCTTGCGGGTTCGCAATTCGCCGAGCCGGTGCTGTTCGGCCGGATCGTCGACGTGCTCTCCGGCAAGACGGTCGCAGGCTCCAACTCGGCCTGGCCGTTCCTGGTTGCATGGGTTGCGTTCGGACTGTTCACCATCGCCTGCAGCGCGCTCGTGGCGTTGCAGGCCGACCGGCTCTCCCACCGGCAGCGGCAAGCGGTCCTGACGGATTATTTCGAGCACATCCTGCAACTGCCGCTGACCTTCCACTCCGGCACCCATTCGGGCCGGCTGATGAAGGTCATGCTCAACGGCACCGATGCGCTGTGGCGGCTGTGGCTGGGCTTCTTCCGCGAGCATTTTGCTGCGATCCTCTCAGTCGTGGTGCTGCTGCCGCTGTCGCTCTACCTCAACTGGCGGCTTGCAATCCTGCTGTTCGTGCTCTGCATCGTCTTCACCGCGCTGACCACCTTCGTGGTGCGCAAGACATTCGGCATGCAGATGGACGTCGAAGAGCAATACAGCGAGCTCTCCGCACGCGCTTCGGATGCGCTCGGCAATGTCGCGCTGGTGCAGAGCTTCGTCCGCGTCGAATCCGAGGTACAGGGTTTGCGCTCCGTTGCCGACCAATTGCTTGCAGCCCAGATGCCGGTGCTGTCGTGGTGGGCGCTCGTCACCGTCATCACGCGCGCCTCCACCACGATCACGGTGCTCGCGATCTTCGCTTTCGGCATCGCGCTGCACGACCAGGGGCTGACCTCGGTCGGCGAGATCGTGATGTTCGTGAGCTTCGCGACGCTTCTGATCCAGAAGCTGGAGCAGGTCGTGAGCTTCATCAACAACGTGTTCATGGAAGCCCCGCGCCTGCGCGAGTTCTTCAACGTGCTCGATGCGGTGCCTGCGGTGCACGACCGGCACGACGCGATCGATGCGGGTCGGCTCTCCGGCCTCGTCGAATTCAACGACGTCACCTTCTCCTATGACGGCAAGCGGCCGGCGGTCGAGGATCTCTCCTTCACCGCGCTTCCCGGCCAGACCATCGCGCTGGTCGGCGCGACCGGCGCCGGAAAATCCACCGCGATTGCGCTGTTGCATCGCGCCTTCGATCCGCAGTCCGGCTTCATCAGGATCGACGGCATGGACGTGCGCGGGGTGACGCTGACATCGCTGCGGCGGAACATCGGCGTGGTCTTTCAGGAGGCGCTGCTGTTCAACCGCTCGATCGCGGAGAATTTGCGCGTCGGCAAGCCTGATGCCACCGAGGCCGAGATGCGCAAGGCGGCGGAGCGTGCGCAGGCGCTCGAATTCATCGAGCGCAGCGGCGGCTTCGAGACCAATGCCGGCGAGCGCGGCCGCATGCTGTCCGGCGGCGAGCGCCAGCGGCTGTCGATCGCCCGTGCACTGCTGAAGGATCCGCCGATCCTGATCCTGGACGAGGCGACCAGCGCACTCGACGCCGTCACCGAGGCGAAGGTAAATACCGCTCTCGACGAAGTGATGAAGGGCCGCACCACCTTCGTGATCGCCCACCGTCTCTCCACCATCCGCAATGCCACGCGCATCCTGGTATTCGAGAACGGGCGTGTGATCGAAAGCGGAACTTTTGATGAACTCGTGGCCAAAGGCGGCCATTTCGCCGACCTCGCCAGGGCCCAGTTCATGGTTCAGGAGAGCGCACGGGCCAGCGTGACAGCGGCTGAGGCTGCTGCGACTGCCGCCAAATCGCCTTAGCAAGCCTTGGCAAGTCCCCATCGTATCGTCGAAATTCGGCCCATTTCATTGCGGAATACCCCGCTGATGCCCCTATTCCCGACGCACCAGCCGGTATAGGTTTGCGGCGCCGCAAGCGGCGGCGCTGGATTTCAGAACCGAACATCAGATCACGAGAGCCGACCGGAACCGGCGGGTCTCCAAGGACCGGAATCGGATAGTGCACGCTCTTCGCCCGCTGCTTCGTCAATCCTTGTTCAACCTGCTCGCCGCGGCACTCGCATGCGGCGCATTGCTCGTGCCGCGCGCGGCGAGCGCCGAAGCGCTGCTCCTGATCGAGGCCGATAGCGGCAAGGTGCTGCAGGCGGAAAACGCGACCATTCCCTGGTATCCGGCTTCCGTCACCAAGATCATGACTGCCTATGTGACGCTGAAGGCGGTCAAGGACGGCAAGCTCACACTCGACACACTGCTCACGGTGTCGCCGACGGCAGCCTCGCAGTCGCCCTCGAAGATGGGGTTTCGACCGGGAACGCAGCTTACCGTCGACAACGCACTCAAGATGATGATGGTGAAATCGGCGAATGACATGGCCGTCGTGCTCGCCGAAGGCGTCGGCGGTTCGATCGACGGCTTCTCGGCGCTGATGAACGACACCGCGCAGAAGCTCGGCATGACGCAGACAAGCTACGTCAATCCGAACGGCCTGCCCGCCGACGGACAGATCACCTCCGCGCGGGATCTCGGCATTCTCGCGCGCTCGTTCCTGCGCGACCTGCCCGAGTACGAGTATTTCGTGCACATTCCGGCTATCCGCTTCGGCAAGCGCGTCACCGGCAATTTCAACAAGCTGATCGGCCGCTATCCCGGCGCCGACGGTTTCAAGACCGGCTTCATCTGCGCCTCCGGCTACAACCTCGTCGCATCGGCCACCCGCAACGGCCGCCGGCTGATCGCCGTCGTGCTGGGCGCCAACTCCGGGACCGCGCGCGCGGTGAAAGCAGCGCAGCTGCTGGAGCGCGGCTTCTCGCAAGACAATCTCACCTGGCTCCGGCCCTCGCTCGGCACGGTCGACAAGCTGGTGCCGGTCGACGCCTCGCCGCCGAACCTGCGTGACGACATGTGCGGCGGCCATCGCAAGCGGCCGGCCAGCGACGATGACGACGCGCTGATCGCGACCAATGGCGGCACGTCCGGGTCCGCCTCGGCCACGGGCGGCGAAGCCCAGGTCACCTTCTTCACGGCCGGGCTTCAGCCGCCCCTGATGAAGGCCTCCGAGCTGATGGCCTCGGCCCCGGCGGCGGCCGAGCCCGTGCTGGTGTATACCGGTCCGACCCGCACCGGGACCGCCCTGATCGCGGCGGTCGCGGCCGATGCCGACCAGCAGGCCACGCCAAAGCCGCGTGGCAAGAAGTCGCGCGTCGCCAAAAAGCCCGACGCGGCAGACAAGCCAGCAGACAAGCCAGCAGACAAGCCGAAGGATGCCAAGACGGCGGCGGCGAAGCCCGATGCCAAGCCGGTGGCGGCCGCCAAGCCGGCCGACGGCAAGTCCGCAGTCAAGCCGGCCGGCACCAAGCATGCCGCAGCCAAGCCCGATGCGGTGGCAAAGCCTGCGGTGAGCGGCGAGGCAACCAAGCCCGCCAAGCCCAAGGCCGCGACCAAGCCCGCCAAGCCGGCCAACAACAGTTAACGGCCGACGCGAGACGAGACCGCGCCGCACTTCGCACTTGCGGCAGCGCCGTTTGCGAGGATTCCGGTAGCCACTCCCTGGCGTTTATCCTAAGCCTCGACCGCTTGCCACCCGTTCCGGCAGGCTCGATACTGACGGCAATGAGGCAAGCCCGAGACACAACGGGCTCTGGTCAATGAGGGGAGTTTCCATGGAGCGCATCTGGCTTAAGCAATATCCGCCCGGCGTCCCCGCCGATATCGAGCCGACGCAATATTCATCGCTGGTCGACCTCCTGGAGGAGAGCTTCGCCAAGTTCGCCGACCGCAAGGCGTTCATCTGCATGGACAAGTCGATCAGCTATCGCGACCTCGACCAGATGTCGCTGGCGATGGCGTCCTACCTGCAAGGGCAAGGCCTGCAACGCGGCGCCCGCGTCGCGATCATGATGCCGAATGTGCTGCAATATCCGGTCGCGACCGCAGCCGTACTGCGCGCCGGTTTCGCGGTGGTCAATGTCAATCCGCTCTACACGCCGCGCGAGCTCGAGCACCAGCTCAAGGATTCCGGCGCCGAAGCCATCATCGTGCTGGAGAATTTCGCCCACACCGTCGAGCAGGTGATCGCGAAGACGCAAGTCAAGCACGTCATCGTCGGCAGCATGGGCGACCTGCTCGGCTTCAAGGGCGTGATCGTCAATCTGGTCGTCCGCCGCGTCAAGAAGATGGTGCCGGCCTGGTCGCTGCCAGGCGCGGTGTCCTTCAACGACGCGATCTCCGCCGGCCGCTCTCTGGCATTCAACAAGCCGAAGCTGTCGCCCGGCGACGTCGCCTTCCTGCAATATACCGGCGGCACCACCGGCGTGTCCAAGGGTGCCACCTTGCTTCATCGTAACATCGTCGCCAACGTCCTGCAGAACGACGCCTGGCTGCAGCCGGCGATGGCCGCGCCGCCGCATGTCGATCAACTCATGGTCGTCTGCGCGCTGCCGCTCTATCACATCTTCGCGCTGACGGCCTGCTACCTGCTCGCGGTGCGCGCCGGCGGCTGCAATCTCCTGATCCCCAACCCGCGGGACATCCCGGGCTTCATCAAGGAATTGGCGAAGTACCAGGTCAACAACTTCCCGGCCGTGAACACGCTCTACAACGGCCTGATGCATCATCCCGACTTCAAGAAGCTCGACTTCTCCAAGCTGAAGATCTCAAACGGTGGCGGCATGGCGGTGCAGCGCCCCGTCGCCGAGCAGTGGAAGGCGATCACGGGCTGCTCGATCGCCGAAGGCTACGGCCTGTCGGAGACGTCTCCGACGCTGACCTGCAACACCACGACCGATCCCGAGTTCAACGGCACCATCGGCATCCCCGTGCCCTCGACCTGGATCTCGATCCGCGACGACGACGGCAACGAGATGCCGCTCGGCCAGCCCGGCGAGATCTGCGCCAAGGGTCCGCAGGTGATGTCGGGCTATTGGAACAGGCCGGAGGAGACCGCCAAGGTGATGACCGCAGACGGCTATTTCCGCACCGGCGACATCGGCATCATGGACGAGAAAGGCTACACCAAGATCGTCGACCGCAAGAAGGACATGATCCTGGTCTCCGGCTTCAACGTCTATCCGAACGAGATCGAGGAAGTGATCGCGAGCAACCCCGGGGTGCTCGAATGCGCCGTCATAGGCATTCCCGATTCCAAGTCGGGGGAGGCGGTGAAGGCGTTCGTGGTCAAGAAGGACCCGGACCTCACGGCGGAGGCCCTGGTCAAGTTCTGCCAGGAGCAGCTGACGGGCTACAAGGTGCCCAAGCACATCGAATTCCGCACCGACCTGCCGAAGACCAATGTCGGCAAGATCCTGCGCCGGCAGCTCCGCGACGAGAAGAAGGCGGAGGCGGCGTAGGCGCCTCTTTCGTTCATGACTGATTTCGGCAATATCAGTCCGGCCGGCATCCTCGCCTTCTGGCGCGAGGCCGGCCGCGATGCCTGGTACGAGCGCGACGACGCATTCGACGCGGAGGTCAGGCGCCGCTTTCTCGCGCTGTGGCAGAAGGCGGTCGCCGGCGAGCTCTCGTCGTGGGAGGAGACCGACGAGGGCGCACTCGCGCTCGTCATCGTGCTCGACCAGTTTCCGCGCAACATGTTCCGGGGCACGGCGCAGGCCTTTGCCAGCGACGCGCTCGCGCGCGACGTCGCCCGCCGCGCCATTGCGCGGGGTGCAGATCAAAGGATCGATCCGGTCCTGCTCGAATTCCTCTATTTGCCCTTCATGCATTCCGAGCACCTGCCCGACCAATTGCACTGCGTCGCGCTGTTTCAAAACACCGAGAATGCCGAAAACCTGAAATACGCGCGTGAGCACGCCGACATCATCCGGCGGTTTGGCCGCTTCCCCCACCGCAACCGCCTGCTCGGCCGCGACACCACCCCGGACGAGCAGGCCTTCCTCGACGGCGGCGGGTTCGCCGGCTGATGACATAATGGTGAAGGGTCCCGCCCTCACCGCCTGCCCTACCGGCAACATTGTGCAGCGCCGCCGCACGGTCTAAAAAGCGGGACCGATTTTCAGGGAGACTGACGATGGCGATCCAGACTGGCGACAAGCTGCCCGAGGCGAAATTCCGCGTGATGACGGCCGAAGGCCCGCAGGTGAAGACCACCGACGACATCTTCAAGGGCAAGAAAGTGGCGCTGTTCGCGGTGCCCGGCGCCTATACCGGCACCTGCCACAAGATGCATCTGCCGAGCATCTTCCTCAACGCCTACGCCATGAAGGACAAGGGCGTCGACACCATCGCCATCGTCTCCGTCAACGACGCCTTCGTCATGAACGCGTGGAAGCGCGACACCGACCAGCGCGACGAGGCCATCTTCCTCGCCGACGGCAATGCCGACTTCGCCAAGGCGATCGGCATGGAGCTCGACGCCTCCGGCAACGGTCTCGGCATCCGCTCCAAGCGCTATTCGATGTTGGTCGAGGACGGCGTGGTCAAGAAGCTGAACCTCGAGGCGATGCCCGGCAAGGTCGAGGTGTCCGGCGGCGATACGCTGCTCGGGCAGCTGTAAGCGGCCACCGCTTTCAGCCACAAACGACACTGTCATGCCCCGCGAAAGCGGTGCATCCAGTATTCCAGAGACAGTTGTTGTTGAATCGAGAGGCCGCGGCGTACTGGATCGCCCGGTCAAGCCGGGCGATGACGGCGGAACATGAGGAAGGAGCGCGGATCCGCGCTACTCCGCCACCCGCGCCTGCAACCGCGCCTTCACGATGCCGTCCCGCGCGAGCTGATCGGCGCGTTCGTTCTCGGGATGCCCCGCGTGGCCTTTGACCCAGTGCCAGCGCACGTCATGAGCCTTCAGCGCAGCATCGAGGCGCTGCCATAGCTCGACATTCTTCACCGGCTTCTTGTCGGCGGTGCGCCAGCCGTTGCGCTTCCAGCCGTGAATCCAGCCGGTGATGCCCTGACGGACATATTGGCTGTCGGTATAGAGATCGACCGTGCACGGCTTCTTCAGCGCTTCCAACGCGGAGATCGCCGCCATCAATTCCATCTGGTTGTTGGTGGTGTGGCGCTCACCACCGTTCAGTTCTTTTTCCTTGTCGCCGAACTTCAGGATCGCGCCCCAGCCGCCGGGCCCCGGATTTCCCGAGCAGGCGCCGTCGGTGTAGATCGTGACAATCGGAAGCTCGCTCACGCCACCAGCCCCGACGGCATCAGCCCGTAGTCGCGCACGCTGGAAACGCTCTGGTGGAAGCGCAGCTTGCGGACATATTCCAGCGGATCCTTCGGCCGAACCAGCGCGCCGGGCGGAACGTTGAGCCAGTCGACCAGCCGCGTCAGCAGGAACCGCATCGCGGCGCCGCGCGCGAGCAGCGGCAGCGCTGCCTCTTCCGCCTCGGACAGCTTTCGCACACGGCCATAGGCGTTGAGGAAGGCCCGCGCCTTGGTGACGTTGAAGGAATGATCCGGCTCGAAGCACCAGGCGTTGAGACAGATCGCGACGTCATAAGCCAGCATATCATTGCAGGCGAAAGTGAAGTCGATGATTCCGGAGAGCTTGTCGCCGAGGAAGAAGACGTTGTCGTTGAAGAGGTCGGCGTGGATCACGCCTTCAGGCAGCTGCGTCGGCCAGATCCCGCTCTCGAGGTAGTCGAGTTCGTGGCTCAGGAACGCGCGCAGGCCGGGCTGCACCTCGTCGGCCCGCTGTGACGCGGCATCGAACAGCGGCCGCCAGCCCGGGACCGACAGCGCGTTCGCACGCCTGATCGCGAAATTCGCGCTCGCCAGATGCATCCTGGCGAGCCCCTCGCCGACGCCGGCGCAATGGGCCGCGTTCGGCTTGCGCGGCCAGACGCCCTCGAGAAAGGTGATGATCGCGGCCGGCCGGCCCGACAGCTCGCGCAACGCCTCGCCGTCCGTTCCCTTCACCGGCAGCGGGCAGTTGACGCCGTGCTCGGCCAGATGCGTCATCAGTGCGAGGAAGAACGGCAGATCGTTCTTCGCCACGCGCTTCTCATAAAGCGTGAGGATGAACGATCCCTTGGTCGTATGCAGCAGGAAGTTGGAATTTTCGACGCCCTCGGCGATGCCCTTGTACGAGAGCAACTCGCCGAGATCGTATTGGTTGAGGAAGTCCGCAAGCTCGTCGGCGGCAACGTCGGTGTAGACCGCCATGAAGGTCTACTCGGCGGCGGCTTCGGGGCGCACCTGACGCGGCAGCGGGAAGAACTCGTTCTCTTCCGCGGCCGAGACCGTCTCCACATGCAGCGTGAAGCGCTCGGCGAACGCGTCCATGATCTCCTCGACGATCACTTCCGGGGCCGAGGCGCCCGCGGTGATGCCGAGGCTGGTGATGTTCTCGAACCGCTTCCAGTCGATTTCGGTGGCGCGCTGCGCCAGCACGGCGATCGGGCAACCCTCGCGCTCGGCGACCTCACGCAGGCGCTGCGAGTTCGACGAGTTCGGCGCACCGACCACGATCAGGGCGTCGACCACCGGCGCCACCTTCTTCACCGCGAGCTGGCGGTTGGTGGTGGCGTAGCAGATGTCCTCCTTGTGCGGCCCGTTGATGTTCGGGAAGCGCTCCTTCAGGAGCGCCACGATCTCCGCGGTGTCGTCGATCGACAGCGTGGTCTGGGTCACGAAGGCGAGGTTGTTCGGGTCCTTCGGGGCGATGGTCTTCGCGTCCTCGGCGGTCTCGATCAGGGTCACGGCGCCAGTCGGGAGCTGGCCGAGCGTGCCCACCACCTCCGGATGATGGGAATGGCCGATCAGGAAGATCTCGCGGCCGCGCTTGAAATGGATCGCGGCCTCGCGGTGGACCTTGGTGACCAAGGGGCAGGTCGCATCCAGCGAGAACAAATTGCGGGACGTGGCGTCGGCCGGAACCGATTTCGGCACGCCATGGGCCGAGAACACCACCGGCGCGGTGGTGTTTTCCGGGATCTCGGCGAGTTCCTCGACGAAGATCGCGCCCTTCTTCTTCAACCCATCGACGACGTATTTGTTATGCACAATCTCATGGCGAACATAGACGGGGGCGCCGTATTTATCGAGCGCCCGTTCCACGGTGTCGATCGCCCGGACCACCCCGGCGCAGAAGCCACGGGGAGAACAAAGCACGATCTTGAGGTCTGGTTTGGCTGACATTGAGCGATCTCGGGACCGAATCACCTCGCCAAATGGGCGGGAAGCGGTCGATGAATGAATAGGGCTTGGGTACGGTCTTACAGGGACTTCAGAGGGAATTGGGCCCCCTTTCGGGCGCTGTCAAGGCACTATCTATAGCAGAACCATTGCGTGGCTACCCCCTCCGGGCTTATATAGCGCGAATTCCCAGTCATCGCTGATGACCACCGGTTTCGCCTCCAAAGGGGTGGGCGAAGCACAAAGGAGATTTGCCATGAGCAACGCACCTCTGATGCCCAAGGCGACCGCCGTCTGGCTGCTCGACAACACCGCGCTGACCTTTGATCAGGTCGCCGATTTCACCAAAATGCACCCCCTCGAGGTGCGCGCGATCGCCGATGGCGACGCCGCCCAGGGCATCAAGGGCATGGATCCCCTCTCCAACGGCCAGCTGACCCGCGAGGAGATCGAGAAGGGCGAGAACAACCCGGACTACCGGCTCCGCCTCCAGGAGAGCAAGGTGGTGCTGCCGCCGCAACCCAAGCGCAAGGGCCCGCGCTACACCCCGGTCTCGCGCCGCCACGAACGCCCGAGCGCCATTCTCTGGCTGCTGCGCAACCATCCCGAGCTCAAGGATGCCCAGATCATGCGCCTGGTCGGCACGACCAAGAGCACGATCGCCAGCGTCCGCGATCGCACCCACTGGAACACCTCCCAGCTGACGCCGATTGACCCCGTCACCCTCGGCCTCTGCTCGCAGATCGAGCTCGATTTCGAGGTCGCGCGCGCGGCCAAGGAAAAGCCGATCGACGCAGCCTATGGCGGCGCCACCCTGCTGCCGGCCTCCGAAACCACCAAGAAGGACGAGTACGAACCCGCGGAGCGGTCCAGCGACGATCTCAACGTCGATGCCGTGTTCGCCAAGCTGAAGACGCTCGGCGGCAAGAAGCAGGACCAGGAGGAGGAGTAATCCTTCTCTCTTCCTTCGTGAACGCAACAAAAACGCGGCAGGGAAACCTGCCGCGTTTTTGTTTTGCATCTGCAAAACGACTGACAACGCATACCCTCCGGCGTCGTCCTGGCGAAAGTCAGGACCCATTACCCCAAGGAGGAATTAGGCGAAGTCTCGTCGCTCGGTTCTCCTATCGCGCCCAGTCGATAGATTCCGCGGTATGGGTTCTGGCTTTCGCCAGGACGACGTTAGGGAGACAGTGTGCCTCCCTAACACAACAACAATCTCAGAACTTATACGTCACACCACCGCCGACCAGCCACGGGTCGATATGCGCGGTGCCGATAACCGGCAGCCCACTGACCGTCGCCGAATAGTCCGGCCGCAACCAGAGCTTCTTGACGTCGACGTTGAGGCCCCAGTGCCGATCGAGCATGTAGTCGAAGCCGAACTGCACCGCGCCACCGAAGGCGTTGCTGACATGCAGGCTCGTGGTGGTGGCGACAATCGCGGGCGGACCTGCGATGACGGCCGGCGTATTGGCGGCGGAGTTGCTGAAGAACATTGTGTAGTTCACGCCGGCACCGATATACGGCTTGAATGCGCCGAAATTGTCGAAGTGATATTGCAGGGTCAGCGTCGGCGGCAGCAGCGTAGTCTTGCCGATCGGCAGATTTGCGAGCGAGCCGGTGCCGCTGATCGAATGCCGGGTTACGCCCAGGATCAGCTCGGCCGCGATGTTCCTGGTGAAGAAATAGCTGATGTCGAGCTCAGGCACGACCTGGTCGCTGATCGAGAGGCCCGAATTCGGCGACGACAGTGACGGAACGCCGGCGACATTGACGGTCGAGCCGCCCGCATCCGGCAACACGCCAAGCACCCGCAAACGCACCATCCAGGGATTGAAGGCTTCTACCGGCGGCGGCGCCTTTTTGTAGACCGGCAAATCGGCGGCCTGTGCCGAGGCAAAAGCCCCCGCCAGCGCCGCACCTAGCGTCGCGAGCCGCGCCATGTTTCTTATTATTCCGTCCATTGCATTCCCATTCAGCCATTTGCGCGCTTCGTTGCGCGACATCAGCGTCAGAGCAGAAAGGCAGTGGTGAAGGATTGATGCCGATCAAATCAGGACAAGTGCGATTGCGATTTGGCTGCGGCGTTGCAGATCTGTCGCGGCAGGATAATGCCACGGCTTACATCATGGCCGGTCCGGATGGTTCAGCATGTATTCGCCGAGGTCGCGCTGGCGGCGGTCGGCGCGGGTGGTCGCGGCGCTGCGCTGGACGTCGCGGTCCTTGCGGCAGGCCACGTATTCAGGCGAGCCGGCCGCATAGCCGCGGCTCTGGCAGACCGCGTCGTCATCATCGCCGCCCATCGCCACCGGCGTCTGGTAGCGCGCGGAGCAGGCGGAGAGAATGAGGCCCGCAAATGCAATCGCTAGAAACGGCTTCGAATTCATGGCAGGCCCTTCATCCTCATGGTGAGGAGCCCGCGCAGCGGGCGTCTCGAACCATGCAGGCCAAGCTGGAGCAGCGGGGCCTTTCATCCTTCGAGACGCGCGCCAGGCGCGCTCCTCAGGATGAGGATTGAGCGGAAAAATGCGGCCTATTCAAGCCCCATTGCAAACCTCACACCCGCCCCTTCAGTGCATCGCCGATCTCGTCGAGCACTTTGGGGTCCTCGATCGTCGCCGGCATGGTCCAGGCTTCACCATCTGCGATCTTCTTGATGGTGCCGCGCAAGATCTTTCCGGAGCGCGTCTTGGGCAGGCGCCCGACGGTGATGGCGAGCTTGAACGCGGCAACGGGACCGAGCTTGTCGCGCACCAGCGCGATGATCTCCTTCTCGATCTCGGCGGGGGCCCGCTTCACACCCGCCTTGAGCACCAGGAAGCCGCAGGGTACCTCACCTTTGATCGCGTCCTTGACGCCGAGCACGGCGCATTCGGCGACATCGGGATGCGAAGCCAGGATCTCCTCCATGCCGCCGGTGGAGAGCCGATGGCCGGCGACGTTGATGATGTCGTCGGTGCGGCCCATGACGAAGACATAGCCGTCCTCGTCCTTGTAGCCGGCATCCGATGTTTTGTAGTAGCCGGGGAATTCGGTGAGGTAGGCTTCCTTAAACCGTTCGTCCTGATTCCACAGTGTCGGCAGGCAGCCCGGCGGCATCGGAAGCTTGATGACGATCGAGCCCATGGTGTTCGGACCGACCGGCTTTGCCGCTTCGTCGACCACGTCGACCTGGTAGCCCGGCATCGGCACCGTCGGCGATCCGTGCTTCACCGGCAGCTGGCCTAAGCCAACCGGATTGCCGGCGATGCACCAGCCGGTCTCGGTCTGCCACCAATGGTCGATGACAGGCACTTTCAACTGCTGCTCCGCCCATTCCACCGTCGGCGGATCGGCGCGCTCGCCGGCCAGGAACAGCGTGCGGAACGTCGAGAGGTCGTACTGCCGGATGAATTTTCCTTCCGGATCTTCTTTCCGGAGCGCGCGGAACGCGGTCGGCGCAGTGAAGAAGGCGACAGCTTTGTGCTCGCTGATCACGCGCCAGAACGCGCCGGCATCGGGCGTGCCGACCGGCTTCCCCTCATACATGATCGAGGTCGCGCCGTGCAGCAGCGGGCCGTAGACGATGTAACTGTGGCCGACCACCCAGCCGATGTCGGAGCCGCACCACCAGACCTCGCCCGGCTTGACGCCATAGAGGTTGAACATGGACCATTTCACTGCGACGAGATGGCCGCCATTGTCCCGCACGACGCCCTTGGGAATGCCGGTCGTGCCTGACGTATAGAGGATGTAGAGCGGATCGGTGGCGGCGACGGGCACGCAAGGCGCCTGCTTGCCGTCGTTCATCGCCTTGCGGCGCAGGCCCGCCCAATCATAGTCACGGCCGGGCGTGAGGGCGCAGACGAGCTGCGGACGTTGCAGCACGATGCAGGCCTTCGGCTTTGCGCCCGCAAGCCTGATCGCCTCGTCGAGCAGCGGCTTGTACTGCACGATGCGGCCGGGCTCGATGCCGCAGCTCGCCGACAGGATCAACTTTGGCTGCGCATCGTCGATGCGGGTGGCGAGCTCTTTCGCGGCAAAGCCGCCGAACACCACGGAGTGCACCGCGCCAATGCGCGCGCAGGCGAGCATCGCAACGACGGCCTCCGGGACCATCGGCATATAGAGGACGACGCGATCGCCCTTGGCGACACCAAAGTCCTGCATGATGGCGGCGAGCGCCTGCACTTCGGCCAGCAGTTCGGCGTAGGTGAATCTGGTGACGCTATTTGCCAGCGGCGAATCATGGATTAGCGCGATCTGGTCGGCGCGGCCGCGTTCGACGTGGCGGTCGAGCGCGTTGTAGCAGGTGTTCACAATGCCACCGCTGAACCAGCGGCCGTAGACGCCCGGCGAGGGATCGAAGATCTTTTTTGGTGGCTCGATCCAGTCGATCTCCTTGGCCGCCTCGGCCCAAAAGCCCTCAGGGTCGGCCAGCGAGCGCGCATAAACCTCGTGATAGAGGCTCTTTCCGTCGATGTTTCCTTGGACGTTTCCTCGGACGTTCATTCCCGCGCTCCCGTTCCCTTTTATTCGCCTGGCCTTGACCTTGTGGCAGGACAAACGTCCCGCCATGACAGGGATCAAGTACCGGCCATGTTTGAGGGCTATTTTCCCGGGAATGGGCCGCGGTTCAAGCTGAAAAGAACAGTGCTCAGCTATCCATCGCGTTCAGCCGCTGCAGGCGGTCCTGCATGACCTTCCTCAGATCATAGCCGGCGCGGCCGAAGCTCGTATTGCGGGTGGCGAGGAAGTCGCGCTGGGTGCGACGGAGGTCGCCGGCCGAGCGGGACCCGGCCGATTTCAGCACGCGCTCATAAGTCTCGGCGATCTGGCGATCGAGCACACCCAGCTGCGGATCGGCACAGATCACCTTCTCGACCTCGCGCTTCGCAGTGGCACAATCGAACGACGGGCCCTTGCCGGAATTCGCCGCGAGCGGCCGCAGCGGCTCGCCGCCGAATTTCACGATCTCCGCGATCATGGCGCGGCGGCCGGCGGCAGCGTTGTCGTTGCCGGGATCGAGCCGCAGCGCGGTCTCGTAGTCGGCCAGCGCCTTCTTGCGCTCGCCCATCTTCTTGTAGAGCACGGCGCGGTTATTGTAGGTCTGCGCGAAATTCGGCTCGAGTTTCAGCGCGGCCTCGTAATCGCTCAGCGCCGCGCCAAGCTCGCCCTTGAGGTGGTAGGAGTCGCCGCGGTTAGCGAAGAAGTTCGGGCGCGGTGCCAGCCGCAGCGCCTGATCGTAATCGGCAATCGCCTTGTCGTACTCGCCCATCGCGGCCAGGGACAGCCCGCGATTGTCGTAATATTCGGGCACCTTCGGATCGAGCCTGATCGCCTCGCCGTCGTCGGCAACCGACCTCTCGAGCTGGCCGAGCTTCTTGTAGGCGGCGCCACGATTGGTGTAGCTGCGCGGCCGATTCGGATCGAGCCGCAACGCCTCGCTGAGATCGCGGATCGCGTTCTCGTTGTCGCCGCCGAGATAATAGGTCACGCCGCGGTCTGACCAGGCCTGTGCATTGTCAGGCTTCAGCTTGATCGCCTGGTCGTAATCGGCAAGCGCGCGGTCGAGCCGGCGCTGGTTGGTGTAGACCACGCCGCGCAGCTCGTAAGATTCCGAATCCTGCGGATTGAGTTCGATGGCCTTGCTGAGGTCCGCCGCGGCGCGGTTGAGATCGCCGCCGGCCTCGCGGAGGAGATCGCCGCGCAGGCGCCAGGTTTTTGCGTTCTTGCCATCGAGCGCAATGGCGCGGTCGATGTCCCGCAGCGCCTGCGTGAGGCCGCCCGAGGTCCGCGCATTGGCGTCGGCGCGCACCAGCAACGCCGCGGCGCGATCGGAGGATGGAATTGAGGCCTGGTCAATGGTGGCGCTGCAGGCCGGGATCAGCTCAGCCGGAGCGGCTTTGCTCTCCATCACGCAATCGACGCCGGCCAAGGCAGGAGCGACGAGGACGACGCTCATTGCCGCGCTGAGCAGGAGCGAGCGAAACGAGATTTTTGCAAACGAGAGCATTTGCGCGGAAGGATGCGTGCCGCACATGGCATAGAGCTCCGGGACATCAGGCTTTCACCATTGTCGCGGCGGCCAAAGAATCGGTTCAAATCGAGGCGTGCCAGCGGCGCACCGATCCTTCCCTTTTTCGACCCGCTCTTACGGGCGAGATGAGCAGCCTCAATACCCGTCCACCCCGTTCAGCCGCTGCAGCCGCTCCTGCATCGCCTTCTTCAAATCGTACCCCGGCCGGCCGAACCCCGCGTTGCGGCGGGCGATGAAATCGTCCTGCTCGCGCTGAAGCGCCTTCGCTTCGCCTGCATTGCGGGCTTCGCGCAACACGCGCGCGTTGGCGGCAAAGACCTCACGGTCGAGATCAGCGAGCTCGCGGTTGACGCAGATCGCCTTCTCGACGGGGCGGCGCGCACCCTTGCAAATGAAGCTGGGCTTGCCCGCGACCGCCATCTGCGCGCCGATCCGCTCGATCTCGCGCGCCATCGCCTTGTGATTGGCCTTGGCCTGCTCGTGGTTCGGATCGATCTTCAATGCCGCGCCGAAATCCTGCACCGCCTTGGGCTTGTCGCCCTTCCTCAGCCAGAGCTCGCCCCGCGCGTTGAAGATATCGGCGAGACCGGAATCGAGTTCCAGAGCGCGGCTGTCGTCGGCGATCGCGCGGTCGACTTGGTCGTGCCGCGCATAAAGCCCGCCGCGCGCGATCAGCGCCTTGATCAGATCGCCTTTCGCCGTCTTCTCGTTGTCGATCACGGCGGCGCAGGCCGTGGCGGCCTTGTCGATGTCGTCGGCCGCGGCAGCCGCGAGGCACGGCGCGATGTCGACCTGCGGGACCGCGGCCGGTTCGCCGCCGGTCGCGGCATGAGCCACGACGAACGAGAGCGCGAAGAGCACCCCGGCGCCGGACCATTGAATGAGAAAACGCATGCTCGTCACAGTCGGAAAATCTTGGGTTAAGGTCCGGGTTGAGGTCTTGCCTGGGGGCCGCACTATCCATCATACGGCCGGATTGGTGCTAGCTTGTGGCGCCGCTCAAATCGGTTTCGGGGATCAACGTGTCGACATTCGAATGGATCATCGTGCTTCTGCTCGGCGCCGTTGGATTATCGGCGCTGGCGCGGCGGATCAAGGTCCCCTATCCGACCTTTCTCGCGATCGGGGGCGCGCTGATCGCGTTTGTGCCGTCGAGCCCGTCCTGGACGCTGGAGCCCGACCTGGCGTTGGCTCTTTTTGTCGCACCGGTCCTGCTCGATGCCGCCTTCGACACCTCGCTGCGCGATCTCCGCAACAATTGGGTTCCGGTCTCCACTCTGGTCGTCGCCGCCGTCGGCCTGACCACGGCCGCTGTGGCCTACGTCGCCCACCGGCTGATGCCTGACATGCCCTGGGCCGCCGCGGTTGCGCTCGGCGCCATCGTGGCCCCGCCGGACGCGGCCGCTGCGGTCGCGATCCTGAGCCAGGTGAAGCTGCCTCACCGCATGGTCAAGGTCCTGGAAGGCGAGAGCCTGCTCAACGACGCGACCGCGCTCTTGATCTATCGCATCGCGGTCGGAGCGATCGCAACCGAGCATCTGGCATGGAGCCAGGTCGCGCCGACCATGGCGCTGGCCCTGGTCGGCAGCGTCGTCGCGGGCTTGGTCGCAGGCCGCGTCATTCCGCTGTTCATGGAACGCGTGAAGGAGGCCCCCAGCTCGATCATCATCCAATTCGCCACGACCTTCATGGTCTGGATTGCCGCCGAGCATCTCGGTCTCTCTGGCATCCTCACCATAGTAGTCTACGGCATCACCATCGCCCGCACGGCTGGGACACGCATGCCGGCGCGGCTGCGAGTACCTTCCTATGCGGTGTGGGAAACCATGGTGTTCGTGCTCAACGTGCTCGCCTTCATGCTGATCGGCATGCAGATGCGGCCGATCTGGACGCGCCTCGATGCGGACGTGCGCTGGGAATATTGCGTGGCGGCCGCCTGGATCCTGCTCACCGTGGTCCTGGTGCGGCTGGCCTGGATCACGTTCTACCGCACGACGCTGCGCACGCTGGTGGCGCACGGCATCTATCACCCCAAGGATCCGAAGCAGGTCGCCTCGGCCAAGGGCGGCCTCATCATCTCCTGGTGCGGCATGCGCGGCTTGGTTACGCTCGCCACCGCCTTTGCCCTGCCGGAGAGCTTTCCGCATCGTGACTTCATCGTCTTCTCGGCGTTTGCCGTCGTGCTCGGCACGCTGGTCGTGCAGGGCCTGACGTTGCGGCCGCTGATCCTGGCGTTCGGCCTCAAGGACGACGATCCCGTCGGCATCGAGGTCGCGCGTGCCCGCGCCGTCGCCTATCGCGCGGCGCTCGACGCGATCGAGGACGATCCGTCGGAGGAAGCCGAAATCCTGCGGCTCGAATATCGCGCCATCCTGATGCAGGCCGACGACGATCCCCATGGCGGCATCACCAACGGCGAACTGCCGGCCGATCCCCTGCGCCGCCGCGGCATCGCGGCCGCGCGCAAGTCGATCTTCGAACTCCGCGCCACCGAGGTGATCGGCGACGACGCGTTTCACAGAATCGAGGAGGAGCTCGATCGCGCGGAATTGAGCGCGGGGGGTTAGATCCGCAAACACCGCTGTCGTCCCGGACAAGCGAAGCGCAGATCCGGGACCCATACGCCGCAGCAAGTGTTTTGCGAAGATTCGGAGTTACCAGCTTCGCGCCAAACCGCGCCCTGTGATTATGGGTCCCGGGCTCGCGCTGTGCGCGCCTCGGGACGACGGTGCAGGGACGGTTTGCTTTGAACCAAACGCCGCCTCTCCAGACTCATCCCTCATGACGACCCTGATCGACGACCGTCGTGTGCGCGCGCGAGATGCGTCGCCCGCACGATATTTCTATCTCCACATGGCGCTGGCCTGCGCGGCCACCGCCTTTCTCGGCTTCGCACCGACCTATTTTGTGCCGCTCGCGCAACGGACCTTGTCCGCAAGCCCCGTCATTCATTTCCATGGTCTCTTGTTCTTCACCTGGTCTCTCTATTTCGTGATCCAGACCTGGCTCGCCGCCTCAGGCCGCGTGGTCAATCACCGTGCGCTCGGCATCGCCGGCGTTTCGCTCGCGACCGCGATGACGATCTTCGGCTTCCTCGCCTCCGTCCATGTGATGCAGCATTCCGCGGCGCTCGGACAGAAAGAGGCCGGCATCGCCTTCTCGATCGTACCGATGAGCGGGATTGCGTTCTTTGCAATGGTGTTCGTGCTCGCGATCATGAACACGCGAAAGCCGGAGATTCACAAACGCCTGATGCTGCTCGCCGCGGTCTCCATCCTCGATGCCGCGATCGCGCGCTGGTTTCTCACTTTCCTCGCGCCTCCGGGACCGCCCGGGCCGCCGCCGGTGCCCGTCACCATCGCACCCGCGATGGTCGCTTCGCTGCTGCTCGTCGTCGCCATGGTACGCGACTGGCGCACCGAAGGCCGCGTGCACCCGGTCTACATCACCGGCACGCTCGCGATGCTGGCGGTGAAGGTGCTGAACTGGCCGATCAGCGAAACGGCGGCATGGCATTCATTCGCCGGCGGGATTCTGGCGCTGGCGCAATAGTGTCGTCCTGGCGAAAGCCAAGACCCATTACCCCGAATGCTGATTGTTGAAGAAGCTGGAGCCGGCAGTCTTCGCCAACCGAGCCTTGTGGTAATGGGCCCTGGCTTACGCCAGGGCGACGAGCAAGGAGCTACGCCCCCGCCTTGCACGTGATCCCGCCGTCCACCACGAGCTCGATCCCCGTCACATATTTCGCTTCGTCCGAGGCCAGGAACAGTGCGGCGTTAGCGACGTCGAAGGCGTCGCCCATGTGGCCCATCGGCACTTGCGCATCGCGCGCCCGCCACATCGCCTCGACATCGCCCTTGGCGTAACTGGCGGCGAGACCGGCGGAATGCTCCACCATCGGCGTTTTCATCAGGCCGGGCAGGATCGCGTTGACGCGGACATGGTGGCGCGCGAATTCGATCGCGGTGGTGCGCGTCATCTGGTTCATCGCCGCTTTCGAAGTGCCGTACGTGACGTAGGAGATACCCATGTGGCGGATCGAAGCGATCGAGGAGATGTTGATGATGGAGCCGCCGCCCTGTTTCACCATCACGGGGATGACGTGCTTCATGGCGAAATACGCGCTCTTGAGGTTGACGCTGAAGACGCGGTCCCAGCTCTCCTCGGTCACCTCGACCACGCTGCCCATCTCGGCGATGCCGACATTATTGTCGAGGACGTCGATGCGGCCGTAGGCCTGCAGGCACGCGGCGACCATCGCCTCGACCTCGTGCGCACGCGAGACCTCGGCCGTGAACGCGATCGCCTGGCCGCCTTCGTCGGTGATGATCTTCACGGTCTCCTCGGCGGCCGCGCCGTTGCGATCGACGCAAAACACCTGCGCGCCCTCGCGCGCAAAGGTGACCGCGGTGGCCTTGCCGTTGCCCCAACCGGGGCCGATCGAGCCCGCGCCCACCACCATCGCAACCTTGCCCTTGAGCCGACCCATCGCGTTTCTCCTTTATTTTTCTTGTAGCCCGGATGAGCGTAGCGATATCCGGGGCCGCCGCTCCCGGATGTCGCTTCGCTCATCCGGGCTACGGATCGTCGCAAATCTTCATCGTGGTGACGTTAGCACCAATGGGATGACCGACAATCTCGGACAACGTCCGGCACTTGCCGTCATGGCATAGCCGCCATTCGCCAGCCGCGCCCGAATTGCCGAGCACCACCTCCGGCATCGGCGCACGCGCAGGCCTCCACTGAAACCAGCCGTCGACGAGGCGCGCCTCGGGCGGCGGCTCCATGCCGGGGCCGGTGCCCTTCACGCGTGCCTGCGTCAGTTCGAGCCCGGCGGGGGTGACGCGCCAGTCTTCCTGCCAGTCGACCTTCGCGATGGAATGCGTCCACACCAGCGTGAACGCGGACAGCGCCAGCGCCTTCACGCCTGAGGCTGTGACGAAGCAGAGGCTCACACCGCCTCGACCGGCGCCGGCGGACGCCGCCGCCACTGCCACAGCACGATTGCCGCGGCGAGCAGGAAGCCGGCGGTGTCGCTGAACGGGAAATCGCCGAGCAGGCAGATCGCGGCACCGAGCGCGACCAAACGTTCAAGGAACGTCAGGCGCGTGAACAGGAAGCCGATGGCGACCATGCCGAACAGGGCGATCGCCACCAGGGCCTTCAAGGTCGCCAACGCCACCGCGCCGTAGAAGCCGAGCTTGGCTGCCATGGGATCGCCGGCCTGCAGCATCAGCGCCGGCGAATAGACGAAGATGAAGGGGATGACGTAGCCGGCCAGCGCGATACGCATCGCCTCCCAGCCGATCTTGTCAGGATTCTCCTTCGCGATCGGTGCCGCGGCTAACGCAGCCAGCGCCACCGGCGGCGAGAGGTCGGCCATGATGCCGTAATAGAACGCGAACATGTGGCTCGCGATCAGCGGTACGCCGAGTTTCGCCAGCGCGGGCGCCGCGAGCGCCGCCGTGATGATGTAGGTCGGGATGGTCGGGATCCCGGTGCCGAGCAGGATCGACAGCAGCATGGTCATGATCAGCGCCAGGAACAGGCTCTTCTCGCCGAGGCCGATCACCCAACCGCCGAAAATGGTGCCGACGCCGGTCTGCGACATCATGCCGATGATGACGCCGACAATGGCGCAAGCCATGCCGACGGTGATGGCGGATTTCGCGCTTTCAGCCAGCGCATCGCGGCAGGCGCGCAGGGCGGAAAATCCGCCGCGCACGAACGCAGTGATCACGATCAACGCGACGACGACGCCTGCGACCGGCACGATCTGAAGGCCGTCGCGCGAGAGCGCCGCGACCACGAGCGCAAGCCCGATCCAGAAGATATAGCGGATAGCCATCGAAGGTGCGCCCGTCGTGATGGCGGTGCCGAGGATCAGCCCCACTGTGAGCGCGAGGCCCATGCTGCCGGCATAGAGTGGCGTAAAGCCTTCGAACAGCATGTAGACGAGCGCTGCGAGCGGCAGCACGAGGTACCAGCGCGTCACCAGCGCCTTCCAGGCGCTCGGAGTCTCCGACTTCTTCATCCCGGTGAGCCCGTGCTTGCCGGCCTCCAGATGCACCATCCAGAAGGCGGAGGCGAAATAGAGCATCGCGGGAATCGCCGCCGCTTTCACGATCTCCGAATATTGGACGCCGAGCGTCTCCGCCATGATGAAGGCAACCGCGCCCATCACCGGCGGCATGATCTGCCCGCCCATCGAGGCCGTCGCCTCGACGCCGGCCGCGAACGCGCGGCGATAGCCGAACCTGATCATCAGCGGAATCGTGAACTGGCCAACAGTGACGACGTTGGCGACGCCCGAGCCCGAGATCGTGCCCATCATGCCCGAGGCGAACACCGCGACCTTGGCCGGGCCGCCGCGGGTCCTGCCGAACAACCCAAGAGAAACGTCGGTGAAGAGCTGGATCATGCCGGCGCGCTCCAGGAACGAGCCGAACAGGATGAACAGGAAAATGTAGGTCGCCGAGACGTAGATCGGCACGCCGTAAAAGCCCTCGGTGCCGAAGGAGAGATGAGTGACGATCTGGTCGAAATCATAGCCGCGATGGTTCAGCGGTGACGGCAGATACTGGCCGAAGAACCAGTAGACGAGACAGGCGCCGCACATCAGCGGGAGCGCCGCGCCCATCAGCCGCCGCGTGCCCTCGAAGATCAGGACGGCGAGCAGCGTGCCGACCACAAGATCGAGGCGCGTCGGATCTCCGTCACGTGCGATCAGATCCGCATAGAAGATCCATTGATAGAGCCCGCACAGAAAGCCCGCGCTGCCGATCAGCCAGCCGAGCCCGCGGCCGACATTGCTTTTGGCGGTGAAGTTGCCGATCAGGCCGAAGGTGAGGAGGATGAGGAATCCGACATGGACGCCGCGCACCACCTGGCTCGGCAGATAGTTGAAGGCCGCGACATAAAGCTGGAAGGTCGCGAAGGCGATGCCGATCCAGTACGCGAGCGTGCCCCACCAGCCCGGACCAAAGCCTTCCGGAAAACCGTGTTCGAAATTGTCGAACTCGACCTTGATGGGCGCTTCGCTGCCCTCTGCCTGCAACATCGATATGTCCCCAACCGTCCAGCGCTTATAGCATTGGCGCCGCGTATTCAGACCGTCATGCCCGGGCTTGTCCCGGGCATCCACGATCTTTCTCGCCTGGCCTTAGAACGTGGATGGCCGGGACAAGCCCGGCCATGACGTCCGATAGTGACGGCCGACCTTACTTGATCAGCCCCTTTTCCTTGTAATAGCGGATCGCGCCGGGGTGCAGCGGAACCGGGCTGCCGCTGGCGGCCGTCTCGAGCTTGATCTCCTTGCCGGCCGCATGCGCGTTGGCGAGCTCGGGCAGCGACTCGTAGACCAGTTTTGTCATCTGGTAGGCAAGATCGTCCGACACGGCCGAGCTGGTGACGAGATAGTTGACCACGGCCGCGGTCGGCACGTCCTTGTCCTGCCCGGTGTAGGTGTTGGCGGGAATGGTCGCCGCGATGAAGGGCAGGCCGATCTTGTCGACGGTCTCCTTCGGTACCGACACCACCGTGATCGGGCTCGAGGTCGACAGATCCTTCAACGAGGCCACGCCGAGCCCGGCCGATTGCAGGGTCGCGCCGAGCTGTCGGTTCTTCATGAGATCGACGGATTCGGCGAACGGCAGATACTCGACCTTGCCGAGATCCTTGTAGCTCATACCCGCCGCCGCCAGAATCGCGCGCGAATTCAGCTCCGTGCCCGATTTCGGCGCGCCGACCGACAGGCTCTTGCCTTTGAGGTCCGCCAGCGTCTTGATGCCGCTCTCGGCGGTCGCGACGATCTGGATGTAGTTCGGATAGATCGCGCCGATGGTCCTGAGCTTGTCGAGCTTGGACTTGAAGCCCGCCTCCTCCTCGCCGTCCCAGGCCGCTTTCAGCGAGTCGCCCAGCGTGAACGCCAGCTCGCCGCGGCCCTGCTGGAGCAGGATCAGATTCTCGACTGACGCCTTGGTGGCCTGCACCTGCGTCTTCACGTTCGGAATCTTGTCACCGTAGATCTTTCCGATCGCGACCCCGAGCGGATAGTAGACGCCGGAGGTGCCGCCGGTCAGCACGTTGATGAAGGATTGCGCCTGCGCGCAAGGCGCCGACGCCGCCAGAGCAACAGCCGCGGCCACGCCGAAAATCGTTCGTTTCATGATCTTTCTACTCCCCAAACCGGCCGGGAAGTTGGCCGGATGAGGGGGGCGGGTCAACCCATCCAAAAGTCAAAACAGGACTGCGGTAAATGGCTGTCCTGGCTCGATTTTTGGGGAACTCGGCGGGTGCGGCGAGGTGGCGCAGCCAGGCGTGGACAGCCCCTCACTGGAAAGTCATGTCCAGGCATTTGGAGATGTCGGAGCCGAGGCCGGAGGAGATGATGATGCAGCCGCGCACCTTCTGCGCGCCGACGTCGGCGGCCCAGACCGAGTAACCGCCGGGGCCGAAGAACGAATTGGTGTTCGGCGGCTCGGTCTCGGTGGCGTCGAAATCGTAATGGCCGTCGGTCTCGAAGATGCGCGGCTTCTTGGTGCAGGCGCCGTCGGTCTGGACGTTGATGACTTCCTTGTTGTCGCGGGTCAGCGCCAGCGAGACCTGGCAACGGAAATATTCCGAGGTCTTGGTGTTGAAGAGATATGTGTAGGACTTGCAGGTCGCGGTGTTCAGCTTGCCTGGGGCCAGGCCGCGGCTGCACGAAATCCTCTGGTTGTGGCTGAGCTGGTAATCATCGGCCCGGGCGGCCGGCGCGAGCACCGTCAGCAACAGGCCGGCGGCCCAGCAAGCTTTAATGACGAGGTTCATTCGAATCATCCCCTACCCAATGTTTTTGTCGAATTGCGTTCTAGACGGAAAGCGGAACATAGTCGCGCGGGGACGAAGGGAAAATCACAAACTGCTCGGCAAGACGTGATGCGCTGCGGCGCTTTCGCAAATTGACCTGGAAGCGCCGTTCGTGATTTGTTCAAGCCGGGGCGCCTCGATGGGGAGGATAGGGTGATGGCATTTTCGACAAGGATTTTTCTGGTGACGGCCATGCTCGGCGCGTTGGCTGCACCCGCATTGGCGCAGACCGCTGCGACACCTTGGGAGCTCAAGCCCGACACCGGCTACGCCTATGACAAGGACGGCAAGACCTTCTCCTACAAGATGGGCACCAGCAATGCCGGCGAACTTCTGAAGGGCGCCAAGAAGGTGCCAAAGGGCACGCTGTTCTTCATCGGCCACAACGGCCAGCTCTACATGCGCAGCGGCCCGTATCTGGAAGGCGACGGCAAGTTCAAGTTCGGGTCGGATCAGTAGGGCGGGGATGGCGGGCGACGGCGCCACCACACACTCGGTGTCATCACCCGCGAAAGCGGGTGATCCAGTATTCCAGAGGCCGTCGTGATTGAATCGAGAGGCCGCGGCGTCCTGGATGCCCCGGTCAAGCCGGGGCATGACAGCGGAAGGTGTGGCAGGGCGAACGGCTAGAACGCCCCCGCCAGCTCGCGCGCGCCGGCGTTGTTGCTGTTGCTGTCCATCCTCGTATCCGTCACCGCCAGCAGCTTCGCCACCGTGTTGTGGCGGATCGCGACCGGGTTGCGCTCGTAGCCGCCGCGCTGGAAGAAGTTCGAGGTCGGCACCTGCTCGCGCATCGCCTGCGGCATCGTCACCATGTCGAGGCCGGTGCCGTCGCCGGTGAGGTTCATCATCTCGAGCTCGGCCGCGCTGAGCGGGCGGCTATAGCCCTTGGCGCGCGCAAACAGCACCGAGGTGAGCAGTTTGTGGGTCTGCAGCATCGGTCCGATGTCGATGTCGAGCACCATGGCATGCATGGCCCAGCCCTGCGCGGTGTTGCCGATCTTCTCGTGCTCCGACCAGGTGTCGGGCACCGATTTGGCATGTGCCACCATTTTCTTCAGAACGGCGAGCTTGTGCTCGAGCGACTGTCGCGCCGGGCCCGAGGTCCGCGCGACCCTGTCGGAGAGCGCGCGGATGAATTCATGGCCTTGCTCGGCCAGCAGCTCGACGCTGTTGGTCGTCAGCAGCTGGTTGTAGCCCATCGCGGTCGAAATGGCGCGCTTGCCGCCATGCTCGATTCCCGCCTGCACGTCGTAACTGCCGGTGCCGCCGGTCTCGAACGCATAGACCCGCACCGCCTGCTCGCGCGTCAGCCCCGAGGCCACCGCGTAGCGCGCATAGACGCGCTTGAATTCGACTTCGCTGGAGGGTCGCTGCGGCGTGAACTGGTAGAGTTCCTGCGCCGCACGCAGCAGATCGGCGGCCACGGGGATCGGCCTTTTCGTCGGGCGGTCCGGGGTTTCCTCCGGCTCCGGATTCACCGGCCGTTTCGGCCCGTTATAGAGCGGCGGATGCTCCAGCACGTAATCGTCGAGCGTGATCTGCTGCCCGCTGCGCCGCTTGGCGTTGCGACCTTTCCGCTTCTCGGAGATCTGACTCCAATATGCGCCGGCTTCCTCGTCGAACGCAGCACGCGCCGCCTGATACTCCTGCAGCTTGCGGCGATATTCGAGCACGGCCGGCGACGCGCCGCCTTGCGCGAAAAATTGCGACAACAGCTGGGCTTTGGCATTGCGGACGGCTGGCGGCAGCGCGTCGGATTCGCCCCCGCGCGCGGCAGGCGCGAGCAGGACGAGCGCGAGTGGAACCAGTCTCACGGCATTTCGAATCGATCGATGCATGCTGCCCTCTTAGCAGGCATCCGGTAACTGTCACGTTAACGCGCCGTTTACCTCGTTTTCGCCCCTCGCGTCATTTCCAGGCGAATACCGGCTGTTCCAACTCGGTGACGCGGGTGTGCCGTCCTGCCAGCACTTCGCGGAACTGGTAGATCAACGCCGCCGTCGGTGCGTGGATCAAGCTCGACTGATGATGGAAGCGGATCACACGGCGCGTGCTCTCGGGGATCCCGACGAAATCAAACGCATCTTCGCGCTCGATCGTCGCAAGCGCGATGCGATGGACGGAGGCGACCTCGTCGGGGTTTGGTTTGATCGCGGCACTGTCGGCGGCCCAGACCACGACCGGCGTGATCAGATAGCCGGAGCGGGTCGGATAATCATCGAGCGTCCCGAGCACCTCCGCGCCGGTGAGCTGGAGGCCGAGCTCCTCGTCGAGCTCGCGTAGCGCCGCCTCGACCGGCGTCTCGCCGGCATCGCAGCGTCCACCGGGCAAGGCCCATTGACCGCGATGGGCGCGCAAATGAGATGCGCGCAGCGTGAGCAGCAACGCTGTGTCATCGCTCTCGCTGGCCGCAGTCAGCGCAACTGCCACCGCGGCGCGCTTCAACGCCGCCGGCGCCTCGTCCTCCGGCAGCCGCGTGAAGGCCGCGCAGGCGGCCGCGATATTCCGCCGTGTGGCATCGTCGAACGATCTCATGATGCTTGACTACACCACGTCCGGCCCCGATGAAATGAGATCGCACGACCCGCTCAGGAATGGACGAGACATGACCAACAGAGCCGCCGCACGGCTGAAATCAGACGGCTGGACCATCCTGGAGACCACGGGCTTCATGCACCTGATCGGCCCGTTATGGGAGCGCAAGATCGACGGCCAACACGAATTCGCACTTGCGACCGAGGACAAGCACCACAACCGCCGCGGCATGGTCCAGGGCGGCGTGATGATGACGTTCGCGGACCGTACCTGCGGCATGACCGCCCGCTACGTCTCCGGCAAGGAGTTCATGGCGACGGTGCAGCTCGACACCCATTTCGTCGAAGCCGGCCAGATCGGCGACATCCTGATCTCCCGCCCGCGCGTGGTGCGCTCGACGCGCAGCCTGATCTTCATGAGCACCGAGGTCAGCGTGGACGGCCGCTGCGTGGTGATGGCCAATGGTGTGTTCAAGATTTTGAAGGGGCCGGGGTAACTCCACACCCAACGCTGTCATTCCCCGCGAAGGCGGGGAATCCAGTACGCCGAGGCTTCTCCGGTCATCACTATCCTCTCGGCGTACTGGATCGCCCGGTCAAGCCGGGCGATGACAGCTGAGAGCGTAGCAAGCTGCTCCCCCAACCTCGTCATTGCGAGCGCAGCGAAGCAATCCAGGCTCTTTCTGCGGATGCATCTCTGGATTGCTTCGCTGCGCTCGCAATGACGGCATGAGACGGCTATGCTGATGCCACAAGAAGCAGCAAGGACGTGCCCATGCAATATCGCCAACTCGGCCGCAGCGGCATCAAAGTGTCGCCGATCTGCTTGGGCACGATGATGTTCGGCGGGCCGACCGATGAAGCCACCTCAAAGCGGATCATCGCGAAGGCGCACGAGGCCGGGATCAATTTCATCGACACCGCGGATGCCTATTCGAAGGGTGCATCCGAAGAGGTCGTGGGACGCGCGATCGGCAACAACCGTCACGCCTGGGTGCTCGCGACGAAACTCGCCAATCCCATGGGCGACGATCCCAACCGTGTCGGCCTGTCGCGACGCTGGGTATTGCAGGCGGCGGATGAGAGCCTCAAGCGGCTCGGCACCGATCACATCGACATCTATTATCTGCACAAGGAAGACCATGCGACGCCGCTCGAAGAGACGGTGCGCGCGATGGGCGATTTGATCCGCGCCGGCAAAGTGCGCTATTTCGGCGTCTCGAACTACCGCGCCTGGCGCGTCGCCGAAATCTGCAACATCTGCGACCGGCTCGGCATCGACCGGCCCGCGGTGAGCCAGCCCTATTACAACGCCATGAACCGCATGCCCGAAGTCGAGCACTTCCCGGCCTGCTCCTATTACGGCCTCGGCATCGTGCCCTACAGCCCGCTGGCGCGCGGCGTGCTGACCGGCAAATACAAGCCCGACGCGGCTCCCGACAAGGAGACGCGCGCAGGCCGCAACGACACGCGCATGATGCAGACCGAATGGCGGCCGGAATCGCTTCAGCTGGCGCAGGAGATCAAGGCCCACGCTGAGAAAAAGGGCATCACCGCAGGCCAGTTCGCGGTCGCCTGGGTGCTGAACTCCGCCTTTGTCTCCTCGATCGTTGCCGGGCCGCGCACCGAGGAGCAATGGGACGGCTACACCGGCGCGCTCGACTATCGCTTCACTGCGGAAGACGAGGCGCTGATCGACAGGCTCGTCGTGCCGGGGCATCCCTCGACGCCGGGCTACAACGACCCGGCCTATCCGATTGAAGGACGTCGCGCGCGGACGGCTTAAGCCGGAGACAGGAATGGCCCTCGAAGATCGCTACGGCCTGCCGCTCTCTACCTCTTCGCCCGAGGCGGCATCCGCTTATCGTGAGGGCGTCGACCTCATGCTCGCGGGCTGGACCGGTACGGCGGAAACGCTGGAGCGCGCGATTGCGGCCGATCCGGATTTTGCGATGGCCCATATCGCCCGCGGCCGCCTGCATGGCTTCTATCAGCAAGGCGATCTGGCACGGCAGAAGGCGGCACTCGCGCGTGAGCTCGTGGCGACACGCGGCACGGAACGCGAGCGTTCGCATGTCGAGACGCTGGCGCTCGCAATCGAGGGCCGGCTGCCCGAGGCGATCGCGGCGACGATGAAGCACGTCGAGGCGTGGCCGCGCGATGCATTGGTGCTGTCGCTGCCGCTCGGCGCCTTCGGCCTGTTCGCATTCTCCGGCATGGCCGATCACGACCGCGCGCGGCAGGAGCTGTGCGAGCGCGTGGCGCATCACTATGGCGAGGATTGGTGGTTCCTCACCATGTACGGCTGGGCGATGACCGAGAACGGCAAGGTCGGTCGCGGTCGCGGTATCACCGAGCGCGGCTTCGACCTGCGCCTGCAGAATGCCCACGCCGCGCACGCCGTGCTGCATGCGATGTTCGAGGACGGTTCGATCGAGGCGGCCGACCGACTCGTCGACGACTGGATACCCTCTTACGACCGGGCTGGAATTTTGCACGGCCACATCCGTTGGCATCAGGCGCTCGGCGCGCTGGAGCATGGCGATGCCGCGCGGGCGCTCGCGATCTATGCCGACGTGCTGCAGCCGCAGGCGACGCAGGCGCCGCCGCTCAACGTCGTCACCGACGCCGCGTCCCTGCTCTGGCGCCTGTCGGCTTACGGCCACGCCGTGCCGAAAGCGCTCTGGGTCGAAGCCGATGCCACCGCGCAAAAGCTGTTTCCGAAATCGAGCCTGCCCTTCGCCGACATCCACATGGCGCTGTTCGCGGCTGCGACGCAAAATCGCGAGGCGCTCGCCATACGTCTTGCCGCGATCGAGCAGCGGCTCGCCGATGGCAAGCTTCCGGCCGGTCCCGTGGTGCCCGCGGTCTGCCGTGCGCTGGCAGCCTTTACGGAAGAGGATTACGCGGCATGCGTGCAAATGCTCGCGCCGGTCCTCGGCGAGGTCGTGCGCGTCGGCGGCAGCCATGCCCAGCGCGAGTTGATCGAGGACACTTTTGTCGTTGCCCTCATGCGCAGCGGCGACCTGCCGCGCGCCCGCGCGCTGCTCGACGCGCGCCTGCACCGCCGTCCCTCCCTGCGCGATACGCGCTGGCAGGCGGCAATGGGGTAGCTCCGCCACGAAAAAAACACCGGCCGGGCGGCAAGTGCCGGCCGGGAATGGTTGGGCGATACGGGCGAATCGCCGTTGGGGTGGCGCGGTGGTATTTCAGACGAATCCGGTAGAACAAACGGGATCGCAACCAATTTGCGGTTCGCTGGTTATCGGACGGAACTTTTCCGTGGTTCCCTGGCATGTGAGCCTCCCGATGCGCCTCTGCCGACCAGTCCTCACCGCCGCCCTTATCAGCCTGGCAAGCCCTTGTTTTGCCGAGTCTTCCTTGTCGATTCCCGTCAACAACCCTCCGGCCGCAAACGCTTACGTCGACCTGCTGGCGCTGATGTCCGGCCACTGCAAGACGTTGAAGGTCGCCGGGCGCACCTTCGCCTGCAAGACGGTGGCCTACGCCCATGGTGACAAGGGCCGGGTCAATTTCGCGGTCGCGGTCGACGATCCCGCCGATCACAATCACGTCGTGTCGTTCTCCGGCGAGAACGGCAAGCGCGCCGACGACAATTCCTACGAGCTGCCGATCGATCGCATGCTGCTCAACTCCAAGGACCGCCCCAAGGTCGACGGGTTGCCAGTGCCGGCCGAGCAGACCTCCACCGGCCTCTGCCGCCAGACCGGCAATTTCGCCGCCAAGAAGGTGACTGATGTCACCTGCTCCGCCACCGACAGCGAGGGCCGCCGCTACGAACTGCTGTTCGTTTCCGACGGCACGCCCGTGAGCGTGCGTCGTATCAGGCAGTCGGCGCCATCGATCCAGGATCCGTTCAAATAACTCGACCCGTCACGTGAACGCCTTTTCCAGCGTTGCGAAGATCACTGCGAGCGATTTGTCGTGCCGCGTCACCGGCGGCACCGGGCGATCGATCTTCATCAGCTGATAGACCGCCGTCTGCGCCGCGCGCACCGAATATTCGACGGTGAACACGACGTCATCGGGGATTTCGACGAACTGGCTGACGAAGGCGAGATTGACGGAATTCCTGGGCACCGGCAGCGGCCGGTCGGTCGCGCTGCGCGGCATGAACATGCTGGTGATGTAGGGCATGCGGCAGGGAACGCAGATCGCATCCTCGAAGACGCCAAGCTCGAAATTCAGATGGCCGCAAAGCTCCTTCAGGATGTCGGCGCCGCTGCAATCGGACATCGGTTTGGCCACGAAATTGCCGACGCGGTCGGGACGCAGCGCATAGCCCCAGAACACCTGCACGTTGTTCGGCTGTCCGGCGAAATGCGGCTGGTGATACAGCACCACCGACATCAGCCAGTTGGAGTCCCTGAACGTGACGAGGCCGCCGGTGCCGGCCTTGTTGCCGGAGAACGCCTCCATCTTGTCGAAGAAGCGCGGATCGCGGCAGGTGACCGTGAATGACAGCCAATAGGATTCCGGGATCGACGCGTTGAACGCGGACGGCTTGCCGAATTCGGGACGTCCCTCCGCGATTTGTTCCCACAGCGCCCAACCCCGGCTGTCGGACTTGGTCAGGCGCGGAGCCGGCTCGGTCATCGAGCCCAGGCTCGAGGCATCCGTCATCGAGCCGTTTTGAAAGAACACGAGGTCGCCGTCCTCGATCTGGACATTGGCGATGCGGCCGTCGCGGTCGAGTACGAGCTGGCGCACCCGCAAGCGTCCGTCCTCGCTCTCGATCGCCATGTCGGTGACGGCGGTCCCGCGCACGAACTGCACGCCCTGACCCTTGAGCCAGTCGGCAAGCGGCCGCACGATCGCGTCATACTGGTTGTAGACGGTGCGCTTGACGCCGGCGAGCGTCTCGATGCGCGGGAATTCGTTCATGAAGCGATGCAGATAGCGCTTCAGCTCGACCGCGCTGTGCCAGGGCTGAAAGGCGAAAGTGGTCTGCCACATGTACCAGAAATTGGATTCGAAGAATTTGGGCGACAGCCAGTCGGTGATGCGGCTGTTGCCGAGCGTCTCCTCCGACGCCTCCGTGAGCCGCAGCAGCTCGAGCCGGTCGCGCGCGGAAAATCCCATATGCGAGACGTCGAGCTTGAAGCGGTTGCGATCGACCAACCTCGCCTGCGAATGCGCCGGGTTCTCGGTGTTGAACGCGACGGTTTCCTCGCGCACGCTGAGGCCGGGATGTTCGAGCGAGGGAATGCTCGACAGCAGGTCCCAGGTGCATTCGTAGTGATCGGTCGTGAGCATGCGTCCGCCGCGCAGCGAATAAGCGCCGTTCGCGAGCAGCGCGCCGTCGAGGCTGCCGCCGACCAGCGGCTGCGCCTCGTAGATCACGATGTCCCGCCCCGGCAGCTGCGCGTCACGAACCAGGAACGCCGCGCCCGCGAGCGATCCAATGCCGCCACCGATGAAATACGCCTTCATGTCTTGCCTCGATCTGCAATTCGAATTGTCGCGGCGACATTGCATGGGGAGACACTGGCCGGAGTTGCGCTGGATCAAGCGCAACGCGCATGAGGATCACGTTGAGTTGAGCGATTGACTGATCAGCCCCCGGCATGGCGGCCTTTCGCGACTCTCCACCGATGACGTGATTGCGTCATTCGCGGCAGAGTGATGGCAGAGTTGCGATCGACGCCCGCGATGCGACAATAAATCTCACGAGACGCACGCAGCCGCGCAAATCGAACGCCAATGAAACTGCGTCGTTTCGACGCCCGCACTGACCGGAACGCGCCGGATGACCACGTGTTGTCACACGACATTCAACTGGAGTAATGACATGAAGTATCTCATTGTCGCGATAGCCGTCGGTGCTGCGGCGCTTGCAGGCGGATCCGCGGCGAACGCGGCCAACAATTCAAGCGCGAAACACAACGCGCCAGCCGGCCAGTCGACCGATATCAGCGCGCAGCACAGGCACCATCATCACGGCTATCGCCATCACTGGCGTCCTCACCACCATCACGGATTTCATCGTCCGCACTACCGGAGCTACGGCTATTACCCGCGGCACCACGGCTATTACGGCGGCGGACCGTACGGATATTACGGCGGCGGCGGTCCCAGCGTGACGTTCGGCTTCGGCGGCAGCCGCTGGTAAGACGGTCCCTGGTAAGACGAAGGCCCGCGGGATGCGGGCCTTTTTCTTGACTGTCAGCTATCCCTGCAAGATAAATCCCGCCGTCTCCAGACCGCTCGCCAGCGCCGCTTCGACCGTGCCCATGTCGGCTCCGCGATAGAGCGCCTCGCCGGAGAACGACACCGGACCGTCGGCGCGCGCGAGGATCGTTTGCGCCTCGCGCGTTCGCGGCGTCGCCCAGGAATAGGCGCCGCGGGCATAGGGATCGTGCGCCCAGTTTGTCGCAACGGCCGCGATGATCTCGCGCGCGAGGTCCTCACGCGACAGGCCGAAGACGGTCGCAAGCGAATCGAGCCCGGCATCGATCAGCGCTTGCGGGCCGAGGTGCGACAGCGCTGCCGTGCGCGGGCCGCCGAACCATCCGGTCAGCACGGGATGCCGGTTCGGATATTGCGTCCACCACACCGGGACGGTCTGGTCGGACAAAAGGAAGCTCATGTCCGCGAGCTCTTCCTTGCGCTCGCGCCACCACGGCCGCCCGAAGCGCAGCAGGATCTTTATAACGTTACCGAAGCCGATGTCGTCGGCCGCCGCCGCCTTCGCGCGCGCGCGGCTCGGCAGCCCGATCTCGCGCAATAGCGGCAACGGAACAGTGAGGATCACGCGATTGCAGCCAAGCACGTCGCCGCCGATACAGCGAACGGCGGTCGCGCCACCCTCCTCCTCGATCGCCGACACCACGCAGCCCAAGCGAAACATCACGCCAAGCTTGCGGCACTCGGCTGCCAGGAAGTCGATCATCCCACCATAGCCTCCCTTGATGCGCGCCTGCGGAGAGTGCCCGCCAGCCATCCATTCCTCGCGCAGCGCCAGCGTGGAGGCGCGCTCGGGATCGGCCGCATCGTAGCCCTCGACCATTCGCTCGATCGAATGGCGCAGCCCCGCATGCTCATCGCCGGCAAAATGCCGGCGCAGGAAATCGGCGATGGTGAGATCGTCATTCAATTCCCGAACCACGGCGTGCAGCTCAGCCTCAAGCGGATCGTGGCGGTCCTCGCGCACGATGTCTGCGCCGTCAAAGCCCCATCGCTCGCCTTCGATTTCCTGAAGGGACAGCCCGGCCTCATGCAGCAGCGCGCGCGTGACCGGCGCCTCGCCGTGGACGAATTCGGCGCCGCCATCGGCGGGGTAGCCGAACTCCGAAACAGACAGCGGATGGATGCGGCCGCCGCAGCGCTCGCGCGCCTCCAGGATCGTCACCGTCCTGCCCGCGCACGCCAGCTCGCGCGCCGCCATCAGGCCGGCCGCGCCGGCACCGACGATGACGATATGCTCTGATGTTGCCGACATGTCGGTGCTTACTTGCCCACGGCCTGCGGATCGTTCTGGATCAGATAGCGCAGCAGCAGGACGCCGCCGCCGAGATCTCGCGTGCTCTCCAGCGTCATCGCGCTCAGCGGTGCACGCCGGTCGCCATCGGCATCCGTGGAATCGAACACGAAGGGCGCGCCCTTGGCGCCGTCGATCGCGGGGCTAAGGATCAGATCGAACTCGTCGATCAGGCCGGCACGCAGGAACGCGCCGTTGGCGACGCCCCCGCCCTCCACCAGAAGGCGCTTCACGCCGAGCTCGCGGTTGAGAATGTCCACCGCCCGCGCGAGGTCGATCTCGGACTTTCCGGCAAAGATATAGGACACGCCCTCGCGGCGGAGCCCCGCGAGATGCGAATCGGAGACGCTCTCGGTCAGCACGACGACGATCGGATCGCCGCCGATATCGGAGCGGCCCCAGCCGATCTTGCCCTTCGCATCGAGCACGACGCCATAGGTTTTCGCGTCACGTCGTGCCAACCAATTTTCGCGCGGAAATTTCGCGGCCGCCGTCGCGGGATAGGGCTTGCCCTTGGCGAACTCCGAGCCGGTGACGCGGCCGATTACCCAGGCATCGCCGCCGAGCTCGTCGTGGATCTTCTCGAACCAGTCCGTCCCTGCCCCCTTCGGGCGCCAGCGGCTCGGATGGGTGCGGCCGTCCAGACTCGAATGCATCAGACAGATGACGTAAGGCTTCATGCGTATCTCCGGGCCGCGCTCAGGCTGCCGGCTCATTGCCCTTTTTCCCCGTGGCGCGATCGTTCAAGATCACCGCGAGGGGATTGAGCTTCGGCGGCGCGACGAGTTTCAGCGTGTTGGTGTCGCGATGGTTGAACGGCGCGCCGCGCACGAACAACTCGGTCTGGATCAGATAGGTCCAACTGCCGTCGTCGTTGAAGGTGATGTCGCAGCGGTAAGCATCGGTGCGGAACGCTTGTTCCAGAAAATCAGTCGAGCAGATCCCGTATGCGGTGTCGCCGCGCTTGGCGGTCACGGAGATCTCCTTGTCGTCCGCCCCGGCCTTGCCCGACGCCAGCAGCACCTGCCCGCGCGGGATCGCCAGCGTCTGCATGATCAGCCCGGTCGCAGGCTCCCACAACCAGTAGCCGACCTGGTCGTGGAAGGTGATGTCTTCCTCGGGCGTGTTGATGTGGATGTGATAGCGCAGCCCATAGAGCAGCTGCGGCCCGTTGGCCTGCGGATCGATCGGGTCCATCCGGATGCGCTCAATGAAGGTCCGCCGCTCCGGCCCCTCCGCCTTCGGATTGATATCGATACCTTTGTCGGCCTGCCAGCTGCCTGCGAGACGGCGGAGCGGGCCGAGATTGGCAAGCCCGTCGGGCGAGACGTCCTCGGGCTCGGTGAAGATATCGGCGGGAAGGGGGAGCATGGGTGTCCTCGCGTCATTGCGGAGGCAGCAATAGCATGAGAGCGCGGGCGTGGCTCGTTCGCAAGCCTCACAATCGCGAATGGACATAGGCGCCATGCGCAGACGATCCATGACGCGAGCCACCTGACAACAGGCTGGACTGACCGGCTGGAATGATATGTGTCGTCAATCACGCGCTGATCGTCGACCCGCTTGCGACTTGCCTCGTGCAATCGGAGGAGAGGCCATCCGCACTGCTACTTCAACGCAAGGCTGCTGCAATATGCCGAGGTCTCGCCGGAGCGCCAGCCGGTGATCCGTCCTGCTTCCTTGCACTCGTCATAGGTCTTGTAGTTAGCGACGTTACGGCACGTGAACGAATAGACGCCACCCGAAACGTTGCAACCAACCCAGGGCTTGTCGCCCGTCTTGAAGCTCGATTGACAACCGCCGACGCAGCTGCCCGTGGCAGCGGCGAGCTTGGCAAGCTTCGCGGCGTCCGAGTTCGGCGCCAGTGACGCCGTCGAAGCGGCTGACGTGCGCGATGCGGTCCCGCGAGCTGTCGCGTGATGCGCTGGCCGGTGTGGCCGCGCCATATGCTTCGGCGCATCGACCGTGACGCCGGGAAGCTGGGTGTCGGCGGCGGTCGTGGTGGGCGTCGGTTGCGACATCGCGGTGCCGCCGAGGGCGCACAGGAGCAGTGCAATCGATGAGATGGCGACAGCGGGACGCGTACCGAAGCGTGATGACAACGTCATGGCCATGTCCTTCCAGATGCGGGGACGGTCAATTCCGTCCCGAGGGCCAGGATATCACGCCCTGATCCAGGTTGCATGGAGAGGAACCATGCAACTTGACACGGCCTGCCGACGCGCTCCGCATCGCATCTGCCGCAGTTTTGAGCAGGCATCGAGCAGAACAGACACTGGACTAGCGACGACAAAGCACGAGCGCGAAATTCGTCGCGGTCGCCAACAAGCCACCCCAAGCATTTGTGTTCGGTGTTCCCGTTTGTGCCACGGAATCACGATGATAAGATCACTGCCTCAGGGTTGTGAAATACATCATAGGCGATGAAGCCACTCCTAAACTAACGTTCAAGTGACGTCCGTTATTTTCAAGTGAGTGGTTTGGAATGCACCAGGCTTCGGTCGAGAAGTTCTCGGACCTCATCGGCAGTATCTATGATTGTGTGATCGCGCCGGAACGCTGGACCGAAGTTCTGGATGAGATCTGCGCCGAGTTCGGCTTTGCCACCGGCGCGCTCTCGGTCGCCAGCCTCACCAATATGAAGGCCGTCGTCAATGCGGTCTCCGGGTCCGACCTGGCCCAGATGGCCCAGAACGGGGTCGGCTACGGCGCCGACATCATCGAGCTCTGGGGCGGCGCCGAGCGCATTCAGCAGTATCCGCTCGGCGAGCCGATCGTTCAATCCGAAGCCGTCCGGTCGGAGATCATTTCCAGCAACCGCTATTATCGCGAATGGGCCCTGCCCAAGGGCTTGTTCGACGCCGTTGCCGTCGGCCTCGTACGCGACAGGACGATGGTTGGAAATGCGATATTCAGCCAGCATGAGTCGGCAGGCCGCATTGACGATGTGCAGGTCGACGGATTGCGCCTTCTGGCGCCTCACATCCGCCGCGCCGTGACGATCAGCAATCTGTTCGACATGAAGGCGGTGGAGGCCAACACATTCGCGGCGACGGTGGAGGCCCTGACGGTGGGCGTCGTCCTGGCCGACGAGGATTCGAAGATCGTTCACGCCAACGCCGCAGCCGCGGCGATGCTCGCGGCCGGCGATCCGATCATGGCAAGGCATGGCAGGATCGCGGTTCAATCCGCGGCGACCACGGCCACATTGCAATCGGCCGTCGCGCAGGCGGCAAGGGACGAGACGAAGCTCGGGCAAAAAGGCATCGGCATCCCGATCCCTCGCCAAGGCGGTGACGCTCTCGTCATTCACGTTCTGCCGTTGCGACGCAGCCACACGCGATCCGGCCTGATCCAAAGCGCCGCTGCCGCCGTGTTCGTGACGTCAGCCTCCGGGCCACCGCGATTGCCTCACGATGCGCTCAACCAGCTCTATGACCTGACGCCGGCCGAGATTCGCATCTTCGAGCTCATCTGCGAGGGACACACACGAGACGCGATCTCGGCCTTGCTCGGCGTTTCCGTCAGCACCGTGAAGAGCCACCTCATTCACGTCTTCGAAAAGACGGGCTGCCGACGCCAGGTCGATCTGGTCAGGCTCGCGAAATCGCTGACGTTCCCGGTGTAACAGAAGACCGCGCTCAAGCCGCTTCCGACGTTGATCGCGCACGCTGCTCGAGCACGCCGATCGTCGAGACCAAATTGTCGCGTCGCGCGCGAAGATTAAGCGCAAGAAGCGGGTATGTCGGCTGCAGCACGTCAAACACCCCTGCTCTCGCCTCTTCCTCGAGAATGTCTGTGTTCATGAGCCGAACGCGCCACCACAAATCGGCGACCAACGCATCGAGCCGGAGTTCGCCAGCAGCATCAGAACGGGACACTTCCTGCATCACTTGCCTCAACCTGAAACGGCCTCTCTTCCAAGGCCAGACTTTGGTCCTGGCTGAGCAAGCAGAGTGCCAGCAATGGGCGGGCGCGATCTGGTTCCGGAACGGGATTGCTGCGCGAACCGGCTGGTCAAGACCTGGCGCTGGGGAAGATGTTGCCCGTGGCGAGCGAAAATGGTGCCCAGGGGCGGAATCGAACCACCGACACTGCGATTTTCAGTCGCATGCTCTACCAACTGAGCTACCTGGGCGTGCTCCAAAGAGGGGCCAAAGCCCATCGAGCGGGCGGTTTATAGTGGGCTGAAGGCTGCCTGTCCACCCGGCTTCACCAAGAGGCTTCGCCGGGCGCGGCCCGGCTGTGCACAAGGTCGGGCGGGCTTGCTGGAGCTGGCGTGCTGCGCGGGCATCATTCACTTAGAATGTTGATATTACTTGTTTATTCTTCTCCATCCGCCTCGTCATCCCGGCCGGGGATGACGTAGGAGCCTTTCAGCCAGCGGTTCAGATCGACGTCGCGGCAGCGCGAGGAGCAGAACGGGCGGGTGGCCTCGGACTGCGGCTTGCCGCAGATCGGGCAGGTTTTGAGGGGGCTTGCGGGCTTTTTCACCTGGTCGTCCATAGGGTGCTCAGCTTGCACGAGGTGAGAGAGTTCAAGAGCCTGTCGCCAAAGGGGTTCCTCCGGCGGAAGTGCAGGCGTTCCGGCCAGATTCCCGCGGGGCAATTCTACTGTGCATGGGGTTGTTTTCGCGATTTTTACAGGAGCGGCTTGTCGGCTCAGACGGCGGTGGCATTGAGCCAGCCGAAGCGGATCGGGAAACCTTCGCCGCCGAGCAGCGTGGTGGTCTCGTAGAGCGGCAGGCCGACCACGTTGGTGTAGGACCCCACCATCTTGACCACGAACGACCCCGCGATGCCCTGCACGGCGTAGCCGCCGGCTTTGCCGCGCCATTCGCCGGAGCCGATATAGGCCTGGATGTCGTCCTCCGAGAGGCGCTTGAAGCGGACGCGGGTCTCGACCAGGCGCTGGCGGAAGGCCTCGCGCGGCGTCACCAGGGTGATTGCGGTGTAGACGCGATGGTTGCGGCCCGACAGCAGCCGCAGGCACTGCGCGGCCTCGTCGACGAGATTGGCCTTGGGCAGGATGCGGCGGCCGACCGCCACCACCGTGTCGGCGGAGAGGATGAAGGCGCCGCGCAGCTCGTCGTCGAGCTGCACTGATTTGAGCGCCGCATCCGCCTTGGCCCGCGCGAGCCGGTTGGCGCAGGCGCGCGGCAGCTCGCCCCGCTTCGGCGTCTCGTCGACGTCGGCGGGCCGGAGCGCGTCCGGCTCGATGCCGGCCTGGTTGAGCAGCGACAGGCGCCGCGGCGAACCGGAGGCGAGAACGAATTTGGGGCGGCCGAGCATCAGGTGATTTGGGGAATGAAGCAGGGGGTGAATTGCGCGCGGAACCTATCGGACGGGGGCTGATTTCACAACCCGGGAACCCGGACTTTACTGATTCGACGGGTACAGGATGCGTGTGCCCGCAGTCTGTGACGCGGGTGTTACGGGCGCCGAATGCTACCCGTTCGCCGCGCCCACCTTCGAAAACCGCCGGCGGATGCGCATCAGGAGCTGGTCGCAGACGTCACGATAGGCAGCCAACTTCTGGTCGCGGCTGCCTTCCATGGTGGTGGGATCAAGCGTCGGCCAATACTCGACGTCGGCGGCAAGCGTCCGGGTCAGCTCCAGCGCCTTGTGATGCGCCTCCGGCGACAGCGTGATGATCAGGTCGAAATTCAGCCCCTCCCAATCCTCCAGCTCCTCGAAGGTCTGCGGCTTGTGGGTGGAGATGTCCTGGCCGAGCTCGGCCATCACGGACACCGCGAACGGATCGAGCTCGCCGCGCCTTGCGCCGGCTGACTTCACGTAGAGGCCTTGCGGAAACATGTGCCGCAGCAGGCTCTCGGCCATCGGCGAGCGCACGCTGTTCATGGCGCAAGCGAACAGCACCGATTGCGGATCGCGTGCGCGTGGCGGACCCGCCATCGCGCTTAACCCTTCCAGTGCAGGACAGTAATGAGCGTGAACAGCCGGCGCGAGGTCTCGAAATCGACCCGCACCTTGCCCTTCAGCCGCTCCTGCAGCGTGCGCGAGCCCTCGTCATGGATGCCGCGGCGGCCCATATCGATGGCCTCGATCTTGTCCGGCGTCGCGGTGCGGATCGCCTGGTAGTAGCTGTCGCAGATCATGAAATAGTCCTTCACGATCCGCCGGAACGGCGTCAGCGACAACAGATGTGCGACCACGGGCGTGCCGTCCTCACGGCGGATGTCGAACATCAGGCGGCTGCCGGTGATGCCGATATGCAGCGTGAACGGCCCCTTCCCGTCGGCGCCCTCCGGCGCGAACAGGTTCTGTTCGATCAAATCGTAGATCGCGATCGCGCGCTCATGCTCGATGTCGGGGCCGGAACGGCCGATCGAGTCCTCGTCGAGCGTGACGCCGACGATGCGATTGGTCGAGTCGTCCTGTTCGAGCGGCTGGGTCATGACAGGTTGAGGCGCAATCCAATCGAGCGCGAATGGGCATCTAGCCCCTCCGCCTTGCCGAGAATCATCGCGGCCGGACCGAGCGCACGCAGCTGATCCGGGCCGCATTTCAGGATCGAGGTGCGCTTGAGGAAATCGTGCACCGAGAGCCCCGACGAGAATCGTGCCGAGCGCGCCGTCGGCAGCACGTGGTTGGAGCCGCCGACGTAATCGCCAATCGCCTCCGGCGTGTGCGGCCCGAGGAACACGGCGCCTGCGTTGCGGATCCTTGCGGCGAGCGCGTCGGGATCATGCGTCATGATCTCGAGATGCTCGGCGGCAATCGCATCCGCGAGCGGAATGGCGTCATTGAGGCTCTGCACCATGATGATGGCGCCGAAATCGGCCCACGAGGCGCTGGCGATCGCAGCGCGCGGCAGCGTCTTCAACTGCGCCTCGACGGCCTTTTCGACGTCGGCGGCAAGGCGCGCGGAATCGGTAATCAGGATCGACTGCGCGCTGGAATCGTGCTCGGCCTGTGCCAGCAGGTCGGCGGCAATCCAGTCGGCATTGCCGGTGTCATCGGCGATGACAAGCACCTCCGAGGGACCGGCGATCATGTCGATCCCGACCTTGCCGAACACCAGCCGCTTTGCCGCGGCGACATACGCGTTGCCGGGTCCGACGATCTTGGCGACGGGCGCGATCGTCGCGGTGCCATGCGCGAGCGCGGCAACCGCCTGCGCACCGCCGACGCGATAGATCTCGGTGACGCCGCCAAGCTTTGCTGCCGCCAGGACCAGCGGGTTGAGCTTGCCGTCGGGCGAGGGCACCACCATGACGAGGCGCGCTACGCCCGCGACCTTTGCCGGCACCGCATTCATCAGCACCGAAGACGGATAGGCTGCAGTGCCGCCGGGCACGTAGAGGCCGGCGGATTCGATCGCGGTGTAGCGCCAGCCGAGCTCGACGCCGAGCGAATCGGTGAAACGCTCGTCCTTCGGCAGTTGCCGGCTGTGATAGGTCTCGATGCGATCGCGCGCGAGCTTGAGCGCATCCAGGGTCGCTGCGTCGCAGGCTTTCACCGCGGCCTCGATCTCGGCGGCGGTGACGCGCAGGCCGGATGCATTGAGCGTCAACCGGTCGAACTTTGCCGTGGCCTCGAGCAGGGCGGCATCGCCCCGCTTCGCCACGTCGTCGACGATGGCTCGCGCGGCCGCCTCGACGTCGGCCGAGGCCTCGCGCTTGGCGGCGAGGAAGGCCCCGAATCGCTGGTCAAAATCGGCGCTGCTGCGGTCGAGACGAACGGGCATCTTGGCTTCTAACTGGTTTTTGGGGGCGCGGTTTGGCTCACCAGGCCCCTGCTCAATGGCGCGGCGGGGAAGCTGCGTCAACCCTTGGGCCGGGCCGTTCCCCTCCGGCGTCGTCCTGGCGAAAGCGGAATGCGTGGCCTTGGCATGCCACCTCACCCCTCCCCTTCAGCCTCCAACCCCGCTCCCAGCTGATCCGCCCCCAGATCAGTCAGTTCGCATTCCAGGCATTCGACGTCGAGGCGGATGGCGCCGCCTTGGGCAAACAGGAGCAGCGCGCTCCCGCCGGGGGCGTCCTGGCCGTGGAATTCGATGCCGACGAGATCCAGGACAGTGTCGGGCGCGTCGAGGTCGATGTTGCGCGACTTGCAGGCGAGCACGCGGTCGAAACGGAGGGCGGCGACCAGCCTGCGCGGCTCGGCCTCGCCGTCCAGCGTCTGCTCCCAGTCCAACCGGCTCATGCCGACGACCAGCCGCTTTTCGCTTTGCCGCCAGATGATGTCCGAGGGCTGCACGCGGGCGTCCTGGACGTGGGCCGAGATCACGGAGAGGTCGTCGGCGTCGAGTGCGATCAGTTTGAGCTGGGGAGACATCGACGGCGCTTTCTGCTTCGGGCGGACAGGGCTCAACGCGCGCGGGCGGCGAAATTTCCCTAGAACTAACGCCCCACTGGACTAGAGGCTATTGATATCCTCCATCTCCAGCACCTTTCGCGGATACCCCTCCCGCGCAACCCGGATCATGGCGCGGCCGATCTGCTCCGTCGAGGTGACGAGCCGCGGCGAGACCCGGCGCAGTACCGACCACAGTGGCCAACTTGCTGCATACACGGCCTGCACCCACGCGGTCTTGGAGCGGGCACCGTGGAGCGGTTGGATTGCACCGGGGCGGAACATGTAGGCCGCCTTGAACGGCAGCTTGAGCAGATCGTTCTCGGTCTTGCCCTTGATCCGCGCCCACATCCGCGAACCCTGCTCGGTGGAATCGGTGCCGGCGCCCGTGACATAGACGAATGTCATCTGCGGATTGAGCCGTGCCAGCGCGGTCGCCGCTGCGAGCGTGAGGTCATAGGTGAGATGGCGGTAGCGCTCCTCGCTCATGCCGATCGAGGAGACGCCGAGGCAGAAGAAGCAGGCATCGAAGCCGGTGAGCTGCGCTTCGATCGCCGAGTAGTCCGTGAAATCGCCGTGCGTGATCTCCGTGAGCTTGGCGTGGCGGACGCCGGTCGGGCTGCGGCCGACCACGAGCACGCGATCGATGCCGGCATCGATCAGGCATTCGCGCAAGACGCCCTGCCCGACCATGCCGGTCGCGCCGAAGATGATGATCTGCATCGGGACCTCCCCGACAGGCTCGCGGCTCATGCGGCGGCCGCGATCTCGTCGAAGGATACACCGGTCAACGTCGCCGAGACATCCCACAGCATGGCCGCCGAGGCGAAATCCTTTGCCTGCGGCATGATCTTCGCCGGCCGCGGCGGCCCTTTCAATTCGAAGAACCAGTTGGGACCATAGTAGCCGCCCGGCTCTGCTGCCGGCGAGGTCGCCGCCAACAAAGTCGGCAGCGCGCCTTCCGCGGCAGACTGGCTAATGAAGGGCTGCAGCCACCGGCTCACACGCCACTGGAACGTGTTCGCACCCGGACCGTTCGAAATCAGATCGGTCCGCGCGTAGCCGGGATGTGCGGCAAGGCTCGTCAGACCCCAGCCTGCCGCGAGGCTGCGGCGCTGTAATTCCAGCGAAAACATCAGCATCGCCAGCTTGGACTGGCAATAAGCCCGCCACGGACGATAGGAATGCTTAGCCTGCAGATCGTCGAAATTGATCGCCCCGGAGCGGTGCGCAAGGCTCGAAAGGTTGACGACCCGAGCCGCCTTCGCCCGGCGAAGCTGCGGCAACAGCCGCGCCGTCAGCGCGTAATGACCGAGATAGTTGGTGCCGAGCTGCATCTCGAAACGATCCGCCGTCTGCTGCCGCTTTGGCAGCGCCATCACGCCGGCATTGTTGACGAGCAGGTCGAGCTGCTCGTTGCTGGCGGCGAAGCGCCTGGTAAAATCGGCGACGGAAGCGAGGCTGGCGAGGTCGAGATGCTCGTAGGCGATCAGCGCATTGGGAAAGCGCTCGCAAATGCCCTCGATCGCGCGCAGGCCCTTTGCCTCGTTGCGTCCGGTGAGTATGACAATGGCACCGGCGCCCGCTAGCGCCATCGCCGTCTCGTAGCCGAGGCCGCCCGTCGCTCCGGTCACGACGGCAGTCTTGCCGCTGAGGGAGGGGATGTCTGCCGTGGTCCAGTCGGTCATGCCATAGCTCCGTCGGGGCTGGGAAAGGCCCCGCGACGGGTCTAAATGTGCACTGGGTGCAACTTTGCAAGTGGTGAAGTGATTTGAAGCTTTCGAAAGTTGCCGGGAAATCAGTCAACAGGCGCACCAAGCCATTGCCGGCAGGAGCAAAATCCGCTGATGGCCCCGGTCTGCGCCAGCGCAAATTGCAAGCGACCCGCGAGCGGTTGACCCGCGCCGCGATGGCGCTATTCCTGGAGCGCGGTTTCGAGGCCACGACCATCGACGATATTGCGGCCGCGGCGGACGTGTCGCGACGCAGCTTCTTCCATTATTTCGCCTCGAAAGAGGACGTGGTCGCGGCTTGGCAGGAAGGCGCCGCCGCCGCGCTGGTCGCGGAGGTCGTGGCGCGGCCGGCGGGCGAAACCATGCTGACGGCGGCGGAGAACGCGATCGCGGCGGCGCTCAAGCGGATCGATCCGGCGGAGGCCGCGGCAATGTCGCGGCTGAAGCGCGACAATCCCGCGCTTCGAGTGCGCGACCAACTCAAATACGAGAAGCTCGAGCGGGCGCTGGCCGAAGGGCTCGCCCAGCGCGCCAGAACCAAATCGGACCAGCTGAAGGCGCGGCTCGTCGCCATGATCGCCACCGGCGCGATGCGCGTCGGCGGCGAGAGCTGGATCGCCGGAGGAGCGCGGGAGAAGCCGGAAGCTTTCGTCAAGCGCACCTTCGACGCGATCAGGGCAATCTTGGCGTGAGGCCGCTCACTCCCTAAAGAACGCCAGCAGGTCGGCGTTGATGGTCTCGGCGTGCGTCGTCGGCATGCCGTGCGGGAAGCCCTTGTAGGTCTTCAGCGTGCCGTTCTTCAACAGCTTGGCCGACAGCGGCGCGGAGTCGGCGTAAGGCACGATCTGGTCGTCGTCGCCGTGCATCACCAGCACCGGCACATTGATCTTCCTCAAGTCCTCGGTGAAGTCGGTCTGCGAGAACGCGACGATGCCGTCATAATGGGCCTTCGCGCCGCCCATCATGCCCTGGCGCCACCAGTTCTGGATCACCGCTTCCGACGGCTTCGCGCCGGGACGATTGTAGCCATAGAAGGGGCCAGCCGCGATGTCGCGGTAGAAGCTGGCGCGGCCGGCAGCGAGCTGCACCTGGAAATCGTCGAACACGCTCTTGGGCAGGCCGCCGGGATTGGCCGCGGTCTGCAGCATCAGCGGCGGCACCGCCGAGAGGATCGCGGCCTTCGCCACCCGGCTCTCGCCGTGGCGCGCGATGTAATGCACCACTTCGCCGCCGCCGGTGGAGTGGCCGACATGGATCGCGTTCTTGAGATCGAGATGGGCCGTCACGGCCGCGAGATCATCGGCATAATGATCCATGTCGTGGCCGTCGGCGACCTGCGACGAACGGCCATGGCCGCGACGGTCGTGCGCGATGACGCGATAGCCGTGCGTCACGAAGAACATCATCTGCGCGTCCCAGTCGTCGGCCGACAGCGGCCAGCCGTGGCTGAACACGATCGGCTGGCCCGAGCCCCAGTCCTTGTAGAATATCTCGACGCCGTCCTTTGTGGTGATGGTAGGCATTGTCAGGCTCCTTGAATGATCAGGCGAACGCCATCGGCTTGAAGCGGCGCCAGGCGCCGATGGTGAGCACCACGAAGAACACCAGCACGAGGCCCTGCACCACGGCGAACACGGGACCTCCCGGTGGATTTGGTGCCACGGCAGGTGCGAGCGCGGCGAGCGCCGGCACCTTCAGGAACGACTGGATTACCAGCACGAAGACGTTGAAATACAGCGAGATCATCGCGGTCACGATGTAAACCGGACGCCAGATGCCAGAGAGCTTCATGCCGTAGATCGCGAGACAGGCGATCGCGAGCAGGACCAGCGAGATGATGCCGATGATATGCGACGGCAGCAGCTCCTTGAACGGAAACAGGAAGCCGGTGGCGCTGGTGAGGATCGTGAACAGCAGGAAGATCGCGGTGAGGCCCGGCATCGGCTTCGAGCCGAGCAGGCCAAACATCACGACGAGGCCGGCGACGATGCCGATCAGGCTGATGATGACATGAACCAGCGTGAAGGCGGGCAAGCTCAACCCAAGAACCATGACATCTCTCCTAATCTCCGCATTGGGATCGGATTGATATTACGGTCCTCATCGGATTGCCACCTGCGCGACGTCACACATGCGTGCGCAGCCATGCGTCATCGTGCGAATCGAAAACGCATGGCTGAATTTTTGCAACGCTGTCGCAAACGACGGCAGTTGTAGCCCGCGAAGTCGAAGCGGCTCACACTTCCTTGGTGTCGAAGATCAACAGGTCGGCGCCGCCAGTGGCGAATTTCGGCACGTCGCCGGCGGCCGCCTTGCCTGCTTCGCTGCCGAAGGCCGACTGGATGGCGGCGACGTTGTCGAAGGTGAGAATGGCAACAAGGTGAATTCCGGAAGGCCCGGCGGGGGAGCCGACCGTGCCCGTGCTGACGGCGTATTTCTTCAAGCCGGGAAGTTTCTTGGCGAGCGGAATGTGGGTCTCGGCATAATGCTTGTCGAAAGCGGCAACATCCTTGGGCGTCTTGTAGAGCACGACGAGTTCGGCCATTTAGTCCTCCCGTTAATAGTTTTCTTTGTCGATCCTCATGGTGAGGAGCGTGCGAAGCACGCGTCTCGAACCATGAAGGCCCGGCTTTTGCAGCTGGGCCTTCATCCTTCGAGACGCGGCCTTCGGCCGCTCCTCAGGATGAGGGGAGATAGTCACGCATCATCCGGCAAGATGGCAAGCCAGATTCGGCTTGCCGTCCGCTCGTCTTCTGCTTGACTAAAGCGCCGGTTTTGCGGCGTCGCCGAGGAAGCCGTGCAGGGAGGCCACGACCTGCGCGCCTTCGCCGATGGCGCCGCCGACGCGCTTGACCGAGCCGGAGCGGACGTCGCCGACGGCGTAGACGCCGGGCACCGAGGTCTCCAGCGGCGCCACCAGTCGGCCCTGGTTCTGCTCGGACTGCGCGCCCGTGACGACGAAGCCGCCGCGATCGAGCGTCACGCCGCAGCCGTCGAGCCAATTGGTGGCGGGATCGGCGCCGACGAACAGGAAGAGATTGCGGATATCCGCGAAATCCTCGTCATCAGACAGCCGGCTCTTCCAGCGGATGCGCCGCAGCAGCGAAGCCTCGTCGCCTTCGAGCGCCGTGATCTCGGTGTTGAACATCAGTTCGATGTTCGGCGTGGCTTCGATGCGCTCGATGAGATAGCGCGACATGCTGGCGCCGAGGCCGCCGCCGCGGATGATCATCAGCACCTTTTTGGCGTGTCCCGACAGGAACACGGCGGCCTGTCCCGCGGAGTTGCCGGCACCGACCAGCGCGACCTCCTCGCCGGCGCACAGCTTCGCCTCGACCGGCGAGGCCCAATACCAGACGCCGCGGCCTTCGAACTTGTCGAGGTTCTCGATCTCGGGCCGGCGATAGCGCGCGCCGCTTGCGACCACCACCGCGCGCGAATGCAAGGGATCACAGCCGTCGAGCGCCACCGAAAACGCGCCGTCCTTGCGCGTGCAGTCGAGCGACTTCACCGTCACCGGGATCATGATCTCCGCGCCGAACTTTTGTGCCTGGTTGAAGGCGCGCGCGGTCAGGGCCTGGCCGGAAATTCCGGTCGGAAAGCCGAGATAATTTTCGATGCGCGCGCTGGCGCCGGCCTGGCCGCCGAAGGCGCGGGTGTCGAGCACGGCGACCGAGAGGCCTTCGGACGCGGCATAAACGGCGGTGGCGAGCCCGGCCGGACCGGAGCCGACGATCGCGACGTCGTAGATGCGGTCGTTGCGCGGGCCGCCGATCATGCCGATCGCGCGCGCAAGCTCGGTTTCGCCGGGATTGCGCAGCACCGCACCATCGGGAGTGACGACCAGCGGCCAGTCGTCCGGCTTGGGCGAATAACGCGTGATGACGTCGGCGGCGTCGCGATCGCGCGCGGGATCGAGCAGATGATGCGGCTGGCCGTTGCGGGTGAGGAAGCCCTGCAACCGCACCACGCCGGCCGAATGCGACGGACCGATCAGCACCACGCCGCCGACGCCGCCCTGCAGCAGATTGACCCGGCGGAGGATCAGCGCGCGCATGATGCGCTCGCCGAGCTCGGCCTCGGCGACCAGCAGCGCGCGCAGCCGCTCCGGCGGCAACAGCAGCGTCTCGACATCGCCTTCGGCGCGGCCGTCGACCAGCGCCGGCCGTCCGGAGAGCTGGCTCAGCTCGGCCAAAAATTGCCCCGGCCCCTGGTCGATCAACGGCGTGACATGACCAAGGCCATCGCGCTGGGTGATGGCGACGTGGCCCTTCAGCACGACGAACATGCCGGGTCCCGGCTTGCCGGTCTCGAACAGGAATTCCCCATCGGCATAGTTGCGGACCTCGCCGAAATGCCTGACACGCTCGATCTCGGCTGATGTCAGCGCCGGAAAGGTCTGCTCAGGGCGGGTGAACCGCGACATCTGCGCGTCACTCTCGGGTCGTTGCTGCTCGTCCTGCCCCATTGCCACGTCTATGCACTCCAAAAAATTCTAGTCGCCGGTCTTGCCGGTTATCTCGCCGGCGGGCCCCTCATCTAGGGAATCATCTTCGTTCTGCGAGGGGCCGCCACTTGCGGCCCGTTCGCGCGCCTGCATCTTTCGCCGCTTCAGGTTTTCGCGCAGCGCCGATTTGAGCCGGTCGTCGCGGGACGCCCTCGCCTGTCTGGAGTCCTGCCTCGTGCTCTTGTCGTTCTCGTCTGCCATCGGGGTCCATTACAGCGATCGGCGATAACATGCCCGAGGAATAAGGCAGCTCAAGAGGCCCGCGCGATCCGATCGTGCGAAAATCGAAATGGATCGAATCCGGCGCATCGGGCAACTGGCCAGTTGGGTGGGGATATCGGAACCGAATCCGCGGAAAGTCGGCCGTTTCGAGCCAAAACAGGCATTTTGGCCCCGATATCGACCCGATTTTATCGCTTTGGCGGAGCTAGCAAGCTTGCACAGGAGGGGGGCTTGTGGCAGATATCGGCCCGCTTGGTAGGCCCCTCGTGGCGGCCGATTCTTACCCCAGCACATGCTGCCGTAGCTCAGTGGTAGAGCACTCCATTGGTAATGGAGAGGTCGACAGTTCAATCCTGTCTGGCAGCACCATTCCCTCGCTCAAATCGCACATGAAGCAGCCTTCTCGCGGCACCAAATGCCCGAGTTTTGCTTTTTTCGTAGCCCTCCTCTGTGAAGAGGGCGCAGGGAAGACCGGGTGCCGGCTGGCACCCGCGGTCCGCTGCGCAAAGGTGTAGCGCAAAGAGACCGCACAGCAGCATACAGGTGACGCCGAACACTCGGCCTTCCCTGCGCAGTGGGTTGACGGCTTATGCCGTGCTCTCCCCGGCGACGAGTTCCTTTTTGTCACCGTCGCCTTGCGAATTGACGATGGACAAAGACCCGGTTGAGCCCCGATCCATCTCCGCAAGGCTTGACCGTAGCAACGACGGCCAGGACCACACGATTTTGCCGTACGCAGCGATCCGGCTTCGCCAAGAGGCTTCGCCGGACACGTCCGGCTTCGCCCGAAGGCTTCACTGGACTTGAGCGCCGTTCGTCCGCACGCAACAGGACCTCACGAGGTTCATCTCGCCCTGGTCCCGCCTTCGCGTGCCCGACACTGCTGCGTCCACCGCACCCCGATCCACGTTCGTTACGACGGACGATCGCCCCTCTCCCTGGACCGGGATGGCGGATTGATACTGCGATTCCGAATTTCGGTAAAGTGGAATATTTTTGTGAGAGGGGATTGACGGGATTTTGCGGAAGGTGGGTGTTTTGTCCGACGGGTCAGATTGGCATGACCGACGTTAGCCTTAGGCGGCCATGGCGGGCGTTATTGGGAATCGTCTTCATCTGATGCGAGTGCAGCGCGAACAACGTCGCCCAGGTCTATGCTGAGGCGCGCTCTCGCTTCATTTTTGTCTTCAGCTTGCACCACGTACGACACTTTCGGCAGAACGATAGTGAGAACTCTTACGACGGCTCCTAGTTCTGCTTCTTGCTCATCGCTAAACGGATCGTTGACTGAGGCCAATTTCTTCATTCTCTCGAAGATACCGGGAGTGTGGTCCTCTAAGGCAGCAACGGCTTCCTGTATCTGCTCGTCGGTATAGAACGTGCCCATGAAAACATCTCAGCTCGTAGGATGGGTAGAGCGCAGCGAAACCCATCGAGGCCTCGTTCGGTGACGAAATATGATGGGTTTCGCAAGTGCTCTACCCATCCTACGCACTGTGCCCGGTAAACCGATCATCAGACCGGCGAAGCCGTCGGCATAGCTCGCGATTGATGTTTTGCAGGACGATCACATAGGCATGGATATCGGCCTTGTAGCAGGCGTAGAGCTTTTGGGCCGTCAGCTCGTACAGCACCGTCGGACTCTCCGCGATCACCGTGGCGGAACGATTCTGCATTTCGATCAGCGTCATCTCGCCGAAGAAATCGCCGGGCTCCAGAACGGAGATCGGGATCACGCGCCCCGCATTCGCCCGTTTGCTCACCGCCAGCCGGCCGGATTTGACGATGAACAGCGAGCGTCCGGGCTCGCCCTCCGTCACGACGGTTGCTCCGGTATCAAATCGGCACTCGACCAGCATCGACATCAGGAGGTCGAGACTTTGATCCGGGATACCGCCGAAGAACGGTGTGGCGAGCAGGAATGCTTTCAGGTCGGGGACACTGACGGCCATTGCGGAAGGTTACGCCCGGTCGCTGACTGCGGCAAGCGGGCTAGCCTGCTCCGTCATTGCGAGCGTAGCGAAGCAATCCAGAATCTTTCCGCGGAGGGACTCTGGATTGCTTCGTCGCAAGTGCTCCTCGCAATGACGAGTTGAGAGAGCTTCGCCTCTTGAGCCCAGTGAGCTACTGCCGCGCGACACTTTCCCCCCGCAGCGTCCTTCGCTTTCGCCACACTTGCAGGTCAATCATGACCTTCACGGTTGCCACGAGGATCAACACGCACAGCACCGCCTTCGAGATCGTCTCCATCGTCCCCTCGATCAGCAGGCAATGCGCCACACTGCCTGCGACGATGACGATCGCGAGGGGAATATGGACGATGCGCCAGGTGCGCAGCCGCAGTCCCAGGCGGCGGCGCAACGCGGCCAGGACCGCAACGATGAAGATGGCCCACATCGCGGTCACGCCGAAGGGGGAGAACGGCGTCGGTGAGGTATAGGTCAGGGCGTCGATCATATCGGGCGGACTGGTGATCCAGAGGCCGGCGACGTGGATCACCACCGCCAGAGCGAGCGCGCCGCCGATCCAGCGATGGGCGCGCCGGCCGCGATAGGCCGACAGGCCCGGCAAATATCCGCCGATTAGCAGGGGCTGAGCGAGCACGAGACCGAGCGCGACGATGCCCGCGAAGCCGGCGAGGATGTAGAGCGCGCCGCGCCATGCGAGTTGCTCGCTTGTTGCGGCGGCGGCGATCGGCACGCCGATGGCCAAGGCAAGGGCGACCCAGATCAGGGGCGCCCGGGCCGATCTCCGCCCCTTCATTTGCAATGCGGTCAGGCCGGCTGCAGCACGAAGTGCGCTTCCAGGCTGGTTTCCTTTGGGCTCCGCATCACCGGCCGCAGGAAGACGGTTTTGAACTCGCCGCTGTCATAGGCGAGATGGCCATGCGGCTGGCCGAAGATGGGAATGATCTGCGGCATCTCGAGCCGGAACTTGCCGTCCTTGTCGGTGAGCGTGGCGCCATGACTCTGCGGCTCGTGCTCTTGTCCCTCGGTGGTGTGCGCCCAGATCTGGATGCGCTGGCTTGCGAGCGGCGCGCCGTCGCCGGCGCGGCGCACGGTGCCGCTCATCCAGAAGCCGCCCTTGCCGATCCGCTCCACGATCGCTGCGCCCTTGCGGTAATTGTTCGCGCCGCCCGACATCGTCTCGGTCGGCGCGAGGCCGTCCGCACGGGCGGGCAACAGCAGGCCGGGAACGCCGGTTGCCAAAATCCCGGTGGCGACGATCGAGCCGCCAGCGGCAAGGAGGTTGCGGCGATTGAGTAGGACCGTGGTCATGTCGGTTCCTCCTGCAACAGAGCAGTGGCTCTGGCAATGGTACAACAACAGACGCGAGACGCCCAGTTGGGGCGAGGGGTGGAACGGGGCGCGATGACGGTGTTGTGAATGGGGTTTAGGCCGCTCGAACAGCTTCGTAGGATGGGTAGAGCGCAGCGAAACCCATCGAGCCTTGTTCGATGAAGACGCATGACGGGTTTCGCTGCGCTCTACCCATCCTACGCGCCGACACTACATGTATTCTCAGCCGCCGCGCGTCATCCTCCTCCACTTCGGTACCGAAATGATCCCCTTCTCCGTGCTCGACCTCGCGCCCATCCGCCAGGGTGGCGACGCGTCACAAGCGTTCCGCAATTCGCTCGATCTCGCGCGGCACGCCGAGGGTTGGAGCTACAAACGGTTCTGGCTGGCCGAGCATCATAACATGACGGGCATCGCGAGCGCGGCGACGTCGGTGGTGATCGGGCATGTCGCGGGCGGCACCAAAACCATCCGCGTTGGCTCCGGCGGGATCATGCTGCCGAACCATTCACCGCTGGTCATCGCCGAGCAGTTCGGCACGCTGGCCTCGCTCTTTCCCGGGCGGATCGATCTTGGGCTCGGCAGGGCGCCGGGCACCGACCAGTTCACCGCACGCGCGCTGCGCCGCGATCTCGCCACCAGCTCCGAGAATTTTCCGCAGGACGTGCTGGAGTTGCAGGCGCTGCTCGGCGACGTGCAGCCGAACCAGACGATCCGCGCCGTGCCGGGCATGGGGACGAAGGTGCCGCTGTGGATCCTGGGATCCAGCACCTTTGGCGCGCAGCTCGCAGGCATGCTCGGTCTGCCGTTCGCGTTCGCGTCGCATTTCGCGCCTCAGATGATGATGCCGGCGCTGCGGGAGTATCGCGCGCGCTTCGAGCCGTCGGCGCAGCTGGACAAGCCCTATGCGATGGTCGGCGTCAACGTGTTCGCCGCCGACAGCGAGGCGGACGCGCAACGCATGTTCTCCTCGCTGCAGCAGCAGTTCATCAATCTTCGCCGCGGCACGCCCGGCCCGCTGCCGCCACCGGTCGACGACATGGACGCGCTGTGGTCGCCGGCGGAAAAGGCGATGGTCGGGCAGTCGCTGTCCTGCTCGGCGGTCGGCTCGCCTGACATGGTCGAAGCGAAGCTGAAGGCGCTGATCGCCGATACCGGCGCGGACGAACTGATGACCACGGGCCAGATCTACGATCACGCTGCGCGACTGCACTCGTTCGAGATCGCGGCTGGGGTAAGGGACCGGCTGGCGGGGTGAGCGCAGAGTTTGTCGCCCGACAAAGGTGCGTTCCCTCCCCCCTTGTGGGGGAGGGCTAGGGAGGGGGGTAGCCCAGGAAAAGGTGCTGGTTGTAGATGATGCGCTCAGGGCCGGTGCGCGAAGGAAAGAATCCCCGCGTGGCACCCCCCTCCCTGCCCCTCCCCCACAAGGGGGGAGGGAACGGAGAGAGCGGTATTCGCGGTTAAACTCGACTCGGCTTCAGCTCATCTCGCCCTAATCCGGAAAGCCGAACAGCTTGGCCGGATTGTGCACCAAAATCTTCTCCAGCTCCGCCTGATCAGGCGCGTAGCGGTACATCAGCTCGAGCAGATCGGCGTCGTTGGGCGGCTGCTTGACCGAGACCGGATGCGGCCAGTCGCTGGCCCAGACGCAGCGGTCGACTGCTGCCTCGATATAGGCGCGCGCGATCGGGATGACGTCGTCGTAAGGAGCACCGCGCTTCGAGGTCTTCTCGCCGAGTGACAGCATCACCCAGAAATTGCCCCTGGCGAGCAGCTCGAGCATCTTGCGCAAATTCGGATCGTTCCTGCCGGCTTCCGGATCGGGACGCGCCATGTGGTCGATCAGCACGGGCACGTCGAGATTCTCGTATTTGGCGACGCTGGAAACGATGCCGTCCTTCTCGGGCTGGATCTTGACGTACCAGCCGAGCTCGCGGATGCGCGCAATCGCGCGGGCGAAATCGGCATCCGACAGCACGGCGCCGAGCTCCTGGCGGAAGCTGAAGCGCGCGCCGCGGACACCTGCATCATGCAGCTTGGCGAGATAAGCGTCGTTCGCCTCCGCGAACACCAGCGCGTTGGCGCAGCCGCGATAGTTCGGGCCCATCGCGGCGAGACCATCGAGCACGACGGCATGATCGGCGCCGTAGGTCGTGGTCTGCACGATGATGCCGCGCTCGATGCCGAGCGTCTTGTGCACGCGCAGCGCCGCTTCCCAGGTCGCGGTCGGCATCCGATAGGCCGCGCCGGGACGTTCCGGATATTTGTCGATGGGGCCGAGCACGTGAAACTGGCTGTCGACGGTTTTGGGCGGCGGCGCCTTGACCGGGCGGCGCGGGTTCGGGTCGAACGGCAGATAGGTCGGCATACGCAAACTCCTTTAGTCGATCATTGCGGTGAAGTCGCACTGCACCAGTGCGCCGCCGTCCATGTTGTCCATCGGCAGCGCGTGGCGCGCCGGGCGCGAATGCTCGTCCGGAAACATCTTCAGCCACTCGACGTTGACCGGGCCGCGCTGCGTACGGTCCTTCAGCCACACCGTCATCTTGATGATGTCGTCGGTGGTGCCGCCGGCGGCCTCAACGGTCGCCTTCATATGGGCGAACATGTTGGCGCATTGGGCATCGAGGCTCTCGGGCATCGCGCCGGCGGCATCGCGGCCGAGGATGACGCCTGACATCACGAGATTGCCGATGCGGCAGGCGTTCGGAATCGGGTTGGCGTGCTTGAAGCCGCCGATGTGGATGCTCTTGCGCCGCGTTTGGCCTGTCATGATGCGCTCCCGTTTATTGTTGGTTCAGACGAACTGGCAGGACACCGAGCCGAACGCGCCGTAGTCGGCATGAAACGTGTCGCCGCGGCGGATATCGACCGGACGCGTGAACGACCCCGCCAGCACCACCTCGCCGGCGGCGAGATGCTCGTCATGCGGCGCGAGGCGGTTGGCGAGCCAGGCGATGCCGTTGGCGGGATGATTGAGCACGCCGGCCGCAAGCCCGGTCTCCTCGACCTCGCCGTTGCGGAACAACAGCGCGCCGATCCAGCGCATGTCCGCGTCCATCGGGCGGAACGGCCGGCCGCCGAGCACCAGCGCGGCATTCGCCGCGTTGTCCGAGATCGTGTCCATCACCTTTCGCGCCTTGCCGGTGTCGGTATCGACGCGGTGCATGCGCGTCTCCAGGATCTCCAGCGCCGGGGTGACGTAGTCGGTGGCGTTGAGCACGTCGAAGATGGTGCAATCCGGCCCGCGCAGCGGCGCCTTCAGCACGAAGGCGAGCTCGACCTCGATGCGCGGCGCGTGAAAACGGTCGAACGGAATCGGCGTGGCATCGGCATAGAACATGTCGGCGAACAGCACGCCGTAATCCGGCTCGGAAATGCCGACCGCGTTCTGCATCGCCTTCGAGGTCAGGCCGATCTTGTGGCCCTTGATAACCCGGCCGCGTCCGAGCTGGAGTTTTGTCCAGGCGCGCTGAACGGCATAGGCATCCTCGATGCTGAAATCGGGATAGTCTTTGGTGAACATCGTGATCAGCGTCTTGGTGCGCTCGGCCTCGTCAAGGCGCGCGGCAAGGCGTTCGATCGTGGCGGTATCCAGCATGGTTTAACTCTCCGCCGCGACGGTGTTGCGCAGCACGCCAATGCGGCTGGATTCGACCTCGACGACATCGCCGACTTTCAGCCAGCGCGGCGGGTCGAAGCGGGCGCCGGCGCCGGTCGGCGTGCCTGTCACGATCATGTCGCCGGGCTTGAGAGTGGCGAACGTGGAGAGATAGGAGATCAGAAAGTCGAACGGAAACATCAGCCGCTCGGTGGTGTCCTGCTGCCGCACCTCGCCGTTGACGCGCGTGACGATATCGTGCGGCCCGCGCGGGTCGAGCTCGTCCGACGTGACGATCCACGGACCGATGCTGCCGGAGCGATCGAAATTCTTGCCCTGCGTGACGTTGAACTTGCCGTGGCGCAGCCAGTCGCGGATCGTGCCCTCGTTGCACAGCGTCATGCCGAAGATGTGCGACCAGGCCTGCTCGCGCGGAATGTGACGGCCGCCCTGCCCGATCACGATGACGAGCTCGCCTTCGTAATCGAGCTGATCGGATACCGTGGGCTTCTCCAGCGGCTGACCGGAGCCCGTCATCGAGGACATGCTGCGCACGAACAGGCTGGGATATTTGGGCAGGTCGGAGCTGTCCTTATACTCCGCATTGCGCTCGGCATAATTGACGCCGATGCACCAGAGCTTTTCCGGCGCCAGCACCGGCGGAAGCAGCACGAGCTCGTCGAGCGCATAATCCGGCTTTTGTCCGGCGACGGCTTCCTGCGCGTCGGCCAGCGCATTGGCTGCGATCAGCGCCCTCAAATCGGAGAAGTCGCGGCCGACCCGCCGGGTCAGATCGACGACACCGCCTTCGATGGCGGCACCATAGCGCGGCTCTCCGTCCAGGAGATAGCTTAGCAGTCGCATGGTCGTTCTCCAATGGTCTTGAGGTGCTGCCGGGGCAGCGCGCTCAGTCTTTCGATTTGGGAGTCTGGAACACGCCGCGCAGCGTCACGATCTCGCCGAGCCGGGCGTAGCGCGGTCCGCCGATGCGCGCGATCGGATCGAGCGCCGCGGTTTCGACCTTGCCGTCGTTCACGAGGCCGTCGCGGAGGTGGAACATCACGACTTCGCCGACGATCAGGCGGCTGCGGGCGTCGCCGAATTCCAGGCACTGCCGGAAGCGGCATTCCATCGCAACCGGTGCAATGCTGAGCCGCGGCACCTTGATGCGCTCGCTCGGGAGCGTCTCGAGGCCAAGCTCCGCGACCTCGCTGATCTCAGGCGGATGCTCGACCGACGAGTCGTGCACGGCCTGCATCAGCGGGGTATCGGCGATGTGGATGACGTATTCCTCGGTATCGAGGATGTTGTGCGCGGTGTCCTTGTAGTCGGCGCCCTTGCGGCCGACGCTGATGGCCAGCATCGGGGGCTTCTGCGAGACGAAGGTGAAGGCGCTGAACGGCGCGAGGTTGAGCACGCCTGCGCGGGACAGGCTCGTCACCCATGCGATCGGACGCGGCACCACGATGCCGGTCATCAGCCGGTAGATCCGCTCGGCGCCGAGCTCGGCGGGGTCGATCCGCATCGATCAATCCGCCTTGATGTTGGCCTTGCGCACGATCGGAATCCATTTGGCGTCCTCGCGCTCGAGATAGGCCCTGAATTCATCGGGCGTCATCGCGACGGCTTCTCCGCCGAGCTTCTCGAACTTGTCGGCCACGGCGGGGTCCTTCAGGATCGCGGTCAACGCGTCGTGCAGCTTGTCGATCACGGGCGCCGGCGTGCCTGCCGGTGCGAACAGGCCGGTGAAGGTCTGGCCGTCAAAATCCTTGTAGCCGAGCTCGGCAAACGTCGGGACATCGGGCAGCGACTTCAGGCGGTGCGGGCTGGTGACGGCCAGCGCCCGGAACAGGCCGGCCTTGATGTGCTGCAGGCTGACCGTGAGCTGGTCGAACGCGAACTGTACCTGGCCGCCCAAGAGATCGTTGACCGCAGGCGCATTGCCGCGATAGTGCGCGGTGACCCATTGCAGGTCGAGGCTGGACTGCATCAGCTCACTGAGCAGATGGTTGGTGGTGCCGGGACCGGGCGAGGCCATCGTCAACTTGCCCGGCTCGCGCTTGGCAAGGTCGATGAATTCCTTGAAATTCGCCGCCTGCACCGACGGATGCACCTCGAGCACCAGCGGCGTCATCGAGATCGTCGTAATCGGCAGGAAGTCCTTCTTCCAGCTGTAGACGTCGCGCTTGTTGATTTCGGTCGCGAACAGCACCGGGCCGTTGGCACCGACGAACAGCGTGTAGCCGTCGGGCGCGGATTTCGCGAAAGCCTCGCCCGCGATCATGCCGCCGGCGCCCGCCTTGTTCTCGATGATGAAGGGCTGGCCAAGCTTTTCCTGGAGCTTGTCGGCGATGATGCGCGCGGCGCTGTCGACATTGCCGCCGGCCGGATAGGGCACGATCAGCTTGACGTTGCGCGACGGCCATTGCTGGCCGGACGCCGGTCCCGTCAGCATCGCCGCTGCGGCAGCGATGGCAATCCAGATTAATCTCATGTTAACCTCCCGGCGGCGCTTCCAATTTTACGTCGATTTGCCTGACGTCGTACACGGCATCTCGATTCGGAGCGCAATCTCCAGATGCGCGCTTTACCTGTCGAGTGAATTGTGGCGTTCTTGTCCATATTATGGACAAGACCGCTTCCGCGAAATCCACACGCCGCATCACCGAACCGCGACAGGGTGCGCAGGCGATCCGCCGCGCGCTCGCGGTGCTGCGCATTCTTGCCGCCGGCCGCGAGGACGGCGTGCCGCTGGCAGAGGTGGTGCGGGCGACCGGCCTCACCCGCCCGACCGTGCACCGCATCGTCCACGTGCTGATCGAGGAAGGTATCGTCGAACGGCATGACAAAACCGGCCGCTACGCGATCGGCAACCAGGTGCCGGAGCTTGCGCTCGCACGGGCTCGGCCGTCGCGGCTGCTGATCGCCGCCAATCCGTCGCTGCAACGTGCGTCGACCGAGATCGGCGACACGCTGTTCCTGACGGTGCGGACCGGCAACGACACGCTGTGCGTCGACCGCAGGATCGGTGTCTATCCGATCCAGGTGCTGTCGATCGAGGTCGGCGCGCGCCGACCGCTCGGCGTCTCCAGCGCGGGCGTTGCCATCCTCGCCGCGATGCCGGCCCAGGACGCGCGGAAAATCGTCGCTGCCAATGAGAAGAGACTGGAGGCCTACCGGACCGATGTTGCGACGGTGCTGGGCCAGGTCACCGCCGCAAGACGGCTGGGATATGGCATGAGAGAGATTGGTCTCGTGCAGGGCACGAAATCGATCTCCACCTGGATCAAGACCCCGGACGGCCGCCCCGCCGCCGCGATGACCGTCTCCGCCGTTCGGACGAGGCTCGGCCCGCGCCGCGAGCAGGAGGCCGCGGAGATCCTGCTGCGGGAGGCGCGGATCATCGAGCAGGCGATCCGGGGTTAGACAACGCAGTCAATGGGCTGACGCAGCGCGCATTTTTGTGGCACAAGGGCCGCCTCCCGCCGACCGAGCAACGAGGCCACGCATGCCCGCGCCAAAACCGCCCGCCTTCGAAACCCTGAGCCTGCATGCGGGCCAGCATCCGGATCCCGCGACCGGCGCCCGCGCGGTGCCGATCTACCAGACCACGTCCTACGTGTTCCAGGACTCCGATCACGCCGCCGCGCTGTTCAACCTCGAGCGCGCCGGCCACATCTATACGCGCATCTCCAATCCGACCACCGGCGTGCTCGAGGAACGGCTTGCGGCGCTGGAGGGCGGCGTCGGCGCGATCTGCACAGCGAGCGGCATGGCGGCGCTGCATCTGGCGATCGCGACGCTTCTGAACGCCGGCGACCATATCGTCGCATCGAGCTCGCTCTATGGCGGCACCATCAACCTGCTCGCGCACACGCTGCCGCGCTTCGGCATCACCACAACGTTCGTGAAACCGCGCGATCTCGATGCGTTCCGCGCGGCGATCAAGCCGAACACGAAGCTGGTGATCGGTGAGACCATCGGCAATCCCGGGCTCGAGGTGCTGGACATTCCGAAGGTCGCGCAGATCGCGCATGACGCGAAGATTCCGCTGCTGATCGACAACACCTTTGCCACGCCCTATCTCAGCCGTCCGATCGAACTCGGGGCCGACATCGTCATGCATTCGGCGACCAAATGGATCGGCGGCCACGGCATCGCGATCGGCGGCGCCATCGTCGACGGCGGCCGGTTTGATTGGCGCTCATCCGGAAGATTCGGCGTGCTGACCGAACCCTATGGCGGTTATCACGGCATCGTCTTCGACGAGCAGTTCGGCACCGCGGCCTTCATCATGCGTGCGCGCACCGAAGGCCTGCGCGATTTCGGCGCTTGTCTATCCCCGACCAACGCGTTCCAGCTGTTGCAGGGCGTGGAGACACTCGGGGTGCGCATGGACCGCCATATGCAAAACACGCACCTCGTGCTGGAAGCACTGAAGTCCAACAAGGCCGTGGATTGGGTGCAGCATCCCTCGCTGGAAGATCACGCGGACTACCAGCTGGCAAAACAGTTGCTGCCGCGCGGCGCCGGCTCGATTGTCTCCTTCGGCATCAAGGGCGGGCGGCCCGCGGGCCGCAAGTTCATCGAGCAGCTGCGCATGATCAGTCATCTCGCCAATGTCGGCGACGCCAAGACGCTGGTGATCCACCCGGCGTCCACCACGCACCAACAGATGGACGCCGAGCAGCTCAAGGCCTCCGGCATCGGCGAGGAGCTGGTGCGGCTCTCGGTCGGCATCGAGACCGCAAGCGACATCATCGACGATCTCACCCAAGCGCTGCGCATCTCGCAAAAGGTCTGACACCATGAAGCTCTCCGTCAACGGCGCCGAGGTGCTGGTCGCAACCGGTGGCCGCGACTTCGACAGATCCCTGCCCGCCGTCATCTTCCTTCACGGCGCCGGCTTCGATCATTCGACCTGGGCGCTGCACACGCGCTGGTTCGCCCATCACGGCTTTGGCGTGCTAGCGCCTGATCTGCCCGGTCACGGCCGCTCCCCCGGACCTTCGCTTGGCAGCATCGCCGAAATGGCCGACTGGACGGCCGCCCTGCTCGATGCGGCCGGAGCGACGAAAGCGCATCTGATCGGCCATTCCATGGGATCGCTGATCTCGCTGGAGACGGCCGCACGTCACCCCGACAAGGTCTCCGCGCTCAGCCTGATCGGCACCGCCGCGACGATGACGGTCGGCCCGGATCTGCTGAAGGCGGCCGAAGCCAATTCGCAGGATGCAAACGACATGGTCTCGATCTGGGGCCTCGGCTTCAGCGCCGAGCTCGGCGGCAGCCTCGCACCGGGCCTGTGGATGCATGGCGGCGCCCAGGCCGTGTTGAAACACTGCGAGCCGGGCGTGCTGTTCCGGGATTTGTCGGCCTGCAATGCTTACGCGAATGCGCTTGCCGCCGCCGGGAGCGTGAAGGTGCCCACGACGCTCATCCTCGGCGAGCGGGACATGATGACGCCGGTAAAGGCCGGCAAGGCACTTGCCGCCGCGATCCCTCATGCGAAGACCGTCGTCGTGCCCGGCGCGGGCCACATGATCATGGCCGAACGCCCGGATGAACTGCTGGCGGCGCTACGGAACTGACAGGATCAATCGTCCATCTTGCGCGTTGCGGTCAGATATCCCTGTGAAGATCCAGAGGGAACATGACCCATGCCAAGACAGGAAGTCATCCGCAAAGCCAGGCAAGACAAGCGTGCCGGTAAATCGGCAAGCACGCAGGCCGGCGAATTCGTCAAGGACCAGATCGACAAGATCCGCAAGGGCAAGCATGGTGCGCGCTCGACGAAACAGGCCATCGCCATCGGTCTGTCCGAAGCGCGCCGCGCCGGCGTCGATCTGCCGCCGCCGCGCAAGGGACGCGTCAAGAAGGCGACGCGTCGCAGCGCCAAATATGCCTATGAGGTCGGTCAGGGCAAACGCACCCCGAAGCGCCGACCGCGCGTGTCGCGAGCGGTTGAAAAGGTTTTGAAGAAGGAGCCGCGCTCGACCGCATCGCGCAGTGCACTGTCGAAACAGGGCAAGCGTGCCGCGAGCCAGCGATCCGCTGCTTCGCGTTCGGCGACTGCCCGCAAGGCGAGCCGGACCAAAGGCGCCAAGGCCCGCTCCGCCGCCGCAAAGAAGGCGGCACGCACCAGGGCGCGCCGCCGGAGTTAAGTCTGGTCCCCTCAGGAGCCCGGCGTCCACTTCCAGACGATGTCGGACACGTTGACTGGCTTCGGGATCAGGCCCAGTTTTGCAAAACGGTCGGCGACGGCCTGCTGGCTCTTGGTCACCTCTGCATCCAGCGGCACCACGCGATAGGTGGAGCGGTTGACGAAGCGGCTGACAGCTTCGATGTCGACGCCGGTCGCCTCGGACTGAGCCTTTGCTACCTCCTCATGGTGAGATTCCGCCCATACGCCTTCGGAGGCGAAGCTCGCGTTGAGCTTTGCCACCAGCGAAGGATACTTCTCTACGAAGTCCGTCCCGGCGATGTAGAAAGCGTTCGGCTTGTGGACATCCCTGTCGAAGGCGATGACTCGGGCGCTTTCCTTCAATTCAGCAAGCGCCAGATATGGATCCCAGATCGACCAGGCATCGACCGAGCCCTTCATGAAGGCGGCTGTCGCATCAGCCGGGGCGAGCGGTGCCGGCGTGATGTCGGACCAGGCGAGACCGGCCTTCTCGAGCGACGCGACCAGGAGGTTGTGCGCACTCGATCCCTTGGCGAAGGCAACGCGCTTGCCCTTGAGGTCTGCGAGCGATTTGATCGGTGAATTCTTCGGCACGATGATCGCCTGAGTGTCGCCGTCCGACTTCACCGCCGCAACGTAGCGGATCCTGGCGCCGCCGGCTTGCGCGAAGATCGGTGGGGTATCGCCGACGAACCCGAAATCGACGCTGCCGACATTGATGGCCTCCAGCAGCGGCGGACCAAACTGGAAGTCGATCCATTTGACCTCGATGCCGAGCGGCTTGAAGGCGCTTTCGAGCGTCTGGCGCTGGCGAACCGCGGGGAAGAAGCCGCCCTTCTGCGTACCGATGCGGATTTCCGCCGGCTTGTCCTCCGCGCGCGCAGGTGGGGCCAAGGCCGTCGCGAGCAGCAGGCTGGTTGCGAGGATGTATCGTCGGGTCATCATCATGTGGTCCTTTCGGTGGTTTCAGCTGGCAAAGAAGCGAGAATTCGCGCGCCGGCTCCGTTCGGAGAACACGGCACGGGCGGCACGCTCGGCCTCGCGCGCCGAGCGGAACTGCCTGCCTTCGAGGCTGTCGAACAGACGCTCGGAGGAGAAGAAGCGGAAGCCGCGCGTATCCTTCGTGACGATGCCGGCGGCGCGGTCGTGGATCTCGATGATGTAAGCGTTCGATTGAGTTTGGGACATGACTGCTCGTTCGCCGGGATCTCGGCGTTCCTGTCTCGGGATTTGCTGGGTGAGGTGCTGCTAGAAGACGGCGGTCAGCAACAACAGGCGCCGGTGGCCGCCGAGAAACAGCGCCGCGTCATGCACACATGCATGTCGTCCCTATTGCGCTGCTGATCGGTTCTCATATCGCGGCTTCGGCTCGAGGAGCAGTTTCGATGCCTCGACTATCGAGTGTTTGGCGCGATCGGTCAATGAAATGGCTATCCATAATTACCACCGGCGCGCATCGGCACTTCTCCGGGCGCGAGCGCAGGCAATCGAATTTATCTCGCGATGAGTTCTTTCCTTCTCCCCTTGCGGCAGAAGGTGGCGCGAAGCGCCGGATGAGGGGTTGCCTCAGCGAATCCTGAAGAGAGTCGCGCGCGGAGAGAACCCCTCACCCGTCTCGCCGCTGTCGCGGCGAGCCACCCTCTCCCGCAGGGGGAGAGGGAAGAGAGCTCACCACATCGTCGCCGCTGCCCGCTCGGGCCAGGCGCGATCATACTCCGCGCCGCCGACCTTGTTCTCACTCATCTCGGCGAGGATCTGGCCGGGTGTCGGCAGCGTCTTGGGGTCGATGCGCTTGTCGGGATTCCAGAGATCGGAGCGGACGATGGCGCGGGCGCACTGGAAGTAGATTTCGTGGACCGTCATCACCATGACGCTGCGCGGCGCCTTGCCGTCGACCTTGAAGGAAGCGAGCAGTTCGGGATCGATGGAAACATAGGCCCGGCCATTGGCGCGGACCGCATTGCCGGAGCCGGGGATCAGGAACATCAGGGACACCCTGGGATCGCGCACGATGTTGCGCAGGGAATCGACCCGGTTGTTGCCGCGTCGATCCGGCAGCATCAGCGTCTTCGGGTCGTGAATGCGGACGAAGCCGGAGAGATCGCCGCGCGGCGAGCAGTCGATCCCCTCGGGTCCGATGGTGGCGAGCGCGGCGAACGGGGCCTTTTCGATGAAGACGCGATAGAGCGGGGTGACGTGGTCGGCGACTTTCACGGTCGAGGCGTCATTGGTGACGCCGTAGATGGCCTCCAGCTGCTCGACCGTTTCGATCACCGACATTCCAGTCTCCTTGTTGTGCCGGCTATTCGTGCCAGCCTTGATTTCTGATCACGCGCAGAAGCTGGCGGCCATGATACTCCGCGCTGCCCGCGTTGAGAATGGTGACGTCGGCCTGCGCCGATGCGTCGCCGACGCTGCGCGTCAGCCGGTCCGCGATATTGCCGTCGCTGTCCCGGGCGCGGGCGGCAAGCCGCTGCGCCAGCACATCCGGTGGCGCCGTGATCGCGACCACCACGACGTTTGCATAGGTCTGGCGTAGCGCGCCGATCACCGTGCGCGAAACATTGGCCACGACGGCGCGTCCGGCACGAATATCATCGTTGAGGTCGAGCGGCAGCGCGTAGCAATGCCCATGCGCTTCCCAATGCACGGCGAAATCCCCACGCTCGAGCGCGCGCCGGAATTCGTCAGGGCTCACCGCGACATTGTCTTCGTCGGCTGAGGATTCGCGCGTCACGACACGGCGCGGAAAGACGATGTCGTGATCCTCGATGCATGCTGCCCGCGCCAGCCGCAGCAGCGTGTCCTTGCCGGCACCGCTGGGGCCGACCACGAGCACGAGCCGGCCAGGGCCGATCGCATCCGTCTCGTCCTCCGCCACGGTCGCGGCCTCGCTCATGCGACGCGGCTCCCCTCGCGCCAGACGCTGCGGACCGCGGGGACGCTGCCCGCAACATGCACGCGGATCAGATCGGCACGCTTGCCGACCGCGATCTCGCCGCGGTCGGACAGGCCGACTGCCTCGGCGGGCGCCTTCGTCACCGTGCGGATCGCCGCCGCAAGACTGATGGCAGGCACATGCTCCGGCAAATGTAGCGCGGCCATCAGAAGGCTCGAGGGAATGTAGTCCGACGACAGGATGTCGAGCAGGCCTTCGCGAGCGAGATCGACCGCGGCGATGTTGCCGGAATGCGAGCCGCCGCGCACGACGTTCGGCGCGCCCATCAGGATGTCGATGCCGGCCTCGTGCAGGCCGCGCGCGGCCTCCAGCGTGGTCGGAAATTCCGCGACCGAAACGCCATCGCGCACGGCGTCCACGACGTTCTCCTCGGTGGTATCGTCATGGCTCGCCAGCGGGATCTTGTACTTGTGTGCCAGCGCCACGATCTCGCGCATGTTGGTCGCCGCATAGGCCTTCTGATATTCGAAGCGCTTCGCGAACAGCTGGTCGAGCTCGGCATCGGTCTTGCCGCCGCCCTTGCCGCGATAATAGTCGCGCAGCTTGCCTTCGTCGCGGAACTGGCGCTGGCCGGGGGTGTGGTCCATCAGCGACATCAGCCGCACGTCGGGACGGTCGATCAGCTCCATGGACTCCTCGACCACGCTCGGCATCGGGATTTCGCAGCGCAGATGCAGGAAGTGATCGGCACGCAGCAAATTGGCATCGCGTGCGGTGGTGATCGCGGCGGCGAGCGTGCCGGCGCGTCCGTCGACTTCCTCGGCGCCATCCTCGCGCCAGACCCGGAGCGAGTCGAACACCGTGGTGATGCCCGATGTCGCGAGCTGGCCGTCATAGGAGACGACGGCGGCGACCGGATTCCAGAACACTTTTGGCCGCGGCACGTAATGCGCCTCGAGGTGATCGGTGTGGAGCTCGATCAGGCCGGGCATGATCAGATCGCCGGCGGCATCCTCGGCCCCGGCGGGCGCCCTGCCCTCACCGATTTCGGCAATGCGTCCATCGGCGAGAGCAAGCCAGCCCTGCTCGATCACCCGCTCCGCCAGCACGATCCTGGCGTTGGCGATCACGATGTCCTTCTTGGCGTTCATATCCATTTCCTTCAGGCCGCGGCGGCGAAGCTGGTGACGTCGACGATGCGGTCGGCGATCTGATGACGGATTTCGTCGTCATGGACAATGGCGACCATGGCGACGCCCTGGCGTTTCTTTTCGGCGACCAGCTCGACCACGACGGCGCGGTTGGCGGCATCCAGCGAGGCGGTAGGCTCGTCCAGCAGCAGGATCGGCAGATCCGAGATGAAGCCGCGCGCGATGTTGACGCGCTGCTGCTCGCCGCCGGAGAAGGTCGCGGGCGGAAGCTGCCAGAGCCGCTCGGGGATATTGAGCCGATGCAACAACTCGCCCGCGCGCGTCTGTGCGTCGACACGAGCCAGGCCGTTGACGATCAGCGGCTCGGCGACCACGTCGACAGTGGCGACGCGTGGCACCGCGCGCAGGAACTGGCTGACATAGCCGATGGTCGCGCGGCGAATGTTGAGGACCTGCCGCGGCTCGGCAGTGGCAAGATCGACCAGCGCGCCGCGATGGCGGATGCCGATGCGGCCGGAGTCGCAGCGGTAGTTACCGAAGATCATCTTCAGGATCGACGATTTTCCGGCGCCTGACGGCCCCGACAGCACGACGCATTCGCCAGGATTGACGTGGAAGGTCACGCCGCTGACGACTGGCAATTCGATGCCGCCCTGCAGGTGCATCGTAAAGGTCTTGTTGGTGTTGGCGACGTCAATCATGGCGATCATTGAAAAACTCTTCCGGGAAGGCTCATGGCGGCAGAATCGAGGAGACGAGGAGCTGGGTGTAGGGCTCGCGGGGATCGTCGAGCACCTGGTCGGTGAGGCCGGTCTCGATGACGCGGCCGCCCTTCATCACCATCACGCGATGCGACAGCAGGCGCGCGACCGCGAGATCATGGGTGACGATGATGACCGCGAGGTGCAGCTCGGCGACGAGACTGCGCACGAGGTCGAGCAGGCGGGCCTGCACGGAAACGTCGAGGCCGCCAGTCGGCTCGTCCATGAACACCAGCCGCGGCTCGGTGACGAGGTTGCGGGCAATCTGGAGGCGCTGGCGCATGCCGCCGGAATAGGTGCGCGGTGCATCGTCGATGCGTGCGATGTCGATCTCGACGCGGGTCAGCCAGTCCGACGCGGTATCACGGATGCGGCCGTAATGATTCCAGCCCACTGCCATCAGCCGCTCGCCGACATTGGCGCCGGCCGAGACCGCCATGCGCAGACCCTGCGCGGGATCCTGGTGGACGAAACCCCAATCGGTGCGAAACAGAAACCGCCGCTCGGCTTCGCCCAGCGTGGCAAGATCGCGGGCGACGCCGTCGCGCATCCGGTAGGACACCTGGCCGCCGCTGGCCGCGAGCTGACCTGACAGGAGCTGAAGCAGCGTCGATTTGCCCGAGCCGGATTCGCCGACGATCGCCAGCACCTCGCCGGGATAGAGCGCAAAGGACACGTCGCGGCACGCGGCGATACGGCCGTAGGATTTGCTGAGAGACTCCGCAACCAGCAGCGGCTGATCGTGTTCGAGCATATCTTGATCAACCATGTGAGCCTCCCTGCGCCTTCTCCTTGTACGGCGCAGCGCTCATGCTGCCGTGGTGGCCGGCGGCCTGGCGGCCCTCGCAATAATCGGTGTCGGAGCAGACGAACATGCGGCCGCCCTTGTCGTCGGTGACGATCTCGTCGAGATAGGAATTTTCCGCGGCGCATAGCGCGCAAGGCGCATTAAAGCGATACGGCTCGAAGGGATGGTCTTCGAAGTCGAGCGACACGACTTGCGTATAGGGCGGGATCGCGTAGATGCGCTTTTCGCGGCCGGCGCCGAACAATTGCAGCGCCGGGCAATTGTCCATCTTGGGATTATCGAATTTCGGCGTCGGCGAGGGGTCCATCACGTAGCGCGCATTGACCTTCACCGGATAGGCGTAAGCCGTCGCGATGTGGCCGAAGCGGGCGATGTCCTCGTAGAGCTTGACATGCATCAGGCCGTATTCGGCGAGCGCATGCATGCGCCGCGTCTCCGTCTCGCGCGGCTCGAGGAAACGTAAAGGCTCGGGGATCGGCACCTGATAGACCAGCACCTGATTTGCGTGCAGCGACGTCTCCGGGATGCGGTGACGGGTCTGGATCACGGTCGCATCTTCAGTCGCGGTTGTCGTGGCGACGCCGGCGGTCTTGGCGAAGAATTTGCGGATCGAGATCGCGTTGGTGGTGTCGTCAGACCCCTGGTCGATCACCTTCAGCACGTCCTGTGGCCCGAGGATCGCAGCGGTGACCTGGACGCCGCCGGTGCCCCAGCCATAGGGCATCGGCATTTCACGGCTGGCGAACGGCACCTGATAGCCGGGGATCGCGATCGCCTTGAGGATCGCCCGGCGGATCATCCGCTTGGTCTGTTCGTCGAGATAGGCGAAATTGTAGGCCGGCGCGTTCATTCCGCGGCCTCCTTCATGGCGTCGGGCGCATTGGCATCAGCGAATTCCTTGCGCAGCTTGCGCAACAGGCCGAGCTCGGACTGGAAGTCGACGTAATGCGGCAGCTTCAGGTGCTCGACGAAGCCGGTCGCCTGGACGTTGTCCGAATGCGACATCACGAATTCTTCGTCTTGCGCGGGTGCGAGTGCCTCTTCGCCGAGCTCGCGCGCGCGCAACGCGCGGTCGACCAGCGCCATCGACATGGTCTTGCGCTCGCTCTGGCCAAAGGCGAGGCCATAGCCGCGGGTGAAGCACGGCGCCTCCGTCGCGGAGCCCTTGAACTGGTTGACCATCTGACACTCGGTGAGCTCGATCGAGCCGAGCGGCACGGCGAAGCCGACGTCTTCCGCCGAAAATTCGACATCGACCTCGCCGAAGCGGATTTCGCCGGCGAAGGGATGGTTGCGGCCGTAGCCGCGCTGGGTGGAATAGCCCATCGCCAGCAGAAACCCTTCGTCGCCACGCGCGAGATTTTGCAGGCGCAGGTCGCGGTCCGCCGGGAAATTCAGCGGCTCGCGGGTGAGGTCGCCGACGTTGACGCCCTCTTCGGCCTGCGGCGAGGGCTCGATCAGGCCGTCGCGGCCGAGAATATCCGTCACCCGCGGCGTGGGCACCGTGGAGGCTTCGGCCGTCGCCGGCGCCTCCGGCACAAAACCTTCGGCGAGCGAGGGATCGAGCAGGCGGTGGGTATAGTCGAAGGTCGGGCCGAGAATCTGGCCGCCGGGAATGTCCTTGAAGGTCGAGGACACCCGCCGCTGCACCCGCATCGCGCCGGTCTCGACCGGCTCGCTCGCGCCGAAGCGCGGCAGCGTGGCGCGGAAGGCGCGGATCAGGAAGATCGCCTCGATCAAATCGCCGCGCGCCTGCTTGATCGCGAGCGCCGCGAGCTCGCGGTCATAGAGCGAGCCTTCGCTCATGACGCGGTCCACGGCGAGGCCAAGCTGCTCCGAAATCTGGTCGAGGGAAATTTCCGGCACGCCTTGATCGCCGCGCCGCGCACTGGCGAGCAGGCGATGGGCGTTCTCGATGGCGCGTTCGCCGCCTTTGACTGCGACATACATGCTTAGCTTCCCTTGCTCACGACGCGCGTGGTGCGCGGGACCGCAACCACGGCATCATCCGCGACCAGGACCACATCGATGCCGCGCGGAAACAGCGCTTCGTTAATACGAAGTCGCTCGAACAGGTCGAACGGCTTGATCGAGGCCTTGAGCGTCGCGACGCCGTCGATGCCGGGACCGCGCAGCTCGAAGCTGCGCCCCGAATGCAGGCTCTCGACCTGAAGGATCAGCGTGGTCGACCGGTCCGGATATTCGCTGGTGCCGAGCGCGAAGCGCTCGAGCGAAGGCAGCGCCCCGCCTTCGCTGATCAGCGCGAAGCTGACGATCGAGGAATCCTGCACCACCGGCGCGCCCGTGTGGAACTTCAGCCATTTTGTCACGTCGGTGCTTTCCGACATGCGCGCATCGAGCCAGAGCGGCGTGTCGTGATCGAACAGCGTCAGCGCGATCGCGGCCGTGCCGCGCATCATCACATGAGGCGCGCCTGATGTCGGCACGATGCGCTGGACCGACCCCGGCCGCGCCATCGCGTCCATGACCGAGCGAAAGGTCGATTGCGCCGACAGCACCTTATCGGCGAACCCCGGCGGCAGTTCCGCAATCGTGGTCATGATCTCACCCCTCACCGCGCACCATGGTGTAGAAATCAACCTTCGTCGCAGCGGTCTCGGCCGCCGCTTGCTTGCGCCTGACCATAAGCTGCTCACGCAACGGCGCGATGATGTCCCGCTCCACCGCGCCACTGAAATCGCTGGACTGCACCAGCGCATCGCACAGCGCAATCAGCCGCGCCTTCTCACCGTCGCGACCGAGCGTGTAACCGAAACCGACCTCGCCGCTCGCAAGCCGCACCGCAGCCCGCGACACCGTCGCTTCGCCGAGATTGAATGGCGCACCGTCGCCGCCGACCCGGCCGCGCAGCATGACGAGGCCGTTTTCCGGCGCGCGCAGATCCTGATGCGCCGGCAAAGCGAGAGCGCGGAGGCGAGCGGCGATCTCGCCCGCCTCCGCGTGCGCCAGCACGGCCATTGCGGCCTTGCGCTGGGCTTGCTGATTGTTGTGCTGGGTCACCAGATCCACCGAAACTTTCTGCAGAACTTGCCGAATCCAAGTTGTCTATGATACTAGACAACTTCATACGGGAGCGCCATGACTGTTTCGTGACAAAGGCGTGATTTCTGGAGTAGCTTCCGAGCCACATGAGCATGCAGGACACAGCCTCCTCCGGCGTGGCGTTGTGGCGCCTCGTTGCCGACGGCATCGAGCGCGGCATCGCCGACGGCCGCTTTGCGGCCGGCGACAAGCTGCCGGGCGAGGTGGAGATCGCCGAAACCTATCGCGTGAACCGCCACACCGTGCGACGCGCGCTGGCCGCGCTTGCCGAGCGCGGCATCGTGCGGGCCGAACGCGGCAGCGGAACCTATGTCGAGGCGCAGAAGCTCGCTTATCCACTGCGCTCGCGGACCCGCTTCTCCGAGATCGTCGGCGCCGACGGCCGCGAACCGCATGGCCGGCTGATCGAGGCGTCCGATGATGTCGCGACCCGCGAACTCGCGCGGGAACTTGGATTGAAGGCCGGCGCACCGTTGGTGCGGATCGAGGCGATGCGCCTCGCCGACCGCACGCCGATCTGCGTCTCCACGACGTGGCTGTCGGCGCAGCTGTTCCCGGGTGCGGGCGACGTCTTTGCTGCCACCCGCTCGATGACGAAATTGCTCGAACATTACGGCGTCCGCGACTATCGCCGCGGCGCGACCCGGATCACCGCCGGCATTGTCGACGCCACCGACGCCGCGCGGCTCGATCTGGCGCTGGGACGACCGATCCTGGTGGTCGATGCCACCGACCACGATCTCGACGGCAAGCCGCTGGTGACCAAGCATTCGCGCTTTGCCGCGGAGCGGGTGGAATTTCTGGTGGAGAACGGGTGAAGAATCGTAGGGTGGGCAAAGGCGCGCTTGCGCCCTGCCCACCATCTATCCAACGTCGCGATTGAAGTGGTGGGCACGCTTCGCTTTGCCCACCCTACGAAATCGGTGATCAGGCCACCGCCCTTCGCCCAATAATCGCAAACCGCAATTTTCCCGAGACGAAATCGATCGCGGCGACGGCGACCAGGATCATCAGGATCAGGAACGACACCTTCTGCCATTCCAGTACGCGGATCTGCTCGGCGAGCTGGAGGCCGATGCCGCCGGCGCCGACGATGCCGATGATGGTGGCCGAGCGCGTATTCGACTCGATGAAATAGAGCACCTGCCCGGCGATCACGGGCAAAACCTGCGGCAGCAGACCGAAGCGGATCTCGTGCAGCGCGCTGCCGCCGGAGGCGCGGATGCCCTCGACCTGCTTCTGGTCGGCGCCCTCGATCGCTTCCGAGAACAGTTTTCCAAACGCGCCGAAATCGGACACGGCAATGGCGAGCACGCCGGCAAACGGGCCGAGCCCGACCACGTTGATCCACACCAGCGCCCAGATCAGCGTGTCGACGCCGCGGATCGAATCCAGGAAACGTCGAATCGGGAAGCGCAAAATGCTCGACGGCACGACGTTACGCGCGGCAAGAAGACTGACCGGCAGCGCGAACAGTGCGGCCAGCGTCGTGCCGAGCAGCGCGATCGACAGCGTCTCGCCCAGCGCCTTCAGATAGACCGGCAGCGACGAGCCGGGATCCGGCGGAATCATCATCAGGCTGATCCAGCCGAGCTGGCTGAGCCCGGCGACGAAGCGCGAGGGCGAGAAGTCGAGATCGACGAGGCCATAAATCAGGATCGCGAGCGCCGCAACGATCATCGCCGGCATCGCGAGCCGCGCCGAGGCCGGCCGGTCGAACACGTCAGGATAGCGCGCGCGAAGCGCCGCGGTGTCGATCTCCTGCGGTCCCGTCACGTCCGCGCCTCCTTGCCGAACAGGCGGCCGCGCAGCCAGCCGGTGCTGATGTCGATGATGAAGACCGTGACGATGATGGTGAGCAGGATCGCGCTGACGTCGGAGTAGTAGAACTTGCGGATGGCGACGACGAGCTCCTGGCCGATGCCACCGGCACCGACAAAGCCCATCACGGAGGCCTCGCGGACGTTGATCTCGAAACGCAGCAGCGCGTAGCTGGCATAGCCTGCCGTGACCTGCGGCAGGATGGCGAAGCGCATACAGGAGAGCCAGCTTGCGCCGGTCGAGCGAACGCCTTCGACCGGCTTCATGTCGGCGTTCTCGACGATCTCCGAGAACAGCTTGCCGAGCGCGCCGGTGGAGTGAATCGCAATTGCGAGCACACCCGCCATCGGACCGAGACCGAAGGCGATCACGAAGATCAGCGCAAACACGATGCCGGGCACCGTGCGGGCGAATTCGAGCAGGCGCCGCACCGTGAAACGCAGCCAGGGCGCGGGCGAGGTGTTTTCAGCAGCGAAGAAGTTGAGGCAAAATGCAAAAACCGCGCCGATCAACGTGCCGACATAGGAGATCAGCACGGTCTCGCCCAGCATCTTCAGCCATTTGCGCCAGCCCCACAGCCACTCGCCGACATCGGTCCAGACCCGCTGTCCGTTGTCGAGTGTAAGGATGCGGTCGAAATAGCTGATGAAGTTGCCGTAATGGGTGAACAGCGTGCGCAGATTCACTTCGGCGCCGAACGCGGCCAGACACAGTGCAGCGGCGAAGATCACGGCTCCAAACAGGAGTCGGAGCCGCCTGCGCGCGACCGCCTGGCGATAGGCGGCGTTGAGCACGGCGAGCTGCTGCTCGGGAAGGATCGAAACCGCGACGGTCATCTGATCAGGAAAGGTGGTCGATCAAAGAGAAAGAGCCGGGTCCATCGACCCGGCTCCAGTGGCATCGTCCGAAACTCAGGACGCCTTCTTCTTACGCAGCGCATCGACGAACTTGATCAGCTCGATCGTGCCATCCCAATCCTTGGTGGTCGCGGGATGAAAACCCTTCTTCTGGCCGTCCTGGAGGCGATCGAAAGCCGCCTTGTCCTTGACCGGCGCGTCGAAGAACGCCTTGGCGATGGCGGCCTTGGCCTCTTCCGGCAGGTCGGAATTGTAGGCATAGGGACCGTTGATGATCGGCGCCGATTTGTGGATGATACGGAAATCGTCCTTCTTCATCGCCGAACCGTCGGCATTCTTCAGCATGCCCTTGGTCAGCATCTGCGCCAGCGTCGAATCGTCATCGCTGGTCCACTGGTTGGCGGCAACGTCGACAGTGCCCTGCGCCAGCGCCAGGATCGCGTTCTCATGGCTGCCGGTGAAGACGACCTTGCTGAAATAGGTGTCGGCATCCGCGATGCCCATCTTGTCGAGCTCGAAGCGCGGCACGTTGTTGCCGGAGGTCGAGTTCGGGTCGACCAGGCCGAGGTTCTTGCCTTTGAGCTGGTCGATGCTCTTGTAGGGGCTGCTCGTCTTGACGAAGAACACCGAGTAGTAGCCGGTCGAGCCGTCGGAATTGATGTCGTTGGCGAAGGCGTCGGTCTTGACGCCGGTCAGGCGGGCGCGGGCGAACGAGGCAGAGCCGTAGCTCGCGATGTGGATGTTGCCGGCGCGCTGGCCTTCGATCACGGCAGCGTAGTCGTTGGCGATGCGCAGCGTGACTTTCACGCCCAGTTCCTTGGAGAGATAGCTCATGAACGGCGCCCAGCGCTCGGTGACGCCCGAGGCGTTTTCCGCCGGAATGACCGCGAAGGTCAGCTCGGGATATTTGGCCTTCCAGTCTTCGGCGGACGCGGAAGTCGTGAACGCGAGCGCGGCGGCGCCGGCAAGAATCAATCTGCGAGTAATCATGATAGCCTCTTCATTGGTTGAGGTCGGTTGACGCAAAACTGGTGAGTCCTGAAGCGGCGCAGCTCAGGCGGCGGCCGCCGTTCCAAGCGCCGGAATGCCCTGTCGCACCGGTGCAGGCGTGCCGCCCATGACATCGGCGGCTTCGAGATCGTAGAGCTCGCGCGCAACGTGCTCGGTCAACTCGGCCGGCGCGCCGTCGAACACCACGCGACCCTGCGCCATGCCGATCAGCCGGTCGCAATAGCTGCGCGCCAGATCGAGCGAATGCAGGTTGCAGAGCACGGTGATGCCGAAATGCTTGTTGATGCGCAGCAGCGCATCCATCACGATCTTGGTGTTGCGCGGGTCGAGCGAGGCGATAGGCTCGTCGGCGAGAATGATGTCGGGCTGCTGCACCAGGGCGCGGGCGATCGCCACGCGCTGCTGCTGGCCGCCGGAGAGCTGATCGGCGCGCTGGGCTGCGAGCGGGGCGATATCGAACTGCTCGAGCGCGGACATCGCCAGCGCCTTGTCCTGCTCGGGCCATGTCTGCGACAGCGAGCGCCAGGCCGGCATCGTCGCGAGCCGTCCCATCAGGACGTTGGTGAGAACATCGAGCCGGCCGACCAGGTTGAACTGCTGAAAGATCATCGCCGAGCGCGCCCGCCACTGCCGCAGCTCCTTGCCGCGCAGCGCGGTGACGTCGAGTCCGTCGAACAGGATGCGTCCCTGCGAAGGCGTCGCGAGACGGTTGATGGTCCGCAGCAGGGTCGACTTGCCGGCGCCGGACCGTCCGATCACGCCGACGAAACCGCCGGGAGAGACTTGAAACGAAGCGTCGTCCACCGCGGCTTTCACGCCGAAGCGACACGTCAGACCTTCAACCACCAGCATGCAGGGCTCCAGAGTAGCTGGGACCCACCGCTAACGCCGGCGCTTGACACTTGTGTGACACGGACGTTGCGCTGCGGCGATCCTACACACCTCATCCCCTGTTCATCCCCTGTCATCGCGTCGTCATGACATTGTCATCAAGCCGCTCGAAGAGAAACGCTCGCCCTCTCGTTCGGATGCAACATGGCCGCCAAAGCTCTTTCGGTCCAGCCGACCATCGATCCCTCGGCGAAGCTGCACGACACCAGGCTTGGGGCCTACACAGAGGTCGGTGCCCGCACGATGCTGCACGAAGTGACGATGGGCGATTACTCCTATGTCGTGAACGACGCCCAGATCACCTACACCACCATCGGAAAATTCTGCTCGATCGCGGCGATGACGCGGATCAATCCGGGCAATCACCCGATGCACCGCGCCACGCAGGCGCACTTCACCTATCGTTCGAGCGCCTATTTCGAAGGCGAGAGCGACGACACCGAGTTCTTCGACTGGCGGCGCCAGCATCACGTCCATATCGGCCATGACGTCTGGATCGGCCATGGCGCGATCGTGCTGCCGGGCCGCAACGTCGGCACCGGCGCGGTGATCGCGGCCGGCGCCATCGTCACCAAGGACGTGCCGGCCTACACCATCGTTGCCGGCAATCCGGCGCGCATCGTTCGCCGGCGGTTCTCGGAAGAGGTTGCGGGGCGGCTTGCGAGGCTCGCTTGGTGGGACTGGGATCACGACAAGTTGCGTGAAGCCCTGCCCAATTTCCGCAAGCTCGGGATTGAGGATTTCCTCACGGCATACGAAGCAGGGGCACCCTCTTCTGCCAGCAAACGAAGCGCGGTCGCGTGACAGACATATTCCTCGAGGGCGGGCGGGCCCTGATCGGCTCCGAGTTCGCCGAAACGTCGCTTCTCGTGTCCGGAACGGACATCGCAGAGATCAATGCCTCGCGCAGCCGGGCGCGGCTGGCGATCAACGCGCGCGATCTGCTGGTCCTGCCGGGCATCGTCGATCTGCATGGCGATGCCTTCGAGCGACAGATGATGCCGCGCGCCGGGGTCGATTTCCCGATCGACGTCGCGCTCGCCGACAGCGACCGCCAGGCGATTGGCAACGGCATCACCACGGTGTTTCACGCCACGACCTGTTCGTGGGAGCCGGGCCTGCGCAGCGCCGACAATGCGCGCGGCCTGATGGAGGCGATCGAACGGCAGCGCCCGCAATTTGCGGCCGACACCCGCTTTCACCTGCGCCACGAGACCTACAATCTCGATGCCGAAACCGAGATCAGCCAGTGGCTCGCTGAGGGCCGCGTCGACCTGTTCGCCTTCAACGACCACATGGACGGCACGGTGGGGGACATGGCCAAGCCCCGCAAGCGCAACCGCATGGTGGAGCGTACCGGCCTGTCGAGCGAAGATTTCGACCGGCTGGTCGGGCGTGTGCTCTCCCGCGCCAGTGACGTGCCGGCTTCCGTGTCGCGGCTCGCCGCGACAGCCCGCGCCGCCGAGGTGCGAATGCTCTCACATGACGATGCGACACCGGCGATGCGCCAGGGCTTTCGCGCCATGGGCGTGGCGATCGCGGAATTTCCGATCAACGAGGAGACGGCGCGGGCGGCGGCAAGCCATGGTGACGCCATCGTCTACGGCGCGCCGAACGTCGTGCGCGGCGGCAGCCACACCGGCTGGACCAAGGCATCCGACATGATCGCCAAAGGGCTCTGCTCGGTGCTGGCCTCGGACTACTACTATCCCGCGCAGCTGCTCGCTGCGTTCCGCCTCGCCGCCGATGGCGTGCTGCCGCTGAACGAGGCCTGGAATCTGGTCTCCGCCGCGCCCGCGCGCGCGACCGGTCTTGCAGATCGCGGCGTGCTCGCGGAAGGCCGGCGCGCGGACATTCTGCTCGTCGACGACAGCGTGCTGCTGCGGCCGCGGCTGATGGCCGTGATATCAGGCGGCAAGCTCGTGCATCTCACCGACGCGACGCGGTTGCTTGGCATGGCAGCTGCCCCGCGCGAAGCTGTCGTCGCGGCATAAACCCGCTATGCTCGAACGATGACAAGTTTCCCCCGCTACGCGATCTATCATGCCGCCAGTGCCGACAGCGCCGTCTCGCGCTTCGGCGCCGAACTGCTCGGCTATGATGCGCATACCGGCCGAGAGCTGCCGTTCCCGGACGAGGCGCTGCGCACGGCTCCGGACTGGCGTGATGTCACCGCCGATCCCCGCAAATACGGCTTTCACGCCACGCTGAAGGCGCCGATGGCGCTGGCGTCCGACAGGCGCGAGGTCGAGCTTGTTGCGGCCTGCGCGACATTCGCCGGCAGGGCACGCGCAATTCCGGTGATCCGCCCGGTCGTCGATTCCATCAGCGGCTTCATCGCCGTCATTCCGGCGGAGCCGGTCGGCGAACTCCAGCAGCTCGCCGCCGATTGCGCGCGCGACTTCGATTCCTTCCGCGCGCCGCTGAGCGCGGAAGACCGCGCGCGGCGCAAGCCGGAGAAGCTGAGCGAACGGCAACGCGACTATCTCGACCGCTGGGGCTATCCTTACGTGATGGAGGAATTCCGCTTCCACATGACGCTGACGGGCCGGCTCGACGCGGAGCGGCGCGGGCCGATTCTGGACATGCTGCGGGGAAGGTTTGCTGCGCTCGGTCTCAAGACGCTTGCGATCGATCGCGTCGCGCTGTTCAAGCAGGATGACGCCAAAGCTCGCTTCCGCATCATCGGCGAGTGGGCCTTGACGCAGTAAGCGTCAGTGCCAGCTCGCGAGATTGAAGCCGAGCGCCACAACGCCAACCAGAATGAGGCTGGTCGCCCAGATTACATCCAGATTGAACCAGCTTCGCGAGACGAATCTCAATCCCAGATGGCGGTAGACCAGCCATGCCAGGCATCCGCCGACGCTGACCATGGCGGCAACGTGCACCAAAGACACCAGCACCGCCATCCCGAGACTCGCCTTCATCAGCGCGCCGGCGGCCTCATGGCCGGCATCGAGTTCGAAGGCCTGGCAGAGCCCGAGATAGATCGGCACGAGCATCAAGGCGGCGCCATGAGCAATGGCAACGGCAAATGACCAGAGCGCCAATTGCGTCGGCGGAATTCGTGCCAGCGCGCGCGGATGGCGCCGCTCGACCAGCCGATAGACGCCGAAGCCGATGACGAGAAGGCTCGCGCCGAGCTGGATCGAACGCTGCCACTCGGCCAGCACGAGAAGGAACGCGAATGGCAGCAGCACGAGAAGCGTTGCCAGGAGATGCCCGGCCGCCAGAGCCCACAAAGCACGAAAGAGCGCGCGCGGGCTCTTGTCCATGAGCCCGGCCGAAACGGCGAGCGGCCAGCCCATTCCCGGATTGACCCCGTGATAGAGACCGCTCGCAACAAGAGCGAGCCACAGCCAGCCGAGGCTCGCGTGTGCCCAATCTAGGCCGACGGGTAGCAAAAGGAGTCCGTCGAACAATCACCGCCCTCCAGCCTGATCTGGTGCGCACGATATCCGTCGGGGAAGCTCACGAAGTAGTTCTTGTCGAGCTCAAGGCCGCCATTGCGACCGACATTGGCCATGACTTCCACACCCGGAACGCCATCGGGATAGAACTGGTCATCCCAGGTGGAATAGAGCGAATTGGTCCAGTACACCCGCCTGCCGTCGCGGCTGATCTCGACCATCTGCGGGCCGGCCGCAAATGCCTTGCCGTTCGGATGACGGGTGCGGCGCGCGATGCCGCCGATGTGAACCGAGCCCGCAAGCTTCGGCTTTCGCGGATCACTCACGTCGTACTGGCGCATCTCACCCGTGCCCCAGCACGAGACGTAGAGAAAACGATCATCCATCGACAGGTCGATGTCGGTCACCAGCGGCGGCACGGCGCCAAAGCCCTGAAGCAGCGGCGGGAGCTTCTCCTTTGGCGCAGGCTCGGACGGGATCGTCGCCGTCTTCTCCGCATGGAATTTTCCGCCTTCGCGCCACCAAGTCCAGATCGAGGCTTCGAGATTCGTGGTGTCGACCACAACGCCTACGAAGCCGTATTCGCGAACCGGATCGTGCGCCGGCCGTACCTCCAGCGCCATCTGATGATTGGCGCCGAGGTCGATGGTCTGCACGTTGCGACGGGCGCGAAGATCCCAAAAGTGGAGACGATGGCCATATTTGTTCGCCAGCAGATCTTCCGCGACGATTCCGTTCTCGAACTGCGGCGGCAACGCCCATTCACTCGTCACCATGTAGTCGCGCGGCAGGTTCCACCAGAAATCATAGTGCAGCGTCTGCGGACCGCGGTCGATCTCCCATCGTCCAAGGACCTCGAACGTCTCGCAATCCATGATGAAGACGCCTGGAGGCCCGTTGGTGCCGTCCTTGCCGCCGCCGCCGAGCGTGCTCACATAGACGCCGTCCGGCCCGCAATGGATGGTATGCGGCCGCGAATAGCCGGTCTTTTTGAAAACTTCCTCGGGCTCGATGATTTTATGGATTTTGGCTTTGGTCGGATCGGGCTTGGTATCGATGATGTAGATCCGCGACGAGCGCAGCCCGGGGATGATGAGATAGCGCCGCTCGATGAAGGCATGCCCAGTGAGCGGCGACAAGGCGGAGGAGCAGGCATTCCAGCCGAAGTGATGAAACTCATCGCCCTTGTTGGGCATCGTCACGGTGTGGACGATCTGGCTGTAGGTCGGCGATCCCGGCTTGACGTCGATGACCGCGAGAGCATCCGGTTTTGAGAAATCCGGACTGAGCAGCAACGTGTAGGCAAAGTTCTCCGCAGGAGCTTCCATCGCAAGCTTGGGCGATGCGTGAAAGGTGGGATCCGGCCTCATCGTCATGGCACTGCCTCCCTGTCTCGTTGGTTCGCACCAACCTGGTTCGGAATAGCGGCATAATGAAGAGTTGTTGCGCGATGTCTTGATATGCTCCGCGGGCCTGGTTGGCGAGCGAACAATATGTCATCGCCGGGCTGCGCGAAACCGCCCGAACCGCGTTAATTCGACGCTTTCAGCCGGCGGGATCAGGCCAGGGCGCGCACCTCACAGCGCGCCTCACACTCAGTGTCGTCCCGGCCTAGTGCGCAATCGCGCACGGGAGGCGGAACACATAACCTTCGGGCGCGCTTGTCCAGGACGCCGGCAGAGGCTACTTCCCCCACCGCAGCGCCAGCGCATCCCGTTCTTTCGCGAGCTCCAGCAGCCCGGCCCGCGTCGCGGGGTGCAGCGGCTGGAGCGGATGCCGCACCGTGTCCGACTTGATCACGCCGCCGGCCTGCATCATCGCCTTGCAGGCGATCAGGCCGCATTGGCGGTTTTCGTAGTTGATCAGCGGCAGCCAGCGTTCGTAGGCGGCTTTGGCCTCTTCACGCTTGCCGGCGAAGTAGGGATCGACAATCTGGCGGATGCCGTCGGGATAGCCGCCGCCGGTCATCGCGCCGGTGGCGCCTGCATCGAGATCGGCGAGCAGCGTGATCGCTTCCTCGCCGTCCCAGGGACCTTCGATATCGCTGCCGCCCGCCTCGATCAGGCTACGCAGCTTTGCAGCCGCGCCCGGCACCTCGATCTTGAAATAGCGGATGTTGGAGAAGTCGCGCGCCAACCGCGCGAGCAGCTCGACCGACAGCGGGGTGCCGGCGACGGGCGCGTCCTGGATCATGATCGGAATCTTGATTGCGCCCGACAGCACCTTGAAGAATTCGACCACGCCTTTCTCGGGCACGCGGAAGGTCGCGCCGTGATAGGGCGGCATGACCATCACCATGGCGGCACCGGCCGCCTCGGCCTGCTGGCTCCGCGCGGCGCAGACGGCCGAGCTGAAATGCGTGGTGGTGACGATCACGGGAACCCGGCCCGCGACATGCTCCAGCACTGCATGCATCACGGTCTCGCGCTCGGCGTCCGTGAGCACGAACTGCTCGGAAAAATTGGCGAGAATGCACAGACCGTTCGAGCCTGCGTCGATCATGAAATCGATGCAGCGGCGCTGTCCTTCGAGGTCGAGCTCGCCGCGCTCGTCGAAGATGGTGGGCGCGACCGGGAACACGCCGCGATAGGGGCGCTGGGCCTTGTGTTGAGGCGTGACCGGCATCGAACTCTCCATCCCTGATATCTCTTACATCTGCCGCGACGCTCGCGCAGCGTCACAGATGTACCCGCCGCGCGCATCGGCGGCAATGCCGATCGCGCGACGTAGGGACGGAAGATTGTCGAAGCTATGCGGTCCTCACCGCGCCCAAAAAGCCCTCGACCGCGACGCGGAGACGATCGGCATCGGCGGACATTTTCGTCACGGACACCGACAGGACCGAACCGGCATTGCCTGTCTCCTGGTTGAGCCTGGCGACGCTGCCGATGGTGTCGGTGACCTCGCGGGTTCCCTGCGCGGCCTGCTGGAAGTTGCGGGAGATCTCGGTGGTGGCCGCGCGCTGCTGTTCGACGGCGGCGGCGATCGCCGTCATCTTCTCGTCGATGCCGCTGATCGCGCCGCCGATCGCGCGGATGGCAGTGACCGCCAGGCCCGTCGCGCCCTGGATCTCCGCGACCTGGCGGGAGATCTCTTCCGTCGCCGTCGCCGTCTGCGAGGCGAGGCTCTTGACCTCGCCGGCAACCACGGCGAAGCCGCGGCCGGCCTCGCCCGCGCGCGCGGCTTCGATGGTGGCGTTCAACGCCAGGAGATTGGTCTGCCCTGCGATGGCGTTGATCATCTTCACGACCTCGCCGATGCGGCCAGCGGTCTGATCGAGGATCTCGACCGTCGCATTGGTCTGCGCTGCTTGCGACACGGCCTCGCGGGCCTCGCGGGCGCTGGCCTGCACCTGCGCGGAGATCTCGCCGACGGACGCCGAGAGTTCTTCGGTCGCGGCCGCGATGGTCTCGAGATTGTTGGTGGCCTGTTCGGCGGAGGACGAGACCGCCGCGGTCTGGCTGCTCGATTCCGTAACCAGCGAGCGCACGTCGGTCGCGGTGGCATCGAGTTCCTTCGTCGAGGCCGCAACGCTGTGAATGACGGCTTGCACGGTGTCGTCGAAACTGCGGCAAGCCGCATCGACGGTGCCGGAGCGGGCGAGCTGGAGCGCCTGCTGCGCTTCGCGCTCCCGGCCCAGGCGTTCCGCGGTCGCCGCGCTCTCGCGCAGGCTTTCGAGTGCGGCCGCCATGGTGCCGAACTCGTCGGGATACCTGGATTGCGGGACGGGCGTTGCGTAGTCGCGGGCGCTGATCTTGGCGATGGCGTCCACAATGGCGCGCACCGGGCGCATGAGGCGGTTGCGGACCACGTACACGCCGGCCAGGGTCACGGCCAGCGCGAGCAGGAACGCGAGCGACTGTACGACGAGATTGGTGAGCGCCTTGGCCTGCACCGTTTCCGCCCGGACGATCGACTGGTCGAGCGCCTTGTTCGCCACCGCGACGATGGACGCGAAGGGTGACTGACACAGCGTATTCCATTCCGCGGCGGGCATCGCGGGCTTGCCGCTGCCGTCAAAATTTTTCGTGAGGTCGCCGATCTGCTTGAGGGCACCGTCGGTCGTGGCCTTTGCGTCCGTCGCTGCCGTCACCAGCTCTGCCGCCACGTCCGGCGCAGCCAGCAACTCGGCCATGCCCGCCCAGCCGGAGGCGATCGTGCCATCCCATTGCGCCACTGACCGCTTCTGAGCGTCATCGAGCGGCTTGCTGGCGTTGACGTTGGAGCGAAGGGACGAACAATGGATTCCATAACGATCGCGCACCTGCCAGGCGAAGCGCCGAACCTGGATCATGCGGGCGATGAAGGGGTCGTTCATCCAGGCACGGTTCGAGACCGCGGTGGAGGCGAGATTGGCCGTGTCGATCACCTTGGTGACGGCATCATACCAGGAGTTGGTGCGCTCGATCTTGCGCTCCGCGCGCGGGCGCTTGGCTTCATCGTAGAACAGCTGGAATTGCGGCGAGGCGGCGCTCCAGCCCTGCTTCAATGTGCCAGCGAGTTCGTCTCGGCGGGCGAAATCGACGGTGGCGAGCGCAGCGCCAATCGCGTCGTAACCTCCCTGCTCAGCCTTTTCCACCTCGCCAAGTTTTGCCCGCGGGTCGTCCTCGCCGAGGATTGCGCTCTGCGCATCGCCGCGATTGTGGCGCAGCGCCAGCACGCCCTGGAAGATCGCCTTGTCGGCGGCGGCGAGCCGCGCGGTCTCCAGGCTGTCGCTATAGCGGCCGAACGCCCCAACCATCTGGATCGCCGTAGAGGCCAGCGCACCCGCGGCCAGCAGGGCCATCAAGGTCAGGAGAAGCGAACTTACCGATTTCTTAAACATTGCCATGGTGTCGGGGGCCTGAGGTCGGGGGCCTATTCTTCGGGCACCACCTTGCCCCGCGACATGCCAATGTTCCGTTAAGGTTTTAATCGAATGGGCGTGAGTTTCCGGCCCAAGGAGCCCCGGCCCCGGCCATCACGCAACCTTGGTGAAATCCGGCGGGCGGCGTTCCGCGAACGCCGTGAAGGCCTCGCGCGCCTCGGCGGTGCGCAGGCGCAGTCCGAACTGCTCGCCTTCGGCATTCATCTGCGCGACCAGCGCCTCGCCATTGCGCATCAGCTTCTTGGTGGCGGTGAGCGCGCCGGCCGGCTGACGGGCAAGACGCTGCGCCAGCGCGAGCGCCTCGGCATCGAGCTTGTCGAGCGGCACCACGCGGTTGGCGAGCCCCCATTCCAGCGCGGATTTGGCCGGCACCGTCTCGCCCAGCGCGAACATCTCGTAAGCCCGCGCATAGCCGATGCGGGCCGGCATCAGCAGACTGGAGGCGGCTTCCGGCACCAGCGCCAGGCTGACGAAGGGAGTCGACAATTGCGCGTCGTCGGCGAGTACGACGAGGTCGCAATGCAGCAGCATCGTGGCGCCGACGCCGACGGCGCGGCCCTGCACCGCGGCAACCAAGGGCCGGGTGCAGCGCGCCAGCGACTGGATGAAGCGCACCACGTTGCGGCTTCCTTCCGACTTGCCCGCTGCGACTGCGGCGAATTCGCCGACGTCGTTGCCGGCAGTGAACATGTCGCCTTCGCCGCGGATCAGGATCACGCGGGCCAACGCATCGGACTCGGCGGATTCGATGGCATCGGCAAGCTTGCCGTACATCGCATCCGTCAGTGCGTTCTTCTTGTCGGGGCGCGCCAGCGTGAGCGTAAGAATTCCGCCGTCGTTCTCGATCCGGACGTGCTCGGTCATGGGTCTCTCCTCTATTCCTCTGTATCTCTCAAAGGCTCTGTTGGAAGTTCTCTTGGAAACTTGTCCTGAATGCTGGTCAGCCAGCGCGCGACGATATCGATCTCCGCACTGGTGAATCCGTCCGTCAAGGCAGCGTTGACCTGTGCCGCGTTGGCCTTTGCCTGTGCGAGCGCTGCACGACCCCTCGGCGTCAGCCATACGCGCCAGGCGCGCCCGTCCTCGCGATCGGCCCGCCGCTCGATCAATTTTGCAGCTGCCGTGCGGTCGACGAGGCCGGAGATGCCGGCCGGCCCCAGATCGAGCGCCGTGCCCGCCTCGCCCATCAGGACGCCGTCCTGCTTGCCGAGGATGAACAGAAGCCCTGCCTGCGCCGGCGTGACCTCGCTCGAAGGCTGCGCCGCCATCCAGCGCTGCAAGCGCCGCTGCGCAACGCTCAGCAGGTAGATCAGCCGATGATGCCCCGCGCCGGCTGCTTTATTTCGCATGCGAAATAGATAATCGAAGCGGTTCGAAATGTCAAAGGACAGCGGTGAGGTCGATGTGCCGCGGCAGGCGTCGAGGAACACGCTTGACGGTCGCCTCCTTTTATGTTCCCTATTCGTTCTCTTCAATCATAGATTGTCCCGGAGGTCTTTCGTGATGAACAGTGTGCGTGGCGAGAACCAGCCGACCCAGCTCGTAATTCATAATGACGATGATACGCCGGACCAATTCGTGATGGATCTGCTTCGGCAGGTCTTCGGCAAATCAGACCGTGAAGCGACCGCGCTGATCACCCAGATCGAGCAGAAGGAAAAGGCGGTTTGCGGACCTTACCCTCAATCGGTTGCCGAAGCCCTTTTCAAATCTGCGCAACAATCCATCGGCTTGGCCGGCCATCGACTGCAGGTCACGCTTGAGGCGGTCAAAACTCCTTGCGAACTCTGCGGGAAGCCTGAGGGACAGATGGACGTGCGTATCGGCGACCGCACGGTCTGGCTGTGCAGCGACTGCATGCGTGCGGCGGATGAGCCCTCGAACGAACAAGAGGAAGATTTCGACTTTGCTTGCGACGTTCTCGATTGGCACCTTGCCAGCACCGCGCGCAGCAAACTCGTGACCACGATCCGCCAATTTCCCGGCCACATGCGCGTCGATCTCCAGGCCGCAGTCGACCGGCTCTTCGGCAAGGCCATCCGGCTGGTGGGATTGAACGAGGAGCAGCGCTACGAAACGCTGTCGATTCCACGGCTGCTCAAGGAGGGCCGCTATGCGATCGCGATCGCCCCGCTGCAATATTCCGACGTCGACGTAGGCGAGAAGAGCCCGGTCAAGTGTCTGGATAACGGACTATGGCTGTGTGAGCAGGATCATCTCCGCTATGCGGTTTTGCTCTGCGCACACCGCGAATACAGTCGCGAGCCCGGAATTCGGATCGAGATCCTGGTGTCTTCAGGTTCCGCAGGCGCGGCTCTGGTCCAGCAATGCTTCAGTGAATTGGAAGAAGCCGTACAGGCTGCGCGGACCTATCGCGGCAAGATCCTGTCGCTCGATGCGGACTCCGACTATCGCGGTCGCTCGCGCGGCATCACGGTGCATCGCTTGCCGCAGGTGTCGCGCGACGAGGTGATCCTGCCGGAGCAGACCCTGCGGCTGCTCGATCGCAACGTTCTGACCTTCGTCAACACCCGAGACCAATTGCGCCGGTTGGGCCAATCGACCCGCAAAGGCATCTTGCTGTACGGCCCGCCGGGCACCGGCAAGACCCACACGATCCGCTATCTCGCAACGCATTTGCCCGGGCATACGACGCTGATCATCACGGCCGAACAGATCGGTCTGCTCGGCGCCTATATGAGCCTGGCACGGCTGCTCCAGCCGTCGATGGTGGTGATCGAGGATGTCGATCTCATCGCCCGTGACCGCGATGACATGGGGCCGTGTGAGGAATCCATGCTGAACAAGCTGCTCAACGAGATGGACGGGCTGAAGGAAGATGCCGACATCCTGTTCGTCCTGACCACCAACCGGCCGGAGGACCTCGAAGGTGCTCTCGCGGGTCGCCCCGGCCGCATCGACCAAGCCATCGAAGTGCCGCTACCCAACGAGACCGGCCGCGGCAAGCTGGTCCGGCTCTACGGCAAGGGACTGCCGCTCGACGAGGCGGTCATCGCAGAGGCTGCCCGGCGTAGCGACGGCACGAGTTGCGCCTTCATCAAGGAGCTGATGCGGCGGCTGGCGCAAGGAAGCATTGCGCGGGACGGCGGCAACACCGTGGTCTCCGCCGATATCGACGAAGCCCTCGACGACATGCTGTTCTCCGGCGGCCGGCTTAACGCGCAGCTGCTCGGCGGCGCGCAGGCAATGGCCACCGGGTGACGCTTCCTCCGACGTGGCGCGCCTGTTACGGCGCGCAGGTGAAGCTCGACGCCTCCGTCACCGGACCGCTCTTGTAGTGCGGCCAGGCCGGCCAGCGGCACAGCGGCAGCGCGCGAAGCGTCGCAAACGACGGCGCCTCGACCTTCTGCTCGGCGACTTCCAAATCGCCGGGCGCCTTGCCCTTTTCGACCCAGTCGACCAGCGCGCTCAGCATGTCGACATTGGCCGGCGCGCCGGAGCCGACATGGTCGACGCCGGGCGCGGCGTAGAGCCGCGCGAACTCGGCCGTCTCGGCCTTGCCGAGCTTGCGTTCGACGTTCTCGAAATAGCGGATGCCGGCATAGGGGCTCTGCGCATAGTCCGCCATGTGCTCGAGCATGATCAGCCGGCCGCCGCGAGCGCGGAAGCGGCTGAGGTCGGGGTCGGTGGAATCCATCAGGCTGGAGACCTCGAGCAGCCGCGCCTTGTGCTGTTCGGGCTTATAGGTCGTCACGTCGAGCTTGGGATCGCGCGCGAACACATATTGGATGCCGCCGGCGCCGTAAATCCAGGCGATGCCGTTATTGGGCGTGGGTGGCTGCGCCGGGGGCGCCGTGCCGAGCCACCACGCGACCCAGCCGCCGGTCGGGCCAACCGCCGGCGTGTCCTCGCCCGACACGCCCCAGCCCGGATAGTCGTCGAGGCCATTGGCAAGCGCGAACGGGAATTTGTAGGTCGCATGCAGGGTCTCGATTGCCTTGATCTGTGCGTCGGTGAGGCACTGATCGCCGGTCTTGCCGCTCGCGCAACGCAGCGTCTCCGCCTTGAATGCCGCCTTGCATGAAACGGGATCCTGCACCAGCGCGTCATCGGAGCCATCGGCCTTGTCGCAAGCCGCGCGCACGGCATCGCCCACAAGCTTCACCTGCGCCGGGTTGATCCAGCCGTCACCCATGGTCACGAGCCCGGAACGCGTGCCGGCATGCTGAAGGCCGACCCAGTTGATGACAGGCACGCGAGCAAAGATGCCGTCGAAATCGTCAGGATAGCGCTGTGCCATGGTGAGGCCTTCGCGGCCGCCTTCGGACGAACCCATGAAGTACATCTTCTCAGGTCTCTTGCCGTAGGCGCGCTGCATCAGCGTGACGGCGGCATCGCGCACCTTCTTGAAGGCGCGATGGGCGAAATTCTCGAAGGCTTCGTCGTTGAGCGCGAACAGCTGCGGCGGTTCGCCCGGCTTGGACTCATGACCGGAATCGGTGCCGTAGGTGACGAAGCCGCGCGCGAGCGGCGACGGCTTGTCGAAGGGATAGGCCGGCGGCAGCGTCAGGCCCGTGATCAGCACGCCGTTGAATCCGCCGCCGCCATATTGCAGCGAGCGGCCGTTCCATTCGACGGGCAGATTGACCTGAAATTTGATCGGCGGCGCCTTGGGATCGCTGGGATCGATATGGCCGAGCAGCTTGCAGAAGCCGGGATTGGCGGGCGTGACGCGCTGCGACGGCGTCGGGCCGCGTTCGGCGACGGCAAGCTGCGACGGCGCCAGCAACGTCGCCGAATCGATCTTCACGGCGTCGATGCCGCCGACGAGGCCCTTGCAGACGGTGTCCGCATCCTCGGCCAGCGTCGCCGCTGAAGCCGAATTCGCGCCGAGCACGCCCGCTGCGCCCACCAGCAATGCGCACAGTGTCACATGGATTTGCGCCATCGTTTCCCCCTGAGTTTCTGTTCGTTCCGCCAGAAGGCCGCATTCAAGGCGCCCTGCGGCCGGTCGTCAATGCAGTGCTAGTGCTCAAACACCAGCCGCGCGCCGACGGTCCCCTCGAGGCTGCGGATCTGCTGCAGCAGCGCGCCTGAATCCTGGCCGCCGAGGTCGGCATCGAGCACGACGTAACCGAGGTCGCCCGAGGTCTCCAGATACTGCGCGGCGATGTTGATGTCGCGCTGGAGGAAGACCTCGTTGAGCCGGCGCAGCATGCCGGGCACGTTGCGATGGACGTGGCTGAAGCGCGCGCCGGAGGGACGCAGATGCAACTGCACCTCCGGAAAATTCACCGCCCCCGTGGTCGAGCCGGTGATGAAAAAGTCAACCAGCTTGCGCGCCACCTCGCCGCCGATGCGCTCCTGCGCCTCCTCGGTCGAGCCGCCGATATGCGGCGTGAGGATGACATTGCCGAGGCCCTGCACCGGGCTCTTGAAGCGGTCCGAATTCGAGGACGGCTCGACCGGAAACACGTCGATGGCGGCACCCGCGAGATGACCGTCGCGCAGAGCCCCCGCCAGCGCATCGAGATCGACGACGGTGCCGCGGCTGTTGTTGATCAGGAGGGAGCCGGGCTTCATCGCCCGCAGCTCCTTCTCACCGATCATCCCGGCGGTCTCCGGCGTCTCCGGCACGTGCAGGCTGACGACGTCGCTCTGCGCCAGCAGCTCTTCCAGCTTCTCGACCGGCTCGGTGTTGCCGTGGCGGAGCTTGTCGGTGCGGTCGAAATAGATCACGCGCATGCCGATCGCTTCGGCCAGCGTCGAGAGCTGCGAGCCGATATTGCCGTAGCCGATGATGCCAAGGGTGCGGCCGCGCACTTCGCGGCTACCGGTCGCCGACTTGTCCCAGCCGCCCTCATGGGCCGACACCGAGCGCGGGAAGATGCGCCGCAGCAGCATCACGATCTCGCCGATCACGAGCTCGGCGACGCTCCGCGTGTTCGAGAACGGCGCGTTGAACACCGGAATGCCGCGCTTGCGCGCCGCCAGCAGATCGACCTGGTTGGTACCGACGCTGAAGCAGCCGACGGCGAGAAGCTGGTCGGCTGCTTCCAGCACCTCATCGGTGATCTGGGTGCGCGAGCGAATGCCGAGCAGCGACACGCCCTTGAGCGCCCGCCGCAAATCCTCGCCGTCCAGCGCCTTGGTCAGGCGCTCGACATTGGTGAAACCCGCCGTTCTGAACAGGTCCACGGCGCTGTCGTTGACGCCTTCGAGCAGCAGCGCCTTCGCGCTCCGCTCAGGGCTTTGGCCTGGGACTGGCATGAAATCTCCGTGGGTCACAGCTTCGCCGCAGCTCATAGACCGCGGGGGATGCGCAGCACAATAGGGTTCGGATACGGGGAGAAGATGGCGGAGCGGTCGTCAGATCACATAAAACCCGTGCGTTCCGTCAAGCCGCAACTGATCGACCAGACCATACTCCCAGTCGAGATAGGCCTGCATCGCGCGCTCGTCGACGCCGGTGCCCTCATAGGGGCGGCGGTAGCGGTGGGCTGGGTCGGGCTTGGGCAGGACGTGCGGCGGACCGATTTCGAGTGCGCCGTCATAGCCGCCTTCCCGCACATAGACCTCCCAGCCCATCTGCGCGAGCCAGGACGCCGTCATGTCGGCGCGGACGCCCCTGTCGTCGGTCAGCACGATGCGCGCGCCGCGCACTGGTGCTGCCATATCGGTCTCCTGGACGAGCTGGCCGCCAGGATAGTGGCGAAACCCCGGGAGATGACCTGCGGCATATTCCTCCGCGTCACGCACGTCGAAGCGATAGAGCGTGCGATCGGCCTGCGCGACAAGCGAAGTCATCTCGCTCGCGCCGATATGGCGGACACCGGCGCGATAGGCGACGTCGCGCGCATTGGCCGGGCCGCCCTCGAACGGTCCGATTGCGCCACGCCGGTCGGCACCATGGTCGAGCGTATGCCGCGCCAACGTCCAGCCGATGGTGCCGTTGCGCAGAGCCCGGACTTTGTTCGGCACGCCGGCATTGATCAGCGATTGGGTGCCGATGATCGAGCGGGTGCGGCCGGCGCAATTGACGATGATGGTGGTCTCGGCATCGGGTGCCGCCTGCCCTGCCCGCAGCACCAGCTCCGCGCCGGGCACGCTGACCGAGCCCGGGATGTTCATGGTGGCATATTCGTCGAAGCGGCGAACGTCGATGATGGCGATGTTGGCCTTGTCCGCGATGAGTTTTGCCACCTCGTCGGCACTGAACGACGGCGTGTGCCTGCGCGATTCGACCAGCTCGCCAAAGGCTTTTGAGTAGGAGTTGACGTCCTCGAACACCTGATAGCCCGCGTCGCGCCAGGCCTTCAGCCCGCCATCGAGCGCGCGGACGTTGGTATAGCCGAGCGCGGCCAGCCGCTCGGCGCCGGCAGTGACCAATCCCTCGCCGTCGTCATAGAGCACGATCGGCACATTTTTGCGCGGCAGCCTGACCTCGGCTTCGATCTCGATCCGATCGGCGGCCAAATTGGCGGCGAACAATGGATGTCCCGTCGCGAAACCAGCCTCGTGCCTGAGATCGAGCAGCGCGATCTCCTCGCGAAGCAGCAGCGCGCGGCGAATGTCGGCGGGGGTGACGGTGGTGAGCTTCATGGGGTAGGCAACCTTGGGAGACTTGAACGGGACTGGTTCTTGAATGATTGCCGGCCGGTTGGCCAGCCCGATCCGGGGCATGGCCCCGCCCGGCGGCGCGCCCGCCCTGGCCCCTCGCTGAAAAATCGTTTCGTATGCCGCGCTTGGGGGCTAGAGTTTCCAAATCGTCTGGGGGGCGCAATATGAAAATGTTGAAATTCCTGGTGATATTTCTGGCGCTTCCGGGCGTCGCCATGGCCGCGCTCACCAATGCCGAACGCAAATCGCAATTCGAGCGGGCAATGGCCTCGATCATGGCCGCAGCGACGCCGGCCGTACACCCAACGCTTCGCGACACGCTGATCAAGGACTATCTCGCCTGCAAACCCAACAAGGGACAGGCCGTGGAGCTCATCCGCGCAAGCTATTTTCGCTCCTGCGAGCATGAAGACCCGTCTGTCACCGGCGACCGCTCGCTCGAAGCGTGTCAGCTCCGCTACGGCAAGCCATGCGCCCTGCTGGCCGTCAACGAGGAAATCGTCGCCGAAGGCGAGCTCGCGTCGAGAGACATGCCGCGGCTGCACTATGCAGGCAAGTACGACTTGTCGCAGATTCCGATCATCCGGCGGATCACGCGACAGCGCCCTGACGTGCAGAACTACGACAAGGCCATGGAGACCAAGGCGATCGCGATCCATCCCTGGGGCAAACTATTCATCTCGGCAGGGGATCCCAGCCTGAAAGACGCCCAGACCTCCGCGTTGGCGAAATGCAACAGCGATCCCGCGCGGAACGGCCGAGATGGCGGCTGCTTCGTCTACGCCATCAACAACGACATCGTCATTGACGAACGGCGCATGCAGGCGAAGTGACATGAGGGCGGCAGGTCAGCCGGGCGACCCCAAGCCGTGTCGAAGCAGTTCGTCCGTTCACTCGCCCGGCACGAGCCGCCCGAGCGGTGGCTGGGCGGGGCGCCGCATCCTGCGGCGCGACAAATAGAGCAGGACGCCGGTGACCGCGAACAGCGGCATCAGCGCAGCCGCGACCATGAACGCGAGCTTGCCGGGCCAACCCAGAATCGCACCGCGGTGGATGTCGAGCACATTCGCGATGATCTTCTCGCCGAACGTCTTGTCGGCGTAGCGTTCCGCAGAGACCAACTGACCGGTCACGGCGTCGATGCGGAGTTCGTCGCGGGTAGTATCGAGGGTGGAGTCTTTCCCCCAGGACCGGATCCGTATCACCGTGCCCGGACCGGCGGGCAGCGTCAGTAACGCCTTGGAGAAGCGGCTGCCCTCTTCGTGCAGGAAGGCGGCCCACGCGCGATCAAAGCAGATCGGCTGCGCCGTCTCGCCGGCGCCGGTGGCACGCGACGCCTTTGTGGGCATCTTGGGCTGCATCTTAGCGGCGGCGACTTGCGGCCGCGACAGCAACCAGACGACGCCATCCTTGTACCAGTCGAACGAGTACCAGAGCCCGGTGAGCGTCATCACCAGATAGACCGGCAGGACCCAGGTGCCGATCACCGCATGCAGCGACCGATGCAGCCCGCGCCCGCTGAGCCGGACATTGGGCTTCAGCCACATCTTCACGCTGCCTGCACGCCGCGGCCAGCGCAGCACCAGTCCCGAGATGAGCATCACGATCAAGCCGAGCGCGGCCACGCCCGTGATCTGACGCCCCCAGCCCTTGGCGTCGCCGGGAATCAACAGCCAGCGATGCAGCTTGCGCACGGTCGCGAAAAACTCTTCGCCGCGCGGTGCGCCCAACACGCGCGCGTCATAGGGATCGACATAGAGCGAGGACGGCCGCGCGCCTCGTTCGTCGCGGGCGAAGCGCACATGCACCGCGGCGGACGGATCACTTGCTAGCGTCACGGCGGAGACCTTGCCGACATCCTGCGCCGCAGTCAGGCGCGCAACCAGTTCGTCCGGCATCAGCGCCGCTGCCTGGCGCGGCGCGACCTGCATGATGCCGCGGTTCAGATAGTCGCCGATCTCGTCCTCGAAACTCATGATCGCACCGGTCAGCGCGATCACAGCGAGTAGCAGCGCGAGCGCGAGGCCCGCGATGGAATGGACCTGAAGCAGAACGGCCTTGATCGCGCGCCAGCACTCATGCATCGGCGCCGGCCCTTCTGGTCTGCACGACCGGGAAATCGGCTTCCTCGCGCCACACCGTCATCGCTAGAACTTCACCGTCGCCGACAGGGATATCCTGCGCGCGTCGCCGATCGCGACGTTCAGAGCGTTTCCGGTGGTGGACGTATAGTAGACCTTGTCGAACAGGTTCTTGACGTTGAATTGATAGGTCACCGGCAGATTGTCGATCTTGGTGTCGTAAGTCGCAAAGATGTCCGCGACGGTATAGGCCGGCAGGAAGAACGTGTTGAGGGAGTCGCCCGGTCGGTCACCGACATAGTGCGCGCCGCCGCCGAGCCGCAGACGTCCGGGCAGCGCATCGCCGAAATCGTAGACGAGATAGAGCGAAGCCGTGTTCATGGCGGCGTTCAGGAGCTTGGCGTTACCGACAGCGGGATCATTGATCAGCCGGGCATCGGTATACCCATAACTTCCGATCAGGCTCCATTGATCAGTCAGTTTGCCGGTCACGTCCAATTCGACGCCGCGCGACTTGGCCGCGCCGGAGGCGCGCGCCGCCGACTTGCCTCCGCCGATGTCATCCAGCACCAGGACATTCTTCTTCTGGATGTCGTAGACGGCCAGGGTGCCCGATAGCCGCTTGTTGACATCGAACTTCAGACCGGTCTCCCATTGCGTTCCTTCTTCGGGCGCGATGGTGGAGTCGACGACAAAGCCGGAGGTGAACGCCGCGATGACCGATGTCGGCTTCAACGACTGCGTATAGCTCACGTAGTAGGAGAGCTGATCGTTCAGCTTGAAGATGACGCCGCCGAGCGGCAGCACCTTGTCACCCGCCAAATTAGTGTTTGTGATGAAGTTCGGCCGGCCTTTTCCGGCGAGCTGCTCGTATTCCATCCAGCGCACGCCTCCGACCACGGACAGCCAGTGGGCCAGATGGAAGGTGTCCTGAGCGAAGAAGCCGCGGGTGCCGAGCTTGTCGGTCTGTTCGCTGTCCGTTGGCGAAACAGCCGTGCCCGGCGAGATCAGTCCGTAGACCGGGTTGTAGAAATTGAAGCTCGCCGTCGCCTGACGGATCAAATCGTGGCGATCGATCGTGCGATACAGCGCCTCGCCACCGAACAGGATCTCGTTGCGGAAGCCGCCCACCCAGACGTCACCCTGTAAATAGGAGGTGCCGTAACTGGCGTTGCTCAGCGAGTTCTGGGTGCCGTCATTGCTGCGGGTCTCCACACCGCTCTTGGCGTTGACGCCGGTGATGCGAAGCTGATTGGCGCTATATGTTTCGGTGTTGTAGCTATAGGCCGCCGTGACCTTCCAATTGTCGTCGAGCTTCTGCTCGACCGAGGCCTGCACCAGGTCGGAGGTGCCCCACATGTTGTTGAAGGGCTCGTCGAGCCGGCGCGTCTTCGGGATCGCCAGCGGAGCGCCGTTGACGAACGCGGTGCCGCGGTCGAACGGAGTGATGAATTCGCGGTGCTCATAGGTGAGCTGGACCGTCGTGGTGTCGCCGTACCAGGCGAGCGACGGGTTGACCAGCATTTCCCTGTGGCGGCCGAAATTGCGCCAATAGTCCTCGCTGACGCCGTAGCCGATGAAACGATAGGCGAGACCGCCGTCGCCGATCGGACCGGTGATGTCGAGCGTGCCGTCAGCGCCGCTGCGGTTGTTCGCGAAGGTCGAGCCGAGCAGCGTGACCGAGCCGTGCTGATAGAGCTCCGGACGCTTGCTGATGGTGTTGACGATGCCGCCGGGATCCATGATGCCGTAAAGCAGCGAGGCGGGCCCCTTCAGCACCTCGACGCTGTCGACGGCTGCATTCAGGCTGCGCCCCTGCACCAGGGGCATGCCGTTGCGCATGATCGAGCCGTCGCGGTTGTCGCCGAATCCGCGACGGATCACGGCGTCCTGGGTGCCGGCGAGCGTGTTGGTCTGGGTGATGCCGGAGATATTGACGAGCGCATCGTCGATGTTGCGCGGAAGCTGGTCCTTCAACACTTGCGCAGGGACGACGTTGACGGCCTGCGAGGTGTCGAGCGGCGAGGCGCCGCTGCGCAACGTGGTTGCGCTCGGCATCGCGCGGTAGCCGAGCTTGGCGGCCTGTTGCGCGGCGGCTTCCGCGGCGGCGCGCTCCGAGAGCGTCGGCGCTGCGGGTGCTGGATTGTGATTGCGCTGGCGCGCGGCGGTTTGCGTGCGGCGCGGAGACTGGTCCGATGCACGCGCCGCTTTCGGCCGCGGAGCCGGCGCTTCCACCGTCACCGGCGGCAGTGCGGATTGGGCCTGCGCGGTCGCCGAGCTGGAGAGAAATTCGGCGAGCAGCACGGCCGCTCCAATGAGAAGACCCGCGCGGCTCTCGCCGGCAAGCGTTCGACGGCCGCTGACGCGCTGGCCGTCCAGATAGACACGCACTTTCGATTCACTTCCAAGTCAGACGCAGAAGCTGGCGCGTCTAACAGCCGCTGTTCGTGAAAAGAACCGCAAGCGAACTTGAATCGCTCTAGTGTTGAAGGGTTCTAGATTCCGATCCCGCTGTTCGGCAATCTTCGATTGATTGCGCAGCGAGCGCGACACGCAGCGCGCGAATTTGCGGCAACGTGTCGCGGTTTTGCGCGATCTCACGCGATGGCGGGAGCCGTCAGCTCGTCGAGCTTCCGCTTGAGCGCGGTGCCGTCGGATAAGGCCCGGAGCGGCGGCCGCACACGCAGCCAGCTCGCATCGCCCGTCTGTGCCGCGAGGATGGCTTTCAGCGTCGTGAGGAAGGATGGCGATTTCACCACGATGTCCACGGCAGCCTGCATGCGTGCTTCGACATCCTTGCCGTCGATCATGGCCTTGACCAGCTCCGGCGCGATGTTGGCCATGCCGCAGATGGTGCCGGCCCCGCCGGCGGCGATCGCGCGGGTGATGTCAACCTCGTTGCCGACGGTGATGGCGAGCTCGGGAGCGGCGGCGCGGAACGCCTGGAACTGCTTGAAGTCGCCGCTGGAGTCTTTCAGGCCTGCAACGACCTTGCCGTGGCGCTTGCGCAAATTCGCGGCGACGCTCGTCGGGATCGCGACACCCGAGATCTGCGGGATATGATAGAGATAGGCGCGCAGGCGATCGTCGGCGACGCCGTCGAGGATCGCCGCAAAGGCATCCTCGATGCCTTCAGGGGTGACGCTGCGGTCGAAGTAAGGCGGCAGATACAGCGCGTGACGCAGACCGAGGCCGAGCACGGCGCGCGTCAGTGCGATGCTGTCGCTGATCGCGGGGAAGCCGCCGCCGATTCCAATTCGGTCCGGCGCGACGCCGGCCTTGAGCACGGCCTCGATGGTCGCGACCCGCTCGGCGACATTGAACGAGGTACCCTCGCCGGTGGTGCCGAACAGCACGACACCGTCGACGCCCTTGCCGAAGAGTTGCTTGGCGTGGGCCGCGAGCTTGGCGGAGTCCACGCTGCCGTCGGCGGCAAGCGGCGTCGCCGACGCCACCCAGAACCCGCGAATTGCCTCCGTCATCACACCATCCGGTGCTGTGGCTTCGGACCACGCCTCTGATCTCGGACGATCGAACCAGGGGCTTGGCAAGCCTTGTTTTTGCTTTACTTTCCGTCTTGTACCTTACATACAACAAAGGCGCAAATCCTTTCCATCGTCATGGCGCGCATGACACGCAGCCAGATTCCGAGGAGGTCTCGCATGGACATGGTGACCCCCGTCGAGCGGCCCGCCCAGTTGCTCGGCGCCTTGCGCGACAGGCTCGGCGCGGCTGCTGTGCTTGTCGGCACCGACGTGCCCGCGCGCAATTGCAACGACTGGAGCGCGAGCCTGCCGCAAACGCCGCTCGCGGTAATCCGCCCGGTCGACGCGCAAGGCGTTGCGGATGCGATCGCGACTTGCCGGCAGGCACATCTGCCGTTCGTGCCGCAGGGCGGATTGACCGGGCTGTGCCGCGGCGCATCGCCTGAGGCAGGCTGGGTCGCGATCTCGCTGGAGCGCATGAGCGGCATCGAGGAGATCGATCACGCCTCGATGACGATGACGGTGAAAGCAGGCACGCCGCTTCAGACGATCCAGCAGGCGGCCGACGAAGCCGGCTTCTTCTTTCCGCTCGATCTCGGCTCGCGCGGCTCCTGCGCGATCGGCGGCAACCTCTCGACCAATGCCGGCGGCAACCGCGTGATCCGCTACGGCATGACGCGCGAGCTGGTGCTCGGGCTCCAAGTCGTGCTGCCCGACGGCACCATCATCACCAGCCTCAACAAGCTGATGAAGAACAATGCCGGCTATGACCTGAAGCATCTGTTCATCGGCTCGGAAGGCACGCTCGGCATCATCACCCGCGTGGTGCTGCGGCTGTTTCCAAAACCGCGCTCGACCATGGCCGCGCTCTGCGCGCTCGAGGACTATGCCGCGGTGATCGCGCTGCTCGGCGCCGCGCGAAGCGGGCTCGGCCCGCTGCTGTCGGCATTCGAGGTGATGTGGCCGGACTATTGGGACGTCATTACGACTCGCGCCGGCATCAAGCCGCCGGTCGCCACAGGCCACGGCCTCTACGTGCTAGTCGAAGCGCAAGGCACCGACGAGAGCCTCGACGCACCGCGGTTCCAAAGCTGGCTCGAAGAGCTGATGGAGCGCGGCCTGCTCGCCGACGCTGCCGTGGCGCAATCGCTGGGGCAGACGCAGAGCTTCTGGCGCGTGCGCGACATCTGCGCCGAGTTCGGCCAAGTGCTGGGGCCGCACATCTCCTACGATATCGGGCTCGCCGTGGCGCGGATGGACGAGTTCGTCACGCGCTGCAAGGCCGCGCTGGCGGACGGCATCGACGGATGCGAGAGCGTCTATTACGGCCATATCGGCGACGGCAATCTGCATCTCGTCTCCTGGGTGACCGGCCTTGCCGTCGAGCAGCAGCCGAAGGAAGCGATGGACGCGATCATCTACGGTCTCGTGCGCGAGATGGGCGGCAGCGTCTCCGCCGAGCACGGTATCGGCACCTTGAAGAAGAAGTGGCTGGGTCATGCCAGGAGCGAGGCCGAGATCGCGCTGATGCGGACGCTGAAGGCCGCGCTCGATCCCGATCATCTGCTCAACCCCGGCAAGGTGATCTGAGAGAGCCGATGCGATCGCTGAAGCTCGATGCACCGAAATCGCTGTCGCAGCGGGTGATGCAGCGGCTGCGCCAAGCCATCATCGACGGCGAGTTCGCGCTCGGCGCCGCCATCTCCGAGGAGATGGTGGCCAACTCCTTCGGCGTCAGCCGCACCCCGGTGCGCGAGGCGATGGGCCAGCTGCAGGCGCAGGGCCTCGTCGTGATCCGGCCGCAGGTCGGCAGTTTTGTCTTCACGCCAAGCGCCGAAGACATCACCGCGCTCTGCACTTTCAGGATCGCGCTGGAGCCCAAGGCCGCCGAGCTCGCCTTCCACCATGATCGCGAGGGTGCGACCGCGACGATGAGCGAGGCGATCACGGCGATGGAGCCGGCGATTGCAGCCCGGGACAATATCGCCTACGGGCGCGCCGATGCCGCTTTCCACGAGGCGCTGTTCGCCCATTGCGGCAACCGCTATCTCGCCGAATCCTATCAGCTCGCATCCAGCCGCGTCGCTGCACTCCGCACCAATTTGACTTCGCCGATCGACGTGCGCACCCGCACGTCCTTCGACGAGCATCGCAAGCTGCTCGATCTGTTCGCGCGCGGCGAGTTTGCCGCCTTCGCGACGCTGATGACCACGCACGTCACCAATTCGGGCGTGGTCTACGCAAGAGCACTGCAGGTGGATTGAGCGCTGCTACCGCGCACCTTTCGTGCCGGGCCTGTCCAGAAAATCCAGCGCGGTGTTGATCTGTTCGAGCTGGTGCTCGATTTTGTCGCGGTCCTCGACCGTGGGCGCCTTCTCGAGCTGCTCAACGAGCTTCTGCTTTCGGAGCAGCAAGTTCTCTATGACTGTACTCACGGCTCCCCCATCCGCCCGAGGCGAACATCGAGGCGATACTAGATCCCGGGCGCGAGCGCGCGCCAGCCGGGCCGGCGCAAACCCTGCATCAGAATGTTCGCGAGGGCAGTTGGTTCCTGCGTGTGACCCGAGAAGGTGCACACAGCTGATGGCTGCGTTCGCGAACGGTTAACGCGGTCGCACGCCTGGGCTGCCGGCCACGGAACCGGATCTTTCACGTGCCCGTCGGTTGTATTCGCCGTCCCGGAGTCCTATGCGTATGCGCCATGGACATCCAGATCATCGCCGCCGAAAAACCCCTGATGGCGCAGGCACGCCCGCGCAAGCCGGCGCCGTTCCTCCCCATGAGCCGCGCCGAGATGGATGCGCTCGGCTGGGATGCCTGCGACATCGTGCTGGTGACGGGCGATGCCTATGTCGACCATCCCAGCTTCGGCATGGCCATCATCGGCCGCCTGCTGGAGGCGCAGGGCTTTCGGGTCGGCATCATCTCGCAGCCGGACTGGCATTCGGCCGAGCCGTTCAAGGCACTGGGCAAGCCAAAGGTGTTCTTCGGCGTCACCGGCGGCAACATGGACTCCATGGTGAACCGCTACACCGCGGACCGCCGCATACGCAGCGACGACGCCTATACCGCGGGCGGCGAAGGCGGCAAGCGGCCGGACCGCTGCACCGTCGTCTATGCGCAGCGTTGCCGCGAGGCGTTCAAGGGCGTCCCGGTCGTGCTCGGCGGCATCGAGGCCTCGCTGCGCCGGATCGCGCATTACGATTACTGGTCCGACAAGGTGCGCCGCTCGGTGCTGGCCGACGCCAAGGCGGACCTGCTTCTCTACGGCAATGCCGAGCGCGCCGTGGTCGAAGTGGCCAACCGTCTTGCCGCCGGCGAGGCGCCGCGCGAGCTCGACGACATCAGGGGCGTCGCGCTGTTCCGCCGCGTGCCTGAGGACTATGTCGAACTGCACGCCGACGATCTCGATTCCGCCGACGAGGGCGCTTCGCGGACGAAAGGCTTGACCGTGATCCGGCTGCCGGCGCTGGAGCAAGTCGAGCAGGACAAGGAAGCCTATGCGCGCGCGTCACGCGTGCTGCACCGGGAGAGCAATCCCGGCAATGCGCGACCGCTGGTGCAGCGCCACGGCGATCGCGACCTCTGGCTCAACCCGCCGCCGATCCCGCTGACCAGCGACGAGATGGACGCGGTCTACGATCTTCCCTACGCGCGCGCTCCGCATCCGTCCTACGGTGACGCAAAGATCCCGGCGTGGGACATGATCAAATTCTCGGTAACGATCATGCGCGGCTGTTTTGGCGGCTGCACCTTCTGCTCGATCACCGAGCACGAGGGCCGCATCATCCAGAACCGCTCCGAGGGCTCGATCCTGCGCGAGATCGAAAAGATCCGCGACAAGACGCCCGGCTTCACCGGCGTCATCTCGGACATCGGCGGTCCCACCGCCAACATGTACCGGATGGCGTGCAAGGACCCGAAGGTCGAGGCCGCGTGCCGGCGGCCGTCCTGCGTCTTCCCCGAGATCTGCCCGAACCTCAACACCTCGCACGACGATCTGATCCGGCTTTATCGCAAGGTGCGCGAGACCAAGGGCATCAAGAAGGTGATGGTGGCCTCCGGCGTGCGCTACGACCTCGCGGTCGAGAGCCCCGAATACATCAAGGAGCTCGTCACCCATCACGTCGGTGGTTATCTCAAGATCGCGCCCGAACATACCGAGCGCGGGCCGCTCGACAAGATGATGAAGCCCGGCATCGGCGCCTACAACCAGTTCAAGCGGATGTTCGATGCGGCGGCCGAACAGGCCGGCAAGAAATACTATCTGATCCCGTATTTCATCGCGGCGCATCCGGGCACGACCAACGAGGACATGATGAACCTCGCGCTGTGGCTGAAGAAGAACCGCTATCGCGCGGATCAAGTGCAGACCTTCCTGCCCTCGCCGATGGCGACCGCAACTGCGATGTACCACACCGGCGTCAACCCGCTGCGCGGCGTGCGGCGCGGCGGCAGCGACAAGGTCGAGGCCATCAAGGGCCTGCGCCAGCGCCGCCTGCACAAGGCGTTCCTGCGCTATCACGACCCCGACAATTGGCCGGTGCTGCGCGAGGCTCTGAAAGAGATGGGCCGCGCCGATCTGATCGGCTCCCGCCCCGACCAGCTGGTCCCCGCGCACCAGCCACCCGGCACCGGCAAGGCCGCCGGCACACGGCGGCCGGTTCGTCCCGGCGACAAGACGCAGCGGTTCACGACCAAGAATCTGCGGGTGATGAAGTAGCGGACCGGATGATGTCCGGTTCATCCTCGCACCGTCGTGCCCTCAAACCAAAAAAGTCGAAAAACAACCCCATGCACAGTAACCGGCATGAGCGGGATCAATGACTTAGACGGTTACGAAGCATTGATCCGGCGACCAGAACAACGACGACACCACAGCTACGGGGAATTCGTCGCGAACGTCCGGATTGCACCCATCGTTGCAGTCGATTTCGAGAAGAGCATCGTGTGGATCAAGTGGATCGGCACGCACCGGGACTACGACAAGGTCGATGTAAGGGAGGTTCGGCATGGCGGCGACTGAGATTAGGCCAATTCGGACGAAGCAAGACTATGATGGCGCACTCAAGGAGGTGGAGCGCCTCTGGGGCGCGAAGTCCGGCACACCCGAAGGCGACCGTCTGGATGTGCTCGCGACGCTGATCGATGCATACGAGGCCGAGCATGATCCGATGGATCCGCCCGATCCTATCGAGGCCATCAAGTTTCGCATGGAGCAGCAAGGGCTGACCCGGCGGGACCTGGAAGAGATCATCGGGACACGCACCCGCATCGCCGAGGTTCTGAACCGAAAGCGCGGGCTGTCGATCACGATGATCCGCCGCCTCCATGAACGTCTTGGAATTTCCGCAGACGTTCTGATCCGACCGAGCCGTAAAAAGGCGGCGTGACGACTTGCGGATTTTAAGACGCGTTCTTGGCCCGTCGGGCAAAACAGGCGCAGAACGGCATCATCGAACGCATTGGCCATTGCGCGGCGTTTCAAGCCGCATCGGCTCGGAGGCGCGACTGGCGCCCCGCCCAAAATGCGCAGATCGCCAATCCCTGCACCAGCGCCGCGGCAACATAAAAGCCGGGCGTGGCGCCCGTACCGGCCGGAAGCCATTCCCGGATCAAACCAAAGACCGCCGGCGCAAATGAATAGGCGCCTTGCGACATCGCAACGATCAGCGCGACCACACGCGGCACGTCGTCCGGAGCGAATTCGAGCTGCGCAATCAGCGGCGGAAGGAACGTCCCGTTGCCGAACCCGAGGCCGAACAAGACAACACCGAGGATCAACAGCGGAATGTTCGTTCCGGCCGCGGCAATGAATGTGATCGTGCCGGCGATTTGAACGGCGTAGCTGGCGCAGGCAACCAGCCGCCAGTCGATGCTTTCAGGCATGAGCCAGCCCAGCAGCGTCCGGCCGGCGATCGCCATGACGCCGATCAGTCCCACCACCGGCCCAGTCCATTGCGCACCGAGCGCAGGCAGCAGCAGCGAGAAGAGATGTGCGGTCAGGCCGATCTGTGCGAACAGCCCCAGGCTCATGCCAGCCGCGAGCGTCAGGAATTTGCGGTCCCGCCAGAGCGGCGATCCCGGCAGCGGCCGTGCGCACTTCGCCGAGACAGTCTCTTCGGCCGGGGCCGCGCCGTCCGGCATCGATCCGGTCTGCTCCGGCGCGCGCGACAGCACAGTGCTCGCAAGCAGCCACACTACCACGACCAAGATCAGGCCGATGGCTGCTGCTGCAACGGCAAACCCAAGCTTGGCAATGGCCGCAGCCCAGAGCGGCGAAAAGATGATCCCGCCGACATTTGCGCCGTTATAGGCGACCGCGAGTGCCGCGGGACGACGACGGACGAACCAGGGCGACACGATGGCGTTGACCGCGGCCACGCCCATCGTCACCCACCTGCACCACTCAACACCGTCGCGCCGAACAATTGCCACGGCGTCGCTGCTATCGCCCATCCAAAGACGCCGACGGCCAGCGACAGCGCCCCGGCCTTCGTCACAGCCGGAATGCCGAAGCGCCGATAGAGCGTCGGCAGATTGGCCGTCACGATCGATCCCGCCAGGAAGTGCACGGTGACGGCCGTCGAGACCAGGGCCAGCGGCCATCCGTGGGCTTCGCGAATGGCACTCAGGAAGATCGGCGGCCCATAGAAGCCGAACCCCAGGCCGAGAACGGCGAGACCGAACGCCGCGGCGACAACGCGCCATCCATAGAACGTTCCGCTTCGCATCGTCGTCAGCCGCCTGAGCTTTGCGACGAGATTCTGCACAGACCTGGCGGCGCGCAGTTCGCTTCCGGTCGAAGCGTGAGATCGGAAGGCTCGCGCCGAAATCGCTTGACTTGAATGAAATCATGTAACATATAAAGTTACATGAAACGAGACAGTCGATTATCGGGCGTGCTGCACGTCCTGCTGCACATGGCACAGCAGCCTGGTCCCTTCACGTCCGAGACCCTGGCAAAAGCAATGGATACCAACCCGGTGGTGATCCGGCGGATCATGGCCGGGCTTCGGGACCTTGGTTACGTCCGCTCCGAAAAAGGCCACGGCGGCGGCTGGACGTTGGCTTGCGACCTCGCGAAGGTGACGCTGCGCGACGTCTACATCGCGCTCGGCAGTCCCTCGCTTCTGGCGATTGGTAACCGGACGGAGGCGCCGGGCTGCCTCGTCGAACAGTCCGTCAATGCCGCCCTCGATCAGGCGTTTGGCGATGCGCAGGCGCTGCTGCTGTCGCGCTTTGGCGAGGTAACGCTGGCGATGCTGGGCGACGATCTGCGCAAGCGCCTCGGCTCGCGAAAGCTTCAGGGCATGAGCGCGCATGGCGCGTGATTGGCCCATTTCAGCAAGGACGACATCATGACCGACGTTCAGAACGTGTTTTCCGATCCGCAAGCGGTGGCGAGATACACCGAAGGACCGCCACGGTTCGTCCCCGGCTACAATGCCATGCTGTCCATGGCGGCGATCCTACTGGCCGAGCGCGCGCGTGACGATGCACGGATTCTCGTTCTCGGAGCCGGCGGCGGCCTGGAGCTGAAGGCTTTTGCGCAAGCGCATGGAGGCTGGAGCTTCGATGGCGTCGATCCGTCCGCGGCCATGCTGGGGCTAGCGAGGCAAACCCTCGGATCGTTCGCGCCACGCGCGCGTCTTCATCAAGGCTACATCGACGATGCTCCGGAAGGCCCGTTCGACGGCGCCACCTGCCTGTTGACCCTGCACTTCGTCGATGTCGAGGAGCGACGCCGTATCGCCTCGGAGATCCGCCGCCGGCTCAAGCCGCGCGCGCCCTTCGTGGTCGCGCATTTGAGCGCGCCCAATGGCGAGGAGGAACGCCCGCTGTGGCTCTCGCGATACTCCGCGTACCTCGCCGCGTCCGGCGTCGAGCCGGACCAGGCGGCCGCCGCGCGGAACGCCGTCACTAACCATCTGGAAATCCTCGCGCCTGCGCAGGATGAAGCGATTTTGCGGCGGGCCGGATTCTCCGACCCGACGCTGTTCTATACCGGCTTCACTTTCCGCGGCTGGGTCGCCTACGCCTGAGGCGTCACGGCAACACGGGCCGGCGTCAATACGACGCCGGATGCGCCAGGGAGCGTAGTCATAAACCCGATAGCTCGCGAAGTCGGCGGTATCCGTTCTCTCGCGAAACCGGACATGGCAGTTCGCCTTTGCGAGTCAGCACGGGGGCAAAAGCGACGTTGGCGGGATCGAACTGGTTGCGCGACATTTTTATGCAACCTTTGACGGCCACAACACTATATGGAAAGAAGCGGCCAGTCAGGGGTCCTTCCTCACTGTCGCTGAGAAAAGGAAGATGCGCATGTTTTGGATTGGATGCGGACTTATCGCCGCTCTCACATTTGTCGTCATTCCTTATGTGTCAGATGATCAATGTAGAAAACGATGGGAGCCGATGAAACAGAAGGCTTATTGGGACTGGCAGGCCGGGTGCGTGGTGAATGTTGGAGGTGCTCTCGTTCGTGAAGAGAACGTTCAGATCGGCCCCGCGATAAAGTTCAATCCGCCGAGATCGAACTAGGCCCAGCTTTACTTTGCACCAACGCTCATCGGGCAATTACGGACAACCACCCGATTTGCGAGGAATAGGTCAGCCACCGAGAGCGCACGACGACTAAAGAATCCTGAATGTCTGCCTTGGGTCAAAATGCGAAGAATTGAACCTGAGCAGATCCAGTCCGCCTTGCCTCACCAAGCGGACCTCAACGCGATGCGCCGCTATTTTGCTGATGGGCCAGAAGCCGGCTCGTTCGTCGACCGCAGCCAGTCACGACCACCAAAGCATGCTCAATTCTTCGTTGCTCTTGCCGCCTGCTCCAAACTGGCCGGGACAATCACGCGATGAAACGGTGCTATCGTCGCAAGATAGATGCGCCCCAGTCGGTTATGGCAATGCACCACGGTCCCCGCGACCAGCTCGCGCCCATTTGCTGCATCGGCGCGAAGTTGAATGGTGACGCGGAAGTCGAGATGCCGGTCATCCGCGCCCACGACCAACTCCGTCGCAGTCTTTGACAGCACCGGGAAGAAGCCGATAACCGGCCCACGTGCCGCCGCGGCGAGACCGACGGCGCGCGACGATTTGACGGCGACTGCCGCCATCACCACATCGCGGACACGCGTGAGCGCACGGATCCACCACGCCTGTCGCTCAAGCGCGGCGCGTGCCAGCACCTCTACGTCATCGCTGGCGCCCGCCGGCAGTTGAATTGCAAAGGCGTCCAAAAGGTCCGCGCCCGCGTAAAGCGGCGCAAGCACGCTGCTGCTGGGCATGGGTACGGCGCGCGCTTTTGTCATGGGATCAGGTACCGCATGCTGGAGAGGGCTTAGCGCAGCTGGCGTTTCAGACGATCTTGCCGCCGCAGTCCTTTTACATCCCCGCGCTCTGCATCGCAACAATCCTGCGGCGCACCTGTCTCAGTTGGGTGAAAAGGGGCGCTTGCAGCGTTGCCTGCTTCGGTCCGCTTCCCCCTCGAGGAACGGCACTTACGCGTACACGCCTGCCCATGTTGCCATTTTTTTCCTCGATCCGAGGTGTCGCAAACTGTTCTCATCATCCATATGTTGCCTCCATGAAAAAGATCGGATTCCTCTCCTTCGGGCACTGGACGCCCTCGCCGCAATCGCAGACCCGCTCGGCCGCGGACACGCTGCTGCAATCGATCGAGCTTGCGGTTGCGGCGGAAGAGCTCGGCGCCGACGGCGCCTATTTTCGCGTGCACCATTTCGCGCGGCAGCTCGCCTCGCCCTTTCCGCTGCTCGCCGCGGTCGGCGCCAAGACCAGCAAGATCGAGATCGGCACGGCCGTGATCGACATGCGCTACGAGAATCCGCTCTACATGGCGGAGGACGCCGGCTCTGCCGATCTCATCGCCGGCGGGCGCCTCCAGCTCGGCATCAGCCGCGGCTCGCCCGAGCAGGTGATCGATGGCTGGCGCTATTTCGGCTACCAGCCGGCCGAGGGCGAGAGCGACGCCGACATGGGCCGGCGTCATGCCGAGGTCTTTCTCGACATCTTGCGGGGCGAAGGTTTTGCAAAACCCAACCCGCAGCCGATGTTCCCAAATCCGCCGGGCCTGTTGCGGCTCGAGCCGCATGCGGAAGGCCTGCGCGAACGGATCTGGTGGGGGGCCGGCTCGAACGCCACGGCGGTCTGGGCCGCCAGGCACGGCATGAATCTGCAGAGCTCGACGCTGAAGAACGACGAGACCGGCGAAGCCTTCCATGTGCAGCAGGCCGCTCAGATTCGTAACTATCGCGCTGCGTGGAAGGAAGCCGGCCACGCCCGCGAGCCCCGCGTCTCCGTCAGCCGCAGCATCTTCGCGCTGATCGACGATCGCGACCGCGCCTATTTCGGCGGCGAGCGCGGGAGCGAGGACCAGGTCGGCTTCATCGACCCGCGCACCCGCGCGATCTTCGGCCGCTCCTATGCGGCGGAGCCGGATGTGCTGATCGAGCAGCTCCGAGCGGACGAGGCGATCGCCGAGGCCGACACGTTGCTGCTGACAATCCCGAACCAGCTCGGCGTCGACTATTGCGCGCACGCCATCGAGGCGATCCTCACGCACGTGGCGCCGGCGCTCGGGTGGCGGTGAGGCGAATGGTCGATTTGGCGAAGCGCGCTCTCAAAACAAGGCGGCGCTGACAGCCTGTCCGTAGATCATTGCGGCCACGAGAGAGAGCAGCAAGCCCGCGCCCGAAAAGATCACGAGGACTTTCAGAGTTTCGACATCAACGTCGGTTCTCGTCGCGCGGGATATCGCCTTTGCCAGTGCAGCCATCATCGCCAGCTCCGAACAGGCCGCGCGGAGGCACGGCCTGTTCCATCTAGCGTCATTGGGCGCGTTTGCGTGTGAAGCAGATTACAGGTGATCTCGCGTGCTGCACCTCACACCGCCGGCCGAGCCTGCCTGGATCTTACCATTGGTAGCGCGCCACGCCCTTGCCGGCGTAGCAGCGCGTGACGTTGCCCTCGCGTATGACGGGCGGCCGCTCGTCATGCATCTTTTGCGGGAACCGGCCGACTTGCTGCCACCTTTGCGGTGCAGGCTCGTCGTCGGTACTATTCTCAACTGATTCTCGTCTGGCGAGGTACGGATGCCGCGGCCGGTCATCGGCGCCGTCCTGTCAGGCGGAAACGATCTTGGTGCCGAGGATGACTCGGCGTCGTCGGGGGAGGACAATTTGCGGGAACGCGAACGCGAACGTAAGTTCGGCTAGCGTCGGCCGAAATGCATCATCATGCGGCTTTTCACGATCCCGTTCTGGTTGCGTTATCGATTCTGATCGCGGCACTCGCCTCCTATACGGCGTTGGACCTGGCGACCCGAATGCGAGCTGCTTCGGGAAGGGCCCGCCGATCCTGGCTGGTAGCCGCCGCGATCGCAATGGGCGGCGGCATCTGGTCCATGCATTTCGTCGGTATGCTGGCCTTCAGCCTGCCTGGAATCGAGATCTCGTACGACCCATTCCTGACTCTCCTCTCGCTTGTCATTCCGATCGTCGTCGCCGCTGCGGCCTTTGCCGTCGTCGGACGACGGCCACGGGCGCTCCTCGCATCCGGCTTCGCGATGGGACTTGGTATCTCCGGCATGCACTATACCGGCATGGCCGCGATGCGAATGGCGGCCCTCATGGAGTACGATCCCCGATGGGTTGTGCTCTCGATCCTGATCGCGATCAGCGCCTCCGTCGTGGCGCTCTGGCTCGCCTTTCGCAACACCAACGCGGTCCAGCGGCTGTTCGCGGGACTGGTGATGGGCCTTGCGGTCTCCGGCATGCACTACGCCGCGATGGAAGGCGCCATGTTCCTGCCGACGAACATCATGGCCCGGCAGGCAGGACATCTCGGCGTCGGTCAGGCGCCGCTCGCGTTCCTGCTCGCCGGCATCACCATTGTGATCCTGAGCATCGGAATCGCGGCTGCCGTCTATGACAGGGCTTCCGCGGAGCGCGCTCAACGCGAGGCCGACACCCTGAGGCGCAGCGAAGAACGCTTTCGGCTCCTTGTCGAAGGTATCGTCGACCACGCGATCTTCATGCTCGATCCGGACGGGCGCGTGGGCAACTGGAATCTCGGCGCGCACCGGCTGATGGGCTATGGCGATGACATCGTGGGGACGAGCTACACGATCTTTCACACCGAGGAGGATTGCGCGGCCGGGGCCCCGGCGCGCGCCCTTGTTGAAGCCGAGCGGGAGGGGAAGTCTGCAATCGAAGGCTGGCGTGTCCGCAAGGACGGCAGCCGCTTCTGGGCGGAAGCAACGATCGTTGCGGTACGGAACGAGAGCGGCGCAATCGCCGGCTTTGCGAAGATCGTGCGCGACGTCAGCGAAAGGCGACGGGCACAGGATGCGCTGGATCGGGCGCGCGAAGCACTGATGATGTCGCAGAAGATGGAAACCATCGGCCAGCTTACCGGCGGCGTGGCCCACGACTTCAACAACCTGCTCGCAGCCGTTCTCGGCAGCCTCGAACTTCTGAAGAGGCGCCTGCCGCCGGGCGATGCGAAGGTCCAGCGCCTGGTGGACAACGCGACGCTAGGCGCGCAGCGGGGCGCGTCCCTGACCCAGCGTATGCTCGCTTTTGCGCGTAAACAGGATCTCAGGCCGGCGGTCGTCGATATCCACGAATTGGTGCACGGCATGGCCTCATTGCTGAAATTCGAGGCCGGAATTCGTGTCGAGACGCTGTTTCCGATGGACCTGCCGAAGGTGAGGGTCGACGCGAACCAGCTCGAACTGGCTGTCCTCAACCTGGCGGTCAACGCACGTGATGCGATGCCGGGCGGCGGCCTGATTACCATTGCCGCTCGCGAAGAGCGGGGCGATGGCGGCCTTCGGACGAGCGACTATGTTGCGCTCTCGGTGAGCGACACCGGCTGCGGCATGGATGACGAGACCCTCAGGCACGCCCAGGAGCCGTTCTTTACGACCAAAGGCGTCGGCAAAGGCACCGGGCTCGGCCTGTCAATGGTCCACGGACTTGCCGAGCAGTCCGGCGGCAAGCTCGCTTTGAGGAGCCTTCCCGGGGAGGGCACGACAGCCGAAATTTGGCTGCCGATGGCCGGGGAGACCGCGGTGCCTGACCCGCGCGCGGAAGCTCCGGCGCCCGTACCGCGGGCCAGCCGACAGCTTTCCGTACTTGTCGTCGACGACGACCTCCTGGTGCTCGAGAACACGGCAGCGATGTTGGACGATCTTGGGCACATCGTGGTCGAGGCGCGCTCGGGCGACGAGGCACTGGCTTTGCTCCGCCGCACCCGTACCGTCGACCTGGTCGTGACCGACTATGCCATGCCTGGGATGACTGGACTGCAGCTGGCCAGCGCTGTCGCCGCGGAGCGCCCCGGGACGGTCATCCTCCTGAGCACGGGATACGCAGAGATTCCCAGCGACGAACGATCCAGCCTGCCGCGATTGTCAAAACCATTCGACCAGGCTGCGTTGGCGAAGGCCATCGAGGCGGCAATGCGCGAAGACGAGCCAACCGGATCCATCGTCGCCTTTCGGCCGAAGAGCGCGTGAAAGCCGGATGATGAATGGCGCACGCCGCCTGCGCGCGGTGCGGTCCCGGTTCGGAGACTCCAAGGCAATGGTCCATCAAATCCCGCCGGGAAGCTCGACGCCCGCTTCCGTCAGGTCACGGAGGAATTTCCGCACCAGGAGCATGTTGGTTCTCTGCAGCTCGTGATTATTGCCGAACTTGAACTGATTGGCTTCGGTCACGATCAGTCCATGGTCGGTCTCGCGGAAAATGCCTTGCTTCTTCAAGCGATCGGCGCGCCGCCGGACGGTTTCGATCGGCAGACCGAAAAAGCGGGACAGGGCGGCACGGGAAACGCCCTGCTTGATCTTGTCCGGCTCAACCGCCTGGATGCTGCCAAATTGCCGGTCCAGTTCGGGGTTCTTCATGATCTTGAGAACGTTCGCGTTCAAGACCGCATGAATGATCATCAAGTCCAGCGGATCGAAATCGTAGTGGCGGAACATTTCGCTGGCTGCGCACAGCATGTAGGCCAACGAGTGGCGGGAGACGGTTCGGATCAAATCCGCCGCGATGTCCTCGTCTTTCGCCGTACCAACCATGGCCAGTGCCCGCTTCTACGGATGTCCGGTCCGACGTCCACAAGTCGGTTGCAAGCCAGTTATATGTCTCCCTGGCGCACCGCGTGAGGCAGGACCGGTCTGCTGTTTCCCCCAATATGGGTATGGTCGCGGTTCCATCGGGTCAATAGCTGGCTTGTCGGCAACATCATTTTCACCGATACGAGGTTGAGTTGCCGGGCGCGCAATTGGCGCGTGCCAATTGTAGTCATGGGCCAAATGACATTTATCATCGAAGCTATTAAAGACGACTGCCGCACCGTGGATTTCCGTGACAGCGCGATCGTTGCGGTGATCCTGGCCCGCAAGCACGCGGTGAATGGTTTTGTGGTTTCGATCACGGCTCCGAACGGGCAGCTTTTTTTCGCCGATCAGTTCAACCTTTTGCTGACGAGCAAGGGGCTCGGTTCGGATCCGACGGCGCAGGAAGTTGGGCGGCGCTAAAGCGGGCCTTGTTCGCGTAGGCTTGGAACCGGTGCAATCAATTGCAGCGGCTTCGGTGAGCGGTGCGAGCAGGCATCGTCGGCGCGCACGCGGCCCTGGCGTCGCAGGGCCAGTTCGGGTGCCAAAGAAATTCGTTGATCGTCGTTTCGAAAAATCCAGTTCCGGATCGAACAGGTCGCGCGGGCCTGCTAAACTCCGGCATGGCCGCGCTTACGCGGCGACCGGGAATTCCGGGATGCGAGCAGGGACATGGCCAGCAAGCACGTGCTCGAAGGGTTGATAAGGTGGTCTACGCGCGATCGATGGGCCGATCGGTTCGACTGGGTCCTTGAAGGTCACCTTGTCCCCACCTGCGAGGAAACCGGCATCGAGATCGAGCAGATCGCTTCGACCATCGGCGAAGACCTGTTCATGAGCACCGTGTGGGCCTGCGCTTTCGAGGACTTCCTGACCCGTGAATTCGACGGCGAGAACGCGACGGATGACTATCTCAAGCGCCGCGGCTGGAAAGAATCCGCATCGATTCGCAATTACATGGCCGCGCTGCGGAAATCGACGATGAGCCTCTATGAGGTCAGCGACATCGTCCCCGACACTTCGTTCCTGGCGCGCGACCTGCTTCGCGACGCCGAACCGGTCCTGGTCAGCGAGCGGAGCGCGACCCGAAGCCTCAAGCCATGGGACCGCATTGCCGCGCGCGTGGTTCATGTCGGTTCGCGGTCGCAGATCGGTGGCGGCTTGCTGGTATTCGACCACGAGACATCGGAACTTTTGGTCGCGGCCGTTCGGAAGCTGGAGTCGCTGAGCAGCGAGGAAGAGCGAGAATTGGCGGAAGCGAACGGATACGAGTTCGACGAGGACCGATTCTCGGATCTTTCTCCCACCGACAGGCTCCGCGCAATCACGCCCATGTTCACCACGTTCTGGCTTGTCGACGCCATCGACCGAATTCAGTCACCGAGAATTCCCGATTTGCGGAACGCGGAAGGGGACGAGGTGATGCTGTGCGAGGCGCGCTTCCCGCTCGCCGCCCGCACCACGGGGCGTGACATCCGAGCGGCGTTGGAAGCACGTCCGGAGTTTCGCGCCACGAGCTCGAAGTCATGGAGCTGGGTTGGCGAAAACAGAAGCGCAGCCAAGCCCGCCGCCGCACCAGGGCACGACGGATCATCGCGGAAACAGCTGACCTTCGAAACATGGTCCGACGAGGACAGGCTCGTGCTGGGCGATATACGGCTGGAGAGCAAGACGTTGGTGCTCAATACCAACTCCGAACAGCGCTGCAGCCGCGGATGCGCACTGCTGTCCGACGCGCTCGGCGGACGCCTGCGCCACCCCTCGGTCAAGACGGAATCGATCGAGCAGGTCATGGTGTCGCGAGAGTCTGCCATGCCAAATCAGCTCGATATCCCTGAGGACGAGCAGCGTGCCATCGTCCATGACTACATGGACCGGCATTACCGTGACGTGCTCGATCAACCGGTTCCCGCGCTCGACGGGCAAACGCCGCGGACCGCGGTGAAGACGGAGGGCGGACGGATGAAGGTCGTCGAGTGGCTCAAGCTCATGGAGAACCGGACGGCGAAGCACGCCGATCCAGATAATCCGATGGCGAGCTACAATTTCGCGTGGCTATGGACAGAGTTGGGTCTCAGTGAGCGGAGGGAGTGAACGAACCGGGCAATGACCGCTGCGCTGGGCCGCTGAAGGGGGCTTCGATCCGCGTGACCAGGCGACAGTCGGTACCGAAATGGCGCGCCCGGAACGATTCGAACGTCCGACCCTCAGATTCGTAGTCTGATGCTCTATCCAGCTGAGCTACGGGCGCGTTTTTCGCTGACAGTGCGGGCGTGGCCCGCAGGCAGCCCCCGGCGACGCCGGAGGGGTGCGAAAGAGCGCTCTGACTAACCGCTCTTGCCCCAATTGGCAAGGTCCGGATTGGGGAGATTTTGCAGGGACATGACGGTTTCCGCACTCGGCCGCCGGCCGACCTACGCCCGCGCCCGCTCGTTGCGGACGGAGAGCAGTTCCACGGGGCGGTCGGGGATGACGATCCGGAAGGTGGCGCCGATGGTGCCTTCGACCAGATGGATGTCGCCGCCATGGGCGCGGACCAGCTCGGCGGCGATGGCAAGGCCGAGGCCGCTGCCGCCGGGGCGGCCGGAGGTCTGGAACGCCTCGAACAGGTGATCGCGGGTCTTCTGCGGCACGCCAGGGCCGGTGTCGGAGACCTCGATGATGGCGACCGCGCCCTCGCGTTTTCCCGTGATCCGGATCTGCTGCGCGCCGCCCTCGGCGGACGCATGGCTTTCCAGCGCCTGGGCGGCGTTGCGGACGAGGTTGAGCAGCACGCGAAACAGCTGGTCGGGATCGGCGTCGACCGCGAGCCCGCGCTCAATCGCGGCGACCCAGGCGATCGAGGCGTCGGAGGCAAGGCCGGCGGTCTCGCGCACCTCCAGCACCACAGGCTCGATCATGATCATGCGCCGGTCGGGCGCGGCTTCCTGAGCGCGGCCGTAAGACAAGGTCGACTGGCAGAAGGCGATGGCGCGCTCGAGCGAGCGCACGAGTTTTGGCGCAAAGCGCTGCACCCGCGGATCCGGCACGCTGGCGAGCTGGTCCGACAGGAGCTGCGCCGAGGCCAGCAGATTGCGCAAATCGTGATTGATCTTGGAGACGGCGAGGCCGAGGGCGGCGAGCCGGCTCTTCTGGTGCAGCATCGACATCAGGTCGCGCTGCATGTCCGACAATTCGCGCTCGGCAACGCCGATCTCGTCGCTGCGCTGGCTCGGCACGATGATCCCCGCCGAACTCTCGGGATTTTCGTGGAAGCCGACCAGGCTCGCAGTCAGCCGCCGCATCGGGCGCACGAAGAGATAATGCATGGCGAGATAGACGAGGCCGGCGGTCAGCACCGCGATGATCAGCGCGACCACCACGACGTTGCGGGAGAAGCGGTACATTGACTGCCGCAGCGGCAGCTCGTCGGTGACAATCTCCATGAACTGGGCGTTGCCGACGCCGGGCCCGACGATCCGGATGGCCTGGTTGCCGGTCTCCAGCATCATCCGGAACGAGCCGGTGATCGCCTCCCACGCCGTCATGTCGCGCAGGTCGATGTCGTGCTCGATGGCCGCGGGCAGATTGTCGCTGGCGAGCAGACGGCGCTGCTGGCCCATCTTGATGGCGACGGCGCGCGCATTGATGCTCTTCAGGATCTCGCGCGAGAGCGAATCGGGGACCATGCCGAGCGGCGCCGCATCGAGCACCAGCGCCGCCGTGTTGGCCGCGGCGACGCGGTCGTTGAGCCGGTTGACCCAGAAGTTGGCGATGGCCGGCACGTAGAGCAGGATGGCCGCGATCATCACCAGGGGAACGGTGAGCAGCAGCAGCTTGCCGGACAGCCCAAGCCCGCGCGTCCCGCGCGGCAGCGCCGCCGGCGGGTCCCGCTGATCCCCATCCTGGATCGGCTGGAGGTCTGTCGCTGCCACGAAATTCGCCCTCGCTGCCTTTACCGGATGAAAGATATCGCCGGGTGAAGGGTTTTGGCGCGTATCAAGATGCGGCCCGCCCCCAGCGCGGTCAAATTACAGATCGTCAATCTGCCAAGGTCGGATGTAAGCGCAGATCTGGCGAGTCGCTACCTCAAGGGTTAAAAACCCCGCACGGACAGCGATATTCGCCCGAATTGAGCTCTTGTGCGGCGTTGACGAAAAGAAGGCGCTCGCATATAAGCCGGCCAATTGTCCGCGATGACCCGGTGTGACCGCCGGGAGCGGCTCTCTTGGGGCCGAAAAAGGCCCGTTTTGGGCAGCATCTTCCGGACTTTATCATCAATTCTACAGGCAAATTGCCCGGTCAGCGGAGAAAAACCCGTGAAGCGGACTTATCAACCCAGCAAACTGGTGCGCAAGCGCCGTCACGGCTTCCGTGCCCGTCTCGCCACGGCCGGCGGCCGAAAGGTGCTCGCCGCCCGCCGCGCCCGCGGCCGCAAGCGTCTGAGCGCCTGAGCCGGACCCCCTTTTTTGGGATTTCATCATGGATCGGCTGAGGCAGCGAGCGGATTTCCTCGCCGTTGCCAATGGCGCGCGGGTGAATAGTCCCGCGTTCGTCCTGCAAAGCCTTGACCGCCGAAGCCTTGACCGCCAAAACCTTGGCCGAGACGATAGCGGCCCGATCCGGATCGGCTTCACCGTCACCAAAAAGAACGGCAACGCCCCCCAGCGCAATCGCATCCGGCGCCGGCTTCGCGAACTGGTGAAGCGGCTCGACCCGATGTCGATGCAGCCCCATCATGATTATGTGCTGGTCGGCCGAAGGGACGCGCTCTCGCGCGACTTCGCCACCATGCTCGACGATCTGCGCATAGCGTTCGCGAAGCCCGCGCGGCATACGCACAAGGGACGCGGCTCAAAAAGCAGCCCAACAACCGACGGCTTAAAGCCCGGCCCCGCTCCTGCGACCAGCCGCAAACCGGATTGATGACGAGAGAATGATGACCGACAACCGCAATACCATCCTCGCCGTCATTCTGTCGGGCTTCGTGCTGATCGCCTGGCAATATTTCTACAACATGCCGGCGATGGAGAAGCAGCGCGCGCAGCAACAGGCACAGGCCGAGCTGCAGAAGACCACGCCGCAGCCAACGGCTTCCGCGACGCCGGGCGCCACGCCGCAGGCCGGCAGCACGGCCCAGCCGTCGACGCCGAGCGCGAACCAGCAAGCCCAGCCGGTCCAAAGCCGTGACAGCGCGATTGCAGCGAGCCCGCGCGTGAAGATCGAGACGCCGCGGATCGCCGGCAGCATCTCGCTCAAGGGCGGCCGCATCGACGATGTCGCGCTGGTGCAATTCCGCGAAACGGTCGACCCGAAGTCACCGCCGATCATTCTGTATTCGCCCTCGGGTACCGCGGAGCCCTATTACGCCGAGTTCGGCTGGGTGCCGGCGACGGGCGTGACGGCGAAACTGCCGGACGCGCAGACCGTCTGGAAGCAGGACGGCAGCGGCAGCCTGACGCCAACCACGCCGGTGGTGCTGAAATGGGACAATGGCGAAGGCCTCAGCTTCCGCCGCACCATCGCGGTCGACGACCACTACCTCTTCACCGTCAAGGACGAGGTGAGCAATGTCGGCAACGCGCCGGTCACGCTCTATCCGTTCGCGCTGATCTCGCGCCACGGCACGCCGCAGGTCTCCGGCTACTACATCCTGCATGAAGGCCTGATCGGCTATCTCGATGGCTTGCAGGAATACGCCTACAAGAAAATCGACGAAGCCCGGACGGTGAACTTCAAGGCCACCAATGGCTGGCTCGGCATGACCGACAAGTACTGGGCCTCGGCGCTGCTGCCGGACACCAGTGCGCAAATTCAGGCGCGCTTCTCGTCGAACCCGAGCGGCAACGTCCACACCTACCAGACCGATTATTTGCTCGATCCCGTCACTGTCGCGATCGGCGGCTCCGCGACCGCGAACGCGCGGCTGTTCGCCGGCGCCAAGGAAGCCAGCGTCGTCGGCATCAACTTCCCGCTCGCCGGCCATGGCGGCTACAACAAGGAACTCGGCCTCAACCATTTCGATCTGTTGATCGACTGGGGCTGGTTCTACTTCATCACCAAGCCGATGTTCCTCGGCCTCGACTTCTTCTACCGCTTCTTCGGCAATTTCGGCATCTCGATCCTGCTCGTGACCGTGATCGTGAAGCTCCTGTTCTTCCCGCTGGCGAACAAGTCCTACGCCTCGATGGCGAAGATGAAGTCGGTCCAACCGCAGCTTCAGGCGCTGAAGGAGCGCTACCCTGACGACAAGGTGAAGCAGCAGCAGGAGATGATGGAGATCTACCGCAAGGAGAAGATCAATCCGGTCGCCGGCTGTCTTCCCGTGGTGATCCAGATCCCGGTGTTCTTCTCGCTGTACAAGGTGCTGTTCGTCACCATCGAGATGCGGCACGCGCCGTTCTTCGGCTGGATCAAGGATCTTTCCGCGCCGGACCCGACCAACCTGTTCACTCTGTTCGGGTTGATCCCGTTCGATCCGACCACTATCCCGGTGTTCGGCCACTACCTCGCGCTCGGCATCTGGCCGATCATCATGGGCATCACGATGTGGTTCCAGATGAAGCTGAATCCGACGCCGCCGGATCCGACGCAGCAGATGATCTTCAACTGGATGCCGCTGATCTTCACCTTCATGCTGGCGGGCTTCCCGGCAGGCCTCGTGATCTACTGGGCCTGGAACAACACGCTCTCGGTGCTGCAGCAGAGCTTCATCATGCGCCGCAACGGCGTGAAGGTGGAGTTATTCGATAATCTCAAGGCGACGTTCGCGAAGAAGGCGACGTAGCGGTCGTCATTGCGAGGAGCGAGCGACGAAGCAATCCAGAGCCCCTCCGCGGACGCATTTCTGGATTGCTTCGCTTCGCTCGCAATGACGCGGACAAACAGAAAGCCTTCGCATGAATGACGACAAGGATGCGAAGCTGATCGAGGTCGGGCGGAAGCTGTTCACGCGCGACTGGCAGTTCATCTGGGCCTCGCCCTCGACTGAAACGCTGCCGCCGATGGTGGGGCTGGAGATCGCCTTTGCCGGCCGCTCCAATGTCGGCAAGTCCAGCCTGATCAACGCGCTGACCGGGCGCAACGCGCTCGCGCGCACCTCGCATACCCCGGGCCGCACCCAGGAGCTGATCTTCTTCGAGGTCCCCGGGAAAAGTGAACTGCGCCTCGTCGACATGCCCGGCTATGGCTACGCCAAAGCGCCGAAGAGCCAGGTCGCGTCCTGGACCGAGCTGATCCACAAATTCCTGCTCGGACGCGCCAGCCTCGCGCGTGTCTACGTGCTGGTGGACGCGCGGCACGGCCTCAAGGACGTCGATCTCGAAGTCCTGAAGACACTCGATCGCTCCGCGGTCAGCTACCAGATCGTGCTGACCAAGGCCGACCAGATCAAGGCCACCGAGCTCCAATCGCGCATCATCGAGACCGAGGCCGCGCTCGCCAAGCGTCCGGCGGCGTTCCCCAACGTGCTCGCGACCTCGTCGCGGAGCGCGACCGGCATGGCCGAGCTGCGCGCAGCGATCGCAAAGTTGCTGGAAGAGCGAACCTCGTAATGACGGCATTCCGCCTGCTGATCGGGCTTGCCGGCGTGATGGGCGCCGCCGGCGTCGCGCTGGCCGCGGCTTCCGCGCATGGCGGCGATGCGAGCCGGCTCGCCGCCGCAAGTGCCATGCTGCTGTTTCATGCAACCGCCATACTCGCGGCCGTCGCCCTGCTCGGGCGCGGCCTTCTGCACGACGGAATTGGCATCATCGCCGCGTCCGGCTTCGCAGCCGGCGCCGCGCTGTTCGCGGGCGACCTCACGTTGCGGCAATATGCCGGCCATTCGCTGTTTCCCTATGCAGCGCCGACCGGTGGATCGGTGATGATCTTGAGCTGGCTGGCGGTGACGCTCGCCGCGGTGGTGGTGAAGCGCAGTCCGTAGCCCGGATGGAGCCAACGGGTCGGCGCGAAGCGCCGCCCGATGACAGGCTCCGCGCAATCCGGGAGAGCTTGCGCGGGTAGATTCCCGGATTACGCTGCGCTCCATCCGGGCTACGCGGCTGCGTGTGGGGGACGAAGACCACTTTGCGCCCCGCCCGCCAATCGGATAGAACGCGGCCCGAGTATCCCGCCAGCGAGATCCGCCTCATGACCGAAATCTCCCCGCTCGACCAGGCCCGCATCCTGTCCGAAGCGCTGCCGCACATGCAGCAGTATGACGAGGAAACCATCGTCATCAAGTATGGCGGCCATGCCATGGGCGACGAGGAGACCGCGAAGAATTTCGCCCGCGACATCGTGCTGCTCGAGCAGACCGCGATCAATCCGGTGGTGGTGCATGGCGGCGGCCCGCAGATCGCGACCATGCTGAAGCGCCTCGGCATCGTCTCGGAATTCGCAGCCGGCCTGCGCATCACCGATGCCGCGACCATCGAGATCGTCGAGATGGTGCTCGCCGGCTCCGTCAACAAGCAGATCGTCGGCTACATCAACGAGGCCGGCGGCAAGGCCGTGGGGCTATCAGGCAAGGACGCCAATATGGTGAAGGCGTCCAAGACGACGCGCACCATCATGGATCCGGACTCGCACATCGAGAAGGCGGTCGATCTCGGCTTCGTCGGCGATCCCGAGAAAGTCGATCTCACGCTGCTCAACCAGCTGATCGGCTACGAGCTGATCCCGGTGCTGGCACCGCTCGCGACCTCGAAAGAGGGCCAGACGCTGAACGTCAACGCCGACACTTTCGCCGGCGCTGTGGCCGGCGCGCTGAAAGCGAAGCGGCTGCTGCTGCTCACCGACGTGCCGGGCGTGCTCGACAAATCCAAGAAGCTGATCCCGCAGCTCTCGGTGAAGGACGCACGAAAGCTGATCGCCGACGGCACCATTTCCGGCGGCATGATCCCCAAGGTCGAGACCTGCATCTATGCGCTCGAACAGGGCGTGGAGGGTGTCGTCATCATCGACGGCAAGATGCAGCACGCGGTGCTGCTCGAGCTCTTCACCAACACCGGCACGGGCACGCTGATCCACAAGTGATGCGAGAGGCGCCACGCATGAAAGCCGTCATGGCCAGGCAACAGCGCGAAGCGCGTCTTCGCGAAGATGTCCCGGCCATCCACGACCTTTCGTCCCGCGCCAAGAACGTGGATGCCCGGGACAAGCCCGGGCATGACGAGTTGAGGACTCGGCGGCATCGCCGCTCGACCTTGAGCCGTTTCTTGATGACGCTCCCTGCCGCAGCCATCTCGTTCGTGTTCTCCTCCGCACCGGCGTTCGCCGACCTGAAAATCTGCAACCGCATGTCCTATGTCGTCGAGGCCGCGATCGGCATCGACGACAAGGCGGCGACCGCGACGCGTGGCTGGTTCAGGATCGACCCCGCCACCTGCCGCGTGGTCGTGCAAGGCACGCTCTCCGCCGACCGCATCCTGCTCAACGCCCGCGCGCTTGGCGTCTACGGCGCCTCCCCGATCCCGCAGAACGGCAGCGACACGCTGTGCGTCGCGCAGGACAATTTCGTCATCGCGGCCGCGCGGCAGTGCCGCAGTGGCCAGACCCAGGCCGCCTTCACCCAGATCACGCCGACGCAAGGCGCGGACGGCAATTTCGTCGCCTATCTCGCCGAGGACTCCGAATATGACGACGAGCAGGCTCGCCTCGCCGGCATCCAGCGGCTTTTGGTGATCGCAGGCTACGACGCCGCGCCAATCGACGGCGTCGACGGGCCGAAGACGCAAGGCGCGCTGGCCGCTTTCCTGAAGAGCCGCGGATTGTCGTCCGACATCCTGTCGTCGCCGAACTTCTTCAAGACCATGGTCGATGCCGTGCAGACGCCGTCTGCGACCGGCCTCACCTGGTGCAACGACACCACGCACAAGGTGATGGCGGCGGTTGCCACCGACGACGGCAAGGCGGTGACCAGCCGCGGCTGGTATCGCATCGACCCCAAGACCTGCCTGCACCCCGATGTGAGCGGCCAGCCGAAGCAGATCTTCAGCTTCGCGGAAGCCATCGACGCCGACAACCGAATCGTCAAGCTAAAGGACAAGCCGCTGAACTGGGGCGGCGACAAGCAGCTTTGCACGCGCGAGACCAAGTTCGAGACCAACGAGCAGACCGACTGCGGCGCGCGCGGCTTCGCGGCGACGGGTTTTGGCGCGGTGGACATGTCGAGCGGCGGCAAGACGCTGCGGTTTGCGATGCCGTGATTGCTTTTGTGATCGTACCGGTGCCATGCACTCCGCTGTCGTCCTGGCGAAAGCCAGGACCCATGACCCCAGGATCGCGTTTGGCGAAGAACGACGACTAGCGTGCCCCAATGATCGGTCACGGAGTATGGGTCCTGGCTTTCGCCAGGACGACGATTGAGGGTGGGGCGCCGCCGCGGTCAACGGATAGAGAGTGAAAATGAAATCCCCCCGTGCCTTCGGCCATATCGACACCTGGGTGTTCGACCTCGACAACACGCTCTATCCGCACCACGTCAATCTGTGGCAACAGGTCGATGCGCGGATCACCGAGTTCGTTTGCAATTGGCTCGATCTGACAGCGGTGGAAGCGCGCAAGATCCAGAAGGATTATTACCAGCGCTTCGGCACCACCATGCGCGGCATGATGACCCTGCATGGCGTCCGCGCCGACGACTATCTCGCCTATGTCCACAAGATCGACCACTCTCCGCTAGAGCCGAACCCGGCGCTGGGCGAGGCCATCGCAAAACTGCCGGGACGAAAGCTGATCCTGACCAACGGTTCGGTCGATCATGTCGATGCGGTGCTGGCGCGGCTCGGCTTTGCCACGCATTTCGACGGCGTGTTCGACATCATCGCCGCCGACTTCGAGCCGAAGCCGGCGCCGCAGACCTACCGCAAGTTTCTCGCCGACCATTCGGTCGATCCGACCCGCGCCGCGATGTTCGAAGACCTCGCCCGCAACCTCACCGTCCCGCACGAACTCGGCATGACCACCGTGCTGGTGATACCGGATGGGACGAAAGAGGTCGTGCGCGAGGACTGGGAATTGGCGGGCCGTGATGCCGCCCATGTCGACCATGTCACGGATGATCTCGCGGGTTTTTTGGGCAGGCTGTCTCCCAAATAACCGCTGTCGTCCTGGCGAAAGCCAGGACCCATTATCCCAGGGTGGAATTTGGCGCGAGCTGATAACTACCAGTCTTCGCCAAACACCTCCCAGGGGTAATGGGTCCTGGATCGGCGCTCACGTTGTTCGCTTGTCCAGGACGACGATGGAGGACGACACTGAGTTTGCCTTGACTCCGTCCCCCCAAATCCCGAAAAAGCGCTCCAAATCACCGCAAATCCTGCCTTCCCGAGAGGAAATCCTGATGTCCCTGTCCGCCCTCGAATCCACCATCAACGGCGCCTTCGAGGCGCGCGACGGCGTCTCGACCTCGACCAGGGGCGAGGTCCGCGAGGCCGTGGATCACGCGCTGGAGATTCTGGACAAGGGCGAGGCCCGCGTTGCCGAGCGCGGCACCGACGGCAAGTGGAAGGTCAATCAATGGCTGAAGAAGGCGGTGCTGCTCTCGTTCCGCCTCAACGACATGGGCGCCATTCCCGGCGGCCCCGGCAAGGCGACCTGGTGGGACAAGGTGCCCTCGAAGTTCGACGGCTGGGGCGAGAACCGCTTTCGCGACGCCGGCTTCCGCGCCGTCCCCGGCGCCATCGTGCGCCGCTCGGCCTTCATCGCCCGCAACGTCGTGCTGATGCCCTCTTTCGTCAATCTCGGCGCCTATGTCGATGAATCCACCATGATCGACACCTGGTCGACCGTCGGCTCCTGCGCGCAGATCGGCAAGCGCGTGCACATCTCCGGCGGCGTCGGCATCGGCGGCGTGCTCGAGCCGCTGCAGGCCGAGCCTGTGATCATCGAGGACGATTGCTTCATCGGCGCGCGCTCCGAGGTCGCCGAAGGCGTGATCGTGCGCAAGGGCGCGGTGCTGTCGATGGGCGTGTTCCTGGGTGCATCGACCAAGATCGTCGACCGCGAGACCGGCGAGATCTTTATCGGCGAAGTACCGGAATATTCGGTCGTCGTCCCCGGCGCGCTGCCCGGCAAGCCCATGAAGAACGGCCAGATCGGCCCGAGCACCGCCTGCGCCGTCATCGTCAAGCGCGTCGACGAGCGCACGCGCTCCAAGACCAGCATCAACGAGCTGCTGCGGGATTGATTGGGGCGCGCATGACCGATGCTCTCTCGATTGCCCGCGATCTCATCCGCTGTCCCTCGGTAACTCCGGCCGATGCCGGTGCGCTGGGTGTGCTCGAACAAGTCCTCACCGCAGCCGGCTTCACATGCCACCGCGTGACCTTCAGCGAGCCCGGTACCGCCGACGTCGACAATCTCTATGCGCGGATCGGCACTGACGGGCCGCACATCACCTTTGCCGGCCACACCGACGTGGTGCCGCCTGGCGACGAGAGCGCCTGGAGCGTCGGCGCATTCTCCGGCGAGGTGAAGGACGGCTTTCTGCACGGCCGCGGCGCGGTCGACATGAAGGGCGGCATCGCCTGCTCGGTCGCCGCGGTGCTGGAGCATCTTGCCGCGAACGACGGCAAGCCACGCAGCGACGGCAAAGGTTCGATCTCGTTCCTGATCACTGGCGACGAGGAAGACGTCTCCATCAACGGCACCATCAAGCTGCTGAAGTGGGCGGCGGAGCGCGGCGAGAAATTCGATCATTGCGTGCTCGGCGAGCCCTCCAACGTCGAGGCGCTCGGCGACACCATCAAAGTCGGCCGCCGCGGCTCGCAATCCGGCACGCTGTATGTCGACGGCGTGCAGGGCCATGTCGCCTATCCGCACCGCGCTGCCAATCCGGTGCCTGATATCTCGCGGCTGATCGTGGCCATCTCCGACGAGCCGCTCGACCATGGCAGCGCGCAGTTCCAGGCCTCCAATCTCGAATTCACCTCGGTCGACGTCGGCAACACCGCCAACAACGTCATCCCGGGCCAAGCCCGCGCAAAATTCAACATCCGCTACAACGACAACCACACCCAGGCGAGCCTGCGCGAGCTGGTCGAGACGCGGCTGACAAAAGCCTGCGGCAACCGCATCCGCGCCCGCATCGTCTGGGAGCCCTCGAACTCGAACGTGTTCGTGACCAAGCCCGGCCCTTTCACCGATCTCGCGGTGTCCGCGATCGAGGAAGTCACGGGCCGCAAGCCGGAGCTGTCGACCTCAGGCGGCACCTCGGATGCGCGCTTCATCTCGAGCTATTGCCCGGTGATCGAGTTCGGCCTGGTCGGCCAGACCATGCACCAGGTCGACGAGCGCGTGCCGGTCAGGGACCTGGAGCAGCTGACGAAGGTGTATCGCGGGATTTTGGCGAGGTATTTTGCGTAGCCCCCATTGCCGCCAAACCCTCCGCTGTCATCGCCCGGCTTCACCGGGCGATCCAGTAATCCGAGACAGCAGTCATTGATCCGAGAGGTCGCGGCGTACTGGATTCCCCGCCTTCGCGGGGAATGACAGTGGTGAGCGCGGCGAGAGTTTCCAGCCTCGCGCTCTAATAATCCACCTGCATCAGATACAGCCCGTCCGGCGGGGCGACGATGCCGCAGGCGGCGCGGTTGCGTGCAGCGAGCGCTACGGAGAGATCTTCGGCGGTCCAGCGGCCTTCGCCGACCCACATCAGCGACCCCACCATCGAGCGCACCTGGCTGTGCAGGAACGAGCGCGCCGAGGTGAGAATCGTGATCTCGCGCCCGTCGCGCAGCACGTCGAGCTGATCGAGCGTCTTCTCCGGCGACCTGGCCTGACACTCGGTGTCGCGGAAGGTGGTGAAATCGTGCTTGCCGAGCAGGCGTTGTGCCGCCGCATGCATCGCATCGGCGTCGAGCCGGCGCGGCACGCGCCAGGCATGGCCGGCATCGAGCGCGAGATTGGCGCGGGTGTTGACGATGCGGTAGCGATAGTGGCGCTTGATGGCCGAGAAGCGCGCTTCGAAAGTCTCCGGCACGATATCGGCTTCGAGCACGGCGATGGGATGCGGGCGCAAATGCGCATTCAAGCCGTCGCGAAAACGGCCCTGCGGAAACTGCTTGTCGATATCGACATGCGCGACCTGGCCGCGCGCATGCACGCCGGCATCGGTGCGCCCGGCGCCGTGCACGCGCGCATCCGCGCCGGTCATCGCCTTCACGGCAGCCTCCAGCGCGCCTTGCACCGAGGGCAGCGTCTCCTGCACCTGCCAGCCGAAGAACGGCGCGCCGTCATATTCGATGATGAGCTTGTAGCGGGGCATCTTGTCCAGTTTCGCTGTCATCGCCCGGCTCGACCGGGCGATCCAGTACTCCGCAGCCTATCCGTTCGACCGAGAAGCCTCGGCGTACTGGATACCCCGCCTTCGCGGGGTATGACAGCGTCAGGTGAATTTGGCGCCGGACTTCAGCGGCACGCCACGCAGGAAGTCCGCGGCCTGCATGCGCGCCTTGCCTTCGCGCTGGAGCTCGATCAGGCGGATTGCGCCCTCGCCGCAGGCGATGGTGAGGTGATCGTCGAGCACCTCGCCCGGCGTACCCGAACCCTTCGCCAATTCACAGCGCAGGATTTTTACGCGCGCGTTCTCGCTCACGCCGGTGAGCTCGGCCCAGGCGCCGGGAAACGGCGACAGGCCGTGGATATGGCGCTGCACCTCGCGCGCGGGCCTGGTCCAGTCGATCCGCGCTTCGGCCTTGTCGATCTTGGCGGCGTAGGTGACGCCATCCTCGCTCTGCTGCTTGAGCTGAAGTCCGCCGCGGTCGAGCGCGGCCATGGCGCGCACCATCAGATCGGCACCGAGCCGGGCCAGACGATCGTGCAGATCGAGCGCGGTCATATTGTCCGTGATCGCGAGCCGTTCCGCCATGGCGACGTCGCCGGTGTCGAGGCCAACATCCATCTTCATCACCATCACGCCGCTCTCGGCATCGCCGGCCATGATCGCGCGGTTGATGGGAGCGGCACCGCGCCAGCGCGGCAGCAGCGAAGCGTGCAGATTGTAGCAGCCGAGCTTTGGCGCATCGAGGATCGCCTGCGGCAGGATCATGCCGTAGGCGACGACGACGGCCGCATCGGCGTCGAAGGCGCGAAATTCTTCCAGCGCCTCCGGCGTTTTCAAAGTCTTCGGCGTCAGCACGGGCACGCCGAGCTTTCGCGCGGCCTCTTCCACCGGGGTCGGCTGCAATTGCAGGCCGCGCCGGCCGCCGGGCTTCGGCGCGCGCGTATACACGGCCGCGATCTCGTGGCCATGCGCGACGAGCTCGAGCAGCGTCGGCACGGAGAAATCGGGCGTGCCCATGAAGATCAGGCGGAGTGGCATGACAAGAACTCGGTACGTTCCCTCCCCCCTTGTGGGGGAGGGTTAGGGAGAGGGGTGCCACACGACGCGCTCTCTCGGTTTGAGGTTTCGCGGCACGCACCTGATTCAGATGACGGAGAGACTTCCGTCTGGGCTATCCCTCTCCCCCGCCCTCCCCCACAAGGGGGGAGGGAGCGCAGGGGAGTGTGAGGCAGCACTAAACCTTACTCACTCGCCGCGCTTGGCGGCTTTCTCGAATTTCTTCAGCACGCGGTCGCGCTTGAGCTTTGACAGATAGTCGACGAACAGCACGCCATTGAGATGGTCGATCTCGTGCTGGATGCAGGTGGCGTAGAGGCCTTCGGCGTCCTCCTCATGCACCTTGCCGTCCAGATCGATGTAGCGCACCCGCACCTTCGCGGGACGCTCGACCTCCTCGTAATATTCGGGGATCGACAGGCAGCCTTCCTCGTAGACCGACAGGTCCTCGGAGGAGGCGATGATTTCCGGATTGATGAAGACGCGCGGCTCGGGCTTGGTCTCGCCGTCCTGGTCGGGCTTGGCGAGGTCCATGGTGATCAGCCGCAACGGCTGCGCGATCTGGATCGCCGCGAGCCCGATGCCGGGCGCGTCGTACATGGTCTCGAACATGTCGTCGGCAAGCTTGCGGATCTCCGGCGTGACCTTCTCGATCGGCTTGGAGACCAGACGCAGCTGCTTGTCGGGCAGGATGATGATTTCTCTGAGGGCCATGGCCGCGATTTAAGCCGGGCGCCGGACGCGGTCAATGCGGCCAGGAACCCCGTTAACCCTCCCCTAACCATAAAACTTCAGGTTTCGTTAACCACCAAAATTAGCAGGGCATTACCTCGAAATGTTCGCTATTCGTTCGTGCCACAGTGCGAATCGGCTAGAAGGGCAGGCATGAACGAGATCATTTTCACGGCTGGCGACTGGCCGGTGCGCACGGTGGACGCGCTGATCGGCTTCGGCGCGCTGGTCCTCATCCTGCTGGCGGTCATCGCCGTGGTGATTGCACGCTCGGGGCGGCGCGGCGCGGAACTCGCGATGGCCAACGCGATCCGCGCCGACGAACTCGAGGAGCGCATCAGCCAGATGCTGCATGCCCAGAGCGAGGCTTCGGGGCGGGTCGATGCCATGACCCAGACGCTGGCCGGCCGCCAGGCAGACATGGCACGCGCGGTCAACGAGCGGCTGGATTCGGTGACCCACCGGGTCGGTCAATCCATGGAGCACACCACCCGCAACACCATGGAGAGCCTGCGCGCGCTGCACGAGCGGCTCGGCATCATCGACAGCGCGCACAAGAACCTCACCGACCTCACCACGCAGGTGACGACCCTGCGCGACGTGCTCGCCAACAAGCAGTCGCGCGGCGCCTTCGGTCAGGCGCGAATGGAGGCGATCGTCCAGGACGGTCTGCCGAAGGGCGCCTACGAGTTCCAGTTCACGCTCTCGACCGGCAAGCGTCCGGACTGCGTCGTGTTCCTGCCCGACCAGCGGCCGCTCTGCATCGACGCGAAATTTCCGCTGGAAGCGATGACCGCGCTGCATGATGCGCGCACCGATGAGGAAAAGCGGATCGCCACGCAGCGGCTGCGCGGCGACGTGATGAAGCACGTCAGCGACATCGCCGAAAAATATCTCGTCGCCGGCGAGACCCAGGAAATGGCGCTGATGTTCGTGCCGTCGGAATCGGTCTACGCCGAAATTCACGACGGTTTCGACGACGTGATCCAGAAGGCGTATCGCGCCCGCGTCGTGCTGGTGTCGCCGTCGCTCTTGATGCTCGCGATCCAGGTGATGCAGCAGATCATGAAGGACGCGCGCATGCGCGATGCCGCCGACCAGATCCAGACCGAGGTGATCAAGCTCGGCGACGATCTCGGCCGCCTGCGCGAGCGCGTGCTGAAATTGCAGAAACACTTTGCCGACGCCAACGAAGACGTCCGCCAGATCCTGATCTCCGCCGACAAGATCGAGAAGCGCGCCGGGCGCATCGAAGAGCTCGATTTCAGCAAGACCGATGCGCCCGAAGCCCCGCATCTCGTGGCCACCGGCGCTGCCGAACTGTTCCCGAGGAAGCTCCAGGCTGGGGAGTGATTCTACGCTGAGATGCGGTAACCTGCCGCCTCAATCTCGCTGTCGTCGCCCGGCTTGACCGGCCGACCCAGTATCCCAGAGGCGGCAGATGGGCGCTCGCTGCTACTACGTCTACATTCTCGCCAGCAAGATGGGTGGCACGCTTTATATTGGCGTAACGAACGATCTCATCCGCCGGGTGGCAGAGCACAAGTTGAAACTGATCGAGAGCTTCACGAAAGACTACGATGTCGTGAAGCTCGTTTACTTCGAGCAGTTCGACGACCCCGAGAATGCGATCGAACGGGAGAAGCGGCTGAAGAAGTGGAAGCGCGATTGGAAGATCGCGTTGATCGAGAAAGACAATCCGGATTGGAACGATCTCTATTCGGGGATTGCTGGCCCCCCATAATGCCGGCCTCTGGAATACTGGGTCGCCGGGTCAAGCCGGGCGACGACACCTCCTCTTTGGCCGGCAGGAGCGACACCTCACTTGTGGCGGCCAGAATCTGCTAACACCCACCCATGACCGCACCCGACGCGACCTCCCCCGCCACGCCCGATACGACCCCCACCTCCTGGCGTGACAGCCTTGCCGTTTACCTGCAACCGCGGGTGCTGATCGTGCTGTTCCTCGGCTTCTCGTCCGGGCTGCCGCTGGCGTTGTCGGGCTCGACGCTGCTGGTGTGGATGCGGGAATCCGGCGTCGATCTCAAGACCATCGGGCTGTTTGCGCTGGTCGGCACGCCCTACACGCTGAAATTCCTGTGGGCGCCGCTGGTCGATGCGATGCATGTGCCGCTGTTCACGCGCGCGTTCGGGCGGCGCCGCGGCTGGCTGCTGTTCTCGCAATTGCTGCTGATCGTCGCGATCCTGCTGCTGGCGCTGACCGATCCCGCGCGCTCGCCGTTCTATGTCGCGCTCGGCGCATTGCTGGTGGCGACGGCCTCGTCGACGCAGGACATCGTGGTCGATGCCTTCCGCGTCGAGAGCCTGCCGGAAAGCGAGCAGGCCGCCGGCATGGCATCCTATGTCGCGGCCTATCGCATCGGCATGCTGGTCTCGACCGCCGGCGCGCTGTTCATTGTGTCGGGCTTCGAGAGCACCGGCATCACCCGCACGTCCGCCTGGATGTGGGGTTATGTGGTGATGGCGGCGATGGTGCTGATCGGGACGATCACGGCGCTGATCGCGACCGAACCCGAGCAGTCGGTGCGGGCGGAAGCCGCGACGCAGACGCAAACCGCGTTCGCGCGCGTGCTGCACGCCGCGATCGGCGCCTTCTCGGAATTCCTGACGCGCAAGGACGCGCTTGCGGCACTCGCCTTCGTCGTGCTGTTCAAGTTCACCGACGCCTTCTCCGGCACGATGACCGCGCCGTTCGTGATCGACCTCGGCTTCTCCCGCAACGACTATGCCGCGATCGTGAAAGGTGTGGGCCTCGCTGCGACGCTGATCGGCGGCTTTGCCGGCGGCTTCGTCGCCCGGCGCTATTCGCTCGCGAGCAGCCTCTGGATCGGCGGCGTGGTGCAGGCGCTCGCGAACCTCTCCTTCTCCTGGCTCGCCTTCGTCGGCACCAGCCAATGGGCGCTCGCCTTCGCCATCACTTGTGAGAACTTCACCAGCGCCATCGGCACGGTGATCTTCGTCGCCTATCTCTCGGCGCTCTGCCAGAACCCGCTGCACACGGCGACGCAGTATGCGCTGCTCACCGCGCTTGCCGCGGTGGGGCGGACCTATCTCTCGTCAGGCGCCGGCTTCGTGGCTGATACCACCGGCTGGCCGCTGTTCTTCGTGATCTGCATGCTGGTGGCGATCCCGAGCCTGGTGCTGCTGGCCTGGCTGCAGAAGCGCGGGCATTTTGATGCACTGGGGCCGGTGAGGGTTTGACACTGCCCTCTCTCCTCGTCATTGCGAGCGAAGCGAAGCAATCCAGACTGCCGCCGCGGACACGATCTGGATTGCTTCGTCGCAAGAGCTCCTCGCAATGACGAACGGAGAGGGTAGCGCGCCCACCCCGCTACTGCTTCTTGATCAGGCTCCACTTCGTGATCACGGCCTCGCTCATTTGGCCGGGATCGCTGGCGCAGGCGATCTCGTCGACCTTGACCGAGATCTCCTTGCCGGCGAACGTCTTCAGCTGCGCGGCCTGGGCGTCGCCGCTGGGAACGAGCTGGAAGGTTTCGGGTCCGGTCTCGAGATTGCACAGCCCGCTCGGCGGCGGCAGGCGGCGCGGCTCGGAGGTGATCTGGTAGGTCGCAACCCGCTTGCCGACGTTCTTGACGTCGCGCACTTTCATCGTGTTCAGCTCGCCCGACAGCACCTCGCCGGCATTGATCGGCTTGCCGGGCTTCGACGGCGGCGGAGCCCCATCGTCCTGCTGCGCGGAGATGGCCGGCGTCGCCAGCATCGTCAGCGTCGCGACCAAAGCCCATCGTGTGGCGAAAAGTTTCGTCATGTCGTCCGTTCCGTGAGTCTGGATGGCTAGAACAGGGTACGCTGCCGCATCGCGGCCGATAGCGTGCCTTCATCGAGATAATCAAGCTCGCCGCCGACCGGCACACCATGGGCGAGCCGGGTTACTTTTACGTTGGCGTCCTGAAGCAGGTCGGTGATGTAATGGGCCGTGGTCTGGCCGTCGACCGTGGCATTCAGCGCCAGGATGACCTCGTGCACCTGCGCCTCATGCGCGCGCGCCACCAGCGCTTCGATGGTGAGGTCCTGCGGACCGACGCCGTCGAGCGGCGACAATGTCGCGCCCAGCACGTGATAGCGCCCTTGAGTGGCATTGGCCCGCTCCAGCGCCCAGAGATCGGCAACGTCGGCGACGACGACGATGATCGAGGGATCGCGCCTCGGATCGGTGCAGACCGTGCAGGGACTTTGCGTGTCGATGTTGCCGCAGGTCTTGCAGACCTGGACCTTCTCGAGCGCGACCTGCATGGCCGAGGACAGCGGCATCATCAGCGCTTCGCGCTTCTTGATCAGATGCAGCGCGGCGCGCCGCGCCGAGCGCGGGCCGAGGCCCGGCAGCCGCGCGAGAAGCTGGACCAGCCGCTCGATTTCAGGACCCGCAACAGCGCCCATCCTACTGGCCGAACAGCCCCGACAGCCCCGGCGGCAGGCCGAGCCCGCCGGTGAGCGACTGCATCTTCTCCTGCATAGCGGCTTCCGCCTTGCGGCGGGCCTCGCCGAACGCGGTGACGAGCAGATCCTCGAGCACTTCGCGCTCTTCCGCCTTCATCAGCGAAGGATCGATCTTGACGCCCTTGACGTCCATCTTCGCGGTCATGCGCACAGCGACGAGACCGCCGCCGGAGATGCCCTCGACCTCGACGTTGGCGAGCTGATCCTGCATCTCCTGCATCTTGGATTGCAGCTGCTGCGCCTGCTTCATCATGCCGAATATATCGACCATCGGTGCTGTCCTTGAAAATCGGCTCTAGAGATCGTCGCCGTCGGAACCGTCGGGCGGATCGTCACTGCCATAGTCGGCATTAATATCGGATTCCGGCGCCTCGGGGGCAAGCCTGCGGACCTCGACGACCTTCGCACCCGGAAAACGCGACAGCACCTCGCGCACGCGCGGATCGGCCTCGGCGGTGCGCGCATGTTCCTGCTTGGCCGCCTGGTTCACCGAGCGCAGCGTGGGCTGGCCCGGCTCGTTGGAGACGATCACGGTCCAGCGGCGTCCGGTCCAGAGCTCGAACTTGCGCGCGAGATCGGAAATCATGGTCTTGGAGGCGTTGGGCTCGAGCGCGACTTCCAGCCGGCCTTCCTCGAAACGGACGAGGCGCATGTCGCCTTCGAGCGCGCCCTTGGTCAGGAGGTCGCGCTTCTGCCCGGCCAGCGCAACGAGCTGGGTGAAGCTCGTGACGCGCAACACGGGCGCGGCAGCTTGCGGATCCGGCGCGGGCGTTGCCATCTGCGGACGGGCACCACCGCCGCCGAAGGAGGACGGCGACGATGTCGGAATGCGAACTGGAGCCGCGGACGCCACCGGCCCGGCCGGCGCGCTGCGCGTGGCACCGCCGCCGCTCACGACCGGCGAACCGCCGCCGTTCTGCTCCAGCATCTTGATCGCTTCGTCCGGCGTCGGCAGGTCGGCGACATAGGCGATGCGCACCAGCACCATCTCGGCGGCAGCCGCGGGCCGCGTCGCGGCCTGCACCTCGGTGATGCCCTTGAGCAGCATCTGCCACATCCGCGACAGCACGCGCATCGAGATCTTCGAGGCGAAATCCCGTGCGCGCACACGCTCGGTCTCGCCATAGGCGACGTTGTCGGCGGTCGCCGGCACGATCTTCACGCGGGTGACGAAATTGACGAATTCGGCGAGATCCGAGAGCACGACGATCGGATCGGCGCCGACGTCGTATTGGTCGCGGAACTCCCTGAACGCGGATGCGATGTCGCCACGCGCCAGAGAATCGAAAAGATCGATGACACGGGTGCGGTCGGCGAGCCCCAGCATCTGCCTGACGGCATCGGCCTTCACGGTGCCCGCCGCATGCGCGATCGCCTGATCGAGCAGCGAGAGCGAATCGCGCACCGAGCCTTCCGCGGCGCGCGCGATGATGCCGAGCGCTTCAGGCTCGATCTCGACGTTTTCCTTGGCCGCGATGTTGGCGAGATGCTTCATCAGCACGTCGGCCTCGACGCGGCGCAGGTCAAAACGCTGGCAGCGCGACAGCACGGTCACCGGAACCTTGCGGATCTCCGTCGTGGCGAACACGAATTTGGCGTGCTCCGGCGGTTCCTCCAGCGTCTTCAGGAAGGCGTTGAACGCCGCTGTCGACAGCATGTGGACTTCGTCGATGATGTAGACCTTGTAGCGGGCGCTGGCCGGCGCGTAGCGGACGCTGTCATTGATCTGACGAACGTCGTCGACGCCGGTATGCGAGGCCGCGTCCATCTCCAGCACGTCCATGTGCCGGCTTTCCATGATCGCCTGACAATGCACGCCGAGCGTCGGCATCTGGACCGTCGGGCCCTTCACCGAGCCATCCGGCATCTCGTAGTTGAGCGCACGGGCAAGGATGCGCGCGGTGGTGGTCTTGCCGACCCCGCGGACGCCGGTGAGAATCCAGGCCTGCGGAATGCGGCCGGTCTCGAACGCGTTGGAGACGGTGCGGACCACGGCCTCCTGGCCGATCAGATCGTCGAAGCTTGAAGGACGGTATTTCCGCGCCAGCACCCGGTAGGGCGTGCTGGCCTGGCCGGCGCTGTGAGGGTTGGGAGGGGCGCCAGCGTCGGTCATCGGTCGATCCGCAATGAAGTGTCTTTCGGCCGGCTTTGCGGAAAGGAGCGCGCTGGCGGCCCGAGCCGCCGGCGCAATTCGCTCGGAAAAACAGGTAGGAGACTGACGAGCGACCCGATCCGGACCTCGTTAGGGCTGCTTCCTTCCGGACCTGACCCGGTTGGCGAGTGGCTCGTCCACCGCCAATCTCCCGGTCCCTATTTGGGGCCAAAAGGACCGGAAAGCAAGCGGGTATCGGCTTGAACAGGCTGGGCTTCATGGTGGCTTGCCCAGCATCCGGGCAATTCCCGGTCTGCCTAGCCGATAGGCTGTGCTTTCACTGCCGGAGGCGCCTTGGTAAGAACGCTGCCGGAACCCCTTCCAACAGAAAAGCGATTGATCCCAATGGTTACACGTCGTGATGTTGCATCGATTGTCGGACTTGGCGCGATGGCTGCGGCGACGCTGGCCTCCCCGGCCGTGGCGCAGACCGCCGATTCCAATGAATCGACCTTCGCCCGCATCCGCCGCACCAAGAAGATGCGCATCGGCGCGGTCGGCGGCGGCGCGCCCTATTACATGAAGGATCTTTCGACGGGCCAGTGGAAGGGATTTTACGTCGACATCGCCAAGGCGCTTGCCGAGGACATGGAGGCCGAGCTCGAGATCACCGAGACCACCTGGGGCAATTCGGTGCTCGACCTGCAGTCCAACAAGATCGACATCTTCTTCGGCCTCAACCCGACTCCGAAGCGTGCGCTGGTGGTCGACTTCTCGGTGCCGGTCTTCAACAACGCCTTCGGTATCCTCTGCAAGAAGGACTTCAAGCCGAAGAGCTGGGCCGAGCTGAACTCGCCCGACGTCAAGATCGCGGTCGACCAGGGCTCGTCGCACGACCAGGTCGTCAGCCGCCTGACGCCTAAGGCGCAGATCTCGCGGCTGAAGACTGCCGATGACGCCACCGCCGCGCTGCAGACCGGCCGCGTCGACGCGCAGTGCCTGATCACCATGCTGTCGCTGACGGTATTGAAGAAGAACCCCTCGCTCGGCCAGTTCGTGCTGCCGACGCCGATCTTTGCGACGACGTCGAACGCCGGCTTCCGCCGCGAGACCGACAAGACCTGGCGCGACTACGTCAACACCTGGATCGACTTCAACAAGGGCCTCGGCTTCATCCGCAACGCGATCATCACCAATATGGAGCTGGTGGGCGTGACCGAGGCGGACATCCCGCCGGGCGTGTCGTTGTAAGGTATGCTGAATTTGGATCGGGCTGGATCCCCGAGCGCCTGTGCTCCCCCTCTCCCGCTTGCGGGAGAGGGTTGGGGAGAGGGTGTCTCCTCTACGGAGACTCCCCAAGAGGATAGAACCCTCACCCGTCGCTTCGCGCCGACCTCTCCCGCAAGCGGGAGAGGTGCACCGAGCATGCGGCTCGACTGTCTTCAATTCGCGCGCGACTGAGGTCCAAGATAATATGTATCAGTGGGATTTCGGCATCCTCTGGAGCTATCGCTGGCTCTTTCTCAACGGGCTCGGCGTCACCGTTGGCTTCACGTTGGTCATCGTTGTGCTCGGCCTCGTCTTCGGCCTGTTCGGCGCGTTCGGGACCCTGTCGCGCTTTCGCGCGGTGCGCCTTCTCGCGCTCACCTTCATCGAGGCGTTCCGCTGCACGCCGATCCTGGTGCAGCTGATCTGGTTCTATTACGCGCTGCCGATCCTGGCCGGCGTCGAGATGACGCCGATCACGGCCTCGGCGCTGGCGCTCTCGCTCTATGGCGGTTCGTTCTATTCGGAGATCATCCGCGGCGGCATCATCTCGATCGATCGCGGCCAGTCCGAAGCCGGCGCCGCGCTCGGCATGACCCCAGGCCAGAGCATGCGGCGCATCGTGCTGCCGCAGGCGATCAAGCGCATGATCCCGGCGCTGATGAACCAGTCGATCATCCAGTTCAAGAACACCTCGCTGGTCTCGGTGCTGGCGGTGCCCGACCTGGTCTATCAGAGCCAGGTCGCCGCCCATGACAGCTACCGTCCGCTGGAGACCTACACCGCCGTCGCGGTTGCCTATGCGGCGATCCTGATTCCCCTGACCATCATGGTCCGGCGCGGCGAGAAGCGACTGGCGGTCGGCGAATGAGCGACACCTCTTCCAAGATCGAGATCCGGGCGCTGCGCAAGAGCTTTGGCAGCAACGAAGTCCTGAAGAACATCAGCCTCGATGTCCCCAAGGGCGGCGTCGTCGCGCTGATCGGCCCGTCCGGCTCCGGCAAATCGACGCTGCTCCGCTGCATCAACCTCCTGGTGACGCCCGACGGCGGTAGCGTCCGCGTTGGCGACACGAGCTTTTCGTTCGGACAAGGCACAAAGCTGCCCGACGTGAAGACGCTGGCAGGATTCCGCGCCACCACCGGCATGGTGTTCCAGCATTTCAACCTGTTCCCGCACATGACGACGCTCCAGAATGTGATGGAGGGACCGGTCACGGTGCGGCGCATGGCCAGGGCGGACGCCGAGAAACTCGCACGAGCGCAACTCGTCAAGGTGGGCCTTGCAGAGAAGGCCGACCAATATCCGGCAACGCTCTCCGGCGGACAGAAGCAGCGCGTCGCGATTGCCCGGGCGCTTGCCATGGAGCCGGACGTGATGCTGTTCGACGAAGCCACCTCCGCACTCGATCCCGAGCTTGTCGGCGAGGTGCTCGCCGTGATCCAGCAGCTGGCGTCGGAGGGCATGACCATGGTGATCGTGACCCACGAGATCGCCTTTGCCCGCGAAGTCGCCGACCGTCTGATCTTCATGCGCGACGGCGTCGTGATCGAGGAAGGCCCGGCGCGGCAGGTAATCGACAATCCAAGAGAAGCTGCGACCCGCGCCTTCCTTAGCCATTTCCACCGCACCGGCGCATTGCCGCCGGCCACAACGGCATCGTGATGTCCGATATCAACCGCGTCTATCTCGTCACCGGCGCCGCCAGCGGCATCGGCCGCGCCACCGCAAGACTGCTCGCAACGCCCGGCACGGCGCTGCTGCTCCACACGCGCTCGAACGCAGAGGGTCTCGACGTCACGGCCGCGGAAGCCGAAGCGCAAGGTGCGATCGTCGCAAAATGCCTCGGCGATCTCGCCGAGGAGGCCGCGGTCACCGACGCCCTCGCCGCTACGCAAAGCGCCTTCGGCCGGCTCGACGGATTGATCCTGGTCGGCGGCCATGCCCGCCGCGGGAGCGCCATCGGTACGCCGGCGGATCAGTTCCGCAAGGCGATGGATGAATCGGCGCTGGCGTTCACGCGGTTGGTGGACGCCGCGCTCCCGCTGCTGCGTGCGGGACGAGATGCGCGGATCGTGGCAGTGTCGTCGTTCGTGGCGCACGCGATCCGGCCGGAGTTCGCACCCTTTGCAGCGACGGCCGCGAGCCGCTCCGCGCTCGAAGCGCTGGTGCGCCTCACCGCAGTCGAGCTCGCCGGGGAGGGCATCACCGTCAACGCCGTCGCGCCGGGCCTGATCATCAAGGACAAGCCCAGCGAAAGCCGGCTGTCACCCGAGCAGATCGCGGCGACCGAAGCACTGATCCCGATGAATCGCCGCGGGCGGCCGGAGGAAGTGGCCGAGATCATCGCCTTTCTGGCCTCCCCAAAAGCATCCTACGTCACCGGCCAGGTCTGGCACGTCAATGGAGGCCTGACATGACCGAAGCGACCGTCGCACGTCTCAGGCTGTTCCTGATCGAGAGCCCGATCAAGATGGCGCGCCTCCAGGGCGTCGGCAACGTCAAGGGCACGGTGAAACGCGTGCTGCTCGAACTGACGTCGAGCGACGGCGTGATAGGCTGGGGCGAGGCGGCACCGTGGGAAGTGTTCACGGGAACGCCGGAAGCGGCCTTCGCCGCGCTCGACATCTATTTGCGGCCGATCGTGATGGGCAAGTCGGTGCGTCGCATCCGCGCGCTGATGGCCGAGCTCGATCGTGCCTTGGTCGGACATGCCGAAGCCAAGGTCGCGATCGAAATGGCGCTGCTCGACATCGTCGGCAAGTCCTCGGGACTTTCGGTCGCTGACCTGCTCGGCGGCCGCGTGCGGGACACGATCCCGCTGTCGTTCTCCATCGCCGATCCGGATTTCACTGCCGATCTCGAACGCATGCGGAAGATGGTTCCGGACGGGAACGTCATCTACAAGGTCAAGACCGGCGTGAAGCCGCATCGCGAAGACCTCGATCATCTCGCGGCGATCCGGAAAGAATTCGGCGACAAGGTCGACCTTCGCGTCGATTACAACCAGGCCTTAGCGCCGTTCGGCGCCATCAAGATCCTGCGCGACATCGAGCAGTTCGCGCCGACCTTTATCGAGCAGCCGGTGCCGCGCAAATATCTCGACGTGATGGCGCAGCTCACCGCGGCGCTGGAAACGCCCGTGCTCGCCGACGAAAGCTGTTTCGACCGCCGCGACATGATGGAGGTGGTGCGCCGCGAGGCGGCTGATGCCGTCTCGATCAAGCTGATGAAGGCCGGCGGCCTGTTCGAGGCGCAGGCGATCATGGCGATCGCCGACATCGCCGGCCTGCCCGGCTATGGCGGCACACTGTGGGAGGGCGGCATCGGGCTCGCCGCCGGCACGCAGCTGATCGCGGCGACGCCGGGAATCTCGCTCGGCTGCGAATTCTACATGCCGCACCATGTGCTGACCGAGGACGTGCTGGAAGAGCGCGTCGCCAATCGCGGCGGCCACGTCGTGGTGCCCGACGGCCCGGGCCTCGGCATCCGCGTCAGCGAAGCCTCGGTCCGCGCCAATGCGCGAGTGCTGGCGGAGGCGTAAAAGCACGCCCCCACCGTCGTCCTGGCGAAAGCCAGGACCCATTACCCCAAGGAGAAGTTTGTGGCACGAAGTCGGTAAACCCCAAATCTTCGCCAAGCCCAATCCTGTGGTAATGGGTCCTGGATCTGCGCTGCTCTTGTCCAGGACGACGATCGCGTATGCGGCCCCTGCGGAGCGCCATCCTTCCCCTATCGGAATCGCTGTCGTATGGTCGGAGCAAATATTCAGGGGTTCCGCCCCGCCATGCCCGATTCCCGTCGGGCCATCCGGAAATCTTCATGCCCGAACCCGCCTGGTCGCTGCACTCCCGCCTGAAAGAGGACACCATCGACATCGGCGATTTGCCGCTGTCCAAGGTATTGGTCATCAAGGACGCGCATTATCCCTGGCTGCTGCTGGTGCCGCGGCGCGCGGATACGGTCGAGATCATCGACCTCGACGAGGTGCAGCAGGCGCAATTGATGACCGAGATCTCCCGCGTCTCGCGCGCGCTGAAGGAGATCACCCAATGCGACAAGCTCAACATCGCGGCACTGGGCAACCTCGTGCCCCAGCTTCACGTCCACATCATCGCGCGCCGAACCAGTGACGCCGCCTGGCCGCGGCCGGTCTGGGGCGTGATGCAGCCCTTGGCGCACGACGCCACCGAGGTGCAGACTTTCATCAGCGCGCTTCGCCGCAAGATCTGGTTGGGTTGAAAGAACAAGAAATGTCAGCATTCGACTCGTTTCCGCTGGGGCAGCCGGCCTTCGTCACCAACATTCTCGACCGCGCCGCGCATCTGCGCCGCGACGACGAAAGGCTGTTCGCGATGGAGCAGACGCCGTCGTCGCGCGCCTATGTGGTCTACCGCGACTCGCTGCTGGTGAAGCGCGAAGGCGACAAGGTGCGCGCACTGCTCGGAATCGACGAGGCGCTGAAATGCGGCGCCAATCCCGGCACGATCTTCTTAGGCTTACGCGACGGCGCCGCGATGTTCGGCATGGGCCTCTCGCAGGCCGCGTCCGAGAAGCTGATCGGGCGCGAGGACTACGCGCTGAGCGAGCTGCGCGGCATGGCGATGCAGGGCGCGGTGCCGCCGCAGGAGCTGTCGGCGATCGCGATGGCGAAGTCGATGGTGAGCTGGCATCAGCGCCATGGTTATTGCGCCAATTGCGGCACGCGCAGCGCGATGAAGGAAGGCGGCTGGAAGCGGGAGTGCCCGAGCTGCAAGGCCGAGCATTTCCCGCGCACCGATCCCGTCGTGATCATGCACGTCGCCTCCGGCGAAAGGTGCCTGCTCGGCCGCCAGAAGCAGTTTCCGCCCGGCATGTATTCGTGCCTCGCCGGCTTCGTCGAGGCCGCCGAAACCATCGAGGACGCGGTACGCCGCGAGATCCTCGAAGAATCCGGAATCCGCTGCACCGACGTGCAGTATTACATGACCCAGCCCTGGCCCTATCCGTCGTCGCTCATGATCGGCTGCAGCGCGCGGGCCGTGAGCGAGGACATCGTCGTCGATCATTCCGAGCTGGAGGATGCGCGCTGGTTCACGCGCGAGGAGGCCGCCCTGATGCTGACGCGGACCCATCCCGACGGGCTCGCCGGTCCGCACCCGTTCGCCATCGCCCATCACTTGCTCGGCCGCTGGGTGCACGACAAGAGCTGAGACCGCCGATGGCGCACTCTGTGATCGCGCCGCGCATCCTCTGCATCGGCATTCCCGTGCGCGACCTGACCTTTCGTGTCGAGGCAGTGCCCGCGCGCGGCAGCAAGGCCAACGCCACGCACCTTGCGGAGATCTGCGGCGGCAATGCGCTCAATGCCGCGATCGCTATCGCGCGGCTTGGTGGCCGCGTCGCGTTCGCAGGTCCGATGGGCGATGCGCAGGAAACGTCGAGCGGCTTCATTCTCGAGCGCATGACATCCGAAAATATCGACACAAGCCATATTGTGCGCATACCTGATGCGACCACGCCCGTCTCTGCCATCATCATTGACGCGACGGGCGAGCGAACGCTCACGATCTATCGCGATCCGGCGCTGTGGACAGTCGAGCTGCCCGACGCCGACAAGCTGCTCGCCGATTGTCAGGCGGTCCTCGTCGAGAGCCGCTGCGCATCGTTCTGCACGGATCTCTGCACTGAGGCACGCCGGCGCGGCATTGTCGTCATCGTCGGCGTCGACCGCGCGATATCGTTGCAGGACGGACTGCTCACGGCCGCCTCGCACCTGCTGTTCGCCAGCGAACAGGTACAGGAGACAGCCGGCATCCCTGACGACGGCGAGGCGTTGCAGCGCCTGGCCGGACTCACGCCCGCCTTCCTCGCTGCCACCCGCGGCCCGCGTGGCACGATCTGGCTGAACGAGAGCGGCGAACTGGAGCAGACGCCGGCGGTTCCGGTTCAGGCCGTCGATACGCTCGGCGCCGGCGACGTCTTCCATGGCGCCTTCACGCTTCGCCTTGCCGAAGGCGGCGGCGTGCGGCAGGCGCTGCAATTCGCCGCGGCCGCCGCGGCGCTGAAATGCACCCGTCACGGCGGCGGCCTGGCCGCTCCGCAACGCGTTGAAGTTGAAGAGCTTTTGAACATGCCGCGCGGGACGACGCTCGGACGGATGCCGAGATTATAGACTTGCTATAGAAGGATTTTCTCTATATCAGGAAAAACGACCCTTGATATGGAACAAAGTTCTTCAAATGACCGATCTCGCCGTCCCGCTCCCCGAGACCAGCCGCCGCCTCGACGCCATCGACCGCAAGATTCTGATGGTGCTGCAGGATGATGCCTCCCTCTCCGTCGCCGAGATCGGCGACCGCGTCGGCCTGTCCTCGACCCCCTGCTGGAAGCGCATCCAGCGCCTGGAAGCCGACGGCGTGATCACCAAGCGGGTGGCGCTGGTCGACCAGAACAAGATCGGGCTCGGCATCTCGGTGTTCGTGTCGGTCGAGAGCTCCGACCATTCCGACGCCTGGCTCAAGAAGTTCGCCGAAGCCGTCAGCGCCATGCCCGAGGTGATGGAGTTCTATCGCATGGCCGGCGACGTCGACTACATGCTGCGCGTCGTCGTCGCCGACATGCAGGCCTATGACGTGTTCTACAAGAAGCTGATCAGCGCCGTGCCGCTGAAGAACGTCACCTCGCGCTTCGCGATGGAGAAGATCAAGTCAGTCACCGCGCTGCCGATCCCGGCTGTGGTGGCGGGTTAAGGCTCACCACACGCAAACTGTCATCGCCGGCTTGACCGGGCGATCCAGTATTCCAGAGACGACGATGGGGTACGGATGAGCCGCGGCGTACTGGATGCCCCGGTCAAGCCGGGGCATGACAGCAAGTGAGGCTAGCCTCGCACTTCAAATCTTCTGATTGTACTCGCCGACTTCGGGATGGGTGCGCAGCACGCTGTTCACCATCTCGAACATGTCGTGCATGCGCTGCTCGGAGACCGGGCTCTCGACCACGACGACGAGCTCGGGCTTGTTGGAGGAGGCCCGCACCAGACCCCAGCTGCCGTCCTCCACCGTGACGCGGACGCCGTTGACGGTGACGAGATCGCGGATCGATTGGTCGCCGATCTTGGCGCCCTTGGCCTGCAAGCCCTCGAAGTGCTTCACCACCTTGTCGATGACGCCGTACTTCACCTCGTCGCCGCAATGCGGCGACATCGTCGGCGACGACCAGGTCTTCGGCAGCGCGTTCTTGAGATCGGCCATCGACTTGCCGGGGGCACGATCGAGCATGTCGCAGATCGCGAGCGCCGAGACGAGACCGTCGTCATAGCCGCGTCCATACGGCTTGTTGAAGAAGAAGTGGCCGGACTTCTCGAAGCCGGCGAGCGCACCCGTCTCATGGGTGCGGCGCTTCATGTAGGAATGGCCGGTCTTCCAATAGGTGGTTTTTGCACCCTGCTTCTGCAACACCGGATCGGTGATGAACAGGCCGGTCGACTTCACGTCGACGATGAACTGCGCGTCCTTGTGGATCGCGGACATGTCGCGCGCCAGCATCACGCCGACCTTGTCGGCAAAGATCTCCTCGCCGGTGTTGTCGACCACGCCGCAGCGATCGCCGTCGCCGTCGAAGCCGAGGCCCACATCGGCCTTGTGCTGCAGCACCGCGTCGCGGATCGCATGCAGCATCTCCATGTCTTCGGGGTTCGGATTGTATTTCGGGAAGGTGTGGTCGAGCTCGGTGTCGAGCGGGATCACCTCGCAGCCGATCGCCTCCAGCACCTGCGGCGCGAACGCGCCGGCGGTGCCATTGCCGCAGGCCGCGACGACCTTGAGCTTGCGCTTGAGCTTCGGACGGCTGGTGAGATCGGCGATGTAGCGCGCCGGATAATTCTCGTGGAATTGATAGGAGCCGCCGGCCTTGTTCTTGAACTCGGCGCCCAGCACGATCTCCTTCAGTCGCGTCATCTCGTCCGGGCCGAAGGTCAGCGGGCGGTTGGCCCCCATCTTCACGCCGGTCCAGCCATTGTCGTTGTGCGAGGCCGTGACCATGGCGCAGCAGGGCACGTCGAGGTCGAACTGGGCGAAATAGGCCATCGGCGTCACCGCGAGCCCGATGTCGTGCACCTTGCAGCCTGCTGCCATCAGGCCGGAGATCAGCGCATATTTGATCGAGGCCGAATAGCCGCGGAAATCATGGCCGGTGACGATCTCCTGGCTGACGCCGAGCTCTGCGATCAGCGCGCCCAGCCCCATGCCGAGCGCCTGGATTCCCATCAGGTTGATTTCCTTCTGGAACAGCCAGCGCGCGTCGTATTCGCGAAAGCCCGTGGCCTTCACCATCGGCTCGGATTCGAAGGCATAGGTGTTGGGCAGCAACACGGATTTCGGCTTGGGGAACATGGAGACGGTCTCGTGAAAAAGAGCCAGACTTGATGCAGCCTTAGCGAATGCCGGGCTGCTGCGGAAGGCGGGAATGGCAGCTTATGGATGATAATTGCGGCAGTTTGGTAACGGGGAAATCTGGCCGCGAGAGCGGTCGGAATAGAGATTTTCTTGAAATATGCGGTCGCTGGAGCCTTTGGGAGACCCTTACTGCTCCAGCACCATCTGACCGTTGGCGTACTCAAAACGTTTGAGGCGGGAGAGGAAGGAGAGGCCGAGCAGGTTCTCGGACAGTGCCTCGTCGGGCAGCACCATGGCATCGACGTCGCGCACGATTAGGCCGCCGATATCGAGCATGGCGATGCGGGTGCGCGCGGCCTTGATGGTGCCGTTGGCGGTGGAGACGGTGGCTTTGTAATCGCTGCGCGAGGGACGCAGGCCGAAACGGGCGGCCGAGGTCTCGTTCAGCGCAACCACGGAGGCGCCGGTGTCGACCATGAAGCCGATGCGCTGGCCTTCGATCCGGCCTTCGGTCTGGAAGTGGCCGCGGCCGTCGCGAGGGATGTTGAGGCTACGGCCAGCGGCCGGCGCGATGGACGCGACTGCTACCGTGCGCGGCACCGACGTCGCCGAGGCGGAGCTCATCCTGTCCGCCATCTGCGCCATGAAGGTGCCGAGGCCGATCATGATCGCCGCGAAAATCATTATGTTACGCATCACACCAGTTCCGAGCCGGAAGGCTCGATTTCACCACGCGGCAGGCCTGTCCGCGAGCGACGCTGCGGCCAGAGCTGTGCTATTTTGACGAAAAGGATGAGCGGACGGTTAATGCGCCGGTGTCGCAGATACGGCATATCCTCATCCTGAGGAGCCCGCGAAGCGGGCGTCTCGAAGGATGGCCGCGGGTGAAAGGCGGGCCTACATGGTTCGAGACGCGCGTTCCGCGCTCCTCACCATGAGGGTCTTCTTGCGCCTCACGTGCCGCGCGGCTTGACCCGCCGGGTCGGCAGCGCATTCGCCGGATCTTCCGGCCAGGGATGGCGCGGGTAGCGGCCGCGCAAATCGGAGCGCACGGCGCTGTAGCTGCCGCGCCAGAAACCGGGGAGATCGCGTGTCACCTGCACTGGGCGCTGCGCCGGCGACAGCAGCTCCAGCACCAGCGGCACCTTGCCGGCGGCGATCGACGGATGAGTGTTGAGGCCGAACAATTCCTGGAGCCGCACCGCGATGGTCGGCCCCTGCTCGGCTTCATAGTCGATCGCGAGCACGCTGCCGGTCGGCGCCTCGAAATGCGTCGGCGCCGCGCGGTCGAGCCGCGCGCGCATCTCCCACGGCAACAATGTCATCAGCGCGTCGGAGAGTTCGCCGGCGGACATATCCTTCAGCGCGATCTTGTCGTAGAGCGCCGGCACCAGCCAATCGTCGCGCCGCGCGATCAATCCGTCGTCCGAGAGATCAGGCCAGCTGTCGCCCTCGGCCTTGCGCAAAAACATCACGCGATCGCGCCATTGTTTGGCTGCCTTCGACCAGGGCAGCCGGTCGAGGCCGGCGGCGATCAGCCCGTCCGCGAAGATGCGCGCAGTGTCCTCCGAGGGCGAGACGGCAAGCGTCGCCTCGGAGAGCGTGATCGCGTGCAGCGCGCGCTTGCGCCGCGCCCGCAACGCCATCGCGCCGCGATCGAACGATATCTCCTCGGCGGATTCGATGTGCTCGGCGAAATGCCGTTCGATCTCGTCCTGCGAGATTTGCGCGGCGAGCAGAATGCGCCCGCTCGCCGCCGTGCCGGTCATCTCGCCGATCGCGATATAGGGTGCACGGGCGAGCGAGGAGGTTTGATCCACGGCAGCACCCCGGCCGTTGGCGAGCACGAAGCTGCCATTGCCGCGGTTGCGCGCAACGCGATCCGGGAAGGCGTAGGCGAGCATCAGGCCGGTCGAGAGGCCGTCTTCGCCGGTCGCCGCCTTCTCCGACGCCGCCACCTGCGAGGCCCAGCGCCGCGCGAGGTCGCGCGCGCTTGCAGCACGCGGGGAACGGTCGCGGCGGAACTGGTCGCGCCGGTGCTCGAGATCGACGCTGTCGCCGCCGAGCCCGCGTTCGGTGATGATGGCGGCGATCTCGGCGCCGGCCTCGCCCTCGCCGGCACGATGCGAATCCACGATCATGCGGGCGAGCCGCGGCGGCAGCGCCAGCGCCCGCAGGCTCTTGCCCTCCGCGGTGATGCGGCCATCGGCATCGAGCGCGTTGAGCTCGCAGAGCAGGCTTTTTGCTTCCTTCCAGGCCGGCTGCGGCGGCGGGTCGAGAAACGACAGCGCGGCAGGGTCGGCGACGCCCCATTGCGCGAGATCGAGCACCAGCGAGGACAGATCGGCGCTGAGGATCTCGGGCTGGGTGTAGGCCGCGAGCGAGGCTGTCTGAGGTTCATCCCAGAGCCGGTAGCAGACACCGGGCTCGGTGCGGCCGGCGCGGCCGCGGCGCTGGTCAGCCGCCGCGCGCGAGACGCGCACGGTCTCGAGTCGGGTCAGGCCGATGTCGGGCTCGTAGCGCGGCACGCGGGCAAGGCCGGAATCGACCACGATGCGCACGCCCTCGATGGTGAGCGAGGTCTCCGCGATCGAGGTCGCCAGCACCACCTTGCGCGTGCCCTTGGGCGCCGGCGAGATAGCCCGATCCTGCACGGCGGCGTCGAGTGCGCCGAACAGCGGCACGATTTCGATCGAAGCGTCCTGCACGCGCTCGGCGAGGAGGTTCTGGGTGCGGCGGATTTCGGCGGCGCCCGGCAGGAACGCCAGCACCGAGCCGGCATCGGCCCGCAGCGCCGAGGCGATCGCATCCGCCATCTGCCGCTCCACCGGCGCGTCCGCCTTGCGACCGAGATAGCGCGTCTCGACCGGAAAGGCGCGGCCCTCGCTTTCGACGACGGGCGCTTCGCCGAGCAATTTTGCGACGCGGGCGCCATCGAGCGTTGCCGACATCACGAGGATGCGCAAATCCTCGCGCAGGCCGGTTTGCGCATCGCGCGCCAGCGCGAGGCCCATGTCGGCATCGAGCGAACGCTCGTGGAATTCGTCGAACAGGACGGCGGCGATGCCCGACAGCTCGGGATCGTCGAGGATCTGGCGGGTAAAGATGCCCTCCGTCACCACCTCGATGCGGGTCGCGCGCGAGATCTTCGAGCCGAAGCGGACGCGATAGCCGACAGTCTCCCCAGCGCGCTCGCCGAGCGATTTGGCCATGCGGTCGGCGCTGGCGCGCGCCGCGATGCGCCGCGGCTCCAGCACGATGATCTTCTTGCCTTTGGCCCAGGGGGCATCGAGCAGCGCCAGGGGCACGCGCGTTGTCTTGCCGGCGCCCGGGGGCGCCACCAGCACGGCGGCATTATGCGCCTCCAGCGTGCGCGAGAGGTCGTCGAGCACGGCATCGATCGGGAGGGGCGTGTCGAAACTGCGGGGCAAATATCTCGCTTCCGTCATCACCCGCCTTGTGCGCACTTGCGCACTGGTGCGGGTGATCCAGTAAACTCGGATCCCGGCTATTACGAAGATCGCGGATTGCTGGATACCCCGCCTTCGCGGGGTATGACAATCATATGTGGCTATCAGCCCTGCACCGGCGGTCGTCCAATGCTCTCATAGACGAAACCGGCCGCAGCCATCTCCTCGGGGCGGTAGATGTTGCGCAGATCGACGATGACGGGCTGGGCCATGGTCGCCTTCAGCCGGTCGAGGTCGAGCGCCCGGAACTGCACCCATTCGGTAACGATCACGATCGCATCGGCGCCTTCCGCGCAGGAATAGGCGTCCTCGCAATAGGTGATGCTGGGCAGCTCGCTCTTCGCCTGCTCCATGCCGACGGGATCGAAGGCCTTCACCTTCGCGCCCATGTCGATCAGGCCGGTCACCAGCGGGATCGACGGCGCATCGCGCATGTCGTCGGTGTCGGGCTTGAAGGTGAGGCCGAGCACGGCGATGGTCTTGCCGCGCAGCGAGCCGCCGAGCGCCTGGCTCACTTTTCGCGCCATCGCGCGCTTACGGTTCTCGTTGACCGCCAGCACGGACTCGACGATGCGAAGGCTCACGTCGTAGTCCTGCGCGATCTTGATCAGCGCCTTGGTGTCCTTCGGAAAGCACGAGCCGCCGAAGCCCGGACCGGCATGCAGGAATTTGGTGCCGATGCGGTTGTCCAGGCCAATGCCGCGCGCGACCTCCTGCACGTTGGCGCCGGCTTTTTCAGAGAGGTCGGCGATCTCGTTGATGAAGGTGATCTTGGTCGCGAGGAACGCGTTGGCGGCGTATTTGATCATCTCGGCGGTGCGGCGTTCCGTGAACATCAGCGGCGCCTGATTCAGCGACAGCGGACGGTAGATGTCGCTCATCACCTTGCGGCCGCGCTCGTCGGAGGTGCCGACGACGATGCGGTCGGGGAATTTGAAGTCGCGGATCGCCGCGCCCTCGCGCAGGAATTCGGGATTCGAGGCGACGACCACGTCGGCCTTGGGATTGGTCTCGCGGATGATGCGCTCGACCTCGTCGCCGGTGCCGACCGGGACAGTCGATTTGGTCACGACGACGGTGAAGCCGGACAGCGACTGCGCGATCTCTTTCGCGGCGGCATAAACGTAGGACAGATCGGCGTGGCCGTCACCGCGGCGCGACGGCGTGCCGACCGCGATGAAGACAGCATCGGCATCCGCGACCGGCCTGGACAAATCGGTGGTGAACTCCAGCCGCTTGGCCTTCACATTCGTCGCGACCAGTTCGTCAAGCCCGGGCTCGTAGATCGGGATCTCGCCGCGATGAAGGGCCGCGATCTTCTTCTCGTCCTTGTCGACGCAGATGACGTCGTGACCGAAATCCGCAAAGCAGGCCCCGGACACCAGTCCCACATAGCCCGTGCCGATCATAGCAATGCGCATGAAAAACCCTGTTTGGCTTGGTTAACAAAACCCCTATTCCAAGGCGGTTTAGCATTTTCCCGGGGTGAGGGAACAGCCCGCGTACAAAAAACGGCACAGCACTTGTACCGGTAAAGAAATCGTAAGCCGCAAGGCGGCAAACTGCCCCGCGTTCACGCAGATCCTGGCGGAACACGCCTCAAAAAGAGACACCATGGCACCATCAGGCACAATCGCCGCGAGCGGGGGACTCAAGGCCCCGGCTGCTGCGCGTGTCGATTGGATCGATTACGCCAAAGGCATCTGCATCGTCATGGTCGTGATGATGCATTCGGTGCTCGGGGTCGAGCTTGCTGCCGGTGAGACCGGTTTCATGCATGTTTTGGTCGCCTTCGCAAAGCCGTTCCGGATGCCGGATTTCTTCCTGATTTCGGGCCTGTTCCTGCCACTGGTGATCGACCGGGACTGGCGAACCTATCTCGACCGCAAGGTGGTGCATTTCGCCTATTTCTATGTCGTCTGGGTGACAATCCAGTTCGGCTTCAAGGCCCCCGCATTCGCGGCGGAAACGAGCTGGCGCGACGCCGGCTTGCTGTATCTGGAATCCTTCGTCGAGCCGTTCGGCACGCTATGGTTCATCTACCTCCTGCCGATCTTCTTCGTCGTCACAAAACTGACACGGCGAGTCCCGTCGCCCGCGATCTGGCTCATCGCGGCCGCACTGGAGACGGCACGTGTCGCAACCGGCTGGACCGCGATCGACGAGTTCTGCGCGCGTTTCGTCTATTTCTATTCGGGCTATCTGTTCGCGCCCTTCGTGTTCGCGCTGTCGGACCGCGCGCGCAATCATCCTGCATGGGCGCTGGCAGCGCTCGCGACATGGGCGCTGGTCAATGCCGGCCTCGTTGCGCTCGGGGCCAGCGAATGGAAAATCGTATCGCTCGTGCTCGGCTTCGCCGGGGCCTGCGCCATCATCACGATGGGCACGCTGCTCGCGCGCGCGCAATGGCTGAATGTCTTCCGCTTCTGCGGCGAGCATTCGATCGTGATCTATCTCGCCTTCTTCCTGCCGATGGCGGCGACACGGACGCTGCTCTTGCGCACGGGCATCATTCCCGACATCGGTGCGGTGTCGCTGATCGTGACCATCGTTGGCGTGATCGGCTCGCTCGCGATCTGGCAGATCGCTCTGCGGCTTGGCGGCAATTTCCTGTTCGAGCGGCCCGATGCGTTCTGCATCGCGCCGAAGAAGACAGAGGCGCGATTGCAGGCGGCGGAGTGATGCTCTGTTGTCATCCCCGCGAAGGCGGGGATCCAGTATTCCAGAGGCAGCAGTCGTATACGGATAAGCCGCAGCATACTCGATTCCCCGCCTTCGCGGGGAATGACAGCGGGGGATGCGGGAAATGACAGTGGGGATAGCGGCATCCGCAAGCCAAAAATCCACCTCCCGAGGCTGTCAAATCCCGCAAAAATTCATACATTGCGGCCATGCCCAAGAGCTCCCCAAAGACCACCGCCCAAGCTGACACCAAGGCTGCCGCGCCCAAGGCCGCCGAAACCAAGCCCGCTGCAGCGACAGCTGCTGCCAAGCCCGTCGCCGCCAAGGCCGCCGGCAAGGGCGACCATGTTTTCCTGGTCGACGGTTCCGGCTACATCTTCCGCGCCTATCACGCGCTGCCGCCGATGAACCGCAAGTCCGACGGCTTGCAGGTCAATGCCGTGCTCGGCTTCTGCAACATGCTGTGGAAGCTGTTGCGCGAGATGCCCGAGGACAACCGGCCGACGCATCTGGCGATCATTTTCGACAAGTCGGAAATCACCTTCCGCAACAAGATCTATCCTGAGTACAAGGCGCACCGGGCGCCGGCGCCGGACGATCTGATCCCGCAATTTTCGCTGATCCGCGAAGCGGTACGCGCCTTCGACCTGCCTTGCCTGGAACAGGTCGGCTTCGAGGCCGACGATCTGATTGCGACCTATGTGCGGCAGGCCTGCGAGCGCGGCGCGAGCGCGACGATCGTGTCCTCCGACAAGGACCTGATGCAGCTCGTCACCGATTGCGTCACCATGTACGACACCATGAAGGACCGCCGCATCGGCATCCCCGAGGTGATCGAGAAGTTTGGCGTGCCGCCGGAGAAGGTGGTGGAAGTGCAGGCACTGGCCGGCGATTCCACCGACAACGTTCCGGGCGTGCCCGGCATCGGCATCAAGACCGCGGCGCAGTTGATCGTCGAATATGGCGATCTCGAGCAGCTGCTGTTCCGCGCCACCGAAATCAAGCAGCCGAAGCGGCGCGAGGCGCTGATCGAGCACGCCGAGAAGGCGCGCATCTCGCGGCAGCTCGTATTGCTCGACGACAAGGTCGACCTCGAAGTCCCGCTGGACGATCTCGCCGTCCACGAGCCCGATGCGCGCAAGCTGATCGCGTTCCTGAAGGCGATGGAATTTTCCACGCTGACGCGCCGCGTCGCCGAGTTCTCGCAGATCGATCCGGCCAACGTCGATGCCGATCCAGGCTATTCCAGCGGCGCCAGCGTGTTCTCGCCGCTGCCGCCTTCGGACGTCGTGCCAGCCCCGGGAACCGGCGCGCCGCCGCAAGCGCCAGTGGGCCAACGCAACGCATCGGCGACCAAGGAGGACAAGGCCGCGAGCCCGAAGGGCGCGCCGATTTCTCTCGCCGCCGCGCGCGAAGAGGCTTTGCGCAAGCTCCCGGTTGACCGCAGCAAGTACCAGGCGATCAAGAGCCTCGCGGAACTGAACGCCTTCATCGCGCGCATCCATGATGCCGGCCATGTCGCGGTCGAGATCCGGGCAAACTCGATCGACCCGATGCAGGCCGATCTCTGCGGCATCGCGCTGGCGCTGGCGCCGAACGAGGCCTGCTACGTGCCGCTGGCGCACAAGCAGTCCGGTGGCGGTGCCGGCCTGTTCGACGCGGGCCTCGCGCCCGATCAGGTCAAGCATGCCGAGGCGGTCGAGGCGTTGCGGCCGGTGCTGGAATCGTCAGGCATTCTCAAGATCGGCTTCGACGTCAAATTCACCGCGGTGATGCTGGCGCAGCACGGCATCACACTGCGCAACACCGACGATGCGCAGCTGATCTCGTACGTGCTCGATGCCGGCCGCGGCTCGCATGCGCTGGAGCAGCTGTCCGAGCGCTGGTTCGGTCACGCCATGCTCAAGGAAAACGAGCTGCTCGGCAGCGGCAAGGGCAAGATCACGTTCGACCAGGTGCCGATCGACAAGGCCGCGTCGCTGTCGGCGGAGGGCGCCGACGTGACCTTGCGGGTCTGGCGCGTGCTGAAGCCGCGCCTCGTCGCCGAGCACATGACCACGGTCTACGAGACGCTGGAACGCCCGTTGGTCGCAGTGCTCGCACGCATGGAGCGGCGCGGCATCTCGATCGACCGCCAGGTGCTGTCGCGTCTCTCCGGCGATTTCGCCCAGACCGCGTCGCGCGTCGAGGCCGAGATCCAGCAGATCGCGGGCGAGCCCGTCAATGTCGGCAGCCCGAAGCAGATCGGCGACATCCTGTTCGGCAAGATGGGACTGTCCGGCGGCACCAAGACCAAGACCGGCGCATGGTCCACCACCGCGCAGGTGCTCGACGAGCTCGCCGAGCAGGGCCACGACCTCCCGAAGAAAATTCTGGAGTGGCGCCAGGTCTCCAAGCTGAAATCGACCTACACCGACGCACTGCCGACCTACGTGAATCCCCAGACCCACCGCGTCCACACGACCTACGCGCTGGCCGCGACCACGACGGGCCGGCTGTCGTCGAACGAGCCGAATTTGCAGAACATTCCGGTGCGCACCGAGGACGGACGCAAGATCCGGCGCGCCTTCATCGCGACGCCAGGGCACAAGCTGGTCTCCGCCGACTATTCGCAGATCGAGCTGCGGCTGCTCGCCGAGATCGCGGACATTCCCGTGCTGCAGCAGGCGTTCCGCGACGGCCTCGACATTCACGCCATGACGGCATCGGAAATGTTCGGCGTGCCGATCAAGGGCATGCCGAGCGAAATCCGGCGCCGCGCCAAGGCGATCAATTTCGGCATCATCTACGGCATTTCGGCATTCGGCCTCGCCAACCAGCTCGGCATCGCGCGCGAGGAAGCCTCCGCCTACATCAAGAAGTACTTCGAGCGCTTCCCCGGCATCCGCGCCTACATGGACGAGACGCGCGACTTTTGCCGCAGCCACGGCTACGTCACCACGCTGTTCGGACGGAAGATGTACTATCCCGACATCAAGGCCTCGAACGCCTCGGTGCGCGCCTTCAACGAGCGCGCCGCGATCAACGCCCGGCTCCAGGGCACCGCCGCCGACATCATCCGCCGTGCCATGACGCGGATGGAGGCTGCGCTGGCCGAGAAGAAGCTGTCGGCGCAGATGCTGCTCCAGGTGCATGACGAATTGATCTTCGAGGTGCCCGACGCGGAGGTCGAGGCCACGCTCCCCGTCGTGCAGCACGTGATGCAGGACGCGCCGTTCCCGGCCGTGCTGCTCTCGGTGCCTTTGCATGTCGATGCACGCGCGGCGAACAATTGGGACGAGGCGCACTGATCCGTCACCGTGATCGAGTCCAGAGGCGAACTGCGTGAGTGATCTCAGCCCGCTGCTCGCCTTCGCGCTGACGGCGCTCGTCATCGAGATCACGCCCGGTCCCAACATGACCTATCTCGCCGCGCTGTCGCTCTCGCGCGGCATGCGCACGGGCTTTGCCGCGGTGGCCGGCATCGCGCTCGGGCTGATGACTTATGGCGTGATCGCGGCCTTCGGCCTCGCCGCGGCGATCGACCATTCGCCGTGGCTTTATGGCCTGCTGCGATGGGGTGGCGTCGCCTATCTGCTGTGGCTTGCCTGGGACGCGTGGTCGGGCAAGGAGGACGCTTCGCCGGGCAGGACGGTCGGTGCCGACGCGCGGCCGTGGCCGGCGTTCCGGCGCGGCCTGATCACCAACCTGCTCAACCCGAAAGCCGCGATGTTCTACGTGGCGGTGTTGCCGGAGTTCGTGCGCGCCGATGCCGGCTCCGTGGTCCGGCAGACGCTGATGCTCAGCGTCATCTACGTGACAATCGCCACGCTGATCCATGCGGCGATCGTCGCGCTGGCGGGCTCGCTGCAATCGACCATCGACGTCGCGAACAACCGCAACGTGGTGCGGCGCTTGTTCGCCCTGGCACTGGTCGCGATAGCGGTCTGGTTCGCGTTCACCACCGGCCGGTCGGGTTGAATTGTCCTCCGTGCAATTGCGCGATGGCCCGACCGCGCCACCCATATTAGAACCGTGCCGTCTCCCGCACCGGTTCAGCCATGCCCCACACCTCCGCCCTGCTCGGCTTCGCCCTCGTCTGCCTCGGCCTCGTGCTCACGCCGGGGCCGAACATGATCTACCTGATCTCGCGTTCGATCACGCAAGGGCCGGCAGCGGGCATCGTTTCGCTCGGCGGCGTGGCGCTCGGCTTCGTGTTCTACATGCTGTGCGCGGCGTTCGGCATCACGGCGCTGCTGCTCGCCGTTCCCTTCGCCTACGACGCGCTGCGCTTTGCCGGCGCCGGTTATCTGTTGTGGCTGGCCTGGCAGGCGGTGAAGCCGGGCGGTCGCTCGCCGTTCCAGGTGAAGCAGCTTGCGATCGACAGCCCGCGCAAATTGTTCGCAATGGGGTTCGTCACCAATCTGCTCAACCCGAAGATCGCGATGCTTTATCTCGCGCTGCTGCCGCAGTTCATCGATCCCACCGCCGGCAGCGTGCTGGCGCAGTCGGTGGTGCTCGGCGCGATCCAGATCGCGATCAGTGTCAGCGTGAATGCGATGATCGCGCTCGCGGCCGGATCGATCGCGCTGTTTCTCGCAAGCCGGCCAAGCTGGATGCTGGTCCAGCGCTGGCTGATGGGCACGGTGCTGGCCGGGCTTGCGGTGCGGATGGCGGTGGAAGCGCGGAAGGTGTGAGGCGCAACGCTGTCATGCCCCGCGAAGGCGGGGCATCCAGTACGCCGCGGCCTCTCGGTAAATCACCACCGCCTCTGGAATACTGGATCGCCCGCCTTCGCGGGCGATGACACCGTCAGTTCAATCCAGCTTCGCCTCCATGCCCCGCTTCACCGCCGGGCGTGCCATCAGGGCCTCGTACCAGCGCTTCACGTGGGGGAAGTCGGCCAGGTCAACCTTGTGGCGAGGGTGACGCCAGGCCCAGCCCAGGATGGCAAAATCGGCAACCGAGAGCTCGCCGGCGACGAAATCGCGGGCCTCTAGCCGGCGATCGAGGACGCCGTAGAGCCGTCGCGTCTCCGCCATGTAGCGCTTGAGGCCGTAGGCGCGGTCCTGCTCGTTCTCGAGCGCGATGAAATGGTGCACCTGGCCCGGCATCGGCCCGAAACCGCCCATCTGCCACATCAGCCATTCATAGACGGGGATGCGGCCTGAAAGCGATTTCGGCAGGAATTTGCCGGTCTTCTCGCCGAGATAAAGCAGGATCGCGCCCGACTCGAAGATGCTGACGGGCTTGCCGTCCGGGCCATCAGGATCGAGGATCGCGGGGATCTTGTTGTTGGGCGAGAGCTTCAGGAACTGCGGCGCCATCTGTTCGCCCTTGCTGATATTCACCGGGATCACCCTGTAGGGCAGCCCCATCTCCTCCAGCGCGACCGAGATCTTGCGGCCATTCGGCGTATTCCAGGTGTGCAGCTCGATGGTCATTTTCGCGTGTCCTTGCCCAGCCTTCTTGCCGGTTTTCTTGCCCGAGATATCCGGCATCCACCTACTCCAGAAGGTTGCACCCCCACAACCGGCGGGCCGGGATGGCCGATCCCTGTTGACGGGGGAAGCCCCCTCTGGAATGTCGGGGCCGTCGCGGATAAATTCCGCCACTTCCAAAAATGCTCCCGAGGGCCCGCCGTGTCTAAATCAGCCTCCCGCGCCCGCCTGTTCGAGATCATCCGCCGGCGCTCCTTCGGCCGCGGCGAGGTGACGCTCGCGTCGGGCCGCAAGAGCGACTTCTACTTCAACCTCAAGCCGACCATGTTGGACCCGGAGGGCGCGACCCTGCTGGCCGAGCTGACCTATGAGGCGCTGAAGGACGACAATCTCGATTTCATCGGCGGGCTCGAGATGGGCGCGGTGCCGCTGGCCGGCGCGCTGGCGCAGATTTCCTGGATCAAGGGCCATCCGATCGCGGCGTTCTTCGTGCGCAAGAAGCCGAAGGAGCACGGCGCCAAGCTCGCGATCGAGGGGCTGCCCAGGGGCGAGACGCTGGAGGGCAAGCGCGTCGTGATAGTCGAGGATGTCACCACCACCGGCGGCTCGGCGATGAAGGCAGTGGAAGCGGTGCGCGAGACCGGCGCCGAGGTGGTGCTGGTGCTGACCATGGTCGACCGCGAGGAAGGCGCCGACGACACTTTTGGCGCGGCCGGGCTGCCATTCCGCTCGCTGTACAAGGCGTCGGAGTTCTTGAAGGCTTGAGCGGCTAGACTTTCTCCGCCGTCGTACCCGGGCATCCACGTCTTTGCCGCACCAGAGATCGTGGATGGCCGGGACAAGCCCGGCCATGACGAGGTCCACCCCGTCCGGCGACACCGCTCCCCCCTCAACCGCTCATTTACCATCCCGCTCTATGGTGAATCATGTGCTGGGCCTGATGGTCCCGGCCGGTTCGGTAGCGTCGGGTGGAGTAAGCGTTTGCGTACAGTCATGTCCCATGCGCGCCGGCGGCGTCGCGCGATGCTCGTCGCCGCGACACTGGCAGCACCGCTGCTCGCGGCTCCGGCGCCGGTTTCGGCCGAAGGCCTGTTCGAATTCTTCTTCGGCGGAATGCAGCAGCAGCAGCGGCCGCAGCGTGAGGTGCCGCAGCAGGCGAGCTCCTACGCCGATCCCTTCACTGGCCAGCAGAATGCCGCATCCCCGCAATACGTGCCGCCGACACGTTCGGCCGCAGCCGGCGGCTCGGGACCGGCGTTCTGCGTGCGCAGCTGCGACGGCAAATATTTTCCGCTGATGCGCGGTCTCACCTCGCCCGCGCAGATGTGTCAGGCCTTCTGTCCTGCGAGCGCGACAAAGATCTATTTCGGCTCCTCGATCGACGGCGCCGCGTCGCAGACCGGCGAGCGCTACGCCGATAGCGAGAACGCGTTCGCCTATCGCAAGGCGCTGCGCGCCGACTGCACCTGCAACGGCCGCGAGCCGGTCGGACTTGCTCCGGTCGATCTGGCGCTGGATTCGTCGCTAAAACCCGGCGACGTGATCGCCACCAGCGACGGCCTCGTCGCCTATACCGGCATTCGCGTCGGCAACGACCAGGCCGCGGACTTCACGCCGGTCGCCTCCTATCCCGGTCTCACCGCGCAGGTCCGCGCACGGCTCGGCGAGATGAAGGTGGCGCCGGTGCGCGCCGACACGGTGGCGGCGGATGGCCCCGCCACGGAGATCGTGCGCGAGACGCTGCCCGACGTGACGGTGCCGAAAACGCAAAAGCCAGCGAAGCGGGCGGGGCTGGACTGAAATCCTCATGGTGAGGAGCGCGGAACGCGCGTCTCGAACCATGAAGGCCCGGCTGCTACGGCTCGGCCTTCATCCTTCGAGACGCTTGCTGCGCAAGCTCCTCAGGATGAGGGTTGAGACCGTCAACGTCCGATGATCACGCCGATCACGTTCGGCGCCGCCAGATATTTCTCCTCGATCGCCGCGCGCGCGGCGGCGCGGTTGTCTGCCGTGAGCAGGCCGCGCTTCTCGGCCAGGATCATCCAGCAAAACCCCCACCAGTCGGTGAGCATGCCCTGATCGTCGACGAGGTCATAACCCTGCTCGGCGGCGAAGATGCGCGCTTGCGCTTCGTCCAGCGTGTCGAGGAACAGATGGTCCTCGGCAGAAAACAGATCGTCGCTGACGTCGTCGATGGTGTAGCCCCAGATCGACTGGCACACCGCATTGAACTCGCGGTCGAACTGGTCGTCATCGACCGCGTAGCGCCGCGCCGCCTGATGCAGCCGCGACAGCGAGCGCGCGAAATCGGCGATCCTGGTGAGGGCAAACTGGTCGAAGGCAATGGTGGACATGTAGTCCTCGCGAAGTCTGGCGGACGCTAGATATTGTGTCGGCAACGCGCCGAATCACAATGATATATCAAAGACTTGCTAAAGTGTTCTTAATTTGTTCTGACGCTAGGCGCGATTGTTGGAGAGCGTCGTCCTGGCGAAAGCCAGGACCCATTACCCCGGTCAGCGTTGCCCTTGCGAGCTGAGGCCATGAGCGCAAGCAGCTACTACGTCTACATCTTGGCGAGCCGCCACCACGGCACGATCTACCGGCGTGACCAATGACATCCGCGCGCGGCTTGAGCTACATCGTTCGGGTCGCGGCTCGAAGTTCGTGCACAAATACAAGATATTCGGCCTCGTTCATGTCGAAGCCTTCGCAACTCCGCAGGAGGCGATCGCGCGCGAGAAGCAGCTCAAATTCTGGAAGCGGGATTGGAAGATCAAACTGATCGAAGAAGAAAATCCCGATTGGAATGACCGGTCGGGCCTCATCTCACAGTCGGGGTAATGGGTCCTGGCTTTCGCCAGGACGACGCCAATTTTGTCGCGAGGCCCTCCTCAATTCGCCGCCGACATCAGCTTATCCCCGCACGCGCTCGCATAAAACTTGCCGCCGCATTGGCGCTTGATGGCGGCGCAGCGGGCGGCGGGGGATGCGTTTTGCGGGAGTGTGACGGCGCAGCTCAGGCCGTCGACGCTGCGGCCGATCTTGCCGGCGGCGAAGGCGGCGCTGGAGGCGGTGATGCAGACGACGAGAAAGATGGCCGCTGCGATTTCGATCAGCCGTCGCGTCACAGGTCTCATCAGAGCTTTCATGGATGTCTCCTCCACACTGATGGCTGAATTGGCCGCCATTCTAGCACCAAATCCACGTTTCCCCGTATGCGTCCGGGTTCCCAAATCGGCCCGTTCCTTGCATAATTTTACGCCAGCGCAGTGCACGGTCGCACCAGCAATGGTTCCGGTACAGAGGCAAGATGCGTAGGGTCAGTAGTGTTCTCGCGACCAGGAAGTGACGACTTTGCAAGATTCATCGTTCCAGCCCAATTTTCCCGCCGCCAACCAGCCCATCGACGAGCTCGCGCTGGCTGAGATCAAGGGCGCGATTCTGGCGAAGCTGCGCCTTGCCATCGGCAAGGATGCGGGCATGGCGACCAAGCACGACTGGTACCAGGCCGCCGCGCTGGCGCTGCGCGACCGCATCGTGCATCGCTGGCTCACGGCCGAGAAGCACAGCTACGATGCGGGACGCAAGCGCGTCTACTATCTCTCGCTCGAATTCCTGATCGGCCGCCTCTTCAGCGACGCGCTGAACAATATGGGGCTGCTGAAGATCTTCGAGGTCGCGCTCGGCGATCTCGGCGTCTCCTTGCCTGAGCTGCGCAAATGCGAGCCGGACGCGGCGCTCGGCAACGGCGGCCTGGGCCGTCTCGCCGCCTGCTTCATGGAAAGCATGGCGACGCTGTCGATCCCCGCGATCGGCTACGGCATCCGTTATGATTACGGCCTGTTCCGCCAGATCATCAATCAGGGCTGGCAGCAGGAATACCCGGACGAATGGCTCGGCTTCGGCAACCCCTGGGAATTGCAGCGGCCCGAAGTGATCTATGACATTCGCTTCGGCGGCGGTGTCGAGCACGTCGAAGACAAGGGCCGGGATCGCGCGATCTGGCATCCGTCCGAGACCGTGCAGGCGATGGCCTATGACACGCCGATCGTCGGCTGGCGCGGCCAGCACGTCAACGCGCTGCGGCTGTGGTCGGCACGTTCGCCCGATCCGTTGAAGCTCGACGCCTTCAACACCGGCGACTATGTCAGCGCCAGCGCCGAGCAGTCGCGCGCGGAAGCCATTTGTAAATTCCTCTATCCGAACGACGAGAGCCCGGCGGGCCGCGAGCTGCGCCTGCGCCAGGAATATTTCTTCGTCTCGGCTTCGCTGCAGGACCTAATCAAGCGGCATCTTGCGTCGGACGGCCAACTCCGCAGCCTGTCGAGCAAGGTCGCGGTGCAGCTCAACGACACCCATCCGAGCCTCGCCGTCACCGAGCTGATGCGGATCCTGATCGACGACCACAATTTCCGTTGGGACGAGGCCTGGAAGATCACGGTCGCCACGCTGTCCTACACCAACCACACGCTGCTGCCCGAAGCGCTGGAGACCTGGCCGGTCGAGCTGTTCGAACGGCTGTTGCCGCGGCATCTCGAGATCATCTACCGCATCAACGTGCAGCATCTCGCGCTCGCAGAGGCGCGCGCCCCCGGCGACATCGACTTCCGCGCCTCGGTCTCGCTGATCGACGAGAGGAGCGGGCGGCGCGTGCGCATGGGCCAGCTCGCCTTCGTCGGCTCGCACCGCATCAACGGCGTCTCCGCGATGCATTCAGACCTGATGCGCGAGACCGTGTTCCACGACCTCAACCATCTCTATCCCGGTCGCATCACCAACAAGACCAACGGCATCACCTTCCGCCGCTGGCTGATGCTGGCGAACCCGAAGCTGACCGATCTGTTGCGCGAGACCTGCGGCGATGCCGTGCTCGACGATCCGACGCAGCTCAGCCTGATCGAGGCCCGCGCCAGCGACGTCGAATTCCAGAAGAAGTTCCGCGCCGTCAAACATCACAACAAGACCGCGCTGGCGCGCCTGATCGGCGAGCGGCTCGGCATCAAGGTCGATCCGACCGCGCTGTTCGACGTGCAGATCAAGCGCATCCACGAATACAAGCGCCAGCTCCTGAACGTCATCGAGACCGTCGCGCTGTACCAGGCGATCAAGGACGATCCCAACGGCAATTGGGTGCCGCGGGTGAAGATCTTTGCGGGCAAGGCTGCGGCGAGCTACCGTTACGCCAAGCTGATCATCAAGCTGATCAACGACGTTGCGGAAGCCGTCAACAACGATCCCGCGATCGGCGGCAAGCTCAAGGTCGTCTTCCTGCCCGACTACAATGTCAGCCTTGCCGAGGTGATCATTCCCGCCGCCGACCTGTCCGAGCAGATCTCGACGGCCGGCATGGAAGCCTCCGGCACCGGCAACATGAAGCTGTCGCTGAACGGCGCCCTCACCATCGGCACGCTCGACGGCGCCAACATCGAGATCCGCGACCATGTCGGCGCGGAGAACATCGCGATCTTCGGCATGGAAGCCGGCGACGTCATGATCCGGCGCAAGCAGGGGCTGGACGCTTCCGACGTGATCCGCAATTCGCCAAAGCTCCAGCGCGCCATCAACGCGATCGGCGCCGGCGAGTTCTCGCCCGGCGATCCCGGCCGCTTCGAATCGATCGCGCACGCGCTGCGTTATCTCGACCATTACATGGTCAGCGCGGACTTCGATTCCTATTACGAGGCGCAGCGCAGCGTCGATGCGCGTTGGCAGGTGGCGCCGGCCTGGACCCGCGCCTCGATCCTCAACGTCGCGCGCATGGCATGGTTCTCCTCCGACCGCACCATCCGCGAATACGCCGAGGAGATCTGGAACGTGCCGGTGAATCCGACCACACCGCTGCTGCCGACCCTGCGCGACGTCGCGGGCTGATTTTCCGCTGCGTGAAATCGGTTACCCGCGAGGTAATTGCACAAGCCGGCGGCGGACGTGATATGACGTCCGTCATTGAACGCCGGATCAAACGATGCACGCCAAGCTCCCGCACCCTTTCGACGACGCCACCCGCGTCACCGCCGGTGACTCGAGCTGGCAGGGACACACCAGCGACGACTATTGGGCCTTTGTCGGCCCGTTCGGCGGCGCCACTGCTGCGACCATTTTGCGTGCGCTGATCGAGCATCCGGAACGTGCCGGCGATCCGCTGGCGCTCACCGTGAATTACTGCGCGCCGATCGCGAAGGGACCGTTCGATCTCGACGTGCGGCTGGTGAAGGCCAACCGCTCCAGCCAGCACTGGAGCGTCGAACTGTCGCAAGGCGGCAGCGAGGTCGCAACGCTCGCCACCGCCGTATTCGCCGAACGCCGGCCGTCCTGGGAGCACAGGGTGGCGCAATATCCCGATGCAAAGCCGTTCGAACAGACGATGCCGTTCCCGAAGATCGCGGCGTCCTGGGCCAACCAGTATGAATTCCGCTTCGTCGAGGGCGAGATGCGGATCGGCCCGCCGCGGGCCGAGCTCGCCAGCACTTACTCAAAGCTCTGGATCAGTGATCGCGAGCCGCGCAAGCTCGACATGCCGTCGCTGATGTCGATGTCGGACGCCTTCTTCGGCCGCATCTTCCATGCGCGGCGCGAGCTGGTGCCGTTCGGCACGGTGTCGCTGACGACGTATTTCCACACCGACAGCGAAGAGCTCGCGGCCGAGGACATCACCCGCGTGCTGGCGACCGCAGATTCCAAGATCATGCACAAGAGCTACGCCGACCAGAACGCCGAGCTGTGGTCGCCGAACGGAAGGTTGCTCGCGACGAGCACGCAGATCGCGTATTTCAAGGCGTAGCTGCTTCCCCTCTCCCCCTGCGGGAGAGGGTGGCTCGTCGCGAAGCGACGAGACGGGTGAGGGGTTCTCTCCGCGAGCGCTTCTCTTGCGGTTGAACGCGCGGAGAGAACCCCTCATCCGGCGCTTCGCGCCACCTTCTCCCGCAAGGGGAGAAGGAAAGATAAAAAAGGGCGGCCTCGCGGCCGCCCTTTCGATTTCAAGCGCGGCGATCTTACTCCGCCGCGAGCTTCACGTCCGGTGCAGCGGCGCGGACTTCGGCGTCGACCTGGGCTTCGAACTTGGCAAAATTCTTCTGGAACATCCCGACCAGCGCGCGGGCGGTCTTGTCGAACTCGTCCTTGTCCTTCCAGGTGTTGACCGGATTGAGGATCTCGCTCGGCACACCCGGCAGCGCGGTCGGGACCGCGAAGCCGAAATATTTGTCGGTGCGGAATTGGACGTTGCGAAGCGAGCCGTCGAGCGCAGCGGTGAGCAGCGCGCGCGTCACCTTGATCGGCATGCGCGAGCCGGTGCCGTATTTGCCGCCGGTCCACCCCGTGTTGACCAACCAGCAGTCGACATTGTGCTGGGCGATCAGGTCGCGCAGCATGTTGCCGTAGACGCTGGGGTCGAGCGGCAGGAAGGGCGAACCGAAGCAGGTCGAGAATTCCGGCTGCGGCTCATTGCCGAGACCGCGCTCGGTGCCCGCGACCTTCGCCGTGTAGCCCGACAGGAAGTGATACATCGCCTGCGCCGGCGAGAGCTTGGCGATCGGCGGCAGCACGCCGAAGGCGTCGGCGGCGAGCATCACCACGTTCTTCGGCTGCGGCGCGCGACCGGTGCGCGAGGCGTTCGGGATGAATTCGAGCGGATAGGCCGAGCGCGTGTTCTCGGTCTTTGAGCCGTCGTCGAAATCGACCACGCGGGTGTCTTCGTCGAGCACGCAGTTCTCGAGCACTGCGCCGAAGCGGGTCGAGGCGGCGTAGATCTCGGGCTCGGCTTCCTGCGACAGCTTGATGCACTTGGCATAGCAGCCGCCTTCGAAATTGAAGACGCCGTTCGGGCCCCAGCCGTGCTCGTCATCGCCGATCAGCGTGCGGTTCGGATCGGCTGACAGCGTGGTCTTGCCGGTGCCGGACAGGCCGAAGAAGATCGCGGCGTCGCCTTTGGCGCCGACATTGGCCGAGCAATGCATCGGCATCACGCCGCGCTCTGGCAAATAGTAGTTCAGCGTGGTGAAGACCGACTTCTTCATCTCGCCGGCGTAATAAGACCCGCCGATCAGCACGATCTTGCGGGCGAAATCGATCGCGACGACGTTCTCCGACTTGCAGCCATGGCGCTTCGGATCGGCGCGGAAGCTCGGCATGTCGATGATGGTGAGTTCTGGCATGAAGCTCGACAACTCGACCGCCTCGGGACGGATCAGCAGCGTGCGGATGAACAGCGAGTGCCAGGCGAGCTCGGTGAAGACGCGGGTCCTGATGCGATAAGCCGGATCGGCGCCGCCATAGAGGTCCTGCGCGAACAGCGACTTGCCTTCGGCGTGCTTGAGGAAGTCCTGGTAGAGCGTCTCGAACTGCTCTGCGGTGATCGACTGGTTGCCGGCCCACCACATCTTCTTGTCGGTGGTGGCATCACGCACCGTGAATTTGTCCTTGGGGCTGCGGCCGGTGAACTCGCCTGTGTCGGCGCAGAGAGCGCCATCGGCCGACAGCACCGCCTCGCCCGCGGAGAGCGAGTATTGATAGAGTTGCGGCGCACCGAGGTTCCAGTGAACCTGCTTGAGATTCTTTAAGCCGAATTTGTCGGCGCCGAAGGCACCGTTGCGCACGCCCGTCTCTTGCACGAAAAATCCTCCTAGAACCCACTCAGCGCGATCATGCTTGGCGCCGCCGCGGTCACCGTGATTACAGGCCGTTCGGCCTCGGTTGGAACGACCTAATACTGATGAACGCAGGCGTTGCCAAGCTGATCCCTTAGGATTTGGTTTATTCAAGGACCGCGCCAAACGTCGCGCATGTCAGCTCTGAGCAGGTGCGTCAAAAAATCGACAATGATCGCGCAACCAAATGCGCGCTTCGGCGTTTCCCAAGGTTGTTGCGACGCACAATTCCGAAGACAGTCGCAGCGAAAATTCCAAGCCCACCCTATCTTACCGCGCCTTCGCCGATGAGCGCGAAGGGCCCCCACATCGCAGGATAGGCGTTGCGCGGTGACGAGGTGTCGTCAACGTAGGTTAACATCGCGCGGCGCAAGGCTTCGGCACGCCCCATTTTTGGTTCGTTTTTGAGCAGCTCGAAAGTCATCGTGGTCAGGCGGGTGGCAGCTTCCGAATCCACGGCCCAATGCGAGACCAGGAGTGCGCGCGCACCGGCGTAGAAGAACGAGCGCGCCAGTCCCGACAGAGCCTCGGCGCCCGGCTTGTCGCCTGCAATGGTATTGCAGGCCGACAGCACAACCCAATCCGCATTGAGCTTGAGCTGAGCGACTTCACTTGCAGTGAGGAGACCGTCGTCGAGCTCTGTCGGCTGATCGGGAATGGAGAGCGCGAGCGAGGGCTCACCCAGTCCCTTGATGTCGCCGGCAACGAGGCCGTGGGTGGCAAAGTAGATGATGCCGTATTGAGCAAGCGCTGCACGCTTGAGCGTCGTCTCGCTGGCGTCGCGGCCGAGATGAATATCGGCCTCGGCAGCGCCGACATCCCTGGCCACCGCGTTCAACTCGTCGGCGGTGTCGGGCAGTTGCGGCAACGCCTGCGCAAGCCGCGCGCGATCGACGCCGGCACCGCGCCAGAAATCGCTATAGGCAATGGTCGCGATGCTGCGCGCGGCGACCTTGCCGTTCGCGGCGCGCCGCTCGGCGGGCGCTTCCAGTGCAGGATTGAACACGGGATCGCCGAAGCCGGTCATCGGCTTCACGCTTTGGTCCCGACGCGCAAAGGCCCGCAACGATTTCAGACTGACCACCGACGGCAGCACCGAGACGGCCTGACGCCGCAGCAGCCAGGCAGCGCTGCGATAGCCTTCGAGCGTGTCGGGGATCGCAGCCTGCGGCTTCTCGGTGACGAGCAGATGAAACGGTAATGCGGTCAGCGCAGCCGACGGCACCACCAGCAGGCTGCGCTTGTCCTTTGTCAACGCCTCGACCGGACCGAGCAGCGCGACATGGAGTTCGTTGGCGAGCGCGAGATCGAACAATCCGGATTTGCCGGAGGCATCGCGCGCCTTGCCGACGTCGAGTCCCTTGCGGAATGCCGTCACCTTCTGCGTCAGCGCATCCGCGCCGAGTGGGATGGCCATCCAGTCGACGCCCTCGCGCGTGATCGCGATGACATAGCTCTGCTTGTCGACGACGGAGTAGAGCACCATCGCTTCGTCGGCTGATAGCAGCAGCTGGATGTCCTTTGCCGTCAACGGCTGGGGATTGGAGAGCGACGCGTAGTCGGGAAACTCGACCGCGAGCGTCTTCTGCAAGCCCGCACGCTCGTTGGCAATCGTTGCAATCCGCGCGCGGCTGCGCTGCTCGGTTGCGAGATCGCGCTGCGCGGATTGCTTCGACACTGCGGTGACGATCGCCTTGTCGAGTGCCTCGGATTCAGCCGCAAGATCCTGGTCCCGGCGAACCAGCTCGGCGAGCCGGTCGCTGCCGGCGGCAAGCCGAACCGCGAGCTTGTTCACGGCGGATGCGGCGGAGGATTGTGTGCCGCGCTGGATCGCGGCGAGGGCCTCGTCCAGCGCCTTGTCGCCGGGCAGCAGATCTTGTTGGCGTGCGGCAAACAGGACCGGCAACACGACGCGCAACTGGGCGCGATCGCCCCGAAGCGTCCTTTCCGCGAACGGCAATGCGTCCGCGGTGCGCCCGGCCACGTAGAGGAAATAAGCGAGATTGCTGGTCGAGGTCATGACCTCGGGATGATCAGGCCCAAGCGCGCGTTCGCGGATGAGCAGCGCGCGGCGATAGAGCGGCTCGGCGTCGCCGTAGCGCTGCTGGTGCTCGTAGAGGCCTGCGAGATTGTTCAGCGAGCGGGCGACGTCGGGATGATCCGGTCCCAGCACCTTCTCGCGGATCGCGAGCGAGCGCTTGATCGGCGCTTCCGCGTCGGCATCGCGGTTGAGATCGCGATAGACCTGGCCGAGATTGTTCAGGACCGTCGCCACCGCCGGATGCTCGGGGCCGCCGGCCTTCTGATAGATCGCGAGCGCCCGCTGAAACAACGGTTCGGCGTCTGCATAGTGCTGCTGCTTCACATAGAGCGTGGCGAGATTATTGAGCGACTGCCCGACATCGGGATGCTCGCGCGACAGCCCCTTCTCGCGAACGGCGAGCGCTCGCCTGAACAGCGGCTCGGCCTCGGCGTAGCGGCTCTGCCGCTGGTAAAGCGCGGCGAGATTGCTCAGTTCGGCTCCAATCAACGGGGTTTCGAGACCGAGCGACTTTTCCATCAGCATGATGGCGCGCTTGTAGAGCGGCTCCGCCAGATCGTCGTGGCCCTGACCGGCATGAACCTGGCCGAGGTTGTTCAGCGCGGCGGCGAGGTCGCGACCGGTGTCGCTCTTCTCCAGGCTCGCGACCATGCCTTGCGCCAGCGGCAGTGCTTCCGAATATCTGCCGGCGCTCATGAGTGCGTTGATCCGCTCGCCCTCCGCGGCGAGACCTTTCTGAGCAAGGCTTGTCTGGGCAAGGCTGGGCGTGACAAACGATGCGGTGATCGCGAGCGTCAAACCCGCAACCAGCGTCAGTCTATTCCATTCTGCCATGACGCTCTCGCCGCCGCCTTCTGACCAATTATGGTCTTGGGTCGCGGCGATGGGCAGCAGCGTTCAATCTTTTGCGCTCTGGTCCATCCTGGTGCGCGCTTCGCCGGCGAGGCGAACCAGCATCTTGCGCAGCAAGGTGCCATCAGTAACCCGCTCCGGGAAGTCCAGCCGCAAGGCGGTCTGGCCGTCCTGCATGTCGAGGCCCTCCGGATCGCAGCCGGTGCAGCGCCAGTCGCCCGCGGCAGCGCCCAGCAGTTTTGTTGCATAGAGGCCCATGGCCTCGCGGTGGTCGGCATTCATGTGCTCGACCGCGCCCTGCTCCGCCGCCAGCAAGTCCTCGGCCCCCGTGAGGTCCGTCAGGAATTGCTCCGGCTTGAGATCGACGATCCGGCCGAAGCCGGCGACCAGATGGGTTCCCGTAGGTCGGATCCGAAAGAAAGAAAAATCCTTAAACGAAACAAAGGCTTCCGCTGAGGGATGAGCATTGAGATACCGTCGCCGGAGCAGATCCTTGTCCGCATCGGCCGGCTCGGCATGGCCGGACAGCATGATTCGGGCACCTTCCAGCGGATCGCCCGCCGCCCGCTCATCGAGCATCAGGGACACCCGGCTGTCGGCCAGGATGTTCCTGGTGTGCACGGCCAATCCCGAGATCAGCAGGATCGGGGAGCCATCCGGATGGCTCGCCAGATTGACCAGGGAACAATAGGGATCGCCGCTGCCGGCCATCAATGTCGCCAGGGCCCCCTGCCGTGACCGCCGCAGCAGCGATTTGGCGAGCTTTCCGGGGTCGAAATCGGAGGTCGGTTGCATCGGCTTTCTCGGGTCAGGTGGTTGCATGGAGGGCCTTTTTTCGGGTAAACCGGGGCCCGGATATGGGTCGAGATGCGGCGAATCTGCCGTGTTTCGTGGAACTTGGTCACACTTCAGCCTAGCTTGCATTGCTCGGTGACAAGGTTCGAATGCCAACATCGGCACCCATGTATGCGGCGCATCAGTGGATTGCTCGCCGTTTTCAAGCCACGACCCAAACGGAAAGCAGAAAGCAGAGGCTCATGCCCACAATCGCTTTGGTCGACGACGACCGCAACATTCTCACATCCGTCTCGATCGCGCTGGAGGCCGAAGGCTACCGCATCATGACCTATACCGACGGCGCCTCCGCGCTCGACGGTTTCCGCACCACCCAGCCCGATCTTGCCATCCTCGACATCAAGATGCCGCGCATGGACGGCATGGAGACGTTGCGCCGGCTGCGGCAGAAATCCGATCTCCCGGTGATCTTCCTGACCTCCAAGGACGAAGAGATCGACGAGCTGTTCGGCCTCAAGATGGGCGCCGACGACTTCATCCGCAAACCGTTCTCGCAGCGCCTGCTGGTCGAGCGCGTCAAGGCGGTGCTGCGCCGCTCGGCGCCGAAGGATCCGACCGTCACGCCGAAGGAGAACGACGCCAAGGCGCTCGACCGCGGCCTGCTGCGCATGGATCCTGAACGGCACACCTGCACCTGGAAAAATGAGCCGGTGACGCTGACCGTCACCGAATTCCTGATCCTGCAGGCGCTCGCGACCCGGCCCGGCGTGGTGAAGAGCCGCAACGCGCTGATGGACGCCGCCTATGACGACCAGGTCTATGTCGACGACCGCACCATCGACAGCCACATCAAGCGGCTGCGCAAGAAGTTCAAGGTCGTCGACAACGAGTTCGAGATGATCGAGACGCTCTACGGCGTCGGCTACCGCTTCAAGGAAGCCTGAGGCGCGCGCGCCTCCACGAAAGACCGAGAGCATCGCCGGTTCTGATTCCATCGGGACCGGGATGGCTCTAGGATGCGGGGACCTTCGCACGAGCTGTCCTAACGCGGGCGTGAGCATTGCTTGACCGAACGCAGCCTGACGAGAACCAGAACGCCGAGGACGTCACCGCCCGCGGCGCTCCGGATCAATTGGCCGATGACAAGCCGGCCGTGCGGGGCTGGCGTCCGCTGAACTGGCTGAAACGCGCCGGGCAGTTCTTCTTCGCGCTGTCCTTCTCGAGCCTGACCCGCCGCATCGTTTCGCTCAACCTCGCCGGCCTCGTCGCGCTGGTGGCGAGCATCCTCTATCTGTCGCAATTCCGCGCCGGCCTGATCGACGCGCGCGCGCAGAGCCTGCTGGTGCAGGCGGAGATCATCGCCGGCGCGATCGCGGCCTCCGCGACGGTGCAGACCAACGCCATCACCATCGACCCCGACCGGTTGCTCGACCTCAAGCCGGGCGAGACCTATGGCGGGTCGGACGAGTATTCCCCGCTGGATTTTCCGATCAATCCGGAGCGCGTGGCGCCGGTGCTGCGCACGCTGATCTCGCCGACCAAGACGCGCGCCCGCATCTACGACCCGAACGGCAGCCTGTTGGTCGACAGCCGCAGCCTCGATACCGTGGTGCGCTTCCCCCTGCCGTCAGTCTCCGCCGAGAAGCCGGGCATGGTCGAACGCGGCATGGTCGCGGTTCGTACTTGGCTCAATCGCGGCGACCTGCCGCTCTATCGCGAGCTCGGCCCCGAGAACGGCAATGGCTATGCGGAGGTGGGCGACGCGCTTCAGGGCCAGAAGCGCTCGATGGTGCGGGTCAATGCGCGCGGCGAGGTGATCGTCTCGGTCGCGGTCCCCGTACTGCGCTCGCGCGCCATCCACGGCGCGCTGATGCTGTCGACGCAGGGCGACGACATCGACCAGATGGTCACCGCGGAGCGCCTCGCGATCCTCAAGGTGGGCGGTGTCGCCGCCGCGGTCATGATCATGCTGTCGCTGCTGCTCGCCAGCACGATCGCAGGTCCGGTCCGCCGGCTCGCAGACAGCGCCGAGCTGATCCGCCGCCGCATCAGGACCCGGGTCGAAATTCCCGACTTCACACGTCGTCGCGACGAGATCGGCCATCTCTCCGGTGCGCTGCGCGACATGACCAGTGCACTCTACAGCCGCATCGAAGCGATCGAGATGTTCGCCGCCGACGTCGCCCACGAATTGAAGAACCCGTTGACCTCGTTGCGCTCCGCGGTCGAGACGTTGCCGCTGGCGCGCAACGAGAACAGCCGCGCGCGGCTGCTCGAGGTGATCGAGCATGACGTCAAGCGGCTCGACCGGCTGATCTCGGACATCTCCGACGCCAGCCGTCTCGATGCCGAACTGCAGCGCCAGGATGCGATCCCGGTCGACCTGCGCCGCCTGCTGACGACGCTCGTCTCCGTCGCCAATGAAACCAAGCTCGGCCATGACGTCGCGGTCGAAATGCGTTTCGAGGGCCGCAGCCCGACCGACAATTTCGCCGTGACCGGCCACGATTCGCGGCTCGGACAGGTGGTCTCCAACCTGCTCTCGAACGCACAGTCCTTCTCCGAGCCCGGCAACAAGGTGCGCCTCACCTGCCGCCGCGTGCGCGGAGAGATCGAGATCGTGGTCGACGACGACGGCCCCGGAATCCGCGACGACGCGTTGGAGCGCATCTTCGAGCGCTTCTACACCGACCGACCTCATCAGGGCTTTGGCCAGAACTCCGGCCTCGGCCTGTCGATCTCCAAGCAGATCGTCGACGCGCATGGCGGACGTATCTGGGCCGAGAACCGCCCCGGCCCGGCGGACGAGGACGGAGCGCCGAGTGTTGTCGGCGCGCGCTTCGTGGTGAGGCTGCCGGCGCTATGAGCGACGGCGGCCCCAGCATTCACGCCTCGGCGGTCAAGGTTGGAGATCTGGCGGTGCTGATCCGCGGGCCCTCGGGCTCCGGCAAGTCGCGCCTTGCCTTCGATTTGATCATGGCGGGACGTAGCGGCGTGCTCGAAAGGGCCGTTCTGGTCGGTGATGACCGTGTCCATCTGGCGACACTCGGCCGCGAAATTGAGGTCCGCCCCGCCCCGGTCCTGGCCGGCCTGATCGAGATCCGGGGGCTGGGAATCCGCCGCTGCGACTTTGTGGAGCATGCGACCGTCGGCCTCGTGGTCGATCTGGACGCCGCGGATGCGGAGCGACTGCCGCCGGCAGAATCTTTGAAAACAGTCATTTTCGGTGTCGAAATACCGCGAATACCTGTGGGCCGCGACTATTTGCCCCTCCCTCTGGTTGTCGCGGCCTTGACCACTACCAAGAGTTCATCTTCCGTTAACCCTTCAGCCGATTGTTTGAAGGGAAATGGTAACCATATGAACCCCACACTCGCGACCGAATAGACCGGCGCAGCTCCCCTTATCCATCCGTCTAGATTCAGGGAGATACGCAACATCCCCTCTTGCGCGGGGGCTCTGGATGGTCAAAGTGGCGCGTTCGTGCGGTGCACCAAAAGCGCCCGCGAGGAGTTTTCCGATGATTGGTCTAGTACTTGTGACCCACGGGCGCCTTGCCGACGAATTCAAGGCAGCGCTTGAACATGTCATGGGCCCACAAAAGCAAATCGAAGCGATCACGATCGGCGCCGAAGATGATTCCGATCTCTGTCGAAGCGACATTATCGAGGCGGTTAACCGCGTCGATTCCGGCGACGGCGTCGCGATCCTCACCGACATGTTCGGCGGCACGCCGTCCAATTTGGCAATATCCTGCATGAGCCGGCCGAAGGTCGAAGTGCTCGCGGGCATCAACCTTCCCATGCTGGTGAAGCTCGCCAAGGTGCGCGAGGAGCGTCCGCTCCCCGACGCGATCGCGATGGCCCAGGAAGCCGGCCGCAAATACGTCACCATCGCCAGCCGCGTCCTCGCCGGCAAATGAGCGACGAGGCGCCGCAAGCCGGGACGGGCGTGCCCGCGGGCGCGATCTCCAAGGACCTCCTGATCATCAACAAGCGCGGCCTGCACGCGCGGGCCTCCGCCAAGTTCGTCCAGGCCGTCGAGCGCTTCAACGCGCAGGTCTGGGTGACGCGCGGCGGCGAAACCGTCGGCGGCACCTCGATCATGGGCCTGATGATGCTCGCCGCCGGTCCCGGCACCACCATCACGGTCGCCGCTTCCGGCGACGATGCCGAAGCCGCGCTCGCGGCGATCACCGAACTCGTTGAAAGCAAATTCAACGAGGAAGGGATTTAGGCGGCTTCGCCTCGATCATTTCCCCGGCGGCGCGATGTAGATGTTCCAGCTCATCGACGGACCGGCCTTGCCGTGGGTGAAACGGCGCGTCGTCATGACGATGCGCTCGGCGTTTGGCGCAACTTCGGACACCCATTTCTCGAACGCCGGCAGGCGGCCGTCGGCCGGGTCGAACACGCCGATGAAGCCGTATCGCTTGACGTCATCGGGCGAAATCAACCCGGACCCCCAGGCTTCGAGCGGCGTGAACGCGGCCGGATGATCCGGGCTGTAGAACACCATCGGCTGGATCGACTCCATGGTGCCGGCGACGACCGCCCAGCGCGAGGCGAAGCGCGCGTGCCAGGCCTGCGTCAGCTCGCGTGCGAGATCCGAGCGCGCGCCATAAGTCGCCGTGTTGCCGGCATTGGCCGCCATCTCGCGCGCGGCGATCCACGGCGAGGCAGCGAGCGTGGCAACGCTGAGCACGAGCCAGATCGCGACAATGTTGAACAGCGCCGCACTCTGCACCCGCAACGCCGGGATCGCGACCAGCGAGAGCGGCACCAGAAAGAACAGCGAGATGCCCCAATCGGTCTTCATGTAGATGCTGAAGGCGAGCGCGCCGAGCGCCGGGCCGACCGCGACGATGATCTGGATAATCCAGACGTTGCGCGCCTGCGAAAGGTTCACGCTCACATTCGCGCCGCGCGCCCAGGCCCGCGTGACGATGCGCAAGGGCGCACGCAGGAGCAGCCTGAACCAAGGCGGCACCAGCGCCATCGCCAGTGCAGCCAGCGCCACCGGCAATGCCAGCAGCGCGACATTATGCAGGGCATAGCCGGCCACGAGCTGATGCACCTGGCCGCTGTCCTCGAGGCTGTAGGTGTCGCCCGCATAGGTCAGCGGCACGAAATGCGCGTCCGCCAGCCAGACGATGTGCGGGATCATCGCCACCACCATCGTCGCGATCGCAACCCATGGCGCCGGCGACGACAGGAATCTCATCCGCTCCGGATGGATCAGCGCGGCAAGCCCGATGGCGCCGATCATGGTCAGCACCCAGTATTTGGTCATCAGCGCCAGTGCGCCGGCAAGGCCGAGCAAGACTCCGGATTGCCAGCCCCGCTTCTCGAACGCATTGAGATAAGCGAGCACGACGAGCGGCAAGGTGACGAGCTGGAGCAGGTCGGGATTGTACTTGAAACCCTTGAAATTGAAGATCGGGTAGAGCGCGACCATCACCACGACCAGGAACGCGCGCCGCGCATCCACGACGCGTAGCGCGATGAGCCAGCAGATCACCATACCGGTGCTGACGGTCGTCATCGCCAGCGCATAGGTCGCCCAGTCCGTCGGCGGGAACAATGTGAACCAGAGGCCGGCGACCCAGCCCGACAACGGCGGGTGCTTGCCATAGCCCCAGAGGAATTTCTGTCCCCAGCCCCAGGCTTCCGCGACGTCCATGTGAACGTCCTGCGCTGCCTTGAGATTGATCAGGATGAAGGTCCAGAGCACCGCATGCAGGATGGCGAGCTGGATCACCAGCCAGAGGCGCGCCTCGGGGCGGGTCGCGCTGGCAACCAGCCAGGCCCGAAAGCGGGCATAGCTCACCCGGGTCTTTGCGCGCGCTCGGGCAGACGGGATCGAGGTCGTCGACATGGGCCTGGACATCAGGCGTTGCGTAGCGCGTTTCGGGCTGTCGTGGAATCAGCTTGGCGTGAACAAAGGCCCTGAAAATACAGCAATATGGTTGCCGCACGGGGATGTGAGTGGTATCCCGCGCCCATGACGACCGTCCCCATTTCCAACATCCGCAATTTCTCCATCGTCGCCCATATCGACCATGGCAAATCGACGCTGGCCGACCGCCTGATTCAGATGACCGGCGGCCTCACCGACCGGGAAATGGCGGGCAAGGAGCAGGTGCTCGATTCCATGGACATCGAGCGCGAGCGCGGCATCACCATCAAGGCGCAGACGGTGCGCCTCGCCTACCGCGCCAAGGACGGCAAGGATTACATCTTCAACCTGATGGACACGCCCGGCCATGTCGACTTCGCCTACGAAGTCTCGCGGTCGCTGGCGGCCTGCGAGGGTTCCCTGCTGGTGGTCGACGCCAGCCAGGGCGTCGAGGCGCAGACGCTCGCCAACGTCTACCACGCGCTCGATGCGGGGCATGAGATCGTTCCGGTCCTGAACAAGGTCGACCTCCCCGCCGCAGAGCCCGAGAAGGTCAAGCAACAGATCGAGGACGTCATCGGCATCGACGCCTCCGAATCCGTGATGATCTCGGCCAAGACCGGTCTCGGCGTGCCCGATGTGCTGGAAGCGATCGTCACCCGCCTGCCGCCGCCGAAGGGCGACCGCGAGGCGACGCTGAAGGCGCTGCTGGTCGACAGCTGGTACGACGTCTATCTCGGCGTCGTCGTGCTGATCCGCGTCGTCGACGGTGTCATGAAGAAGGGCAGCCGGGTTCGCATGATGGGCACGGGCGCGGCCTATGACATCGAGCGCGTCGGCTTCTTCACCCCGAAGATGACGCAGGTCGACGAGCTCGGCCCCGGCGAGATCGGCTTCATCACCGCCGCGATCAAAGAAGTGGCCGACACCCGCGTCGGCGACACCATCACCGACGACAAGAAGCCTGTCACCGAGATGCTGGCGGGCTTCAAGCCGGCCATTCCCGTGGTGTTCTGCGGCTTGTTCCCCGCCGACGCCGACGACTTCGAGACCTTGCGCGCGGCGATGGGCAAGCTGCGCCTCAACGATGCCAGCTTCTCCTACGAGATGGAGACCTCGGCCGCACTCGGCTTCGGCTTCCGCTGCGGCTTCCTCGGGCTGTTGCATCTGGAGATCATCCAGGAGCGTCTGTCGCGCGAATTCGACCTCAACCTGATCGCGACCGCCCCGAGCGTGATCTACAAGATGAGCCTGACCGACGGGCAGGAAATCTCGATTCACAATCCTGTCGACATGCCTGATGTGGTCAAGATCGCGGAGATCCAGGAGCCCTGGATCGAGGCCACGATCCTCACGCCCGACGAATATCTCGGCAGCGTGCTGAAGCTGTGCCAGGATCGCCGCGGCGTGCAGAAGGAGCTGACGTATGTCGGCTCCCGCGCCATGGTGAAATACGATCTGCCGCTCAACGAGGTCGTGTTCGACTTCTACGACCGCCTGAAGTCGGTCTCCAAAGGCTACGCCTCGTTCGACTATCATCTCACCGACTACAAGCCGGCCGATCTGGTGAAGATGCAGATCCTCGTCAACAACGAGCCGGTCGACGCGCTCTCGATGCTGGTCCACCGCACCCGCGCGGAGGGGCGCGGCCGCGCCATGGTCGAGAAGATGAAGGATTTGATCCCGCCGCACATGTTCCAGATCCCGATCCAGGCGGCGATCGGCGGCAAGGTGATCGCCCGCGAGACGGTGCGTGCGCTGCGCAAGGACGTCACCGCAAAGTGCTACGGCGGCGACATCACGCGCAAACGAAAACTTCTGGAGAAGCAGAAGGAAGGCAAGAAGAAGATGCGGCAGTTCGGCAAGGTCGACATCCCGCAGGAAGCCTTCATCGCCGCGCTGAAGGTGGATAGCTGAGGCGAAGGCCTAGCCCGGCTCGAGCGAAACAACACAGGTCCGGTAGGGATGTTTGGGGCCGGATAACAAAAAACGCGAAAACAACCCCATGCACAGTAGCCGGCCCCTTGTCGGCATTGGGTTTTTCGATTTTGCGAAATCGCAGTTGAAGCGTCGGGCAAAACACTGGCATGATGTCATCGTAGCAGCGGGTGTGGCGCAGGCGCCCATTACCAGGCGCAATACCGACGGCGGCCGATTGACAGCCTCTGATCTCGATATCTAGGCCCGAATGAAGTTGCAACCCGATACAAGTCCGGATGGCTTGCCGGAGCGCCAGAGCGCGTCTAAGTTGAGTGCTCTGGGAGGGGTTGATGCGACACCGCGAAGCTTTCGCCGCAGCGGCGCCAATGCGCTGAGCGGCGCCTATGGCTCTTGTCGAATGTCCTGAGTGCCGCGGTCGTGTGAGCGATAGAGCAGCCGCCTGCCTATGCGGCCATCCCATTGCGCGCTACGATCCGTCCAATCTTGACGCTTCGGTGCGAGCCCAACGTTGGCTCCAGCGCGAAGCAGCACGGGATGAAGAGCCGCAGAACACTCCCCCTCCTAAAGGGGCAAACCGCGGTTGCGCAAGCCTGCTCGTAATAGCTCTCGTCTTCGTTGTCGTAGCTGTCATCCTTGGAGACCGCGTCCGGCAAAAAGAACAGGCAAGTCCAACGTGCAAATCAGATTGGCATCTTTGCGTCGACAATGCGGACATCATCAACAATTTCGAAGGCACGTCCTATGGCCAAGTCTCATGCAAGATTGAGGCACAGAAGCTCGCTAAATATGGCGAGCCGAAGTTTCCATTTTTGCCATTCAGTAGTTTCTATAGAGGCGACAACTATCGAAAGACTGGGGTCGCGTTTCTGATTGAGAAAGACGCGCAATATCAGAACGGCTTCGGGGCTATGGTGCACAGCACGGTCATGCGCAGATATGATCTCGATCGCAAACAGGTCCTCGGCGTCGACGTAAGCGCGAATTGATGACCAGAGGGAGGGAAGAATGAGCGGCCCATTGAAACTGAAGAAAGCGAACCCGCAGCGCCTTCGATCGCCTGGGCTCAGCGAAGCATGGCTTCAACAGCAAATCGCCGCCGATCCGACCTTCCTTGGCTTCGGCGGCCTGACAGTGTTTCAGGAGGAGAAAACCCAGCCGGCCGGTGGGCGTATCGACTTCATCATGTCCGACGCACTTAATGCTGGCCTAGAGGCATCGGACAAAAGGCAGGCATCGATCCAGATGTTTCTAAAGCCGGAGCAGATAAAGCAGCATCCCAGCCCGATCAGCGACGTGTTGAAGGCTGCCGAGCAATGGTCCCATCGTTAGGCAAGGAGACACCTGTGAAGCCTATTTCCTTGTTGACACTAGGCGCGGCTTGTTTGATCGCAGCGACAGCCGGCGCGGAAGCCGGAGGCACCGGGAAATTTCTGGCGTCGCTGCTTGCCCGCGGTGTTGCTCGTGAAGCCATAGGAGCGGCTGTAAGATCGAACAATACAATGACTGTCTACGTGCCGAAAACCTACGGCCCCGATGTTCTGACCGTCGATCAGTTGGCCGTTTGCATGAAGAGGGCGAACGCGCTCGACGGCGAGAACGACAGAATAGAGGGCGCTCGCTCCTCACTTCAGACGATGAAACTCGCTATCGATGCTAAGGCCACAGACGTTGAGTTCAAGAGGATCGCAATGAACCGCTACAGTAAGAAATCGGTCGACGACTTCAATGCCCTGATCGAGAGCTATAACGCGCTCGTCACCGCCGGGAAGGCGAGGCAGGCAGATTTCAATGCGTCCGTTGATGCGCATAATGTCGGCGTGGACGGTTACAACGCTGCTTGCGTCAAGCGATATTACGCAGACGACATGGAAGAGGCTAAGAAGCTGGCCGCGGTCAACTGAGCTTGACCTGTGAGAGCACCGAATTCATGGCTCGATACGTAACCCCCAGGCCTGAGGCGACGGCTCCGGAGAACCCTTCGAAGTCAGCTATGAACGCCTCACCGTGCGTCATGTTCGGTAGTATCACGCGATCAATCAGGTACTTCGAGACCAAAACGTGCGCGGTGGGGACCGCCAGATAATCGAGCCGCCCGGAAGCATTCAGGTTTGCCACGCGCGGGTTGAATTGTCGCTGGTCATTGAGCACGGCTTCCAGTTCCTCAAATACTCGACCGAATTCGTAGCCTTCTGGGGTTTCCTTTATCCCGTGTATCGCCCCTGACACCATCGAGCGCCGCTCAGAGAGTTGATACGCCTTGAAGACGGATTGCAGAGCTGCATGACTAAAGTAGCGCAGATAAAGCTTTGCTTGCGCGAGCGGCAGCCCGTTGGCTTCGAACACCGGCAGCCATCCCTTGGATGCATTGTAGTCCGGGAAGCGCGCGCCGAGCGATCTACATCCGTCATTGGTGAGGAAGTCGTCTGCGTATCTCAAAACAGCAAGGCCAAAATCACTGGGTGGAATCGACTTTTTGAACAGCCCAAACATCTCTCAACCCCCTCGATGAAATAACATTCCCAACGAAAACTTGTCCCGCTCGCTCCGCGCGCTCGACTGTTGCCCAACTTTAAATGAGCCGCCACGCGGTGCGGCGGGCTCGGCGCGACACCCCAACCTCATCGGCAAGCGCGCGCATGGTGCGCTCACCCTGGGGCGATCATGGCATGAAAGTACTCCGCGGCGAAGGCGTCACTGTCCCCGCTTTAGCGCACGATCTCGATCGCAATTTGCTGAATGCTGTGCTCGCGTACCGCTTTATCTGCCTCCTCCACACTCGCCAGCGTAGAATAGGCCGGGACGGTGTCAAGCGGGAGCTGCGGGCTCGGCAGCCCCAAACTCGGTCAAACTGAATGACAACAATCTTCTTCACCCGTGTTGAATGTCGCGATGGCGGGCGTACCCTTCGTGGCGAAGCTGCTCTCGATTCGAAGGGGCTACTAGTGACCAAGATTGCCTTCGGCTGGTTTCTATCGTGATGGCTTCGAGCATCTGGAGAACGTTCACAGGAACGCTGACGGTACGCTCGGGGTCCATAGCGATTCGCCGAACCCTCGCGATCGGACTTTCCCGCGTCACATATCGGTCTTTGATATGATGTGTTGGGCAGAACAGGAGAACGTTGCATTCATCCGGCAATACGCAGGCGAAGCTCAAAGGTAGATCAAGCTGCGCCCTGCAGAAGGAGCTGACCTACGTCGGCTCTCGCGCCATGGTGAAATTCGATCTGCCGCTCAACGAGGTCGTGTTCGACTTCTACGACCGCTTGAAGCCGGTTTCCAAGGGCTACGCCTCGTTCGACTATCATCTCACCGACTACAAGCCGGCCGATCTGGGGAAGATGCAGATCCTCGTCAACAACGAGCGGGTCGACGCGCTCTCGATGCTGGTTTATCGCAGCCGCGCCATGGTCGAGAAGATGAAGGATTTGATCCCGCCGCACATGTTCCATATCCCGATCCAGGCGGCGATCGGCGGCAAGGTGATCGCGCGCGAAACCGTGCGCGCGCTGCGCAAGGACGTCACCGCAAAGTGCTACGGCCGCGATATCACGCGCAAACGAAAACTTCTGGAGAAGCAGAAGGAAGGCAAGAAGAAGATGCGGCAGTTCGGCAAGGTCGACATCCCGCAGGAAGCTTTTATTGCCGCGCTGAAGGTGGATAGCTGAGGCGATGGCTTGGGCAAGCTCAAGCGTAAAACGCAGGTCCGATACGGACGTTTAGGGCCGAGAATAAAAACGCGAAAACACCCCCGTGCACGGTAGCCGACCCTCGTCGACGTTGCGATTTTCGATTTTCACGAAGTGGATTTGACTCGTCGGGCAAAACAGGGGCATGATGTCATCATGCCGGCTGTCAGAATCGGGGGTTCCAAGTGCCAGCCTAGCCCGCTGCTTTGGATCACGAGCGGACTTCGCGGTAATCGTTGAACTTAGAGAATTGCTTGGCGAGAACGGCCCAAGGGCTTGGGCAGAGCATACGTTGAAGGATGGATCGCAAGCTCCACGCATCTTGGCCAGGATCGGGATTCGGCGGCACTTTAATCGGGCCTTGGCGTTACCCCATTGAAATAACTGTTGCATATCTATCACACCAGGAATAAACCCCGTGTTCATCGATTCGATGCATGGTTTTTTTCACAACTCACGATGGTACGATTCGTCTATCGGGGGCATTTCAAATGATTGAATTTTTAGTTGTAGCCGGCGTAGTCAGCGCCGTTGGCACAGCCGTCGCTGGCGGCATAAGCTATGGCTCTAGGTACGTCGACCAAAAGCTCAAATATGAGCATCGGGACTTCAGTTTGGATGAACCGATCATCGCCCCGCCTACCAACACTGAACATCGATTTAGAGAAAAGAGCTCCGCCTAGCGGTCTCTTTCTGTGGGGCTTTTTGATCGGATCAAGAGCACGGCAAAAGGCACGCTGTCTGACTCTCTGAGGGAGGGTTGGAAGAAGGTTCGCGGCTTGCTGTATGCCGCAATCAGCTTGTACGCCCTATCTCTGTTTCAAACTTTTTACGGGCTCGACCATGCGCCGAATTGGGCCGAGGTCGGACGATTGATCTGGGCTTCAGCCAGGAACTTTCCTTCGTTTTTGCGCGACTGGTTCATTTCGGTACCGTACGACCTTGTCATCGAGAATCCGCTTCAATCCGCAGCGCTACTAATATTGATAGTCGGCTACATTATTCTGGTGACGCTGTTGATGCGCGCCAACAGAAGCCTAAACAAGCAAAGCGATATTCTGAAAGGCGCTGACGCGAACCACGCTTTGGTTTCTCAGGCGGGCATAAAAGCTAGATACCCTCACGCACGGCAAATGGACGGCGGCGCGCCTTGGAAGACACTTTGCGAGGAAATTCTACATCCAGAGAATAAGTTTATTTACATATTAGGAGCGAACGGGATCGACACTTTCGGCAGCCCCAAATCGCCGCTTTATGACGCAATGGAGAGCTTTCGAGGAACGATCCGTGTCGTCTTGTGCAAGCCAGACGGATCTCCGATGAAGGGCCGCGCTGCTGCGGTTGGCGTCTCCGTTGCAGACTATGCCAAAGCTATCAAAGCATCCGTCCGTCGACTGAAGGACCTTAAGAAAAAGCAACATGCTGTGGATGCTCGTTTTTACGATGGTCAACCAAACTGGAAGTTGATCATCACGAACAGCATGCTTTGGATTCAATACTACCAGCCGGGCGGTCCGCACGTTGATCAAACGCCGGTCTGGCTCGTATCGGCGACAGAAGGTGGCGACGGTTTGTACCATCTATTCCATATGGAATTTGACAGGGTTTGGGCTCGCTGCAATGGCCCTGGCTCGCAACCAAACCTTAGTTAGACGGAGAGCACTGCCAATAGCGCTTTCACTGCCGCCACGCCGGATGCTGCAGAAAAAAAGCGGCTCGGTTAGTGCAGCCTCACTATCAGAGTAAGCTTCGCCGTGGCTGATCCGTTTGGCAGAGCCGGAAGATGTAAAAGTCGGACAAAGGTCACAACCTGAAGGGTTTATTGCCGCGCTGAACCTGGATAGTTGAACCGAAGGCTTAGGCCTAAGCGCCTTTTTCACCAACCGTTAACCATAACTCGGCGAGATTGCGACCATGGCGCCTGATTTGGTTTTGATTGAATGGGTGGATAGCGGTCAGCCAATACCGGGCTGGCAATGGCTATCTGACCTTGAACCGCGTCGCGCTCACAAATGCGTGTCGGTGGGATTTCTCGTTCAGGATGACGAGAAAACAAAAGTCCTCGCGCCGAACTTGGGTGCAAGTAACGGCGATGAAGATTGGGATCAGGCGTCGGGATTGTTTACAATCCCGAGCGCTGCCGTGACGAAGCTCGAACGACTTACTTGCGCTTCGGGGACGGCTTTGACGAACGATGGTCGGGCCGCTGCGTGAGCGCGGAAGCGGCAATCGTCTTGATCTGAGATTTAGTAACGGAGCCGGGATCACGGAGCGCCTTGGAGGCGAGCGATCCGACATCTTTTCCTGTCTTTTCGTTCTTACCCATGGATGATGCCTTTCGTGCATGGTTGCGACTCACCATGAGCCGTAGCCAGACTATGGGCTAAATCCTCTTGCACACAATTGCCGTAAACTTACGGCCCCGACTGGGAAGCGGGCAGCCCAGCGGCCACAGAGGCGCAGCGCTAACCCACCATTTGACCAAGCTGCTCAGCAACACCCGCGGTTTTCAGCGCTAACGAACCTTGGCGGTGAGAACTATGGCCGTCCCGGCGATAAGATCGCGATCCGTAGGACTGAAGTGAAACCGCTAATTGAGGCGGCCAGCCTCGTGGACACCTGGCTCCAACTGCTTATGTTTGAACAGGCTGGAGTTCGCAGGATTGGTCGAGCTCTTGCGAAACCCATGCCCGACGAGCGCTGTCTGGAAGTTTGATGGGTTTCGCTTGCGCTCTACCCATCCTACGAGCATCAGGCGAATTGCTTCTACGCCGGAGGCAACGTCACCCCTGTCAACTCGCCCAGCTTGTCGAGAAGCCGCTCCTGAAAATCGGGATCGGTCGCTTCGTGCGCCGGCTCTTGTTGCCGGAGGTCATGCCAGTAGCGACCGCTGACCAGGGCGGCGGGATCGTCGCTCACGGCCAGCCAGGTCTGCGTCCTTTGTCCGGTGGCCACGCCGACCGGCGCGCCGGCACCGCCCATTTTGGTGCGCGCCCAGCCGGGATCGACGGCGTTGCTCAGCACCTGCGGCCAACGCCGCGCCAAGGCAAAGGCCAGTGCGACCATGTGCAACTTGCTCTCCGCATACGCCTTGGCCGAATCCCAGGCTCGCCTCGTCCAGTCGAGATCGCCTAGCGATCCCTCTCCGCCGCGATGAAGCCCGCTGCTGAGATACACCAGCCGATCGGGGCGCTTCATCAGGGCGGTGAGCACATAGGGCGCGAGCGTGTTGACCGCCAGGGTGGAGGCGTGGCCTTCGGGCGTCGGGCCGCGGCTGCGCTCGGTATAGACGCCGGCGTTGTGGATGACCGCGTCCATTCGTCCGATCGCATTGACCTGATCTGCCACATGCCTCGTCTGGGCGGCGCTCTTGAGATCGCCGATCACGACCCGCGCGGAATGCGATTCAAGCCCGGCGATTGCCGCCGCACGTTCCGCCGATCGTGCGTGCAGGACGATTTGGTGGCCCTGTTCGAGGAGAGACTGGGCTGCTGCGCGGCCAAGACCGTCCGTGCTGCCCGTGATGAAGACGATTGCCATTGCCACTCCTGTCCGATCCCCGCTTCGGCGCCTCCGTCGAAGCCTCAAGGAGAATGCAACATGTTCGACTGATCATGCCGTGCGCAGGTCGCTGCGAACGAAGACATCACAACCGAACAATCTTCCGGGATGCGCATTAACATCCGATAAGTTGGGAATGACCGCATGTCGAATTTCGTCATGCTGCTGGTCGAGGATGACTCGCTCCAGCGCGAAGTTCTATCCGACCTCCTCAAGGACGAAGGGTTCGAAGTCGTCGAATGTGCCACCGCAGAAGCGGCGGAGCTTATCGTGGCGTCGACGGGCACGGAGCTGCGGGCGCTCATCACCGATCACAACCTCGCAGGGAGAATGACCGGGCTCGAGCTCGCAGAGTACGCTCGCAGTGCCCATCCGGGGCTGAACATCGTGCTGATGTCCGGGACGGTGATGGCGCCGCTGCCGCCCAACACGATTTTTTTGCGCAAGCCGTTTGCGCCAGCTCATTTGCTGGCGGCCGTGTAGAACGGGGATTTCCTCGAAGGTCATCCGCCCGAATTTTCCGCGCCGACGGCGTTCTCGCTCTCCGGCACCGTCAGCCGGACGGAGTGACCCTGCCGCATGGCAAGCGATGCCGCCGCAACAGCCGCCTCGAAAGCGGCTTCCTTGGTCTGGTAAGTGTTCCTGATTTCACCATCGTGGTCGACGTGCCAGGCACCGTCCCTGCCAACAATATCATAGGCTGCGCGGCCCATAGTCTCGCCCTCCTTCATGCGTCCGGTGTTGCCTTGGAGGCTTGGGTGCTGCTCACCGGGTCCGACGCCGGGAAACTGTCCTTCAAGCCCTTGTCCAATTCGTCGTCCTTGGCCTTGTCGCGTCGGATGCCACGCTTGAGATCTTCCGCGTTCTTGTCCGGCGGCGCCGGATCGAATTTCTCGGTCATGCAAGTGTCCTTTCATGACCTCAAACGCCTGGAGCTGATGACCGTTCCTCCGAAGGAACCGACGCAGTGGGGGTTTGCTGTTGAATGGCACAACCAGAAAGGGCGCGCAGCCCAGTGTTCCTTCATCTCGGTTGCATCTTCTGCTACAACACATCCTGGGATAGCATGACGCATCCCTGCGATCAGGAGAAGGCAATGAAAGCTTCGGTTTTAGCGTTAGGGGGCTTGATCATTTTGTCGATCACATCAGCGAACGCAGCTCCCAAAGCCACGGCCGCCCCGACCACGGCAGCCAGCCCGGTCGCATGTTCCACCTCGGGTGGCGGCTTCGGGGGCTACCCGTCAGGCTGCCGAAACGGAGCAAACTTCAAGTCCTACAATGAATGCAAGGAATCAGGCGTCAAGCGCGGCTGGAGACACGAAGACATGGCGTGGTACTGCAGCGGTCTGGGACTGCAATAGCGAGGGGTCATTGCGCTTTTCACGGAGCGAACCCGGCGCGCCGACTGGAGCGGGATGGGTTGAGCTCTTGCGAAACCCATCGCTCGACGAGCGCAGTCTAGAAGTTTGATGGGTTTCGCTTCCGCTCAACCCATCCTACGAGCTTTCTCAGTCACCGCTGAGACCTTCTACGCGGCATTGGATTGAGGGCGGCGCGCTATCGATTGAGCGAAGCTCAAGATACCAAAGCCAGTATCGCCTAGCGCCGCGCAGCGAGCACGTTCGAAGGAGGGGTTTGCAACGCTGCGCGCCTCTCGCTGAGGGCATGGTCGAACAGTTCGAGCACAAGGCCGAAGGCTGCCAGCTCCTCCTCCTCGATGGCGCCGTCATCGTAGCAGCCAAGCGTTTCCTCGATGATGCTGTCAACCTCCTGCTGCATGGCCAGCAGTTCGTGGTCGAACTCCGCGGTGCGCACCTTGGAAACCAGGGCCAGGATTCTGTTGCGATGGCTGGTGTTCTCGTCCCTTTCATCCCGATTCAGATATTGACGCAGCCAGGCGCCGGCCGAGCCGATGCCGGAGAGAAGCAGGAGCGCAAACCAGAAATAGTCGCCGTACCTGTCGAGGAAGGTGCGCTCGGTCCCGTCGATCACCGCCGCCGCTCCCCGGTGAACCGGCAGCTCGGCTTCCTTCTCTGTGTCCGGCTTGGTGATTTGCGCAGCGCCAGGCACCTGCCTGGCGATCGCCTGGCGGAGGGCGAATTGCTGGCGGTAGAACGCTGACACTGTCGTTTCGGACAAGGCTTTCCGTGCGACGATCAAATGGCTGACACTGACGGTCTCCACCTTGTCATCCGGCCGGGCTGGATTCGCATTGAAAATGCTTGGCGGAATTTCCTCCGATTCATAACGAGGATGCTTCAGGGCGATGGCTTCCGATGCGTCGATCGCGAGAAATTTCGGCTCGCCCCGCATCCGGGCGGTCGCGGCAATCGCGTCGGCGGTTATCTTGCTGTCGAGCGGACCGACCGCCATGAAGGCGTCGAGGCTCGGGTCGCGCGCCAGCTCCTCGAGTTGGCCCGTGCCGAATTGAGTGACCGTGACCTTGTCCGGCTCTACACCGGCGGCGCTCAGGATCACCCTCAGCAACGCGGCGTTCGCCGGGGTCGCGCCGATCACCCCCACCCTGTGTCCCGCGAGATCGGCGACCTCCTTGATTTTCGGCGCCGGCTTTCGCTTGGAGCCCTTGCCCGCCGGTCCCGAAGAAGACCACAGCACGACGAAGTTCTTGCGCAAGATGACGACTGTTTGCGCGTCGGCCGGCATTTCCAGATCACCGCGACCGACCGCAAGGTCGGCCTTGCCGGCACCGAGCAGAGCGAGAGCTTCGGCCGCTCCGGCGGTCGTGATCGGAGACAGCCTCACGGTCCTGCTCTCGTTTACAAAGGCCTCGGTCATCGCCTCGATCACTTTGTGATCGTTGCTTCCCGGCGGTCCGACGGCAATCCGAAGAGTTATCGGCCGCAGCGCGTAATACAATGTACCCGCAGCGGCACCGAAAACGAGAAATCCGATGGCTAAAATCAGCAGTAGGGTCTTCGTCTGTCTCCGCCCTCGGCGGGCTGCGTCACCGCGTTTCATCGGAGCATCAGACGAGGACATTTGCCGCTGCCGGTTGGAGGTCAAAATCGCTGCCTGTTTCGGAACAGTATCATGCTCTTCTGGACAACGATAATGTCCGAGCAGCACCAATAGTTTCTTGGGGCCGGCGTGAGCTCTTCGAGCTTGCGCCATCATCTCCGATTCCGCACTTCACGTAGTGATTGCCGGATTGACGCCACACCACCTTGATCCTCCTCTGCAAATAGATCACCATCGCGCGATTGACCGCTCACGGCAGAATGGGCGAGGAAACGCGCATGTCCGAGCTTCCTGGAGCTGGCCTGACTGAACGGACGCCGTCGGCACCGACCATGCAGATGCTCGCGCACGCGCCGATGAGCGACATCGTCGATGCCCTGGCCGGCGGGCGGATCACCGCGAGGGCACTGGCCGAATTCTATCTTGCCCGCATCGCGGTCTATGACCGCGATGGGCCTAAACTCAACTCGGTCCGCGCGCTCAATCCCGATGCGCTCGCGGGCACGCTCGACGGCACGAGGCCGTCGGTCCAGCGGCCGCTGGCGGGCGTACCGATCCTGCTGAAGGACAATATCGCGACCGGCGACGAACAGCCGACCACGGCGGGCTCGCTGGCGCTCGAGGGCGCGCACGCCAGGGATGATGCCACCATCGTCAAGCTGCTGCGGAGCGCCGGCGCGGTGCTCCTGGGCAAGGCGAACCTGACGGAGTTCGCCAACATGCTCGCGATCGACATGCCCTCGGGCTATTCATCGCTGGGCGGGCAGGTGAAGAACCCCTACGCACCAGGCCTGATGGACGAGCACGGCATCCCGGTTCTGACCCCAGGGGGCTCAAGCTCGGGTTCGGCCGTCGCGGTGGCAGCCGGACTGTGCGCGGCCTCGATCGGTACCGAAACCTCGGGCTCGCTGCTGTTTCCTGCCAGCCTGAACGGACTGGTCACCGTGAAGCCGACGGTCGGGCTGATCAGCCGTGCCGGCATCCTGCCGCTCGCGCACAGCCAGGACACCGCCGGGCCTATGACGCGCACGGTGCGCGATGCGGCGATGCTGCTGAATGTGCTGGCTGCCAAGGACCCGCTCGACCCAGTGACGCAAGCGCAGCGGCGCCCGGCCGACTACACCGCCGGCCTCGCGTCGGACGCCGTTAAGGGCGCGCGCATCGGCGTGCCGAGCGACCCCGCTGACCCGCTGAACGATTGCTATTACGGCAAGCTGCTGCCCGACAGGTTCAAGCTGATGACCGAAACGATCAAGACGCTGGAAGATCTCGGCGCCGTCATCGTGCGCGCCAACATGCCGACGCTCGGCTGGATCGGTGGGCCGGGCACAACTATGGCGGTGCTCAATTGCAATCCCCTAAGCAGCCAAAAAGGCACGGTCGTGCGGCCGCCGGTCGTCTTCCTTTACGAGTTGAAGAGTGATCTTAATCTCTATCTGAGGGACTGGGCCACCAATACTGACATCAAGACCATTGCCGACGTCGTGGCCTTCAACAACGCGAACGCGGGAAAGGCGCTGCGCTTCGGCCAGGACTTCTTCCTCGCCGCCGACCTGACCAGAGGCGACTTGAGCGAACGTGTGTACAAATCTGCACGTGCCATGGATCTGCTCTCCGCCAAGACGCACGGTATGGACGCCTACATGAACCGGCACGAGCTCGACGCCGTGCTATTCCCAGGCGCAACTGGCGCGGCGATCGCCGCCAAGGCGGGCTATCCCAGCGTCATGGTGCCCGGCGGCTTCATCTCGGGAACGTTCGACGGCAAAGACACGCCTGATTATCCGCTCGGCGTCACCTTCGCAGGGCGCGCCTGGAGCGAGCACAAGCTGCTGCGTCTGGCGTATGCCTTCGAGCAAGCAAGCAACGCTCGCAAGCCGCCGCCGGGCTTGCCCGCGCTGTGATGTCATCCGCGTGCGCGCGAAATTGCGCGACAGCTTGATCCTCCCTGCCAGATAGACCACCATCGCACCACTTACCGCTCACGGCAGAAGGGGCGAGGAAACGCGAATGAACACTATTTCCGGCGTCGATCTGGGCGAACGCGCCCGCGCCATCGCGCCGCTCATCGCGGGCGAGGCTGACGATATCGAGCGGACGCGGCGGCTGACGCCGGCCGTCGTCGACGCGCTGATCGAGAACGGGCTCTATCGCGCGCTGCTGCCGCAGAGTCTTCGCGGCGTCGAAGCGCCGCCGGAAGCCTTCATGCAGATGCTGGAGGAGATCGCGAAAGCGGATGCCTCCACCGCCTGGTGTCTCGGCCAATGCAGCGTCTGTGCGATGATCGCGGCCTCGCTCGACCACGACACCGCGCAGGAGATCTTCAACACGGCGCCGGGCATCCTCGCCTGGGGCGCAATCGCGCATGAGGCGCGGGCGGTCGAGGGCGGTTATCGCGTCACGGCGCGCTGGGATTTTGCCTCGGGCTCGCGGCAGGCGAGCTGGCTCGGGGCGCATGTCCGCATCGTCGGCGCCGACGGCACGCCACGGAAAAATGCCGACGGCTCGGCAGAGGTGCGCACCATCCTGTTTCCGGTCGCGAGCGCCGTGCTGCACGACGTCTGGCAGGCGATCGGGCTCGCCGGCACCGGCACCGATTCCTACGAGGTCGCCGACCTGTTCGTCCCCGAGCGCTTCACCGCGTTTCGTGACGTGCCGTCCGCGCTACGCGAGCAGGGTCCACTTTACAGGATCGGCACCGGCTCGACCTTCAGCCTCGGCTTTGCCGCGGTGTCGCTCGGCGTGGCGCGCGCCACGCTGGATGCCGCGATCGCGCTGGCGCGCGGCAAGCATCAGTCGCTGGCGGCCAGCGCCATGCACGACAACCCGGCGGTCCAGGGCCTGATCGGTCGCACCGAGGGCGACCTGCGGGCCGCGCGCGCCTATCTCTATGCGACCGCAAGCGCGATGTGGCGCGACCTCTGCGCGACCGGCGCGTTCAGCGCGGCGCATCGGAGCTCGGTTCGCCTCGCCGCGACCTGGACCATTCACCAGTCGGCCAAGGTGGTCGACACCGCCTATCACATGGCCGGCGCGACCGCCGTATTCCGCAGCAATCCGTTCGAGCGCCGCTTTCGCGACATGCACGCCATCGCCCAGCAGATCCAGGCGCGCGACACGCATTACGAGGATGTCGGTAAGATGATCCTTTCAGGGGAGCGCTGACGTCGACCAGTTGCGAAAGTGCACGCACGCTGACCTATATTGAGTTCGCCATCCGGCGTCTTCGTCGCTGAACCTTGGTGAATTTTCCCCGACTAATTTCCATAGCTACAGGACGACGGCTTTTCCGCTGTGACCGCGCCGACCATGTGGAAGTGATAATTCCGAATTGTTTTTAGCGCGCTGCATTTGCGCAAGAGAGGTCCGTTATGGGCCGAACAGCTGGCAGGAAAGTCAGTTGCCATGCCATTCAGGGTCATTCGCCGGGATGGCACCATGGTGGCATGCTCATTGTTGCCACCCTCTGCACCGCATGCACGCTCCTGTTTGCGAGCGAAGCCGTGGCTCAATGCTCGGCGCGAGACGTCCTGCGGAATCAGCTGAAGCTCAAGCAGGCGCCGTCTGATCGGCCGCAAGTCCCAATCAAATCCGCCGTCGATCTCCCCGCGTGGAAGACGATCAGGATCGGGACGTTTGCAAACTTCTTCGCCCTCAGTAACGCTTTGGATGCGGCAGGTTGTGGCATCGGAAACTCGGCTGGCGAAATTCTCGCGCGGCCAACGTTTACCGTTAGCGCCACGAAAACGAGTGTAGAGCTTTTCACGGTGTCGGCAGCCGAACTGGGCTTTCGGACCGACACGGCGTTGCTGGCGGAGATCTATGCGCGCGCCAAACAATTGGGTTTCGGCCTGGCGGCTGCAGAAGTCGGACCACAATTGAGGCTTCAATATTTCGACCAGCCGATCGGTGAGTTTCTCATCATCGGAATGGAGCCAATCAGGACCTGGCAGGGCGCGCCCGTCATCTTGAATGTCGCCAATGGCGGCGCGGGACTGATCCTCATCGGCCAGGATGGCAGCGCCGACGCACAGATCCCCGCAGCATCCCGCTTCGTATTCGTGCGGTCCCATGAAACCGCTCCTGCCGAGGAGCAAGAGGCCGTAACACTTGTCGGTCGGTGAGCTTCCAGGTTTGGGCATCTGGAGACGCGAGACAACAGGTCAGCATCCTAACTCTAGGCCACCAGCGCGGCGTCTTCCTCGGCACCGTCGATGCCGCGCTGCGCGGCGAGCAGGCTGATGATCTCGGCATTCGGCCGGGCCTTGCTGAACAGAAACCCCTGGCCTTCGTCGCAGCCTTCGGCACGCAGGCAGCTCAGCTCGGCTTCGGTCTCGACGCCTTCGGCGGTGATGGTGACGCCGAGGCCTTTGCCGAGGCTGACGATGGAGCGGATGATCGCCTGGGCCTCGCGATTGGCGCCGAGATCGCGCACGAAGGACTGGTCGATCTTGATCTTGTCGAACGGGAAGCTGCGCAGATAGCTCAGGCTGGAATAGCCGGTGCCGAAATCGTCCATCGAGATGCGCACGCCGAGCGCGCGCAGCGCGTGCAGCGTCGCCAGCACCTGGGCGCTCTTTTCCAGCAGCAGCGTTTCCGTGATCTCGAGCTCGAGCCGCCGCGGCGGCAGGCCGGAATGCTTCAGCGCATCCGTCACCACCGAAAGCAGATTGCCGCTGCGGAACTGGAGCGGCGACAGGTTGACGGCGACGCGGACGTCGTCCGGCCAGGTCGCTGCGTCGTGACAGGCCCGGCGCAGCATCAGGCCGCCGAGCGGATTGATCAGCCCGGTTTCTTCCGCGACCGGAATGAACTCGGCCGGCGAAACCATGCCGCGCTCGGCATGCGGCCAGCGCACCAGCGCCTCGAAGCCGGTGATGCGGCCGCTCTGGAGGTCGATCAGCGGCTGGTAATACGGCCGCAGCACGTCGTTCTGGATGGCGTCGCGCAGCTCGACCTCGATCTTGCGGCGGGTCTGCGCTTTCGCATCGAGCGCCGCCTCGAAGAACGCGAACGAGCCGCGCGCATCCAGCTTCGCGCGCGACAGCGCCATGTCGGCGCTCTTGAGCAGCTTTTCGGAATCGTCGCCGTCGCCCGGCGCCATCGCGATGCCGATGGAGGCGCTTATCACCACGGAATGGCCGTCGAGCAGATAGGGATCGGCGATGGCTTCGAGCAGGCGCTTGGCCAGCAGCACCGCATCCTCGGGACGCGTCAGGCCGCTCTGCACGATTGCGAACTCGTCCGAGTTCAGCCGCGCCAGCGCGTCGTCCTCGCGCAAGGTCGAACGCAGCCGCTTGGCGACGCCGCGCAGCAGCTTGTCGCCGACCGCGTGCCCCAGCGTGTCGTTGACCGCCTTGAAATTGTCGAGCCCCAGCATCAGCAGGGCAACCTTGTCGGTGCTGCGCCTCGTATGCAGCAGCATCTCGTCGACCTGCTGGCGCAGCAGATTGCGGTTCGGCAGACCGGTCAGCCCGTCATGCTGAGCCATGAAGGCGAGCCGCGCCTCGGCGCGCTTGCGCTCGGTGATGTCCATCAGCGCGAGCAGCACCGCGGGCCGCTCGGCATAGGTCAGTTCGCGGGAATAGATCGCAAGGTCGATCAGGGCGCCATCGGCCTTGACGTGCTTCCAGGTGCGTCCGGCCTGCTCCTCACCGGCCGAAGCGGCGGTCCAGGGCGGCTCACTGTCGAAAGCTTGAAGGGAACGGATCGTCAGCCGCTCGAACTCGGCGCGGCTATAGCCGTAATGGGCGACCGCGGCATCGTTGACGCCGAGGATGCGCTCGTCGTCCAGCGCGCAGACGATCATGGGGACCGGATTGCCGTCGAACAGCAGCCGGAACGAGGCCTCGCGCTGCTTCAACTCGGTGATGTCGACGCGCAGGCCGACGACGCCGCCGTCCTCGGTCAGCCGCTCGTCAATCAGGATGACGCGGCCGTCCGCCAGCTTCTGCTCGTGGCGCGAGCCGGGCTGATAGAGCTTTTGCAGCCGCTCCGCGATCCATTCTTCCTCATGGCCGGCAGCTTCGGGATAATCGCCGCGGGCGACGCCGATGCGCAGCGTGTCCTCCAGGCGGGCGCCCTCCTCGAACAGATCGGCGGTCTTGCTGTAGATCTCCGCGTATTGCTTGTTCCAGAGGACATAGCGGCCCTCGGCATCGAGAAACACGATGCCCTGCGGCAGGATGTCGATGGCCTGGCGCAGGCGCTCATGGGATTTGCGCGCTTCCGCGATCGCAGCCTCGGCACGGCGGCGCAGAACTTCGTCGCGTTCGGACGGAGGATGATGGGCGCGCGCAAAGCGCGGCTTGCGCGGGTGCAGGCCGGACCTGCCAAGCACGCTTCCCTTTCGCTTTTTTGGCTTTCGAAACCCCAAACTCAACTTCACTCGCCCCAGTCGCGCCCAGCCACCGCAACTCTTGGGGCAAGTGTCTGAAAAAAAGGTAATCTTGGGTGGCATGGCGGTGGGACGCACGGTCTGGCAGTCTCGAAAAAACAGCCCTCATTGCCCGTTTGCAAGGCGCGGCAGTGGCGATGGGCGCTCCAAGCACATCGCATTGTCGTCATCGGAGAACGAGATGGCGCAAAATTGCGCGCTGCCTTGAATCATTTCCGCGATCGCGCGCGATTGCATGCAGAAGGGAGTGAGCACGCGTCCCGCGCACGAATTTTGGTCAATGCATGAGAGGGTTATCGCCTCGTTAAGAATCGGCCGTCCGACTCTGCGGAACTGCGACTTTTGAACGAGATTTCATCTGCTGGACTGTTCCTTAACCCTGACGCGGTGTTGGGCTATAAGAATGTCAACATGAGTCCCCGCCGCCTCGCCCCTCTCCTGCTCGTCATGACGCTCCTGGCCGCCGGCGACGCGCTGGCCCAGGACAAGGGCAGCATCAACCCAAAACCGCTGCCGCCGCTCGCTAATCCGAACGATCCGAGTATTGGTGCCAAGGAGCTGTTCGCGCGAAAGCTGCTGCCGTCGAAGGGACCGGCGCACGTCATCGGCTCCTATGTGAAGGGCTGCATCGGCGGCGCCGAGCAGATGCCGCTCAATGGCGACAATTGGCAGGTGATGCGGTTATCGCGCAATCGCAGCTATGGTCACCCCGCGATGATCGCGCTGATCAAGCGGCTTGCGGCGAGGGCGCACAAGGACGCGGGATGGCCGGGCATCCTGGTCGGCGACATCGCCCAGCCGCGCGGCGGGCCGGCGCTGTCCGGCCATGCCAGCCACCAGATCGGCCTCGATGCCGACATCTGGCTGACGCCGATGCCCGACCATCGGCTCTCGCGCGAAGAGCGCGAGGACATGTCGGCGGTGATGATGGTGCGGCCGGACCGGCTCGACATCGATCCGAAGGTGTTCACGCCGGGGCATGTGCTGGTGCTGCGCGACGCGGCGCAGGAGCCGGCGGTGCAGCGCATCTTCGTCAATGCCGCGATCAAGAAGGCGCTGTGCCGCGAGGCCAAGGGCGACCGTTCCTGGCTGTCGAAGATCCGGCCGTGGTGGGGCCACGACTACCACTTCCACATCCGCATGCACTGCCCGGCGGGCGCGAGCGACTGCGAGGGCCAGCCGTCGCAATCCGAGGACGAAGGCTGCAAGCCGTCCGATCTCTCCTACTGGTTCAGCGACGGCGTGCTGCACCCCAAACCCCCGCCGGAGCCACCGAAGCCGAAACCGCCGATGACGCTGGCGCAGATGCCGGCGGCGTGCAAGGCCGTGCTGCACGCGGGCAATGCGAAGCCGTAGCCGGTCAGGCTGTAACAACTTCGTCAGCGGCTAGTCCTCGGATCTCCAAATGCGTTAGAGTGCGGCGCTGCCCTGCCGTAAGCGGGTCGGCCCTGCCGGGATGCAATCCCGCCCTCATCAACCAAATCCCTCCTCACGCGTGCGGCTTCGTCGCGCGCGCCAGCCATTGTGAGAGCCCATGCGCATCAGTGCACGCAACCAGATCAAGGGAACGGTCATCGAAGTCACGAAGGGCGCCACGACGTCCCACGTCCGTGTCGACATCGGCAACGGTACGATCGTGACCTCCTCGATCACCAACGAGGCGGTCGACGACCTCGGCATCAAGGCGAAGGGGCAGGTCACGGTGGTGATCAAGGCCTCCGATGTGATGATCGCGGTGGACTGAGATGCGCATCCCTCTGCTGCTTGGATTGCTGTTGCTCGGTATCGCGCCCGCCTTTGCGGCGGAAGAACCCAGCGGCTGCGACAAATTCAAATGGTCGATCGAGCGCGAGCGCGCCGCGCTGACCGCGCCCGACGGTGTCAAGATGGCATCGGGAAGCGAGCAGGCCGCGTTGCCGTCGTCGGCCATCGCGCTGGGGCTGGTCGCGTCCGCGGAGGCAAAACTGCCGACGCCTCCGGAGCGCGCGCCAAAGGACGGCACATTCGCCGGCTTCACTGGCATCAAGGCCCCGAAGGCCGGGCTCTACACGGTCAGCCTGTCCTCGGGCGCGTGGGTCGATTTGGTCCAGGACGGGCATGCCCTCAAGCCCGTGGCGTTCAGTGGCGCGACCGATTGCGACGGCATCCGCAAGACCATGAAATACGAGCTGTCGGGCCAGCCCGTCGTGCTCCAGGTCAGCGGCGCCAAGGACAATTCGCTGTCGATCGCCATCCTACCGGCGCAATGAGCCAAGCGGTCGCCTTTGACCTGAGGCCCTGGCCTGCTATCTTCGAGAGTAGCGATATCCCTGCCGGCCGTAAGCCGCCGCCGGGACCCGTGGAACAGCGCTTCCGCTCGTCGCTCAGACCCACCAACGCCGGATCTGCGCGTGCTTCTTGCGCGCGCGATCTCGCACGGAGCGCATCCATGATTCGTATTGCCGGACTTTTCACCGCTTTCGTGATCCTCGCGGGCGCGGGCCTTTCGCCTGCCGCCGCCGAGGACAAGACCATCACCGTGTTCGCGGCAGCCTCGATGAAGAACGCGCTCGACGAGGTCGACGCGGCCTACACCGCGAGGACCGGCGTCAAGTTCAGCGTCAGCTATGCCGCAAGCTCCGTGCTCGCCAGGCAGATCGAGCAGGGCGCGCCGGCCGATGTGTTCGTCTCCGCCGACACCGACTGGATGGACTACGCGATCTCCAAGAAGACCATCAACGAGCCGACCCGGGTCAATCTGCTCGGCAACAGCATCGTGCTGATTGCGCCGAAGGATTCCAGACTCGACAACGTCGCCATCGCGCAGGGCTTCGACCTCGCAAAACTCGCCGGCGATGGCAGGATCGCGACCGGCGACGTCAAGTCGGTGCCGGTCGGGAAATATGCCAAGGCGGCGCTGGAAAAGCTCGGCGCCTGGCAGGCGGCGGAGCCGAAATTCGCCATGGCCGAGAGCGTGCGTGCCGCGCTGACGCTGGTCGCGCGTGGCGAGGCCAATCTCGGCATCGTCTATTCCACCGATGCCAAGGTCGAGCCCGGCGTGAAGATCGTCGGCACCTTCCCGGCGGATTCGCATCCCGCGATCATCTATTCCGTCGCTGCGACCGCGACGGCAAAGGGCGAGACCAGCGACTATCTCGCCTTCCTGCGCTCGACCGCCGCCAAGACCATTCTGGAAAAATACGGTTTCAAGTTCCTGATCAGCCCCTCCACTTAATTTGCGATTTGATGCTCGACATCTCTCCCGCCGAATGGACGGCGATCCTGCTCTCGCTCAGGGTCGCCGTGATCGCAACGCTGGTGGCAACGCCGTTCGGCATTGCGCTGGCGTGGCTGCTCGCGCGGCGTGAGTTCTGGGGCAAGTCGGTGCTCGATGCGCTGGTGCATCTGCCGCTGGTGCTGCCGCCCGTCGTCACCGGATATCTGCTGCTGCTGACCTTCGGCCGCCGCGGACTCGTCGGCGGCTTCCTGGCGGACCATCTCGGCATCGTCTTCGCCTTCCGCTGGACCGGTGCCGCGCTTGCCTGCGGCCTGATGGCGTTTCCGCTGCTGGTGCGTCCGATGCGATTGTCGATCGAGGCGATCGACCGCCGGCTCGAGCAGGCCGCCGAGACGCTCGGCGCCACTCCTTTCAAAGTGTTCTTCACGGTGACGCTGCCCTTGGCGCTGCCTGGCGTGCTCGCCGGCATGGTGCTTGGCTTTGCCAAGGCGATCGGCGAATTCGGCGCCACCATCACCTTCGTCTCCAACATTCCCGGAGAGACCCAGACGATTTCGTCCGCGATCTATTCGCTGATCCAGACCCCCGATGGCGACGCCGCCGCGGGACGGCTCGTGATCGTCTCGATCGTGCTGGCGCTCGGTGCGCTGATTGCCGCCGAATGGTTCGCCCGCCGCGCCACCGCGCGCCTGCACGGGAATTGACCATGCTGCGTGTCGACATCGAAAAGCAGCTCGGCGAATTCTCGCTGTCCGCCGCCTTCGCAAGCGAAGGTCGCGTCATCGGCCTGTTCGGAGCGTCGGGCGCCGGCAAGACCTCGCTGGTCAACATGATCGCGGGGCTGCTGCGGCCCGACCGCGGCACCATCGTGATCGACGGCGAGACCGTCGACGACAGCACGGCCGGCATTCATGTCCCGGCCTGGCGCCGCCGCATCGGCTATGTGTTCCAGGATGCGCGGTTGTTTCCGCATCTCAACGTCGCGCAAAATCTCGACTATGGCAGGCGGATGAACGGCCTCGCGCCCGATCCGGCGCAGCACAAGCGCGTCATCGAGCTGCTCGACATCGGCGCACTGCAGGGTCGCCGTCCCGGAAAGCTCTCCGGCGGCGAGCGGCAGCGGGTCGCGCTCGGCCGCGCGCTGCTGTCGCGGCCGCGCCTGCTGCTGCTCGACGAACCGCTCGGCGCGCTCGACGAGGGCCGCAAGCTGGAGATCCTGCCCTATCTGGTGCGGCTGCGCGACGAGGCCAACGTCCCCATGGTCTATGTCAGCCACGACGTCGCCGAGCTGCGCCAGCTTGCGACGCAGATCGTGATGCTGAAGCAGGGCCGCGTGACGTCGTTCGGCGGGGTGAAGGTGCTGGCGTGAGGGGCGGTTGAGCAGGCAACGGATGAGGCAAGCCGCCGGCCCACCCTCCGCCGTCGTCCTGGCGAAAGCCAGGACCCATACCGCGTGATCTATCAGCGGCAGGTGGTGTGCGTACCAGCGAAGAAAACGTAACTGCCGGTGTTCGCAAAACTACTCCCCGAGGTAATGGGCCCTGGCTTTCGCCAGGACGACGTTAGGGCGGGCTCGTAGACCGAGACCATCACCGAGGACCGGCTGAGCAGATCGGCGAGGAAGTGCGACAGCTCCGCATTGCCGAGCGCTTCCACCAGATGAACGTGGAAGGCGCCCGACAGCCGCACCGAGGCGGCGCGGTCGCCGCGTGTTGCGGCGGCGCGCTCTGCTACCGAGAACCGCCATTACCAGCCGCGATCGACGTTGCGCACCTCGCCCGTTCGGGCGTCCACGTCGACCTCCATCCAGCGGCCGGCGCGATCACGGCCTTCGATCTGCCATTCATCGCCGAGGAACTCCGTGTGCGAGACGGTTGTGACGCCGATATCGGTGGCGACATCGAGCGCGACCTGCATCGAGATCTGATCGCCGGTGTCATAGGCCATCGCGGGCGCGGCCGATCCGAGGCCGATCGCAACGATCGCCGGCAAGATGAGCTTTCGCATGGATTACTCCTGTCAGCTGCGTTTACGCCGCTAAGAACGAGCGGCATCGCGGAGCGTTCCGGGAGCGGCGGTCACGAAGACGCGCAAATCTTTGGCGGTTGCGGCGATTTGGTGGCGGTTCCCGTGCTGTCGCCACCGGTCTCCGCCGTCGTCCTGGCTTTCGCCAGGATGACATCGGGGAGGCATATCGTTTCAACGACTCTCACGGCCATGAGGCGCGAAACGCCGCTAGACCCCCGCCACCGAGCTCCACAAATCCGCGAGCTTGCGCCGCAGGACCTGCATGCGCGTCAGCGGCGCGGGGGTTTCCTCATCTTCCGGCAGGCGCAGGCCGACGACGTTGACTCGGCCACCGGAGATCGAGCGCGCCACAAGCACGATCGGATCCAGCACGAGCTCCGCCCCCTCTTTCGGCGCGCGGTCGAGATGGACGTCGAAATAATCAGCGAGCGTGTGCCCGCTCTCGTCCTCGCCGACCTTCACGCCGTAGATCTCCGCGAGCTCGGCGAGCGTGTGCTCGCCGGAGACCATGAAGTCGCCCAGCAGATGCGGGTCCGGCGCCGAGCTCGGCTGCATGTCGACGAAGAAGCGGTCGAGCGATTCGGCCTTTTCCGGGGGCGCCAGCAGATAGATGTAATCGCCGGGCGCGATCGGCTCGGCTTCAATCGGCGTCAAGATGTTCTCGTTGCGGATCACCAGCGTCGGCTTCGACCAGGACGGGATCAGGCCGCGGCGAAAATACAGGCTCTTGGACCGCACCGGATAGCCGACGAGCTGCTGCTCGAGCTGGCCGGGCAGATCCAATTCGACACGGCGCGGGCCACGCTCGGCGCGCGGCAGCGCCACGTGCAGCTTGCGCGCGGCCGGTGCCAGCGTCCAGCCTTGCAGCAGGAGCGAGATGATGACGACGACGAAGGCGACGTCGAAATAGAGATAGGCCTTCGACAGCCCGACCAGCATCGGGATCGAGGCCAGGAAGATCGCGACCGCGCCGCGCAGACCGGTCCAGGCGATGAAGATCTTTTCGCGCCAGTTGAAGCGGAACGGCGCCAGGCACACGAACACCGCGATCGGCCGCGCCACCAGCATCAGGACGAATGCGATCCCGACCGCCGGCAGCACGCTGCCGCCAAGCCGGCTCGGCGAGACCAGCAGGCCGAGCAGCACGAACATCACGATCTGCGCGAGCCAGGTCGCGGCGTCCAGGAAGGCCACCACCGAATTATGCGCACGCGTCGGCCGGTTGCCGATGATAATACCGGCGAGATAGACCGCGAGGAAGCCCGAGGCGTGCATGATCTGCGAGCCGCCGAAGATGACGAGCGCGGCGGTGGTGACAAACGGCGCATGGAGGCCCTGCGGCAGCGCGACCTTGTTGAGCGCGATGACCACCAGACGCCCGCCGATCACCCCGACGACGGCGCCCAGCACGGCCTCCTGGGCGAACTCCATCAGCACATGCACGGCCGTGCCCGTTCCGAGCGAGATGTATTCGACCAGCATCAGGGTCAGGAAGATCGCGAAGGGATCATTGGTGCCGGATTCCACCTCCAGCGTCGCCCCGACGCGCGGGCGCAGGCGCAGGCCCTGGGTATGCACCAGCAGGAACACTGCGGCCGCGTCAGTCGAGGCCACCACCGCGCCGACCAGCAGCGACTCCGTCCAGTTGAGGTCGAGCGCGTATTTAGCGAACGGCGCCGTGATCAGCGCGGTCAGCAGCACGCCGACGGTCGCGAGCACCATGGAAGGCGCGAGCACGGTGCGAATGCTGGCAAATCGGGTCCGCAAGCCACCATCGAACAGGATCAGTGCGAGCGCGACCGAGCCGACCAGATAGGTGGTTCGGACGTCGTCGAACTGCAGCTGTCCGGGACCGGAATCGCCCGCGAGCATGCCGATCGCGAGGAAGACGAGCAGAAGGGGCGCGCCGAAGCGCAGCGCAAGCAGGCTTGACAGGATCCCGGCCAACACCAGGACGGCGCCGAGCAATATGGCGAGGCTGACAGTGTCGAGGGAAGCCATCCACCTTCCGGGTACGAAATCGCTGGAATTGCATCCTTATCGTCGGCGGACTCCCACGCCAACCCATTTTCTCCCGCTCGCGGCAATCTGCCCGCATTTTGCGGCCTTAACGCGCTTTACTTAGCGGTGTATCGGTGGCCCGGCCGGGCCCTTTGTGGGATTCTCCGGCGCGCTCGAATCAATGCCTCCCGCCCGCTCCCCGACGAGACCGATAGACATGGACCTCAAAGACTTCATGGAGTTCGTGCAGACCACTGCGCGCAGCGTCGGGGCCGAAATCTCCTCGCCCTGGTTCTACCTGCAGTTCGGGCTCATTCTGGCCGCGGCCGGCATCGCCTATGCCGCCGAAGCCGCCGTTCGCAGCCGGGTCGACATGACCTCGCTGGCGATGCGCTGGCCGCTGCCGCTCCGGCACTTCGCCCGGGTGATGGTCTCCAGCGCCTCGACGGCGGTGTTCACCCTGCTCGTGATCATCTCGCGCGTGGTCATGTACCACGCCACCTGGCCGAGCCGCTCCTATCTGCTGATGGTCGCCGCCAAGCTCGGCCTGGCCTGGCTCGCGGTCCGGCTGGTGACCTCGGTGCTGCGCAACGCCTTCATCGTCAAGCTGGTGTCGATCACGGCCTGGTTCGTCGCGGCGCTCTCGATCCTCGGCCAGCTCGATGCGACGGTCGACCTGCTCGATTCCTTCGCCATCGTGCTCGGCGGGCTGCGGCTGACACCGCTGCTGGTGATCAAGGCCGGCGCGCTGCTGCTCATCGCGCTCTGGCTCACCAACATCGCCAGCAATTTCGCCGAGAGCCGGATCAACTCGACCACCGATCTGACCCCGTCGGTACAGGTGCTGCTGGTCAAGATCATCCGCATCGGCCTGCTTGCGGTCGCGATCGTGATCGCGCTCGGCACGGTCGGCATCGATCTCTCGGCGCTCGCGGTGTTCTCCGGCGCGGTCGGCGTCGGCATCGGCATCGGCCTGCAGAAGATCGTCGCCAATTTCATCTCGGGGATCATCCTGCTCGCTGACAAATCGGTGAAGCCCGGCGATCTCGTCACCATCGGCGACAACACCGGGCGGATCAGCGCGATGAAGACGCGCTATATTTCCGTCGCCGCCGGCGATGGCCGCGAATTCCTGGTGCCGAACGAGGATCTGGTGACGCAGAAGGTCGTCAACTGGACCTACACCGACAAGAACACGCTGGTGAAGATCGCCTTCGGCACCAATTACGACGCGGACCCACGGCTGGTCTGCAAGCTCGCCGCCGAGACCGCGGCCGCGCATCCGCGCGCACAGAAGGGCAAGCCGCCGAATTGCATCCTGACCGAGTTCGCCGAAGCCGGGATGAAGTTCTCGCTGACCTTCTGGATCGCCGACCCCGACGGCATGGACAACGTCAAGAGCGACGTGATGCTGGCGCTGTGGGACGCCTTCAAGCGCGAGGGTATCCGGGTTCCCTACCCGGTCCGCGAAATCCGCGTCCGCGGCGGTGCCCTGCCGGTGGAAACCATCATGGAAGTCCCGAATTAGGCCAGCTTAAGGGCGCAAGGCAGGCAGGCCTGACTTGCATGAAGGCGCGCAATCATTAAATTGGGGCGCGAAATCAAGCCTTTCCGCCGATATCGAGCCCACCTCAGAAGATTGCGCCCGCATGAGCTACGTCGAAGCCTCCGATACCTCCCTGCGCAAGACCGGACAGATCAAGCTGCACGGGCCAAGCGCCTTTGCCGGCATGCGCAAGGCGGGCGCGCTGGTGGCGAAGTGTCTCGACGAGCTCACGGACATCGTCGGGCCCGGCGTTCCGACCGAGCGCATCGACCAGTTCGTCCGCGACTTCGCCTTCAGCAACAATGCCTATCCGGCGACGCTGATGTATCGCGGCTACCGCTATTCGACCTGCACCTCGCTCAACCACGTGGTCTGCCACGGCATGCCCGGCGACCGTCCGCTGAAAGAGGGCGACATCGTCAACATCGACGTCACCTTCATCGTCGACGGCTGGTACGGCGATTCCAGCCGGATGTATGCGGTCGGCCCGATCGCGCGCAAGGCGGAGCGGCTGATCGAGGTGACCTATGAGGCGATGATGCGCGGCATCGCGGCGGTGAAGCCCGGCGCCACCACCGGCGACATCGGCCACGCCATCCAGAGTTTCGTCGAACCGCAGGCCATGAGCGTGGTGCGCGATTTCTGCGGCCATGGCCTCGGGCGCATGTTCCACGACGAGCCGAACATCATTCATATCGGCCGGCCCGGCGAAGGCGTGCAGCTCAAGCCCGGCATGTTCTTCACCATCGAGCCGATGATCAATCTCGGCAAGCCGCACGTAAAGATCCTCTCCGACGGCTGGACCGCCGTGACCCGCGACCGCTCGCTGTCGGCGCAGTTCGAGCACTCCGTCGGCGTCACCGCCACCGGCGTCGAGATTTTCACGCTGTCGGAGCGGCACGGCGAGAAGCAGATCGGGTGATCCCACCGCGCGCCTATCGCGGCCGTCGGAACGACGACGGTCGCCGCTTGTAGGTCGCGGCAAAGGCATCGTTGAATCTGCGAACGCTGCCGAAGCCTGCGGCGAAGGCGATCTCCGCCAATGTGATGCTGGTCTGGTCGATCAGGCGCTTGGCTTCCTGCACGCGCCGCGTCGCCGCGATCTCGCTCGGGCTCGCCCCGGCATGGCGCATGAACAGGCGGAGCAGATGGCGCGGCCCGACGCCAAGGGCTTCTGCAAGCTCCGCCATGGATGCACGATCCAGGAAACCTTCATTGATCAGGCGCACGCCGCGCGCAACGGTGCTCGCCGTTCCCATCCAGGCCGGCGACCCCGGCGCGGTTTCCGGCCGGCAGCGCAGACACGGGCGAAAGCCGGCACGTTCGGCGGCGGCGGCGGTCGGATAGAAGGTGACGTTTTCGGAGCGCGCGGGGCGAACCGGGCAGACCGGCCGGCAGTAGATCCGCGTCGAGCGGACACCCGAAAAGAACAGGCCGTCGAATGCGCGCGCACGCGCGAGGCGCGCGCGATCGCAAGTGTCCCAGTCGAGATGCGGTGGCAGCGTCTGCCGATGTTCCGAACCTGTCGCCATTGCGCGACAATAATGCCCGCGCTGCACGCCGAGTAGCCGAAATCGGACTCGGTCGGGCGATGAGGTCCGAATCCAGCCAGCCTGCGCCGCCGCGCCGGATCATGGTCCCGGTCCATCCCGGAGCAGATTCGCATGAGCCCGCAGGCGCAACACACGACAGAACAAACCACTCTCGCGCTCGATATCGGGCTTCTGCTGCTGCTCTCGCTGATCTGGGGCAGCTCGTTCACGCTGATCAAGGTCGCGGTCCCGACGATCCCGCCCTTCACGATGGTTGCCGCGCGTGTGACGATCGCGGCCATTCTCCTGATTGCGGTCGCTCGCACGCAGGGACACGCCCTTCCCGGCCGTGGATCGGTATGGGCGGCTTTCTTCGTGCAAGGGCTGCTGCAAAGCGCCTTGCCGTTCACCCTGATCAGTTGGGGCGAGATGCATATCGCAAGCGGTCTTGCCGGCGTGCTCAATGCGACCCCGCCGATGTTCGTGCTCGCGATCGCGCTGATGACCCGGCTCGGGCGGCAGACCATGAGTAGCCGGAAGATCATCGGCGTCGCCCTCGGCCTTGCGGGCGTCGCGGTGACCATGGGTGCCGACGCGCTCTCAGGGATCGGCACGACGGCACCGCTGGCGCAGGCGGCCGTGCTGTGCGCGAGCCTCTGCTACGCGCTGGCACCGATATGGGGACAACGCTTCTCGGGCCTGCCCGCAATCGTCACCGCGGCCGGCGCCATGAGTTGCGCCGCAGCGCTGATGCTGCCCGCGGCCACCGCCATCGAACGGCCCTGGACCCTCCCGCCACCGCCCGCGAGCGCGATCGCAGCGGTCATCACGCTCGCGATTGTCTGTACGGCCCTTGCGATGGTGATCTACTTCCGCTTGATCCGCACGCTCGGCCCGCTTGGCACGACCAGTGGGAGCTACCTGCGTGCGGGCTTTGCCGTGGCGCTCGGCACCGTATGGCTCGGCGAGCACTTCAGCTGGTCCAGCCTTGCCGGCATGGCGCTCATTCTCGTCGGCGTCGTGGCGATTACGGTGTCCCCGCCGGCGCACAGCGCCAAGAAGCCGATAGGCTGAGCCACCATCTTCTGGGCCAGCTGTCGGGACCAGCGCGCCGCAGGCGCAATTGACGGTTGCAAAAACGATTACCCGCAGCAATGCTGGCGGCCGATGCCCGCCAAGACCGACCATGACAAGAGCAAGCCGGAGCACGCGCCGCCGCACTATCTCGGCCATCGCGAACGGCTGCGCGAGCGCTTCTACAGCGCGGGTGCGGACGCGCTCAGCGACTACGAGCTGCTGGAGATGGCGCTGTTTCCGGCACTGCCGCGGCGTGACACCAAGCCGCTGGCGAAGTCGCTGATCAAGACCTTTGGCTCGTTTGCCGAGGTCGTGCACGCGCCGGTGTCGCGCCTGCGCGAGGTGGACGGCGTCGGCGAATCCGCGATCCACCAGCTCAAGCTGCTCGCGGCGGCGGCGCACCGCGTCGCCAAGGGCGGGGTCAACAGCCGCAACGCGCTGTCGTCCTGGAACGAGGTGATCGACTATTGCCGCACCAGCATGGCGTTTGCCGAGAAGGAGCAGTTTCGCCTGCTGTTCCTCGACAAGCGCAACCAGCTCATCGCCGACGAGGTGCAGCAGACCGGCACCGTCGATCACACCCCGGTCTATCCGCGCGAGGTGATCAAGCGCGCGCTGGAATTATCCGCGACCGCGCTGATCCTGGTGCACAACCATCCCACTACCCCCATTCGATCACGCTGGATCACGCTCAATACCGGCGAAACATCAATGAAATAGCCGCTTTTTGTGCATTGCGTACAGGGGGCGGCTATGGCAAAATTGGGGGCGGTTAGAGGGGTTGAAAACGGCTTTCCGATCCCAGCAAACGATCCCCGTTTCTCCTCGACCGATCCCAGTTGCGGGACCAGGAGGAACGCCATGCCAAGCCTGACCGACACAGCAATCCGACATGCGCTAAAGCGCGTCGAGATGAGCCAGAAGCAAGAAAACCTCGCCGACGGCGAAGGGCGCGGCACCGGTCGTCTCGTCCTGGTCCTCAAGCCCATGCCGAAGCGCGTCACGGCCGACTGGATGGCGCAGCAGTGGCGCGACGGGAAGCGTACCAAGAAGAAGCTCGGCGCCTACCCGTCAATGTCGCTCGCGCAGGCGCGAGAAATCTTCAAGCGCGACTTCGCTGACGTGATCCAGAAGGGCCGAAGCATCAAAATCGCGACCGACACGCGCCCTGGCACTGTGGCCGATCTTTTCGAGGGCTATGTCGCTTCGCTCAAGGCTGCGGACAAACCCTCCTGGAAAGAAACCGAAAAGGGCCTGAACAAGATTGCGGACACGCTCGGGCGCAACCGCCTCGCCCGCGATATCGAGTCAGAGGAAATCATCGAACTGATCCGACCGATCTACGAACGCGGCGCCAAGTCGATGGCCGACCATGTGCGGTCGTACATGCACGCGGCCTTTAGCTGGGGCATGAAGTCAGACAACGACTATCGGCAGCAATCCGCTCGGCGCTTCCGCATCCCCTTCAATCCGGCGACCGGCATTCCGACCGAACCGAAGGTCAAGGGCACGCGCTGGCTCGATGAGGACGAGTTCGTCCAGCTCTATCGCTGGCTAGAGTGCCCCGATACGCCTGTCCATCCGCCGTATACCCGTGCGGTCCGAATCCTCATGCTGACCGGCCAGCGAGTCGAGGAGATCGCGAGCCTCCACATCGACCAATGGGACGCTCAGGAGAAGATCATCGACTGGTCCACGACCAAGAACGACCAGCCCCATGCCGTTCCGGTGCCGAATCTGGCCGCAGAGTTGATCTCATCCATCAACGTCAACGAATACGGCTGGTTCTTCCCTTCGGCCAAGGATCCGTCGAAGCCCGTCAGCCACGGCACGCTTTATTCGTTCATGTGGCGCCAGCGGGACCGCGGCGTGATCCCCTATGTGACGAACCGCGACCTGCGCCGGACCTTCAAGACTTTGACGGGCAAGGCCGGCATCCCGAAGGAAGTCCGCGACCGCCTGCAAAACCATGCCCTGCAGGACGTCAGCTCGAAGCACTACGACCGCTGGAACTACATGGCCGAGAAACGCGCCGGCATGATGAAATGGGACAAGTTCGTCCGTGCCATGCTTGCCAAGAAGCACGAGAAGATGGCCGCATGAGTTCTACACCATCCAAGCCCCATCGCCGCGTTAAGACTGGTAAGGCGACCGTCGAGATCGACCTGCAGAGCTACTCTGCCTTTGTCGGCGATCTGAAACAGAAAATCGCAGCGGCACGGCACCGGGCCGGCCTTTCGGTCAATCGGGAGCTCGTCCTCCTGTACTGGACCATCGGTCGGGACATTCTCGGCCGACAGGAGCGAGAGGGTTGGGGCGCCAAGGTCATCGATCGGTTGGCGGAGGATCTCGGCCGAGCCTTCCCAGAGATGACCGGACTCTCGGCCCGAAACCTGAAATATATGCGCGCCTTCGCCGAGGCCTGGCCCGACAGCGAATTTGTGCAACAGGTTGTTGCACTATTGCCCTGGGGCCATAACGTCCGCCTTCTTGACGCCGTCAAAGCGTCCGAGGAACGCACCTGGTACGCCCGGCAAGCGATCGGGCACGGCTGGAGCCGTAACGTCCTCGCCCACCAGATCGACAGCAATCTTTTCGCTCGTCAAGGCAGTGCGCTGACCAACTTCTCGCGAACCCTTCCGGCCGAGCAATCCGAGCTCGCTCAGCAAATCCTCAAGGACCCCTATACGTTCGACTTCCTCTCGCTTGGCCCCGAAATGCTGGAGCGCGATCTCGAACGTGGTCTCATCGCGCATCTGCGCTCGCTCATCCTCGAACTCGGCAAGGGCTTCGCCTTCGTCGGCAGCCAATACCACCTCGAGGTCGGCGACCAAGACTACTATCTCGACCTCCTCTTCTATCACCTACGCCTGCGTTGTTTCGTGGTGATCGAATTGAAGATCGAGGACTTCAAACCGGAATTTGCCGGGAAGATGAACTTCTACCTCTCGGCCGTGGACGATCAATTGCGCCACCCCGATGACAAGCCAACCATCGGCATCATCCTGTGTAAGGGGCGCAACGAGGTCATCGTGGAATATGCGCTCCGGGATTCCACCAAGCCGATGGGCGTGGCTCAATATCAGCTCTCCCATGCGCTTCCGCCTCAGCTTGCAGGGGACCTTCCGACGGTGGAGGAGTTTGCACGCGAGTTCCCGCTGATGTCAGTGGTGAAGCTTCGCATTGAGATCGAACGAGCGCTCCGCGACCTCGCCGTGGCAAAGGGCGTCGCGGCGAACCGGCCGGTCGGCATCATGAATATGCTACGGGACCTACAACGGCACGGGATCGCACCGGCCAGCACCCAGGAACTGCTCAGGGCCCTGCGGGTCATGAACGAAGCCTCGCACGGGGTCGACGTCAACGCAGACGCTGCAAAGCAGGCCGTTGACATCGGCACAGTCTTCTTGGCCGAGCTTAGGGAGATAGGAGCCGGTGACTGACACGCTGAGCGATCAGGTACCGAACGTAAGAGGCAAGCCCCCAACGCGCAGTGCGTAACTCTTTAGCGAACCTGTCGTACCGACCGCATGACGCTCTCTGCGGTGCTAAGGCTCAAGCCCATATCAAGGCATAGCTTGAAGAACTCCTCCGGCGCGTCGGAAACATCGAGGTGATGCTCCCTTGTCAGATCCCTAGCAAATTTCCCGATTGGCACGACATCGCTCGATGTCACCCATTCTGGATTACCGACCTTTGCCTCGAATTTCGCGATTACGTCATCGGGAAGTTCAGGACCGAACAAGAAATATCTCAGATACGGAATAAAATGAGGGTGCGTGTAAATCTCGGATCCCGTGCACCCGTTGCGCTCGAATAGTCCTTTTCGAGAAGCCTTGACCCGACCAAAATTGTACCGAGGATCACTCCAATAGTTCAGTCTTTGTAACGGCACCGCCTTGCGCTCGCTCAACGAACCCAAGAGCGCCAGAATGGGCTCTTTGTTGGCGTTGTAAGCCACATGCCCATCAGCATGATCGTGGTGCGAAACGCGAAGATCGATCCTTTGAAGAAGCTCAGCTTCGCTCTCGCTGAGATCAATATGATATTTCTTCACTTTTCCTCTCTTTTTTGGCGCGTGGCCCATCCTGTGAGGCGTTCCTAGTCCCGCTGGCTTCTCTGGTAGAGTTCGAGGACCCACGGCGAGTGGTGGTGCTCCTGATACACTAGGCTGAGGTGCTTCTTCGGCCGCGTCACACCGACGTAGAACAGCCGCCTTGCTTCGCGAAGCCCTGCCGGGGTGCGGCTGTCGCGTTCGCTCGGGATGTCGCTGGCGTTGACACCATACATGATGACGGCGTCGAACTCCCTGCCCTTGGCGCTATGTAGGGTGCTGAGATTTACGCGTCCCGCTCCTTCGACACGCCCCGCGAAGTGAGCGAGTGAAAGATCGAGATCTCGCGTCGGATCTGTGTTGGTGATCATTTCGTCGCAGATGTGCCATTCTACTTCCGAATTTCGGGCAACGTCGCGCCAAGGCGTGACGATTTCTCGATGAAAGCGCTCCAGCCACGCATGCGTTGTCTCCTGCCTCCCGATCGAGGCATTGAGGAATGTCATAAGCTGCGCGGACAAATCCTGATGCTCGCGTTCGCTGGCATGCCGCCCGAATACGAGCGCAATAGCCTGCGACAGAACCCGCGCATAAGGTGGATCAGCGTCTCTCCATCCCCCGGTCACCCAACGAGCACAATCCTCAATGAAGCGCGCGAGGCGCGAGTTTCTTCTGACGAGGGCGTTGGTGTCTGTTCGGACGAAGGGAATATTGGCTTCTTTCAGCGCATGCGCGACCTTGTCGCCGAGCCACGCCGCTCGATAGAGAACCGCGATTTGCCCGAGCTCAAACCCTTGTTCGATGAGCTTTGGGATGATCGTGACGGCAATGGCTTGGGCCTGCGAGTCATGACCATACGGGACGTGCCAAAAGTTCAGATCCCCTTCGGGGGCCCCGTCGACACCGCGGTAATCGCGCTCTTCGCCAAGCGCGCCCAAAGAAGCGCGAATGATCTTTCCGCCCGACCGATAATTGAAGCGCAGCCTGATGGTCCGCACACCGGCGCGCCACGTCAGGCTTTCGAGCAGTTCAGGATTGGCACCGGCAAAGGCATAGATTGACTGGTCGGCATCGCCAACGGCGAAAAGCCGGATTCCCCCCTCAAAACACAAGAGCAGAACGAGTTCATGCAATGCGTGGCCGAGATCCTGATATTCGTCCACAAACAGCACTGGGAACCGTGCGCGGAGAGCCTCACGGATCCAGACATGTTCCCTGATCATGCGGTAGGCGAGAAGCGGCATATCGTCGAAATCAAGCAAGCCCTGTCGGCGCAGTTCCACCTCATAGGCCTCGATGAAAGCCGCCAGTTCGGGATTGCGCCCACGCCACTCGGGCCGCGAGCGATCAACATCGCGCTTGCGCTTCTCGGACGCGAACTCCCACCGCCGGTGGGGGTCGTCGGTGCCGTTGATGGCGTTCCGGTACGCCACCTCCACGGCAGCTCTCGCTTCCAATCGCGTCGCGAGCCTGAAGTTAGGAGGAAGGCCCGTGGGCACGCAGCGGACATAAGGACCGATCACCTGGCTCAGCGCAAAGCCATGCACCGTCCCGATGAAGGCGCGCTCTCCAGGAGTGACGCCGAGGCGGGCAAGACGAGTTTCGAGTTCGATCGCACACTCGTTATTGTAGGTGATACAGGCGACGCCTCGCGGTTCGACCACGTCTTGCGCCAAAACCCGCGCCATAGCCGTCGTCAGGGTTTTGGTCTTCCCACTTCCGGGCCCGGCCAGCACGATACAATGCCCGGTTTCAATGACAGCGGCCGACTGTTCCGGGTTCGCCTGGAGCTCAGCCAGGGCCTGACGAAGCGCGCGATCACTAGACATGCGCAACCAGTCCAACGACCGTGTTGATTGCGCCTTCGATATAAGTAGGTGGCTTGAGACCAACGGCTTTCTTCGAAAGGCGCGCGCCGAGCCTGCCCTTGCCAATATCAGCGATCATTGCAAGCAATTGTGCGGCATCGACTGCCGTACCAGCTCGCCAAGCAGCGATGCGCCGACTGCGCACGGAGCCGAAGTCCTGCTCACTCAGGATATCGAGCAGCGGGTTCAGCAATGTGGGCGTGTTCGCAATAGAGACCTCGAAGGTCTGTTCGTTGAGAAAAATGCTGGATTTTGCAGCGCCCGCGCTGAACGCGGCATGGTCCATTGCTTCCCACGGCGCCAGTTGCGCGGTCGTCAGGAGAGGCTGGCCACGAACCGCAAGCATGTCCTGCCAGAGATCGAGGGTCCGCTTCTTTCCCAGAGGAGGCTTCGTTCCATCGGGAGGGTCCCAGTCGGTGATCACACTGTAAGGAAGCTTCAGTGCTTCAGCGAGCTTCACATAGGGGCGGAAGTTGACCCCGCCGACGTTGCAGACCGAGATCCCGAGCTCGTCCAACGAATGGCCGAGTGATGAGGCGAAGATGGGCAAGAGCGCCTCCTCTGCGTCGCCTTCGATAAAAATGACGCCTCGGGCGAACAGCAACTCGGCGCGTGTCGCATTGAGGTAGGTTTCAAGATCGTCGATCTCGTCCGAAGTTACCGGCAGGTTCGCCAGCGAGAACGCCTGGGTCGAGCCTGCCTGCCTCTTCAACTGCACGATTGATCGCAACGGGGTGACGGCGGCCAAAGTCGGCGAATGGCTGGTGACGATCATGGCCTGCGAGGCGTCGACACTGCCCAGCAGCTTCTTGAAGACAGATCGCTGGAGTTGCGGGTGAAGATGCGCCTCGGGCTCCTCGATGCACAGGAGCGAGAAGTTTCGTTCGTTCTTCTTGCGGCGCCATGAAAATTCCGCGAGCTTCAGAGCGAGCAACGCCACGTTGGCCGATCCCAGACTGGCATCCCCAATGCCACGCTTTCCGTTGTCGATGAACATCGCAATCGCCCTAAACAGGCGCAGCGGGTCGGTTGGCGCAAATCTCAGGCGAGCATCGATGTCATGCGCTTTTCCGGAAAGATGGAGGATGCCCGACCGCAACTCGTCTTCCAGCGTCTTGATCGTCGGAAACGTTTCGAGCGTCTTGGTCGCCTTGTCGAGCTCGGCAGCTACGGCGTCGATGTCCGTGCGGCTGATCCCGGAAACGGCATCCTCGAGCAGAGGGCGCAATGGCGAACTACGCCAGTTCCCCAACTGCCCTTCAGCATCTCGCAAAGCGTCCAGCAATTCGATCGCGATGCGGCGTCGGACCCTACTGGGAAGCGAGCGGGTTTCGTCGCCGCCTCCGAAAACGAAGAACTCACAATCGGCACTGGATTGTGGAGCACCGGTAACCTCGGGCTTCTTGCGGAAGACGTAGCTGAGTTGCGCGATCGTTGGATCATGTGACGCGCGGAAATCAGTCAGAATCGCGGTTAGAGCCATATCCGTCGCGAAATCTGAAAGCTCCAGATGTACCTCGATCGGCGCACTGAAATCAGCCGGCCCTCCATCCCAGAAGTCGGTCAGCTTCAGCTGCCTGGCCGAGTCAGGGAGGGTCGGATCGAGTATGAGCTGGATTGCAAACAGCAGATTGCTTTTTCCGACTCTATTCTGCCCAAGCAACACGACATTGCCAGCTAGCGGAATATCGATAGATTGAAAGTTTCTGAAGTTTCTTATGCTCAACTTGCTTAGACGCATTACACCCCCCAGGATTATATGTCTTTATTAGCCCAACATTTCGGTAGACCGCTAGTCTGAGCAACAAGCAAGACTCGACCGACAATAGCGTAACGTAGGCAAATGATCACTCGCTCCGCCCACATCGTCGACGGTTTGCTCGCTTTACGCAGTGCTCGCGCTACAGCAGCCATGAGCGGTGCCATCGGTCGCGAAATCCTGACGCTCCCCCTTCTCGCCGGTCGCCTTGCCGGCGGGTTTACAACGCCCGCGGGAACCGATGTTCTTTACCCGGCGATTCAGGCAGCACTTGCTGCTGGCGGTTTTCGAGATATTGCCGGCATTGCGGGCTTGCCAGGCATGCCACGGGCGGTCCTTCAATCGCTCGATTCCGTCTGGCGCTCGGACTTGGATTTAGCCTCACTCGCCCACGAAGCCGTGCGGTTCCACGACCTTGCTCTGATTGAGGCGCGAATCCGCGAGAGCCTACCAGCTACCCATCTGCTGCCCCGCGACCTTCGCGACGCCGCCGTCAAACGCGCTGATTACACCCGCACCCTTGTGGGCACCGTCACACTTGCCGGCATCGTCGAGGTTGATCCGGTTTGGCGTCCCCTTCTCAATGCAATCACACGCGTGACCGACCTATCCTGGGATATGCCGGACGGTGTTGAGCAGCCTTGGTTCGGTGGCGCGATCCGCAAGAGCGCATCCCCTGGACCTACACATATTTCCGCCGAAGCGAGCGCAGATCCGAAATCAGAGGTCGTGGAAGCGCTGAGATGGGCTAGGCAACTGCTATCGACGGGCCAGGTCAAGGCACAGGACATCGCAATCGCCGCGACCTCGACGCAAGATTGGGACGATCACTTTCTTGCCTACCCGAGAAGTGCGGCACTGCCGGTCCATTTTTCTCATGGCGTGCCGGCGTTGAGCACCGCGGACGGTCAGACCTGCGCTGCCCTCGCGGATATTCTAGGCAACGGTCTCAGCCAGGAACGCGTCTGGCGGCTGCTCCGGCGCCTTCCGTCGCGGCCGTTCGCCAGCTCACTTCCCGAAGATTGGTTCGCCGGCATTCCGAGAGGGGCTGCGCTACGGACACTTGATCAATGGAGCGAAGCGTTCACCGCGGCCAGGCCACGGCGGGCCACGGCCGAGCTTGCCGAGCAAACTCTTCTACCGATCCTCGATCTCCTCGCCCGCGGACCAGACGCTGGAAGCGAAGCCGGCACGCGGCTGTTGAGCGGCGCCAGCCTGACGATGTGGGAAGAGGCACTGCGAAGCGCCCCGCCGCATGCAATTGTGCTGTCACTCCAATCATTGCGGGTCGCGGATCAACGCGAACCTGCCAACAGCGTTGTCTGGTGTCCGGCATCGCAGTTGGTGTCGTGTCCGCGACCGTTCACACGTCTGCTTGGCTTCACCAGCCGATCCTGGCCACGATCCGACCATGACGATCCCCTCATCCCGCATCATCTGCTCGAGCGCCGCAAGCTGCATCCGGTCAGCACCGCTGAGCGAGACCGTCTTCATTTCGAGATCATAAGGGCGCAAACGCGCGAGCAACTGGTCTTGTCGCGCGCTCAGCGAAACACCAGAGGCAGCCAGCTATCGCCAAGCACCTTATGGCCCGGCGACACGGTCGTCCACAAACGCGACCGCGTGCCAGAACACGCCTTCAGCGAAGCCGACCGGTTGTTGGCGCGCGCCCGCGACGCCGGACAGCTCGCCCATGTGCGGCAGGCTCAGCTCTGCTGGCGAAACTGGCAGTGGCGTGCGGATCTGACCGCGCATGACGGATTGTCGGACGCCAATCATCCAGCGATCGAGGCCGCCCTTGTGCGGGTCCAGTCGACGACCTCATTGCAGCGCTTGCTGCGTGACCCGCTCGGATTCGTTTGGCGATATGCGTTGGGCTGGCGCTCGGCTCGCCAGGAGCCCGAACCGTTGGAGCTCGATCCGACGTCGTTTGGCGAACTGGTACACGAGTTGATCAGCGGTGCGATCTCAGCGCTTGAGCCCGCGCCGGGATTTGCGCGCGCAAGCGCCAACGAAATCGAGGCAGCAATCGAAGGCGCTTCAGCGGCTGTCCTTACCTCATGGCCATTGCAACGGTCGGTCCCGCCGCCGATCCTTTGGCGTCACACGGTGAAGGAAGCGGCGCGCAGGACGGCGAAAGGCCTTGCCTCCGACGATCTGGTACGATCCGACACGCGAAGCTGGACCGAGGTGCCATTCGGCCAAATCAATTTGGTGTCGGAACAAGTGCCCTGGGACGCAACGTCGGCCGTTCCGATCGAGCCGACCGGCTTGATCTTCGGTGGTCGGATGGACCGATTAGATATTCGGGCGACTGGCGACGCCGCAAGGATCACAGATTACAAGAGCATCAAGCCGCCTCCGAAAACTCAACGCATCACCCTTGGACAAGGGCGCGAGCTGCAACGCGTGCTTTACGCAATTGCCGTGCGGACCCTACTGCCTGACGTGAGAACAGTGGTCGCACGTCTGGTCTATCTGGCGGATGACCCGGCAACGTTCGAGCTCAAGGGAGACGAACTCGACGACGCAATCACGCACGCCATCGGCTACCTGTCGGCGGGAACGACAATCTTGCGCAGCGGACGGCTTGCGCCACGCTGGGAAAAAGACGCCTTTTACGACGACATGCATCTTGCGCTCCCAGCGGATCGCGAAAGCTATCTTCGTCGAAAGGCCTCGGAATTCCGCGCAGCCAATCAGCAACTCAACAAGCTCTGGAGCGCCGCGACATGACGCTCGTCGATCAGGATAACCGTTGCCGGGCAATGACAGACTTCTCGTCGATCCTGCTGGTGGAAGCGGCTGCGGGAACCGGGAAGACGTCGCTCATGGCCGGGCGCGTGGCGATGATGCTCGCCGCGGGGCACCGCCCCGAAGAGATCGCCGCAATCACCTTTACCGAGTTAGCGGCAAGCCAACTTGCCGCGCGAATTAGAGAGACCGTCGACCTCCTGCTGATGGGCGTGGTTCCGGCCTTCCTAAAGGCGGTCATTCCGCAGGGGCTGTCCGGCCAGCAGCGAAACGCGCTCATTGCCGCATCCGCGCAACTCGACGAGTTGACTGCGACAACCATCCATGGGTTTTGTCAGGCGATCATTCGCAGCCATGGCGTCCAGGCAGGCCTTGATCCTGGCGCTCGCGTCGCCGACGCGATCGTCGCCGACAATCTGTTCATGGCAGAATTATCAGCGTGGTTCTCACGCCGGCTCGCAACTGACGCCTCAGAAGACGATCCGATCGTTGTCTTGGCGGAGCAAATTCCGCTGCAGGTGGTCGACCTCGTCCGTGAACTTGCATTCCTGAGGCACAAGCACCCCGATGCTGAGCCGATCGCTCCGCCCAGAGATCTGCGACCCGACATCGACTTCGTCCAGGCTGTCGACGACTTCGAGCGATGGAGAGCAAGCGTCGGGGACGAGGCATGGGCGCGAGAAATCGCACAGGAACTCGGGAGGCTGGCGACGCGCTATCAAGGCTGCTTCACCGGCGATCCGGATTTTCGCTCGCTGTGGCAACTCTGCGATCCGCGATCGGGCCGGTTGTTTGGACGGAAGGGATTGCAGCTCAAGACTTATGACGAGGCCGCCCGCGGTTTTGGCGCTCACAAGAATGATGTTGGCAACGATTCAGGGCGGGCGCTGTTCGAAGCGGTCAACGACGCGTGGAGCCAGCTCATTGGCCACATCGCGAGCACGCTCGTCTGTTCGCTATCAAGCTCGCTTGACCAACTTCTGGAGAGCTATCGCGCCCGCAAACGCGCGGCGGCAATTTTGGATTTCGACGATCTGATAGTTCACGTTCAGTCCCTTGTGCGCTCACACGAAGAGGTTCGGCAGGCAATCGGGCGGCGCTATCGGTATATTCTAGTCGACGAATTTCAGGATACGGACCGCATTCAAAGTGAGATTCTGTTCTCGATTGCTGCAATCGCCGAACGCCCAACGCATTGGGAGGCCGCGCGGCTACGCGCTGGAGCGCTTTTCCTCGTCGGCGATCCGAAGCAGGCGATCTATCGCTTTCGCGGTGCCGATATCGAAGCCTACGAGCTTTGCAGCAGGCTGATCCAAGGCCAGGATGGCGGAGCAGTCATCGAAGTCACTGCCAACTTCCGATCGCTTAGCCCGATCATCCATCACGTCAATGCATGCTTCGAACCGGTTTTTGCGAAGCCTTCGCAGCCCCGATATGTCGCTCTTGCTCCAACACTTTCTGACGTGTCGCAGCCCCTGCCCTGCGTAGCACGTTCCACGATCGAGATCCCGACCGCCGAGCGCATTTACGCGGAGATGTTTCGGGAAGCCGAAGCCGAAAGGGTCGCGGATATCTGCGCAGCGTTGATCGGAAACCTACCAATTCTGCGGGCCGACAACACGCACACGCCCCTGAAGGCCGGTGACATCGCGCTTCTATCACCCGGTCATACGGAGCTCTGGCGTTATGAACGAGCCCTCGAACAGCGGGGCCTCGCGGTTTCATCGCAAGCTGGCCAGACCTTAATGCGACGGCAGGAAACGCAGGATGTCCTGGCACTTGTGAGGGTGCTGGCAGATTCGTCGGATACGTTCGCCTTCGGCGCTTTCATGCGCGGTCCGCTGGTTGGGCTGAGCGAGCAGGAGCTGCTCGACATTACTACAGCCCTCTCCGCAGATGGGACGGCTCAGACCTTCTTTACTGTGCGCACAGATCCCGACTTGGTGCAGCATCCGCTGGCCAAGGAAATTCTCATACTGCTGCAGAGCCTGCGGCGCAAAGCGACCCTTGTCACCCCGAGCCTGATCCTCGCTGAGGCCATCGAGCGCCTGAACGCCCGCGTCATCATCGCGGCGCGGCATGGCAACCGGAACGCGCGGGCCCTCGCCAACCTAGATGCGCTGATCGAGAAAGCGCGCAGCTACGGAGTTGCCGGCCTGCGCGCATTCGTCCGCGATCTCCAATCTGACTGGGAGCGCAAGGCCAGAGCACCGGAGGGACGCATCGACGCCGCGGAGCATGCGGTCGAGATTGTCACAATCCACAGTGCAAAAGGGTTGGAATGGCCAGTGGTCATTCCGATCAATTCGACGACCGAGCTCTATCGGCCGGAACAGTTCGTTCATAGGCAATCCGACAACAGCCTGCATTGGATGATCGGTGGCGTCGCGCCCCCGGGGCTGGCTGCGGCGCGCGCGGCAGAAAGCCTCGAGGATGCAAATCAGCGCGAGAGAATCTGGTACGTGGCGAGCACACGGGCGCGAAACCTTCTCATCCTTCCTCATATCCCCCAGGCGTCAAAGGATTCGTGGTTCAGCTCCGTGAATCTTCGTCAGCTTGAAGTCCCAGAGCTGGATCTTTCTTCATTCATGCTATTGGCAAACCGTTCGGGCGCCTCTCAACCGAATGAACAGTCGGCTGAAATTTTTGCAACGGAACAGCGTTCCGTCGAGGACAGTTCGCCGCCTCTAGTCTGGCGTCGACCGAGCGAACATGACGGTGATCGTCTTGGCGATTCTCTCGACGGAGTAATCGCCTTAGAGAGCCAGGCGGAGCGTTTCGAAATTGCAGGCGCTGGCGCTCGCCGCGGCGTGATCCTGCATAAGCTTATGGAGGAACTCCTGACGGGCGAGCTCGCGGATGAACTGGCGGCGAGCGTCGCGCGCGCCCGCTTCCTGCTCGATCAGCTAACGCCTAGCGCAGAGGATGATCGAACGCGGCCAGATCCTAACGAAATGGCGGCGGCTGCGCTTCGTGCGTTTGCTTTGCCCGAAATTTCTAAACTGCGGCCTCATCTCGTACCTGAGATTCCGGTCTGGGCGATTGATGGGCACGTTCTTGTCGCGGGGCGCGCCGATGCTTTGGCCATCAGCGACCAGGGTGTCGACGCCGCAATTGACTGGAAATCGGATGTCAAACCGACACTCGCCGTTCGCAAGGCACACGCGCAACAGCTGCTCGACTATCTGTCGGCGGCCCATGCCAATCGGGGCGCGGTTGTCTACCTCACCAGCGGAGAGATTGTCTGGGTCGGAAATGAAACCGACAAGTAACTGATGCCGCAGCCCACGGTCGCCGAGCAAGCACGCCTCGGCCGGCGCAGCGTAGACGTTGGAGGTCCCATGACCGACAAAGTACCTAAGTGGTGCGGCTTTGCGCCCTCAAAGCCCAGAGGTGCTCCAGCGTGCACCATGGTGATCCCTCGTGCCAAGCGGGACTGAACGGCGAGCCAGTCGTTTGGTGGCGAGGCCGCTCCTAATCCCTATTCCATGCCCTCACGGCATGATGCCCGCAATGCAGGAGCTTTCCTGCTTTGGGGGAGTCCTACCGCCCACTCGGTGGTGGCCCGTCTTCCTAAAGTTCGGGAAATGGGTGCGCTACGCCGTCAATGACGTCGACGCCTTGGCGGAAGTTGCCGCAGCGTGACGACGGCCTCGCCGGAGCCGCGGCGCATCCTTCCCGTTGACCGGACATAGCTTAGAAGCTATATAGATGACTTGGGACGTCGTATTTCACGATGCCTTTGAGGCGGAGTTTCTTGCCTTTGAGCCGTCCAAGCAGGACTCCTTGCTGGCCTCGCCAAGCTGCTTGCCGACTACGGCCCGCAGCTCGGCCGGCCATATGCAGATACGCTCAAAGGCTCGAAGCACACCAACATGAAGGAGCTTTGTTTCGAGGCGTCGAATGGCGGGTGGCGCGCCGCTTTCGCGTTCGACCCCGAGAGGAAGGCGATCGTGCTTGTAGCCGGAGACAAATCTGGAGGCGGTCAGAAACGCTTCTACAAGCGGCTTCTCGCAAAAGCGGATTCACGGTTTTCCGCACATCTGGAGAGCCTGAATGCCGGAAGGAAGGGAAGATAGAATGGGCCGTAGCCTAAACCAGATTATCGCCGACTTGCCCACCGAACGGCAGAAGGGGATCGAAGCTCGCTATCAGGAGGTAAAGCAGGAGGTCGAAGGTCTGCGTGAGCTCCGCCAGCTTGCAGGGAAGGCCCAGGCCGACATCGCCACGGCGCTTAACATCAAACAGCCCTCGGTGTCCAAGATCGAGAAACAAGCCGACATGTATCTCTCTACGTTGCGCAGCTATGTCGAGGCAGTCGGCGGAAAATTGGAACTTGTCGTCAAGCTGCCGAGCCGCCGCGCACTCCGTCTACAACATCTCGGCGATGTCGGGGCTTCGCCGGACGATGCTCCTCGGACCAGGCGCAAGGCCTGAAACATGAGCGGCACGGCAACCAGTATTAAGTCCAAGCTGACGGTGATCGAGACTGTGTACCCTCCGATCTCCAATCAGGAGGCGGTTTGGATGCAGAGCGACCCCGCGGTCGAGGCGCTTCTGCGGCAGAGCGACTTCTACATGATCGCGGCACGTGCTGAGGCGCGGTATCAGGACATTGTTATCGACCCGGACACCCACGAGATCACGTTCACGTTCGTCGTCGGCGATAGCTTCGCTGATGATGTGAAGCTGCGCCTCAAAGACTTGCCGGGCGTGTCCGCTGCCCAAATCGACTCTTATCTGGTTGAGGCGGGCGAAAAAATGATACGGGTCTGGGATGGTCCGATTGGCGAAGAGGGATCTAACCTTCTCGAATGGTTCACGACCGAGAAGCTTCTTTGGGACCGCTCCAGAGGCAGAGCTGGAATTGAGGGCTTCGAACGCTATCGCGAAGCGGCGACGTATGACCTTCTTTATGTCGGCATCGCCAAGGTGGGCGACAGCTTCGATCGTCTGATCCGCCACGGCCACAAAGCTCGCATGGAGATACTCTCCAACGAACCACAACGATATCCCGGGGCACGCGTCACCGACGAAATCTACCTGTTCATGTTCAATGTACAGCCTTTGATCATGACGACGTTCGAGCTGGACCACGACTTTGAGGGCGAAGATTTCAGCGGCGCCTACGATCAGAAACGGATCGTCGCCGACGCCGAGAAGGCGTTCGTCAGCCTTCTGAAACCGCAATACAACATCGTGAAGTTCGCCAATTATCCGAAGGGTGCAGACGGGCTCTACGGCTCGGACTATGTCCGATACGGCTATGTCATTGGCGAAAACGTAGCGTTCAACACCGCGCATGGTCGCATGAGAGGAGGACGAAACGCTCTCGCCGGGTTCATCTCCAATGACGCCGACTGCATCTTCATCGAGGGCGACGCCGTGACGCTTTACGTCTCCGGGGTCGATTATCCGGCCGAAAGCCCGGCGAACGTCGCGGGCGCCTCAAAAGGAAATTGAGCGCTGACCGCGAAGCGCTAATTGCACGACAAGGTTCGCCAATGTTGACGTTCGACAACCGCTGGCGATTTGATAGCCCTGGCCCAATTGAAGGCGATGTTGAGGCGGGATTCCTCGATCTCATCAATCGCATCAGCGGCCAGGGTCAGCGCAAAGCGATCCTCGAGCATTTCAAAGCGCGGTTTGCTGCCGCTGCGAACGTCCAATACTATCCCAGCTCCAACGAGCGCTTCGCCGTTGAGGACCTTACTACGGCGATGGGCAAAGCGGCAACGAACGCACCACTGTTCATCGAAGCCTTTTGGACCGCTTGCGAACAATTGCAACGCGGGAATCCCGAAATGGTGATGCTCGACGCCGCTCGGATCAATCGCATCCTCGCCGATGCGGGAGCCGGCTATCAGCTCGATCCCCCGAGCCTGATTGCCACCCGCGTTCATATCCCGATTGCCGTCCCTGAGCAGGCGCCTTCGCTCGACGCCCAAGCCCAGGGCTTGATCGAGCAGGCACTCCAAAGCTCGGAGCGGGCGCTCAGCGAAGGCACGGCCGGCAAGCCGTTCAGGAGGTGTTGTGGCTCTTGGAGACGATCTCCACGGCGTTCCGCGGCGCCGATATCCACGATGGCAGCATCCAGGGACGGTACTTCAACAAGATCATTGGTGAACTGCGGCAACGCGGGCGCGGGCATCAGGATCAAATCCTTCAATGGATGATGATCCTGCACGGCTACCTGTCTTCGCCGACAGGCGGTGGCGTTCGCCATGGCCTCGACCTTCGCGAAGGCCTCGCGCTTCAAATCGACGAGGCCCGCCTCTACTGCAACCTCATCCGCAGCTATCTCACTTTTCTCATTGCCGAGCATGAGCGACTGAGTAGGCAAGCGGTCTGACGTTTTGCACGCCACGGTAAGCGTGCCGGAAGTCCATACCATTGACGCAACATAGCTTCAAAGCTATATAGATTGCCGAGGACGTCGAGTCTATCGATGGGCCTGAAACAGAAATTCTTTGTCCATTCGCAATCCGGCCAGGACGCACGAATGGAGATCTCCAATGTGCTCGCCGACGTGCTGAGCGAATGCCCTCGACCAGCGTATCCGGCTTGAGGGTCCTTGCGAGCGATTTGGCATAAAAAAAAACTTTGACTGACGATCTGCGTCAGCGGCCTGGGGGCAGGAATGCGCATCGTCTATCTGGAGGTCCAGAACTTCCGTGGCATCAAATCTCTGGTTTGGGCACCCGCGGCGGGCATGAACTGCCTGATCGGGCCCGGCGATTCCACCAAAACGACGATCCTGGATGCCATCGAGCTATGTCTCAATCCCCGCTCGTACAGTTTCGCGGATGATTGCGACTTCTTTGACCTCGATATCGAAAAGCCATTGCGGATCACAGTCACGTTGGCTGGGCTACCCGGCGACTTCAAGGCCGAGGACCGATACGGCTTACACCTTCGCGGCTGGAACCAAGCAGCTACCAAAATCGAGGACGAGTCCGGTGCAGGTTTAGAAGACGCGCTCTCCATCACCGTGGTTATCGACCAATCACTTGAGGCACGCTGGTCGATCCACAATGATCGTATCGATACCGTCGACAAGGATCCGCCGACGGTACGTTACAAAGACACCAAGCGAATGGGCACCAATCGCTTGGGGCCGTATGCCGAACGACATCTCGGCTGGGGCCGAACCTCCGTCCTGACACGGATAGGCGAGGCTGGTGAGGGGTACAGCCTTCAACTGGCAGAGGCGGGCCGCGCGGCCCGCACAGCCTTCAAGGCCGGCGATCAAGGCATCTTTAAAAAAGCCGTCGACCGGGCAGAGGAGCTCAGCAAGCTATTCGCCGTCCCCGTCCGCGGGAAATTCACAGCCGAACTCGACGTTCAGGGCGTCAGCATCACCTCTGGCGGAATTGCGTTGCATGACGGCAACCTTCCACTCCGTCGACTCGGTACTGGTTCCTCTCGCCTTCTCGTCTCGGCACTTCAACACGATGCCGGTCCGCCTCACATCGCTATCGTCGATGAAATCGAGCATGGCCTTGAACCGCATCGCGTCGCCCGGCTGCTCAAGTATTTGAAAACTCCCAAGGGCGGAGAAGGCGCCGCCCAGCCACAGATGTTCGTGACGACACATTCGCCAGTCGTGATCCGCGAGCTAACCGCCTCGGATATTTTTGCCGTTCGATCATCGGCAGGCGTCACAACAATCGCATCTGTCTCTGGACTGGCCAGAGACCTCGACACCGCGCAGCGTCACCTTCGCGGAACGCCTGAGGCCTTCCTCGCCAGAAAGGTTCTTGTTGGCGAGGGGCGAACGGAACAAGGCCTTATGCGCGGCCTGGACGGGTGGTGGCATGCTAGCGGCCGAGATTCGTTCGCCTTGCAGGGAGCAGTCCCGATCGATGGCGGCGGCAAAGATAAGGCCCCCCTTATCGCCGAGCATCTCCGCGATCTTGGATACGAGGTCTGGCTGCTTCTGGATTCCGACAAGCCGCCAAACGCGGAGGCCTTGCGACGAGCGACCGACAAAGGCGCGGCCCTCTGGCAATGGCCGGACAATTGCTCGACGGAGCAACGACTGTTTCTCGACTTACCCTGGGCCGGCGTGCGAGCCTTGATCGCGCTTGCAATCGAGTGCGTTGGGCAAGACAGCGTCATCGCCGTCCTCGACAATGCCTTGAACGCCGCCGACCTTCCGACCGTTTCCGCTGCCAAGCTGGGACCGGAGCGCGACACCGTAGATTTGCGTCGACTGATTGGTAAGGTCGCGAACGACAAGAGCTGGTTCAAGGATATTTCACGCGGCGAAGGGTTGGCATCAGTCGTTGGGCCGCACCTGAACGCCGTCGCTGCGACTCCACTCGCCCAAGGGCTCGATGTCATGCGGAAGTGGGTCGATGTCTCTTGAAGCGGACATAGATATTGCACGACTGGCGGCGGGTCTCCGACACGGAAGCATCATTGCAGCCGCCGGCTGCGGGAAGACAGAGCAAATAGCCCGTGCGGTGGGTGTGTCGGAACACCGTAGGCTCATTCTCACGCACACGCATGCCGGAGTTGATGCTCTCACGCGACGTCTAAAGAAGCTTCACATTCCTAGCGCTAAATATCGCATCGACACGATCGCCGGGTGGTGCCTGCGCTTTGCAGCTTCCTTCCCTCGGCGCTCCGGCATTCTTTCGACCGCCCCCAGTTCCACGGCCGAGTGGAACGCCGTGTATGCTGCCGGGGCTTGTCTACTCGATAGTGGTGCCGTGGATGGAGTGATCAATTCTTCATACGGCGGCTGCTTCGTTGATGAGTATCAAGATTGTACCCTGCAGCAGCACGAGGTGATCCGACGGCTCGCCAATCATTTGCCAACGTGCATTTTCGGTGACCCGCTTCAAGCCATCTTCGACTTTCGGGGACAGGCGCCGGTTAGTTGGGAGAAGGACGTTTTTCCGATCTTCGGACAAGCCGCCGAACTGGTCACTCCATGGCGATGGAAGAATGCCGAGAACGAAGAACTGGCCGAGTGGCTTCGCGCCGTGCGGGTAACACTTCAGAAGGGTGAAAATCTTGATCTCGGTAATCGTCCAAATTGCGTAACATGGACCGCCTTACCTGCCGATCCGCGTCGTCAGCAAGCTGCGGTAGTCCGGCAATGCCTCGAATCGATGCGTGATGACCTGCTTGGAAAGCTCATTGTCATCGGCGACAGCACCAACGAAAATCGCCGATCGGCGCTCGCGAAGAAGCTTGCCCAGCAAGGATTCGTCACTATCGAGGCGGTCGGCTGCAAGACACTCTTCGCCGCGGCTAAAGCTATCGACGGGTCGGTTGGGCAGGCGCGTTTCAAGATGCTCTTAGCCTTTGCAGCCAAATGCATGACCGGCGCCGACAAAGCCGAACTCCAGCGTGCCGTTGATGCCCGCCAACAAGGCCGACGCCTGGGCCAGGCCAAATTCGGCGATCTCTTGCAGCTTACCGAAGCGGTCATCCAGGACGGTGGCGATGCCGCGATGCTCGCCTTCCTTCACGCGCTGCGCGATCGCCCGGGCGTCCGCATCTACCGACGTGAAATGTATTTCGCGATGCAATCGGCCCTGCAGACCACGACGAATACCCAACCTCCGAGCCTCCACGCGTCGATCTGGGAGGTTCAAAATCGAAGTCGTCACGCCGGTCGCCGACTGGGAACCCGCAGTATTGGAAGCACGCTCTTGGTAAAGGGTTTGGAGTTCGACCGGGCCATCGTGACATCAACCAACGCAATGAGCGGCAAGGATTGGTATGTAGCGCTCACACGCGCAACGAAAACTATAAGAATCATATCGCCGAGCGCCCGCTTCACGCCGGCGGCGTAGAGCGCGCTTCTGATTCAGGACAACAATTCGCTGGAAGCACTGCGCCAACACCAACGGCGACAGACGTCCAACGAACATTGAAGATCATTCTGGGAGGATCTATGGCAACCACTGCTTACTCGCAACACTACGCTCGAGAGATCGACGTCGAGCAACTCGCCTGGTTGCTGAGCGGAAGACAGCCCATTGCCGCCGACGAGCAGGTTCCCGAAATAGATCCCAAATGGGGCGACTGGATTCGCTCGGACGTTCGGTGTTCGTCGTGCGGCAGGACCGGCGCTCATGTCGTGCGTTCAGCTCGTGCCCGCGCAACACAAAAGCTGATTAGGCAATCTCACTTCCGGTTCGTTGGGCAGGACGGCAACGACGCGCATCATCCTTTCTGTGAATTCTATGGCGAAGACGATGGCGTCCTCACCCAACCTGACGGGCTCGTGAATCTCGGATCCGAGAAATCCGCGGAAACACGACTGATTAGAGAGCTTGTGTGCAAGGGCATCGAGCAGAGGCTGTTCGATCAATCGGCGATCCGCGCCATGCGCCAATGGTTTTTCGAACTGAAAGCCTCTAGCCACGTCCGAGTAACAGTGACGCCTGAGCAAATAGAATGGACCCGATGCCTCCGGCGCCACTCGCAATTTCAACGCTGGACCTTCCATCCCGCCCAGGCAGAAATGCCAGGCTTCGATTGGGCCTCGGCCGCGAAATACCACTTCACAGAAGAGCACCTTGCCCTGTTTGAACTTCTCAAGGAGACGCCGTTCGATTCGCCTCATTGGCGCAGGGCCCAGGAACTGGCCACCAAGCACAAGGACCAGGAGGTTTTTGACGTCAGTACCTTGCGGCCGCACTATGACGCAGCCCTGACGCTTTGCGGTTTTGTCGCGAAGAACGCTGGCATCAAGTTCAGCCCGATCAATCCTGATTCCTACAGGTGGAAAGGACCGCCGATTCCACTCCTTGCCCTCTGCGCGCTGTCGTTGTTTGTCTCACGGTGGGATATGAACGCAGCCATTGCAACGTTTGCCAAGCTCTTGAAGGCGCCGGCACCGGCTGACCTGTCTCTTGGCAATGTCATCGGGTTAAACCCATTCCACGAATACACACCTTGGCGGCTAGTCCAGTTGTCGACCGATATCGCGGCACGCGGCTTCGACGGACACGACTATCACGGCCAATTGGTGGCGATAGAAGCGAAGTTGCGCGAGCAATACCGCGTATGGAAACTCCTGAATCCATAGGGACTCAGCCCAACCCTAAGATTAAGATCGAGCAGAGACTTAGCAAACCGCTCGATGAAGCGCCGTGCGTGGAGCATATCCACAACACGCCGACGTCGGGTAGCTTGTCGAACTGATCCGCGCCCGCGCGGGCGAAAGTGCAGATTTTGAATTGGAGGCATGTGATGACTCGGGTCGTCTCGCTCTTCCTGCCCACCTGGTCGACCGACCGGGTGCGGCGGAAGGCCGGCGACGCGGCGCCTCCGATTGAGGCCCCCGCTCGCCCTTGTTGGCCGTGACGGAAGAAAGCAGCTTGTGCTGGCGGTGGATGCCGCGGCCCTGGCGGCGGGCGCGCGCGTTGGCATGCGCGCCCGCCCCATCTCCTTCCTGCGCGAGGACTTGCGCCGACGGCGCATCGTCACCTGCCAGGAGGCCATGGACGCGCGCGACGGCCGATGGCTTCAGGCCGCCGGCATCGTTCTCGTCCGCCAGCGCCCCGGCAGCGCCAAGGGTGTGATGTTCATCACCCCGGAAGACGAGAGCGGCATTGCCAACCTGGTGGTCTGGGCGAAGGTGTTCGAGCAGTTTCGTCGGGTTGTCCTGTCCGCCAGCATGATTGCCGTGCGTGGTCGGATTCAGCGCGAGGGCGACGTCGTCCACCTGGTCGCGCAGCGGCTCACCGACCTGTCCGGGGATCTTGCCAGCGTCGGTGATCGCGACGCGGCTTTCCCGCTACCGCACGGACGGGGCGACCAAGTTCGCAATGGCGGCTCGGGGCCTGACCCGCGCGACTTCCCGACGCCTGCGCCGGACGGCCACCGATACGATTCTTATGGGAAAACCGACCAGATCAAAGTGAAGACACGGGATTTCCGCTGAAACACACAATGGAAACCTGCCAGCACCTACGCAGAATGACGCCCTCGTGATAGGCATATTTTCGGGGGCTCTGAAGATGGCCAGAAGACCAGGCAATACTCTTGAGAAGTGGGAAGTATCGCTCGCGAAATCGATGCTCGCTCGCAAGTATGTGCCTCAGGACATCCAGGCATATTTCTCTCGCCCGACCCGCTCGATCAACCACGCTCGGATCTCTGAGATCCGGGATGGCACCAAACACAAGGTCATCAAGCCGGCGTCTGACGACGAGCTTGACACATTCCTCGATGCTTGGCCGAACATCGACCCCGCGACGGGTCTCCACCTTCAAGGCGACGAACTCTTGGTAAAAGCTCGCGAGACGATGATCGCGGCAGTCCATACATTCAACAGCGCCGGTCTTTATTTCCGATCCGAACTGTTCATTGTGACGTCCATCATTGCCTGGACATACCTGTTGCACGCCTACTTCAAGCGCGAGGGCGTCGACTACCGATACAAAAAGTCCGGGGTTGTCGAGCGAACCCCTGCGGGAGCGGAAAAGTTTTGGGAGCTCAGCCAATGCATCACAACCGGGGCATGCCCGCTGGAAGCGGGTGTCGTGAACAATCTGAAATTTCTGATCGAGATCCGCAACGAGATTGAGCACCGCTCCACCAACAGGATCGACGACGCTCTTAGCGCCAAACTTCAGGCGTGCTGCATCAATTTCAACGACGCCATAAAGAAGCTATTCGGGCGAGAATTCGCCCTCGAAAAGCGCCTGCCAATTGCTCTTCAGTTCGTAACGTTCGACGGCGTGCAGCGGAAAGCCCTTCTTGGGGCCGATCTGCCTCAACATATCGCAACAGCGATGGATACCTTCCACAACACTCTCACCGACGACGAGCAGAAAGATCCAAAGTTCCGCTATCGCGTCGCGTTCGTTCCAAAGGTGAGCGGGAAAGCAACGAAATCAGACCTGGCAGTCGAATTTATCAAGCCCGGATCGCCTGAAGCAGAGGCGGTCGAACGCGTTCTTCTCAAGGAAGTCGAGCGTCCGAAATACTTGCCCAGCCACATAGTCGAAAAGGCGAAGGCGGCTGGATTTCCGACCTTCAATATGCACGACCACACGAAGCTCTCGGAGCAGCTAGACGCAAGAAATCCGGCGAAGGGATACGGAGTCAGCGTTGCAAAGGCTTGGTACTGGTACGAGAACTGGCTCGAAAAGGTGCTTGAAAAGCTAAACGAAGGCTGGGTGCGCCAGCCAAAGGTCTAGCATGTAGATCAGCTCATCGATGAAGGCGGAACGCGCTCCGCCCCTTGTTATTGTGGACAATACGAGCGGCCCAGATGGGCTTCGATCGTGCAGAGCTAAAAGGATAGCGACGTGGAAGAACCAGAAGAGACGCAGGAATACGTCGTGTTCCCCGAGGAGGCTATCAAATATCTACCCGAAGAATGGCAGCAACACCTCTATGCGCTCAAAGAAGAGGGACAAGGCGTTCTGGAGGCAGCAGATGACAATCTAAGGATCTTAAATCGCATCGTCCATGCGTTCCCGACTATGGCCAGCCTTCGCTACATCCAGCATCGGCTTGCCTCCACCAGGTTCGAAGCGACGATGGAGTGGGCGCTTGAGAACGACATGCTGACCCTAGCGTTCGTAACGACATATGCTCGTCTCATCGACGGTGGCATCGGCAGCGGCGTTTCGCGCAGCGCGCTACCCGTCGAGCTTCGCCCCGTGCATGACAAGATCATTGAACTTCGCAATAAACGCTATGCTCACAACGTCGGCCACGACTCAATAACCGGAAATCTAGAGATCGGTTTCGAAGGTGGGAAGTTCGACATCAGCGTCAATTTCAACATGGGCTTCCATGTAGGGGGCGCCCTCGAATGGAAGCCTCTCGTTGTATTTCTTGACGGCCTAATGTTCCGTCGGCTTCACGTGCAACTTGAGAAGTTGAAGGAGAAAACGGGGCGCGAATGGACGTTCCCTAGCGGTCCACCTCCCAAATGGGTCTCGTCTGGCTCAGATAGTTCTACTCTTGGCGAAGATGGCGGCGTTGAACCCGCTCTTTAAGGCCACCGGTCTATCGCGACGCCCTCGCCGACTGCTAGTCTTTCTCAGTGCTGGTCCGGCGGCCCCAGCCCTAGCACCCGCTCAGCCAACCTGTTCAACGAGCAATGAGCCGGCCGGCAGCGGCCGGATGAGCGACTGCGCCGGCACGGAGAGATCAAGCCAATCGGCCCAGGCGCCACGTTCAAGGATGACAATCTGCCGATCGTGATATGGCGCGATGTCGGGTCCGGGCTCCATAGTCAGCATGGTGAAGGCTTCGCCGACGTCTTTGGTCTCGCGCCAGATGCCCGCGATGCAGAATATCGGTTCGTCCCGCTGGGTGAACAGCCACTTATCCTTCCGCTTCTTTCCCTTCTCGGCGGGATCGGTGCGGCGGCGCTTCTCATCAAGGATGAGGCAATCCTCAATGTGACAAGCGCCCAAGACAACCACGGTCGCATCATTCAATGGGCGGTCGATCTTGGCTTCGAACGGCTTTGCCAAAGCGGCCAATGGCCCTTCGACTTCCGTTGGCGATGGTTCGAGCGACCGACTGGACGTTATCTGGAAATCCTTCCTTCACATTCAGTTGTGACAATTAGCCAGGTTGCAGACGCTGCCAAGCAGCCGCGCGACGTAGCCTTTCGGGCTAACAAGCGCGTTAACGGTCAGGCTTGGTTGACGGGCCTGCCTAAGCGGTTGCTCCCGGAACAACTGTGATGGACATGACGCGTTCTTACCGCTGAGTCAGAAGTGGCGAATTCGCTTTGTGGGTTGGTTCGGGCATCTCGCGCAAGGCTCCAAATCTGGGCGGCATCATCGTTCGCGCGATCGAATATCTGCGCCAGCGAGCGATAGATCCTGCGACAAAGGCGACCTCGAGCAGGCCTTCGTTGCGGCGCTCAAGATGAGCGATATCGACGTCGCAGTCGCTGAGCCCTATTTTCAGGACGCCATTGCGGCTTGGCCCGATGCCCTTCGGGCGAAGATCGTGCAGGTGCTCTGGAACAAGTACTCCAAGCTGCTCGACATTCGCATCAAGCACGAACGGGACGATTTTCTGCTGGGGGACGCGGTCGACATCCGCGACGCGTTTAAGCACCCCGCAGCGAACAAGAAAAACCCTGAGATCCTTTCGGAGGCCGGGGTTTTGGGTGCCTTGCTTTCGCAAGAATCGTTGGTTGCGGGGACACGCAACACCCGATGCCGGCAAAATGGAGACCAAAACGCGAAAGGCGGCCCTTCGGGACCGTCCTCGCTAGCATCAGTGGTTGGGGCGGCTCGCAACAACCGATTCTTGCTATTGGTCGAGAGGACCATACCAAAGCTAGCGGCATAAGCGTTCGATGTAAGAACCGCCGGTCGAGGAAACAATCCGCACGACCAATCCGGACGTCATCATCGTTCACCCCTGTGGCCCGTTCTGGGAGGTGACCTCATCGCCATGGATGTCGAGCAGGCGATCGCGGTGTGCAAGGCATCTCCTCGCTCGATCGTCGTTGCAACCCGTATCCATCATCCGGAGTTCGGAGCTGTTCGCGAGCGACACCTTGCAACTCTGAGAGCCGGCGAGGATCGTCTCGGCGGGCCGTCGCGTGGTACAGTGCCGAGAAGTCTTGGAACTACACGTCCATGGCGAGGCCGAGGCGGCAGCGGCAACAAACTGATATGGCGGGCGCCGATCTCGGCCGCCTCGTGGAACCGGAGCGGCGCGCCTGCACCGCAACTGGTCTATCTCCATGCAGCACTGAAATGGGGGCCCTCACGCAAAGAGCGTGAAAGCCCGGGAGCGATCAGTGCCAAGCCGGCTGAGCGCCACGTTCAGCCGCCCTTGGGCAGCCTCGGCGCCGATCAGGCGCTCGCGGTGCTCGTCAACCACCTCCTCGGGGGCGCGGGCGACGAAGTCAGGGTTGTCGAGCTTCCTGCGCGTCCGATCAGCTTCGGCCTGCAACGTGGCGATCTCTTTGGCCAGGCGGGCCTTCTTCGACGGCCAGGTCGATGAACTCGGTGAGCGCAGGGCAAGGGATACCCCCTCGACCACAAAGGGGATCGCCCCCTTGAGCGCCTGCTCGAAGCGCAGTTCGGACACACGCAAGGTTTGGACGATGACGGCGGCGTTGGCTTGCAACACGGCTCGCTGAGTTGGGTCAGCCTCGGTGACCAGCAGCGCCGGACGGGCGGCAGGCGGCACGTTCAGCTCGGTGCGCACCGAGCGGCCCTCGGTGACAGCAGCGATCACTAAACCGATCTCCGCCTCCGCCTGAGCATCGATCCACTCGGCGGTCGTGGTCGGCCAGTCGGCATTGAGCAACAGCGAGCCGCGCGCAGGGCCGAACTCGCCGAGCTGATGCCACAGCTCCTCGGTGATGAAGGGCATCACGGGGTGCAGCAGCTTGATGCAGACGTCGAGCGTCCAGGCCGCCATGGCACGCGTCTCCGCCTTGGCCGCTTCGTCGTCGCCGTTGAGCACCGGTTTGGCGAGCTCGACGTACCAGTCGCAAACGACGTTCCAGATAAAGCGGTAAAGGGCCTTGGCCGCATCGTCGAATGCGCGGGCCTGGAGCGCCGCAGTCACCTCGACGATGGTCTTGACCGTCTAGCCGCGCACCCAGCGATTGATCATTAGCCTAGCCGCGCCGATGCGCCTGAAACATCAGGTCGGCAAACGGCAAGCTGTAGAGCGCTTGGGCCTCGGCGCGCTCACAGTTACTGCGGAGCTGTGCGCCGTTTCTACTGTCGTTCCGCTCCACTCTCCCAGAGGCAATCATTAAGACTTGCGTTCCCATCCATGATAATGGTGTGGACGAGCCGGATCGAAAAGAGGCTGCGGACCATCTCGGTTCTCCGCCGGAGGAGCGCATGATCGTCGTCAGCGTCGCCGGATCGACGGCGATGCCGCCCCGGCCTGTTCCGGAGATTCCGATCCAAGAGGAAAGGCGCTGAGGTGAAGGAATCGAATTCGGTGTCTTGCCCCGGCGCTCTCGTCGGAATGGCCGGCGACGACTACATGATGCGCGTTTCCGAAATTCCACGGGATTGGATCGAGATCGGAGGCGTCGGCGATCTGCGGGCGGGTGCGTCGCGGGCGACGACCTCGGCGGGACGGGCAAGCGATTCCAGCTGTGAGCCCGCCGTGCCGGCGGGCCGCCGCGCCCTCCGGAGAGGGACGACCCGACGTCGTCATCCTATGACCACATGCACGCGTCACGATGCCGCCCTGGGTTCCAGAAGGCTCAAAAGGCAACGATGCAGAGAAGGTACTTCTTTCATATCCGGGACGGCGGCTTCGTGTCGGTGGACGACGAGGGAATGGAATTTGCGACGCCGCGCGAGGCGGACGCCTATGGCGCGCGCGTCGCCGTCGAGATCGGCACCGATGACCGGGATTACGACGACACCGAACTATCGGTCGTCGACGCGCGTGGCAATGAAATCGCCCGCCATCGGATTCACCGGCAGTTGCGGCATTGATGGCTCATGACGATTTGGACATGAAGGCCTGAAGTTGGGCATCGTGCCGTTTGGCAAGCGCTTCGGCAATGCCTCGGGCTCCTGGTCGCGGGAGGCAAGTCGCGAATGGGCCTAGCGCTAGGTCCCCGCGGCTGCCGGACCCTGATCGAGACGTTCCGTGCCGCCCCGGCGCAGCACTTCTCGCAAAGCGACCTCATTTGAGGGAAACGGAAGCTACCCCCGACAACGCATCCTGGATCGCGGCCTGGAGCGTAGCCCCGCCTTGGGGGGCTTGGGGGCGGAGCCACGCCGGCCAGGCATTTTCGCGGGACCTCCGCTGGTGTCGTTCCTCACCAGGCGGAACCTCCCGGGTTCCGAATGCAGAAGCCGACCCCCGGACGTCCTGAAGAGCGTCGCACCCGCCCGCATCCCGCGCCAGCGTCCGACAACTACTTCGTCGGGCGTCGCAGCGACTGTCTGCCCACTTGCGGGCCGTCGGGGTTCACAGCGGGTCGCCATCGCAAGCGGTACAAACGTAGCGCGACCGCCGCTCGTTGATCTTGTCGGGCACGGCAACCATCGGCTTGCTGCAGACCGGACACGCCTTCCTGATCGGAAAAAGCACCGCCATCGGATCTCCCCCGCACCGCAACTCTAATTCCGGCGACGGCGCCGACTCAAGCGGATGCCGAAACGTTTTCCGCCGGCACCGCGTCTTGACTCCCCGGGTAAGGACGTACTCAACTCCGGGCAGTGATCGTGGGAGTGCGTCATGGAGCAGGAGTTCTATCGTGGTCTCGCGCAGCGGGTTCGAGCCCTTGCCGAGACTGCCGACCCGTTCACTCGGCGTCGTCTGCTGGACCTCGCCAAGCGGTACGACGCAAAGGGCGAGCCCTTGCGGTCCGGAGCGGCCGAACGCCCGCTGCCGGTGCCACGCATCACGCCGCCGGCGTCGGTCTTCACCGGGCCCGGCGAGGCCTGAAAGCCCGATTAGGACGTTACGCGGGCCATCCAAAGGCCCTCTCTCCCAGCTCGCCGAATCTTCTCATGCGAGCCCAACGCCTGCGCAAGCGAAAGGCGGCAGACCGCTGTCGAAGGCGTTCGATGAAGAGCCAAGAGATCCGTGCGGAAAGGTCAACCTTTGAGGTCGAACTGGCTGCGCAGCCTGTCCGCGATCGCCGCGATCATGTCGGTGCGACCCGCATTTTGCGGTCCGTCCGTCATGATCGTGACCTTCCAGGTATCCTCGTGCGGCACGACCGAGATGGCGATATCCGTCGGCAACTCGCTGATATCCTCCATTTCCAGCCTGATCGCGGCCTCGAGTTCCTCCCGGGTTTTTGCCGGCTTCTTCAAGCGTCGGCCGCCGTCTGGCTGGCTAAGCGTGATGGGCCTATGCGCGAGCGCATGTTTGGGGCGATCGTCATCGACAACAACTCCTTCTCGGCAGTCCCAAGGCCCCTCGTTACGACCTTCACTTTCTGATAGCCCGCCTCGCCGCTGCACGCTCCAGCGCCGTCGGCGAAATCGCGAGCTGCCCCAGGATGCGTCTGTTCGATTCCTCGTTTCGAAACGTAATTGGAACTGCTAAACGCCACCGCGCAGACTACAGCAGCCGCCTCGGACCCGCACGCGGTGACCGCCGCCAGATCCAACCGCGCCTCGAGACCTTAACCTCGCCCTGCACGGACGTCATACGGGCCGGCGGGTCAGCCGTCGAGTAGGGTGCCGATGAGGTGCAGCAGCGCCTGGTGTTCCGGGCCGTTCGCCCCATTTCGCAGGAAGTTGCCGATCTCCGTATAGGACGACCCGCCGCCGGAGCTGACGTTCGGCCGGTGCTTCACGGCGGGCATCTTCGACACCGGGTCGCGCGACAAGAGCCAGACATCGCCATTGCTGCTTTCGCAGATCACGCGTTCGGTCATGCCGATCAATCGATCCGGCGGCATTCCGTTCCCGATTGCGGACGGGGCGCGCGGGCCCTAGCATCCGCCGCAAAAGCGCCCCCTTCCCGGCCCGTCTGGTAAATGCCGGCCTTGGAAACGGGGCGCCGAAGCAGCGCAACGAAGTCGAGGAAAGGGCCGACGATGTCGTCCGAGCAAGCTGATCCGGAGCTGTCCGAGACCGCCCAGCAGATCAACGATCTGTTCGACTCGGCAGAACTCTCGAAGGCCATCGAGACGGAAGAATTCAAGCAGTTCCTCGATTACATCCCCATTGCCATAGTCGTCTCGAAATTCTTTCGCGGCGATCAGCGCATCTGCTACGCGAACAAAGCCTTCGAAACTCTCCCGGACCAGGACACGGATTGCGCGGGCAAGGGCTGGTCGATCCTGGCCGGGTTCAAGGACGAAAACGATTCGAAGGTCACGCTGGACCTGGCGATGCTGCGAAGCGGAGAAGAGTTTCTCGGCACCTTTCGTGCGGAGCACCCAAAGCCGCTTGTCGTCGAGGCCTTCTCCGGCCTCATTCAGAACGAGCACGGGAGCGAAAACTATCGCATCGCCGCGCTGATCGACATAACCGACCGGGCGCGTGCGGAGCGCGAGGAGTATGCGCGCCGGATTCGCGACAAGGACACCCTGCTGCGGGAGCTGCAGCATCGCGTGAAGAACAATCTGCAGCTGATCGTCGCCCTCATACGGCTCGAAGCGCGCAACGAAAGGCGGGGCGAAAAGGTCAACCTGCAGACGCTTGCCGGCCGCATCGAGTCCTTGCACCTCCTGTACCAGGCGCTTTCCAACGACGGCGCGGGAGACGAAGTCGATCTCGGCCACTATTTGAGCCAGATCGCCGCCGCCGTCATGAATACCTGCGCCGTCGAGGGAATTCGGCTCGATCAGAAACGGACTATGCGCCGGTCTCGGTCAACACCGCGCTGTCTGTGGGCCTTGTCGTGAACGAGCTTCTGACCAACTCCTTCAAACATGCCTTCGGTAGCCGCGACCGCGGCGTGATCACGGTCGAATGCGTGCGCCACGGCGAGGACCGCTATCGTGTCGTCATCGCCGACGACGGCGTTGGTCTGCCCGAAGGCGGCGTCTGGCCGGTTCCGGGAAAGATCGGCGCGCTTATCGTCCAGACTCTTAGAGAAAGCGCAAAAACGGACTTCGACGTCCAAACCGCGCCGGGCCGGGGCGTTCGGGTAACGAGGAACGTCGATCGAAAGGCCGCCGCACGAAGTCGTCCTTGAGGAAGACCGTTTCCAGCCGAGCCGCTCGGTGGAGGATCGCCCGTGCGCGACCCCAATTCGTACATCACGCGCAACCAATCATCGCAGGGCAAATCAGAGCACGATCCGAGAGCATGATGATCGATATCCGTCTCGGACTGGCGCCGTAGAGCGGCAGCTGCTATGCGTGAATTCCTTACGCCGGTGCCATTCGAGCTCACGACGTTTCCGAACGACAAGAGATATGAAGATCCGGTGATTACCGCCGGGATTCGGCAGTGAAATGCACTCTGTGCCCTCGAGCCCCTCCACGTCGAGCTCAATATTGCGCTTGCTGCAAATGTCCAGATCAATATTGAGATTGGAGTCGTTGTTCATCGGTGCACCAAGTCAAACTCTGGCAGTGTTAGGTCACAGGTGCCGCGGAGCGAGGGTCGCTCGTGAGCCCGAAGCACTGAATTCTAACCATATCTCACCTTCCTTACTCGTTTACGACAGCAACATGCGCCGACAGCAGAACTTAGTAAGGCCAAACGTGGGCGGGACGAGTTCACCGACCGGCTCAATCATGGCGGTTTAGGGCCTGAAGCGAGACCCGCCCTTCCGCGGGCGAGATGGTGGGCGGCCGGTCCGGTGTCTCGTTGCCATCCATCGTGTATCGCGATCGCCTAGCGGCGCCGTTATGAATGTCCCAAGGCGCATCTGGCCCCATTGGTTCTGAAGAGTTCATCGTTCTCTCCAGCGGCTCCGAGCGCAAGCTGCATCTCACACGGTGAGCCTTGCTCATCAGCCCGGATTCGACATCCGAGTGTCGCATTCGAATTGCCTGCGGCGCTGGCATTGGCCGCCTCTTTGGCACCGTTGTTGTGAAGCTGATCGACCGGCCCACCCGTCTGTTGTGTGTGCGCTCTCAGATGCGATGGAAGATACGTTGGGTTTTCCTCTCAAAGCGATGCGCACGGGTTCAGGTGAAAAGAGAGCATCGTTCGCCTTGCGCCTCTGCGTGTCCTCAGCCAATCAGTGTGGCTGCATTTCAATAGCAACACCCGTGCCAATGACGTCTCCTCATTTGAGCGACTGATTAGGCTTTGAAAAAGTGAGATTTTCCAAATAAGCGTTCTCAACCTGACAAAGGTGGCGCGACTGTCAGACTCTGGACAAGAATTAAGCTGGTCGAACCCTGGCATAAGACCGTTTCGCTGCATCCCATGATTTGTCGCTCGACAAGGTTAGCTATTTTTAAAGCCAACCTCCAGAGGACGGTCCAAGATGATCAGCAAGTGACGTGCCGCGCGAGGCTGCCAAAGAGAGGCCTTCGACGGCTGATGGCGAGCCTGTTTGGTGGGCCACAACATTGAAGACGGTACTTCGATTCTAAGACTGCCCAGCAAACAGTCTGTTTCACTTTCTGGCATCGCGATCTCTTGTCCTAGCCTGAGCACGTCAGAAAGGCGCGACGGCACGTTGCGCTCCTGAGAGGGCGCGCGTTATATTCAGGCTAGACGCGGCACTGAAGATTGTGGCTCCTGTCTTTGACTGCCTTGGATGCGCGGCCGAGATAACCCGGAGCTATCGAGGGCGCGGACATTACGACGTGACAGGACAGTCATGAGTTCCAGTCCGTGCGCAGGCAAGGAAAGGGATCCGAGGAGCAGAGCGGGGGCCGCAGATGAGCCGGTGATTTGAGCTTCTCGTCGCTCGGGATTGTACGACCGCCGATCGACTCTTTGATTGCTCCGGTAGAATTGCCTTTCACGGGCGAACGCGAGAACGAGTCTCGAGAAGTAGATGGTCAACGTCGTCAGATTCTTCATGGTCATCGCAACATACATTGTACTGCCGAATGATGGAGTGTGGCGGTTGGAGGATTGATCACGAACAAGCTGGAGCGGCGAATGGTGCTGCTTTTCAATTCGAAAACATTGGGCAAGACGGCCCCCCAAACGAACTCACGGGACGTGCGCGCTTCGGATCGAGCGAGCATGCCTTGCCGCTGCAGTTGCACCTTTACCGGAGGTTCGCGTGAGTGACAGCAGCAGCGGCTCCATTCAGTCGCCGCCCCTCTATGCGGTGGATATGCAGCTTCATGAGGACTTCTGGAACTGGCTTGCTGCGAAGCTAACGGACCGCCGCGCCCGTGGCGCCGACATTGCCGCACGCGATATGTACAATTTCCTCGAGTGGATCCGTGAGACCAACAGACCACCAATGGCCGACCGGATTGCGGGGGCGTCGTTGGGCACCGATGTGGAAGCCTATGCAGCCGACTATATAGGGCGCGATGAACCGGCGATTGGAGGGTTTCGGAATCGCCTCCTGAACTTGCGAGAGATGCTTCGGGATTTCGAATTCGAGCGTGCGGGCGGTGCAATTTTCCAGGGCTTTGTGTCGGGCAGCCGCAGTAGCAGCGATACCAGCGACAGTGCCAGCAGCGGTAACAGCAGCGGCGCCAATCAGCTGCGCGGCCCCTGTGTGGTGGATTGGCCGCTCCATGAGGAATTTATGAATTGGCTTACTGAGAAGCTCCCGACCTCCCGCTCCCACGGCGCCGACCATGCCGCAGGCGATTTGTACGATTTTCTGGAATGGATCCGCGAGACCAACAGACCCCCAATGGTCGACCGGATTGCGCTGCCGTCGTCGGATGCCGACGTGCAAGCCTATGCAGCCGCCTATATAGGGCGCGACGCACCCGCGATTGGCGGGTTTCGTAACCGTCTCCTGAATTTGCGAGATATGCTTCGGGATTTCCACAATGCCAAATCCGAGAACTCGGCCCGTGCGAGAGGTGCGAGTCAGGGCTTCGAAGAAGCCGGGCCATCGTCACCACCAATGGCCCCCACAATACCGGCGGATCGCCCGACCGTTGCAGCCGGCGCAGGGGCTGGGCGGGCAGAGCGTGATTTCGGAGCTTATGTCCCCCTCAATTGGAGCGGCGGCGTTGTCCCGCCCCTGCTGATCGCGCAATTGCGAGCAAGGGGCCTCCTGCCGACGCTATTGTGGCCGCAAAATGTGCTTATCAACGGTATACGCTATGTAGCGTCCGTGACTCCAAACAATCCGCAAGGCGAAAACTTTATTCTCACCGCCGGATACAGGGAGCTCGGGCAGCAACCACGTCCTCGAGTTGAGCATGTGAATGAATTCGGGCCACCAGACATCGGCGAGAGAGTCGGCCTTGGCTGGATCCACGGCCCCCGAGAGGCCGACGACTTCCTGATAAGCGTACTGCGGGAGTTCAGACTTCTGCCGACCCCGAACGTCCCAATGACACGTTTCTACATCCACGGTGAGCGGTACACAGCCCAATCGGGACCCGAGGACCGCCTCCTTGTCATGCATCGACCCCAAGCTCACTGAAGAACGCGTTTGGGCTGCAAACCGGCCATCGAATGGAGAAGATGAATAAAGTGGAGCCACAGTCGTGTGCTAATAAAGCGTGATGAGGCTAAATGGATAGCTTGCATTTGCGAAATGATTGGCGATACCTAGGAGTAGCTCGCACGGCGTTGCCGATTGTGGCGTACTGCCGCGGCAGCTCAGGGCGCGAGGCAGCCTGAGAGATCATGGTGTCCAGTGGTCGAGGAACTATTTGAGCCAGCTCTCGCTCGATGGCTTCAATCTGCCGGTCGACTTCCTTCATCTGGTTCACAAGCGCTGCCAGCGCCATGCGCGCCGTAGTCGGCAGCGACAACTGATCATCGTCCAACATTTGCACCAAACCATCCACCCTTTGTCGGCCTTGCCCAACAATAACTCCGAACTCGGCAAAATGGGCTCGGATGGCGCAAGATGTCATAGTCCTCTGACGAACCAGCAGGCCTCTCGCTCGATGAAGCATCAAGAAGCCTTGGTTCTCGACGCTCTTGATCGGAACGAACCGCATGTTAGGGCGAGTAACCGCTTCGCAGATTGCGGCCGCATCAGTGGCATCGTTCTTAGCTCCTCGCCGGACGTAGGGCTTTACATATGCCGGCGGAATCAATCTCACATCGTGATCAAGCCGCTGGATCTCGCGTGCCCAGTGGTGCGCGAAAGCACAGGCCTCGATGCCGACCAGGCAGGATGACAGTGATGAGAAGAAGACGATGATCTCACCACGCCGCAGGCGTTGGCGACAGACCACGCGACCTTCGTCATCAACCGCATGGATGGATATCAAGCACCGCTTCGACGATCCACGCTGGCCCCTTATCCCCAAGACGCGGCGCTGATCAGCGCGGCGGCCCAAGCGGCCAGAGCCGATATTGCGGCGGGGCGTCCCTGGGGGCAGCTCGGGCGTCGGAGACTTTGTCTTCAATGCAGCTCATGAGCTTCGCAAGTTTAGCGACTGGCTGCGGAGAGAGCAGACAAGCGCCATAGCCGGCCGCCTCAGCGAGGCCTGGTTGCTTTTTTCCGACCCATCAGGACAGACAGGCCCTCGCGGGAGAGATTGGTCCGTGGGCGCAGACTCTCGCCGCCCCGCTCTCGTCGCTTATTGGATCAATTGAGTCTGAACCCTAGTAATCTATTCTTGAACACAGGACATGGCACTCTCGGTTGGACGATGAGTTGCGGCTCCGCACGGGTCATAGCGGACCTTGTCTCTGGTCGAAGGCCTGGCATTGAAGCTGCGGATTTCGGACTAGAGCGTTACGAATAGTTCTACGCCTAAGTGTCCGACCGAAAAATAAGTTGAGTGATATCAGCGGGTTCTGATTCCATCGGTGTTGCGAAGCATCAAAGGATCGAGAATGTGGACTGATATCACCCGGGCACAGTTTGCCCGAGAGGAGCAGCGTTTGCCAAGCGACTTGACGGATGCGGAATGGGGCGTGCTGGAGAGGTTGCTTCCTGTGCGGGCCAAGCGCGGGCGGCGCCCGAAATGGAGCTATCGCGACATCGTCGAGGCAGTGCTCTATCTGCCGCGCGGCGGATTGCCGTGGCGCATGCTGCCGCCCACTCTGTTTCCAGCAATGACCACGGTGCAGTACTATTTCTACCAGTGGCGCGACAACGGATTGTGGCAATCGATCACCACGCACTCCTGATGCTGGCGCGCGAGGCGATCGGCAGGGAGGCCTCGCCCACGGCCGGCGTGATCGACAGCCAATCGGTCAAGACTACGGAAAGTGGCGGCCCTCGCGGCTAGGACGCGGGAAAGAAGATCAAGGGTCGAAAGCGCCACATCGTCACCGACACCCAAGGGCTCCTGGTCGGAGCGATCGTTTCAGGATCGCGACGGTGCGCCAGATGTCCTGTGCATCATTCGCTACCGCTTCCCCTGGCTGCGCCATATCTTCGCCGATGGCGGCTGTGCCGGCGAAAAGCTCAAGGCGGTGCTGGAAAGATCGGCCGGTGGACTATCGAGATCATCAAGCGCTCCGATGCCGCACAGGGCTTCGAGGTGCTTCCGCGCCGCTGGGTGGTCGAACGAACCTTCGCCTGGCTCGGCCGCAACCGCAGATTGGCCAAGGACTTCGAGCGAACCATCGAAAGCGCAACTGCCTGGCTCTTCCTCGCCTCTGTCCAACTCATGACAAGGCGCATCGCAGCGATAAAAACAGCAATGCAATTTTGAGTCAGGCTCTAAGGAACGAGTCGACTGAACTTGGATGATGAGACTCGCACGCGAAGGGTGTGTGGCTTCCACAAAGGCATCATCCTCGTACGGACCAATATGCCAGGCAGGAAGGATCGCAAGCGCCAGCAGGACTGCGAAAGTGACTGTCCCCATCGGGGCCATAGGAACAGTGAACGGGCGGACGAGGCGGCGCGAAGCAGTGCAAGCTCCCTTCAAGAGAAATCTTGGTCACGAGCAAGCTGTCATAGGTTTCGACGTAATTTCGAGATCTACGCTGGGCGATCGTCGTATCCCAGCACCGAAGCCTCCGCCAAGCGGCAGAGACCCTCGGAGTTAATCAGTCAGCGCTGAGGCGCCACCTGCGCAATTTCGAACATAAGTTGGGCGGTGCTATCTTCGAGCGCTCTGCCCAATCGCATATAATGGCTAACCCGTCCAACGACGACGTAAACTCACCGGTTGCGATCTTTAGGAAAGGTCTTGGGCGTCACAGGCCGAACGAAGAATTCGGACAAATGAACGTCCAGCGCCTCGGCGATGCGCTCGAGCAGATCAATTGTCGGGTTTTTCGATTGCCGCTCAAGACTGGCCAAATAGGAGCGGTCAACGCCGGCCTGATAAGCCAATTTCTCTTGCGAAATGCCGCGGCTAATCCGAATCCGACGCACATTCCAAGCCACAAGTGCACGAGTTTCCATGTGCAAAGCATGCCATGAGCTCGGGCGTCAAATCACTGGCTATAACCCGCCTATTAGATTTGATCGTTGGGAACTGCCAACAGGTAGAATGTGGCCTCGCCCGAAATGGCGGTCAGATTTTCCGCCTACTTATTAGCCCCATCGCGCCGTGCGCCTACGTCGGTTCGAAGATACGGTTCTGGAACATCTAGCAACTCACGTGTCGCGCGCCATGGAAAACTGCCCCCTCGGCGTCACGAGGAATTGCCCCCTCCTTGGATAGCCGAGGAGAAAGCGAATGAACGAGGAACGAATCACGGAAGGCTCGTCGTGGATTGATCCACGGGGGCAGGTGATGAAGACGCCGGATGACGTGGCGGAGATGTTGCGCCTGAGGGCGTGCGGGTGGGGTCTGAAACGGATTGCGCGGCAGCTGGGCTGCAGCCATCACACGGTGAAGGACTACGTGGCGGCGGGCGGGGTGAAGCCGTTCAAGTCGCCTGAGCGCCCGAAGAGGCTCGATGGCCTTGAAGGCTGGCTGCGCGAGAGGTTCATTCGGCATCGCGGCAATGCGGATGTGGTGCGCCAGGACCTGTTGACCGAGCAAGGCGTGGCAGTCAGCCGGCGAACGCTGCAACGCGCCGTACACCCCTACCGCCAGGCGCTGAAGGCCGAAGCGCTGGCGACGACGCGGTTCGAGACGCCCCCGGGCCGTCAGCTGCAGATCGACTTCGGCGAGCGTCTGGTCGAGATCGGCGGGGTGAAGATCAAAGCATTCGTATTCGTCGCGACGCTAGGGCATTCGCGGCGGCTGCATGTCCGTGCGTTCCGGGCCGAGAAGCAAGAGCACTGGTTTGCGGGGCTCGAGAGCGCATTCACGACCTTTGGCGGTGTGCCGGAGGAAGTGCTGATGGACAATCCCCGCGCGCTCGTGGTGCGCCACGACGCGGTGAGCCGGTCGGTTCAGTTTAACGACAAGCTTATCGCGTTCGCGAAGCATTGGGGCTTCCGTCCTCGCGCCTGCGCGCCGTATCGGGCGCGCACGAAGGGCAAGACGGAGAATGGCGTCGGCTACGTGAAGAAGAATGCGATCGCGGGGCATTCCTTCGCGAGCTGGGAAGCATTTGAGGCGCATCTCGCGGAGTGGGAGCGTGAGGTGGCGAACGTGCGTATCCACGGCACGACCGGCGAGGCGCCGATCGCTCGCTTTGCGCGCGACGAGGCACACCGGTTGAAGCCGCTCGGCGGGCAGCCGTCGTTCGGGTCGTTGCGCGAACTGACCCGCGTCGTCGGCAACGATTGCGCCGTCGAGATCGACACGAACAGCTACTCGGTGCCGTGGCGGCTGATCGGCGAGCGCGTGGCGGTGACGGTTGCGGCCGGCGAGGTGCGCATCCGCCACGGCATGCGCGAGGTTGCAGTCCACAAGCAATCGGATGGTCGCCGGCTGCGGATCGTCGATTCCGCCCACCTCGACGGTGTTGCCGGGCGCAATGGCGCGGTCTGCCGACCAGCAATCGCGACGGTGCCAGCGCCTTCTGCACTGCCCTCGTTGTTGCGCCCTCTTGCCGAATACGAAGCAGCGATCGGAGGGAGCTTCTGATGGCGCGCACAAAGAAGGTTACCGAAGCACCAATCGACCGGCTCGACGCCATGCTGGCGCGATTGCAGCTCTCCGGCATCCGCGACCAGCTCGACAACCTGCTCGACGAGGCGGCGCGCGCGAACCTGTCGGCGCGTGAGACGCTGATCCTGCTGTGCGAGCGCGAGATCGCGCGCAAGGATCATCGCCGCATCGAGATGGCGCTGAAACTCGCACACTTCCCGGCCGTGAAGGAGCTTGCGGGCTTCGACTTCGAGGCGCAGCCGTCGATCGATCCGAAGCAGATCCGCGACCTGGCCGCGTCACGTTGGATCGCCAACGGCGAGAACGTGCTGCTGCTCGGCCCGCCGGGCGTCGGTAAGACGCACTTGTCGATCGCGCTCGGGCGAGAGGCGATCCTGGCCGGTTACACGGTGCAGTTCACCACGGCGACGACGCTGGTCGCTGGCCTGGCCAAGGCGCATGGCGAGCGGCGCCTGGACGAGAAACTGCTCGCGCTGGCGAAACCAAAGCTGCTGATCGTCGACGAACTGGGCTACCTGCCGCTGGAGCCCGACGCGGCGCATCTGTTCTTCCAGCTGGTCAGCCGCCGCTACGAAACCGGCGCCATGCTGATCACGTCGAACCGCAGCGTTGCCGAATGGGGCACCGTGTTCGCCGATCCGGTGGTCGCCACCGCGATCCTCGACCGGCTCCTGCACCACAGCCACGTGCTGACCATCCGCGGCGACAGCTACCGCCTCCGCGCCAAGCGAAAGAGCGGCCTCATCAAGCCGCCCGCCGCTGACGGCCCTCCGGTCGGCTCCGCCTCCCTCCGTCCCGTCAGCGGCGGAGCCAACCTTCAATCGACATCATGAACCCGAGCGTGGGGGCAGTTCTTCATGACGCAAAGGGGGCAGTTCCGGATGGCGTTTGACATTCACGCACATGGGGGTCGTTGAAAAAGCTCCAATTGGCTGATTCCGTTCTCGTCGGCGATTCGCGATCGGCGGAGCAAACGAGATGCTGGGGCGCAAGGAGCGGGATCAGTTGGAGCTCTTCATCACGGGCTCGCTGAAACAGCTCGTCCCAGATGAGCACGTGCTGGCGCGGTCGATCGTGTGCTCGACCTGTCTTGGCTAAAGGGAAGAGGTCTCCGACTGCGCGAACGACGGTCGGCCAGGCATCGATCCGGAAGCCGCGGTACGGCTGATGCTCGCGGGTCTGCTCACCGGGATCGTACACGATCGCAAGCTGATCCGTGAGGCTCAGGTCAACATCGCCATTCGCTGGTTTGCTGGTTATGGCCTGCACGAGCAGCTACCGCACCATTCAAGCCTGACGCGCATCCGCCAGCGCTGGGGCGAAGAGCGATTCCGTAGGATCTTCAAACGCACGGTCGAGGCCTGCCTGAAGGCCAAGATCGCAACAGCCGAAGTGGTTCACATCGATGCGTCGCTGATCCGCGCCAACGTGAGTTGGAACAGCCTCACCGAGCAGCATGTGATGGATATGCTGAGCGAAAATCAAGGCGAAGATGAAAGTGAGGATGAGAGAAGGGCCGCAAAGCGGGAAGTACAAAAGGTCTGCACGACTGATCCCCGATGCGACAATGGCCACCAATGCCCGAAACCGGCGGCTGGAGCCCGCTTACAAGCAGGACACTGCCGTCGATGACAAGGTCGCATTGCCTCACCTTAATTGTTACCGGATGCTAAGCCGTTGCCTCACGTAAATTGCTCCCTTGGATCGGGAACGACCGGGGGCGAAGGTGGGGCGGCTAACCATGGTGACGCGGAAGGAACTGACGGCGGCGGCAGGCGCGCGCTATCGGACGTCGAGTCGCGCCAATCCGGCCAGGCGATACGCCCGGGAAATCGACCCGAAATGGTGAATCACGGTCAAACCCGCGCGCAAGTTCGGCTCATCATATAACGCAATCGGCGCGACAGGCTCGAAACCGGAAAACCTCGTCCATGCAAACTCGGGATTTATTTATCACAACCGGCTTCTGCAGTCTGTGGATCGTCCGATTGTATGTCACTCGACCGATGCACAGTTCGCTGTTCCCTCGACAAGATTCTCCGAATGATTGCAGGGCAAAGCAAGCAAGCTCCCGGCCCGATGGACAGCAGTTCGGCAAGCGAATGCCCTGGGCAGGATCGCGCAGGATCGGGCCACCACTGCGGATATTCCCGATTTTACCCGTTTAGATTGAAACTTTGCTTCCCATTCATTTGGAAGAAAATTCTACTACCAGTTGTTTTTTTGATCGATCCCGACTGCGGTTTGGCATGGTAGCACCGAATCATACGAGCTAGAGAGGGTTGCGCTTCGACCGTGCCAATGGAATTTCGAGATCTACGCTGGGCTATCGTCGCATCCCAGCACCGAAGCCTCCGCCAAGCGGCAGAGACCCTCAGGGTTAAGCAGTCAACGCTGAGTCGCCGCCTGCGCAATCTCGAACATAAGTTGGGCGGTGCCATCTTCGAGCGCACTAAAGCCGGTACGCGACCGACCATCGAAGGTCAGGAATTCCTCGATGCTGCCCGGCGCATCGTGAATGATACTGAGGCGATGACCGGCCGCCTCAAGAGCCGCTGGCGCGGCGAGAGCGGTCTATTGAACATCGGGATCCACGCCTCATTCTCCGCCGGCAATCTACGGGCCACCCTTCTCGAGCACCAGCGGCGCTTCCCTGATGTCAAACCGCATTTCGTCGACGGATCGAGCGACGATTTGATGTCCGATCTCGCCAGCTCCGCCATTGATATCGCGTTCGTGGCCGAGCCCAATCCGAGGTGGAGCGACAAGTCATTATTGGTGTGGAGCGAACGTGTCGTCGTCGCCCTTCCCGAACACCATCCGCTGACAGCCCGCAATGTAGTTCACTGGGGCGAACTGCGGCATGAAGCCCTACTATTGTCACAGCACGGCCTTGGACCGGAATTCCACAAACTGCTCATCAGCAACTTGGGAACTTCCGATCCATGCCCGGTACTTCGTCATGATGTGTCGCTCGATCGGCTCCTCACCCTGGTCGGCGCCGGCTGGGGAATGCTGTTGGCCTTGGAAGGTGCGACCGGCGCGACCTATCCGGGTGTCACCTTCCGCGAGGTGCATGACGCCGAGGGTCCGACCCGGCTGAGCTTCCGCGCTTACTGGCGGCAGGCCAACGGCAATCCATCGCTACGTCCGTTCCTTGACCTGCTTCGCGAGCGCTATCCGGATCTCTCGGCTGATCCAGGTGCGGGCTGAGCCGCATTTCGTCGGGCCTTCGCAAAAGCGCGGTCGGTTGCCATGAATCGCTCTATCATCGGCGCAATCAGTTTGCCGGGCTCGGTCGGCGTCGTCGTGCCTCCACTACGCGTTAGGATCTCAGCATAGCTTTTGAGATCCCTGAAGACCGCCGCCGGCAGCTCGACGGTGAGCTTGACTGGTTTGTCGTCTTCGAGTGGCCCAAGCTTGAGCTTTGTCACGGTGTTGCTCCCTTCCGGTACGGCGCCAGCACGAGATCGCGCGTGACGATGACGCGAACCGGGAAACCTGGCCGGATAGTCAGCGTCGGTTGGATGTTGAGCTGGCGCTGCACGATCTGCTGGCCGGTCTGGCTGATGCTGTTGGATGCGCCGCTGCGGATCGCTTGAACGAGATTGTTCTCGTTCTGGCTCGTACCCGCCTCGGCTCCGACGCTGAGCATGGTCGAGAGGACCGCGGCCTTGAACAGCATGCCCCAATGGTTGTCGACCTCATCCTCGAGCCCGGCATAACCTCCGGTATCGGCGCCGGGCTGGCGCTCCAGCACGATCGAGTTGCCGTCCGGCATGATGATGCGGGTCCAGACCAGGAGAATGCGGCTCTGACCAAACGCAACCGAGCTGTCGTACTGGCCGATCAGCTTGGCCCCCTGGGGGATCAGAAGATATTTTCCGGAGGGGCTATCGTACACCGCCTCGGTGACCTGAGCGGTGATCTGGCCTGGCAGATCGGACCTGATGCCCGTGATGAGTGCAGCCGGGATTACGGTGCCCGCCTGCACGACATAGGGCGAGACCTTGGCCTCGAGCCGGTCCGGACTGACCGTGCGCTTGTCGGTGGAAGCGTTGAGGAAGGCTTCCTTGCGGTCCTGCATGTTCTGGGTGGATCCCGCATCGACGGGTGGTGTCGTGGCCGGCGGCGTCGTGGCTCCGTTCGAGGTATTCGGGATGACTTGGCCGATGCTCTGTGGTTGCTGAACAGTCTGGGCGAACAGACGGCTGACGCGCGCCGCCTCGATCTCCTGGGCTCGGTGCTGCGCCTCCGGATCGGACGTCATTCCCGGGACCACGGTATTCGCTGCAGCGCCTGCGTTGAGGATCGGCTTGCCGAGATCGCCGGGCAACGGCGGCCCGAGCGGCGGCGCTTGACGCGGCAGACCGGTGTAGTCCTTCGGCAACCCGGCTAGGCCCTCGGCCGAAGGTCGGTTCTGAGTGCTGAGCAGCTCTTGGCCGGTCTGCGACTTGTTGCCGGTCTGGAGGGCATAGCCGAGCGCGCCCGCGACTGCGAGGGCAGACACCGCGCCGAGGCCGATAAGCACCTTGCGCGAGAGGCGTGTGACACGCGGCCGCTCGCCTCGGAGCCGAAGGTCGGGCGGCGCGACGGGCGGGATGTCGCTCTGACGTTCGTCTTCGTTGCCTATCGCCATGAGCGCGGCCTTCCGTCGGTGCGGACGATGCGCACGCGCCGTTCGCTATCCTTGTCGCCAAGACGCAATTCGGCGGCAGCGAACAGGCGGTCGACGATGTAGTAATTGCGGTTCGCTCGGTAGTTCACCAGTTCGGAGCCGCCGGCCGGACCGATGACGAACAGCGGCGGCATTTCGCCCTGGACGATGCCGGTGGGGAATTCGATGTAGACTTTGTTTCCGTCGTCAAAGGCGCGCAGCGGACGCCAGGCCGCATCGTCGCCCTCGATCGCGTAGCGGAAGTTGATCGCGGCGAGATCGACGCCGGCCGCAATGGGAGCTGCGGTTTCAGCCGCCGCATTCTGCCGCCGAAGTGCAATCAGTTGGTCCTCGGGATACTGCCAGGAGACCGAGGCCATGTAGGTCTTCTCCGTCGAGCGCAGCTCGAGGAGGTAGGTCCGCCGATCGGTGTTGATCACGAGATTGGTGACCAGTTCCGGCCGCGTCGGCTTGACCAGGATGTGGATCTTCTTGGTCGCGCCCGCACCGCTCTCGGTATCGCCGATGATCCAGCGCACGGTGTCACCGGCGGCGACCGGACCGGAGCCGACGAGTTGCTCGCCCTCTTGGAGTCCGACATCGGTGATCTGACCCGGCGCCGTATAGACTTGGTAGAGGGCTCCGCCCGAGAACGGATAGACCTGTACCGCGTTGATGAAGCCATTGCGGACCGGCTGCACCCGTGCCGCGGCGTTGGCCTGTTTGACGCGAACCTTCGGATCGGCCGCTTCGGGCGTGCGCTTGCTCCCAGCGAGCGGTTTTAACTGCCCAGGGAGCGGCAGGGGCTGGGGCAATTCCACGATCTTGACGGGCGGCGGCGGATCAGTGGTGAGCGCTGCCGGCTCCGCAGTGTCATAGTTGATGTCGGGCGGGATGAAATTGTGCGCGCAGCCGCCAAGCACCGAGGCGACCATCAGCAAAGCCGCAAAGGCGGGTTTACGGAAAGACGTATCGCCGTCTTTCCAATTTTGGTGAACGATGGAAAAGCGCCAAGCCGGACCGCCGGCTTTCGAGAAATTCGGCGGGGTCATTGTCCCAGCTCCTTCGACCAGTTGATAGCGTTGACGTAGATGCCGAGTGGATTCTTGCGCAGCCGATCGGCGTCCGTGGGCGGCGCAATTGCGATGGTGAGGATCGCGGTCCAACGTGTGGTGCCGGCGAGCGCTCCGTCCTGATAGCGGTGCTCGACCCAAGCGACGCGAAAACTGTCGGGCGAGGCGCGGATGACGCTGGAGACGTCGATCGCGACCTGCTGCTTGCCGAGATTGGCGAAGGGGTCATTGGCGCGGGCGTAGTCGTTCAGCGCCACCGAGCCCGCCGTGGTCGTGAAATCATAAGCCTGCAGCCAGTTGTGCCGCACGATGATTGGATCGGCCGGAAGCGAGCGAACGATCTGGATGAAGTGGGCGAGATACCAGGCAATCTGCGGGTCGTTCGGCCTGTAGTCCGCGGTGGCTGGCGCCACGGCCTGTGCCTCCCCGAGCTTGTCGACCTGCACCACCCAGGGAACGACGGTGCCGTGCGCGGATTCCCAGACGAGCCCACCAGCGAGGCCGCAAGAAAGGATCAGCGAACCGAAGGCCATCAGCCGCCAGTTCTTGGCCTGCACGCGGGCGGAGCCGATGCGTTCATCCCAAACCCGCGCCGCGCGCTGGTAGGGGGTTTCGGGTTCGGGCGTGCGGCCATAGCGGACCGACGATCGCCGGAAGACTGACATTTCTTATTCTCCTCCCGAGAGGTCGACGGAGTGGCCGCCACCATGGCTGTCGCCGGATTTGAGGGCTTGCGCGGCTGTCTGAGCGCCGTGAATGACGGTCTGATTGCGCTTGACGCGCTGGGCCCAGGCGGGCGGACCGCTTTCGCTCGCTGCTTGAGATTCGGCTCCATCGGGTGCAGCCTCGCCACTCCCGATGGTCCCCATCGTCGAGGAGCCACCGGTGTTGGCGACGCCGGCACGGGCACCGGAGGTGAAGCTCTCTCTCATTGCCCCCGCCGCTTGGGAAGCGGCGCGTCTGACGGGAGCTGCCGCGTGACTTGCCGCCGCGCGGCCTGCGCCACCGAGACCGGACGCGACGCTGCCAACGCCGGACCGACCGGCCGATGCGAGGCTGTAGGCGGAGGACACACCGCCCGCCATCGCCGCACCACCACGCGCGGCGGCCGCAGCACCGGAACTAGCCGCCATCGCCCCCCTTCCGGCGAGCCCAAGCGCAGCTCCACCCGCCATAGCCGTGCCGGCGACGGCGAGGCCCGTGCCGACGGCAGCGCCGACGCCAAGCTGCGGCGCGCCCGACACAAGCCCGGTGGCGATGCCCGGACCGAAAATGCCGAGGCCGAGCATGGCGAGTGCCGCCAGCACGACAGAGAGCGCTTGCTCGATGGTCGGCTCCCCGCCGGCATAGGCAGTTGTGAATTGGGAGAAGAGCCCGGTGCCGATGCCGACGATGACAGCAAGCACCATGACCTTCACGCCGGAGGCAACGACGTTGCCCAGCACCTTTTCCGCGAGGAAGGCGGTCTTGTTGAAAAGCGCGAAGGGAATAAGGATGAAACCGGCAAGCGTCGTCAGCTTGAACTCGAGCAGCGTTACGAACAGTTGCACCGCCAGAATGAAGAAGGCGATCAGCACGAGTAGCCAGGACACCATCAGCACGGCAATCTGGACGAAGTTCGCAAAGAAGCTGGTGAAGCCCATCATTTGGCTTGCGGAGTCGAGCAACGGTTGCCCGGCATCGAGTCCGACCTGCGCAAGTCGGCCGGGCCGCAGGAAGTCCGCGGTCGAGATTGATGAGCCGCCGGCCTTCAGTCCGAGGCTAGCGAAGCTATTGAAGATGATGCCTGAGAGCTTGGTGAAGTTGGTGATGATGAAGGCAAAGAAGCCGATGTAGAGGGTCTTCTTCACCAGCCGTTGGAGAATGTCTTCGTCTGCGCCCCAGGCCCAGAACAGGCCGGCGAGCGTGATGTCGATGACGATCAACGTCGACGACACATACGTGACCTCGCCTTTGATCAGGCCGAAACCTGAATCGATGTAGGTCGTGAAGGTATTGAGAAAGGTGTCGATGACGCCGACGTTGTTCACGGCTTCTCTCCCTGTGGAGCACTCGTCGTCGGCTGTGTGGCCGGCGCGGCCTGCGGCAGAAGTGGCCGCGCCGGCCCGCCGAAGAAGCGCGCGCGGTTCTCCTCCCAGACCGCCTGGCAGTGCGGATCTTCGGCATCCTGGGGGCCAAGCGCGCGGCAGCGGCGCAGCTCGGCCGAGAGATTATCGGGAGCGGAGACAGAGGGTGCATCGGATACAGGCCGCTCCGCCGGACGCCGATGAATGACGTGCAGCGTGGCAAGAAAAATCGCGAACACAATGATCATCGCGCCTACGCGAAGGATATCCGAGCGCTCCATGATCGGTGTGCCTTAGTTGCCGCTGAACATGGTGACATTGCCGGGCTGATAGCCGCTGCGTGTCGAGAAGATCTTGTATTGTTGCTGGCCCTGCGATTCGGTCGCGGTCACGCGCGCCTGCTCCAGCGCGTCCGCCCGTCCCTTTGCGGCGAGCACCGCGACTAGATCGGATAGCTGCTGGGAATGCAGGGCCAGGAGCTGATTGCCGGCCTGAGCGGCCTGCAGGGCGCCACTCGCCGACTGGCTGGCGGTGACCAGCGAGCTCATTGCGCTGGAGTTGGTCGAGATATTGCCGACGACCCCGGCCTGCACCTTGAGCGAGTCTTCGAACGCGCCTACCGAGTTCTGCCAACGACTTTGGGCCGCGGCAAACATTGTCGAATTGGAGCCCGTGGCCGCCGCCGTGCCGTAGGTGCTGGAATATGTCGTCTGGATGCGCTCGACGTTGAAGGCGATGTTCTGGGCCTGGCTCAGCAGTGACTGAGTCCGTGCGACCTGTGACTGAAGCTGGGTCAGCGTCGACAACGGCAGATTGGCGAGGTTTTTTCCTTGGTTCACCAGGCTCTGAGCCTGATTGGTCAGCATCTGGATCTGATTGTTGATCTGCTGCAACTCACGCGCCGCGGTCAGCACGTTCTGGCTGAAGTTGGTGGGGTCGTAGACGATCCACTGCGCGGAGGTTGGCGTCGTCGAAGGCGGCAAGATCGATAGTGCGAGCGAGAGAGCGGCCGCGGCGACCAAGCTTGCGCGTCGCGTCTTAAGAGTGGTCATGATTGCACCTCCAGGTTTGTCAGGTCGGGGATGAGATCGGCGGCCCAGAGCAGCTCGTGATCCGCGAGCCAGGCGGGCGTGAAGTCGTCGCGGCGGTGCTCGGCGAGCAGCCGTTCAATTGCGGCATGGTCGGCCTTGGAGGACGCGGCGCAGAAGGCGAGCGCGACCGGCCCGAGGCCGAGCTCGAAGAGCCGATTGCCCCGACGAGATTGGCAATAATAGTCCCGCTTCGGTGTCGCCCGCGCGATGATCTCGATCTGGCGGTCGTTCAACCCAAACCGCTGGTAGATGGCGGTGATCTGCGGTTCGATCGCGCGCTCATTCGGCAGGAAGATGCGCGTCGGGCAGCTCTCGACGATTGCGGGTGCGATGTTGCTGGCGTCGATGTCGGAGAGCGATTGGGTTGCAAAGACGACAGAGGCGTTCTTCTTCCTCAACGTCTTCAGCCATTCGCGAAGCTGCTGGGCGAAGGCCGGATCGTCGAGGACGAGCCAGCCCTCGTCGATGATGAGCAGCGTCGGCCGACCGTCGAGCCGTCCCTCGATGCGATGGAAGAGGTAGGTGAGGACGGCGGGCGCAGCACCCGTGCCGATCAAGCCCTCGGTCTCGAACGCCTGCACCGACGCGAAGCCGAGCTGCTCGGCCTCCGCGTCGAGCAGGCGGCCGGAGGAGCCACCAACACAATAAGGTTGCAGCGCCTGCTTGAGCGCGGTCGATTGCAAAAGAGCCGTGAGGCCGGTGATCGTGCGTTCCTCGACCGGCGAGGATGCCAGCGAGGTCAACGCCGACCAGACATGCTCCTTCGCGGTCGGATCGATGGTGACGCCCTCCTTGGCAAGGATCGCGGTCACCCATTCGGCAGCCCAGGCGCGCTCTGCCGCATCGCCGATACGTGCGAGCGGTTGAAGAGACACGGAGTCCTCCGCGCTGTTCGACAGACTTCCGCCGAGGTCGTGCCAGTCGCCGCCCATGGCAAGCGCAGCTGTGCGGATCGAACCGCCGAAATCGAACGCGAAGATCTGGCTCTTCCGGTAGCGGCGGAACTGGATCGCCATCAGCGCAAGCAGCACGGACTTGCCGGCACCGGTCGGGCCGACGATCAGGGTGTGACCGACGTCGCCGACATGCAGCGAGAAGCGGAACGGCGTCGAGCCTTCCGTCTTGCCGAAGAAGAGCGGAGAGCTGCGGAAATGCTCATCGCGGTCTGGCCCGGCCCAGACCGCCGAAAGAGGAATCAGGTGAGCCAGGTTCAGTGTCGAGAGCGGCGGCTGGCGGACGTTAGCATAGGCGTGCCCTGGCAGAGAGCCGAGCCAGGCTTCGAGCGCGTTCACCCCTTCCGGCATGCAGGTGAAGTCGCGCCCCTGGATCACCTTCTCGACGAGCCGAAGCTTCTCGGCGGCGAGACCGGCGTCCTCGTCCCAGACGGTGACAGTCGCGGTGACGTAGGCCTGGCCGACATCGTCGGTGCCCAGTTCCAGCAAGGCGAGATCGGCGTCAGTGGCCTTGTTCGCCGCATCGCTATCCACCAGTGTTGAGGCTTCGTTGGTCATCACCTCCTTGACGATGGCAGCGACGGACTTTCGCTTGGCGAACCACTGGCGGCGGATCTTGGTCAGCAGTTTCACCGCCTCGGTCTTGTCGAGCAGGATCGCACGCGTCGACCAGCGGTAGGGGAAGGCAAGCCGGTTCAGCTCGTCGAGGATTCCAGGATGGGTTGCGGTCGGGAAACCGACCACGGTGAGTGTGCGAAGGTGGTGGCTGCCGAGACGCGGCTCGAGGCCGCCGGCGAGCGGCTCGTCCGCAAGCAACGCGTCGAGATGCATGGGCGTCTCGGGAACGCGTACGCGCTGTTTCCGGGTCGAGATGGTCGAATGCAGGTAAGTTAGCGTCTCGCCGTCATCGAGCCATGCCACTTCGGGCATGAACCCTTCGACCAATTGCAGGACGCGGTTGGTCCGGTCGACGAAGCCACGCAGCAGCTCGTGAGGATCGACACCGCTCTGCGCTCGGCCCTCATAGAGCCACCCCTCGATGCGCGAGGCATCCTCGGCCGGCGGGAGCCAGACGAGAGTCATAAAATAACGGCTCTCAAAATGCGCGCCGGCCTCCTCGAAAGCGTCCCGTCGTTCCAGATCGACCAGCGCTGATGCGGCGTCGGGAAAGGTGTTGTGCGGATACGTCTGGGCGGTGATACGCTGGGCCTCGACGAAGATCGCCCAGCCTGAGCCGAGACGGCGCAGCGCGTTGTTCAGGCGGGACGTCACGCCGACGAGCTCGGCTGGCGTCGCGCTGTCGAGATCAGGGCCGCGGAAGCGAGCCGTGCGCTGGAACGCGCCGTCCTTGTTGAGGACGATGCCCTTCTCGACCAAAGCGGCCCAAGGCAGGAAGTCGGCGAGACTATGGGGCCGGGTGCGATATTCGGCGAGGTTCAGCATGAAAGGCTCACTCGCCGAGATAGGATGGATAGCGGAGGTGACGTCGAACGACGTCCACGAACTGCGGGTCGCGCTTGGCCGCCCAGACCGCCGCCGCATGGCCCACCGCCCAAATCAGCGCTCCGGGGATCCAGAGGTGGAGGCCGAGCGCGATGGCGGCCGCCAACGTGCCGTTGGCGATCGCAACCGTGCGGGGCGCGCCGCCCATAAGGATCGGATCGGTGAGCGCGCGATGGACCGGCGCGAAGAAGCCCGGAACTTCCGGATCGACGATGCCGGCCATCAGACCAACGCTCCGCCGGAGAAGCTGAAGAAGGTCAGGAAAAAGCTCGACGCGGCGAAGGCGATCGACAGTCCGAAGACGATCTGGATCAGCCGGCGGAAGCCGCCGGAAGTATCGCCGAACGCGAGCGTCAAACCGGTCACGGTAATGATGATGACCGACATGATCTTGGCGACCGGACCTTGCACTGACTCCAGGATCTGGTTGAGCGGCGTCTCCCACGGCATCGAGGAGCCGGAGGCGTGGGCCGCCGGCGCGACAACGATGGAGATGACGGCAATCGCCGCAAGCTCCGTGAAGCGACGGCGAACGCGACGGATCGCGGCAGGCAATTGGGTCATGATCGGTCTCCGGTAAGCGAGGATTGGCCGCCCGCCTCGGCGGACTGGACGCGGTAATCGCCGGTGGCGGGATCGAGGCCGGCAATGAGAGCGAGTTCGGCAAGGCGGCGTTCGCTGCCGCGGCCGCGCAGCACCGCGACGAGATCGATCGTCTCGGCAATCAGCGCCTTGGGAACGGTGAGGACGGCCTCCTGGATGAGCTGTTCTAGACGACGAAGCGCGCCCAGCGCGGAGCCTGCGTGAATCGTTCCGATCCCGCCGGGGTGGCCCGTGCCCCAGGCTTTGAGGAGCTCCAAGGCTTCGCTGCCGCGTACCTCGCCGATCGGAATCCGGTCGGGGCGTAGACGTAAGGAGGACCGAACCAGATCGGACAGGGATGCGACGCCGTCCTTGGTGCGCAGCGCGACCAGATTCGGAGCGCGGCATTGCAGCTCACGCGTATCCTCGATCAAGACCACGCGATCGGTGGTGCCCGCGATCTCGGCCAGCAGTGCGTTTGTCAGGGTGGTCTTGCCGGTCGAGGTGCCACCGGCGACCAGGATGTTCTTGCGGGCGGCGACGGCTTCGCGGAGCACGCCCGCCTGCCCTGCCGTCATGATGCCGGCCGCGGCGTAGTCGTCGAGGGTAAAAACAGCAACGGCGGGCTTGCGGATCGCAAAGGCCGGCGCCGCAACGACGGGCGGAAGGAGCCCCTCGAACCTCTCCCCCGTCTCGGGAAGCTCGGCCGAGACGCGCGGCTTCTCGCCATGCACCTCGGCGCCAACATGGTGCGCGACCAGACGCACGATCCGCTCGCCATCGGCGGCGGACATCGTTCGTCCGCTATCCTCCAGGCCGCCGGACAGCCGGTCGATCCAGAGCCGGCCATCAGGGTTGAGCATCACCTCGACGATCGAGGGGTCTTCGAGGAAAGTGGCGATCGCGGGGCCGAGCGCGGTGCGCAACATGCGCGCGCCACGCGAGAACGCTTCCGAATGGAGTGAAGTGTCCGCCATGATCGTCCCCCGTCGAGCGCCAATCACGGCAAGCGATCAGCAACGGGGATGAATAGAAAAGGCAGGAACTGGCGCAGTTCAACAAGTATTCAGCCGTCGTAGGGACCCGGCGCAGAGCAGAGAAAAAATACTTGCTAGGTCGCGAATGCGACTCGCTGAGAATCACATAGCAGCAAGGGTGTCGAAGTTCACAATTCCATATGCACGATTTCGACAGGCTCGCCGCCGAGACCGTGAGAGAAATAGCCCCTACCTATGCTTTTAAAGCCATGCTTTTGGTAGAAGCCTTCGGCATTGATCGTCGCTTCGAGCCTCACTGGACCGTTATGGCCTAACCGTGCCTGTTCAATCCCGATCTCGAGCAGCCGCCGACCCAGTCCGGCGCCAGCGGCTTCTGGCAAGATAAATAGGCGTGTTACTTCGCCGGGTTCCGCATCGACAAATCCGACCACGATACGGCCGCGGAGACACACGGTCATTCGCCCCTTGGCGATGAGCTCTTCGTAAAATGCCGGCGTACGGTGGCCCATCCAATTCTGGATTTGGTTGTGAGAGTAGGATGCGCGAGCAAGGCCGTCGATCGACGCCTTGGTAACGTTGAAAACCGCCTCCGCGTCCTCGCGGCGAGCGGCCCTAAAGGAAACATCGTCGAACGTCATAAGAAGTGAACTCCAGATGTTTCTGCCTAGTTCGGTTTGCGAGTTCGCCGGAGTTTTGATCAACCGTGGTCGGCTGATTGCGGTACTCTTCGGCGAATACCGTGCCAATGGAGAAACCCAGCAAACTCGTATGACCGTGAAAATGAACCACGGCATATTCCCTCTTCGACTTAGGCTATTAGCGGATTTTTTGTTCGGTACCACGCAGGTTTCCTGCAGATTTCGGCGAAGATGCGCGATCACTCCCAGTGGACCCTAGGACATCGCAAATGTCAGATGCAAAACTGTCGCTTGAATCGGAAAATATGTCAGATCATTAGGAGACGACAATGCCAACCACGATCTCCCTTGAGGCAGATTCAGCGTGAAAGCTTCGGAAAGACCTCTGTTTATAGCGTTTTCGTCGGCTTCTTTCTTCATCGTTGGTGTCGGCATTGTTCTGCCAGCCTGGGTAGCTTTCCACGTGGGTGGTTCTGGACTGGTTGGACTGGTGTTACTTTCAACCAGCGTCGCCGGCTTACTGCTCGCGCCGGTTGCCGGCCACCTGGCCGATCGTCATGATCGGGCACAGGTCACGGTGGCGGGGCAGACGATCCGAGCCTTGGGGCTGGCCCTTCTCGCTCCCGTTGGATTTCTCACAGAATCTTTGTCGCCCGTCCTTCTCATCGCTTCCGGCCTATTGGGAGCCTTTGGCTTCGCGCTGCTGTCGGGATCACTGAGCGGCATTTTGCAGGCAATCGTCCCCGAAGCACAGCGCATGGGGTTCGCCCTTCGACTTTCCCTTTTCAATCAGTTGGGCATAGCGATCGGGACGGGTGCTACCGGGCTTGCCATTGACAGGCTTGGCAGTCTCACGACCGCACTGATGTTTGCGGCGGCAGCTCTAGCATGTCTTCCTTTGCTGAAGCCGATCACAGCGCAGGCCCGCGACGTCCGATCGTCTCGACGGCTTAGTCTACTTTCTGCTTCACGGCAGGCTCTCAGCTATTTGCTCGCCAGTCCTCAAGCACTCTCCGCAGCGGTGACGGTCGGACTGGCATTTGCCGTGATCCAGATAACCAACCTTCTCTTACCGGGTTTTGTGATTCGATCGCTCGACCGTGATAGTGGCCTTTTTGGGTTGCTCGAAATGGCTGCCGCGATCACTGGAATGGTCGCATTGGCGGTAGTGGGCTTTCCGTCCATAGCGAAACGTCTGCAAGGTCTCACACCCGCAATCCTGGCTATTGCTGGCGTATCCCTGTTCTTGTTCTCCCTCGCGCCGAATCGGGCCATCGCTATTGTTCTCTACTGTGTGGCCGGCATGCTCTGGAACGTGTCGCGAGCAGCGGCCAACGGCCACCTTTTGACCGTTGTGGATGCCGGCATGATTGGCCGTGTGCAAGCGTTCACAGCCCTGCTTACAAGTGGCTTCGGGCTTGCGATATATCTCATCCCGACAATTGCGCCAGGAGCCTCGGAGGCAACACTCTACATGGCATGTGGCGCGGCCATGTGGCCTGCGTCGGCGGGCTATCCCTTTGGACCGCAGGTCAGGAACGATCGCGGAAATCTTGATCTTCGTGGCCAGTTTCGTTGCGTTGAACTTCAACAGAGGTCGCAAACATCACTTGCACAGTTGGTATTTCGCGACCGACGTTTGCGAGATCTTCGCCAACAAATTCGGGCTCGAAGCGGTTAGCTACCTGACTGATAGGCCGTAGCCCTAGCCCATTGCAGGGTTCGAGACCGCCATCCACTTCACTGGCTTGATTTCAGTGTCGCGTCGTCCCTAGTCGCCTTGAAACGAGCCAGTCTGCTGAGCATCCTCCGGAATTTCCTGCCGCAGCTTTGGCCCCTGATTGAGTCGGCGGCCCAGAGCGGCGACAAAGTTATCATAGCGCGGTCCGGCCTGTGCCCTCGCTGCCTTGGCGGCCGGTTCGGGAAGTGGCGGTGTCGTCGTGAGCCAGAAGCGGATGAAGAGAGCGATGGCCTCGACTGAAATTCCAACATCCCGCTCAAGGCGAGCGATCCGGCGGTCGATCTGGTCGAGTCTCTTGGCAGTAGCGGCCTCACGCCGCTCATCGGCGTCCGGCGACAGAAAGGACGCAATGGCGGCTTCGGCGATCAGCGACAGCGACTGCTCGCGCCGGGCGGCATAGGCCGACAGCGCCTTCATGACATCAGGTTCGAGATAGACCGACATCTGGGCCTTCTTCTTCGCTGCGGTCATGCCAGCCTCACAATCCAAGCTCATCGCCAGGATCGAGCGAGGCTTGGCGCGCCACGCCCTGCATCATGTCGTTCATACGCCTGATCCGCGGGACATCTTCATCGAGTTCATCGGCGAGGTCAGATGCAAACTCATTGTCGAGCAATTCCTTCTTTTCCACGATGTCTCGATCCAGTTCCGGATGCCGCCGCCGATCCGCGGTCTTTGGATCTTCGTCATCCGTCTGGCCGTCGGTCAACGACGCCAATGGAGTTTGGTGCGGCGGCAGCGGCCGTGAACTCCAGTCGTCCGGCCGGCCGTCATTGGATTTAGTCAGGGTCGGCGGCGCCATGATGCGCTCCTGGAAGCGTCCGTCCTCGTAGTAGCGCGCCTTCTTTGCTCGAATCGGATGGAGACCCGACATCATGACGATCTCATCTGATGGCGGGAGCTGCATCATCTCGCCGGGCGTCAACAGCGGGCGAGCGGTCTCGGACCGGGACACCATCAGGTGACCGAGCCAAGGTGCCAGCCGGCTGCCGGCATAGTTCTTCATCGCCTTCATCTCGGTTGCGGTTCCGAGTGCATCGCTCACCCGTTTCGCGGTCCGCTCGTCGTTGGTCGCGAAGCTGACCCGGACGTGACAGTTGTCGAGGATGGAGTTGTTGGGCCCATAGGCTTTCTCGATCTGGTTCAGCGACTGGGCGATCAGAAAGCTCTTGATGCCGTAACCCGCCATGAAGGCCAGCGCGGACTCGAAAAAGTCGAGCCGGCCGAGCGCCGGGAATTCGTCGAGCATTAGCAGGAGCCGGCGCCGGCCGGCCTTGGCTTGGAGATCCTCGGTCAAGCGCCGGCCGATCTGATTGAGGATCAGACGGATCAGCGGCTTGGTGCGATTGATGTCCGATGGCGGCACCACGAGATAGAGCGTGGTGGGCCGGTCCCCGCTAACGATATCAGTAATCCGCCAGTCGCAGCGCCGAGTTACCTCTGCCACCACGGGATCCCGGTAGAGGCCCAGGAACGACATCGCGGTGCTCAGGACGCCGGAGCGTTCGTTGCCGGACTTGTTCAAGAGCTCGCGCGCGGCGGAGGCGACGACGGGATGGACGCCGGCTTCGCCCAGATGCGGCGTCCGCATCATCGCGGCAAGCGTCGATTCTATCGGCCGCTTGGGATCGGACAGGAAGGCGGCGACGCCGGCGAGCGTCTTGTCCTTCTCGGCGTAGAGGACGTGGAGAATCGCGCCGACCAGCAGCGCATGACTGGTCTTCTCCCAGTGGTTTCGCTTCTCGAGGCTGCCCTCGGGGTCGACCAGGATGTCGGCGATGTTCTGGACGTCGCGCACCTCCCACTCCCCGCGCCGGACTTCCAGCAAGGGGTTATAGGCCGACGAGTTCGCGTTCGTCGGATCGAACAGAAGCACGCGGCCATGCCGCGCGCGGAACCCGGCGGTGAGCTGCCAGTTCTCGCCCTTGATGTCATGGACGATTGCGGAGCCCGGCCAAGTCAGGAGCGAAGGGATGACAAGGCCCACGCCCTTGCCGGATCTCGTGGGAGCGAAACACAGCACATGCTCCGGTCCATCATGGCGAAGATAGGCGCGCTCGAACCGGCCGAGCACCACGCCGTCGGCCCCAAGCAGGCCAGCCTGCTCGATCTCCTTTGCCTCGGCCCAGCGCGCGGAGCCATAGGTCTCAGCATTGTTTGCTTCACGGGCGCGCCAAACCGACATCCCGATCGCAACGGCTGCGGCGATGATGCCGCCGGATGCGGCGATGTAGCCACCCTCGATGAAGATTGAGGGTGCATAGGCATCGTAGGCATACCACCAGCAGAAAAAGGCGGGCGGGAGATAGAACGGAAAATGGAGCAGCTCGAACCAGGGCTGCCCGAGCTGCGGCTGGAAGCCGAGCCGCCAAGCCGTCCATTCCGTCGCGGTCCAGATCGTCAGCAGAACGATCGCGAGGACTGTGATGACCTGGCCCCAGAGAATTTTGGTCGCGGACATGGCGGCCGTCCTCTCTTGATGTCGGTGATTGGAGGGATCGCTCACAGGCCGAGCCCCCGACTGCGTTCAAAACTCCAATCGATGCCGCCGTCGGTGCGGGCCACGCCGGAGACATGTCGGCCGAGCTGATTTTCGAGTGAGGGCGTCCAGGGTACGAGCTGAAAGCCGAGACCGTCGTCGAGCATGGCGAAGCGGCCGGAGGCGAGCGCGAAGCGCTGCCGATAGGTGCCGGCGACATATTCGCCGGCAGCCGACGGGTTGAACGGCCGGCCGGTCTCGGCAGCGAGCTGCTTGCCGAGATTCGCTAACTCCCGCTGGCGCAGTGTGCCGATGAGGTTCTTCGCAAACACCAGTCCATGCGCCTGGCGTTCGGCGAGACCCTGTTCGATGAGCTGCCCGGCCCGCCGTTGCATGGCGTCGCGTACTTCGTCGCCGAAGCCCGCCTGGCCCAATGCCACCGGATCGCGCGCAACCGCCTGCCGGTCGAGCCACGTCGCGCCTCTCGCCGTTATCTGCGCTTCGATCGAGAGATCGGAGCGGACGGCGAGCGCCGCGCGACGCTGCCCTCTCGCGTCGTTGAATTTGCGTAGCTCCACAATGGAGCCCGGTGCGCTGTCGCCGGAAGCGTCGAGATCGGGCAGCCTGATGTGGTGGGTGCGTCCGTCGACGCCGTCGATCACGGCATAGGCGGTCCCTTCGAGTTCGTCGTCGAGACCGCGATCGACGAGGCGTCCGATGATGGGCACGTCGAGGCTTTCGCCCGATAGCACGTAGCTCGCGGTCCCGCGCTCGATGCCACGTTCGGTCAGGCTGCGGTGGATGCGCTTGATGATGTCGCCGCGCTCGTCGAGCTCGCGCAAGGTCGTCTCGGCGGCCTCGTCCATGACCCATTGGCCTGGCCCGAGTTGATGCGCAAGTCCGAGACTCTCCAAGCGCCGCAGCCGGCCGACCTTCAGGGCATGGAACTGATCAGGCTGCTGCGCCAGATCGGGTGCAAGGTCGATGACCCCATGCCGGTCTGCATCGCGAACAAGCTGGCGGTCGAGCTGTGTCCAGCGTTCGGCTTCGACCTGGCGCTCGAGCGAGCGACGGATGTCCGGATCGGAGCGCAGTCCGAGTTCCTGTGTGGCCAGGTCCTGGGCACGGGCGCGCATCCCCTCCTTGATGTAGACGCGGGAGATGACGAGGTCCTGGCCATCTTCGGCGACACCGCGCACGATGACGTGGACGTGGGGGTGCTGGGTGTTCCAGTGATCGACACCCACCCAATCGAGCTTGGTGCCGAGATCCACTTCCATCTGGCCGACCAGCTCGCGGGCGAAACCTTTGAGGTCGGCCAAATCGGCTGCGTCTTCCGGCGAGACAATGAAGCGGAAATGGTGGCGGTCATCCTGACAACGCTCGGCAAAGGCCTTGGGATCGGCATGCTCCGTGTCCGGGCCGAACAGCCGGGCCTTCTCCCCGTCCCGGGTCACGCCCTCCCGCCGGAGATAGCCGAGATGCGCGGCGAGCGGCGCCGATCTCGCTTTATGCCTGACAACACGTGTCTTGATCGTCACCAGACGCGAGCGGCCGGTGAGCAGACGGTTTGCCCGCGCGCTGGCGACCCGTCCGCGGCCGAAGCGCGAATGACGATGGTTGGCGAGCTGGCCGGCTCGCGAAAGACCGCCGCCGGCACGCTGAGCAGCCGCAAGCGCCTGGGCGATGAAGGGCTTGGCCCGCTGGCTCCGCGAAGAGCGGATGCGGCCTGGCCGAGGCTGAAATTCCTTCTCCTCAGTCATGGCCAGCCTCGGCAATGTGCGAAACGTCAAATGCCTGCAATGCGTTGACCGTGAGGCGCACATTGCGCACGAGAGCCGCACATTGCCAGATCAGCAAAAAAGGAAAGCAACAACAACCGACCGACCGAGCCGCACATTGCGGCCTTTTATCTCGCCATCGTTCGGTCGCTGCCTGCTCGTCTCCCTCGCCTGCTCTTTCTCCTTCGCTGGACTGCGCCGAAACACGCGTGAGCGCGAATTCCGAGCCGACCCCCGAGGCAGCACACCATCGCGTGGCGGATATCCAGATCTCAGCAACCCGCGAGTCTGCAGGCGTGCGTCGATCTCGGTATAGATGTTGATGATGCCGTGCCATCATTGCGCTCCTCCCGTTGCCCCGAGCGCGACGAACAGGCCTTCCGACTGAGGCGCAATCGCAGAGAGATCGTGCACGGGAACGGCAGCCGACCTGTCGTGCGCCGATCGATCGACTGCCACTCGCGCGGTAGACGACGGACCGTCAACGTGGTCGAAAAAGAGCGGCGCCCGCGTCCAGGATGAACGAGAAGAGGCCGCGAGGAGAAGAGGTCCTGGTACCCCCTCCGCATCGACAAAAAGGGATGATGGCCGCGACATAGGCGACGGTCTCGGCAGGTAGTGGACGATGTCTATCGCGAAAATCCTCGTAGCGGCCGGGACCCGCATTGTAGGCCGCAAGGAAGCCCGGCGAGCCGTAGCGGTCGTGCAGCTCACGAAGGAAGGCGGCGCCCGCGAGGATGTTGTCACGAGGGTCGAAGGGATCCCGCCCAAGACCATAACGAGCGCGCATGTCCGCCCAGGTCTTCGGCATGAGTTGCATCAGACCGAGTGCGCCCTTAGGTGACACGGCGCGCCGCTCGCCATGGCTCTCGACCCGCATGACGGCGTGTATCCATGTTGCCGGAATGCCAAAGCGCTGCGCGGCTTCCGCCACGGGGGTGGCATAGCGGTCGCTTGCCGCCTGTCCTCGCGTCGGTGCTTTCTCTGCTGACACTGCCGGCATTGGCCCACCAATTACCAGCAGGCCCACGATCAGGAGAATGGCAAAGCGCACCCCGTCTCCGCCGTGACGCGAACAAACCGTCATGCACATGTCCGTTGGGAGCATGCGCGGCAGGCTGCCCTGCCCTCGATCGCTGGTCTGCGCGGTGGCCGACCGATGTTCGATCGGGACGAAGGGATGAGACGGCTTTCCCCCGAACAAAGAGGTGGACCGTTGATGCGCCTGGTTGTGGGCAAGCGTGACAAGACCCTGCATGCGATCAGTCCCGGTCGGTGCGCTGCGGCTGACGATGCCAATTCAGCGTCCAGGCTGATTTGTCGTCGCCCGACTGGAACAGATTGGCGCGGATCGGCCGCGGCAGAGTGGGATCGTCGATGATCAGCGAGACGTAGTCGCCAGCCTTTTCGCCGGTGCGCTTCCAGCCCGCGCCAATCTCTGGGCCGCCGCCATCGCCGAGACGAATTCGGTAGTCCGGCGCGTTCTCGGCATCCGACGACTCGGCCGGGACGAGGGTGAGAATCCGCTCGAAGAAAAGCGTTTCAATGCGCCCGGTGAAGCCGGACTTCTCGCGGGTGAACTGACCAATTTGCGCCATGGGAATCCTCCTCGGTTGGCGGGTGGGGAAGCGGGTCAACCGGTGGCGGCGCGCCAGACGAAACGGCCGTCGCCGGCCTCATCGGTCCAAAGCGGGACCGCGCGCGCGACGATCGAGCTGACGGGCAGTGAACCGAAATAGCGGCCGTCCAGGCTGTCCGGGACGGTCGGGTTCATGAGGAAGACCTCGCCAAGCGGGAGAGTGTGGCAACCACTCCAGCGCGGCAGCAGACGGCCAAGATGGTCGCGGTCGTGTGCCGCACCGACATCGACAGCGTCGACAGTGATAGCTCCGCCCGACCGGCACACGGTCTGTCCGGGCAGCGCCATCACATGCTTCAGCAACGGCACGCCTTTTGGGAGATAATCCCCATCAGCGAGAACATTCGCGATCGGCTCTGGGAGCTGCACCACGACCAGTTCCAAGGCGCGCAGCTGTCCGATCGGATGCAGCGTGTAGAGGCCCGTCGGCGTGCTCGCGGTAGCGTTCCATATCAGCCGCTTCGCCGGATGAACGAACACCAGGGCGCCGGCGACCAGCGCCGCAATGCACGTCAACATGAGATAGCCAAATCGGGTCATGGCGCGACGCTCCGGCGCTTGAGCCAGGCGACATGCTGCTCGCGCGTGTAGGCGCGCGGCACGTGGTCGGCGGCGAGACGGTTGTGGAGATGACGCCAGTATTCGGGCGCAGCGTCGGCCGGATCGATGGCGAGCGCCTCGATGGCATCGATCGACTGCAACACGCGCTCGACCTTCGGCCAGCTATCGACCCGCAGCAGGATTTCGCCGCCGGGCCGAACGAACGGCAGCGTCTGATAGCGCTGGCCAGCCTCGACGGCGCGCACGATGTCCATGCGCGACACCACGGTGCCATAGTCGTTCGAGGCCCAGCGGACGAAGCCGAAGATGCTGCCGGGCGCAAAGCTCGAAACGCTGCGGCGGCGGTCGAGGATCTTCTCCTCGGCACGGCGGCCGAAGCGCAGCCAGTGCTCGATCCGCTTCTCGATCCAGGTCAGCTCGACATGGGTGAGTGCAACGCTCCGCCTATGCGAGGGCGACACGGCACGCGGCGGCAAGGCCTCATTGTCGTTCATGACGGCTCTCCGGTGTCCGTGGGGAACTCTCGCGCCAGCAATTCGCGCAGCATGTCGGCGACGGTGATGCCGCGCTGGAATGCCGCGACCTTGATGCGGCCGCGCAGCGCTGGCGTGACGTCAATGGTCAGACGCGCGGTGAATGCGGCCGCGTCATCCAAGCGACTTGGCGACGCGTCGCTGGCCTTGATCCAGCCTTCGGCACCGCCTGGCCGCGAGGCGAAGCCGCGCTTGGTGGAGCGCTCGCTCATGGCGCGAACCTCGCGACTTCAGCGGCGAGCGCGGTAACCTCACGGGTGGCGGCGCTCTGCCCGGCAAGCTCGAAGACGAGCCGACCGGACTGGGCGGCGTCGGCGAAGACGACGCGCTGGCCGATGGTGCTGGCGAGCACCGGAGGATCATGATCGGCGAGAGTTTCAGCGGTCTCGCGGGCGATGATCGTGCGGGCGCCGCAGCGGTTGAGCACAAAGCGAGCGGCGAGCTGTGGACGATAAATGCGAGCCTCTCGCAGCAGAGCGAGCATCTCGGCCGATGCCCAGCCGTCGAACGGCGACGGCTGCACGGGGATCAGCACCAGATCAGCCGCGAGCAGCGCCGAACGCATCAATCCAGCGACGCGCGGCGGTCCGTCAATGACGACATGATCGGCGGTGCGTCCGATCTCCGGCCCTTCGCGATGGAGCGTGTCGCGCGCAAGTCCAACGACGCCGAATAACCGTGGAACGTTCTCGCGTGCCCGCTGCTGCGACCAGTCCAATGCCGAGCCCTGGGGGTCTGCATCGATCAGCGTCACGCGCTTTCCGCGCTGCGCCCATTCACCGGCAAGGTGCTGGGCGAGCGTGGTCTTGCCGACACCGCCCTTCTGGTTGAGCACGGCGACGATCATCGCTTGCCTCCCGTCTTGCGGTCGAGAAGCGGCAAGGATTGTCGGCTTTGGTGCTTGGTTGGCGGCTCAGCGCTCGCGTCCGCGTTATCCGCAAGACGCGCGGGCTCACTACAACAATTAGATTCTAAGTTAGATTCTAAGTTAAGGCCCGGAATCACGGTTTCCCGCCAAAGCGTTAGTTGCGGTTCACGCGTGCGAAGTCCCGGTAGGGCTGCGTGCGAAGTCCCGAGCGCTTCCACAGCACTGTCCACAGGGGCAGTGGACAGTTTGGCCGGCAGAATACGCAGCAGGTCGCGGCGCGCCTCGCGTTCGATGCGCAACTTGTAGCCGGGAAGCGGCTGACGCGCGGCGATGCGCCGGATCTGCAACGCGAAATCCGAGACACGCACCTGGCTGCCCGACTTGGCGTGGAGGTGCGCAAACTCGAACAGCCATCCTCTCGGCTGGCGGCCAGCATGCTTGCGCGCAACGCGATAGAGCCAGCGCTCGATCCCGCCGGTGAGGCTGAAGTAGGCTGGATCAATCGTGAGGACGAGCGAGCGATCGATGACGCCGCGATAGAACCAGTCAGGGAGGACGAACTCCATGCCTTCCACGCGCCCATCGCGCCGCGCGCATTCCTCCCATTCGTTGATCCAGGAGAACTGGTGGCGGCGCCAATGCTCACCCTGCCGGATGCTGGTGCGGATGACGGTCGCCTGCAGGCGGGCCAACGCTCTCTTCAACAGCTTGTAATCGCGTGCCCCCGTCTGCCGGCCGACGGCGATCAAAAGCTGGTAGGGTGTGAAGCGCAGGAAGCGCGAAGTCTTCAGACCGAGATTCTCGGCCTCGACGATCTGGCTCGCCGCCCAAATGAGCACATCAGCGTCCCAAATGGTCGCCATGCCGTGCTCCGGAACCGCATAGACCTCGACGCGAACGTCGCCCGCCTCATAGAGGATCGGTACCGTCCGCTTGGTCTTGGCGAGCGAAAAGAATGGCCGTTCCATCAGGTCGCGCTGATCGCGCGGGCTGGCGTCGCCTGTGGCGACAACGAACGGGTCGAGCTTGCTTCGCTCGCTGGGTGTGATGAGGCGACGCGACATGGCGAGCGTTGCCTTAGCGATGCGCGTGGCCGGCGGCGCGGGCCTCAACGTAGCGAGGATCCGACGTTGAGCTGCAAGCGGCCTGATCGGCCCAGGCTTCGAGATCGCCGATGGCGTAGACGACGCGGCCGCCGAGCTTGCGGAAGGTCGGGCCATTGCCGTGGCAGCGATATTTCTCAAGCGTACGCGGCGAGATGCCAAGGAGGCGCGCTGCCTCGGGGGTGCGTACGTAGCGGGTGGCGAGTTGCGCGGGCCTGTCGAGCATGTGAGATCTCCGTCTTGCCTCGAAGCGCCGCGGACAAGTCGCGGCATGTCCGGGCCAGACTGGCGGAGAGTTCGGGCGTTGGGGGTGGACGAAAATCTACGTACGTTTGTGTCCCCCACAGTCGCAACCAGGCGAAGCCAGGCGCTGACAGCGGGTCGCGGGTTAACTCATCAGGTCGATGGCCTGGAGGGATTGGGGAGCCGATCAGAGGCCGCGCAGGAGTTTCAGATAGCCGCGCTCGACCAGGGCGATGGAATCATGGACGAGCCGGTTCGCCTTACGGCGGGCATGCGAATCCTTCCACTCAACCGAACGACGCCGGGCATGGTCGGAGGCAAGCACTTTTGCTGCCACGTCTCGCGGGCCGCCGCCGAGGTCGTGGACATCGAAGGCGTGAAGAAGCTGTATCAGTCGCTGCTTCTTAAACGACGTTAGCCGCAGAATCGCCGGCAGCAGACCGGTGCGCTGGCCAGCAAGACGGCGCGCGAAGTGTAGCGCCACGTCGGCGCGCAGTTCGCCCATGTTGTCGAGCGGCACAAGCACGGCAGGGCGGCGGGCCGCCTGCGCGTCACGCAAACGGACATGAAGTTCACCCGACCCGTCCGCAATCACCAGCTCGCGACCGTCAGCGTCCGTCCGCTCGATGAGCGGCAGTCCGAAAGCATTGCGATCGATCGAATGAGCGGTCTTGAAGTCCGGCGGCGCGGGCTCCAGGATCAACGTTCCCGGCGATGCCTCGGGCAGCCAAATGGCTGCTTCGGGTCCAACCGGCGAGGCGGGGTCATGGGCGACACCGTAACCTCCATCGACGTGCGAAACTAGTTCGGATGGTTTCGGGATCAGCGCCGTCGTGCGCGATCAGGCGCTCGGTACGGGCGAAGTCGCGACGGTAGTCAGCATTGCGTCGCAGGAACTCGAGAGCAAAACCCGGGCGCTCAAGACGATTGAGGCGTTCGATGGTCTCCGGCGAGCGCCAGTACTGAGTGGGCATGGTGTGTCATCTCTTCTTTTTGTTCTGTTCTCCCAAAGGAGGGACACACCACGATCCGGAAAGTCGGCCTAGGAGGCTAGACCTTGAGGTTGCATCACGCGGGATCGCAATTTGCGTGACCAGAGGTCCAGTTCACTGCATCCGCGGTTGCAAAAGGTCCCGATATCCCGCTTCCGACATCCATCGCGCACGGGCGAGATGGCTGTCGTGTACAATTTTGGCACGGTCCGGTTCGCGCGCAGGATCGAGTCCGAAGATCACGCTGACGACTTCCCGCCAGTCCGCTCCCTCTTCTTCGGCCATGAGCAACCGAACGTAGATTGCAAGATGTTTCTCGTCGTAGGCGTTGACACGATCGGTTGTTGGCGGCCGGTCCTGGAATGGCGCTTCGTTCATTGCAATTGCCCCTCAGCATAGATGCAGCGATTGGAATTCATCTAACCCCGAATCTTTACAAGCTGCGAAATCGTCACGCACGATTTGTGTGGTGATGCACGGGCTGCATCACGGCCCTCCCCGGAAGTAGCAAACTGGTCCCAAACGAGAAGGAATGATTATCACAGCGCGATACGAATCGGAACGATCATTCCTGGAACGATCGTGCCGATGCAAGTTCCCTCGTCGCCATGGATCTCAAGGAGGTCATGGCGGTCAATTTGCGTCGGATACGCCATGTGAAGAAAATGACGCAGGAAGAGTTGGCCGATGGCGCCGGGCTAAGTGTCCGCTACATCGGCGCAATTGAACGCGCCGATGTGTCGGCCAGCGTCACGGTGCTCGGCCGCATCGCGGAGGCGCTAGGCGTCGAAGCAGCCGATCTGGTCAAACGAACGGCTGCGCATCCTCATCGGGCTCGATGACGAGTTGCATTTGTTCTCTGCCACAACGCTGCCATGTTGTGAATTAACTCTGCGGTTCGTCACGCACAAGTTGATAGGCGGCTTCCCATGATGCTCGTCTCTTTCAAACAGCGTAACCTGCGAAAGTGCATGCTGAGTGAGATGGATAGGCTTTATGACCCTGTACGAGCACTTGCCAGCCGACGTCCGCGGAACGGTTGACGCTTTGGTGGTGGAACTCAAACCGCAACCCTGGCCAACTCGATTCCTCGCATTGATCGGCCTGCTCGGAGAGAAGTTGGAAGTCAGGACCGAGCGGGAGCCTTGGAATTTGATCCAAGAATGGGCTGCCTTGATGACGGCAACATTGGAGCACTTGCAACCCAACAGTTCGGTCGTCGAGTGCCTGGGGCTGATGAGCATCAGTTTCAACGACCGATGGCGCGCTCAGGCACTCGGCCAGATCGAGCGGGATCCCACGGTGCTGGATCGTTTGGTCGCGGCCTGCCCCGACTGGGGGGACATCGTTGATAGCGTGTTGGAGGCCAATCAACGGCGGCCGATCAAGGCGGCACGCGCCCGCTGATCGCAGGTTTAGTTTTCCGCCCCCCTTCGCTGTAACCGCAAACGAAGTGATTTCGCGATTCTTGAGCTTTGCGATGCCCCGCCCGGACGCGCCGGGCGAGGCATTGCGGGTCGGCTCAGTCGCCGTTCCACGGTTGGGGCGAGACCAGATCAGGCTAAAGCCTTCTCCTTCTTCGTCGGCGAAGAGGTTGGCGAAGATCGGAGCGGTGAAGCTTGGATCGTCGAGCTTGAGTCCGAGATAATCACGGCCATCGTTGGAGCGCTTGGACCAGGCGGCCCCGATCTCCACACGGCCGACATAGATGCGGTGGCTGGGGGCGTTGTCGCCAGAGCGGCTGCTCTCGGCGACGATGCGGACGTTCCTGGCCTGAAGCGAGAGAGTGACGATTTCGCCGCTGAACTCGTTGTTGCCGGTCTTCTTAAAAGTGCCGATGGTTGCCATGGTAGTTCTCCTTGATCTCTATTTTCCGAGCCCGCACCTTGCGGCCTCGATGGTGATCGGCAGGCCGGAGGCGATCGACGGCGCACCCCGAAGGGGCTCGACAGCAAAGGAGGAGCTTTCTTGTTTCGCGAGGAATGACGGCGCAGCCGTCAGGGGAAGAAAGTTGCGACGCCGCTGTTGCGCCTTAGGCGATCGAGGCTTTAGCCGGCCTTCGGCCAGATCCATCCATCGGAGAGGCCGTTTGGTGCGCTCGGTGTAAACAGAGCTGACATCAAAGAGAACGTGGCGAGCCTCGCGCCCTAAAAAGTCCGGCAAGCGAATTCGACGGAGATCGTCTCCCGCTTTTCCTGGTGACGAACGGATCTAAGGTTCCGCGACGCACTTCAGCAATACGTCCATCGATTGGACTTGTTGGCCGTATTCGTGACACCTCACCGCCTAGATTACCGCGTCGCAACAACCGCCGCTAGCTCGGCCGCGCCGCGATGATTCGAGCCTCGACGCTTGGGCCGCTCTCAATCGAGTAATCGAGGATGAGCTCCGCGAGCGCTCTGAGCGCCTGATCTGGTCCAACCCCAACGGCCGCCGCTAACGCGTTAGCCCTGCGCCAAATCCCGTCCGGCTGGTCCGGGTGCGGCTATGGCCGTAAAGCGGATGAACGCCGTGATGGTGACGGCGGTCGCGCCAATCGCGAAGATCGTTTGCCAGGTGGGCGAAGGCATCGCCATCTGGGCGATTCCGTGCGTCGCGCCGTAACCCGCGAAGGTGGCGGGCGTGACATAGAGAATGATGATCAAGAGTCGAAGCCAAGTCCATGGCACAAAGGCGAGCGCGAGTTGGCCAATGCAAATGGTTGCACCGCCCGCCACGAGCCCCGCTACGGTGCCGCCAAGCACTCCAGCGCCGGTGTGGAAAGTCCAGATGCCGATCGTCAGGCCAACGAAGAAGGGCAGTGCGAAGACAGCAAGCGTGAACAGCAGCCAGCAGAAAAAGCCGATGCCAACGACGACGAGCAGTGGTCCAAAGATGATCATGGCGGTGATCTCCGTGAGATAAAGGTCTGACGGTTGCGCCTTCCACCACCACCACGGCGCGAGAATGAGTATAGCTGTAGTTGCAGACAAGCGCCAGCGCGAGCGAAAATCCCGCCGCCCTTCCTCTAACTCGCGTAGCGATGCACCCTTCATGGTTGGAAGGGGTCGAATTCGTGAATGATGGCGGCGGGATCGCCATCGTACTCACCGGACGGCATGACGCCGTAGGCGCCTGTGCCCGACTGGAAGACGACGACGCAGACCATGAGGGTGGTGGCAAGGTTCCAGCCGTTGGCGAATGCGAGGGCTTGAGGCATGATCCGACTCCTGTGCTGAGGCGGGACTATCCCCGCGCGACAGGCGCCCGACGTGTCGGGCCGAGGGCCGCAATCACCGCGCAGATGAAGACGGAGCGGCGGCACGCGCACGCGTAAGCCGACCCCGTTGCGGGTTGATGGCGTCAGGCTCTCGGTCCGACCAAGGATCAGCGCTGATGGATGCGGGGCGGCGCCCGCCGGCGGGAGCTGTGCCTCGCAACCTGCTGTAACGGCGCTCGGGTTCGTGGCCCCTACCGGGCCGTTGGCTGATCGGCTAAAGTGCATCGCGACTTGTCATGATGGAGTGAGGCACCATGACTGGATTCAGGGCGTGACCTGCATCTGGTGAAGAAGGCGCTCGCCATCGCCGTGCTGGCGATCGAGCGGCAGCCGGGGCCACTTCAATCGGTGGCCGACCAGAGCGACATGAAGGCGCTGCTCGACGAGGTGATCGAGAACGATGCGGAGTTGGCACACTATGCCCGTGCGGCGCGGATCGCGGTAACGGGTGAGCCGGACTGAAAAGCGGCTTTGCGGAAAGCCAACGATCCGCCTTTCCGGTTTCACGACAGTACGTATTGAGGCAAAGGCAGCGCTTATGCGCCGCCGAACCTCCAGACCGGGACGCCGAGCTTCTTCGCCTTGTCGGCGAGATTATCCTGGATTCCCGTGCCCGGGAAATGCATCACCCCGATCGGCAACTCGTCGAGCATTGTGTCGTTGCGCTTGAACGGCGCGGCCTTGGCGTGCTTCGCCCAATCGGGCTTAAAGGCAATCTGCGGGACCTTGCGGTTGTCGGCCCATTTGGCGGCGATCAACTCGGCGCCCCTCGGGCTGCCACCGTGCATCAGCACCATATCGGGATGCTTGGCGTGAACGTGCAAAGCCGTAATGCCGCGATTTTGGCGAAGACCGGGCCAGCGATGGCAGCGGTGAAGACGACGCGCCCGCGTTCCTGCAACCGGATGAAGTTGTCAGTCCAGACTGGATTGTCAGGAGAGCAGTTCGCCCCAGTGATTGCAACCAGCCGGCCGCGTTCGGGGAGCCGCGCCAGGGCCGACGCGATATGGGGCGGCGTCGGCCATGCGGCGATCGACGTTGGCGACGGCCCAGAATGGTGGGTTCATCAGCACGACGCTTGGTGTCAAGATGATCGTCGATATGCGCGGCGTCGAAGCGGGTGACGGCGATGCCGGGAAAGAGAGGTGCAAGAAGTCCACCGCGGGTTAAGCGACCACAGAATGCATTGAAAAGACTGATCTTTTCACCCTTCTCTCCATATTCTGTGTAGCAGGTGTAAGCGCTATAGTCGAGGATATATGTTGGATGTGCCCCGCAAGTACAAGCAGGCTGCACCACACTAGTGAATCACCTAATAGTAGTGCTACCCTCGGCAATACGAGGTGTGGACTATCCGAGCTAAGCCATTGATATCGGTACAGTAACTCGTAGCATGGGGCTTACTCTCGGTGGGGTACAACAAACGTGAGGACGCAAGCTAAACCGCTCGGGCGTCAGTTCTGTTGATCTGCCCGGTTATCTGGTTGCGCAATTAGCTTGATTAGCGTGGGGACAAAAGTGATCGATGAAATCGGCCAAGGCGACGATGGCGACATCGTCCCAGAAGGGATGCTTGTTTGTGCCCTCACGGGTGACCATAAACCGGCGACCGCTCAAGAAGAAACGCTTCAATCCCTAATTGAGCAGCTTCATGGTGAGTATGGAATTCCGCTCAATCAAATCAAGCGTGATGTTAGGGTCCAATGCGTCTCCGAAGAGGCGGGCAAGGAACGAAATAGGACCCGCGTCGTCTCATTGGCGGTTTACGAAAGCGATGCCGCCGCGCTCGAGGATATTGTCCGGGTGGTGATCGTTGCGAAACCAACGGCAAAAAGTAACAAGAATTCAATCGACGTCCTAGATGAGGTGCTTGGCAACCTCTCGCAAGATCGATCACAGGTCTTTGGAATTTGGACGAATGGAATTGAACTGTCGTTTCGCATGCGAACGTTTCACAAGCGCACCGGCACTCCCGAATTTACGGATCTGACTGACATTCCGGCCCTTGATGAGAGCCTGGAAGAGCTCGAAACAGCGGACCGACGGCCCCTGCGCGTCGCATCCGGCGATTCGCTTCTGCGTACTTTCCGGCGCTGCCATGACTATCTTTACGGCAATCAAAACATGCGCGGTGATCGCGCGTTCTGGCAGATTCTATATTTGATCTTCGCCAAAATTCTTGACGAGCGATCCAGCGCACGCGAATTTTTTGTTGGAGCGACCGAGCGCAATTCCGAGAAGGGGCAGCGGGAGATCGCGAAGAGGATCAAGCAGCTCTTTGCCAGGGTGAAGGAAGAGTATGATGACGTTTTCGATGGCAACGAGGAAATCACCTTAAACGATCGGGCTCTATCCTTTATTGCTGCCGAACTCTCTCGCTACTCATTTCTGAATACAGATACGGATGCAAAGGGCACCGCGTACGAGGCAATCACGTCGACGACTTTAAAACGAGAGAGAGGGCAGTTTTTCACTCCCCGAAACGTAATAAAGATGATGGTCGACATGATTGCACCAACACCCGATAAGAAGGTGCTTGATCCAGCGTGCGGAAGCGGCGGCTTTCTCGTCGTCGTGCTTTCCACCATGCGGCAGCTTTTCCTGCTGCGAAACGGGTGCCCTTATCCAGAAAACCCTATTCCCAGCGAACTGAAAAAGATCGATCCATCCATCCGAAAATACGCGGGATCGTTCTTGTACGGAGTCGATGTCGACCCCGAGCTACGCAAGGCTGCGCGTATGAATATGGTAATGAATAACGATGGACATGGAAATATATACAGCTTCAACAGCCTCGAGTTTGGTATCCCCAAGTTTGCTTCGCCGGAGCAAGTTACGTTTAGTAAAAAAAGCGGCGGCGGGCACGGGCAATTTGACTACGTTGTAACTAACCCACCTTTCGGCGCCAAAATTCCTGTCGAAGATCCAGACATTCTTAGGGCGTTTGAGTTGGGATACACTTGGAAGAGATCTGGGGATGCATGGACTAAGCGCGAGTTGCAGAAAAAGGTGCCACCAGAAATTCTCTTCATCGAGACTTGTTGGAAGTTTCTGAAGCCCGGCACGGGCGTAGCGGCGATCGTTCTCCCAAATGGGATACTAGGGAATCCCGGTGAGCAGATGGAATTTGTCCGGTGGTGGATGTTGCGGCACATGGAGTTGCTCGCCAGCGTCGATTTGCCTGCCGAGGCTTTTCTTCCGCAAGTCTCTGTGCAAGCAAGCTGTGTTTTCTTGCGACGTCGGGCAGATAATGAGATCCGGTTAGCGGGATCAAAGGGTCCGCCACAGCGGCCGGTTTTCATGGCAATCTCGGAAAACTGTGGACACGGACGTCGCGGAGAAGTGCAGTACGTACGAAATCCGGACGGCACCGAGAAAATTCAAACACGAACCGTAGTCGAACGCCGCGAGAGGAATAGAAAGGTGGATCAGATCGAACGCCTCGTCGCATCAAAAGAAGTAGCGGATGATCTGCCGTGGATTGCTCAAGAGTATCACCGGCTCTGCACCCAAGCGACTGAGAAATGAAAGCAATATCATTCGTTGCTAAGCACCCGCGCACGGCAGCACTTCGAGCGCTGAATTATACGCCCGAAATCGAGAAGATACGTGCCGCGAGGAAGGGCCGTTCAGTTCCGCTTCGCGACCTGCTCTTGAGAATGGGGCCTGCTTACGGAACGGTCTTTACCCGCAAAGACTGCGCCCCTGAGCGGGGCATCGAACTTTTATCTCAGTCCGATATGTTCGCCTCCGAACCGCGAGGCCGAATTATCAGACGCGACTCGATGGGAAACCCCGATGCCCATGAGATCGCTCGCTTCGACGTGCTTGTCGCGGGCGCAGGTACTTTAGGAGAAAACGAGCTTTATGGGCGATCAATAATCGCCGACCGGCGCTTGGCCGGCAAGTACGTTGGTCCAGATGCCATGTCTCTAGTTTTTGAGGAGCCCGGCAGCGATATTTCACTTTTCGCTTACGCGTTTTTGGCTAGCCCCACCGGCGTTCGGGCCATTCGATCGACTAGTTATGGGACGAAAATTCTCAGGTTTCGCGACGATCTTTTTGGAACGCTACCAATCCCACTCGTTAGCAATGAAGCGACGAGCCGGGTTGCTTCGCTTGTTAGAGCGACCATCAAAGACCGTGAATTATACGACGAGAAGTTAAGGAGCGCTCGCGCAGTAATCGATCAGCTGCAAGACATACAGATCGCAAAAGAGATGGTGACCGATCGGCGCATCTCGGCAGTAATCTGGGACGGCCCGCTTGACACGATTTCAGCATGGAATTTTGCATCGACTCGCGGAGCTTTTTCGCACCTCAGCTCTGCTTGGAAATTCCGCTTGCGGGACGCAATAGAAGATGGCGGCGCATTCAATGGACCACGCTTCTCTCGGATCGAGTGTGATCGCCCCTATGGCATCGATTTCATGTCACAACGAGACGTTTTTCTTATGCGTCCCGTCCCCCGCAGAATCGCTCGGCCGGCGATTCCGGACCGACAGCTGCTCGTGCCATCCCATGCAATATTAGCAGGAAGCCACGGGCAGCTTTCTGAGGGATCGCTATTTGGGAAAGTTGAATTAGCCAGCCACCTTGGCGACAAATGCGGAGTTACACAGGACATTCTGAGACTTCTACCTCGTGAAGGACATCGGGCTGTCGCGTACACGTTTTTGTCAACCGCCGTCGGGCAAGCGCTACTAAAATCGACAGCAGTAGGGACAAGCATCCCCTCGGTCCGGCTCGATTTGCTTCTGAAGCTACCTTACCCCACTCTATCTTCTACTGACGCAAGGCTAGTTGACTCGCTTACTTCCGACGCGGAGTTAGCCCGGATGCGGGCGACTGCGTCCGAAACTGAGGCTATTCGGATAATCGAAGAAGAGGTATTTCCAGAATGGCTCGTGTGATTGACGTGTCTTCGGGAGGTGGCTTCGTGGGCCCCTTTGAGCCGCGCGTATGCGAGCAGTTAAAACGGGAGCTGCCTGACGATTTTATTTTGATTCCCAACTTTCAGATCAAGCACAAGCATCTAGGTGCTTTCGAATTCGATCTCGTAGTAATTTCTCCGCACGCCATCTACGTAGTCGAAGAAAAAGAGTGGTACGGCCGCCTTAGTGGTGACGATCAGGAATGGCTGCTCAACAAAAGTCCTAAAAGGTGTCCCCTCTGGCTGACAAACACAAAGTGCAAGGTTCTGAAGGGTGAGCTCCGAGCTTTGGCCAATAGTGTATATATTGATCCCCTGCTAATTGTACCGGACGGAACTCAGATACAGATTAATGGCAATTGGGGCGGACACGTCGTTCATTTGAGTAGTGCTGCCACGTGGCTGAAAGATCCCAAACGATTGGGGCCACGCGCATCGAATGTTAAACCCGCTTACGCTCACATAGAAAAAGCCCTTCTCGGTCGAATGGCAAGCCGTAATCGAGGGCCTAGGCGGCGTGTGGCGGGCTTCGAGATCATAGAAACGCTCTATGCAGATGACTACTGTGGAGAATACATCGCCAAGCGTGCGCACTTTGCGGATGACACCAGTCGCTTTCGGGTTCGAACATGGAGACTAGATCGGAGCGGGACCCCCCAAGCCGTTGAAAAGCGGAAAGCGATCATCCGTCGCCCAACGGAAGCCGTGGCGAAGATCGGTCGCCATCCGAACCTCCTTCCTGTCCTGCACTTTGACTTCATTGATGATGACAATGAATTCTATGAAGTTACCGAATGGTCCGAATACGGCACCCTTCATGGGTATCTCAACAACCCTGATCGCGAGCAGCTTACGTTGCGGGAGCGTCTGGAGATTGCCGCGGGTGTCGCATCGGCCCTCACAGAAATTCACACAAGCGGCGTGGTGCATCGAAATGTTTGCCCGGAAGCAGTCCTGGTCGGCTTTGACCATATCCCCCGGTTGACTGATTTCGATCGTGCCTTCCTCGAGGGAAACATTTCGGTATTCGAAGGAACCGAAGCGAGGCGAAACTTAGCGTTCATTCCGCCCGAGCTTGAGAACGTATCTGCTTACGATTTTGACACCGCATCAGATATGTATTCCTTTGGCGTGCTTCTATATCAGCTACTCACTGACAAGGTTCCATTCGCCAAGCCCAGCGAGGCTCGTTCTTCTAGCGGCATACCCTTAAAGTTGCCTTCCCAGCTCCGAGAAGGCGTTGATCCGCGTCTCGACGAACTGATCCTGAATCTTCTCAAGGTAAGCAATTTTCATGAACGACCAAGTGCACTGCATGCAGGGAAAGCCCTTCAAGACCTGTTGAGTGCCGGTTCTTCCTCTACAGATATATTGCCCCCCGAAGCCTCGCCCGCAAGGTTTGAAGCGGGAAGTCTTGTAGACGGAGTGTGGCGCATTGACGGACTTCTTGGTCAAGGAGCATTTTCGCGCGCATATCGCGTCTTTCACTTAGACCACCAAAAAACTTACGCGATGAAGCTACTTACGAATATTAGCAATCAGGATCTTACCATCCACGAGTGGCGCGACGCAGGCAAGATGCCGACGCATCCCAACGTGGCGAAGATAATATGGATGGATCGCCTCGCGCCGCCCGATCAGACTCCCTACGTCCTCTATGAATTGATCGAGGGCGAGACGATCGAGCCTTACTGCGACGGACGCAAACGATTCGCTTGGCCAGATGTTAAGCGCGTAGGTACCGAGCTTCTTGATGGATTGGCCGCGGTGCATGCTGCCAATATGGTCCACAGAGACATAAAGCCGGCCAATCTACTGCTAGAGCTGCCGAATGATCGGCTAAAGCTGATTGATTTCAACATAGCAACATTCATCGGTGATGCTTCCGGTCGGGCAGGAACACCGCGATATTGTCCACCGGATGCCGGTCAGCCAACGTGGGCCGAACAGGACGATCTGTTTTCTGTGGGAGTCGTGCTGTATGAATTGATAATCCAGAGGCATCCATACCCTCAAGACGATCCGTCGACGGGAAGCCCATTTTTCCCAAATGATATCGTACCGGAGCTCGACGCTCTTTCGCCCGAGCTGAATACATTTTTGTTTAAAGCCGTCCAACCTACTCGAAGCGGGCGTTTTCAGTCAGCCTTGGAAATGCTCGAAGCGCTTGAATCAATTGAAGCCGTTTACGCGGCCCGGGCACAATCGGTCTCGCGCGAAGGAAGGTTTCCTGGCCTAACTCTTTCGCCCGACGAAGCAGTACGGCGGAATTACAATCCGTACGTGACGCGGCTACTCACACTCTATAGTCAAGCGCGTGAAACAAACTCTGGCACGAGAGGGTTGGACGAAATTGCTCGGATTACGTATGTTCCCACCCGTCTGGACAACAAGCTAGCACCGGCTATCGCAAGTGGAAACTTTCGACTCGTAATCGTAACGGGCAATGCCGGTGATGGTAAGACCGCGTTCCTTCAGCAAATAGAAAAGTCCTTCCACGCCAGTACCACTGTAGTCGGCCTTCGTAGTGGGAATGGTTCTCGGTGGAGCCGCGACGGCGTCGACTACGAAACGAACTACGATGGTTCTCAAGATGAGGGCGATCGCACCAGCGACGAAGTGCTGGCACAATTTTTCGCTCCGTTCGAAGGACCAACATTAGTAGGCCTAGGAAAGAGCGCCGCCCGCCTTATCGCCATAAACGAAGGTCGCCTGCTTGACTTCCTCGCGCACAGCCAGTTCGCAGAAAACTTCGTTGGGCTCAACGGATTCGTTCATGACGCGTTAGCTGGCAAAGCGCAGCCCGACCGAGCTCTACTGGTTAATCTGAATCTTCGGGCCGTCACAGCAGGAGGCGATGAGTCGTTGATCGAGAAGCAACTAGTTAAGATGCTCGACGACGACCTCTGGGTACCTTGCGAAGCATGTGAACACAAAACTCGGTGCCCCATTAAACACAACGTTGATACGCTTGGTGATCCGGCGTCTGGTATAGAAACCCGAAGACGCGTACGACGGCTGTTCGAAATCGTTCACCTGCGCCGGCGTGCTCACATTACGATGCGCGATCTCCGCTCAGCCCTCTCTTGGATGATTTTGCGCGATCACAGCTGCGACGACGTAGCAAAGCTCCTTCGCCGTCGAGATCCGGGCGTTACTAAAGCGCTTGCATCACTTTATTATCCTGAGGCTTTTGCAGATCGCGAGCCTGCGGCAATGCAGCAGCGGAGAAATCGAGATGAGTTCCGCGACGAGCGCACCGTCGATCGCTTGGTTCGGGGACTTAGAGAAACTGACGTAGGTCTTGTCAATCTCCCTACCTTAGATCGCCGACTTGATTACGCCCCCCACACCGCTGTGCCTTGGATGACATATGAAAGGCGATCCAACGAAGCGGAAAAGATACTGGGGGAGCTCTGGAACAGCGCATTGAAACTGAGCGACGAAGTCGAACTTAAGGATGTTATTGATTCCCGTCGCGCTGCTCTGGCGCATTGGCGGAGGCGTTCTTTTTTCGAGAGAAGGGACGCCGGTTGGGAGCAGCAACTTCCGTACAGGTCATCAAAGACGCTCGAAGAAATAATTGAGCAACCAGTCGAAGAGAAGCGTCTCGATGCCTGTCGTCGGTTAAGAGATATTGCAATTGACGCCATGTCGTTAACAGAAGGACTTCTTAGTTCGAAGGTCTCCAAAAACTTTCTCGCACTGCGCATTAGCCGGATCAAAGACGCGAAGGTTCGAAGCTATCGGCTCTTTCCGAAGGAAAGCTTCGAAGTGCGCGTACCCTCCCCGGTCAATGTACAATACCTAGAGTATGCTCCTGATTTTGTAGAGTTGATATCTGAATACGGGAATGGACACGCCCGCCTTAGGATCTCTCTCGATTTGCTGGAGATGCTGGAATTGATCCGCAGCGGCTATCGTCCAACTATGAGTGACTTGCAGGGCCTGTTCGTGAATTTGCTTATCTTCCGGAACGAACTCCTCGCCACCCACTTCGATCGACTACTGGTAACGCCCGATGACCAGAATTTCTTTGAGATTGAAGCCCAGGGCAGCAGCAACGGCATAGCCCTTAAACTCTCCCCTCATATGATCCCAGCGGAAACATCCCAATGAAATTGAGGAAGCAAGATCAGGAATTTCGGAATCCGAAGGTGTTCTATCCGGATCCTAAAAACGTCGACCTCGATCGCGTTCTTATCAATTTGTTTCTCTTACTGCGTTGCGATGGAACGCGTCCCGCTACACGAGGACGTGCTAAGGCGGAGTTCGAGCAGGTTCGCGCTCATGTTGAAACGCTGGCGGCCATGCCCGGTGTGACGGGTGTTCTCGAGAATAAAGAAATTGCTCAGCAATGGCTCGAAACAGATATCTTTGACTTAGTGAATCGAAATCGCCCCACTGAAGCTATCGCATCGCTGCGTCCACTCCATCTTGATGCTCACAAGATACGCGTTTCGAAGTATTGCCGCGACTACAATCACGCCGATGCCCTTTACGCAATGCTCGAGCATGGCGATCGGCAAGCATTAGTGGATCTACGAAAGTACTTGGAGCGAGGACGAGACCCTGCCACCGGCAGATTTGATGGCGCAACACATCTGGATCTCGAGACCCTAACAGTGCTGAAGTTAGTCGAGGACTTGCCGAACATGCATCCTTCCGGAGAGAAGGTTGCTAGTTTTGCTCCAGTTTGCGTTGGCCAGTCGCGCATATTGGGTGATGACGTCCAACGGCTATTGGCCTACCAAGATGTGATCCCCAGGCCGGTAATGATTGATTATCTCAAGGCCATCTTTGGATTGCACATCGGACTGTTCACGCTTCGGGTCGGCCGCCAATTGTCAGGGTGGGTGAAAGATCGGGCACCAAATACGAAGTGCCAATCGTGTCCTGTGCAAGGAGCAGCGGCCGAGCCGTTCCAGGATTGCCCCTACCAGCTCAGTTTCACGGTTGATATGGGGAGCGATTTCCGAACTCGCATGGCGCAGCTCGCTCAGCAGGACGCTGCAAGCGAATACAGCGGTCTAATTCACCTGGTGAAATCGATATTCTCCGTGAACCAGCTCCTGCGCTATGCGCAAGAGGAGAAGCTGGGAACGTCGCCAGCAGAAGTTGTCGCGCTGTTGACCGATCCGCCAGATGGTTTCGAGGCAGATTTCAAAGCGCAATTGAAGGAACTCAGACGGCTAAACGAAGATAATGAGGAAATGCCCCTCGAAGTACAGTCGATCTTAGACGCCGGCCTACCGCCTTTTGATACATTCATCGAAATCGTGAGTCATATCCGCCAGAAGCATCATATGACTTATCTTGTTCAGATGCTGGACAAGTTATTTCAGAAGAATTCTTCCTTTGGAGCGCTCATACAGGGGCGATCGAAAGCAAACCCTCGTCGTTGGCACCTGGGGGGACGACTACTGGAGGTGTTTGTACAGCTAGCGGTGTTACGTGCAGATGGCGAAGGCATAGGCAGGCAATTCTCCACGGAGCCGATGCTAATCGACGACTTTTTGCGTTGGATTGAGAGGAGATATGGCTTTGTGATAGGCCCATCGACGCTTTCTGGTCGCAAGCCTACAACGCTCGACGAGCACCGCGCATTCCGAGAGAATCTTCGGGCGTTGAAAGATCGTCTCCGCGAAATTGGCTTTTATGACGACCTAAGTGACGCCTACAACGCGCAGACGGTCAAGCCACGGTATATTCTCACTCAGCATGACTTAGGCAAATGACTGATCTGATCACGAACGCAACTGAGGACGACCTCCACGAATTTGTGGCGAAGCAAATCTTTCCGATGATGGTCAGCGCCTTGGTGAAGGCAGGTACCGGTCAGCGTCTTCGAGTGACGTCTCTGCCCCCCTCGGTTATGCGGCACATTTGCCAGAAGCTCCAAGGCGACACTCGATGGTCTGCTAAAGTATTAACCGACGAAATAAGTCCCGAGGATTGGCAGGCAACACCCACGAAAATCATCGAACTTCGTAACACGTTGGAGCCGCCGTTATTAGTGTTCATACCGCAAGGCCTGCGGAACGCGGCAGAGGACTCTCTCGATATTGCGACATTTACTGAACTCTCCATGACTTCAGTCGCAAACGATTTGGTTGAGTCTCTTCTCAAGGAAGTCGAAAAGCCGCTCCATGACGCAATGCGTGAGATGCTCGGCAGACTTAGACTTGAAAATTTCACGCGACATGCCGATGAAGAAGTGCAGTATCTATTGACCGTCAAGAAAAACGGTGGAACTCCTGAGAGTGCCGGGGGTGCACTTTATGCCTTAGGCCTAATACCCGACTTCGCTCTTTTCACTCGTGGTTCTCATATCCAGTGGCTATCCCGCAATCAGGCCGTCTGCGGATTTTTGGGGGATGTTGCGCAGCCATTGCAGTCGCGACTTGCACGCCTCCGCGTGACGCCCAACACACTCCAGCCAGAGTTGTTTCGCTTTCTACGCGATCGGCAATCGGACGATATACGTATATGGGCTAAATACGTCGCCTGTGACCAGCGGTATCGTCATCTTGCGTTCGATAGATGGCAATTCTCCGACACATTAAATGAGCAAGAGCTGCGCTTGATCTTGGAGCCGCTTACGCTCCCTGTCCAAGGTGCCGACGTTGTACCCGGAGCGGTCCGGCTTCCAGTGCTCAATTTGGCTGGAAAAGATGTTCTCAAAGTCGCCTTTCGCTCAGCGCCTAAACCAAGTCAGTATCCTTCCTGGAAGCACTTTCGCATTCAAATCCTCTCCGTTGAAGATGAAGGGCCGTCAGTTGCGTGGGAAAGCAATAACTACCCACGCACGTCGGGTCCCAACGCTCGTATTACGAGATCGGTACGAGTCACAGATCTGCAATTCTTAGAAGAGGGCACGTACTACGTAAAGGTTGAAGCGTACGACAGCGACGGCGCCCTCCTCAATGCCAGCCCGAGACTTATCGACCCGGAAGACGCGACCAGCCGCGCGGAGAATGAATCCGAAAGATTTTTGGTCCTTCGCGAAGACACCATTCCGCAACCCGCGGATTCTAGATCGGTATTGGTCTCTTCACTTCTGGACGGATGGATGCACGTCGCGGCGAAGGCTCTCGGGAGAAAGGCACAAGATGAGTTGCCTAGCATAGGTGATGCAAATGGCGCGTGGGACGAACCTGTAGGAGCAGCGCCCCGCTCTGACGTCCATTTTGAGCTCGAAAGCCCCGGCTTCGCAGGATTGGCAATCTCTGTGCCCTCTCTACTGCGGAAGATTCAGCTTGCTATTCTTCAGAATCCGAAACGTATCGGAAAGCACTACCTTTCGCTCTCCAGGGTACGATCTGCAGCGGACGTTGAACTAAATTATGACGAAGACTTCTTGCCGGACAATCCCCTAGTCAATGCATTTTACGATGCACGCGCGGAAGTGTGTCGCTTAATTCTCAGAGACCACATTGCCGAGGGCGCCGACTCCGATGAGCTTACCCGGCGAGCGGGAATCGTAGAAACGGTCAATTTACTTAATCATCAGGCCGCCATAGATAAGTACGTAGACGCGTATGTTAAGCTGGGGTCGTTTGCACTTGAAGCTGGAGGCGCCAACGGTATAAGACCACAAGCTGTTGCGTCCTTGGACCTTGTTGAGCTGCGGTGGGGTTCCTCTGTGGGCGACCCGGGACGAGCGCTTCTTCTCTCACCGACGCATCCACTCCGGTTAGCCTGGCACCTTGCGCATGCGAGGTTATGCGCGAATTCAATTAACTCTTGGTCGGATTCAACTCACGCCGTGCCATCTTGGCGTAGATTCATTGGGCAGCTCAGGAACGACCTCATTCCCTCTAACTTGCCTTTGGTAGTCTTTGATCGCAAAGGCCGAGGATATGTCGAGCATACCCCCCTTACCCCTTTCTGGCCGCTGTACCTACCGGATCGAGGGATGGCAGATGCTCCGCTCGACGCCGCTGCGGCACGGGATCGAATCCTTAGTGCAATGGGAATGGGTAATCGCTCGGTTGCGCTTAGCGCAGTAAGCTCTGAGGACATCGCAACACGATTGTTTGAGTATCTGCAGCAGCATCCCTATGCTGAGCAGTTGCGGCTGAACGTGTTCAACCCAGGCAATGGTAGATTTGTTGCGGACGTCTTGCGAGCAGTTGAGCGCCGCCGGATCAGCATTGATAAGAGAAATGCGCCCGCACTAAGATACGCCGTCCATCTTTTTGCAGCGACCAACCAACTTGATTTGGTTGCCGACGGGCTTGAGGCTCTTCTCGATCCCGAACGCCAGGTGAGCGAAGATGATGAGTTTACGCTAGCCTCCAGTAACCATTTGCTTCCGAAGCTGGTCTTCGCAAGGAATACGATAGAAGAGTTTTTGCAAGCGCCTGAACGCTACGCGGCGCATGTCTCGATACTGCACGAGCAGTTCATTGCCCACAGCCGCGTCGCGCGTGTCGACCATTTGAGGCGCGGGTCCTTTGTTTCAGGATTGGTTCAAGAACCACAAGTGCAAATCGAAACTTCAGGACAACTTTTTGGCTGGACTAAAGGCCTTCGTGCTGAACCTGACCCGAGCTCGTCAGGTCCGGACACGGGAGCTGCTCTGGCTATAATGCAGTGCCTCGGCGCTTCCGTTGCACTCGGCAAGACTCCAGCTCCCGGTTTTGCTCCGGTCATTGCTTTGAACTTGGATCCAAACGCCCAGGCGCTCTTGAGACGGGTGCACGACTATAGCGACTGGGTAGTTACTATCGACCGCAATCTCGGACTGGACTATTTTGATAGCCCTAGCGCAGCAAACGAAGCAGGGTATCTTCTTGACTTTGCTCCCGAATATTTGAACGAGGATCGCCAACGCCTTCTTCTTACAACCCGAAGCACCATCGAACTGGAAGGCCTAATTCGGCCCGCCCTCTCCAGATTCGAACTCTTATTAAGTGATGGAGATGAGGCAGTAGTTCTGGAAGCCATTCGGTCCCTTTCCGGACGACTTGCCTTGAGGTTCGAATCCGCCCGAACGCATTCGTCTGAAGTTGTGGGGCTGTTGTTGGCGCGATGGCTACTGGAGCGGGTCGGCATTCTTTCCGACCGCATCGTTATTCCGCTCGACGCGCATAGAAGTTGGTTTCGGCGGGAAGAAGCTGAACAGGAGGTGTCCTCTCAGAAACGTGCTGATCTTCTGTTAGTCGGGTTTGGAAATAACAACACCCTTCGCCTCGACATCGTCGAGGTAAAGCTAAGAACCGAACTGGCTGGTTCAACCGCTCGTACACAGCTCTACAGGAACATGTACGATCAGGTCGAGAACACTGAAGCACGCATTCGTGAGCTTTTCGATCCTCACTATTACGCGCTGCCAAGAGCAGATTTCGCGTTGAAAGCGAAGGAGCTCGGAACCATCCTATCATTCTACGTTCGGCGTGCGGTCCGTTACGAGCTACTAACCAAAGCAGCAGGTGAATCCGCTTTGGCAAAGATTGAAAGGCTCGACCAGGGGTACCAATTTGATATTCGATCGCTCGGTGCCGTTTTTGAACGCGCGGGCATTGGTACTCATGAGGATGAGGAGGAACCTGGATTTCGTGTCTATCGATTTGGTGGCGATGTCGCTCAGCAGCTCCTATCCTTTGCAGTCAAACGCCATACCGAGCGAGTGAGCAAACGAAGCTCCGTGGCTGATGGTCGAAGGTCTTACCTCGAGCCATCGCCCGCGCCTGCTATTTCTAACCCGGAGCTCGAGTCGTTTCGGTCCCTACTTGCTGTGCCGCTCGTTGAGAGGCCGACGTTAGCCGAAATTGAGCTACCACCAACGGCCGCAAATGAAATCGTGCACACAGCGGAGGGGCCAGAAGCGGAAGCGTCTTTTGGAGCGACGGACGATTGGCATCCAAGTAGCAATCGCCCCGAAACGACGATTAGCACTTCTCACGTCGGGACTGATACTTTGGGGGTGGCAGATATTTTATTGGGAGCGAGCGACTTCTCACCGCAATTCGGGGTCCTCGGAAAGAGCGATGATAAAACTGTCGCAATCGATCTGAATGGTTGCAACACCATTAGTCTGTTCGGTGTTCAGGGTTTTGGAAAATCGTACACACTCGGCGCAATCGCTGAAATGGCGACCACTCCAGTTCCCGGCATCAATGTTTTGCCGTCTCCACTCGCCACTGTCATATTTCATTATCATAAATCTGATGCCTACGAACCTGAACACGCGGCAGCCATACATCCCAATCAGAAACAATCCGAAGTAGAAAGACTGCTATCGGATTACGGCGCGCGCCCCAAGGGACTACAAGACGTGGTGCTGCTCGTGCCAGCCGCAAAAGTGGAGCAGCGTAGAGGCGAATATCCCGGAGTAGATGTAGAGCCAATCCAGTTCAGCTCGGCAGAACTCGGGGCTGAAAGCTGGAAGTACCTTCTGGGTGCTTATGGCAATGATTCTCTGTACGTCCGCCAATTGGTCGCAATCATGCGGCGGCACCGAGGTGATTTGACCTTGGATGTTTTCCGTCGCGAGATTGAAGCAGCCGACTTGTCGAAGGGAGCACGCCAGCTTGCCGAAGACAGAATTCGCCTTGCCGAACCATACATCGATGATAGCAAGAGAATGGGCCAGCTTCTTCGTCCGGGCCGCACAGTAATAGTAGATTTGCGTGATGAATGGATTGAAAAGGATGAAGCGCTCGGGCTTTTCGTTGTGATGCTCAGAATTTTCTCGGCTCAAAGGCATGAGAGCCGGGAATTTAACAAGCTGGTCGTGTTCGATGAGGCTCATAAGTACATGGCAGAATCCGCATTGATTGGCCAGGTCGTTGAGACAATTCGCGAAATGCGACACCAAGCCACAAGTGTAGTCATTGCCAGTCAAGACCCGCTCTCCGTTCCCCGTGCTGTCGTGGAGCTGACTTCGGTACTGATCCTTCATCGAATGACATCACCGCAGTGGCTCAAACATCTAAAAGGTGCGATCGCTGCACTCGACGAGGTAAATGAAGCTCAACTCGCCGCACTTAAGCCGGGCGAAGCCCTTATTTGGGCTCAAAGAAGCACTGACAAGCGCTACACCATTCGACCGCAGAAACTTGTAATCAGACCGCGCTTCAGTCAGCATGGTGGCGGCACAAGAACCGCAGTATCGGGTTCAACGGTCAGGTGAACGCTCCCGTGTGGCGTGCGGGTCGGTCGCAAGCCGATCCCGGCCCGAATCGGCAGGGGTGTCAAATATAAGACATGACCTCGCGACAGCGGCTCAGCAAATTTCCCCCATACGCCGCTCAGCCCTCATCCATTCCGCGGACACTTGCGGTGCGAATGATAGCACTCGGTGAAATTGCGCTTTACCTGAGTCGATTTGACTCACACGTAACGCGTCGCCGAGACATTTTAAGTAAGCATCCGGCGAAGCTTTCAATTACCCTGACCTTGCCCCCAAGTTTTATCCAGTCCTGAGTTCGCCCCGGCTGCTGGATTTGCCCGGTTGGGCGGTGGTAGCGACGGGAGCTGGCGCGGAGCCCTCGGCATAGCGTAGCGCCAGATCCCGTCGCGGATGGCAAGTGAAGGCGAATTCGGACGGCGTCTTCCACCCGAGCTGCGAGTGAGGTCGTCGATCGTTGTAATCGACCCGCCAACATCGAAGAGCAACGCGCGCCTGGGCCAACGACGTGAACAGCGTCTCGTTCAGCAGCTCATCCCGCAGCCGCCCATTGAAGCTTTCGATGAAGCCATTCTGCATGGGTTTGCCCGGTGCGATGTAATGCCATTCGACGCGGGAGCGATCTGCCCATGTCAGAATGGCGTTGCTGGTGAGTTCACTGCCATTGTCGCTGACCACCATCCTCGGCTTGCCACGCTGGATCATCAGCCGGTCCAGTTCCCGCGCCACGCGGGTGCCGGAGAGCGAGGTGTCGGCCACCAGCGCCAGGCATTCGCGGGTGCAATCATCGACAATGGTCAGGATGCGGAAGCGGCGGCCGTCGGTGAGCTGATCCGATACGAAGTCGAGCGACCAGCGGTCGTTGGGGACCATCGGAACCAGCATCGGAGCGCGGGTCCCGATCGCCCGCTTGCGACCACCTCGGCGGCGTACCGCAAGTTTCTCTTCTCGATAGAGCCGGAATAGCTTCTTGTGGTTGATCACGTAGCCTTCCCGCTTGAGCAGGACATGCAAGCGCCGGTAGCCGAAGCGGCGGCGCTCCTGGGCGATCGCCTTCATGCGCTGGCGAAGGCCGGCATCGTCTGCCCGGGTCGTCTGGTATCTCATGGTCGTGCGGCAGTAGCCGATGGCTTTACACGCCCGCCGTTCGCTCATCCCGTGGGCATCCACCAGATGAGCGACAGCTTTCCGCTTCCTCGCGGGCGTCACCACTTCTTTCCCAGGAGATCCTTGAGCGCCGCATTATCCAGCATGGCGTCAGCCAGCAAGCGCTTCAGCTTCGTGTTCTCGTCCTCAAGCGACCGCAGCCGCTTAGCCTCCGAGACATCCGTCCCGCCGAATTTAGCTTTCCACTTGTAGATACTGGCGTCGCTGACGCCATGCTTGCGGCAGAGATCGGCGACCGAGATCCCAGCCTCGTGCTCCTTCAAAATCCCGATGATCTGCTCTTCCGAAAAGCGATTGCGCTTCATGCTCTGGTCCTTGTCTTGGGCCAGAACGAACTTCAAACTGGATTAAGCCCGCGGGGCAAGGTCAACCCACATTTCCAGCTGCTCCGATTTCGGCGCCGAGTTCGATATCGGTGAGTCTGGAGAGTCCGCGCCAGATGACAACATTTCCGGGTGGCGGATCGGCGGCCCTGGCCAGGTAGCCACCCAATCGTGCAAGTTTGGTCAAGTAGAACGCGAGGGTTCCAGGGCGACGTCGTCGATTGCCAACGTCGCTGATGAGTTCATCGAGCAATGCGATCTCGGTGTCCGTCAAGGCCATCTTCGGTGACGCGTCCGGGGCCGTGCGATTGAGCATGGTGAGCCAGAGGACGCGCCAGCTGAGAATGCAGAAGACCGCCATCAGATTAGCGAGGCGCTCCGCGGTCCGCAGTTTTGAGTCTTCCGCCCTGCAGCCCGATTTCAGGATCTTGGGGAACATCTCGATTTTCCACCGCATGGCGTACCAGTTAATCTTCTCGATTGCATCGGAGCGTCTCCGCAACCCCGACCCGCTCCGTCGGGTCGAGCGCTACCGTCTTGCCGAATGGCTTCAAAAAGAGAATTGACATCAATCCGCAATTAAAGGGCCGATTGACAGCCGAGAGGCGCAAGTATTTTTGCTACACTCCCTTACGCCATCTCGCGACTATCAACGATGGTCGACGCGCTAACTCGTCCGCGTTTGACGCGAGCTATGCGGGGTCATCGAGAATATCGTTTTCTTCCGTCATTCTGAGTGCCAACATCTCAGCCATCTCGACCGTGACGTCTGGTGCGGCGGAGTGATGGAGATGACGAATGACGGAGGCCAAATTCCTTACCCCCGAGGAAGTGTCTGCACGATACCGTGGCGAGGTCACTGTGGGTACGCTGCGGAATTGGCGCGCGATGCGAACTGGCCCTGCATACATCAAGATCGGCAAAGCGGTCTTATACCCGGTGGACGAGCTTGACGCATGGGATCGGAGAAATCTGGTGATTTGTAGTGAGTCGAAACAGCGGGACGTAAGCTAGCTTGAGATCAACAACATCGCGCTCGAACGTGCCGACGCGATCCGCTGGTATGCTCGAGACCACAACTCGGTTGCTGTGCTCGGAAAGATAGTGGGCGCTAGATAATCCATGAGAGGGATCATTGGTCGTCACACGACCCGCATGAGCTAGAATTTCCGAGGCGCGCACGATGTGCCTCACGTCCTTTAAGTCGCCACTCGCCAACCGCGCTCCGTTTTTGCGTGCTCGGCGGTGTACCGTCAAACCAACGCCCACATCGAAAGTCGGTTCGACGCTGACGCCATTTCCCCGACGGCCTTCCGGCCATGACCAACTACTCGTCGCGGAGAAGGCGGCGTTGAGCTGAGCACTCACTTCGAGCGAGCTTCTGGCGTCTTCAATTCTTGTCCTATCTTTGAGAGTTCGCAGAACGTGTTGTAGACTCGTTGGTAATCCAGCGTGCTCCAAGCAAAAGGGCGATGCGCGGCATCGAGGATTGATTATCCTGCAACAGAGAACGCCGTATCATGAGCGATCCCGGTCGGCGTTGGCTCTGGGCGGCGCTTGCTGTCGTTGCAGTTGTCCTCCTATCATCACCACTGCAAACAGGTAGAGCCAACCCTGGTAAAAATCGAACGGATGCGAATTGAGTAGTGAACTCACGATGTTCTGCGTGACTGCGACGAGGCCCACCCAGGCGAGAACATTGCATTGCTGCCCGCTGAATGCGCCTCGGAACAATAGAGGATGAGCGCCCCACATGGCGTAGAGAACGAGGCATCCGACAATGGCCCACTGGATCCCTACCGCAAGCGTCTGAGCGTGCATCTGACCCCGACCAGTTCGTCATGGCTCAACCAGGTCGAGCGCTTCTTCCCGCTCCTCACCGACAAGAAGATCAGGCGCGGCAACTATCGCAGCGTCGCCGCTCTCAGGGCTGACATCACTTCGTTCATCGACCGACACAAGGCCGATCCAAAACCGTTCCGATGGACTAAGTCCGCCGATGACATCCTTGCTTCCATCTTCCATCGAACGCTTCTGCCGATACAATGCCCCGGCAAAACACAACCCAATGTCGCGAACTTCTGGTTCAGGACACTAGATCAACTCCAACATGAAATGGGGCTTGGTGATCGTTAGCCGCGCCAAGCGCGAAATTCGTCGCCTCCCTGCCGACGACTCAATAGATCGCACCCTACTTGGTCGTCCGTTAAGAAGGCGAATTGAGCGGGGCTGGACCGGCCAGCACGCGGCATAGTCGGACCAGGAACAGGCACAAGAGTTCTCTGAGCCAGCCTAGGATGCGGCGGAAGTTGTGGCCGACGGCTGAGAGGATGACGTTGGCGGCGTCTCCGGCACGGCCTTTGAGGTAGCAGCGATCGAGGTGACCTTCGGTCTTCATGTGGCCGATGATGGGCTCGAGGGCTGGCTGGCCCTCGATCTTGCGACGGATGTCGCGGATGATCCGGCCCAGCCGGCTGCGCAGGATACGCAACTGCCGCTGATGCCGCCCGAACTGTTTGGCATGGGCGTAGCGGCCCGCCATCATCGCAGCGGCCTTGGCCACGCGAGAATAGGATTGCCGGAGCCTGACGCTGTGCCTTCTCGCCAGGCGGTTGAGGCCCTGGATGGCCGCATGAAGCAGCTTGGCGTCGGTCGGGAAAGTGATGGCCTTCGGCTGCACCGTGGTGTCGACCGTGACGCGCTTGAGGTCCTGGCTGCGTAAGGCGCCGGCTTCGTGCGCCACCCGCAGGCTCTCGGCCAGCAGCAGCTCCAGCTTGTCGCCGAGCCGCTTGCGCCAATGGCTCAGGTCCGAGCGTTCGTGCGGGAAAGCGTGCCGGAAAAACTCTTCGCCGGTGAAGAACTGGAAATAAGGGTCGTGGACCCAGCGCTCGCACACCCCCTCATCGGACAGCCCGTAGATATGCTTGAGCAACAACAGCCCGATCATGAAGCGGGTCTCGATCCCCGGCCGGCCGTTCTCGCTGTAGAGCGGCGCGATCTCGCCGTCGATCCAGTCCCAATCGATCTTGCCGGCAAGCAGAACCAACTCGTGCTTCATGTTGATGATCTGGTCCAGCCGCGCCCGGAACAGATCGTTCGATCCCGTCGTCCTGTGCTTCTTCGGCCGCATCGTTCCCTCCGATGCACCACAGAATCATGGTCCGCAGGGAAAGGGAATCCAAAAGCGAAATTGCAGGGTTTGGCGGCTTCAACCTCCCATTCCCTGCAATCTCAAACCGCCTCGAATCCGAAAAAGAGACTCCTGCTCAATCGCTTAGAACCTTGTTCACGGACGACTACTTGAATTGGCAGCGAATCCATTCTCAGGTGACGTGAAATTTCTCCGTGGGACACACGCCCTTGCGGCGTCGCGTTGGAGAGTGGCGAATACTCTACGAACTGCTTGAAGTCGACAAGCTTATCATCGTCACTGCGGTGAGGAGGCGGGGAACAAACACCTACTAACGGCTGTCGGCGCTGGATGGTTGTATCCCACACATCCCCTCAACGCCTCCATAGCAAACTCAAGGGAACGCCTTATCAAGCTCACCGGCTTCTCCTTTTCACAGGTGCTCGGCTCCGAGAGATTCTTCATCTCAAAGGGAAACAGGTGACTTCGAACGCGGCCTCCTCTTGTTACCTGCGAGCAAGACGGGAAAGAAAACGATCATCTTGAATGCCCCAGCTTTGTCGGTACTAAACGGGTTGACGAGCTGTAGCGCCGCAGGGTCGAGATATTGCTCTCACGGATGCTCATGGTCTGGGCTAAAGCTTACGGAGTAGGCTGAGTCGGACTGCTCAGATGCTAGGCGAGCGGATCGCGCCCATGACGTTTCGATATAGAAGCAATTGGCGCCGTATCGGGCTTCTAAATTGATTCGTGGCCTTGAGCGGCGGCTATTCAGGTCCGGCGGGGATTGAACGGTTCCACGAGTGCGTCAGAATCACACATAGCCGGTAGCGGGTTATCAAAGTCGCCCCACCATAATCCAGGCTCACCGCTCCGTTGGCACCCTATCCGCTCCAGAAGCACTTCGACCTCACCGCGGGTGCACTTGCTATATTCGATAACTATTGTGGTGCCGGGCCCGGCAGCAAGCATCATCAACCCCATAATGCTGTTAAGCCCAACCGACTCCTCGCCACGCCGCGCCGTTACAATGGGAGTTTCTCGACCGACAAAATCTTCCATCCACTTCTCGTAGGATTGGCAGACTTTTGCGGATGCCCTCGCGTGGAGCCCCCTTCGATTCGCGACGCAAACACGTATTTCCGCCCAAGTGTCAGCTTCGACTCTATTCAGAACGGCGTTAATGATGATCCGAACGTTCGTTGGTGAATGCCTGGGATCATCCTTGTGGTAATCATGGATTGAATTCAAGAAAGGCCAATTCCAGTCGTTGCAGGGCAAGTGATAGATGATCCGACCGGGGTCAAGCGAAATCGCCCCTGTAAACTCGGAGAGGTTCTGCACCCCAATGCTTTCCAGATACTTTCCACTCGCAGACTTAACCCCCCGCTGGTGGGTCTCCGCCAACCCGGCCCACATGGAGGCTTGGTCGATGCTCGGCAATCGATTCGGCTTAATCTCGCCGAACCGCTCATAGACAAAGCGTTGAACGACAAAAAAATCCAGAAAGCCTGGCGCAAAGAACTGGATAATGTTCCCGAACGAATTGAAAATACCTGTCGTTTGCAGGTCGAGCGCTAATGAAATGTAGTCATCGTCCTTAGCGCCGGGTCCGATGAAGGTCCGAACGCATCCATCGAATTCAGCGAACGTCAGCGCGTGCCGCCTTTCTTGAAACATCTTCCAGGCGATTTCTTCCATGAAGTCAAGTCGATCGTCCGTGGTGAAGGCCCAGCGTGATCGTCCTTTCTCGATGTCGCGTTCTAGCCAATACCTCACAAAAAGAGAGAATACGTCGGCAAGGCAGCGTACATCCCTGCTGGCCCATGGCCGGCTATGTGCAAGGAGAAACAAGTACAGCGGGCTACGGGCAAGCATCAGATAGTTGAAGCCGAAATCGTGCGACTTCATCTGAGAGAGAAAATCGTTCGCAAATGACTTTTCCAGCTGGTGACTCTCTGCAAACTTCTGGATGTAGGTTTCGATCTGATCGGTGTTGAACTCGCGAAGAATTATGGCGCCGACACTTGGGCGCCGGCCTCCCTCCGGGATGAACTTCGCCATCTCATTCCAGATTGAACTGTCTTGTGGCCTCCTAAATAAAAGCCAGAAGTCTTCAATTCCACGGAAATATGAGGTACGAGCCGTTATCAGCAATTTGTCCGCGCGGGTTGCCGCCTCCAGTATTCGAAGCATGTTTTGCTTCTTCTGCTCACCGTTCATCGCATTCGGCAATTCGTCCAATCCGTCTAGTATTATGAGCGCCCTCTGCGTTCCGTCTCCCAAGGTCTTGGCGAGTTGCTCCGCCTTGGTAACGATCTTAGGCAGGTCGTCGGCATGCCGAAGCTGACGCAAAGCAAAGTAGACTGGCATTACGTTCTTCTGTTGGAGATTGTGCATCAGATAGGCACAAAAGGCCGACTTACCGCTTCCGTAAGCCCCGAGGACAAACAAAATATTTGCCGTCTCATCCTCTATGAAAGTTTCCACAAGCTGCTTAGCCGGGTCTCGGGTGTCGAAAAAGCGCTGCTCCATTTGATCGCCTGGAACGACTGGAATCGCATCTGGCGCAATATAGATATCATGCACATTCAGGCTCTCAGCCAGAGCGCGTGACGCGAGCGAGCCTACAACGTAGCGCTCCAGTGGCGAGAGCTTGAAGAACGATTCCTTGAACTCCTCGAAGCTGTTGACAGAAATTCGGCGACGCTCCGCCGATTCTGCTATCTGATACGTAATCGGGGCAACCGAGACGAGGAGGACGTTCGAGACGCTGGTGTGTGCCTTCGAAAGTTCTACGATAGCATCGATATCCTCAAGACGATCCACTCTGGTTCGCACACACAGAATGAAACGATTTGGAAATACACTGGACGGATCGATAACCATTATGTCGATCTTGTCGGAGCGTTCTTCGATAATCTCGAAGGGAATATTCAGGACAGTCAAGAATGATCTAACCTCCCTGGATATCGAGAGGGGGTGGGCCTTCCGGCTTACGTCTGTTGCGGCAGTTGTTTGGGAGGCACGCAGCGACTCTCGGATTTCCATCACGGTCTGCAGAATTTCTTTCGAGGTCTCGGCGACGCCAAGCGTTGCGAGAAGAGGGTCGTTTGATAGAAAGTACCGCTGGTATGCGTCTAGGAAGCCATCAACGAGCGAACCAAAAACTCCATCCTCTGGTCGATTGTAGACCCAGGATTCCGATCGCTTCCAAAGTTGTTTACGAAGATGGTCGACCAGGGATTGCGTTGGCTTTGAGCGAAAATATTGGACGAAATCATTACGCGTCAGACGAAGGTTGGTGACAACGTGTTCGTAGGACGCCGGCAACAATCTTTCCTCATATTCTTCGCGCAATTCTTCCTGGGCAAAATTAAATGCGCGTTCGTTATTGATCACCCCATTGAGAGCATCTAGCACCAACTCAAATGCCTTTTTCGTGCCAAAAGACGCCAGCTGTTGGCCGATGATCTCGAAAATCATGCTCGCTGCCCTCAAAGCCAATCTCAGACAACCCTATAATTTCCTAACCATCAGGGATTGCAAGTAGTCAACTGCAACTAACTTCTGGTGACAGGTCGCCCAGCGCCGCCCCCTCAGGCGGGGGTCAAACAGAGTCGTTACTTCGAGAAGCCCTTACTTCGGACTAGGTCTGACTCATATGTGGAACGGCCCGGGCTGCAAGATCTTTCTCTGGGTTGAACAAGGGATGACGGTGCGGTCATATGTTCGGCCTGTGAACGCGGCGCCTGGCCGCTGGCCACGATGATATCCGCGGAAGCAATCGCCCAATCAATTTCTCGCGCTCGAAGCGCAGTGAGTCAGGCGGTCTGATTGCTACCGGGAATGTCGTCATTCGGGGGTTCATCCAGATTTGCACCTTGCCTCCTCGGCAGCTTTCTTCTTCCGCCGGAGAGCTCTTAAGATTAGGTTTTCAGCATTGCAGCCGGCGCCTGATAGACGCCGCCTCTGACCAGCAAGGCCCAGATGGTGCGCGCGATCTTATTGGCGAGCGCCACCGATACGACCTTGACCGCCTCACAAATGGCTTCAGCATCCGCCACGTCGGTCTTGTTTCGTTTGACGTAAGGCTTCACGTAGGCTGGCGGCATCATGCGGACAGAGTGGCCCAGCGCCGCGATCTCGCGTGCCCGGTGATGTGCACTCGCGCAGGCCTCCATGCCTACTAAGCAAGCTGGTAGGCTCCGAAAGAAGGGCAGAGCCTGGGATCGCCGCAATGTGCGGCGAACCAAGACTTTCCCGTTTTCGGCGATGCCGTGAACTTGAAAGATCGACGTGGCCAAATCCAAACCCACCGTGATAATCTTCTCCATGGAACGGTCCTTCCTTTGTGGCGCCTCTCTGCGCGACCACGTTAGGCAATTTTGATGCCGGTTCGAAGGGCCGTTCCACACCATCAATCTTTGGAAAGGTCGTCCAAAGTGCCGGCGGCTTTGGCCGATATTCGCGCAGCCGATGAGGACGGCAACGTCCGGAGCCTCGATGGTGGTGCCGGTGACCAGATGGTCAACGACATCTATCTGCGCGGCGAATTTCCGCCTCCCGGCAAGGCTCGCGCGCCGAGGCCGGGCGCAAAACCACTCGATCGTTACCACAACTGCGTCAGCGCGCTCGGAACGGCGATGGACGCCGTTGATCGGGCCCCGATCTCGGCGCGGTGGCTGGCGATGATGGTCGGCCGCTGGTCGATGCGCGGCGTCGAACAGCGCACCTGCGCAGCTTGGCGCCAACTCTTGGAGCGGATCGACGACGAAATCGTTGTCTGGGCGAGGACATACCAACGCACGATGGGCGTCGTCACCTCCTCGCAGACCCGCTCCGCAGAGGACGGCGAACAGTCGGAGTTGTTTGACGACGAGGCTCAGGCCCATCCTATCGAACAGTGGGACGCCGACACCGACGAACAGGTACCGGCGCAATAATCGGATCGGGCCGCGCGAAGAGCGCGGCCCCCAACTCGACCTCTGCGATCGTAGTGCGCCGACGGAATGCGATCCGCAACGAGACAACGAACAAGACAAGCTCTTGTGTTGCATGGGAGCATCGATTCGATGACGCCTAAATTCGAGTCGCGCGTTGCATTCAGAGACCGTCCGTGATCACGACCACGCTGTAGCCGTAGGAGCCACTGACTGATCGCGCAGTTGTGACGTACCCTGATTTCCAGGAATTGGGGCTGAGGGCCTGTACCGTAACCAGCAACCGTGCCAGGAACCCGAATGGTGCCAGTCCTCTTCTAGCGCAAAACACGCATCGCCCAGCTGTCGACCGCTCGCCGGTCAAACCGTTCTCTAAATCCATTTATTTTAAGACAGGGCGCGGACTACACATCGACGTTTTACTTGTTGACTTCTTCCGCCACTGGAAAATCACGCCCGAGATCTTCTAGCTTATCCGGCGCAATTCTCCCGGGTGAGAGCCTCGCCAGTTCGATGGGCAGGCGCGCGTCGAATCGCGCGAGCTCATCAAGAAGTGGCTGGAAGTAGATCTCTTCGAGTAAATCACCTTTTTTGGACTGGGCGTTGATCAGCTCGGCAAGGCGGGCAATATCAAGTTTCCCCATTATTGCAGACCACACGGCTACATTCGTAGAGCGCAGCTCCCGCAGAAGCTCTGCTGCACCTGAGTAATCAACAAATGAGGTTTCACGACCTCTAGCATAGAATTTCCCAAGAACGTCCGGGTCATTGAAAGTATCGATAATGAGTTCCGGAGCCAATTTGGCCAGATCTACCAGGGCCTCCTTTGGCCAAAAGTCGGTATTCCTATCCAAGAGCGCGGCCTTCAGATCGTCGACCGAGATTTGAGAGACGGCAGCTGCCGTCAGGGTTGGATCGAGCCCTTCGATCGTCTTCAGAATTTCTTCAATCGGGTAAATGTTGCGTTCGACTCTTATGCGACTCGCGAGCCAGCTTGGGCCCATGTTGCGAAGCACAGAGCGAGAGCGATCGGCTGAGATCATCGCAAAAAACTTGAAGGCACGCCCAAGGTCCCCAAATTCTGTCTTTCCAAGCAGCTTCGCCAACGTTTGATCGTCGAACCTACCAAGTATCTCTTTCGCAAGATCCGGAGATTTTTCTGACAGAACTTCTAAGTCGATCATTCTCTGTCCAGGATTCCTTGCGAAAGAGCTAGCTAGGTAATTCCTCAATTTCGTTCGAGCACTGGGTATGCTTCTATCGATGGCTGAGGCGAGCCCCGCGATATCGTGCTTATCATCCAACAATTTGAAAACTCGATCCGGACCAACGGCTCGCGCGAACTCGGCCCCAAGGCGCGGATCCCAATTCGAAAGTGTAACAAGGCATTCTTCGAGTTGCGAGCTATCCAGCTTAACCGCGTTTGGCGCAGAAAAAAAATGAAGCTGCCGCAGGACGACAATCAAGCCGCCAACATCCGGCTTCAAGTCCGGATCCTTACTTTGCTCGGAATACAACCAACTTCTCTCACAGGGCAGTGCTTGAGCGACCGACGCAGGAGATTTCATCAGTTCAGCGATCGGTGTCTTTCCAACAAGTAGTTGGGCTGCATCTTCAGGCACAGTTTCGAGTGCGAAGCGCAGAAATGTCGCAGCCTCCTTTAGGCTCTCGATCCTTGTTTGAACAGGGCGACCATGGCCGAGAAGTTTACGCGCAAAGGCTCGCTTTGTCGCATCATGGGAACCAATCTCTTTGGCTAGGGCGTTAAGATCGGAAGGTGTTGCAATGTGGAAAAAGATCTGCGCTGCCTCAGGGGTTAATTCTTTCCGGGTTCGAATCCATGCCGCCGTCGCAGGCGTGATTTCGACTGAACCCAATCTCGACAGCAGTGATACGGGGAACGGGTTTGTTTGGTATTCCGTCCTGGCCTCCTGGAGCCAAGCTTTGAATGCGACTCCGTCCGATGCGTACAGTACCCGCGCCAGCCGGTATTGCATCTCAGTTTCCTTGGTGCGGGTATAGAGACGCAACAAGGTCGTCCAATTCGTTTGGATATAACTCCGCGCTCGATCCTGCTCGAAATCGTACCACTCCAACAACGGATGGGCGCCGTCGGTGGTCGAGGAAGCTGATATTACCCAGGAGCGAAATCGTCCTGCGTCTGCTTTGAAAAGCATCTGCGCCACTGCCGACTTTTCGATCGGCTTGGCGGAGTTGTGGAGGCTAACGACATGCTCCCAAAGCCTCTCTCGGATCGCACGCGATAACCTATCTGGTTCGTACCGACGAAAGCGCAAGAGACTTTGTACATCTAGATTGTTTTGGAAGTTTTCGGACGTACTCGCGCCGTAGGCTGACGCGAAGTACGCTGAAGCATCGTCAAGGTTCTCGGCTCTGTTCTTGGCTTGAGCCGCCGCGGCCATGCACCACGGGCACATCGTGCTGAACTTCTGTACTTGGCGCCGCTGAAACTTTATTTCGAGGTCCAGCTCCCGTGCACTTGATGCCACTATGGCTTCGGATGTCTTTGACCGGATGGCTGCAATGCCCGCAACCAAGAGGGCTCGATTCACCGGATCCTCTTCGGCCTGTATTCGCTTCTGAAATTCCTCGGCGCCAATCGCGTCAACGAGAGCGGTGGACATGCTCGGGTTTATGCGAGCGACCGCAAGTAAAAGTAGGCCAAGTCCGCGACTCCGCTGCTCCTCCCGGATTCGCAATTCCAGGTCTGACAGCTCAAGTGTTGAGAACACCTGCTGCGCCTTGGGTAGACTGGCACTCGATAGTCCCCACATAACTGAGGCCAGATCATTGGTCGCCACGGCCTGATCAACTTTTCGAAGTTTGTCAGTTCCGATTCCATTGACGATTTCTCCGGCTACTGCCGGCGAAATCGACGCAACGACTTCAAAAAACCATCCGATCTTGGCGACCGCGCCTTCTGCCGCCACACGAGCGCTGAATAGGTCGCGATCCATCCCGCTCACGACGCGTGCGGCGATGCTGTGATCAGCTCTTTCAAGGGCCCAAAGGAGACTTCCGATCTTTCCCAGATCTTCCTCAAGTGAAACTCTTTCGCCAATGAACGACACTTGAAGCGCGGCTACGGCGTCCGCGGCAGCGGAGCGATCAGTCTCAAGAATACCCACAATAAGCCAAGCCACCTCTTTCAAAGACGAATTCGCCGAGAGCAGCTCGCCTACTCTTGGTTTTATGCTCTGAAGGAGAACAAGTCCGTCAGCAGCTGTCGCGACTCTCGACTGAAGTAGCTGATCGACCGACAAGTCGATGTCGCGAGTGGTCCTTTGGCCAGATGCCCGGAAGGCGAGAAGCGCCCGCCCCACTCTTCCAGGCGAAGAATCGGTCGCAATCAGCTTCGCGACGGCCTCGAATGCTCCCGCTCGTTTCACAGCCCATATGGAGGGTGGCCGCGCCGCCAAGTTCATCACCAACGCACCATAATCATATATGCCGAAACGAACGGCCTCGCGAACCAAAGCGTTGCCGATGTCTGGAGATCCCACCCGCCGAGCGAGTTCCAATTCGACCTCTTTGTTGCGCGTGATGGCTGCCAAAAGCACATTGGACAGCCCGGGCAAGTCGAGAATGACGCCCGTTTCGGTTACGGTTATCAATCCCCGTTCCAGTGCGGCAACGAGCACCTCAGGTTTGAAGGCAAGTCGATCTGTAAAGAAAGCTCTGGGTAGGGAAACCCCGTAGTGAGAAAAGAAGGCCACCGTAGCGACTAACGATGCGAGCTCGGTGTTAGATGACGCGATTGACCCAACAGTCTCATCAAGAGCCCCAACCATGGGGCCGGGCTTGCTTTTTGTATCGGGCAAGCTTTTTCCATCCCAGTTTCGAAGCGATGCTGCCACTCGCCAAACATTTACCGCCCCCTGGGCCCGAGCAGTCCGAAAATCGTAGTCAGACTGCGAGTCGACCATCTCATCACTGCCAAGCTCGAGGAATGCCGCAACAACTCGCGTGCCAACCGGCCGATGCAGCACCAGCTCGGCATATTGCCTCACCAGCTGCTTCGCGATTGCCGAGCCGACGATTGTGGTACGCGGCATAGAAACGAACAAATCTTCGCCATATGGTCTGCGCTCCAAGAAGGTCCTGATCGTAGGCTCGACAGATACGATGACCCTTAGCTGTTTGGTACGGGTTTCTACTTGGTAGAGCAGATCCCTCACCATATCCGGATGATAATGGGCATTCTCCAAAATGATGACAGATGATGATGATTCCAGCCGGTCCCAGTCGAGGTCCAGGTTGTCGCTAACGGCCCACTCTCGAACATCGGAAAAATAAACCGGGCTGTTCTTTGTCGCCAATGTCCAGCCAAGAAATCGTACGAACTGCTCACGCCAGGCGGAGAACTCACCTTCGACGACATGAAATCGATACTTATCCAGGGCGGTCGCGATTGATTTCGCCGCTTCTGCAGCGAACGGGTGAAAGCCACCTTGAAAGTCGGACCAAGTTGGCCCTGAGGAACGGAAAAAATCCCGTTGAAGTTCTTGCGTTCGTTTGAGAACGATTTCGGCGGTGCGAAGTCTCAGCTGCAAACGCGTCCCGCTGTAGCTTGGGCAATTTATGTTGAGCGTCACGTTGCCGTGCGTATCAGTAACAATCGGGCTACAATTTCCCGCGGTGCTCATCGATGAGGGGGGCGGAGTCGTTGCTGCAACTGCGGCACTCAGAAAGCACTGTACGACGAAGATAATGAGAGCCGAGGTTCTTACCGGCAGACCCATGTTCATACTCCGTGGCAGAATACTTGATGACAACCTAAGCTGGTTTATCGCAAAAATCGCGGCCTTTAGGCCGGCGTCAGATACTTTTTACCTATCGCAGCTGGCTGGCGAGTATGGAGACTTGCTCGCATCGACCACCCGCGCTAGATCTGACGTTGTTGTTCCTGTCCGGTATTGATGGCAGCGATCCAATTCGACCGCCGCTTGAGAACCCTAGCACAGGGAATAACGACGCGGCTGCCCAACGATGTTGCCATTTCGGAATAGGCGCTGCCCGCCTAGGAGTAACGCCACTTTATTTTCGACGCTCGGCGGAGCTGTTGTAGTCAATCCTTACGTCTCCATGGCTATCCTTGACGATAGGACTTTGAGACCCAGTAGTGGATATCGTTTGCGGCCCTTTCTGTTGAAGCGCGAGGAAATTGCTTTGAAGAATTGCAAGAATGGCGGCGATCGGTACCCCGACCACGACGAGAGCCACCACTCCGGTCAAGAACCACCTCAACGGTATACGAAATAGCGCGAACCTGGCCGGTGACGTTTCCCGTGATCTGTCGGTCGGAGAGAACTCGATCGCCTCTCCGGCGACCGCAGAAACCCAGTATTTGTTGACAAAGCTCGGCTCGAAGAAGGCGCTATGAGTGATCGCGTGAAAGCGATCACGAACATTGAAGGAGCCAAATCCGTAGGTGCCGCTGGCGCCGTATCCCCAGCTTATAGATCGAGCTATCACGGGCCACACATCTTTCAGGCCGCATTCGTTTATTATTCCGTCTCGCTTGTTCGCACTGAGGATTTGATTATCCACACGCCTCCAATCGAAATCTTCGGGTACGATCGAGCCACACAGTATGATTCTATGGAAGGTGAAATAAGGATTCTCCAACAGGATGCGGGACAGCGCGTAAGTCCCGTAGCTATGGGCGAACACGACTAACCTGTAGTCTTTGAATTGCTCACGAATGCCTTCGATTTGCTTCCGCAGTCTTTCAATCGGCGGATTTCTGCATAATCCAAAAGGGCACCAAAAACGCACGAGATCGAAATAGCCGTACTTGAGTGGAATAACGGTGGCGCCTGTTTTCTTCTCGATAATCGGCGCGACGCTCTTCTGCCACCAAGCTTGCGTTCTGATTCCGTGTATAAGAACCACAACCGTCTTGGTCTTGCCTTCGGCCGCGATAGTTGCGTTGCTTGGTTCCATACTCCGCCCCGCGAGATCGGAATTTGCGAGTTTGGGCTTAGAATATCGCATACCGAGTGCGAGCGGGGAAGCCACATCAATACGACGACCGGCCACGCCGCAGATTTCGCAACGCGCGCCAAGCTCTTTGATGATCTTCCCGCGCAGCATTCCCCATCGTCTTTTGTCGACCCCTTCATTTTGATCTGAGATTTCGGTTCGACAGCTACCTTCAATCGAAGCTGCAGCTTGGGTGGAACTAGCTGTGTTGGCTTTCCAGCCGCGAACTTCTTTCCCATGTTCGATCTTATGGCAGTGCGGGCTAGGCGCGAAGGCCGGCCGTGGTCGAAACGCGTGCTATGGTATCGATCGTGTTCGATCGGGATCATCACGCACAATCACGGACGACAGTCCCCACTCTCCGTCCCCTACCGAGCAAAGCGGGTCGAAAAACGTCGAAAGCACAAATGGATACGACGATGCGACGCCTGGTGCACAACCACCCCTCAGGCGATCCCTCGCCCTCGCAGGCCGACATCCAGATGACCAAGGCGATCATCGACATCGCCAAGCCGCTCGGCATCGCCGTCCACGACCACATCATCGTGGGCAAGAGCGGGCATGCGAGTTTGCGCGGGATGCGGTTGATCTAGTAACAATATCGCGGATCGACCGGGACATAGGAGCCGTCCCGGCGCTGCATGTAGCAGCCGCGCTGATAGGCGTAATAGCCGGAGCGGCGGCGTTCGCCCTCGGAGGCGATCGCGGCGCCCGTGCCGGCACCGACGACAGCGCCGATGGCGGCTCCGCGGCCTCCGCCGATGGCGCCACCCACGATCGCTCCACCGACGCCGCCGAGGATGGCACCGCCAATTGCGTCCTGCGCCGCCGCTTCATGAGCCGGCATCGCGATTACGACCGCCAGACATGCCGCGATAGCGAAACTTCCAATGCGAAGACCTCGAAGCATGCTCGCCCTCCCCTGTGGTCAGACGAGTCATAGCGCCGCAACCGGATTCGGACCAGAAAAATCACCATGCCGGGACCCGGCACGTCTCGCGATGGCGTCGGAGGCTCGGCTCGAAGGCGGCTCAGGCCATGCCGCGTGCGCCGCGCGGCCGGATGCTTCATCTCATGCATCGACCCAGCGCTGCACGGCCTCGGCGGTGTCGGCCGGCGTGGTGTTGAAGCAGATCGCCGCATCCGGCGCCAGGCGGTGGACGAGGTTGAGCACCTTCTCGAACAGCAGCAGGCGCTCCTTCGGCTCGCGCAGCCCCGCGCCGATCACGATGCAGTCGAAATTCTCCTCGCGCAACGCCGCCGTGACGGCGGCTTCCGCCGCGGCATCGAGATCGATCAGGCAACTCGTGACCTCGTAACCGAGATCGCGCAGGCGCAGCAGCTGCGCATCGATATAGTTGCGCACGAGCTCCGGCGTGAGCTGCGGGAATGCGCTGTAGTCCGCATTGCCGGGTTCGATGCCGATCGCGAGGACGCGCGTGGACATGCAGGGCTCCTTGGCCGGACTGTCTCGCGTCGCTAACGGGGCAGCGGCCCTGCCGGTTCCCTCGCGGGCGGCCGCCCTGATCCCGGTCCTGCCGCTCATTTTCCCGGCGAGGTTGTAACCCACTTCACACGCGGCGCCGCGGCGGCCTGCCAGACTTGCGGGAGATCACGCTGGCCTCACGCCCTGATCACGGCACCCGGTTCACTTCGTCTGACGCGGAGTTGCGATAGTTCATTCATTGTGGGAGCGGAAAATGATTTCATTCGAGAGTTTGAAAAGCGAATACGAGCGCAATTGGTCCAATCTCGAGATCCGGCCTTCGCGCCTGTCCGACGCGAATGCGGTCGCGCGCAAGGCCATCAACGGCAAGGCGACCTATCAGCAGATCGAACGGTTGACCGGCGTCCCCTGGCATTTCGCTGCCCTCTGCCATTACCGCGAGTCCAATTTCGATTTCGACACCTATCTCGGCAACGGCGAAACGCTTCATCGCGTGACGGCGCTCGTTCCGAAGGGGCGCGGTCCGTTTGCCACGTTCGTGGACGGCGCCGTAGACGCCTTCAGGATCGAGAATTTCGTCGGCGCTCACGACTGGGGGATCGCGCGGATTCTGTTCCGGCTCGAAGCGTTCAACGGCTTCGGCTATCACGCCAAGGGCTGCAATTCGCCCTATCTCTATGGCGGTTCGACGCTGTATGGCCCGCCCGAGGCAAGGGCCGGCAAATTCGTTCGCGATCACGTGTTCGATTCGAACCACGTCGATTCCCAGCTCGGCACCGCGGTAATCCTGCATGCCATGATGTCGCTGGATTCCTCGATCACCCTCGACGACAGCCCGCAATTCGCGAGCCGCGCGGAGCCGGAAGACGACGCGGCGTCGACGATCGTTCTCATGCAGCAGGCGCTCAACAAGCTCGGCGCCAATCCGCCGCTCGCCGAGGACGGCATCAGCGGACCGAAGACCAGAACCGCGGTCTCGCAATTTCAGCAGCAGAACGGCCTGAGAGATACCGGACTTCTCGACGGCGCCACGGTCGCCGCCCTCACGCGCGCGACGCAGTCGGCCCCCACCGGACCGACCGGCGATGTGTCCCGGATCATGAAGCGGCTCGAGGACCTCGCGCAATTGCTGCGGCCGCCGGTCGGCGGTGTGACGCCGGCAACGACTACATCGGGCAATACACTGCCCGCCACCAATGATCCGATCAGCCTGTTCGAACGGCTCTTCTCCCTCGTCAACAAGACATCCCCCATGCCAGGCCCCCTCACCCCGACCAGCACCGCTCCCGTCGACCAGTTGAAGCAGGTCGTCGACCTGCTCGGCACCTTGCTCAACCGGGACGGCAAGCCTGTCCTCGGCCAGGTCAATGGCGCGCTCGGCGATACCATCGGCAAGATGCTCGACGGCAAGAAGACTGCGCTCGGCATCGGCGGCTCGCTGATCACGGCGCTGCTCTCGTCGGTGACGGCGAGCCCCAACGCGGGAGGCATTGCCGGGTTGCTCGGGACGCTCGTGTCGGCGGTGCCGGGCCTCGGCCAGTTCGCGATGCCGATCTCGCTGGCGCTCACGGCCTGGGGCATACTCGGCAAGATGGAGAAGTGGGCCCAAGGCACCGCGCCGCCGCCCAGGCCGACGACCTAGAGACACTGGTCGCGCAGCGCCGCGGCGCGACGCTGCATCAGCGCGCGCTCACGCCCATTGGTCGCAAGAGTAGCGGCAGCCTCGAACGCCAGCAGCGCCTCTGCGAGATGCCCGAGCTTTTGCAGGAAGTCGCCGCGAACCGCCGGCAGATGATGATAGGCCGTCAGCGCCGGCTCGACGGCGATTGCGTCCAGCACGTCGAGCCCGGCTTGCGGTCCCTCCGCCATGCCGACCGCGACCGCGCGATTGAGCTCGATGACCGGCGAGCGCACCAGAAGCGCCAACGCGGCATAGAGCTGCGCGATGCGCCGCCAGTCCGTGCCTGCAGCAGAATCCGCCGCCGTGGCATGACACGCCGCGATGGCGGCCTGAAGCGCGTAAAATCCTCCGGCGCCGCCGAGCTCGCAGGCACGTTCGAGCGACCGCAGGCCGTGACGAATCTGCAATTGATCCCAGAGCGTGCGATCCTGGTCCATCAGCAGAATGGGATCACCATTCGCATCGGTGCGCGCACGCGTACGCGAAGCATTCAGGTCCATCAGGGCGATGAGGCCGTGAACTTCCGGCTCGTCCGGCGCCAGACCGACGAGCACCCGGCCCATGCGCAACGCCTCGTCACAGAGCTGCGGCCGCAACCATTCCTCTCCCCGCGCCGCGAGATAGCCCTCGTTGAAGATCAGATAGACAACCTCCAGCACCGAGGCGAGACGCTCCGACAGAGCTTCGCCGCTCGGGGTCTCGTAGGCGAGGCCGGATTCCGACAGCGTTCGCTTGGCGCGGACGATGCGCTGCGAGATCGTTGCTTCCGGCACGAGGTAGGCGCGCGCAATCTCCGATGTGGTCAAGCCGCAGATCATGCGTAGCGCCAGCGCCGCGCGGGCTTCGCGCGACAGGATCGGATGACAGGCCGTGAAGATCAGCCGCAACAATTCGTCGCCGATGTCGTCGTCGAGCGCGGCATCGAAATCCGGCACGGTCGCCTGCTCCTGCAACATGTCCCGCGCCAGCATGTCGTGCTTCTCCGCGAGCATCTTGCCGCGGCGCAAATGATCAAGCGCGCGGCGCCTGGCAGCGGTCATGAGCCAGGCGCCGGGATTTTCGGGCACGCCGACGATGGGCCAGGATTCCAGCGCCGCAACCAGCGCGTCCTGGGTCAGCTCTTCCGCCAGCGGCACGTCGCGCAGCATCCGCGACAGCGTGGCTATCAGCCGCGGCTGCACGACGCGCCAAGTGGCGCGGATGACACGATCGATGTCGGTGTCGGCGGCCGTCATCGCCGCCGAAGGAGACGAGCGGAGTTGTCCATCAGGCGTGGGCGGCGACCCCTGCACGCGCGTTGACCTCACAGGCCACGTCCACGCCCGGCGTCGCGAATGCCCGCAATTCGCAGGTGCCTTCCCAGCCCGGCATGTGGTCGAGGTGCAACTGCATGAATTCCTTGGCCATCGCCAGGGCCTCGTCCTTGTCGCGCAATTCGAAAATGGCATAGCCGCCGATCACCTCCTTGGCCTCCACGAACGGGCCGTCGATGACGCTGAGCTCGCCGTCAGCGACATACACCCGCGCGCCGGTCGCAAGCGGCATCAGGCCGCCATTATCGAGCATCCGGCCGGCCTTGATCTCCCGTTCGGAAATCCTTTGCATCGCCTCCGCCAGCGCCGGGGACGGCCCTGCCAGGGGCTTCGGAGAAGTAACGATGTACATGAAGCGCATGCAAAACTCCTGTTGAGGCGAGACGCGGCCAGTTCGGCCGCGAAATCAGCTCGCTATTGGGATGACGATCCAGCCGGCGCCGGATCGACATCAGGAACGGGAAAATTGCGAGGCCGGGCGAACGCTACTGACGCAGCATGATCAGGGGATCGGCGGTATCGGGGACGCGCCGCCATTGCGCGTTGTCGTCGGCCTCGAACTGCCAGGCCTCACCGGCCTTCGACAGCAGGATGATCTGGCCGCGGTCGAGCCGCCATTGCGTCGGGTTGAACTGCGCGATCGCCGCATCGCATTTCGGCTTGAGGAAGACCTGGAAATTGTCCGGCCCGGCTTCCGTGTTGGTCAGCGTCAGCCCGCAGACCGGCTGGCCGTTGCCGCGCACGATCGACCAGTCGCCGATCATCTGGTCCATCGACTTTGCCATCGAGCGGGCGGCGGCAAGGTCCTGCAGGATGTAGACGCCCTCGCCCTGCCGCAGGCCCTCGAAGATGCCGGCCTCGACCTCGGTGAAGTCGATCACGGCTTCACCACTCGAATCCTGCAAGCGGACGATGTCGAGACCTCTGACGCTCCAGGCGACGATGTCCTTGGTGAAAGGCAGCGCGGCCTTGCAGGCCGGCTCCAGCTCGAGCTTGAAGCCTTGAGCGGCGGCGTCCGCCTTGAGCGTGACGACGCAGGTCTTGCTGCGCTCAGTGGTCGAGAGCTCCCACTGCCCGGGCATCTCCTTCTTCAGGGTCGTTGTATCCTGCGCCTGCGCGATGCCGATCGCGGCAACGCATGCCGCGATCACAGATGCTAGGACCCGAAGACCTCCCATCAGCGTCCCCTAAACGGCGTTTCCGCAACCGGCGTCAATGGCGCCTTGCCTGAGAACCAGGACTTGAGATTGTCGACCACGAGCTGATCCATCGCGTTGCGCGTCACCACCGAGGCCGAGCCGATATGCGGCAGCAGCACCACGTTCTGCATGGTCTTGAGCTCGTCCGGCACGTTCGGCTCGGCCGCGAACACATCGAGGCCGGCGGCAAGAATGGTGCCGGACTTGAGCGCCTGGACCAGCGCCGGTTCGTCGATCACCGAGCCGCGCGCGACGTTGACCAGCACACCGCGCGGGCCGAGCGCCTTCAGCACCTCGGCGTTGATCATCTTGTTGGTGCTGGCGCCACCGGGCACGATCACCATCAGCGTGTCCACTGCCTTCGCCATGTCGATCAGGTCGGGGTAATGCTTGTAGGCGACGTCCTTGGACGGATTGCGGGTGTGATAGACCACCGGCACCAGCGAGGCATCGAGCCGCCGTGCGATCGCCTGTCCGATCCGGCCCATGCCGACGATGCCGACCTTGCGGTCGCGCAGCGAGCCGACGCTGAGCGGATAGTTCTGGGTCTGCCAGAGTCCGGAGCGCACATATCGGTCGGCCTTGATGAACTCACGCACGGTAGAGATCAGAAGGCCCATCGCGACGTCGGCGACCTCCTCGGTCAGCACGTCGGGCGTATTGGTGACGATGATGTTGTGCTCGGCGGCGTATTTGGCATCGACGTGGTCGTAGCCGACGCCGAAGCTCGCCACCATCTCGATCTTGGGCAATTGCGACAGCGAATTCTTGTCGGCGCGCACGGTGTGATAGGTCACCGCCACGCCGCGGATCTTTTCGCGGATTGCCGGCGTCAGCCGCTCGAGATCCCCCCACGTCTCCGCCTTGTGCACGACGAAATGATCGGAAAACCCGTTCTCGAGGATCGGCCGGACCGGCCCATAAATCAGGAGGTCGATCTTTTCGGACGAAATCGAACCGGTGGTCATCAGTTGTCCTTTCCAAGCGCGCTCTCGTGCCAGCGCCGTAAAACGAGGTGGGAAACTAGCGCCAGCACCCCATAGATGACAATCCCGGCCAGCGACAACAGCAGCAGCGCTGCGAACATGCGGGGTATGTTCAGGCGGTAGCCGGATTCTGCGATACGGTAGGCGAGCCCGGAGCCGGCGCCGGCCGTTCCCGCCGCGATTTCGGCCACGACCGCGCCGATCAGCGACAGGCCGCCGGCGATACGCAGCCCGCCGAGAATATAAGGCAGCGCCGCCGGCAGCTTGAGAAAGCGCAGGGTCTGCTGCGGCGAGGCGCCATAGAGCTGGAACAGGCCCGCGAGGTTGCGATCGACCGAATTGAGCCCGAGCGTAGTGTTCGACAGCACCGGGAAGAAGGCGACGATGAAGGCGCAGACCACGACCGCGGTCTGCTGCTCCAGATAGATCAGCAGCAGCGGCGCGATCGCGATGACAGGCGTAACCTGAAGCACCACGGCATAGGGGAACAGCGATGCTTCCACCCATTTGGACTGGTTGAACAGCAGCGCCAGCGCGATGCCGCCGATGCTGGCCGCGACAAAACCTTCAAGCGTGGTCAGCAGCGTCGCGGCAAGCGATTGTGACAGCACCGCCCAATCCTTGATCAGCGTCAGGAAAATGACCGAGGGCGCCGGCAGCACGTAAGGCGGGATGTCCTTGATGCGGACCACGAGCTCCCAGGCGAGCAGGCCCGCCGCGAACACGATGACGGGCAGCACGAAGCGCACCGCGCGTTTTGCGCCGGACGGCCTCGCCGTGACGGAAGCTTGCGCGTTCATAGCGTCGACTGCCCTGCATAGGACGGCGCCAGCGCCGCCGACACTTTCCGGCAATAATCGGAATAGGCGACTGAAGTGCGAAACTCCTCGCCACGCGGCTCGACCGTCTCGATGCGGAAGTCGGCCTGGATGCGGCCCGGCCGCGCCGTCATGACTACCACGCGCTGCGACAGATAGACGGATTCGAACACCGAATGCGTGACGAAGATGACGGTCTTGCCGAGCCTGCGCCACAGCGCGAGCAAATCGTCGTTGAGGCGGAAGCGCGTGATTTCGTCGAGCGCCGCGAACGGCTCATCCATCAGGAGGATATCTGGGTCTGTGACGAGCGCGCGCGCCAGCGACACCCGCATCTTCATGCCGCCGGAGAGCTCGCGGGGAAAGGCGTCGGCGAAATCGGCAAGCCCGACGCTTGCCAGCGCCTCGTCGGCACGCGCGCGCGATTCCGCCTTCGGAACGCCTGCGAGCTTCAGCGGCAACCGCACGTTCTCGCGCACGCTGGTCCAGGGCATCAAGGTCGGTTCCTGAAACACGAAGCCGATGCCATGACCTGGTTGAACATGACCTGGCTGGGGTCCGCCCTCGCGACGCGCCAGCCTCACGATTCCTGACGACGGCGCGCTGAGCTCCGCGATCAGCCGCAGCGCCGTCGACTTGCCGCAACCTGACGGACCGAGCAGCGAGATGAACTCGCCCTTGCGCACCGCAAGATCGAGCGGGCCGAGCGCCAGCACGCCGTTATCATAGGTCTTTGTCACGCCGCGCAGGCTGACAGCCAGGGCCGTCAGGCCGGCCTCGACCCCCGCCGACGTTTGGACTGATGACATCGGCCTTGCGCTACGGCTTGCTCGGGCGCAGCTCGGCGCCGACGCCCTTGTTGACGAAGCGCAGCGTATAGGATTTGCGGAAATCGAGGTCCGCCTTCACCACGCCCGCCTTCACCATCTTGTTGAAGAAGGAGGTGTAGCGCTCGTCGCTCATCGCGCCGATGCCGTTCTTCAGCGAATCGCCGGAATCGACGATGCCGTACTCCTTCATCTTGGCGACAGAATAGGCGAGCAGCTCGTCGGTCATTTCCGGATTGAGCTTCTTGATCATGGCGTTGCCCGCGGAATTGTCGCGGTAGATGTAATTGTACCAGCCGACCATGGAGGCATCGACAAAGCGCTGCACCAGGTCGGGCTTCTTCTCGACCACGTCGCGGCGGCTCTCGATCAGGGTCGAATAGGTGTTGAAGCCGTAATCGGCGAGCAGCAGCACGTTGGGCTTGAAGCCGGCGGCCTTCTCGACCGCGAAGGGCTCGGAGGTGACGTAGCCCTGCATCGCGCTCTTGGGATTGGCGATGAAGGGCTGCGGATTGAAATTGTAGGGGCGAACGTTCTTCTCGCTGAAACCGTATTCGGACTTCAGCCATTGGAAATAGCTGGTCATGCCCTCCTTGGAGACGAACAGCGTCAGCGGCTTGAGGTCCTCGATCTTGGTGACCTTGGCATCGGGCTGCGTCAGCATCACCTGCGGATCCTTCTGGAACACCGCGGCGATCGTGACGACCGGGACGTTGTTGGCGACCGCGTCGAACGACATCAGCGTGTTCGCGGCCATGAAGAAATCGATCTTGCCGGCGATCAGGAGCATCCGGTTGTTTTCGTTGGGACCACCGGGAACGATGGTGACGTCGAGGCCGTATTTCTTGTAAGTGCCGTCGGCGACGGCCTGGAAAAAGCCGCCATGCTCGGCCTCGGCGACCCAATTGGTGCCGAAGGTGACCTTGTCCAGGGTCTCGGCGCGCGCCGGGACCACCGAGACGAAAGCGGCCATCAGACCCGCCGTTAAGGCTCGCCGCAGATGAGAGGGGCTCATGATGGGACTCCGTCGATCGCTTCTAGCCGATGTCCAAGCAACGCGATAAAACCGCAAGACATTCAGGGACGCGAGCCGGCCTGGCCCGCGTCCCCTGATACCCCAAATTACGCGACAAATTCGGGCAAAGAAACCTTGATGACGCCTTCCCGCGACTGGACCGAGATCCGCTGGGCCGATGCCAGCCCCGCCGAGGTGTCGCGCTGGATCGCAGTGCTGCCGCTGGCGGCGACCGAGCAGCACGGCCCGCATCTGCCGCTCGAGACCGACGTGCTGATCGCCGACACCTATCTCGCGCGGGTGCGCGAGCTGCTGCCCGAGAGCGCTCCGGCCAGTTTCCTGCCCGTTGAACCGATCGGGATTTCCACCGAGCATATCGACTATCCGGGCACGCAGACGCTGCCGACCGACATCGCGTTGAAAAAATGGACCGCGATTGGCGAAGATGTCGCGCGTCGCGGATTGAAGAAGCTCGTCATCATCACCAGCCATGGCGGCAACAGCGCGGCCATGATGCTGATCGCGCAGGATCTTCGCGCGCATCAGAAGCTGTTCGTGGTGACGACGTCGTGGTCGCGGTTGTCGGGCGCGGACAGCCTGTTCCCGGCCGACGAAGTGCGCCACGGCATTCATGGCGGCGCGGTCGAGACCTCAATCATGCTGGCGCGCTATCCCGATCAGGTACGCGGTGATGCGATCGCGGATTTTCCCGCGAGCAGCATCGCGATGGAGCAGCAATATCGCTGGCTGTCGACGCAGCGACCCGCACCATTCGCCTGGCAGGCGCAGGATCTCAACCCAAGCGGCGCGGTCGGCAATGCGACGCTGGCCGTGGCCGCGAAGGGCGAGCAACTGATCGACCAGGGCGCCCGCGCTTTTTGCGAGCTGCTTGCCGAGGTCGATAACTTCGACGTGAACAGGCTCGCCAAAGGCCCGCTCGGTTAGCGCTTATCCTGCTGGAATCATTCGGGAAAGATTCAAAGTCGAGCTCCGCTTTTGCCGGTTTCGAACCGGACGCGCGGAGCCTCCGTCCAACTCGGTACGCGGGCCACAACGGACCGCCTCAACCCGGATGGAGTTTCACATGTCGATCAAGACCAAGATTTTCGCAGTTGCCCTCACCGCGCTCACCCTGACCGGCAGCGTCGTCGCCACCACCTCGCAGGCGCAAGCCAAGCCGCTCGGCTGGGGCGTCGGCGTCGGCCTGGGCATCGCCACCGCCGCCGTCGTCGGCTCCGCGATCGCCGCCAGCAACGACCCCTATTACAACGGCTATCATCGCTGCGGCTGGGCCGCCCAGTACAACGCCTACGGCCAGTACGTTGGCCGCGTTCGTACCTGCTTCTGATTTTGCGTCCCTGAGGCCGATCTCACGTGGATCCCGCGTCCGACACGGGCGCCTCATCCACCCCGTGTCGTGCCCCCGACCCCGCCCGGATGTCCCCCCGGGCGGGGTCAACTGTTTTTGCGCCTCGGAATTTGTTGCAGTCCCGTCACAGAGCGGTGCGAACCATCCTCTGCGGCAATCCGCATCAGTTGCTATTGCGAATTAATCGCAATAAGGTTCGCAGCAGGCTCAGGAGCTTGGGAAGAAATCGGGCCGGATCGAGATCATCTCGTTCGATCGCGGAGCACCTAATCCTGATGACAGGGTCGCCGCGAATCGGCAGGGATAGTGCGGCGAGTGGACACACTCGCTTTGGGGGCGTGCGTTTTGACGTTGAGGGGTCACCGTTACAGGTATTTGCGGACGGCCGCGGCGATTGCCTCGGGCGTCTTGGCTTTGCCCGCCGCCAGCCGCGCGGCTGATCTGCCGCTGAAGGCACCAGCGCTGAAGGCCGTCTATGACTGGACCGGCCTCTACATCGGTGCGCATGCCGGCTACAGCCTCGGCTCGTCGCGCTCCGCGCTGAACGACGGCACCGGCATCAACGACAGCGGCGTCTTCAGCGGCATGATCGGCGGCGTGCAGGCCGGCTACAATTACCGTCTCAATTCCGGCTGGCTTCTCGGCGTCGAAGGGGATTTTTCTTTTCCGAACTACATCACCTCCAACTCGATCGTTTCCGTCCTGGCGACACCCGCCAACACCGTCACGCAGCAATGGGACTACACCGCGAGCGTGCGCGGGCGCCTCGGCTACACCAGCGGTCCATGGCTGGTCTATGCCACCGGCGGCTTTGCTTGGATGGGTGAGCGCTATTTCGACACGCCAGCCGCAGGCGAAGCAGTCCCGAAAATCCTGAACACGCGGCCCGGCTGGATCGCGGGTGCTGGCATCGAATACGGTTTCGCGCCGCATTGGAGCGCACGGGTCGAATATCTCTACAGCCGCTTCGACGGCGGCAATGTCGCCTTCTCCACGGGCGCCCAATACAATTCTTCATCGCTCGACTTCCAGTCGGTCCGGCTTGGCCTCAACCGCAAGGTCGATTGGCCGGGCATGCCGAGCTACAATCCCAAGAGCTCGGGAATCGGCTCGCTGATCGACACGGAATCGGATCGCTGGGAGATCCACGGCCAGAGCACGTATCTGCCGCAAGGCTATCCTTCGTTCCCCGCCCTCTACACCGGGCCGAACTCGCTCTCGCCATCACGGCAGGCCAAGGCGACCTGGAGCAACAGCCTGTTCCTGAACGCAAAGCTGTGGGACGGCGGCGAGGTCTATTACAATCCCGAACTGCTGCAGGGATTTGGATTGAACGACACCGTCGGTGCGGCCGGCTTCCCGAATGGCGAAGCGCAGAAGTCGAACTTTCCCTATCCGCATTACAACACCTCGCGCCTGTTCGTGCGCCAGACGTTTGGCTTTGGCGGCGAGCAGGAAGAGCTCGCGAGCGGCCAGTTGCAGCTCGGACAGAAGGTCGACGTTTCCAGGCTCACGGTGCAGGCCGGCAAATTCCCCGTGATCGACGTGTTCGACGGCAACGCCTACGCCAAGGACACCCGCAAGGACTTCATGAACTGGTCGCTGTGGGCGCCAGGCGCCTTCGACTATTCCGCCGACAAGGTTGGCCTCACCTACGGCGTCACCGCCGAGCTGAACCAAAAGCAGTGGGCGTTGCGCGGCGGCTACTTCCTGATGGTCGCCGAGTCCAATTCGAATCATTTCGACACCAGGGTCGGCGAGCGCGGCCAGTACGTGCTCGAGCTCGAAACGCGCTTCTCGCTGCTTGGCCAGCCCGGCAAGCTCAGGACCATAGGCTGGCTCGACAGCGCCAATATGGGCAGCTTCCGCGAGACGCTGAACAATCCGGCGCTCAATCTCGACATTGCGCAGACCCGGCGCGGCCGTCTGAAGTATGGCTACGTGCTCAACCTCGAGCAGGCGATCACCGAGGATGTCGGTCTGTTCGGCCGTTGGAGCTGGAATGACGGCAAGACCGAGACGCTGGCCTTCACCGACATTCACCGCAGCCTGTCCGGTGGTCTTTCGATCAAGGGCACGAAATGGGGCCGGCCCGATGACGTGATTGGCGTCGGCGGCGCCATCAATGCCATCTCGCAGGATTATCGCGACTTCCTGGCCGCCGGCGGCCTCGGTGTTCTCATCGGCGATGGCGCGCTCAACTACCGCCGCGAGCGCATCCTCGAAACCTATTACGCCTATGCGCTGAACAAGAATCTCACCCTCACCGCCGACTACCAGCTGATCGTCAACCCCGCATACAACGCTGATCGCGGCCCGGTGTCGGTGTTCTCGGGACGGCTGCACGGCGAGTTCTGAGCGCGGCTCAGAACAACAGCGCGACGCCCGAGACGAACAGCAGCGCGAGCACGATCTTGCGGAACGCGGCCTCGTCGATGCGGCCGAACAGTTTCAGCCCGAGCCACGTTCCCGCAAAGAGAAATGGCAGGCCGAGCGCGAACAGCTTTGCGGTCTCGAGCGTGAGCGAACCTTTGGCGCCCAGCAGGAGCGCCGCAATGGCGAACACCACGACCGCGACGGGCTGAAAGGTGGCGCGCTGAACACCCTTGGGCAGGCCGCGCAGATTGCACCAGATGGTGACGATGATGCCGGCGAGGCCGGTCAGGCCACCAAGCACACCGTTGACGAAGCCGATCGTCATGTCTGCGGCCGGCGGCACGATTGTCGCGACCTTGAGCTGCGGCTTGAAGAACGCATAGAGGCTGTAGACGATCAGGATCGCCCCAACCGCGATGCGGACGCTCTTGGGATCGGCCGAGGTCAGGAGTGACACGCCGACCGGCACGCCCACGACGGCACCGATCATAAAGGGCCACAGCCGCCGCCAGTCGAGCGCCGCGCGCAACTTCCAGACCGAGTAGCCCTGAACCAGAAGGCCAAAGCCGACGATCAGGCTGGCGCTCTGAAGCGGCGTCAGCACGTAAAGCCACAGCGATGCCGCGACGAGGCCGAAGGCAAAGCCGGAAAGGCCGGCGACGAATGCGCCGGCAAAGGTGGCCAACAGGAAAAGCGGTAGTTCGATTGCGATCCCGTCCATTGCTCGCTCCAAACATCAGCGAGCAGCGCTTGCGTGGGATCACCACTTCACGGGGAGGCTGCGACATCCCCGGTGGTGCGAGCCTAGGTGAAGCCGCTTCCCTCCACAATGACCTTGTTACGCAGCCCGGATCGCGTCCAGGAACTTCCCGACCTCGATCTTGAGGCGGCTGCTCTCGCCGGACAGCGACTTCGCTGACGCGAGCACGGTGGAGGAGGCCGATCCGGTCTGGCTCGCGCCGCGCTGCACGTCGACGATGCTGGCGGAGACCTGCTGGGTGCCGCGCGCCGCCTGCTGCACGTTGCGGGAAATCTCCCGCGTCGCCGCGCCCTGCTCCTCGACCGCGGAGGCGATCGCCGATGCGATCTCGGACATGCGGGTGATGGTGTCGCTGATCGACTTGATGGCGCCGACCGAATCCTCCGTCGCGCTCTGGATTCCCGTGATCTGCTGGCTGATCTCGCCGGTGGCCTTGGCGGTCTGCTCGGCCAGCGCCTTGACCTCGGAGGCGACCACGGCGAAACCGCGCCCGGCCTCGCCGGCGCGCGCCGCCTCGATCGTTGCATTGAGCGCCAGAAGATTGGTCTGGCCCGCGATCTGGCTGATGAGCTCGACCACGTCGCCGATCCGGCCGGCAGCCTTGGCGAGCTCGCCGACATAGTCGTTGGTCCGCGCGGCCTGCTGCACCGCTTCGCTGGCCACCCGCGCGGAATCCTGGACCTGACGGCCGATCTCGTCGACCGAGGACGCCATTTCCTCCGCGGCCGCGGCAACGGTCTGCACGTTGGTGGAGGCCTGTTCGGAGGCGGCCGCGACCGTCGCGGTGACCTTTTCCGATTGATCGGCGGTACTCGTCAGCGTTCCCGCCGACACTTCCAGCTCCGACGATGCCGACGACACAGTGTTGATGACGTCGCCGATCAACGCTTCGAAATCGCGCGCGATCTGGTCCATGCGCTGGCTACGCTGGAGCTTCGCCTCGGCTTCGACCGCGGCGGCCTCGTCGGCGGCCTTCTTGGCGGAGAGCGAGTCCTTGAAGTGCTGGAGCGAGCCCGCCACCTGGCTGATCTCGTCATTGCGGCCCGTCACGGGAATCTCGACCTCGTGCTGCCCAGCCGCAAGCGTTGCGATCACGTCCGCGAGCCGGCCCAGCGGCGTCACCACGCGCCGGCGCAGCATCATGGTCACGCCACCGAGTGTCCCCAGCAGCGCCAGCACCGCCACGCCCGCGAGCGCGAGCATCGCCAGCGCGCCGTCGCGCGCGGCCACGGCGCGCTCGGCAGCTTCGACCAAGGCGGCATCGCGCACGCCGTAGAACATCTGGATCGCCGGTACGATGACGCTGGCCAGCTCTTCGGCATTGATGCCGTACTTGCCGTCGCCACGTGCCGCAGGCATTTCCTTGTCCACGACGAGCGCTGCCTTCCCGAAGTAAGAATCCGTCGCCGCCTTCAGCGCGGTGGCGATGCGGGGCGGGCTTCCGAGTTGGTCGATACCGGCCTCGATGCGCTCGCGGTCGGCCTCGACACGTCCCTGCATCCGATCCATCAGCGAAAATTCAGCCGCCGTGAGCGGTCGGCGTGCGCTCAGCGCCGGCGACAGCGAGGCGGCGCGGCTACCGGCCGAGACGCGCAGATCCTGCGCCGTTCGCGCCAGGCTCAACAGTGCCGCAAGCGAGGAATCGGCATTGATGACCTTCGCTTCGAGCCGGTTCATGATCGGCTCGATATTGCCGATGACCTCGGCAACGCCCGGAAGGAAGCCCTTGATCGCAGCGCTGTCGCGCGTCGCCAGCGGAACGCTCATCGCGCGATCTGCCGCGGTGGTGATATCCTTGAGCCGCCGCGCGGTACGGTCCAGGTTTTCGATCATTGGCCCGGAATCATCCAGCACCGTGATGGCGCGCCTTGCCCCCTCGAACGCGACATCGACCGCTTTCGCCGCCTTCGCGGCGGCTTCGATCTGGACCTGGGTCGCAGCGTTCTCCTGGAAAATCGGGGAAATGTAGGGGGCACGAAGGCTAGCAATGTGCTGACTGACCGTCAGGGTCGCACCAAAGGCGTCGACCGTCTTGATCGCGTCGGAGCGGTTCGCGAAGATGCGCGCCTGGGGTATCAGCACCTCGGCGCCAAGGATGACTGCAAAAACCGTCACCGTCAGCATCGACAGCGCAAAGAGCTTCCCGATCCGCATCTGATCCCCCGAATACATTCCTGCAAATGCCGAAAACTTAGCCGGTTGCCGCTAAGAGCCCGTTAAGCAACGGCATGCCCGTAGTTCCGCGGAGTATTGGGCTTCGAGTGCCTTCCGGACGGTGTCGCCGAAGTTCCTTCGCGATGCCGGATACGACAGAATCGTCGGCATTTCTCCCCCGAATACCTATATCAAGGCCTGTGTCGCCATCCGCGCCACACTCCATTACCTCGGAACATCAATGCTCTCCGCCGAACTCGCCATCGTCGTCGTCCTGATCGTCATCAACGGCTTGCTGTCCATGTCCGAGCTGGCCGTGGTCTCGTCACGTCCGGCCCGGCTGTCGATGCTCGCCGCCAAGGGCGTCCGCGGCGCCGAGCGGGCGCTGACGCTCGCGGCCGATCCCGGCAAATTCCTCTCGACGGTGCAGATCGGGATCACACTGGTCGGCGTCCTCTCCGGCGCGTTCTCGGGCGCGACGCTCGGACAGCGGCTGACGCAATGGCTGCTCGAGCTCGGCCTGTCCGCAGGAATTGCCGATATCGTCGGAGTGGGCCTGGTTGTCACGCTCATCACCTACGCCACCCTGATCGTCGGCGAGCTGGTGCCGAAGCAGGTGGCGCTGCGTGACCCCGAGAGCATCGCGGTCAGGGTTGCACCCGCGATGCACGTGCTTGCGAAGGTCTCGCTGCCGCTGGTCTTCCTGCTCGATCTCTCCGGCAAGCTGATCCTCACGCTGCTCGGCCATGGCGGCAAGTCCGAAGAGAAGGTCTCGGAAGACGAGATCCATCATCTCGTCAGCGAAGCCGAAAGCGCGGGCGTGCTCGAGTCAGGTGAAAAGGAGATGATCGCGGGCGTGATGCGGCTCGGCGATCGGCCGGTCGGCGCGATCATGACGCCGCGCACGGAGGTCAACGAGATCGACCTGAACGATACGCCGGAGAGCATTCGAGCGACCATCGCCAAGAGTCCGCATTCACGCTTTCCCGTCTCCGACGGCGACCGCGACAAGCCGATTGGCGTGCTCCAGGCCAAGGACCTGCTGGTCGCCTTCATGAACGAGCGCACGCCGGATTTGCGCGTGCTGGTTCGCGAGGCGCCGGGCATTCCCGCCTCGGCCGATGCCCGCGACGTGCTGGCGATCCTCAAGGCTGCGCCGGTGCATGTAGGCCTCGTCTACGACGAATACGGCGCCTTCGAAGGCATCGTGACGACGGCTGACATTCTGGAATCGATCGTCGGCGCCTTCCATTCAGAGGAAGGCCCGCCGGAACCGGCCTACGTCAAGCGCGCGGACGATTCGCTGCTGGTCTCAGGCTGGATGCCGGTCGACGAATTCGGCGAGCTGCTCGGCATCGAACTGCCGCCGCACCGCTACAACACCGTCGCCGGCCTCGTGCTGCAACAGTTCAACGTGCTGCCTGATGTCGGCGACGCCTTCGACTTCGGCGACTGGCACATCGAGGTGGTCGATCTCGACGGACGGAGGATCGACAAGATTCTCGCGAGCCGGCGGAGCGAAGTAGAAACGGGGTGAGCGAGCGGCGACGTGTTGAAATGCAGATCGCCGCACTAAGCTTCACGTCGTCCCGGCCTAGTGCGCTGGAGCCCTCACCCGAACCTCACCCCGATCCGCTTTTCCTTGCGCCAGATCACGGTGCAGGCGAGATGTGTTCCGTCGGCCTGGACGAACAGGCTGAAACGGTCGGGGATGCCGACGGGACTGCTGACGTCGAGCGCGGCGCCGGTATCGGACAGGTTGCGGATGGTGCAGTCGATCGCGCCGCCGCCGCCGAACTCGATCGTTCCGGCCTTCAGCACGCGATGCCTTGCCTTGTCGCGCCGCTCATCCATGGCGACAATCTACACCCAAAGCTGAACCAAACGTTAAACGCAGCCCTCGTTGCGATGCTTTTGCGCGCGGGGCCTGCGGCCTTGCAAGTGGACCGGCGCCTACAGCGCCGGCTGGAACGTCTCTGTCCGCGCCATCCGCCAGGCGTCGCGGAAGCGCGGGTCTTCGGTGCCTTCGAGCAGTTCGCCCGGACGCAGCGACGGATAAAGCTGCGCGAACGATTTCACGTCCGTCGTCGAGGTGCGCTGCGAGAAATGGATCGGGCGCAGCTGCTGCGGATGTTCGAGACCGGCCGCGGCGATCAGCTCGGTCAGCGAGTGCAGCGTCGCAAGGTGATAATTGTGCACGCGGTCGATCTTGAGCGGCACATAGAGCGCACGCGCACGCGTCGGGTCCTGCGTCGCGACGCCGGTCGGGCAACGGTCGGTGTGGCAGCTCAGCGACTGGATGCAGCCGAGCGAGAACATGAAGCCGCGCGCCGAATTGCAGTAGTCCGCGCCGATCGACATGGCACGTGCCATGTCGAACGCGGTGGCGATCTTGCCGGAGGCGCCGATCTTGATGCGGTCGCGTGCGTTGATGCCTATCAGAGCGTTGTGGACGAAATTGACGCCCTCCCGCATCGGCATGCCCAAATGGTCCATGAACTCGAGCGGCGCGGCGCCGGTGCCGCCCTCGTTGCCGTCGACCACGATGAAGTCAGGATAGATGCCGGTCTCGATCATTGCCTTGCAGATCGCCAAAAATTCCCAGGGATGGCCGATGCACAGCTTGAAGCCGGTCGGCTTGCCGCCGGCGAGCTTTCGCATCTCGCCGATGAACTGCATCATGCCGACAGGTGTCGAGAAGGCGCGATGCGAGGCCGGCGAGATACAATCCTCACCCATCGCGACGCCGCGGATCTTGGAAATCTCCTCCGAGACTTTCGCCGCCGGCAGCACGCCGCCATGACCGGGCTTGGCGCCCTGGCTGATCTTGAGCTCGACCATCTTGATCTGGTCCTGGCTCGCGACGCGCGCGAAGGCTTCGGGATCGAAGGCGCCGTCGAGATGGCGGCAGCCGAAATAGCCCGAACCGATCTCCCAGATGATGTCGCCGCCCATCTCCGCGTGATAGGGGCTGAAGCCGCCCTCGCCGGTGTCGTGCGCGAAGCCGCCCTTCTTGGCGCCGGCATTCAGCGCGCGCACGGCGTTCGGGCTGAGCGCGCCAAAACTCATCGCGGAGATGTTGAACACCGAAGCCGAATACGGCTTGGCGCAATCCGGTCCGCCGATGGTGACGCGGAATTTCTCCTCGGCATGCGCCTTCGGCGACACCGAATGATGCATCCACTCGTAGCCCTCGCGGTAGACGTCCTCCTGGGTGCCGAACGGACGCTTGTCGAGCTGCATCTTCGCGCGCTGGTAGACCACCGCACGGATGTCGCGCGAGAACGGCATGCCGTCCTTCTCGCTCTCGAAGAAGTACTGCCGCATCTCCGGGCGAATTTCTTCGAGCAGGAAGCGGATATGCGCCGAGATCGGGTAGTTGCGCAGGACGGCGTGGCCCTTCTGCATGAGGTCGCGGACGCCCAGCAGCGTCAACGCGCCGAAGATCAGAATCGGGATCAGCAGGATGTCGAAGATCTTGCGGTCGGCGATGCCGATGCCGATTAGCAGCGCGGTGACCACCGCGCAGATCGTCAGGACGATGAAGCGCGGGGAGAATGGCAGCAGCAGGGTTTCCATGATCCCCTCTTCCACCAGCGGCAGCCGTTTGGCGGATACGTTGGCCGACAAGTGAGGCGATTCCTGCGTCTTATTCTCGTCGGCCACGATTCCCATCCTCTCGCCAGCATGAGGCGGTACGATACGCCCGCGCCTGTCATACGGATATGACGCGGCGGTTGTTTCAGGCTAGCGAATTCGGCGGGGACAAATCAATCAGCCCGATGGGCGGGCTGCTGCGGTGCAGCAGAGCCCGGAATGGATGGCCATTAACCGGTCAAGGTGCTTTACCCAGGCAAGCGTCCTGGCTTTCGCCAGGACGACGCCGAGAGGGCCTACCGCTCGACGAAGGCCTTTTCGATCACGAAATGGCCGGGCTTGTTGCCGGAGCCCTCGACGAAGTCGCGGCCCTCGAACATCAGTTTCAGCTCTTCGAGCATCGCCGGGCTGCCGCACATCATGATGCGGTCGGTCGCAATGTCGAGCGGACCCTGGCCGATGTCGTTGAAGATCTGCTCGGAGCTGATGAGGTCGGTGATGCGGCCGCGGTTCTTGAACGGCTCGCGGGTCACGGTCGGGTAGTAGATGAGCTTGTCCGCAAGCAACTCCCCGAACAGTTCGTCCTCGCGAAGACCGGCGACGAGCTTCTCGCCATAGGCGAGCTCGGAGACCTGACGGCAGCCATGCACCAGCACGATGCTGTCGAACTGGTCGTAAACCTCGGGGTCCTTGATCAGGCTGGCGAAGGGCGCCAAGCCCGTGCCGGTCGAGAGCAGCATCAGCCGCTTGCCGGGGATGAGGTTGTCGGTGATCAGCGTGCCGGTCGCCTTGCGGCCGACCAGGATGGTGTCGCCTTCCTTGATCTTCTGGAGACGCGACGTCAGCGGGCCGTCCTGAACCTTGATCGAGAAGAACTCGAGCTCTTCCTCGTGATTGGCGCTCGCCATGCTGTAGGCGCGGAGCAGCGGACGGCCCTCAACCTCGAGGCCGATCATCGCGAACTGGCCGTTCTGGAAGCGGAAGCCGGAATCCCGGGTCGCGCGAAAGCTGAACAGGGTGTCGGTCCAGTGCTGGACGGAAAGAACCTTCTCTCGGTAAAACGCGCTCATGATTTTCGATATTCCGAATAATTGCGGTTTTAGGGCAAAAGCGTTGCCCGGCCCCTGAAAGCGGAGCGGACACCATTGCCATGGCGGAGGATTTCGCGTGTGTGATCTACGCCATTGAGACCAATAATCAACCTCGTTCCGGATGCAATTGATGCCGGTCAAACCGGCATTTGCGGCGGAAATGGCCACATCATTAATGGATCTGCTGTCCGGCGCATGCGGAGGGCAATTTCTTTTCCCTCCGGGGCTCGAATACAGCACTTAATTTCCGTAGTGCTCGCGAGAATTTCATTAAGAATAGCTCTGATTTCACCCCCGTTTGGCGCCGTTTCCCGGATTTTTGCGGCTTTTGGCGCCAACATCGACTGGAACGGGCGACTGAGACACATGGCGAGCGGCGAGCGGATCTTCGTGCAGGCGATCAAGCGCTATTGCGCGACCCATGGCATCGCGCTCGATGTCCGCGCCGATGGCTGGCTGCTCGCGATGCGCCGGGGCGAGCAGCGCCACTTCGCGTTCGGCTACGACATCGGCCTCAACAGCGCCATCGCGCACCGCCTGGCCAACGACAAATCGGCCGCCGCCGAGGTGCTGGCGCTCGAGGGCGTGCCCTGCATTCCCCATCGCCTCTTCCTCAATCCGAAGTTGGGCGAGAAGGTTGTCGGCGTCGCCTGGCGAGAGACCATGCTGGCGTTGCTTCACGACAATCCGCAAGGCGTGGTGGTGAAGCCGAACGACGGGACGTCGGGACGATCCGTCTTCAGGGTAACGACGGAAACAGAGCTCGATCATGCGGTTGGCGAAGCCTTTTCGATGAGCGCCGGACTCGTGATCTCACCCTATGTCGTGATCGAGGATGAAGTTCGCGTGGTACTGCTCGACGATGTGCCACTCGTCGTCTACAGCAAGCAGCTTGGCCCGGATTGGCGGCACAATCTCGATGCGGGTGCAACGCCCGTGCTGATGCGGGACGACGATCTACGCGCAGCCTGCGCAAAGCTCGCCATCGATGCCGCCAATGCCATCGGCATCACCTTCGCATCGATCGACCTCGTGCACGTCGACGGCGTCTGGCGTGTGCTCGAGATCAACTCAGGCGTGATGATGGAGGCGCTGGCGAAGCTGCATCCGGAGCTGGTGCAGACGACGTACGATGCGGCGCTGGATCGGGTGTTCGGGGACGAACACTGAGCGACACGCGCTGGCGACTTCAGCTCACCGCCAGCCGATACGCAGCCTTGGCATTCACGCCGAACGCCTTCTCCCTCACCTGCGGCCCGAGCTTCGTCAGGCAGGCCTCCAGCGCGCCCTTGATCTCGCCATAGCTTCCCGCGAGCAAACATACCGGCCAGTCCGAGCCGAAGATCAGGCGATTCTCGCCAAAGCAGGTCGCGGCGTGCGCGACGAATGGAAACAGCCGCTCCGCATTCCAGTCGCTCCACACCGCTTCCGTCGCCAGCCCCGAGACCTTGCACCAGACATTGCCGCAGGCCGCGAGTGCCGCGATGCCATTGGACCATTCAGTGCTTCCGCCATCGGCGATCGGCGGCTTGGCTGCGTGGTCGAGCACGAAGCGCGCCTGCGGGAACGCTTGTGCGGTTGCGATCGCGGCCGGCAGCTCGCGGGTGCGGACCAGGAAATCGTAGGCGAGATCGTGCGCGAACACGGCCGTGAGGCCGCGCTGGACGTCCTCGCGCAACAGCCAATCCGGGTCGGCCTCGTCATGGACCTGGTGGCGGATGCCGACCAGCTTGTCGCCGCCGGGCGAAGCACGCAACTGCTCCAGCGTCTCGCCAAGTTCAGCGTCGGTCAGATCGGCCCAGCCGACGATGCCAATCACTGAGGGCGTCGCATGCGCGATCCTCAAAAATTCCTCGGTCTCCGCCAGTGCGGAGCGGCACTGCACCAGGATGCTCGCGTCGATGCCGTTGGCTTTCAAGAGCGGCGCGAGATCGGCCGGACCGAAGGCACGCCGGATCGGCGTGAGCTCGGGCGCGTCCATCCAGGGATAGTCGGCGCGCGCGGGATCCCAGAAATGCTGGTGAGCGTCGACGATCATGCCTTACGCTCCGCCCGGCAATGGCGCGCGGGCATCGACGAGTTTTCGCCCACGCAGCTCCCAGCTCATCTGCGTGCCGTGCTTGCGGCAGAGCTCGTCGAGCAGGCGATCGACCTTGGTCGAGATGGCGAAGGAGTCACGGGGTTGTTGCCGCAGGAATGCGCCAAGGCGTCGCTCCGCGAGGCCAAAGCCGTAGAGCGGCGCGGTGTCGAAGAAGCGGATTCCGAGCGACCAGGCGCGGGCGATGGTCGCTTCCGCATCGGCATCGCTGACGGGGGTGAACAATCCGCCGAGCGGGGCGGAGCCGAGGCCGAGTGAGGTGACATCGAGAGAGCCGAGCCGCGACCTTTTCATTCCCATTGCCTCAACAGTCTTCCCCGACAACCAAAATCATCTCTCCCGCTTGCGAAAATCGCAAGCGGGAGAGGCACGCAGGAGCGCGGGGCTGGCGACGCTCCTACTTCAACATCTGGGCAACGTTGTCCTTGGTGACGAGATCGAGGCCGGTATAGACGATCTCCGGCACCTTCTCGCCCTTCTTGATCGCGAGCAGCGTGTCCATCGCCTTCTCGCCCATCTCGAACGGACGCTGGCCGACCAGCGCATTGGCATAGCCATCGCGCAACAGCTCGAGCTGCATCTTCAGCGTATCGGCGACGACAAGCGTGAACTTGCCGGAATCGATATCCTTCTTGTATCTGGACGCGAAGGCCTTGAAGCCTTCGGGGGCGAACATCGGCCAGCCGCCGATGGGAACGATCGCGGCGAGGTCGGGCGTCGCGGTGCGCATGTCAGTCATCTGCTGAACCGCCAGCGCGGGATCGTCGTTGCAGAACGTCGGCGAGCCCGCGACCTCGGTCCATTTCGAGCCCTTCAACGCCTCGCGGACGCCGTCGACGCGTTCGGCGAGGTTCTTGGCACCGGGACCACCCGAGACCATGGCGTATTTGCCGCCGTCGGGCCGCAGCTTCAGGAGCTGCTTGCCGAGGGCCACGCCGAACTCCTTGTTGTTGGTGCCGATATAAGCGATGCGCTTGGCGCCGGGCGCATCGGCGTCGAAGGTGATGACGGGGATGCCGGCCGCGGTCGCCGCGTCGATCGACTTGGTCATCGCCGCGACGTCGGCAACGGATATGGCGAGGCCATCGACCTTCTGGGTGACGAAGTCCTGGATGATCTGGGCCTGCGTCGCCGGCTCGTGCTCGACCGGTCCCTTGTAGATGCACTCGATATTGCCGAGCTCCTTGGCACGCTTCAGGCAGCCGTCGCGCGCGAAGTCGAAGAACGGATTGTTCATCGCCTTGGGCACGATCACGAACCGGTAGTTTGCGGCAAACGCCGGCGTAGCCATCATCGCGACCGCGATTCCGGCAAGAATAAATTTCCTCATCGTCTCCTCCACCCTTCTTTGGCGCCTGTCCTCTTGAGATCGTCCGGGAAGCGGACAGGCGGCATTTTCGTTGCCGTCCCGGAGCGACGTCGTTTCAGATCATCCGCGAGCGGATGCGGTCGACCAATACGGCCAGGATGATGATCACGCCCACCAGCGTCTGCTGCCAGTAGGAGCTGACCTGGGCGAGCACGAGGCCGTTGCGGATCACCTCGAGCAGCACGCAGCCGACGATGGCGCCGAGCGGACCGCCGATGCCGCCGGCGAGATTGGCACCGCCGATGACGGCCGCAGCGATCACATTGAGCTCGTAGGACGTCGCCATGTTGGCCGGCGCCGACCCGAGCCAGCCGGAGATGATGATGCCCTGGAGGCCTGCGGCGAGCGCGCAGATCACATAAACCTCGATCTTCACCCGCACGACCGGGATGCCGGTGAGTTCGGCCGCCTTCTCGTTGCCGCCGAGCGCGAACACGTGACGGCCGAACGCGCTGTGGTGCAGCAGCACGGCCATCGCCAGCGCGAGGACGATCAGATAAATGAATGGCACCGGCACGCCGAGCACGTCGCCCGAGGTGAGCGCGTAGAAATAATCGGCATCCGGCCCACCTGGAAAGCTGCCGCGTCCGTTGGAGACGACATAGCCGAGCCCGCGCACGATCGAGAGCATGCCGAGCGTGGTGACGAACGGCGACAGGCCGAGCACCGCGATACAGAAGCCGTTGACGAGGCCGGCGAGCAGCGCGACGCCGAGGCCGGCGAGAAGCGAGACCACCAGGATCAGGCCGGGGACATTGGCGAGCACGGTCTTGCCGTCGGCCGCCATGTGCACGAACAGGGAGCCTGCCGGCGAGCCGGGCGCCGACAGCTCGGTCATCACCATCGAGGTGACCATGGCGGAGAAGCACATCATCGAGCCCACCGACAGATCGATGCCGCCGGTGATGATTACGAAGGTGACGCCGAGCGTCGCAATGGCGATGAAGGAGAAATTCTTCGCCACGTTCTGCATGTTGCCTTCGGTGAAGAAGTACGGGCTGGCGAAATGCATGACCACCAGCAGCACTGCCAGCGCGAGCAGGACATAGCCGGTCTGGGACGCGAAGATGCCGCGCTGCCACCATCTGATCTTGCCGATGTTCGAAAAGGTGATCGGGGATTCCAAGGGCATGGCCATCACGCCGCCTCCTTCGCGCCAGTGATCAGGGCGGTGACCTCCTCGGGAGAGGTCTGGTGGATGGGCTTGTCGGCCCGCTTTTCGCCGCGGCGCATGACGATGACGCGATCGCACACCGCGAACACGTCGGGCATGCGATGCGAGATCAGCATCACGGCAACGCCCTGCTCCTTCAGCCGGTGGATCAGGCCGAGCACCTGCTCGACCTGGCGGACCGAGATCGCGGCCGTGGGCTCGTCCATCATGACCAGCTTCGCGTTGGAGAGCCGCGTCCGCGCGATCGCAACCGCCTGGCGCTGACCGCCCGACATCTGCTTGACGAGATCGTCGGGGCGCGTCTCCGAGCGCAGCTCGCCGAACAGCTCCAACGCACGCGCAGCCATCGCCTTGTGGTCGAGCAACGCGAACGGCCCTATCCTGCGCTTCAGCTCGCGGCCGAGAAAGACGTTGGCTGCCGCCGTGAGATTGTCGGCGAGCGCAAGGTCCTGATAGACCACCTCGATGCCGACGCCGCGGGCATCGATGGGCCGGTTGAAATGAACCGCGCTGCCGGCGAAGCGGATTTCGCCGTGGCTGGGGCGGAAATTGCCGGCGATGATCTTGACCAGCGTCGACTTGCCCGCGCCGTTGTCGCCCATCAGGCCGACGACCTCGCCGGGAAGGACCTGCATGTCGACATCATGCAGCGCGCGGATCGCGCCGAACTCCTTGCCGATGCCGGTCAGCTCGAGGACCGGTGTTGCTTGTGCATTTGTCATCAGCGGCCTTCCTCAGACGTAGCGGTTGACGAGGGATTCAAGATATTCCTGCCGGCCCGAGCGCGGCTGCGGGTCAAAGCCCGGGCCGTGCGCGCGGTCGGCAAGTTCGGCGAGCGAGCGCTGGCCGCCGAGAATGGCGCGGCCCTCGGGCCCGGCCCATCCCTCGTAGCGTTTCGCGAGCGGCGCAGTGAGCACGCCGGAATCCAGCATGTCCGCGGCGGCGAGCAACGCCCGCGCGCAGGCGTCCATCGAACCGACATGGGCATGGATCAGATCGTCGGGATCGATCGACTGGCGGCGGATCTTGGCGTCGAAATTGAGCCCGCCGGAGCTGAAGCCGCCGCGGCTCAGGAGCTCGTGGAACACCAGGGCAAGCTCGGGCACGTTCATCGCGAACTGGTCGGTGTCCCAGCCGAGCAGATCGTCGCCGCGGTTGATGTCGAGCGAGCCGAACACACCCAGCGCCTCCGCGAGCGCGACCTCGTGATGGAAGGAGTGGCCGGCGAGGATGGCGTGGTTCTGCTCGATGTTGAGCTTGACGTCCTTCAGCAGGTCGTAACGCGCCAGGAAGCCGTAGCAGGTGGCGACGTCGAAATCATATTGATGCTTGGTCGGCTCCTTCGGCTTCGGCTCGATCAGGATCGGCCCCTTGAAGCCGATCTTGTGCTTGTGCTCGACGACCAGCGAGACGAAGCGGCCGAGCTGGTCGAGCTCGCGCTTGAGGTCGGTGTTGAGCAGCGTCTCGTAGCCCTCGCGCCCGCCCCACAGCACGTAGTTCTGGCCGCCGAGACGGTGCGTCACCTCCAGCGCGGCGCGGACTTGGCCGGCGGCATAGGTGAAGATCTCGGGGTCCGGATTGGTGGCCGCGCCCGCCATGTAGCGGCGATGCGTGAACAGATTGGCGGTGCCCCAGAGCAGGCGCACCTTGCTTGCGGCCATCTTCGCTTCGAACAGATCGGCGATGGCATTGAGGTTGGCGACGGATTCGCCAAGCGAGTTGCCTTCCGGCGCCGCATCGACGTCGTGGAAGGTGAAGAAGGGCACGTCGAGCAGGCGGAACAGCTCGAAGGCGACGTCGGCCTTGGCGCGCGCCTGTGCCATCGCATCGGTGCCGTGATGCCAGGGCCTTAGGAACGTCTCGCCGCCAAAGGGATCGCCGCCGGGCCAGCACAATGAATGCCAGTAGCAGACCGCAAAGCGCAGATGGTCCTCCATCCTGCGGCCATGGACGAGGCGGTCCTTATCGTACCAGCGGAAGGCAGGCGCGTTTCCCGCATCCCCGCCGGCGAAGGCGACAGGTATGCTTGTATCGAAGAATTTCGCTGACGCGTTCACTTAGGCACACTCCTTCAAGGCGGGATAAAGTTCGCGCCAGCGGCGATAGGCCTCGTCATAGGCCGCACTGACCGATGGGCGAGGCGTAAAGCTCGCGAGCCGGCGCGGACGGGTGCAAACCGCAGCCGCGTCTTCGCCGGTGGCGGCGAGCCGTCCGAGCCTGGCGGCGCCGAGCGCCGCCCCGACCTCGCCCTCCTCGACGCGGTGGACGGGAATGCCGAGCACATCTGCGCAGATCTGCGCCCACAGCGGCGAGCGCGAGCCGCCGCCGACGAGATCGACCTCGGCAAGCGGTCCGCCGGCCGCGCTCAGCGCCGCCAGATTGTCGCGCGCGGCGAAGGCGACGCCTTCGAGCACGGCCTGAACGATCTGGGAGCGCCCGGTCGCACCGCGCAGGCCGACGAAGGCACCGCTGGCGGCGGCATCGTTGTGCGGCGTGCGCTCGCCGTCGAGATAGGGCAGGAATTTGACCGGACTCGGTCCATCGACGCGCTCGCCGAGCGGCGCCAGCAACGCTGCGGCCGGAACCTCCATCACGCCGGCGAGCCAGGCCAGCGAAGCCGCAGCCGACAGCATCACGCCCATCTGATGCCAGCGGCCGGGCAGCGCGTGACAGAACGCATGGACCGCCGAGGCCGGCGCCGGCGCGAACCGATCAGTGACGCGGAACACCACGCCGGATGTGCCAAGCGACAGGAAGGCATCGCCCGGCGCGATGGCGCCGAGCCCGATCGCGCTCGCGGCATTGTCGCCGGCGCCGCCGGCGACCACGACATTCTTTGCCATGCCCCAGCGTTGGGCGTAATCCGGCGCGAGCGTCGCGCTGACCTCGCTGCCCTCGACCAGGCGCGGCATGTGGTGGAGATCGAGCCCGGTGGCATGCAGCAGCAGCGCCGACCAGCGGCGCAGACCGACGTCGAGCCATAGCGTGCCGGCCGCGTCCGACATGTCCTCGATCATCTCGCCGGTCAGTCGATAGCGCACATAGGCCTTCGGCAGCAGCACCTTTGCGACGCGCGCGAAGATTTTTGGCTCATGCCTGGCGACCCAGAGCAGCTTCGGCGCGGTGAAGCCGGGCATGGCCAGATTACCGGCGATGGTGTGCAACGAGGGGCAGCGCCGCTCCAGTGCGACGCATTCGGCGTGCGAGCGGCCGTCGTTCCAGAGGATCGCGGGACGCAGCGGCCGCCCGTCCTCGTCCAGCAGCGTCGCGCCATGCATCTGGCCCGATAGCCCGATGCCGCGCACCCGCGCGACCTCGCGCGGATGGCGGGCGGCAAGATCGTCGACCGCGCCGACCGCCGCATCGACCCAGCCATCGGGATCCTGCTCGGACCACAGCGGCGCCGGATGCGACAGCGCAAGCTCGCGCGCCGCCGTCGCGAGAACCGCGCCGGCTTCGCTGACGAGCACCGCTTTCACTCCCGATGTGCCGATGTCGATTCCGAGATACACGCCATCCTCCCTTTCGCCTGCTGCGGTGCGCGAACTCAAGGTCGCCTTATGCGCAACGGGTCGTTTTGAATTCCACCTGCCGCTAAGGCAGATTGTCCCGCATCACGATGTCGATCCTGATCTTCTCCTGTTCGCGCAAGATCGGCTCACCACGGGCGAGCGCGAGCAGCACGCGCACGGCGGCGCGCGCTTCATGTCCGGGGTTCTGCGAGATCGCGGCATGCATCACGCCCTGCAGCAGCAGCCGGCGCGTCAGCGCGGTGAGGTCGTGTCCGACGAACACCACCTGCCTGTCGCGGCCGGCATCGCTCAACGCCTTTTCGTTCAACGCGTTGGCGACGCCTTGCGTGCCGGCGCCGACATTATAAAGACCCACAATATCGGTATGCCTGCCCAGCAGCCGCGCCAACAATTGTTCCGAACGCGCGTCCTCGTCGCGTCCTTCGAGCACCGGCAGCACGCTGAGGCCGGCGAATTCCGACGCCATCACCTGGTTGAAGCCAAAAATGCGCTCGGCATGGTCGCGCAGGCCCTGCGAGCCCGCGACGATCGCGACCTTGCCGGACTTTTGTCCGACCAGCCGCCCGACCAGCGCGCCGGCGGTGCGCCCCGCGGCAATATTGTCGATACCGACATAATGGTGCCGGCGCGACGACGGCACGTCCGAGACCAGCGTCACGACCTTGGCGCCGGCATCGACGAGATCGTCGATGGCGGCGCGGACGCCGGGATGGTCCAGCGCGACCACGGCGATGCCGTCGTAATCATCCGAGAGCCCTTCAAGGGAAGCGGCGAGCACGGACGGATCGAACACGTCGGTCGCCACCGTCTCGACGCCGAGGCGGCGGGACGACAGCCAGCCCGACATCTCGCCGAGATAGTCCTGGATCTGCTGCATGAACGGGTTCGGCCCCGACGGCATCACGAAGGCGAAACGGCGGGCGCGGCCGCGGGCGAGCTCGGCGGCGGCCACGTGCGGCTGGAACGAATTGCGCTCGATCGCCTCCTTGACGCGCCGGACCGTATCCGGCCGCACGCCCGGACGATTGTGCAGGACGCGGTCCACCGTCGCGAGGCTGACGCCGGCCTGGCGGGCGATGTCCTTCAGCGTCAGCGCAGTCGTGGTGAGCGTCTCGGCCATGGCTGAAGGCTAGCAGAGGTGTTTTGAGGTACGCAACTCATTTTGAGGGGCGGCGAGCATTTTCCCTCGGCTGAGCCCAGGAACAGCTTTTCCCGTCCGCCGTTGCTGCCCCGTGCATAACGATATCACCCATGATCCCGGCGAGGGATTGAGCCCGACGCTCGAGCGCAACATCCAGGCCCTGGTCGAGCGCCGCCGCCGCGAGCAGCGCGGTGCCAGGGGTCAGGAAAAACTTGCCGATGCGATCACGGCGTTCACCGGCAGCATGGCGTTCGTCTATCTCCATGTCGCGGTGTTCGGCTTCTGGATCATCGCCAATCTGCACTGGCTGCCGGGAATCCCGGCCTGGGACGAGAGCTTCGTGGTGCTGGCGATGATTGCTTCGGTCGAGGCGATCTTCCTGTCGACATTCGTGCTGATCTCGCAGAACCGCATGAGCGCAGCAGCGGACAAGCGCGCCGATCTCGATCTCCAGATCAGCCTTCTCGCCGAGCACGAATTGACCAAGGTTGCCCGCCTGCTCACGCAGATCGCCGAGCGGCTCGACGTCCAGCCCGATTCGAAGCGCGATCTGGAGGAGGCAAGCCGGGACATCGCCCCCGAGCGCGTGCTCGACAGGATCGAGGAGACGCGCTCCTGAGCTATCGGCTCGCCGACAGATCCAGAGTCAGGAACAGGCTGTTGGGATCCTCGACATAGCCCTGGAACGGGCCGCAGAGGACAAAGCCATGCGCCTGGTAGAGCGCGTGCGCCGGCTTGAAATAGTCCCAGGAGCCGGTTTCGAGGCTGAGCCGCGCCATGCCGCGCGCGCGGGCTTCCGTGATGATGTGGCGGAGCATCTCACCGCCAAAGCCGCGCCGCCGCGTGGTCTGGAGCGTGTGCATCGACTTCACCTCGCCATGCTCGGCTGACAGCGACTTCAGCGCACCGGTGGCGACCAGCGTCTCGCCGTCCCAGCCGGTCCAGAACGCGACTTCCGGGGCACGAAGCCCGGCGAGATCAAGCGCATGCGCACTGCCCGGCGCGGTCTGTGCTCGCGCCGCCGCAACGTGATGGTCGAGCAGCGCGATGACGCGCGGATCAAAGGTGTCGCCGGTGCGGATCTGCATCGTCAGGGCCTCACATCTTGCCGTAGGACGCGCCGCGGCGCGTGATGATGACGTAGCGCGCGTCCTGTCTGGTCTCGTTCTCGAAGATCACCGCGCGCATCACGTCGAAGTCGAGACAGTCGCCTTCGCGCAGGCGAACCGCCTTGGCGTCGATGTGCACGGCGATCGCGCCCTCCAGCATCAGCAGCTGCTGGGTGAAGGCGTTGCGCCCCCAGGGGCTGTACGGCACCCGCGCGCCGGCCGGCAAATCGACGACGATAACCTCGATGCCGCTCGCCGCGTCCGCCGGCGAGGCGTGGCGGCGGCGATAGCCGCTGTCGGGATCGCGCCAGTGCGGTTGGTCGGCGAGCCGCACCAGCCGCTCCGGCGGCTTCTCGGCCAGCGCCACCACGTCGCTCAAGGACACATCGAGCGCCGCGCAGAGCTTGTTGAGCAGCGACGCCGTCGCACTGCTCTGCGCCCGCTCCACCCGCCCGATCATGGCGCGGCTGACGCCGGAGCGCGTGGCCAGCTCATTCAGCGTCATGCCGGCTTGCGTCCGCACCGTCTTCAAGCGACGACCGATCGCGCGATCGAGCTTTTGCTGGTCCATGATCTCTGATCCAAACGTTGCCCGTCGCAGGGACCGCATCCGCCGGACGAGAAGATTAGGCCGGAGCAGCGGCGTATGCCGGGATCGAGGGGCTAATATATTGGAATCTTTGCGCGCCGGGCAGCAACGTCTAGGATGGGCGCAATCACGATGCAGCGGGAGGTGTGGCATGAACGGACCGACGCAACGGATCATCAAGGCCAACGGCATCAGCCTCAACGTCGCCGAACAGGGCGAAGGGCCGCTGGTGCTGCTCTGCCACGGCTTTCCGGAAAGCTGGTATTCCTGGCGTCACCAACTCGCGGCGCTGGCCGCGGCCGGCTACCACGCTGTCGCGCCCGACATGCGCGGCTACGGCAAGAGCGACAAGCCCGAGGCGATCGACCAGTATACGATCCTCCACATGGTCGGCGACCTCGTCGGCGTGCTCGACGCTTTCGAGGCGAAGGACGCCGTCATCGTCGGGCACGACTGGGGCGCGACGATCGCCTGGCACACCGCGCGCCTGCGGCCCGATCGCTTCCGCGCCGCCGCCATTCTCAGCGTGCCCTATCGACCGCGCGGTCCGGTGCCGCCGACGAGTGTAATGCCACAGACGTCTGACGCGCAGTTCTATCAACTGTATTTCCAGGAGCCGGGTGTCGCCGAAGCAGAATTCGAAAGGGATCCGCGTGCAACGCTCGGCGCCATGCTCTATGGCGGTTCCGGCGAAGGCGCGGCGGTGATCCGCGCCAATGCCGAGCGTCAAGGGCGGACCGCCGGTGTCGGCATGGTCTCTCGCAAGGACGGCTTGCTACCGAAAATGCAGGTGCCGCTGCCGCCGTGGCTGAGTAGCGCGGACCTCGACTATTACGGTGCCGAATTTGCCCACAGTGGGTTTCGCGGACCGCTCAATTACTATCGCAACATCGATCGCAACTGGGAGCTGATGGGCGCCTTCGAGGGCGTCAAGGTGGTCGTGCCCTCGCTCTTCATCGCCGGCGACCACGACATGGTCATGGCCTTCCCCGGCGCCGCCGAGCACGTTGCCAACATGAAGCAATGGGTGCAGCAACTGCGCGGGATCAAGATGCTATCTGGGTGCGGACACTGGACGCAGCAGGAACGGCCGGCGGAGGTGAATGCGGCGATCGTGGAATTTCTGCGGAGCCTGCCGAACTAAAGGATGGAGCGGGCGAAGGGAATCGAACCCTCGTATGCAGCTTGGGAAGCTAGCTGTTCTCGATGAGATTCAATGTCTTAGCTGCAAAACTAGCGCCAATTCGCCCCAATCCCATCAATACCTTACGAAGCGCTCGCAAAACCGAGCGCTGATCGTCCAGCGAGACGACGGTATGTTCCAGATCGGGGTGAGCGATGGCGCCCTAGGTCCGTTCGAGACGCGAAGGTTTGCGGAAGCTGTAGCTGAAATGGAGGCGCCGCATGCCGCCTCTTAAAATGCGAAGGGCCGCCTCGGCAAAGGCAGCCCCCAATCGCAAATTCAACTTCAGCGCCGAGACGATTAGCACCGGTCCTTTGTCGCGGCAAGCGCTCAGGCTCAAGACCGCATTCCATTTGCCCCCTGCGACCGCTCGCGTCGTCGCTGAGCTCGCCTTTGGCGGGGCGGTGCCGCAATGATGGTCGCGGACGAGATCGCGCCCGGCACGACGCTACAGAGCGCGGCGGCGGTGAAGCTGTATAGGGACATCGCTTGCTGCGAATCGCCGGACCAACTCGATGCGGTCGGCCGGCTCCTATGGGGCGCCAATGCCGAAGGCCACGTTTCTGACGACGACGCGACGTTCCTAGCGGCCTGCATCCAGACGCGCCGTCCGCTCAGCCATCGGACGTCCATCGGCAGGTTCGCGGTTCCTGGTCGTCTCAGCCGCTTCCTGCCGCGCCGTCCCCAGCGGTCCTCTGATCGAAGGGCTTCTAGAGACCGCAGGCGAACGCTGGGCGGCTCCAGCGCGCTGCCCGACAACCTCCGCCATCATTTCACAGAAGGCCAGCGAGCTGTCCTGTGCGTCATCGCAGGCGAGATCAAGCGCTGCGGGATCTGCGACTTTCCGATCGACAAAATCGCCGCCTTGGCCGGCGTTTGCCGAACCACGGTTCAAAACGCCATCCACGAGGCGCGACGGCTGGGCCTGCTCAAGATCACTGAGCGTCCGCAACCCGGACGAAAGAACCTCTCGAACCTCGTCGAGATCGTCTCGCGTGAATGGCTTGCTTGGATCAAGCGCGGCCCATCCGCGGCTAGGCCGATAGGGTCCAATTTCGCGAAAACGGTGCCCCCCACGAAGAGCGCAGATTCAACAAAGAAGGGGCTTGGCGATGAAATGAGGTCGCTGGACGGTCACGGGCCGCCACTGAGAGGTGTTGCATGACGACGAAGCAAGTCCGAAGCCGCCGACCAATCTTCCCATCTGACGTCCAGCGCTTGGGCGGACGCGTCAGCATTGTGCCGAGCCGCGATCGCGTCGATGGATCGATCACGTTTATCGTCGAGCATATCAGCCGAGGTGGCGACATCCACTGGTCCTCGGCGCCGATCATGGACGAAGCGCAAGCTCAATCGGCCGCGGCGGTGCTGGCAAGGTACGTCGGAGCGACTGTCCGATGAAGCAGCCACGCCTCACGTTGCTCGGATCGCGCGTCAGCAAGGTCGACCAGCGGCTCGCGCCTCGGCCGAAGATCGCTGACCCGGTCTACTCCAGTCCAGAGTGGCGCGCGTTGATCGCAACCATCATCAATCAGCGCGGCCGTCGTTGCGAGGATCCAAAGTGCAAGACACCAGGCCGCACCGGCATGCGCGTCTTCGGCGATCATGTCCAGGAATTGAGGGACGGCGGTGCACTGCTTGACCCGCGCAACGTCATGCTCCGCTGCGGCTCGTGCCACTCGCGGAAAACCAATGAAGAGAAAGCAAAGCGAGCGAGCCAATGGGGGTAACGGGTTTGCATCCCCAGCGGCTTAGGAGAGCAAACGCCGCATATGGTCTCATCCGGAGGTTTTCAAGCCAGAACATGATTGCTTTCAAGTTTTCAAGATTGAGGATCGATGAAGGTGGAAGAGCAGCACCGTAGCTGGGGAGGTCGACGAAGTGGTTCTGGCCGCAAGCGGAAGCAATCGGCGAAGCCGACGCACGTCGATGCGCAAGAGAAATCTGATCCGATCATTCCGCAAGGTCTGACGGGAGCGAAACTGGCGGAGTTTCTCGAGCAACTGGCGCTTGAGACGCTGGCGACTGTTGCCGTCGCTGGAGCCTCCGAGGCGGCGCGCGTTGCTGCTTCGAAGGAAATGCTAGACCGCGCCCGGGGCAAGGCAGGGCCGGCCAAGCCGCCGGAAAACGATCAGGCCGACTTGGCCGACCATTGGGGCGAGTTACTTAGCCCGGGCGCATCTGCGGAGCGGGCCAACTAAGGTGACACCGACCGAAACCCACGCGTTCAGCAGGTTGCGCAGCGTGATGGCTGCGCTAGGTACTGGGCCGGTGCTTTCGGCCGAGGATGCCGCTTGGCTGCACGCGGCTCTCAGGAACTGGCTGGAATCTGGAACTTTGGAACAGGCGACGGACCAATCGCAAAAATTTCGGAACGGGACATTGGAGCATGCGATGGACCAACCGAAACAATTTCGCGCAAAATTCCGCATAGCCGACGCCGTCGACCTACTTGCCCAGCGGTTTGAGACCTGGACCGCAGCGGAATTGGAGTCGGCCATCAAGCGCTACCATGCCGGAGAATATCGAATTCACAAAGAGCACGGTACCGCGCCAGCAGGTGGGGATCGAGCAGCATTTCACCAATTCCTGACCGCAACCGGCGGCCAGCTGCGGGATAAACGCACAATCCAGCGCTGGCGCGAAAAAACGACACCTACCCCCCATGTAAATGTCGCTCCGAGCGATGCAATTTGCATGCATGGCAAAGGAACAACTGACGCAAAAACTGCCGGCTCGCGAAGCCTTCGATCGGATCGAGGCTCGCCTCGGTAACTTAATGGATCAACGCGAGGAGATTGTCTCGAAGATCCGAGCACTCGAAAAGACGAACATTGCAGGCGTGCCGGAGGTTTTCTCCGAGAAGCCTGCGGACATAGGCGCCGATCGTGAAACGCGAGCTCGCGCGCTTCTTGAAGGTGCACAGTTCGGCGACCTTCCGCCCCGTAGAGAAGCAGAGGGCGTTCGCCTTTTTCGGCTGCAGCAGCAGCTTGGCGACGTTGACAGGGCGATCGAACTGGCTCGCAGCCACGTCTTCGCCGCAGCAGCCGCAGCCACTCAGGAAGCTGTCAGCGCACACAAGTCTCAGGTCGATGCGCTGCATCGTCGCCGGGCCTTGGCTATCGTGAATCTGCTGAAGCTGAATGACGAGATAGGCGCACTCCGATCGAGCCTCGGCGTAGGCGGTGTCATGGCTGACGGACCACTCGACGCGTTCACGCCGCGACTGTTCGGTGGCTCGACACCATCGGCGCTCAACTCATGGCCGAAGCGCTACCTCGAAGCGTGCATCGCGGCCGGCATTGTTACGGAAAAGGAAACTCAATGAACATCTCAAGCCCCGATCGATCGCGCCGCTCGGCACCAGGCCCAGTAGATCTGGGAAAGGCCATCGCGGCAATCGCGGTCGCCGTGAACGGCCTGTGCGACGATGCTCTCGCAAGGCGCAAGGCGGAAGCGCCTGACAACCCAATCCTCAGACGTGCGGGAGCGTTCGCGCGCTCCCAAATTATCAAGGCGCAGAACACCGGGACGAATGGAACGGGTGGCGCTATCGTGCCGCCCGACATCTTGAACGAGATGATTGCAATCCGCGATCCGCGCGGCGCGATCCGTGGTTCGGCCAATGTGGTCCGGATGCGCTCAGACACCAAGAGCGTCCCTCGCCGCACTGCGGGCTTAACTGCCAATTTTGTGGCGGAAGCATCAGCCATTCCTGAGACCTCCTTCGTGGGCGACAACGTAGGGCTCACGGCCAAGAAGCTTGGAACGCTTACGCGCATGTCGACCGAGGTCGCGGAAGACGCAGCTGAAGATATCGAGGAACTGGGTGGACTTTTTACCACCGAAGTTGGTTACGCCTTCCTGTCGAAAGAGGACGACTGCGGATTCAACGGTGACGGCACCGCGGCGTTTGGCGGCATTCGCGGTATTTCTACGCTTTTTGCCGACGGCAATCACAACGCTGGACGGTACGTAGCAACAGGTCGCTCTACCTTTGACGTCATCACGGCTACCGATATGGCCAACTTAGTCGCGGCGCTCCCGGCAGTCGCCCTACCCGGAGCGCGCTTCTTCGTCTCGCAATTCGGCTTCGCAATGACGCTTTGGCGTCTCGCCTCCTCGGGCAGCGGAATTTCGTGGCGATACGTGAACGGCGTACTGATGCCCATTTTTATGGGCTTTCCCATTCAGATCACGCCCGTGCTGCCGCAGTCAAATAGCGGAATCTCCGGAAAGATGATCATGGCATTCGGTGACATGAGTCTGGCGGCAACATTGGGCGATCGACGGCAGGCAACAGTGAAGTTTTCCGGCGACCGCTATCTCGAGCTCGATCAGATCGCCGTGCGCGGCACGGAGCGGATCGACCTCGTTATTCATGATCTGGGTGACAACACTGCGGCCGGTCCCGTGGTTGGCTTAATCGCCGGCTGAATCTAATTCGGCCAGAGTCTCCACTGGCCGAAGCGCTCCCGTCAGGGGCGTCCTCGCAGGCCGGTCGGGCACTTCGGTGCCCGGCCGAGCCAAGCCCAAACAGAAGGATTTCAGAAAGTGCGCACGCTCGACAATCCAAAACTGAAGGCGAGGCGCCTCGCGCCGGATATCAAGATCGTCGTCATTGAAGCGTCTACCGGCGAGACGATCGCCTTCGAGATCAGCGATGCGACGGCGGCCGAGTGGGCTGCCGCGATTGCTGCGACCGAAGATGCGCAAGCCGAGTAAAGCGAGGAATCATGTTCGAGGGCATTTGTGTTGGCTGGAGTGAGCGCGGCTTCGGATTCATTCGACCGGCGGAGGGCGGCGCGGATATTTTCGTGCATGCCAAGGAAATCACCAATCGCGACGTGCTTAACCACGGCGACAAGGTCACATTTGACAGTGTATTCGACGACCGCCGCGGCAAGCTGCAAGCGCGCAACGTCCGGGTTCTCTGATGGAATCATCGTCCGGCGGCCGCGGAGCAAATTGCGAGGGCGCGGCAGCTATGCCGGGGAATTCACTCGAACTTGGGTCACTTCCGCCGGAATTCGCCGAGCCCCCGGCGGGTGCGCGCGGCTGGCTCGCCTTCCAGCCATCCACCGGCAAGGTCTGGCGCAAGCTCGACGGCGTGTGGCTGCGGATTGAAGAAGCGCTGGCGCGCATCGAAGCAAGGAAATCACATTGACCGCACTATCTTCCTACTCCACCGGTACCTGCGCAGTTTCCGCAGACGGGACGACCGTAACCGGCACCAGCACCATCTGGTCCAGCGCGGGCAACGTTAAGCCTGGGGATCTTTTCCAGAGCGGGCATTTCGTTTCGAAGATTACGGACGTCACGGACGATACGCATCTCGTTATCTTGCCTTGGCCTGGCTCGACCCTGAGCGGCGCGACTTATGCCATTTGGAAGGAATCGCAACAGCGCATTGTCGGCGAGACCTACGCGCGGGACGTCGACAAGGCTGTGAGTGCATGGAACACGTCGGGCTTTTTCGTTTTCGTCGCCGTGGGGGCGACCGCGCCCGATCCGTCGCTCGGCGACGATGGACAATGGGCATTTCAGCCGACCACAGGCGCTTATTGGCTCAAGACCGGCGGCGTGTGGGTTGCTAGCGGGCCGCCGGCCAAGGGCTACGGCGGCACGTCCACCACATCGCTGGTGATCGGCACGGGGTCAAAAGCCTTCACCACGCAGTCGGGTCTAGCCTATCAGAACGGCGCGCGGGTGCGTGCGACCTCCAACGGCGATGCCGCCAAATGGATGGAGGGCGTTGCGACCTACAGCGGCACGACGCTGACAATCAACGTCGATAAGACCAACGGCACCGGCACGTTTGCGGACTGGAATTTCAACGTCGCGGGTCAGTTCGGCGCGGGCGACGTGACTAGCTCGAACAATTTGTCGGAATACGCGGCTACGGCGGCGACAGCGCTGGGAAATCTCGCGGGCGTCAGCTACGGCGCGGCACAGACGCTTACGGCGGGGCAGAAGGATCAGGCCAGCGCGAACATTGGGACCGTGCGAGCAGTTCGTATTCAGACTTTCGTAGTTTCGGGCACATACACCCCAAACGCCAACATGCTTTACTGCACCATCGAATGTCAGGGTGGCGGCGGTAGTGGCGGTTCCTGTGTTGCTGGCAGTGGTGCTTACACTACGGGCTCCGGGGGCGGCGGCGGTGCGTATGCCCGCAAAACCGTATCACGAGCTACCGTAGGAGCTTCTCAAACAGTCACCATTGGAGCCGGTGGCGCGGCACCGGCAGCAGGTGCAAACTCTGGCGCCGCAGGCGGCACCACTAGCGTAGGCGCTCTTTGTAGCGCGAGTGGGTGGCACGGGCGGCGCATTCACACAGGTTAGCGTCAGTGTTGGCCCCGGAGCTGCTGGCGGCAGCAGCGGTGTCGGTGACCTTGTCCGTTCCCGGAGGCAGTGGCGGCGGCGCAAGCGTGGCTCAGAACTTCAGCGTGGGCTGGGGCGGCGGCACGCGTTCTTTGGCGGCCAAACTCCCATCACCTTCAACGGCGGGACCGGAGGCGCAATCGCCTCTGGCGCAGGAGGAGCGGGCGGTTTTGACGTGTCAGGCACAACCAACCGCGCAGCCGGTGCTGGTGGTTCCGGCAGCGTCGTTATTACTGAATACTGTGCGAGCTAAAGCCATGACAACGTATGCATTAGTTGACGCGCAAGGCGTCGTGACCAACATCATCCTCCTTGAGAATTCTGCGGCCTATAAAGCCCCGGAGGGCCTAACGCTCTCCAAAGAGACGGATACGCCATACGAAATCGGAGGCACGCTACTCTCCGGCGTTTACACACCTCCTGCGCGCCCCGCTCCACCTCCGCCTCCGGTGCCATCTTCGATCAGCGACCGGCAGTTCTTCCAGCAACTCGCGGTTGCCGGCATCATCACGGAAGCCGATGCGCTTGCCTCAAACGCGGCTGTGATCCCGTCGCCTCTACTAGCCATCATCAACGCGATGCCGGTCAGCCAGCAATTCGCGGCTAAAATGCTGGTATCAGGTGCGACCGTGTTCGAGCGCAACCACCCGATGACAATCGCCATCGGTGCGGCTTACGGCATGACGTCGGACGAGATCGACGCGTTCTTCCGGGCCGCGGCGGCGCTCTAGCGTTCGCTCGATCGCGGAATGAAGTGGGACAGAAGCTATGACACAGGCAACGGTCACTGGAAACGGCTCGAACCCGTGAAGTCGAATTCTGGAGTGTGATGCTCGGTGTGGAATTTAGCAGTCAAGGACTGGCAGGACAGAATCCGCAAAGGCGAATCGCTCGTGCCGGAGCTGCCTCTGCTCGACCAGCTCGCTGCACAAAGAGCAGTGAACATTTTCGATCGCCTGCGCTTGCCCGACGTTCCTGGAAAGCCGCTACTGAGGGATGCTGCGGGCGATTGGTTCCGCGACATCGTCCGCGCGTTGCACGGTTCGATTGTCGGCGGCGAGCGAATGGTGCGCGAACCGTTTTTACTTACGCCGAAGAAATCGAGCAAGACGTCGAACGGCGCGGCGCTGATGCTTACGTCGCTGCTGATCAACGTGCGTCCGAACGCCGAATTCCTCCTGATCGCCCCGACGCAGCCCATCGCCGAGATTGCGTTCAATCAGGTCGAGGGGATGATCGCGGCCGATGCTCGACTGCGCCGTCGGGATATGATGCGCGTCCAGCCGCACCTTAAAAAGGTGACATGGTTGGAGACCGGCGCCACGCTTCAGGTCAAATCGTTCGATCCAAACGTGCTGACAGGCGTCAAGCCGGCTGGCGCCCTCATGGACGAGTTGCACGTGGTGTCGACGAATGCCAATGCTGATCGCGTCATCGGTCAGCTTCGCGGCGGCCTGATATCGCAGCCGGAAGGATTCTTGACGTTCATCACGACGCAAAGCGAGAGACCGCCTGCAGGCGTGTTTAAGGCCGAGCTGGACAAGGCGCGGGATATCCGTGACGGCAAGCGCGAAGGCGCGATGCTGCCGATCCTCTATGAATTCCCCGACGACATCGCGGCGGATCCCGAGAAGTGGGGCAATCCCGAAAATTGGTTTATGGTAACTCCCAACCGGGGGCGTTCGATCACCATCGAAAGGCTGGTCGAGGACTGCCAGGCAGCGAAAGACACCGGGGAAGAAGAGTTTCGGCGCTGGGCATCCCAGCATCTGAACATCCAGATCGGGCTCGGGCTCCGTTCGGACAGGTGGGCCGGTGCGGACCATTGGGAGGCGAGCGGCGACCGTACCGTAAGCCTCGACGCGTTGCTCGATCGCTGCGATGTCGTAGTGTGTGGCATCGATGGCGGTGGTCTCGACGATATCCTGGGGTTTGCGGCGATCGGACGGGAAAAGGAAAGCAGGCGCTGGCTACATTTCGCGCGTGGCTGGATTCACGCCTCTGCGCTAGAGCGGCGGAAGCAGATCGCGCCAACGCTGCGGGATATGCAAAAGGCCGGCGATCTGGTCATCGTTGACCAGTTTGGCGATGATATTGAGGAGCTCGTCAGCATTATCGAGCGGATCGACCGCGCGCACTTGCTCCCGGATGAAAACGCCATCGGCGTCGACCCGATCGGCATCGGCCAGGTCCTGGACGCGCTGGCGGCGCGCGGCATCGACAACACTGACAAAAAGCGGATTGTGGGCATTGCGCAGGGATGGCAGCTGGGACGCGCGATAAAGACCTTAGAGAGGCATCTCGCCGACGGCTCGTTTGTGCACGGCGCTCAGCCCTTGATGGCGTGGTGCGTGGGCAACGCCAAGATCGAACAGCGGGCGAACGGAATTCTGATCACCAAGCAGGCGAGCGGTTCGGCAAAAATCGACCCGTTGATGGCAACCTTGAACGCCACGGACCTGATGTCGCTAAACCCAGACGCCGGCGGCTCGGTCTACACCGCAGATCGTGGCCTGTTGGTCTTCTCAATATAAACGGAGGGCGCCATGACGCATGAACCGTCAGTGCACGAACATGAAGGGACCGCGGCCCAACTGATGCTGAAAGCCACCTATTGGCGTGAGGAAGCCAGGCGCTTCGTTGGGAAGCCGGAGGAGCGGTGGTGCATCGATTATGCCGAACACGCCGAGACGTTGGCCGAGTTGGAGCGGCTGAAAGCGCTGGACTGAAAGCTAGAGCGGCCGGATCATCGATCAGCTGGCCACCATTGCAAAATAAAAAACCTTAATTATATCAGTAGGAACCGCTAGAAACGTCGACCCTGGCGCTTTGCAATAGGGTTGAACTTTTAACTATTTCGTGCATTGTCACGGCGTGGGCCACAAGCCCCGGGGTCTGCGTATGCGGGCCGAAATAAGGCCCGGCATAGTCCGGGCCTTCATTTTTTCATGTCGAAGCAACTGTATTTGATCCCTAAGTTCGCACGCGCTTCTGGCGCTAACACGGCATCGATGATTCGCTTTGAGTGAATCATCTTTGCGTAAGGGCGGTACTGCGGGTCGTAGCCACCTTTTACCATTGGAAAGAGCATCAGATCGGCGAATTGCACCATCGGGACTTTCTTGGTGATGCGATTGGGCTGCCCCAGTAGGATCGACTTAAAGTCCTCCGGCCGTAGCCCATCATAGCCGCCTGAGGTGCCTGGATCGAAGGGCATGCCTTCCTCCTCAAGGAGCTTAGCATAGGACATGATATCCCGATCCTCATGCTGGCCGGCTTGCTCGAAATAGATCTGAAGCTTCGCTCCATGCTTTGAAGCGTATTTCGCTGCTCTCTCAACTAAAATGGCGAACGCCGTCTTGCACAGCAGCCAAGGCTTCTCGTATCTATCGGCATATCGCGCAACATAGCCAGGCCGATCAACCGCGCAAGCTATACCGACGGCAGGGAGACCGAGGATAGTCCACTCTAGATCACTCAAAAAATCTCGCTCTCGTGCGCCATCATTACCCAGCCACGAGAACGGTCCACGGCGCCCTCGTATCTTCGTTGAGTGCAAGGGATAGTCGATATTCCAGCGCAGCGAAAATTTGCGGTGCGCATCAATAAGGTGTTTGACGTTTTGCTCGTGCACCAAAAGACCGCCTAGAGCAAAATAATCCATCGCGTCCCGACGCTCCATCTGCGGTTCACGGTCGGTCCGCCTTGTGCCGGAATCATCGATATAAAGGTGCACGCAATTCATAGAACGATTTCGATCTCAGATTCTTTGTGGTCAAATATTCCAGTGGACCATCCAGTGCTGATCCGTCAAGCGTGCCGCTCCGGTCAGATCATATTCTCTTCGACGACCTTCTGCCGACCCGCAGGAGTAAGTAACCAGTATACTGCGCCGCTCACATAGTTGGCGCTGCCTACTTGTGCGAGACCCGCTTGATCAAGACGATCGAGATGATACTTGAGAACGCTCAGTTCCATCCCAAGGGCGCGCGCGATTACCCTTGTGTCTCTGTCGTCGATATCGTCAGCCCGAAAAAGCTGAACCAAAACGCGCGCGGTGTCGCCCTTGAGATTTGACTGAATTTGCGGGGGCGCCTGTGAGCGCAGTTCGGCATTCTCCTTTTCTAGAAGAGCTACTCGCTGCTTCAGTATCTCAACCTGCTCGCTCGCCGCGGCGTATCGTTCCTCCGCGAGTTTGACCCGCTCCCTCATGACGCCTGAGAGCGGCACTTCCTGCAAAAGATCTTGTAACCACCCCATCGAAATCCCCTGATGCGTGCTTGGTCAAACCGCTGGCCACTTCTTTCGCGCTAGGTAGGCTTCGTGTCCATCGACGAGCGCAAACACGCGGCGCTGCAGATCATCTAGTTTTGGTGCGAAATGACCTGAAACCTCGTCGCCTCCAATGAACTCGAAGTAAATATTGAGTGTTTCGGCGACGACGAGAGCCAAGGACGTCACCATTTGCGGTCGGGGCCGCCTCCACGCCATTTTAGGGGTGAACGAATTCGCCGTCTCGTCCCAGTTCAAATGATTCGTATAGATGTCGTGCCAATTTCCATGCACGTTGTGCGACGTCCCACCAAAGAATGCTGAGTAAGCATCAGATAGCCCGACCGCTTTCGCTTTTTCAAAAAGGTTTTTACCACCCCATGGGCGCTTGTCGCGAATATCCACGTCATCGAGCGAAATGCCTGCAGCTCGTTCCGCCCGACCGATCGAATTCAACATCCTATCTTCAATGGGTAATATAACGCCGCTGCGGGCCGCAATATTCGTTTGGATTTTGTCGCGCGTCTTGCGCTCGTGTCGGAGCGAGTGCTCCACGTAAGAGTCGACTAAAGACTTAGAGAAGCTGTCTAGGAAGAATCTGATGTTGACGGTTGTTTCGTAAATCAACCGCGCCATGATCATGGCTGTCTCGTCCCGATGCTTGCATACCTGATCAAGAAAAGCGTCGAGCAACTTATACTGGCGAACGACCGCGCCTCCGACAGCTGCCAGATCACGGTCCCAATATGTCTTCTCTCCCAAGGTGCCGGCCGCAATACAGCTGTAACCGGCCGTTTCCACCATCAGTGAAACTGCAACAGACGTAAATTCGCTTTCGGTCGTGAAGGAGGCCATCACGTCGGCGTCGACAGACACTCGATCGATCTCGGGTACGGTGTGGCCAAGAGTCATTGTGGAGCATTACTTCTTCTTGAATGCGTCCTGCCGGACCTGAACACGAGCCACATCGAATTCAGGAATCTTCGCTCCATGAGCTCGCCTCGCGTTCAGCATGTCTCTCCAGTGGTCGCTCGAGTACGGCCCTGTCGCTTGAATACACTCAACAAAGATCTCAGTGGCCTTACCGATTTTTGCTGGTTCGTTAGCTGAATAGCTCGGCCGAGTTTCCGGATGATGCAAACGCCACCAAACTTTCTCAACAATCATGTCTTCGCTATACGGCTCCGGATTGTCGGGGCGATTGATCGAGATATAGGAGCCAATCTTAGGCACTTCGGGGAGGTCGAACTCCAAAGAATACTCTGGGTTGGGTTTCTCCACCTCGCGAACAACTATTGTCACGCGCGTCATTGCTGCCTCCTCCAATCTTCAATTTTGGTTCTAGATTCGACAGCTTGATCGCCCGGCAGGCCGCGGAGCTCTAAGTACAGTGAAAGCAGGGCAGCGCCGTGCGCGCTTGTTCTCGCCGTTTCTGCGAAAATCATGCTGCCCCGTGTGTTAAAGCCATTTTGCGCGGCCGTCATTATTTCCTTCGCGATCTGCATCGTGTGTTCGGGTGGCCATTGGTCAATGCGGCCTCCCTGGTCTTCCAACTCCGATAGGCAAGATTCGAAAGCCGAGACGATAAGCCCTTTATCGGCTGAATTCATGCGTTCGTAGCGCCGCAAAATATCATCCACTTGCTTCGACACTGCGTCAGCTCGTGCCTCTGCCCACCGCTTCCGCAAGTTTGCAAACATGATGTGATTGAGACTCCTGATATTTGCGAGGACCTTGTCAGCGCGTGATCCTTACATCGCCGCTGTCGGACGGCAGGGGACGCTCCCCGTCGAGGTCATTATGGGAGAGTAGGGCTCCGATCCCGAAGAGCATCATGCCGCCGATCCAAATCAAGCTGCTGGCAGTCAAATACGCCGACGTGCCGATACCAACTGAGCCGGTCAAGCCAAAGAGCGTACCGGCGTTGAAAAGGAGCCCAACGATTCCCCACAGCCAAAAGGCCGCAGAGAGGAAGCCTTTCGCGATCGTGTGATGGCTGCGGAGTCGAAACGTTCGCTCCCATTGCTCCTTGCGCGAAAACAGCCCCATCCGAAACTCCTATTGGTGGGTGCCGTAACGGTTGCCGGTGTTTGAATTCACGTAGGTCCCGCCGCGATGCGACGATCCCGAACCGCCCGAATAGCTGCCGCCGTGGCTAGAGGTGTGATGGCCTCCGCCATAGCTGACGCGGCCTCCGTGCCCACCTCGCGCGTTTGCCTGCACATTCAGGCCCAACAGCAGCGTTAGACTGGCAACGATCGCAATCACCTTCATGAACTATCTCCCCGGATCTGCATTGTTGAGCTGGTATCCAACCGCAACGGACGGGCGAGCGCCGGGGTAGGAGCGTAGAGCGGCGTCATCAATCGATATCGTCACCGTCGTCGTCTTCGTCGGCTCCCCGATCTGGGTCCTCGACGTACACTAAGCAGCCTTCATAGAACGAGATTGCGTTGCCTCGCAGCGGGCAACCGGATTCGGACGTCACATTGTGCGCTTCCGCCCACCGATACCCGGCGGCGTGACCCGAACAATCATTGGAGCATTCGTAACTGCCAAATTCGCGAGCCTGGGCGGCACAGCCGCCGAGCACGACGCAAAGCGCCGCAATTGCAAATCTACGCATGAAACGCCCCCGGCCAAAATAAGGGGGATATCCAACCTCAACCATTGCGCGAGATCAATAGGTTGCGCCCGTGAAAAGCTGCCACCCGGGATAAATATGCAGTCTTGTGCACGGACGCGCCGAAGCGCCCCCGGAAAGGGGTGATTTAGTTAACGATTCGGGGTAGGGTGTCCGTGGGCTTCAGAACCCGGACCAGAGCTATAGCCGCACATCCTTGGTCAGGATGCTCCCGATTGGCGTCGGGGGTGACGGCTGAATGACATCATTCCCTCTCGGAACGATGTCGACGGACGCACTTGGCGGTGCGGCTCCGAACCCTGCCATATTGGCCGGGGTCGGGCGTGCTGTCCAGTGGGGGCAACCCCTAAAAGCGCTCGGCGTGTCGCTCTGGCACGTTCTGAACCCCCGGCTGCAGCGGCTGCCCCGCTGCGAGGGCCTTCAGAAGCCCTAAGCTACAGAGCACTAACCATGACCAGAAAACGACCCTCCGGCGCCCCGGGCGCCTTGTCAGTCTGTCCCGCCCCCCTGATTCCAGCCAGCCATGCAACCGCATTCCACCCCGTCGGCGAGTGCACCGAACCGGACGCCGAGGCCGCGGATTCAAGGACCGGGACTGGACCAACTTTGAGCAGGAGGATTCTTATGAACGTGTTCGTTTCGTCCGCGGCAGTGGTGACCGCGCCGGCCGTGGCCATGAACTTGGCTCCCCATGAGCCTGTCATCGACCACCAGGGCAACTTGGCCCGGGTTGAGCAAATCGTCGACGTGCTACGGACGCGCTATATTTGCGAAGGCTGGCAAATGGATGAGGCCGGGGCGGCGCGCGCTTTGATCTATTTCCGCAGGCATGTCGAAGGGCCGCCCTTTGAGAATGAAGATGAGGACACGGCTGCATATCATCAAGCGCTAGAATTCTTCAGATCGCATGGTCAGAATCTTGATTGGATCCATGACGGCAATCCGGTCGGGATGATTTGCGGGCTCGCGAAAGAATCCCCGCGTGCAGCCGATTTGGCCGCCGTCCGTGCCAATGTCGATCCCATCTTTGGTCTGATCGAAAATCACAAGAGAGCCAATGCAGAATATGCTGAGGCCGTCCGGGATCTCGTACCCGGTACACTCAGTCCGGATCCGGAAAAGGAAGAACTTTTCGGGGACCGGGAAGTCGAAGCGCGGGACGAGCTCGCAACGACCGTTCCAAAAAGCTTGGCTGGACTGCTCGCACTGCTCACCTACGTGGAGGGTGTCTCCAGCGGGAAATATTCATCCAGCGGAAGGCATGACAATGCCTTCGATGAGGATCTTTCGAACGTCATCGTCAGCGCGCAAGATTGCCTTCGCGATCACTTAGCCGGGTCTGCCGTCTGACGCCCACGGGGTTTGGATGAAACGATGCCCGCCGGTTCGCGCCGGCGGGCTTTCGAGTGTCCCGTCGGCCACAAACTGTGGCAGCTATTCCCGATTGAAGCTGTGGGCGACCTGTGAACAACGGAATTAAGAATGGAGTCGGCGGCCCTCCTGACTAGAGCTTGATTTGAGTTTGGTTTGGCTCTGTTTGGCTCACAGTAGGGAGTAGCGAGATGGCCACCGGAAATTGGGTTGTAAAGCCTGCGCACGTCCGAAAGACTGTGGACGTTCTTATGGCGGCAGGTTTGGAAATCCAGCGCGTCGAGGTCGGGCGCGACGGCAAGATCATTGTTACGACCGGCAAGCGGTCTGGAGCAGCAGACGGCGAGAGTGAGCTGGATCGAGAGCTGGCAGAGTTTGAGGCGCGGAATGGTGAGGGTTGATCTCAAGGGCATCGCAAAGGTCAAAGCCAAGGGTCATACGTATTGGTATGCTTGGCGTGGAGGACCGCGGCTGCGCGGTGAACCAGGGTCGCCAGAATTCATTGGCTCGTACAATGAGGCAGTGGAACAGAGGCGCACGCCCGATAGGGCCCGCTTTCGCTTTGTCGTCGCCGACTACAAGAAGCGCGAATTCAAGAAGCTCTCGCCATCGACGCGAGAGGAGTGGGGCAAATGGCTTGACCGCATTCTCGACCATTTTGGCGACCTGCGAATAGCTCAGTTCGATCGACCAGAGAAAATCAGGCCGTTGATTCGCCGCTGGCGTGACAAATGGGCCAAGACACCGCGTACAGCTGACTACGGTCTGCAGGTGCTATCACGGGTACTCGCACACGCAGTCGATCCTCTGGGCAAGATCTCGGGGAATCCTTGCGAAGGCATCAAGCACCTTTACTCAAATGATCGTTCAGAAATCATCTGGACCGATGCTGATGTCGCGCAGATCAAAAAAACCTGCTCGATCGAAATTTCTCATGCTGTCGACCTTGCGGGGCATACAGGCCTGCGGCTCAGCGATTTGCTTCGCTTATCCTGGTCGCATGTCGACGATGACGCGATCGTGCTGACAACCGGCAAGAGCCGGCATCGTCGAGAGGCAATCATTCCTCTTTATGGCGCGCTGCGCGATGTGTTGGCGTGCATTCCGAAGAGGTCGACGACGATCCTGACAAGCAGCAAGCGTCGGCCTTGGACGGCCGACGGCTTCGGCAGCTCGTTCAATAAGGCGAAGATCGACGCGAAGATGTCCGGGCTGGATCTTCATTTCAATGATCTGCGGGGCACCGCGGCGACCAAATTCTATATCGCTGGGTTCACCATGCGTGAGATCGCGGAGACGCTCGCTTGGGAAGAGGAATCCGTCGAGAAAATCATCCGTCGCTATGTCGGGCGCTCGGCCGCGATGAAGGACAGGATCAGGAAATTGGAGAGCAGAAAATGAACAAATCTAGCAAAACCACCAGCAAAACTTTATCGGCAATTCGGCCTAAGTATTGGAGCGGGCGAAGGGAATCGAACCCTCGTATGCAGCTTGGGAAGCTGCCGTTCTACCATTGAACTACGCCCGCGGATGCGCAGCCTGCGCCCGCTCTGATTAGCCGAGACGGCGCATCTCGCCAAGCGCTTTGGCGCAGGCCGCCTGACCCTTCTTAAGTTTCCGGTAAGATTTTGGGTGCGCCGGATTGTGGCGGTGTTATGATCGCCTGTCTGGGGAGACGTGCACTGAGTGGGGCGTGTGCATGGTGGGGCGTGGCTACGCGATATTCGACACGACCATAGGGCGCTGCGGCATCATCTGGAGCAGCACCGGGGTCGTCGCCGTGCAATTGCCGGAGGCGCGGGAGATCGACACCCGCCGCCGGATTTTCCAGGTCCATCCCGAGGCGCGCGAGCAGCGGCCTTCCGCGAACGCCGCGTTTGCGATCGAGGGCATCGTGGGCTTGCTGCAAGGCAGCGATGCCGATTTTTCCGAGGTCAGCCTGGATGCGAGCGGGGTGCCCGGCTTCAACCGGCGGGTCTATGAAGCCGCCTGCGCCATCCCGCGCGGGGAGACGCGCACCTACCACGAGATCGCCAAGGCGCTGGGCGCCTCCGGCGCCGCGCATTCTGTGGCACAGGCGATCGCGAAAAATCCCTACATGCTGATCGTGCCCTGCCACCGGGTGCTGGAGGCCGGCAATTACACCGACCGGCTCTCGCCCTATGGCGGGGTGATCTCCAAGCGGCGGCTGCTGTCGCTGGAGGGCGCCCATCCGATCGCCAGCAAGACGCTGTTCGACGTGCTGCTGCCCGTTGCCTCGCCGAGGCCCTCCACCTAGATAGGTGGCATGGATGCAACCACGCTGCTGACGACCCCCTCGATGACCGTCTCCGAGTTTCGCTGCGACGCGGGACCGGACGACAGCCCGTTTGCGGAGTGTCGCACCGGCCATTCCATTGCCTATGTCCGCGCCGGAAGCTTTGGCTGTCATTGCCGCGCCGGCTTCTTCGATCTGGTCGCGGGCTCGATGCTGGTCGGTGCGCCGGGCGAGGAATACACCTGCACGCATGAGCATGTCGCCGGCGACGTCTGCCTGTCCTTTTTCCTCGGCGAGGATCTGGTCGACGCGCTCGGCGGCCGGCGAGACGTCTGGCAGGTCGGCGCGACGCCGCCGCTGCCCGAGCTGATGGTGCTGGGCGAGCTCGCCCAGACGGCGGCAGATGGCAACAGCGACCTCGGTCTCGACGAGGTCGGCCAGATCCTCGCCGGCCGTTTCGTCGATGTCGTCTCGGGCAAGGCGCGCAAGCCGACGACGCCGACCGCGCGCGACCGCCGCCGCGCGGTGGAAGCCGCGCTCTGGATCGACGCCAATTCGCACGCCGAGGTCGACCTGGAACAGGCCGCACGGCAGGCAGGCCTCAGCCCCTTCCACTTCCTGCGGCTGTTCTCGGCCGTGCTCGGCGTCACCCCGCATCAATATCTAGTGCGCTCGCGGCTGCGGCATGCGGCGCGGCTGCTGACCGACGACGACATCGCAGTTACCGACATCGCCTATGACGTCGGCTTCGGCGATCTCTCCAACTTCGTCCGCACCTTCCACCGCGCCGCCGGCGTCTCGCCGACCAAGTTCCGTCAGGCCTCGAAGGGAGAGCGCAAGATTCTCCAAGAGCAACTCATCCTCAACTGACTAGGTTCGTCTCCGGCGCGCGCCGATTGCGGCGCGCTTTGGCAATGGAGACGACCATGTACGACCATATCGGATTGCGCGTTGCCGACCTCGACGCCGCAACGCGCTTCTACACCGCAGTGCTGGCGCCGCTCGGTTATGTCCTGTGCTCAAGCGGCGACGGTTATGCCGGCTTCGGACCGCAGGGCGCGCCGGCGCTGTGGCTGCACCTGAACAAGGGACGGAAAGCCGATGGCGCGCATATCGCGTTTCGCGCTGGGGATCATGATTCGGTCAAGGCATTCCATAGCGAGGGCCTGAAGAGCGGCGGTCGCGACAATGGCGGCGCCGGCCCGCGCAAGGATTACAGCCCGACTTACTACGCGGCGTTTTTGATCGATCCCGATGGCAACAATGTCGAGGCGGTTTGCACGTGAGTACGGCAGGCCTCACCACACACATTGTCATGCCCCGGCTTGACCGGGGCATCCAGTACGCCGCAGCTTCTCGATTCATCACAGCGGCCTCTGGAATACTGGATCGCCCGATCAAGTCGGGCGATGACAGCTGAGATGACGGCGCTATCGCTCGCTTCTCTACATCACAGGACTCAACCAGGATTCAACAATGGCCTCCATCCACAACGACATTCCCCTCAACGCCCCGGCGCGCGACGTCTGGGATGCGGTGCGTGATTTCGGCGCGCTGCATCGGCGGCTGGCGCCGGGCTTCGTCACGGCCTGCACGCTCGACGGCGACGCGCGCGTCGTCACCTTCGCCAATGGATCGGTGGCGCGCGAGGTGCTGGTCGATTGCGACGATGCGCGACAGCGGCTGGTCTACGCGATCAACAACGAGCGGCTGAAGCATTACAGCGCCTCGGTGCAGGTGATCGCCGAGGGCGAGGCGAGATGCCGCCTGGTCTGGATCATCGACATGCTGCCGAATGAGCTCGCGCCTTATGTGCAGGGACAGACCAAGGACGCCGTCGCCGCCATACACCGAGCATTCCCCGCCGCGGCTGCGTGATCTTTCTCACAGAGCCCAGCCCTTGTCCGCAATAACCATGGCGGCGTGCGCCCGGTTGGCTCCGCTCTCCCGGCGGCGCCACGCACGCGAGGAGCAGGCCATGAGAGGTGCGGACAAGGTGATCTGCCAGGCGGCCGCCGTGCTGCTGATGTTTTCGATTTCGAGCGCGCCGGCAAAGGCGCAATTCCTCGGCGGCGGCGGTGCCGGCGGCGAGGACATGATGACCCAGATGGCGCCGATGCTGGAGATGATGAAGGCCAAGATGGGCAAGCGCCGCTTCGGCATGATGATGCAGACCATGGGCCCAATGATGAGCCGCATGATGGAGAATGGCGGCGGCGGAATTGGCGGCCTCGGGGGCGGCAATCTCGGCGGCGGTTTCGGGGCGCCCAATTACGGCGGCTACGCACCGATGGGCGGAGGCGGATATATGCCGACTGGAATGAGCGGCATGGGCGGCAGCGATATCATGGGCATGCTCGGCGGCGCCGGTGGCGGCGACATGATGGCGATGATTCCGCAACTGATGCGGCTCGCCAATGTCGGCGGCGGTGGCGGCCATCGCCGCCACAGGCATCGCTAGTCCGCAGCGGCCGACAGAGCCGGCCTGATCGCAGGTTTGGTCTGGCGCGGTCCCCAGCGCGTCAGCACCACGCTGGAGGACGAGAGCAGGCCGAGCACGACCATCGAACTCGCCGCCAGCCAGAAGAAGCTTTGCGCGGTGGCATCGTGCGTCGACAGCCACCAGCCGACCGCCGAGATGTAGATCAGCCGCGCGGTCTGCGCCAGCACCGGGCCGATTACCTTGGCAGCGCCCTGCGACGAGAAATACATCGTCGAGGCAAGGCCGATGAAGGCGTAGAACGGCGCCACCGTCGACAAATATTGATGGCTGGTGGCGCGCACGGTCGCGCTGTCGGTGAAGATGTTGACCCAGAGATCGGGGAAGATCGCAACCAGGCACGCCGGTGCACCGACGGCAACGAAGGCACTCGCCGCCGCGATCCAGGCGATGCGCCGCGCGCGGGCGATGCGACCGGCGCCGACCGCCATGCCGATCATCGGCACCGAGGCGATGCCGAACGAGAACGCGATCGAGGTCAGCAGGAATTCCAGCCGCGCACCGATGCCGTAGCCGGCGAGGATCGCGGTGCCGAATTTCGCAAGCATGTGGGTGAAGATCGAGATCGTCAGCACCGATTGCAGCGGCGAGAAGCAGGCGATGGCGCCGACCTTGAGGATGTCGAAAAACATCGCCCATTGGATCCGAAGTCCGCGCAGTTTCGGCGTCACGCGGGCGCGGCCGGAGAACAGGTACCAGCCCATCACGCCGATGTTCATGCAATAGGCAATCAGCGCGCCGGCGGCGACGCCGCGCATACCGAATTGCGGCACCGGACCGAGCCCGAGGCCGAGCGTGCCGCCAAGCACGATCTGCCAGGCCGCAGAATTGAGGATCAACAGCGACGGCAGCTTCATGTTGCCGGTGCCGCGGAGGATTCCGGCCATGGTGTTGAGTAGCCAGGGCAGCACGGCGCCGCCGAAAAACACCTGGGTGTAGGCGATCGCATGCGTCAGCACGTCGCCGCGGCCACCGAGCATTTCCAGAACGCGCGGTCCGAAGATCAGCATGCCCAGCATGAAGACGAGGCCGAAGCTGATTCCGATCAGCAGCGCGTGCGCGGCGAGCGTCCCGGCACGCTCGCGATCGCCGGCGCCGAGCGCGCGCGCGATGGCGGAGGCCACCGCGCCGCCCATCGCACCGCCCGACATGGTCATGGTCAGGATCACTGTCGGAAACACCAGCGCCATCGCGGCCAGCGCTTCCACACCAAGACGTCCGATATAGGAGGTCTCCGCAATCACCGTGCAAGTGCCGGCTGAGAGCGCGACGACGTTGGGCCAGGCCAGTCCGAGCAGCGTGCGCAGGATCGGCCCGTCCATCAGCGCGCTCCTCACAGGGCGCGGGGGCGGCGGCAGCGGACGCTCTTGTTCATCGACCGGGATTTCGGCGATGTCTGACATGTCCTCTCCGGGCGAAAGCGCCATTTGCGGCGCGGCAATGCTTGGGTGTACCAATGAATTGGTTCGCGCGCAGGGCGCAACGACAGGCTTGTTAGCACGATGCGCAGCGATTCCTCCTGCGCTAGGTGCAGGCGTGCCCTGCGGCAGCGCATTTCAGCCCGTGGAATTGCGGCTCTCAGTCTCCGTGGGGCCACCCTTCGAGACGCCCGCGTCGCGGGCTCCTCAGGATGAGGTCTTGTTTCGCGGTGACATGTCGGACCCTCATGGTGAGGAGCCCGCGAAGCTGGCGTCTCGAACCACGAGGCCAACGCCCGCGCGGCATTACCCAATCGTCCAGAGCAATGGCGGACGGCCGCGCGATGTCGGGAACAGGTGCACTCCGATGTGCCGCCCACATCCGGCCGCGAGCCCTTCGAACAACCCCGCCAGCACCTTGGTGCAGGCAGGGTGGTCATCGGCGACGCCGTCCATCAACTTCCAGCTCTGCTGACGGATTTCGAACATGCCTTCGGATTGCGTCGTCTCAGCCACATCGTCCTGCGCGACCAACAGCGCGTTGAGGAACGTCGCGAATTCGCTCGCACCGCCGCGGCCCATCGACAGCGCCGCAGCGACCTCATCGAAATATTGCATCCCGATCAGCTTGCCCGTGAGGTGCAGGAGATAGCCGGCATCCTCCGGACCGAACAGCTGCACCATCACGGGCGCGGCGGTGCGCACATATTCCATCGCATAGTTGCGATAGGCTTTTTCCAGTCGCGGTCTTGGCCAGCTTGCGACTGGCAACGCCGGAGCCGCGGCGGCATCGAACAGCGGCGCTTCGAGATGCCGCGCGAACACGAGGCGCTGGTCGAGCTCGAGCGGCTGGTCATATTGGTGGTAGTAGCCTTCGAGCCCGTCCTGGCCGTCGACGCTCTGCTTGGTGCAGACGAACCCTAATCTGGTATCGCCAAGCGCCACACCGTTGTTGGCGTGCCAGCCGCGCAGCATCGCGCGCGAGACTTCGCCCGGCACGCCGCAGATGGCAGTGCCCTTCCAGATCCAGCGCGGCGGCGGATAACGGATCCAGGCTTTGCGATCGCTCTCATGCATGTATTCGACGTGCACGCCGCCGATCCAGTTGGAGAGGTAGTGATATTGCGCGGCCGCCACGGCGGGCGGCAGATGGGTCAACCCGAGCTTCTCCAGCCCCGGCAGAAAGCGCTCCTGCTGCTGGCGGCGGAACACGCGAAAGACAAACTCCGCAGCATCCACCGTGCCGCGACGCGTGACCACGGTGAGGATCAGGCCGGTGAAATAGGCGTGATAGAGATCGGCAACCGCGCGCCAGCGTTTCCATTGAGCTTCCTGCGCGGGGTCTGATGCGGCGGTCATGTTCGCTCCCGATCGTTGTTTTGATCGAGTGTGTCACTGCATCCGGTGACGGACAAGCTAAGCCGCACGCAGGGCGCCCTGCACGCCGCCAATTCCGCATCGCGAATTTTGCGCAGGCTTAATTTTGCGCAGCTTTGGCGGCACGCTCGCGCTCGACGCGCTCGGTCACGTCGCGCGCCATCGCCACCGATCCCTGCACCACGCCAGCGGCGTCCCGCACCAGCGCGAAGGTCATCTCGATGTAGAGCTTGCGTCCGTCCTTGTGCAGCGCGCGGGTCAGTGTCGGTTTGCCCGCAAGCTTCATCGCGCCGCTGGCAAGCGCGGCCTCGAAGCCTTTCCAGTGCGCGGCACGCAGATGTTCGGGAATGATGAGGTCGAGATTCTGACCCAGCGCTTCGTCCGCGGAGAATCCGAACAGTGCGGACGATGCGCGATTCCACCGCATGATCGTGCCGGAGCGATCCGAATAGATCAGCGCGTCTGCGACGTCGTCGAGGATTTTTGCGTCGAGTTCGGATTGATCTGTCATTTCGCCACCTCGGACGTAGCCCGGATTCGCTTCTTATCCTGACACAGATTCGGTGTCATCGCCCGACTTGATCGGGCGATCCAGTATTCCAGAGGCGGATGTGATCGAACCGATAGGCTGCGGCGTACTGGATGCCCCGGTCAAGCCGGGGCATGACAGCGGAAGGTGAGCCTATCCCTACACCCGGAAATGCTTGCTCAGCTTCAGCCCCTGGGCCTGGTAATTTGAGCCGATGCGCTGGCCGTACATGGCGTCGGGGCGCGCCAGCATCTTTTCATAGACGAGGCGGCCGACGATCTGGCCGTGCTCGAGGATGAACGGCACCTCGCGCGAGCGCACTTCGAGCACGGCGCGCGACCCCAACCCGCCGGCGCCGGCATAGCCGAAGCCGGGATCGAAGAATCCGGCATAATGCACGCGGAACTCGCCGACCAGCGGATCGAACGGCACCATCTCCGCGGCGTAATCGGGCGGCACCTGCACCGCCTCTTTCGACGCCAGGATATAGAACTCGCCGGGATCGAGGATGAGACTGCCGTCGGGACGGGCCGAGATCGGCTCCCAGAACTCCTCGACGGAATAGCCGGCGCGGCGATCGACGTCGATCACGCCGGTGTGGCGCTTGGCGCGGTAGCCGACGAAGCCGCCGCTCTTCTCGCCGGAGAGATCTACGGAGACGGCGACGCCGCCGGTGAGATCGGCATCGTCGATATCGACGAGACGTTCGGTCGCGTGCAGCGCCTCGAGGTCGTCGATGTTGAGGATGGCATCGCCGGTGCGGAAGCGTACCTGACTCAGGCGCGAGCCCTCGCTGACCAGCACCGGGAACGTCTTGGGGCTGATCTCGGCATAGAGCGGGCCGTGATAGCCGGCACCGATCATGTCGAAGCGGCGGGTGCCGTCGGCGATCACGCGGGTGAAGACGTCGAGCCGGCCGGTCGAGCTCTTCGGGTTGGCGGCCGCGACGATCTCCGGCGGCAACGCGAGGCTTTCGAGCAGCGGCACGATGTAGACGCAGTTGGTCTCCAGCACCGCGCCGTCGGCGAGACTGAACTCGTGCAGCTTCAATTCGTCGATGCGCTCGGCAACGGTGGCGCCGGGACCAGGCAGGAAGCTGGCGCGAACGCGATAGGCGATATCGCCGAGACGCAAATCGAGGCTCGCCGGCTGGATCTGGCTTTCGACGAAGTCGTAAGCGGGCAGGATGAGACCGCCCTCCGCCATCGCCGCGATCATGCGGTCGGGCAGGATACCATTGGCGTCGGCGGCGACCGTGAACGTCAACCCGGGGTCCTCATCAGGGATCAAACACATCCCGACATGCGGGAAATATGAGCGTTTTACGGCTATCCGATGGACGTCTTGACGGAAAGGGCATTGCGGAATATGAGCATGACTTATCCCGTGGTGATTTGAGCCGGCCGGCTTGCAGCCACGTTAAATAAGTCGCTAAACAGGCCGGGGACCTCTGTGATCCCGGCCCGTGGAAATATTCCAGGCCGGTTTTTTTGTGGCCATTTTCGATGGTCACTTCAGGAGGTCCTATGTCGAAGTCCCCGGCGCCAACCGCGCAATACCGTCCCGAAACTCGCCTGGTTCATTCCGGCACCCTGCGCTCGCAATATGGCGAGACCTCGGAGTCGCTGTTCCTGACCCAGGGCTACGTCTACAACAGCGCCGAGGAGTGCGAGGCGCGGTTCAAGGGCGAGGACCCCGGCTTCATCTATTCACGCTACTCCAATCCGACCATCGCGATGTTCGAGCGCCGCATGATCGAGCTCGAAGGCGCCGAAGCGGCACGTTCCGCCGCGACCGGCATGGCCGCGGTGACGACGGCGATCCTGGCGCCGCTGAAGGCCGGCGATCACGTCGTGGCCTCGCGCGCGCTGTTCGGCTCGTGTCTCTACGTCGTGCAGGATTTGCTGCCGCGCTACGGCATCGAGACCACGCTGGTCGACGGCCTCGATCTTGACCAGTGGCAGCGCGCCATGAAGCCGAACACCAAGACGTTTTTCCTGGAGAGCCCGACCAATCCGACGCTCGACGTGCTCGACATTCCCGGCATTGCCGAGATCGCGCACAGCGGCGGCGCGCGGCTCGTCGTCGACAACGTGTTCGCCACGCCGATCTGGCAGAGCCCGCTCGCGCTCGGCGCCGACGTCGTGGTCTATTCCGCGACCAAGCACATCGACGGCCAGGGCCGCTGTCTCGGCGGCATCATCCTGTCCTCGGAGGCGTTCATCGCCGAGCACATCCACAATTTCATGCGCCAGACCGGCCCGTCGATCTCGCCGTTCAACGCCTGGGTGCTGCTCAAGGGCCTGGAGACGCTCGCCGTGCGCGTGCGCGCGCAGACCGAGACGGCCGCGCGCATCGCGGACGTGCTGGCGAGCCATCCGAAGATTTCGCGGCTGGTGTTTCCCGGCCGCGCCGATCATCCGCAGGCGGCATTGGTGAAGAAGCAGATGCGCGGCGGCTCGACGCTGGTCGGCCTCGAGGTCAAGGGCGGCAAGCAGGCGGCGTTCCGCGTGCTCAACGAGCTCAAGCTTGCCAAGATCTCGAACAATCTCGGCGACGCCAAGAGCCTCGTCACGCACCCCGCCACCACGACGCATCAGCGCCTCAAGCCGGAGGACCGCGCCGCGCTCGGCATCAGCGAGGGATTCATCCGCTTCTCGGCGGGGCTGGAGCACGCGGATGATCTAATCGAGGATCTGACCGCGGCGCTGGAGAAGGCGTAGCCACACACTCGGAATCGTAGGGTGGGCAAAGCGAAGCGTGCCCACCCTTCACGATCGCGGTGCCGATAGATGGTGGGCACGGCGCGCGAAGAGCGCGCCTTTGCCCACCCTACGGCACCAAGCTACATCGGCCGGTACGTCCGCACGTCCGCGGGCACGTTCACGCCGAGCTTGATCTGGCCGACGGAGCGGATGATGTCGTCGCCGAGGAGCTGGGCGAAGCAGGCGTAGCCCCAATCGTTCATGTGCAGGCCGTCGGCGATCACAAAGCTCTCGACCGGAAGCGATTGCTTCTCGTGCCAGTCGCGCATCACCTCGAAGCGCGGGAAGATGCCGACGTGACGGAGCTCAGCGACCTTGCCGAGCAGCTTCACCATCTTGCCGGCGCTCTCGGCGCGCTGGTTGACGGCTGGCGAATACTGCGGATCGACCAGCACGACGTCGGTGCCGCCGGCAGCCTGGATGCGGCTGATGCCGTCCTCGACGAGCTTGGCGGTATCGCCGGGATCGAGATTGCGCAGCACCGCATTGGTGCCGACCTGCCAGATCACCAGATCCGGATGCACGTCGATCACCTCCTTCTGAAGGCGCTTCATCATCTCGGGCGCGTCCTCGCCGCCGACGCCGGCATTGACGACGGTGATGTCGGCTGTCGGATAGTGCCGGTGCAGCTGCGCGGCAAGACGATTGGGATAGTTGAACTCCGGCGAGCTCGCACCGAATCCCGCGGTCGAGGACGAGCCGAATGCGACGATGACGACGGGCTGGCCGGCGACGAGCTTGCCCGCGACATGCGGCAGCGAGCCCATCGCCTTAGCGCCGCCCTTCGGCGACAGGCAGGGCACGCGGCTGAAGACGTCGCCGGCGGATTTCGCGACCTGCTTCACCTTGTCGATGGCGCGCGCCGTGATGCCGCGCTGGTCGGGGGACGTCGCTGCGACGGTCGTCTGGGACGGTGAAGCGGGAGCCGGATTAGCCGACTGCTGCGGGGCCGGCGTTGCCTGCGCGCCCTGCGTCTGCGCGTGCGATTGCCAGGCCGGACTCAGCAACAGCAGCACCGCTGCTGCAGGCGCAGCCAGCCATGCCGTCAGGCAAAAAGGGCGGAGAGAACTCATTAACGCTAGACCTCAATTTTGCTGCTGGGCCGGCTCCAGATGCGCAGCGTCGATCACGAACTGTGCCAACGCCCGGCCAAGGCAATCATGGACCTGCTTCGCCAGCTCAGGCCCGCGCGACGGGCTGAACAGGTCGAACTGCCCCTGGTCATTCCACTGCCGCATGATCGCGAAACGATCGAACAGCGGAATATCGTGCTCCTGCGCCACCACCCGCATATTGTCGAGGTATGGCGGCACCGAGATCATGGTTTCGGTACGCGGACTGTACTGCAAGTTCATCAAGACGACGTCAGCCCCTGCCTTTTGCAGCGCAACAACCCCTCCGGTCACTGCGCCGCGAAAATCATCGGGATCGATGGCTCGGATAGCATCGACAGTCCCGGTCTGCCAGATAACCAAAGTAGGTGCTTTTGCTTCCATCAGCTTAACGAAACTGGCGGCCGCCTCCTCGGCCGTTTTCTTGCTCTGTATTTCTACGGAGACGTGGACTATCTCGGACGGCGACAGCTTGTCCTTCAGAATGGCCTGCATCCGCGCCGGATAAGAGGCGTCCTCGGAAGCCGGAATTGTGGTCGAGCGACTGCCGATGACCAGGATTTCGAGCGGCTTGCCGGCCTTCACGGCATCGGCGACCTTGGGAAGCTGGCTTTCGCTGGTGAGCAGATAGGACGGCACTTCACAGGCTGCGGGCGCGGCTGAAGCAGCCGGCGCAGCATCGTCCGCGCGCGCCGGAGGCGCGGCGAGACCACCGCACAGCAGGATCAGGCTCAGGAAAACCTTCGCCTTCATCAGCCCCCTCCCGCCATATCGGCGCTGCCGACGGCGCTTTTGGTTTTCGAACCGCTCTTGTCAGCCACCCGCTTGTACCACGAAATCAGCCAGGCCATGGCCCACATGATCAGAATTCCGGAGAGACTAATTAGCGCATGCATGACCGGGCCGCCCGAGACCTCGGCCAGGATGAAATGGCCGGCAAAGGCGAGGAAGACGCCGAGACAGAATATCTCCAGGGAATGCGAGCCGCACAGGATCAGCGGCCGCAGCCATGGCGATTTCAGGCCCGGCCAGTCCCGCGGCAGGACGCGTACGGTGAGCGCGGCCAGCGCCAGGAAATGCGTGAAGCGCAGCACGTCCAGGTCGGCCTTGTCGATCGGATACATCCACTGCTCGAGCCGCTTCGGCATGAAATGGGAGAGCTGCGGCACATACCAGGTCAGCGTCACGTAGAATGCCGCGACCAGATAGGCGATCGCGATCCACATCGTCACCCGCGAAGCCAGAATGCGCGACATGCGTCGCGCACCCCCGAGCGCGCACCATGCCCCGAACACGAACAGCAATTGCCAGGCGAAGGGATTGAAGGCCCAGAAGCCGTTCGGATAGGCGGACAGATAGAGGTCGTATTCCCAGGTCACCGCGTAGAGCGCGACCGAGAGGCCGAGCGTCACGTCGGGGCGCCATTTCATCAGCCACAGGATCAAGGGCAGCGCCAGCATCAGCACGATATAGAGCGGCAGCACGTCCATGTTGACCGGACGGAAGCGCAGCAGCAGCGCCTGCACGATCGTCACGTCGGGCTGCTTGAGGAAATCCATGATGCCCATCTCTTCGGTGTAGAGCGGGTTCTCGAACCTGGTCGCGACGTAGGAGATTTCGGCAAGGAAGATCGTGAACAGGAAGACGTGGGCGACATAGATCTGCCAGACGCGCCGCAGGATGCGCGCGGTGGCGACGACAATGCCGGACTCCAGCATCGCCCGACCGTACACGAAGGCGGCGGTATAGCCGGAGATGAAGATGAAGATCTCGGTGGCGTCGCTGAAGCCGTAATTGCGGATCGTGAACCAGGTCAGAAGGCTCGGCGGCAAATGGTCGATGAAGATCAGCCACAGCGCAAGGCCGCGGAACAGGTCGAGCCGGAGTTCGCGCTCCCCGATGGCGGGCAGCGAAATGGCCGGCGCGGCCGCGCGCCGCTTTGCCCCCGCGGACTTGACCTCCACAGGTTTAGCGGTTCCCGCGATCGTCGATCCCGTCACTTGGTCGGCAATAGTCATCGGGGGCCTAAAAACCCTTCCGCAAATCGCGACGTGGCAAGGAGTGTACCGGTCCGGCCGTCATCTCGCAAAGCCACCGGATCACATGCAAGTACGTTTGGACCTACACTTGGACGTGTACTTCCCTGCGAATTCAGGCGGGACGATGTCGCCAAGGCCGCCTCCGGCGTTTGGTTCCCGGGCGGTTTTCGGTATGATGGCAATCATGTACCGCGCCGTGACCCGCCAGATCGAAGTGACCGTCGAGCCGAACTTTGTTCCGGAGCAGTCGTCGGCCGACCGCTCCCGTTATTTCTGGGCCTACACCATCGTCATCACCAATTCCGGCGATGAGACCGTGCAGCTCAAGACGCGGCACTGGATCATCACCGATGCCACCGGCCGGCAGCAGGAGGTGAAAGGCGAGGGCGTCGTCGGCGAGCAGCCGACGCTCGCGCCCGGCGAACGCTTCGAATACACCTCCGGCGTGCCGCTCACGACCGCCTCGGGCTTCATGACCGGCCGCTACCAGATGGTCAGCGCAAGCGGCGAACGCTTCGAGATCGACGTGCCGACGTTCTCGCTGGACAGCCCGGATAACAAGCGGGTGTTGAACTAGCGCTGGAAATGGTGGGCACGCTTCGCTTTGCCCACCCTACGGCACCGCGCTACGCGTCCTCGACGCCCGCCTCATCCGGTGTGAACTCGTACACCGAGCTGCAGAACTCGCAGGTCACGACGACCTTGTCGTCCTTGACCATTGCGGCACGGTCGTCGGACGAAAAGCTCTTCAGCATCGATGCCACCGCATCGCGCGAGCAGGAGCATTGCGCCTTCAAGGGCAGCGGATTGAACACGCGCACGCCGCGTTCGTGGAAGAGACGGTAGAGCAACCGCTCGCCGGACAGCTCGGGATCGATCAGCTCGACGTCTTCGACGGTTTCGATCAGCGAGCGCGCCTCGACCCAGGCATCGTCTTCAGCGACGGCATGGACCTCGACGCCCTCGGGCGCATCGCCGGGATGCAGATCGGCCTGCCGCGCGCGCTCGGGCGCCTTCGGCAGGAACTGCATCAGCATGCCGCCGGCACGCCAGCGATGCTTGCCGCCGTCGTTCGAACGCCACTCCTCGCCCACGGCGAGACGCACGCGTGTCGGGATCTGCTCGGAGCGCAGGAAATATTCGTGAGCGGCGTCTTCGAGGCTGCCGCCGTCGAGCGCGACCAGGCCCTGGTAGCGGCTCATGTCGGGGCCCTGGTCGATGGTCATGGCCAGATGACCGTGGCCCAGCAGCGCGCCGGAAGTCTTGCCGGAATCCTGGACTTCGCCGAGGCGCGCGGCATCATAGCGCGCATAGGCGCGCAGGCGATCCGGCGCCTGATAGTCCACGACCAGGAACGACACAGGACCGTCGGTCTGGGCCTGGAGGATGAAGCGGCCTTCGAACTTCAGCGACGAGCCGAGCAGCGTGGTCAGCACGATGGCCTCGCCGAGCAGCTTGCCGACCGGCGCCGGATAATCGTGCTTGGTCAGGATCTCGTCGAGCGCCGGACCAAGCCGCACCAGGCGACCGCGCACGTCGAGCGCGTCGACCTCGTAGGGCAGCACGGCGTCATCGATGGGAACCGCGGATGGCGCGCGAACCGGGCCTTCGGGCCCGGTTTTCATGTCAGGGGATTGGGAAACCATGGCGCTTTATCTGGGGTCGGAAGGCGAAATTGGAAGGGGGCGGCTGCATCCGGAATGCAGAACGGATCGTACGCAAGCACGGCAAACTCGGTGTCGTCCTGGCGAAAGCCAGGACGACGATCCAAAGCTACTTCACCGGCCCGCGTTACTTCACCGCGTCGAAGCACCAGGCCAGAATGCCCTTCTGCGCGTGCAGGCGGTTTTCGGCCTCGTCGAATACGACGGATTGCGGACCGTCGATCACCTCGTCGGTGACCTCCTCGCCGCGATGGGCGGGCAGGCAGTGCATGAACAGCGCATCGGGCTTGGCCAGCGACATCAGCTGGGCATTGACCTGATAGGGCTTGAGCACGTTGTGGCGGTGCTCGCCTTCCTTGTCGCCCATCGACACCCAGGTGTCGGTCACGACACAATCGGCGCCGCGCACGGCAGCTTCGGCATCCGTGCCGAGCATGATCGGCGCGCCGGTCGCCTTGATGAAGTCGCGCATCGCCTTTTTCGGTGCGAGCTCCGGGGGCGTCGCGACATTGAGCTGGAACTTGAAGCGCTCGGCGGCGTGCGCCCAGGACGCCAGCACGTTATTGTCGTCGCCGGTCCAGGCCACCGTCTTGCCCTCGATCGGGCCGCGATGTTCCTCGTAGGTCATGAGGTCGGCCATGACCTGGCAGGGATGCGAGCGCCGCGTCAGGCCGTTGATGACGGGCACGGTGGCGTTTGCCGCAAGCTCCAGCAGCGCATCGTGATTGAGGATGCGGATCATGATGGCGTCGACATAGCGCGACAGCACGCGCGCGGTGTCGGCGATGGTCTCGCCGCGACCGAGCTGCATCTCGGCGCCTGTGAGCATGATGGGCTCGCCGCCGAGCTGGCGCATGGCGACATCGAACGACACCCGCGTCCGCGTCGAGGGGCGCTCGAAGATCATCGCCAGCGTCTTGCCTTCGAGCGGCCTGACCGGCTGATGCGCCTTCTGCTTCGCCTTCATCGCGGAGGACGCGGCCAGCATGCGCTTGAGCTCCGACAGCGGCAGCTCGTTGATATCGAGGAAGTGCTTCGGTGTTTTCTTGGGCGTTTTATCGGGCGACGTGCTCATCAGCTTGCCGCCCGCTTGTTGCCAGACAACGCCGCGCAGGCGCGCTCGAGCCGCCCGACGCTGTCCTCGATCTCGGCTTCGGTGACGATCAAAGGCGGCAGGAAACGCACGACATTGTCGCCGGCACCGACGGTGAGCAGTTTTTGGTCGCGCAAGGCGGCAACGAGATCGCCGGAGGGCACCACGGCCTTGATGCCGATCAGGAGGCCCTCGCCGCGCACTTCGCTGACGACATCGCCATGACGGTCGATCACGGAAGCGAGCTTCTGCTTGAGCAGCAGCGACATCCTCTGCACGTGGTCGAAGAAGCCGGGCTTGAGCATGACGTCGAGCACGGCATTCGCCGCCGCGATCGCGAGCGGATTGCCGCCGAAGGTCGAGCCGTGCGAGCCCGGCGTCATGCCGGACGCCGCTTCCGCGGTCGCAAGGCAGGCGCCGATCGGGAAGCCGCCGCCGAGCGCCTTGGCCAGCGACATCACGTCGGGTTCGACGCCAAGGCGGCGGTACGCGAATAGATCGCCGGTGCGGCCCATGCCGGTCTGCACCTCGTCGAAGGCGAGCAACAGGCCGCGCTCGTCGCAGAGCTGGCGCAACGCCCTCAGGAAGGCGGGCGTTGCCGAACGCACACCGCCCTCGCCCTGGATCGGCTCGATCAGGATGCCGGCGGTCTGCGGACCGATCGCCTTTTTCACTGCCTCGAGATCGCCATGCGCAACCTGGTCGAAGCCCTCCATGGGTGGGCCGAAACCTTCGAGATATTTTGCCGAACCCGTCGCGGCCAGCGTCGCCAGCGTGCGGCCATGGAAGGCGCCTTCGAAGGTGATCATGCGATAGCGGTCTGGATGGCCCTTCGCGGCGTGATAGCGGCGCACGACCTTGATCACGCATTCCAGCGCTTCGGCGCCGGAATTGCAGAAGAACACGAAGTCCGCGAAACTTTCATTGCACAGGCGCGCGGCAAGCTTTTCGCCGTCCGGGCTCTGGAACAGGTTCGACATGTGCCAGAGCTTCGTGGCCTGTTCCTGCAACGCCGCGACCAGCGCCGGATGGGCATGGCCGAGCGCATTCACCGCCACCCCGGAGGTGAAATCGAGATAGCGCTCGCCATTGGTCGCGATCAGCCAGCAGCCTTCGCCACGCTCGAAACCGAGGTCGGACCTGGCGAAAACGGGGAGCAAATGCGGCGCTGCGCTGTTAGTCATGACGGTCACTTGAATGTTGCGGACGGTGTGAGCGTGCATTACGCAACGCACCATCGACCGGCCCGGAAAACGAAACGTGCCGCCTCTTGAGGGCGGCACGTGCGACTATCTTAGGCCTGGTGAAACGGGTGTCAATGCCGCCCGGAAAGCCTCGCGAAACGCTGAATCCGTAGTCTTGCGGTGCCGATTTTGCGGGATTTAGCCACGGAACATGTGGAAGCGAGTCGGCGGACTCTTGCGCGGGAGTCACGCCATATTGTAGCGTTTGGATTGTCAGATACGACATCTCGTGCAGTGGTTCTGATCTTTAAGTCCTTATGTACCGGCGTAAACGTTCGGGCGTTCAAGACGCGCCCGGCGAGCCTTAAGGGATTCTGGCGGCACGGGTTTTTGAAGGCTTAGGCATTCGCTGCGAGGCCCCAGGATGGCTGGCGCGCAGCGAGGGAAAGGGTGCAATGACGGTTTTGACCTGGTCCGATGATCGCGTCGAGCAGCTGAAAAAGCTCTGGGAGGCCGGACTTTCGGCCAGCCAGATCGCGGCGGAGCTCGGCAATGTGACCCGCAATGCCGTGATCGGCAAAGTGCACAGGCTCGGCCTCTCGGGCCGCGCCAAGAGCCCATCATCGGCAGCGCCCCGGCCGCGCAAGGCGCGCCCCGCGCAGCACATGATGCGGGTGAGCCGCCCGATCTCGCGCGGCAACACCGCGCTGGCGCAGGCCTTCGAGGTCGAGGCTGAGCCGGATCCGGTCACCTACGACAACGTGGTGCCGATGAGCCAGCGGCTGTCGCTGCTCGAATTGAACGAGGCGACCTGCCACTGGCCGGTCGGCGATCCCTCGAGCCCGGACTTCTTCTTCTGCGGTGGACGGGCGCTGTCCGGCCTGCCCTATTGCGCCCAGCACTCGCGTGTTGCGTACCAGCCGGCGTCGGATCGGCGCCGCGCACCGGTGAAGCCGGGTCCGCGGTAATCACGGCAAGTCGTCGCGCAAAGACAGTTCAATAATTTCAGTGTCGTCCTGGCGAAAGCCAGGACCCATACTCCGAGCACGAAGTAGTCGTGCGAAAGGGGTAACTCGGAGTCTTCGCCAAACCACTCCCTGTGGTTATGGGTCCCGGATCAGCGCTCGCTTGTCCGGGACGACATCGGAGAATGCAGGGACAGCTCGCCAACAAACAAGCCTGCAACCCTACACCTGCTCCGCCTTCGCAAACCGATCATCCAGCGCGTAGCCGGCGCCGCGGACGGTGCGGATCGGGTCTTGCTCGCGGCCGAGATTGAGCAGCTTGCGCAGGCGGCCGATATGCACGTCGACGGTACGCTCGTCGATATAGATGTCGCGGCCCCAGACGCTGTCGAGCAGTTGCTCGCGCGAGAACACCCGGCCCGGGTGCTCCAGGAAGAACTCCAGCAGGCGATATTCGGTCGGACCGAGATCGATCGGCCGGCCTGAGCGCGCCACGCGGCGCTTGTCACGGTCGAGCTCGATGTCGCCAAAAGCAAGCACGGTGGCGAGCCGCTCGGGGCTCGCGCGCCGCAGCAGGCCCTTCACGCGCGCCAGCAGCTCCGGCACCGAGAACGGCTTGACGATGTAATCGTCGGCGCCGGTCGCAAGACCCCGCACCCGCTCGCTCTCCTCGCCGCGCGCGGTGAGCATGATGATCGGGAGCTGCTTGGTCTCGGGACGGGTGCGAAGCCGCCGGCACAGTTCGATGCCCGACAGGCCCGGCAGCATCCAGTCGAGCACGATCAGATCGGGGATGTGCTCCTTGAGGCGGGTGTCGGCGTCGTCGCCGCGCATCACCGTCTCGACGTCATAGCCGTCGCCTTCGAGGTTGTAGCGGAGAAGCTCGGTCAGGGCTTCCTCGTCCTCAACCACCATAATGCGTGCGCCCATCGGGTCGTCGCTCCCTTAAGTCTTCAGGTGTTCGGTACCGTGTTGGCGAAGGTCGTCATGTCGCCCTTCGGCCGCTTGTCGGTGATCGCCTGGCCCTCGATCATGTAGAACACGGTCTCGGCGATGTTGGTGGCGTGGTCGCCGATCCGCTCGATGTTCTTGGCGCAGAACATCAGGTGAATACAGAACGAGATGTTGCGCGGATCCTCCATCATGTAGGTGAGGAGCTCGCGGAACAACGAGGTGCAGATGGCGTCGACTTCCTCGTCGCCCTTCCACACCGCCATCGCCGCCGGCAAATCATGCGCGGCATAGGCGTCCAGCACCGACTTGACCTGCTGCTGCACGAGGTCGGTCATGTGCTCGAGGCCGCGGAACAGCTTGAGCGGATGGAAGTCCGTTTCCAGCGCCGCGACGCGCTTGCCCATGTTCTTGGCGAGGTCGCCGATGCGCTCGAGATCAGTCGCGACGCGCATGGCGCCGACGATCTCGCGCAGATCGACCGCCATCGGCTGGCGGCGGGCGATGGTGAGCACCGCACGCTCCTCGATGCGCTTCTGCAGCGCGTCGAGCTCGGTGTCGATGGCAACGACGCGCTGGCCGAGCGGGACGTCGCGGCGGATCAGCGCGTCGACGGACTCGACGATCATGCGCTCGGCGATGCCGCCCATCTCGGCGACCAGGCGGGTGAGTTCCTGGAGGTCGGTGTCGAAAGCCTTTGCGGTATGTTCGGAAGCCATGTCGCGTCTCCTCAGCCGAACCGGCCGGTGATGTAATCCTGCGTGCGCCGGTCGGTCGGCGACGTGAAGATCTTGCTGGTGTCGTCGAACTCGATCAGCTCGCCGAGATACATGAAGGCGGTCTTGTCGGAGACGCGCGCCGCCTGCTGCATGTTGTGGGTGACGATCGCGATCGTGTAATCCTCGGACAGCTCCTGGATCAGCTCCTCGACCTTGGCGGTCGAGATCGGGTCGAGCGCCGAACAGGGTTCGTCGAACAGGATCACCTCGGGCCGCACCGCGACGGTGCGGGCGATGCAGAGGCGCTGCTGCTGGCCGCCGGAGAGCGACAGGCCGGAGGCGTTGAGCTTGTCCTTGACCTCGTTCCACAGCGCGCCGCCGCGCAGCGCCTTCTCGACGCGGCCGTCCATTTCGGACTTCGAGATCTTCTCATACAGGCGGATGCCGAACGCGATGTTCTCGTAGATCGTCATCGGGAACGGCGTCGGCTTCTGGAACACCATGCCGACGCGGGCGCGCAGCAAATTGAGGTCCAGCTTGCCGTCGAGGATGTTGGTCTGGTCGAGCATCAGCTGACCAGTGGCGCGCTGGCCGGGATAGAGGTCGTACATCCGGTTGAAGATGCGCAGCAGGGTCGACTTGCCGCAGCCCGACGGACCGATGAACGCCGTGACGCGATTGGCGCCCAGCGTCAGGTTGATGTTCTTCAGCGCGTGGTGCTCGCCGTAATAGAAGTTCAGGTTGCGCACGGTCACCTTCGGGGGCGCCTCCGGCAGCACCGGCGCGTGGGGCAGCCCACCGGCCGCGCTCATCGATACGGAAAGATCACTCATTTTGCGGTCCTCTCGGCGCCAAGGATGCGCGCGCCAATATTAAGGGCAAGAACGGTCAGGGTGATGAGCAGCGCCCCGCTCCAGGCCAATTGCTTCCAATAGGCATAGGGGCTCTGCACGAAGTTGTTGATGGTGACAGGCAGGTTCGCCATCGTCTTATTCAGGCCGAGGCTGAAGAACTGGTTCGACAGCGCGGTGAACAGCAGCGGCGCAGTTTCACCGGCGACGCGAGCGGTTGCGAGCAGCACGCCGGTGATGAGGCCGGAGCGCGCGGCGCGATAAGCGATCCGCTTGATCACCAGCGAACGCGGCAGGCCGAGCGCCGAGGCCGCCTCGCGCAGCGCGTTCGGCACCAGCAGCAGCATGTCCTCGGTCGTGCGCAGCACCACCGGGATCACGATGACCGCGAGCGCGAGCGAGCCTGCGATCGCCGAGAAGCCGCGCATCGGCACCACCACCGCGCCGTAGATGAACAGGCCGATGATGATCGAGGGCGCCGAGAGCAGGATGTCGTTGATGAAGCGGATCACCGAGGTCAGCCGGTCATTGCGGCCGTATTCGGCGAGATAGGTGCCGGCGAACATGCCGAGCGGCGCGCCGATGCCGACGCCGATCACGGTCATGATCAGCGAGCCGACGATGGCGTTGAGCAGGCCGCCCTCGTTCGATCCGGGAGGCGGCGTGTTCTCGGTGAACAGCTGGACATTGAGTCCCGCCAGTCCATTGTAGAGCAGCGTGATCAGGATCAGCGCGAGCCAGGTGACGCCGAAGGCCGTTGCGGCGATGCAGAGCCCGCGAACGACGATGTCCTTGCGGCGGCGGCGTGAATAGATCGGATTCATGGCGCTAGTTCCCCGCCTTCTTTTCCAGCCGCATCAGCATCAGCCGCGCCGCTGCAAGCACGAAGAAGGTCAGCACGAACAGCAGGAGACCGAGCAGGATCAGGCCGGACTGGTGCAGGCCGTCGCTCTCGGCGAACTCGGATGCGATCGCCGCCGAGATCGTGGTGCCCGGCGCGAAGATCGACGACGAGATCCGGAACGAGTTGCCGATGATGAAGGTCACCGCCATGGTCTCGCCGAGCGCCCGGCCGAGCGCCAGCATGACGCCGCCGATGACGCCGACGCGGGTGTAGGGGATCACCACGCTGCGGACGACTTCCCAGGTGGTGCAGCCAACGCCGTAGGCGGCTTCCTTCAGGACCGGAGGCACGGTCTTGAACACGTCGACCGAGATCGAGGTGATGAAGGGCAGCACCATGATGGCGAGGATCAGCGCGGCATTGAACAGGCTGAGATAGGACGGGGGACCTGCGAAGATCGCGCCCAGCACGGGCACGCCGTCGAAGATCTTGATCATGAAGGGCTGGAACGTGTTGGCGAGGAACGGACCCAACACGAAGAAGCCCCACATGCCGTAGATGATCGAGGGGATGCCGGCGAGCAGCTCGATCGCCATGCCGATCGGGCGGCGCAGCCATTGCGGGCAGAGCTCGGTGAGGAAGATCGCAATGCCGAGACCCACGGGGATGGCGATCAGCATCGCGATGAAGGAGGTGACGAGCGTGCCGTACATCGGCCCGAGCGCGCCGAGCACCGGCGGATCAGCGGACGGCGCCCAGCGCTGCGTCCACAGGAAAGAGACTCCGAATTCCTTCATCGCGGGGAAGGCGCCGACGATCAGCGAAATGATGATGCCGCCGAGGATCAGAAGCACCGAGATCGCGGAGAGCCGCGTGATCCAGTAGAAGGTAACGTCGCCGAGCTTGAACGCGCTCAAGGCCTTGGCGCGATCATAAGGTCCGGCGTCGTCGATTACATCGCTCTGAACGGCCATCTCTGCCACGCCGATCCCCTGTACTAAAATAGTATACGTTTTTTGTTGGTCCGTGCCCCGGATGCGGCTCAGCGCATCCGGGGCACGAGCGTCGCGAACCTAGCTCTTGATTTCGGCAGCCCAGGTCTTCTCGATCAGCTGAACGACCGGGTCCGGCATCGGGATGTAGTCGAGCTCTTCAGCCGCCTTGCCGCCGCTCTTGAAGGCCCAGCGGAAGAACTTGATGGCTTCCTGCGAGGCCGCCTTGTCGGTGGCGTCCTTGTGCATCAGGATGAAGGTCGCCGCCGTGATCGGCCAGGATTTCTCGCCGGGCTGGTCGGTCAGGATAACGTAGTAGCCGGGAGCCTTGGCCCAGTCGGCGTTGGAGGCGGCCGCCTGGAAGGCTTCGACGGTGGGCTGCACCGGCTTGCCGGCCTTGTTGACGAGACCGGTGTAGGTCAGCTTGTTCTGCTTGGCATAGGCGTACTCGACGTAGCCGATCGAGTTCTTGGTCTGGCTGATGTTGCCGGACACGCCTTCGTTGCCCTTGGCGCCGACGCCGACCGGCCACTCGACCGCGGTACCCTCACCGACCTTGCTCTTCCAGTCCGCGCTGGCCTTGGCGAGGTAGTTGGTGAAGTTGAAGGTGGTGCCAGAGCCGTCCGAACGGCGGACCACGGTGATGGCCTCCGAGGGCAGCTTCACGTTCGGGTTGAGCTTCTTGATCGCGGCGTCGTCCCATTTGGTGATCTTGCCGAGATAGATGCTGGCCAGCGTCTCGCCGTCGAACACCATCTCGCCGGGCTTCACGCCCTCGATGTTGACGACGGGAACGATGGCACCCATGACCATCGGCCACTGGACGAGGCCGTCCTTCTCGAGCTGCTCGGCCTTGAGCGGCGCATCGCTGGCGCCGAAGGTCACGGTCTTGGCCTGGATCTGCTTGATGCCGCCGCCGGAGCCGATCGACTGGTAGTTCAGACCGTTGCCGGTCTCCTTCTTGTAGGCGTCAGCCCATTTGGAATAGATCGGGAACGGGAACGTCGCACCGGCACCGGTGATATCGGCAGCAAAGGCCGCCGTCGTCGATGCGGCGACGATGCCAGCAGCGACGAGTGTTTTGAGGAAATTCATGCTGGTCTCCATACAGGGGAGCGAAGCGCCATCCGCGCCCGATCGCGCTCCCCGTGCCGCCCCTTTAGGAGCGGACAGCTGAGCTTTTACGAAGGTTTGGTGACAGTCGGATGACAGTGTTAAGCAGCTGAAATCGCTGGAATTTAGCTCAGAGCCGCAGGCTTGCCCTGGGGGAAACAGGCGGTGAAAGTGGCGCCCTGCTTGGGCACGCTTTCGATCAAAAGCCGGCCGCGATGGCGGTTAAGAATATGTTTCACCAGGGATAATCCGAGCCCTGTCCCGCCCTGCGAGCGGCTGTCGCCGACATCGACCCGGTAGAACCGTTCGGTCAGCCGCGGCAGGTGCTCCGGCGCGATGCCGGGGCCGAAATCCCGGACCAGGACCCGGATTTCCTGAGTTCCATCAGGGGCGGCGCCTGGCATCAGCGACACGATGACGCGACCGCCCGCGGCGCCGTATTTGAGCGCGTTCTCGATCAAATTCTCGAACAGGCGGAGCAGCTCCTCGCGGTCCCCCGCGATCAGTACCGGGGTCTCAGGGAGCTGGGTCTCGACCTCGACCTGGCGTTCCCGCGCCAGCGGCTCGAGCCCGTCGGCGACCTGCAAGATGATCGGCAGCAGGTCGACCAGGGTGTCTGGCCGCACATGGGCGGACAGTTCCACCCGCGACAGCGACAGCAGATCGTCGATCAGGCGCGCCATCCGGGTGGCCTGGTTGTGCATGATGCCGAGGAAGCGCTCGCGCGCCTTGGGATCGTCCTTGGCCTGGCCCTGGAGCGTGTCGATGAAGCCGGACAGCGCGGCCAGCGGCGTGCGCAGCTCGTGGCTGGCATTGGCGACGAAATCGGCCCGCATCTCCTCGACCCGACGCAGCGGCGTCTGGTCGTGGAAGGTCATCAGCATGCATTTGTCGGCGCCGCCGAAGGTGGTCGGCACCGGCACCGGCGTGATGGTCAGCTCCATCCAGCGATCGACCGGGACATGGTCGAGATAGGTCGCGCGCCGCGGCTCGGTGGTCGCGATCGACTCGCGCAGCGCCGTGATGATCTCGGGCGAGCGCAGCGCGAACTGGGCAAGCTCATTCCGGCGCAGCGCCGGCGCGAGCTGGGCGGCTGCGGCGTTGAGATGGATGACGCGGCCGGCGCGGTCGAGCAGCACCGCGGGATCGGGCATGCCGGCAACCACCGCGGCGACCGCCGCGCTCTCGACCGGGTTGACGCGGCGGGTCTCTTCGCGCGAGGCGGCGGTATCGTGCAGGCGCCACGGGATCAGCGCTGCGACCGCGACGCAGAGGAAAACCGCGATGGCATGCAGTGCCGACAATTCGCCCAGCGAGACCACCACCGACAGCGCCAGCGCCGCGGCGATCAGGATGACGGTCGAGTGCCGCAGCCGGTCGGACCAGGGCTGGGAGGAGGGAGAAGATGGGGCGTCGATCGCCATCGGGGCGGGCTTCTCCAAAGGACGTTGCGCCGGTCAGGCGCCGCTGTCGCTGCGCTTTCTCACGTAAGCGGCTTTAGGCGCGGGCCCGGGGTCGAGCTTGAGCGCCGCCTGCTGCAGGCGCTTCGATCGTGCGCCGATGATAACTTCGCGAAACGTCAGCAAGATTACAGATATGACGAAAGGGGACAGATAATAGAGGACGCGGAACAGCAGCATCCCGCCCAGCAGCTCCTCGCGGTCCATCTGCCAGAGCCCGACCAGCATGGCCGCGTCGAACACGCCAAGGCCTCCGGGCGAATGGCTGGCAAAGCCGAGCAGCGTGGCCGAGACGAAGATCACCGCGACCACCACGAAGCCGAGATTGGGCTCGTCCGGGACCAGCACGTACATCGCCAGCGCGCAGAAGCCGAGATCGATGATGCCGATCGCGATCTGGAGCAGCGTCAGCGGGCCGCCCGGCAGCATCACGGTCCAGGGCCCGCGGCCGACCATCCGGGGCTGGGTCCAGACCCAGACCACGTAGGCGACCAGCCCGACGATGATCATCATCGCCAGCATCCGGTTCAGCCAGGGCGGAAGCATGTCGATCGAGGCCGCGGCCTCCGGATGATAGGAGATGCCGAGGCCCAGCACCGCGGCATTGCCGAGCCAGAAGGTCAGGCCGGCGAGGAAGCAGATCTTTGCGACGTCGATCGCGTTCAGGCCGTAGGCGGAATAGATGCGGTAGCGCACCGCGCCGCCGGTGAAGACGCTGGCGCCGACATTGTGGCCGATCGAATAGCTGGTGAAGGCGGCGAGCGCGTTGATGCGATAGGGCACGTGGGCGTGGCCGATCGCGCGCACGGCGAACAGGTCGTAGAAGGTCAGCGTGAAATAGCCCGCGGCGACAAACAAAGCCGCCAGCGCAATCTGGCTCGGCTCGGTGCTCTTGATCGCTTCGAGGACTTCGTTGACATCGATGCCGCGCAGCATGTGGTAGAGCACATAGCAAGCGATGCCGATGACAGCGACGCTGATCACAACTCCAAGCTTATGCAGGATTTGCTTCTGGCGCAGAAACGTCATCGCTCTGCGTATGGCTTCCAGCATCTAGACCTCGAACAACGCTTCAGCGGCCGGGGTGGCCAGCGAACAGGCGGACGACGCACGGGCACTCGACGAATCCTCGTCAGCGGCTCCGGCATCGCGCATGCCCCCTGCCCCTCCACTAGCGCGTTTTGGGGCGGAGTGGAATTCGACAATTCGAACAAAAAGTCGTGGCTTCAAGGTTTTAGGCAGGTTGCGGGCTCCTGATGCACGGTTTGGCGCTTTCGGCGGCAAGCCTGACGCGAATCTCCATGGCAATCCTGCGCAGACGCCATGAAGTTTTGATGATTTCGGCCGTACAATGTTCCGTCACGGCTTAAGTCGAAATCAATCTATGGGCGGGATTCCGCTGTTGAAAGAGGGTCGCTCCGCGCGCGGCCGCTGCGGCGCGCACGATTACGTGGCCGACGGCTCGCGCTCGATCATCCGGTTGCACTGCGACATCACAGACGTCATCGCGGCCGCCGGCCAGCGGCCGCGATGAGCATGTCGTTCGGAGGTAGCGTTCTGCTCAGGCCGCAAGCTGCGGGCGCACCGCCTCGATGCCCGCGATCCAGCCGGCGACGGAGCGCCCGATCGCCTCGGGGTGATCCTCCTGGAGGAAATGCAGGCCGGCGCCGAGACGAACCAGCGCGCAGTGCTTCAGGGAGGCTGCAAACCGTTCGGCGAATTCCGATGCGACCAGAGCTCCGGGCTCGCCGGTGAACAGGAGCTTTGGATAGGACGACGCGGCCAGCGCTGCATGCGCGGACTGGAGCGCCTCATAGACGTCAGCAGGCTCGCCTCCGATCGGCAGTTCGCGCGGAAGCGCAAGAACGGGCCGGCGGCTCTCCGGTGTCGGGAACGGCGTGCGATAGGGCGCCATCTCGTCCTCGCTGAGCTTGCGCACGATGCCGCCCGGCAGCACGCGCTCGACGAAGGCATTCGCCTCGAGGATCATCGCCTCGCCCTCGCCCGGCGTCCTGAATTTGCGGAAGGCCGCCCGCGCCGCCCCGGCGTGCTCCTGCTCTGCGGCAACTTCTGTGTCGTGGAAGTCCTGCCAGGTCGGCATCGGACGGATGAATTCCATGAAGGCAAGGCCGCGCACGAAATCCGGCCGGCGCTCCGCAAGATGAAATGCGAGCGCCGTGCCCCAATCCTGCGCGACCAGATAGGCCGACGTAAGGCCGCGCTGTTCGATGAAGGCATCGAGATAGCGGACGTGATCGAAGAAGCGGTAGTCGATGTCGGGCTTGTCGGACTGACCGAAGCCGATGTTGTCGGGCGCGAGGCAATGCGCGACCGGTGACACCAAAGGCATGATGTTGCGCCAGATGTACGAGGAAGTCGGATTGCCGTGCAGGAAGAGCGCGACCGGCGCGTTCTGCGCGCCTGCCTCACGATAGGCCATGCTGCTTCCGAGGACGGACGCTTTGCGAATCTTGATCTCGATCTGCTTGGTCATGTCAGCTCCTTGAACACGGTTTGGAATGCGATGGTCTTGAAACGTTCGAGCGCTTTGGGATTGCGGTCGACCTTCATGCGCAGGATCGCGCCCTGCCAGGACGCGAGCAGGAAGTCGGCGAGCTCCTCAGGCTCGAAATCGGAGGCAATCTCGCCGCTGGTTTGGGCATCCCTGATGCAGGCGGCGAACGGCATGCGCCATTCAGCAAAGATGGCCGCGAGGCGCCCGCGCAGCATCTCGCTGCTGCCGGTCGCCTCCAGACTGAGATCGCCAATCAGGCAGCCGCGGCCGTAGCCGTCCGCTTCGAGCCGGCCAGTGATGATGTCCAGGTAGCGCTTCAGCCGCGCCCGCGGGGTCAGCGAGGTGTCGTCGAGCGCCTCGGCGACCAGCGCCCTTGTGATCTCGAAGTAGCGGTCGAGCACCTCGGAGGCGAATGCTTCCTTTGAGCGGAAATGATTGGTGAAGGACCCCTGCGGCGCGCCCGCAGCAGTGGTGACGTCGCGCACGCTGGTGCCGTGATAGCCGGTCCGAAACATGACCTTCAGGCCGGCGTCGAGAATGGCGTCTTTGAGTGAGGGCTTTGGCATGGCGTTATAATACGTACGTACGTATTGATGTCAAGCGCCACATCCTCGCCCTTGAAATCTGATGGCGGAGCAGGTGATGAGCGCGATAGCGGGCGCGCGTTTGCCTCTCAGCTCAGCCGCTCAGGCCGGCGGCATGCTGCGCGCGACCACCCGATCGCGCAGCCAGGCGCCAATGGCGGCGCCGACGAGATAGCAGGCGAACATGATCAGGCCGAGGTCGAGCCAGTAGCCGAAGCGGCCGGGGACCACATGCGCGAACGAGGCCGCGACCAGGCCGGCAACAAACACGGCGAGCCAGCGCGCGGTCACCTTCGAGGTGCCGTTGCCGCGTTGGACCACCGAGATCCAGCCCATGCAGAAGCCGAGTAGCAGCGAGCCGATCAGCCAGCCCAGATGGAACGAGACGAGATAGGGCATCGTCACCTCACCAGAAATTCGATGCGGCGGTTCTGCGCCTTGGCGTCTTCGCTGTCATTACCGGCGACCGGCTGCGTGCTGCCGTAGCCGACCGCGGTGAAGCGGCTGGCAGGCAGGCCGGCCTTGACCAGATAGTCGATCACCGCCTGCGCGCGCTTCTCCGAGAGTGCCTGGTTGAAGGAATCCTCGCCGTCGGCATCGGTATGCCCGGCGACCTCGATATTGGTGGTGGGACAGCGCAATGCCGTCTCGATCAGATGATCGAGAATGCCGGCGGAATCCGGATCGATCTCGGCGCGCTTCGCCCCGAAGCGAATCTTGGCCTTGGCCAAAAGCTCGGAGAACAATTGCTGGCACACGGTGCCGTCGACCGGCCCGGCCGCGGGTTTCACCGTGATTTCCGGCTTGTACTGCCAGTTTTTCGGAAAATCCTTGCCGAGGCTTGCGCGGATGTCGTTGGCGGCACCTTCATAGAGCGCATCGCCCGACAGCTTCACCTCGCGGTCGGACACGACGAGCGTGCCGGTCGACAGTCGCGACAGCGCGCCGAGCGCCGCGACCACGGCGGGGCTGAAGGAGCCGGGCGCGCCGACGCTGGCCTTGAGATTGTCGACGATTTTTTCGTTGAAGAATTTCCGCGACGCGCTGGTGGCGATGGCCGCGTGGACATTGTTGTCGGGAACATAGCCGGTCAGCGTCACCGTCGCGGCCACCGGATCCTTGTAGGCCTGGAAGACGTAAGGCGGCGCCTTGACGTCGTTGGCGGCGATCGAAAAGCCCTCGGGCAGGTTTTTCAGCGCCGCTGCGACCGCTTCGCGGCCGCCGAGATCGCGCGCCATCCCCGACAGAGTGACTTTGGTGTCCGTGATCGTGATCTTGCCGTCCTTGAGCTTGCCGATCTGATCGAGCAGCAGCATCGCAGCCGCCTCGAACCGCGGCGGTGCACCGCGCGCCAAACCCATCTGATCGGCCACCTCGGTACCGGCGACCTCCTTGCGGGCCGCCTCAGTCAGGCGGCCCTTCATCGACGGCAGGGGCGCGGAGCCTGACAGCGTGACCCGCACCACGTCGCGTTCGGCGTTCCAGACGAAGGGCTTTGCCTCGGGCACAAGGCGGGTCCGGTCGTCGACCAGGCGCACGCCGGGCACGGTCTCGACCGCCACAACAGCGTCGCGGCGACCCTCCTCGGAAAACGCGTCCGCAGCCAGGCTGACGTCGCGGCCGTCCACCGCGATCCGGGTCTTGTCCAGAACGGTGTCCTTCAGAGCCGCCGAGCTGCGGGCGGAAAGGTCCGCCTCGACCGGCAAAGTGTTATTCCAGGCCGCAAATCCCCACATGACGGCCAGGGGGATGAGCCCCGGCCACCATTTGCTGGCCCACCTGAAAAGCTTCTGCATTCGACGACCCGAACTCTGGAACCGGAGACAAAACAAACCCTTGGCGGGCTGTCAAACCGGAAATGACGCCCTTCCGAAGGCCGGGCGTGGACAATTGGAATAACTTTTTCTTCAAGGGTTCTTCCGTAAGTTGAAGGCGGAATGCCAAAGTCCGCCAGCGGGTCATGAAACAACTCCGTAACAACGTCATCCGCGCCGGGCTGGAAGCACTCTATTTCAGCGGCGCCCACCACCTGTTGCGGCCGCTTTTGTCGGGCGTCGGCGCCATTTTCATGCTGCATCACGTGCGGCCGGCCCGCGCGGCGGCGTTCCAGCCGAACAGGCATCTCGAAGTCACCCCCGAATTCCTGCGCGCGACCCTGCGTCATCTGCGCTCGCGCGAGATCGACATCGTCAGCATGGACGAGCTGCATGAGCGGCTGGTGCGGCGCCGGTTCGACCGCCGCTTCGCCGCCTTCACGCTCGACGATGGCTATCGCGACAATCTCGATTTTGCGCTGCCGGTTCTGCGCGAATTTGACGCGCCTCTGGCGGTCTATGTCGCCAGCGATTTCGCGGAGGGCACGGGCCGGCTGTGGTGGGAGGCGCTGGAGGCCGTCATCGCCAAGACCGAGCAGATCGAGGTGACGATCGGCAATGCCGCGCTGCGGCTCGATGCGACGACGCCAGCCGCCAAGCAGGCGGCGTTCGACCGCCTGCACGACTGGTTGCGCGCGCTGCCCGGCGAGCACGATCTCAAGCGCGAGATCGAGGCGCTCTGCACGAAATACGGCGTCGACATGGCCGCGCTGTGCCGCAGCCTCTGCCTGTCCTGGGAGGAGGTGAAGACATTTGCCGCCGATCCCCTGGTCACGATCGGCGCGCATTCCGTCAGCCATTGCAATCTCGCCAAGCAAAGCGAAGCGATCGCCACGCAGGAGATGGCCGTGAGCCGCGCGCGGATCGAGCAAGCGCTCGGCCGCAACGTCCAGCATCTGGCCTATCCCTATGGCGATCGCGAGGCGGCGGGCGAGCGTGAATTCGTGCTCGCTGCATCCGCCGGCTTCAAGACCGCAGTGACGACGCGGCCCGGCATGCTGTTCGCCGAAAACGCCGGCCACATGACGGCGCTGCCACGGGTCTCGCTCAACGGCAATTACCAGGACACGCGGATTCTGCCGGTGCTGACCTCGGGCGCTGCGACCGCGATGTGGAACGGCTTCCGCAGGATCGCGGCGGCGTAGTTTCGAATCTCCGCTGTCGTCCCGAATTCAGCCGTCGTCCTGGCGAAAGCCAGGACCCATTGACACCGCTGTCCATTTTGCGACGCGCTCGGGCCACAGCTCATTCAAACAACTCTATCCTGGGTTAATGGGTCCTGGCTTTCGCCAGGACGACGATGCGGCGCCTTCCTTGACTCCCCTCCCCACCCCGCCCACAACCGGCGCAAACAAAGGGAGGCACCATGTTCAACGATCTGTTCTCGCTCAAAGGCCGCGTCGCACTGGTGACCGGCGGTTCGCGCGGCATCGGCAAGATGATCGCGGCGGGATTTCTCAGCGCAGGGGCCGCGAAGGTCTATATCACCGCGCGCAAGGCCGGGCCTTGCGAAGCCACCGCGAACGAGCTGTCAGGCCGATATGACGGTGAGTGCATCGCGCTGCCGATCGACATCTCGACCGTCGACGGCTGCGACAGGCTCGCTGGCGAAATCATCAAGCTGGAGCCGAAGCTCGACATCCTCGTCAACAATGCAGGGGCGGCCTGGGGCGCGGAGTTCGACGAATTCCCCGAAAGCGGCTGGGACAAGGTGATGGACCTCAACGTCAAGTCGCTGTTCTTCCTGACCAAGGCGCTGGCCAAGCCGCTGCGCGCGGCGGCTTCGCATGAGCGGCCCGCCAAGGTCATCAACATCGCCTCGGTTGACGGCATCTTCGTCAATCCCGGCGAGACCTACTCCTATGCCGCGAGCAAGGCCGCGGTGATCCATTTGACGCGGCGCATGGCGACGAAACTGATCAAGGACAACATCAATGTCACCGCGATCGCGCCCGGCGCGTTCAAGTCCGACATGAACCGGGCTGCGCGCGACCATTCGGAGGATGTCGCCAAGCGCATTCCGGCGCGGCGGATCGGAACCGACGAGGACGTGGCCGGCGTGGCGATCTATCTCGCCTCGCGCGCGGGTGACTACGTGGTCGGCAACACCATCGCGGTGGATGGCGGCGTGGTGTACGCGAACGCGGGGCTGGAGATCGCGGGGTAGGGGCTCGAGCCCGCCGCGCGGACAGTGCGCTCCCTCGCCCCGTTCTTACGGGGAGAGGGTTGGGGTGAGGGGCTCTCTCCGCGCGTGAGATTGTCGCCGCACCTGTACCCCCTCACCCGGATCGCAAGAGCGATCCGACCTCTCCCCGCAAGCGGGGAGAGGTGAAGAAGACACTTACGACTCGATCCTCACATACTCGAAATCGCCGGGCTTGTTGTCGATGCCGACTTTCGGTGGCGAGATCCAGGAGGCGAACTGGCCGGTCTCGGTGACGGGCTGCATCAGCGAGGTGATGAAGTCGCCGTCGGCGGTCGACGGCAGCCATTCGTCCTTGCGCCGGGCCCAATTTGCGTCGTCGATCAACAGACCATCCGGCGTCGCGTGGATGCCCTTGAACTCGCCGATATGGCGATGGAAGGCGACGTTGGGCAGCTTGAGCTGAAACTGGTAGCCCGCGGTCGAGATCACCTTGTTCCAGCGCAGCATGCCCTTGACGCAATCCTGGCTGTAGTCGTCGCGCAGGCGCATGTTGAGCGCGGTGAGCGCCGGCTCGTCCACCAGCTTGATCTCGCCGTCGATGAACTTCAGCACCGGATAGGTGGCGTTCTTGAGCTGATGATCGTCGTCGATCTGGGTCTCGTGATAGCGGCCCTTGATGCCGGTGTTGAAGGCGTTCGCCGCGTTGGTGGAGACTTCCGAGCCAAACAGATCGAGCGACAGCGTATAGTGCAGGTTCAGCTTCTTCTGGATAGTCGGCAGGTCGATCACGCCGAGCGCGCGGACCTTCGCGATGTCGGTGGGATCGGTGATGCCGGCTTCGCGCATCGCATCGCAGGTGCGCTGCACGACGCGGGTGATGCCGGTCTCGCCGACGAACATGTGGTGCGCTTCTTCCGTCAGCATGAAGCGGCAGGTGCGTGACAAGGGATCGAAGCCGGACTGCGCCAGCGAATGCAGCTGCATCTTGCCGTCGCGGTCGGTGAAATAGGTGAACATGAAGAAGGACAGCCAGTCCGGGGTCGCCTCGTTGAAGGCGCCCAGCATGCGCGGCGAGTCAGCGTCACCCGAGCGGCGGCGCAACAAATCGTCAGCCTCTTCACGTCCGTCGCGCCCGAAGTACTTCTGCAGCAGGTACACCATCGCCCAGAGGTGACGGCCTTCCTCGACATTGACCTGGAACAGATTGCGCATGTCGTACAGCGAGGGCGCGGTCTTGCCGAGGTGGCGCTGCTGCTCGACGGAGGCAGGCTCGGTGTCGCCCTGGATCACGATCAGACGGCGCAGCATGGCGCGATATTCACCCGGGACTTCCTGCCAGGCCGGCTCGCCAAAATGCTCGCCGAACGGCACGACCCGGTTCTCTTCCTGGGGAGCAAGGAGAATGCCCCAGCGATACTCGGGCATCCGCACGTAATCGAACTTGGCCCAGCCGCGCGGATCGACCGAATAGGCGGTGCGCAAGTACACCAGCGATTCCTGGAAGCCTTCCGGCCCCATGTCTTTCCACCAGTCCATGTAGCCGGGATGCCAGCCCTCCAGCGCTTTGAGCACTTGGCGGTCTTCGGCGAGATTGACGTTGTTCGGAATCTTGGTCGAGTAGTCGACGTTCATGATGTTCATGCTCATGGCCGTGCTCCTTGGTCTGTCTTCTGTCCCGGACGCTGCGCAGCGCGAAGCGGTGCGCTGCAGAGCCGGGACCCATTGTTCGGTCCACATGGGTCCCGGTTCTGCGCAGCGTCACCATAGCGCGTTGAAGACGCGCGTTGCGCTTTTGGTGCCGCAGCGCGCCCGGGACACGAGAATCGTTACACCCGCGTCATATCGAATTTCGGCTTCTGGCCGCTGCCGTAGCGGCGCAGCGCGCCTTCCTCGCCGACCGCGTTCGGGCGCTGGAAGATCCAGTTCTGCCACGCGGTGAGGCGCGAGAAGATTTTCGATTCCATCGTCTCGGGGCCGACGAAGCGCAGGCTCGCTTCCATGCCGGTGAGGCTGTCGGGCGAGAAGCTGGCGCGCTCTTCCAGGAACACGCGAACTTCATCATCCCAGTCGATGTCGTCGAGCGCGAAGGTGACGAGGCCGAGCTCTTCGGCCTGCTCGGCGTCCAGCGCCGTGCCCATCGTGGCTTCCGCGCGTTCCACATCGGCCGGATCGGCCTGGAAGCGCGACTGAAGCCGCGTCAGGCCATGGCTCATCGGATACGGGCCAAAATTCATCGCTGACAGTTCGATCGACGGCGGCGGGCGGTTGTCGCCCTGGCGCGTGCCGATCAGCATGTAGGAGCGGTCGGCGGCGAAGACGAGCTCGGCGAGCGTGCCGGCAAAGCAGGAGCCGGGCTCGACCAGCGTCACCAGCGTCCGCGAGGTGACGTCGATGCGCTTCAAGACACGCTTCCAGTAGTGCCTGATTTCGTTGACCAGCCAGTGCGCCTTGTTGGCTTCGAGGAAGGCGTCGCAGGCGAGCACATGGGCGCGGTCGCCATGGCTTTTGAACACCAGCATGGCGATCTCGAGCTCGTTGATGCGCAGATGCAGGATGGCGTCGTCGAGTTCGCGCGCGACCTGAAGCGGCCAGAACGCGACACCCTGCGCCATCATGCCGTCGATGTCGGCGGGCGGCGCGGCTTCAGGCGCCTTGATCGAGATCGTGGCGATCCGCGCCGCGCGGTCGATATCGACCGTGACAAAGCCGTAGCGGATGCTGGTCTCGTCGATGATGCGCTTGAGCGGCGTCAGCGCGATGCCCTTGCCGCTGCCCTTGCGCTTCGAGCTGTCGGCGAATTCCCTCGCGCGCTCGGCAACCTTGCCTTCGAGCTTGCTGTTCGGCGCGATCTCGTCGACCAGGCGCCATTGCACGGCGCGCTTGCCCTTCACGCCTTCTTCGATGGTGCAAAAGAAATCGGCGTGATCGCGGCGCACCTTGCGCTTGTCGACCACACGGGTGAGGCCGCCGGTGCCCGGCAGCACCGCGAGCAGCGGCACTTCGGGCAGGGCAACGGCCGATGCGCCATCGTCGGCGAGCATGATGTAGTCGGTGGCGAGCGCGAGCTCATAGCCACCGCCGGCGGCCGAGCCGTTCACGACGGTGATGAAGCGCTGGCCGGAATTCTCCGACGAGTCTTCCATGCCATTGCGGGTCTCGTTGGTGAACTTGCAGAAATTGACCTTGTGGGCATGGGTCGAGCCCGCGAGCATGCGGATGTTGGCGCCGGCGCAGAACACCCTGTTCTTGGCCGAGCGCATCACCACGACCTTCACCTCGGGGTGCTCGAAGCGCAGGCGCTGAACCGCGTCGGCAAGCTCGATGTCGACGCCGAGATCGTAGGAATTGAGCTTGAGCAGATAGCCCTCGAACAGGCCGCCATTCTCGTCGACGTCCATGGTCAGAGTGGCGACGTCACCGTCGACCGCGAGCTTCCAGTGCCGGTAGCGGGACGGCTCGGTCTGGAAATCGATGAATGTCGCGCCGCCTGAGAGGCGTCGATCTTCCCCGGCCATGGGCCACCCTTGAGTTCGTTTTGATTTTACCGTTAGATGCACAATAATGCATATTATTGCGCGCGTCTAGTCCTTAACGGCTCCCACATGCATTTTGTTGCATGTCTTCTCGCAGGGCCGCTGCAGCAAATTGCTCAATCGCGTCAAGGGTCGCTCCCGGCGCCTCGCGATGCGGAGAATGCGCCGCGTCTGACATGACTTTCAAATCGACCGGGCAATAGCATTCTTGCTGCGCGATCTCAGCCTGACGCAGCGTCCCGTATTGGTCGTCCACGCCTTGAAGGACCAGCACCGGAACGCGGATATAGGCGAGAGATTCCGAGATATCCCAGTCGCGGAATTTCGGATCGAGCCAGGCGGCGTTCCAGCCATAGAAGGCGTTGTCGACCTCCTTGTGCCAGCGCGCGAGCTTTGACTTGAGATCGGTGGTCTCAAAGGCGGTCTTGATCGCGGCGATGGATTTCACCGAGATGTCCTCGACGATAAAATGCGGCGCGATCAGCACCAGGCCGCTCAGGCGATGATCCTGATGCGCGCCGGCGTAGATGGTCGCGATCGAGGCGCCGTCGGAATGGCCGAGCAGCAGGCCGCGCTTGAAGGCAATCGCATCGAGGATCTTCGGCAGCACGTCCAGCGCCTCGCGCTGCATGTAGTCAAGCGGCCGCGGCAACGTCACCGGGCTCGATTGGCCATAGCCTGCACGCGAATAGACGAAGATGCCGGCGGAGGTGGCCTGCTGGAGCTTTTCCGGGAAGTCACCCCATAGGCCGACGGAGCCGAGGCCTTCGTGCAGCATGACGATGGTGGGTGAATCGGCGGATTGCGGCGCCAGCCATTTGTATTCGAGGCTGGCGCCATCGATGCTGAGAAAGCCGGTGGAGGCGAGATTGGTCATGTTCTGTCGCTCTTCTTCGCACGGACTTGGAACGAGACGCGGCCGCTGGTTCAGTCGTTCCCTCCCCCTTGTGGGGGGAGGGCTAGGGAGAGGGGTGCCACACGGGGATTCCGGGCGTGACGAAGAACATCTGGCGCGTGACGACGAACACCGCTTCCTGGGCCACCCCTCTCCCCGCCCTCCCCCACCCCCACAAGGGAGCGCAGCGAGATTCGGCGCGACAGAAACGCAAGACATCCACGCACTCAATTCGTCCCGTCCCGCAGCTTGAACCGCTGGATCTTTCCCGTCGCCGTCTTCGGCAGCGAGTCCACCACGTCGATCCAGCGCGGATATTTCCACGGGCCGATTTTCTGCTTGACGTGGTCCTTGAGCATCTCCTGCAGGCCCGTCGTCGTCGCGCCGGGGCGCAGCACGACAAAGGCCTTCGGCTTCAGCAGTCCCTCCGGATCGGCTTCGGGCACGACGGCAGCTTCCAGCACGGCGGGATGCGTGATCAGCGCGCTCTCGACCTCGAAGGGCGAGACCCAGATGCCGGAGACCTTGAACATGTCGTCGGCGCGACCGCAGAAGGTGTAGCGGCCCTCGGCATCCCTGACATATTTGTCGCCGGTGCGGGTCCACGGTCCTTCGAACGTGCGGCGGCTCTTGTGGCGCTGGTTCCAGTAGCCCTCGCCGGCGGAGGGCGCATCGACCAGGAGCTCGCCGACTTCGCCGTCGGCAACATCCTGTCCGGCTTCGTTGACCAGCCGCACCGCATAGCCCGGCACCGGCTTGCCGGAGCAGCCGTATTTGATGTCGCCGGGCGCATTCGAGAGGAAGATGTGCAACAGCTCGGTCGAGCCGACGCCGTCGAGAATGTCGACGCTGAAGCGCGCCTTCCAGCTGTTGCCGACGGATTCCGGCAGCGCCTCGCCGGCGGAGGTGCAGATGCGCAAATTCTTGCCGCCACGCTCGCTCTTCATGCTCTCGTCGTTGAGCATCGCCGCGAACAAGGTCGGCACGCCGTAGAAGATCGAGGGGTTGTAGCGGTTCATCAGGTCGAACATGCGGGCGGGCGTCGGGCGCTCGCTGTTGAGCACGACGGTGGCGCCGACCGACATCGGAAAGGTCAACGCATTGCCGAGACCATAGGCGAAGAACAGCTTTGCCGCGGAAAGGCAGACGTCGCTCTCGCGAATGCCGAGCACCTGCTTGGCGTAGGTGTCCGCAGTGGCCTGGAGATTCGAATGGATATGCCGCACCCCCTTGGGCATGCCCGTCGACCCTGACGAATAGAGCCAGAACGCCGGCTCATCCGGATGTGTCGCAGCGGTCGTGAACCGGTCGCTCTCTTCCGCAATCTCCTCGGCGAGCTGCTTGTGACCGTTCTGCTTGGCGCCGGAGACCACGACATGCTCGAGATCCGGCATGCGGCCGACGACGTCCTTGATCACGGGATAGAGCGCTTCCGAGACGAACAGCACGCGCGCACGGCAATCGGCGAGGATGTAGGCGTATTGATCCGATGTCAGCAGCGTGTTGAGCGGCACCGGCACGATGCCGGCGCGGATCGCGCCCAGGAACACAATCGGGAAGTCGACAGTATCCAGCATGATCATGGCCACGCGCTCTTCGCGGCGAACACCGAGCCGGCGCAGCATGTTGGCGGCGCACCGCGTTTCGCGCTGGAGCTCGCCATAGGTGAGCCGTGAGACGGTGTCGTCGAAGGCGAGCTTGTTGCCGCGTCCCTCCTCGACGTTTCGGTCGAGCAGCCAGGTCACCGCGTTATAGGATCCCTCGCTCACGGACTTCTCCCCTGAATTTAGAATTATAATTCATAGAAAGACACCGCATTGGCTTGCTGTCAATGCCAGCAGGCACTATGTTTCATTAATACGCGCCGCAGGACCTCCTTAAAAGAAGACATCCGCTCAAGCAGGCCCATGATCCGTAGTCCATGACCGACAGTCCCGACGCCGAATCCCGATTTCTCGAACAGCTCGGCCAGCGCGTGCGCACCACGCGCGCGCTGCGCGGCATGTCGCGCAAGGTGCTCGCCAAGGTATCAGGAATATCGGAGCGCTACATCGCGCAGCTCGAAAGCGGCAAGGGCAATGTCTCCATCGTGCTGCTGCGCCGCGTCTCCGACGCGATGGGCGCGCATCTCGAGGACCTGCTTCCCTCGGTCGATCCGACCCCGGACTGGCAGATGTTTCGCGATCTCCTGCGCAAGGCGACGCCAAGTCAGATCGCGCAAGCCAAGGATTTGCTCGCGGGCGGCAGCGCGTCGGCGCCACGGCGCGCACCGTTCTGCGGCATCGCGCTGATCGGCCTGCGCGGCGCCGGCAAATCCACGCTCGGCCGGATGCTGGCGAAGAAGGTCGGCTGGAGTTTTGTCGAGCTCAACAAGGAGGTCGAGCAGCAGAACGGGCTCTCGGTCGCCGAGATCATCGCGCTCTACGGCCAGGAAGGCTTTCGCCGCATGGAGCAGGCGGCACTGCAGCAGCTGCTCGCGCGCAACGAGCTGATGGTGCTGGCGACCGGCGGCGGCATCGTCTCGGAGCCCCTGACGTTCGACCAGATCCTGTCGTCGTTCTACACGATCTGGTTGAAGGCCGAGCCCGAGGAGCACATGGCCCGCGTCCGCCGCCAGGGCGATCTGCGTCCGATGGCCGACGACCGCTCCGCCATGGCGGAGCTGCGCAACATCCTCTTGAGCCGCGAGCCGCTATATGCGCGCGCGACGGCGGTGGTGGACACGGCAGGACTGTCCGTCGATGCCGCCGCGGCGCGCCTGGTTGATGCGGTGCGGCCGGTGCTGCAGAACGAAGCACGCAGCTTCGGGCTGCGCAGCGTGGCGCTGTAGGTCCGAACTCCCATGACCGACAGCGACGTCGCAATCTCCATGTTCGAGCGGATCGGCGGCAGCGCCACGATCGACCTGTTGGTCGATCGCTTCTACGAGCGGATGGATACGCTGCCGGAGGCGAAGATCATTCGCGCAATGCATGCGGACGACCTCGGCCTCATCAGGGATGTGCTGAAGCGCTATCTCACCGAATGGACCGGTGGCCCGAAACTGTATTCGGTCGAGAAGGGCCACCCGCGGCTGCGCCAGCGCCACATCGGCTTTGGCATCGGCGATACCGAGCGCGACGCGTGGATGCTCTGCATGCGCGGCGCGCTGGAAGAGACGGTGACGGATAGCGCTGCGCGACAGGATCTCGATCGTGCGATATCGGGCCTCGCCGACTGGATGCGCAACCGGTCGTGATTTTTGCACAGGCGCGTAGCCCGGATGAGCGAAGCGACATCCGGGTCTTCACGATGACTTTCCCGGGTATCGCTTCGCTCACCCGGGCTACAAGAGTTGCGACCGCACCGCCTCCGCGCCCTCGCGCAACAGCGGCAAAAATCGCTCGATCAACTCCTTGGCCGGCACCCGGTCAACATGAGCGCCCATGTTGATGGCGGCGACGATGACATCGTCATAACGACGCACCGGGACCGAGATCGAGCGGAAATGCGGCTCGGCCTCGCGGTCCACCAGCGAATAGTTTTGGGTGCGGTCGGCGGCGATGCGTGCGAGCAGCGCCTTTGCGTCGGTCACCGTCTGCGGCGTCAGCGCCTCGCGCTTCATCGCTTTCAGGCGCGCAGCAAGCTCGGCATCATCGAGCTGCCCGAGCATGGCGCGCCCGACCGAGGTGCAGAACGCCGGAAGCCGATAGCCGATCTCCAATCCGCCTGAGAACATCCGCGTCGGACTGCTGCGTGCGACGAACACGACCTCATCGCCGTCGAGTACCGCGAGCGAGGAGATTTCGTTGGCCGCTGTCGCAACGCGGTCGAGCACCGGCTGCAGGACCGTGACGAGCTGGCTGGAGCGCAGATACGACGCCGCCAGCGTCAGCACATGCGGCGTCAGCGAGAACAGTTTTCCGTCGCCGCTGACGAAGCCGCCGCGCTGGAGCGTGAACAGCATGCGCCGCGCGGTGGCGCGTGGAAGCTCAGCGGCACGGGCGAGATCGCTGAGTGTCAGCGGTCCAGCCGTGGTGCCGAAGCATTGCAACAGGCGCAGCCCGCGATCGAGGCTCTCGACGAAATCCGTCGCGCGTTCGTCGCTCTCGCTTCGCTTCAGCTTGGGCATGGGTGTCGGGATCCTGCAAAATAGTGCTTGCTGCCAGACCAAGGCATGTCATAATTCGCCCATTCGTTCAATAGGCGAACAAACGCCACTCCACAAAGGATGCACTCGCCATGATGAGCCAGGAGCAGAACGACCTGATCACCCGCACCGGTCCAAAGGACCCCTGCGGGAAGCTGATGCGAAGCTACTGGCAGCCGGCGGCGCTGGTGGACGAGCTCGACGGCGATCGTCCGATCCGCCCCGTCAGATTGCTCGGCGAAAATCTGGTGCTATTCCGCGACGAGACCGGACGCTACGGGCTGATCGATCGGCACTGCGCGCATCGCGGCGCCGATCTCGCGTTCGGACGGCTCGAGCATGGCGGCCTGCGCTGCGCCTTCCATGGCTGGCTGTTCGACGCCACCGGGCAATGCATTGAAACCCCGGCGGAGCCGAAGGACTCAAAGCTCTGCCAGAACATTCGTCAGCGCTCTTATCCCGTGGTGGAGAAGAGCGGCATCCTCTGGGCTTATCTCGGCGAGGGTGAGCCGCCGGCCTTTCCGGAGCTCGACTGCTTCGTCGCGCCCGGCACGCACACCTTCGCGTTCAAGGGGCACATGGCCTGCAACTGGCTGCAGGCGCTCGAAGTCGGCATCGATCCCGCGCACGCCTCCTACCTGCATCGCTTCTTCGAGGACGAGGACACGTCCACGGCCTACGGCAAGCAGTTCCGCGGCGCATCGGCAGGCTCCGACCTGCCGATGACGAAGATCTTGCGCGAGTACGACCGTCCGATCATCAATGTCGAGCACACCGAATACGGCCTGCGGCTGATCGCGCTGCGCGAGATCGACGAGGAGCGCACCCATGTGCGCGTCACCAACCAGCTCTTCCCGCACGGTTTCGTCATCCCCATGAGCACGGAGATGACGATCACGCAGTGGCACGTGCCGGTCGACGACGAGAACTGCTACTGGTACGCGATCTTCACGAGCTACGCGAACCCCGTGGACAAGAAGATGATGCGCGACCAGCGGCTCGAGCTCTATGAGCTGCCGGATTACAAATCTCGCAAGAACAGGACCAACGATTACGGTTTCGATCCGCACGAGCAGCAGACGGCGACCTATACCGGCATGGGCACCGACATCAACGTCCACGACCAGTGGGCGGTGGAATCGATGGGCGCGATCCAGGACCGCACCAGGGAGCACCTCGGCACGAGCGACAAGGCGATCGTGCAATACCGCCGCTTGCTGCGGCAGGAGATCGAGAAGGTCGCAGGCGGCGAGAAGCCGATGCTGCATCTCGACGAGGCCACCGCACGTTCGATCCAGGGCCCGGCGACCATGGACGGCATCGGGCCGACACGAGGCTGGGAGATCTACTGGATGGAAGTCGACGTCAAGCGCCGCCGCAGCGCGCCGTGGACGGCGCCGGTGCCGAAGGAGATCGCGGACAACGTGCATCGGCTGACGGCGGCGGAGTAGCACGGAATGCAGGTCCCTCCTTCGTCATTGCGAGCGAAGCGAAGCAATCCAGACTGTTTCCGCGGAGAGTTTCTGGATTGCTTCGCTGCGCTCGCAATGACGGAATCTGTTGCGGCAGTGTCGCGCCTAACGACCAAGGAGCAACCAAAGTGACTTTCGTCGCGCGTCATGCGCTGTGGTCGGATGAGCAGAACGACGCGGCGACACGCATGCGCCGCATCGTGGAGGAGAAGAACCTCGAGGTCATCCGCCTCGCCTTCCCGGACCAGCACGGCATTTTGCGCGGCAAGACCATCGTCGCGGCCGAGGCGATCGCTTCGCTGGAGAGCGGCTGCTCCATCACCACCACCATGCTCGCCAAGGACACCTCGCACCGCACGGTGTTTCCGGTGTTCACGTCGGGCGGCGGCTTCGGCATGAAGGAGATGGAGGGCGCGGCCGACGTGCTGATGATCGCCGATCCCTCCACGTTTCGCGTTTTGCCGTGGGCACCGACCACGGGCTGGGTTCTCTGCGACCTCTATTTCAACGACGGCCGCCCCGTTCCGTTCGCGACGCGCGGGCTCTATCGCAAGGTGCTCGACGAGCTCGCAAGCCGCGGCCACGATTTCGTGGCGGGCCTCGAGGTCGAATTCCACATCTTCAAGCTCGATGATCCGCATATGCGGCCCGAGGACGCTGGCCAGCCCGGCACGCCGCCCTCGGTGAGCCTGCTCAGCCACGGCTATCAATATCTCACCGAGCAGCGCTTCGATCAGATGGAGCCGGTGCTGGAGATCTTGCGGCGTGACATCGTCGCGCTCGGATTGCCGTTGCGCTCGGTCGAGGTCGAATTCGGGCCGAGCCAGTGCGAGTTCACCTTCGCGCCGAAGAAGGGGCTGGAGCCCGCCGACAACATGGTGCTGTTTCGCTCCGCCGTGAAGCAGATCGCGCACCGCCACGGCTATCACGCCACCTTCATGTGCCGACCGAAGCTGCCGAACCTGTTCGCGAGCGGCTGGCATCTGCACCAATCGGTGGTCTCACGCGCGAGCGGCGAGAACCAGTTCATGGCCCAGGAAACGACCAAAGACGGCGACGAGCCGCTCAGCGCGTTCGGCCGCGCCTGGCTTGCGGGCCTGCTCGACCACGCCCGCGCGTCGACCGTGTTCACCACCCCGACCATCAATGGCTACAAGCGCTACCGCTCCTATTCGCTGGCGCCGGACCGCGCAATCTGGGGCCGCGACAATCGCGGCGTGATGATCCGCGTGCTCGGAGCGGCCGGCGATGCCGCCACGCGCCTGGAAAACCGCATCGGCGAGCCCGCCGCCAATCCCTATCTCTACATGGCCTCGCAGATCCTCTCAGGGCTGGACGGCGTCGATCGCAAGCTCGATCCCGGCCCGTCGGCCGACACACCCTACGAAACCAAGGCGCCGCTCTTGCCGAAGTCGTTGCGCGATGCGGTCAGCGCGCTGAAGGACGATCCGTTCTTCCGCGAAAAGCTCGGGCCTGAGTTCGTCGATTATTACACCCACATCAAGAATGCCGAGATCGACCGCTTCCTGTCCGAGGTGACCGACTGGGAGCACCGCGAATATTTCGAGGTGTTTTGACCTGCTCCCTCTGACCTCCTCCCTTGCAGGTGGAGGCGCAGCGGCTCAATGCTCACACCCCCGTGAGGTGACTTCGTCCCACCTGTTCCGGCGACATCAGGTCGCGGTCCGACGAAACCATTTTCGTCACGTGCCGAAAACCGCCGGAAAAACACCGGGGTTAACCTTTGTCGAGTGATCAACAAAGGAGTTCGGTCATGTTGGGTCAATTGTTCAGCCTGATCTATCGCCTGTCCTGCCGGACCACTCTGATCGAAATCGGCGCGCATCGGCTGGCGCGCTGATGGGGCAGTCAGCCGCCAAGAGGTAAGCCGGATTGACCAGATAATGGGGATTTCCATGCGAAAGCTGATCCTGATCGCAGCGCTCTCGCTGTTCGCAACACAAGCCCATGCCGGCGGTCCGCGCAGTCTGAGCCTTGCAGCGACCAGTGCAAACCAACCGGCGGCCGAGCAACCGGCCTCGCCGACAGCCGCACCGCAGACGACGCAAGCCCCGGCGGCAACGCAGCCGGCGAATGTCCAGACGGCAATCACCAGCCCGGCTTCAGCCGCGGCCACCGCGCCGACGCAACCCTCGGCCACACCGGTGACCAGCACGACCGAGACGACCAAGCCGAAGCGCCGCCAGCCGTCCACGGAGGCGCGCGTGATCCGCGAACTGCATCGGCATGGGATTTACTGGTGATTGCCAATGTCGTCCTGGCGAAAGCCAGGACGCATTACCCCGGGGAAGGGGTTTGGCGAAGATTCTTCCTCCGGTACTGATACCGTCCACAATGGACAGACCTCGCGGTATGGGTCCTGGCGTTCGCCAGGACGACACCGGGTGAGCGGCCACGCGTACCGTCCCTCACCTCGCCGCCGCCTCAAATCCCCAGGTATTTGTGCTGCAGATCCGGCTCGGCCATCAGTTCGTCGGAGGTGCCACTCCACACCGTCTTGCCGCGCTCGATGATGGTGTGGCGGTCGCAGATGCGGGCCAGGTGGTCGACGTTCTTGTCGACGACCAGGATCGACTGTCCCCGGCTCTTGAGCAGCGACAGGCAGCTCCAGATCTCTTCGCGGATCAGCGGCGCCAGGCCTTCGGTGGCTTCATCCAGGATGAGGAGCTTCGGGTTGGTCATCAGCGCGCGGCCAATTGCGAGCATCTGCTGCTCGCCGCCGGAGAGCTGGTTGCCCATGTTGGAGGCGCGCTCGGCCAGGCGCGGAAACATCACGTAGATCGCCGCCAGCGTCCAGGGATTGCTGCTGTCGAAACGATCGGCGGCGGCCGCGACCAGGTTTTCGCGCACGGTGAGGTTCGGGAAAATCTGCCGCCCCTCGGGGACGAGGCCGACACCGAGTTGCGCGATCCTGTAGGACGGCTGCGTCCGCACTTCCGAACCCGCAAAGCGGATGCTGCCTGCGCGCGCCGGCGTCAGGCCCATGATGGAGCGGATGGTCGTGGTCTTGCCCATGCCGTTGCGGCCCATCAGCGAGACCATCTCGCCTGATTTGACCGACAGCGACAGGCCGAACAGCACCTGGGACAGGCCATAGCAGGTCTCGATGCCGTCGACCTCGAGCAGCGTGTCACCCATCCCTTTTTCAGCCATGGTGCGTCACCACATGCGCCTCGCCGAGATAGGCGCGCTTGACGTCCTCGTTCGCCCTGATCGCGGCCGGATCGCCGGAGGCGATGACGCGGCCATAGACCAGCACCGAGATACGGTCGGCCAGCGCAAACACCGCCGGCATGTCGTGCTCGACCAGCACGATCGAGACCTCTTTCCGCAGTTCCTGGAGCAGCTGCACCATGCGCTGGGACTCGGTGACGCCGAGGCCGGCCATCGGCTCGTCGAGCAGCAAAAGTTTCGGCTTGCTTGCCAGCGCCACGGCCAGCTCGATCTGGCGACGCTCGCCATGACTGAGCCTGGACACCAGGACATCGGCACGATGGGCGAGACCGACGCGGTCGAGCGCGGCATGCGCGGCATCGCGCAGGCCCTTCTCCTTGCGTGCATCGGCGAAGAAGCGAAACGAGGTGCCGGCATGCGCTTGCGCCGCGAGCGCAACATTGTCGGCGGCGGTGAAATCGAGCAGCAGCGAAGTGATCTGGAACGAACGTGCCAGGCCCAACGCGCAGCGGCGATAGGCCGGCAGATAGGTGATGTCGCGCCCCGCCAGCGAGACGCTGCCGGAATGCGGCTCCAGATGCCCGGTGAGCTGGCTGATCAGCGTGGTCTTGCCGGCGCCGTTCGGGCCGATGATGGCGTGCAGCTCACCCGCCGCGACGTCGAGCGAGACGTTGTCGGTCGCAATGATGCCGCCGAAGCGGCGCACCAGCTTGTCAACGCGGAGCAGCGGCTCAGCCACGTTGGAGCCTCCCGAGCAGGCCCATGATGCCGCCGCGGCCGAACAGCACGATCAGCAGCAGCATCGGGCCCATGATCAGCGCCCAGTATTCGGTGAGCTGCGACAAGAACTCTTCCAGCAGCAAATACACCACGGCGCCGATGACCGGACCGAACAGCGTGCCCATGCCCCCGAGGATCACCATCACCATGAGGTCGCCGGAACGCGTCCAGTACATCGCGGCCGGGCTGACGAAATCGGTGTTGTTGGCGAGCAGCGCGCCGGCAAGGCCGCACATCATGCCCGAGATGACGAAGCAGACCAGCTGGTAGCGTTTCGAGGGAAAGCCGATCGCCTGCATGCGCTGCTCGTTGGAGCGCAGGCCCTGCAGGACGAGGCCGAAGCGCGAATTGGCGATGCGCCAGATCAGGAAGACCACGCCCAATAGGCAGGCGAGGCAGAGATAATAGAACTGCGTGCGGTTCGACAGATTGATCAGCCCGGAGAAGTCGCTGCGCTTGTAGACGGTGAGGCCGTCATCGCCGCCATAACGCGCCAGCCCCGAGGCGACGTAATAGGCCATCTGCGCGAAGGCGAGCGTGATCATGATGAAGTAAACGCCACGCGTGCGAAGCGAGAGCGCGCCGATCACCAGCGCGTAAGTCGCGGACGCCGCGAGCGCGACCGGAAACTGGATGAAGCCGCTTCCCACGCCTTCCTGCGCCAGCATGCCGACCGCGTAACCGCCGATGCCGAGATAGGCGGCGTGGCCAAAGCTCATCATGCCGCCAAAACCCATGATGAGGTTGAGGCTCGCGGCCGCCAGCGCCAGAATGACGATGCGCGTGAACAGCGTCAGGATGAAGATGTTGCCGGAGAGTTGCGAATACAGCGGCAGCAGCACGAGGCCCGCCAGCATCAGGGCCGTGACGGCCTTACTCACAGTGAAAGCCTTCATCGGCGGTTGGCCGGAAACAGCCCCTCCGGACGCACCACCAGCACGATCGCCATCAGCAGATAGATCAGCATGGACGACAACGCGGGCGCGGCGGTGGAGGCCGCGGCGCCGCTCAGCACCTGCCGCAACAAATTGGGCAGGAAAGCGCGGCCGAGCGTGTCGATCATGCCGACAAAGATCGCGGCCAGGAACGCGCCGCGGATCGAACCGATACCGCCGATCACGATGATAACGAAGGCCAGAATCAGGATGTTCTCGCCCATGCCGATCTGCACGGTGAGGATCGGCGCCTGCATCAAGCCGGCAAGGCCGGCGAGCGCGGCACCGAGGCCGAACACCAGGGTGTAGAGCAGCTTGATGTTGATGCCGAGCGCACCGATCATCTCGCGGTTGGAGGCGCCGGCCCGGATCAGCATGCCGATGCGGGTGCGCATCACGCCGAGATAGAGCAGCAGCGCAACCAGCAGCGCCACGACGATGATGGCGAGGCGATAAGCGGGATAGTGAATGCCCGGCAGGATCGGCACCGGCACGGTGAGCCAGGCCGGCAGCGGCAGCGCAAGCCCGGCCGGCCCCCAGATCAGCCGCACGGCTTCATTGAAGAACAGGATCAGGCCGAAGGTCGCGAGCACATGGTCGAGATGGTCGCGTCCATAGAGATGCCGCAGCGCGGTCATCTCGAGCACAATGCCGAGCACGAGCGTCGCGCCGAGCGCCAGCAGCGCGCCGAGCAGGAAGCTGCCGGTCCAGGCTGCGAAGGTCGCGGCGAAATAGGCGCCCATCATGTAGAGCGAGCCGTGCGCGAGGTTGACGAGATCCATGATCCCGAACACCAGCGTCAGGCCGGCGGCGAGCAGGAACAGCAGCAGGCCAAACTGCAATCCGTTCAAGAACTGTTCGACGACGAGCAGCATCAAAACTCTTTCAGGCGCACGCAGGTTCGCGCCGATGTTCGAACACGGTCGCCATCAGTGAAAGAGCTCCCCCTGCCTCTACAAGGCGGAAAAATGGGTAATGGCAGTATCGTTCCGAGGCAAGAGCGATTCGACACCCAACATGCACTTTGTTGCATGCCGATGCATCCGATCGGTCCTGGCCCCTGCAATCGGCCTTGCAAGAAGACTGCCGCGCAGGATGGGTCAACCTGACGCACCCAAAACGGATCACCCTCCCTCCGTTGCCGGAGAGAGGGTGTGAATTCGTCGCAACGTGTAGATGGAGCCGCCTAGTGCGACGTCATCTGCCGGGGAAGGTCATCCGGCTCGGCAAGCACGCTATTGGCCGTCGAGGCCTCCAGCGCCGCCATCCGGAACAGATAGGCGAGCGTCGCCAATCCGGTGTCTTCCGCCATCTGCGCGAGTTCGAGCGCCATGTCGGACATGTAGCCGAGATTTTCGTCCTTGATCTGCGCCATGATCTGGCTGTCCCGCATCATGTTCGACATCTCAGGCGCTCTTTCGTTGCGCGGCAGCGAGGCCGCAGAGGTTGGCACGGGCGACGGCGTCCAGACGCGGGCCGTCCTGTTGCACGATAGAAGGCACACCGATGCGATCATGCAGGGCATCGAGCGTCTCGCGACGAATGTCGATCGTCGCCGCCATGGTCCACGCATTCTCCACCAGAGCCGGTAGGCCGAGCGGGGTCACGACGAAGCCGGCCTCATGAAAGCGCGGCAACCACCAGGTTTCCATGATCGCGCTGACCTGCGCGATCCCCTGACCGAGGCAGAACTCCTGCACCGCCGCCATCAGTTGCAGGTTGAGCGCGCCGTCGCGGCGATCGCGCACGACGAAGTAGCGCGACCATTCCCAGACCAGCGGATCCGAAGGACAGCCGCGAACCGATGCCAGATGCGGAAAGACTTCGCTCATCATCGAAGGCTTGGTGGTCGGGTAGAGCCGGTGACCGCCGATAACACGGCGTCCCTCCAGCGCAAGCAGATAGACTGTGTCCTCGTCGTCATAAGCATCGATCTCGCGACAATCCGGCCTGCGCAGCGTCTCCCAGCGCCGCTCTTCGACGAAGATGTCGTGCCGCAGCCGGAAATGCTGATCGAGTACATCTTCGTAAAGGTGGCGATTTACTGCAGAAATGGCGTGAATCATGAAAGCCCCCATTCGTCCTCAATGGAGGGCACCCTCTGCGAAAAGAGAATGGTTCGATATTGGGAAATTTCCCAGTACGTCGCTTAGGGATTGATGATCTTGTTGCGAATCGCCAGTGCAACCGCATGCGTACGGTTCACGGCTCCGAGCTTGCGCCCGGCGGTCGCGAGATGCTCTTCGGCGGTACGCTGCGTGATGTGCAGTATCTCGCCGATTTCCCAGGCCGATTTGCCCTGTGAGGCCCAGGAGATCACCTCGCGCTCGCGCGGAGTGAGGCGCGTCGAGGGATACGGCGCCGGATCGAGCAGACGGCGAATGTGGTCGAAGCCATACATCGCCATCAGGTGCAATGCCGGCTTGCTGCGGGCGTTGAGATCGAGATGGATGCCGCCGAGCGACACGGCGGCTTCATAGCCGGTGAGCCCGTGGATCGGCACGATGAAGCCGCGCGACATGCGGAAATCGCCGGCGCGGTTCATGACCTCCGCCGCGCCCGGATCGAGTTCGGCATCATAGGGCGCTTCCGACCACTCGAATGGGTTGACCGATTGTCGGCACATCCGCACCACGGGGTCGACGCGGTCGTAGTTGTTCTGGGTGTAGAGGCTGAACCATTCCGCGGGCCAGCGCTTGGCGAGCACCATCTGTGCGAACCGCTGGTCGGGATTCGGCAACCCTGTCACGATGATGGTTTCAAAGCCGAAGCGCCCGAAGGCCCCTTCGAGCGCATTCATAGCGTCCGGAACCCTCCGATAGGCCCCTAGCCCCTCAATGAAGTCGAGCGCTTCCCGGCCATAATCCACGGCGGACATCGGTGCGTTTCCTGACCCTCGCTGTGCGATATAGCACGTCTTTGGGCACTGCCTCAATTCACGGTTTCCGTAGTTTCCCGGTATCCCATTGACCAAGAAGGTTTAATCTACTTGTGGAAGAAGCGACGTCAAGATACACCTACAATGTCTGAAGCGGGGAAACCACGATGGAAGACGAGGACATCGCCCTCAACAGCGTGCTCGGCCTGGAACTCAACCGCGTATTTTTCGCGGTCCGCGAAACGGCAAACAAGCAGAAGATCATCGAGTTCGCGCGCGGGGTGCTGCAAAGCGAGCGCAGCAAGCCAGCAGAGAGCGCCTCGCCGGACGGACCGGCGAGCTAGCACGCAATCGCTGTGAGCGCACGAACGGTCCGTTCGGTGCCATGCCTTCCTCTGAACCGAACAACCGAACGCGAATGTTTCCTTCCTTCTCCCCTTGTGGGAGAAGTGGCATAGGCGGCCTTCGGCCGCCGTTCTTAAAACAAAACGCCGATGCTTCGCATCGGCTATGGCGCCGGATGAGGGGTTGTTTCCACGCGTTCAAATGCGCGAGGCTCGCGCGGGAGAGAACCCCTCACCCGTCTCGCTCTATCGCTGTGATCCACCCTCTCCCACAAAGGGGAGAGGGAAAGGCAGCGCCGCCCACGATTATCTTTTGGATGCCTAGGAAATGATGACGCTGCGCCAGGTTGAAGTGATCCGTGCCGTGATGGTGACGGGCACGATCGGCGGCGCGGCGAAGCTGCTGAACGTTTCGGCGCCGGGCATCAGCCGCCTCGTCAAATACACCGAGCGCTCGCTCGGCATCCGCTTCTTCCAGCGCCAGAACGGACGCTATTTCCCCACCCCGGAAGCCGAGAACATCTTCGAGCAGATCAACGGCGTCTACAAGAAGGTCGACGACCTTTCCGAGATCATCTCCAAGATCGGACGCGGCGGATTGTCGGAATTGCGCATCGGCTCGGTGCCGAGCATTTCGCAAGTCATGGTGCCGCGCGCGATCGAGCGGGTCCGGCGGCGCTATCCGGATCTCGGCATCGACATCAACATCCTCAAGCTCGAGGAAGCCATCGACTACCTCATGCTCGGCCGCGGCGAGTGCGTGGCGATGAGCTACCGCCTGGAGCATTCCGGGCTCGACTTCATGCCGCTCGCCTCAGGCGAGCTCTACTGCATCGTGCCGCCGGGCCACGAGCTCGCCGGCCGCAAGCAGGTCTCCGCCGCCGAGATCACGCGCTATCCGCTGATCGGCATTGATCCCAACGATCCCTACGGGCGGATCATGGCCGAGATCTTCGCGCGCCACCGCCTCGCATACAACATCACCATCCGCGCCCGCTTCGGCACCACGGTCTGCGCGCTGGTGAAGGCGGGGCTCGGCATCGCCGTCATCGACCAGTTCACGGTGGCCCATGGCGGCTATCCCGGCATCGAGCTGATCAAGATCACCGAGCCAACGCGATTCGAGACCTATATCGCGGTGAAGCGCGGCGCGCCGCTGTCGCTTCATGTCGAGTATTTCATCGAGTCCCTGCGCGCGGAGATGCGCGCAGTCGAGCCGTCGCAGGGCAAAGGCAGGGCCGCGGCGGCACGGGGGCGGAAGAGATAACATTATGTTAGGTTTGCAGGACAAAAGGGTAATTGTGTTAGGCCGAGGAAAGACTATCGTTCCTAGGGGAAGCCCCTTGGAACTGGGCGGATTTCCCCGCTAATGGCCGGGACCGAACGCTCCCAACGAGACGATAGCGAACCATGTCAAAGCGCGGACCCGCCGCATCCAAAAAGCTCCTGACCGGCCTGATCGGCGCACCCATCGCGCATTCCGCCTCCCCTGCCATGCATGAGCGCGCCGCGGAGGGGCTTGGCCTGCGCGGACATTATCAGCTCATCGAAGTGGCCGGCGCCGATACGGCCGGGCTCCGGCTGATGCTGGAAGGCGTGCGGCGGCTCGGCTTTGCCGGCGTCAACGTCACCTTTCCCTACAAGGAGGCAGTGGTCCCGCTGCTCGATGAACTGGCACCGGGTGCGGCCGCCATGGGGGCGGTCAACACCGTCGTCGTCAGGAACGGACGGCTGACCGGCCACAACACCGACACGACCGGCTTTGCGCGCGCCGTCGCGCCGCTACTGGCGCCGTCCGGCAACGCGGTGGCCGTGATCGGCACCGGCGGCGTCGGCAAGGCGATCGCCTTTGCGCTGGCGAGCCTTGACGTGACCGACATCCGCATCTTCGACAGCGAGCCGGCACGCGCCGAAAAACTCGCCGCGCTGCTCGTCAAGCAGGGGGGCGCCAGGGTCGCCGCAAGCGTCGAGGATGCGCTCGACGGCGCAACCGGCCTCGTCAACGGCACACCGGTCGGCATGCTGCCGAACCGGGAAACGCCGGTCTCGCCGACGCTGCTGCGTCAAAACCTGTGGGTCGCCGACGCCGTCTACTCACCGCTGATCACGCCGCTGCTGGCGGCCGCCCAAGCCAAGGGCGCGCGGATCATGACCGGCCGGGAGCTTGCGATCTACCAGGCCGCCGACGCTTTCGAACTGTTCACGGGTCTTGCCCCATCGACCGAGATCATGGGAGAGGCATTCGACGAGGTGATGGCGGCACGAAGCTCGGCCTATCACGCAGCGTAACCGAAGCGGCCGGACACAAGGCCGCGCACAACATCAACGAAAAATGGGAGGAGAGACCATGAAATCGACCATTCTGGCCGGCGCCCTGCTTGCCTTCGCGACTGCAACCAGCGTCCACGCCCAGGCGATCAAGCTCGCCGACGTCGCCGAGTTGTCCGGCGGCGGCGCCACCGTCGGCACCAACTGGAAAAACGGCATCGACCTCGCGATCGAGGAGATCAACGCCAAGGGCGGCGTGCTCGGCCGCAAGCTCGAAGTCACTCATGCGGATTCGCAATCCAACCCCGGCGTCGCGCGCGCGCAGGTGCAAAAGGCGCTCGACGCCGAGCCCTATGTGCTGCTCGGACCCGGCTATTCCGGCTCGGTGAAGGTGACCGCGCCGTTGGCGGCCGAAGCCGGCATCGCGCAGATCATGGGCGGCGAAGCCGCCGAGCTGACGCAAGGCGGAAACAAATTCCTGTTCCGCACCTCGTTCGGCCAGCAATCGTCGATGCCGAAGGTCGCCAAATACATTCACGACGACATGAAGGCGAAGTCGGTCGCCGTGGTCTGGGTCAACAACGATTTTGGCCGCGGCGGTCGCGATGTCGTCGTCAAGGAGCTCGACCGGCTCGGCTCCAAGGTGGTCGCCGATCTCTCGACCGAAGCAGGTCAGGCCGATTTCGCCGCCGACGTCGGCAAGATCAAGGCCGCCAATCCCGATGCCGTGTTCGTCTATTTGAACGAGGAAGAGAGCGCACGTATCCTGAAGGAGCTGAAACGTCAGGGCGTCACCGCGCCGCTGATGGGCGAGACCACGCTGATCGGGCAGAAGGTGATCGAGCTCGCGGGCGATGCCGCCAACGGCGCGCGTGGCCATGTCGGTCTCACCACCGATGCGCCGGTCGACCTGATCAAGGCGTTTCGTGACAAGTTCGCGAAGAAGTACAATTACGTGCCTGATCATAACGGCCTGAAAGGCTATCTCGCGGTCTACATGGTGAAGGCCACCACCGACAAGATGGGGAAGGTGGATTCGAAGGCGTTCGCCGACACCCTGCACGGCCTGACCATTAAGGCCGCGGACGAGCCGGGCATCCTGATGGACGTCACCTTCAGCGACACCGGCGACATCGACCGCCAGAGCTTTCTGGTGGAAGTGGTCGAAGGCAAGCAAGTGGTGAAGCAGGTGCTGCCGAAGGTGAAGTGAGGTCTTTGCCTCTCGCCGCGCCTGTCCGCCGAAGGTTTAGCGAAGGCGGATGCGGAGCGAGATCTTTCGTCTCCCTCTCCCCGCCCTTCGCGGGGAGAGGGAGAAAAGGAAGAGCGGGGAGAGCGAGAAGACAGAGCGCGAGCGCCGAGAGGGGAAAATGTCCAATCTGTTCGATCTTCTGGTCGCGGGACTTGCCACCGGCGCGATCTATGCGCTGGTCGCGGTCGGCTTCACGCTGCTGTGGCAGACTTCGCAGACCATCAATTTCGCGCAGGGCGAGTTCGTGATGCTGCCGGCGTTCCTGATGCTGGCGGCGATGCATGCCGGCGCGCCGTTCTGGCTCGCGATCATCCTCGGCATCCTGCTCTCGATGCTCCTGCTCGGCCTCGCCTTCAAGATGCTACTGGTCGATCCGATGCTACGCCACGGCGTGCTGCCGCTCGCGATCGCGACCATGGCGCTCGCGATCGGCCTCAAGGAGGCCGTCAAGCAGTTCTTCAGCGCCGAAGCCTCACCCTTCCCCTCGATCGTGCCGACCGGCGATATCTCCATCCTCGGCCATGCCGTCTCGCTGCAAAGCATCGGCGTTCTCCTCCTCGCCATCCTTGCCGTCTTCGGCTTGACTGCGCTTCTCGACCGCACCTCGCTCGGCCACCAGATGCAGGCGGCGGCGCAGAACCCGACGGTGGCGCGCATCATCGGCGTCCCTGTCGAGCGCATGATTCTCCTGACCTTCCTGATCAACGCGTTCCTGGTCGCGCTCGCCTCGCTGTTGATCACGCCGATCTACCTCGCGAAATTCACGTCCGGCGAGGTACTGGGCCAGGCTGCCTTCATCGCCGCGATCATCGGCGGCTTCAACCAGGTGCGAGGCGCGATCGCAGGCGGCCTCCTGATCGGCGTGCTCGACAATCTCGCAGCCGCCTATGTCTCGACGCAGTATCGCGCCGCCGTGCCGATGATCTTCCTGATCGCCGTCATCCTGTTCCGGCCGCAGGGCCTGCTCGGCCGCGCCGAGGAGCGCACCGTATGAGCGGCTTCGCCAAACCTCTCAAGATCGCGTTCGGCCTCATGGTCATCGCTGCGCTGATCGCAGTCCCCATGAACTTCAACCGCTATGGCCTGTTCATCCTGAGCCAATGGGCGGTGATGGCCATCGCCGCGATGGGCCTCAACCTCACGCTTGGCTATGCGGGCCAGGTCTCGCTGGCGCAGGGCGCCTTCGTCGGCATCGGCGCTTACGCGGCAGCGATCATGACCACGCATGGCTGGCCGCTGCCGGCGGCGATCGTCGTCGCGATCGGCCTGAGCTTCGCGGTCGGCTGGGTGCTCGGCTATCCGGCGCTGCGGGTGCAGCACCACTACCTCGCCTTCGTCACGCTCGCCTTCTCCACGCTGGCCTTCCTGGTGTTTCGCAACGAGAGCTGGCTCACCGGCGGCATCTACGGCATCTCCAACATTCCGCGCCCGCACATCTTCGGCATCGCGACCAACAAGCCGCTGCCGTTCTACTATGTCTGTCTCGGCTCGCTCGCGATCGTGTCGCTTGCAGTGTGGTGGCTGATCCGCTCGCCCTGGGGCCGCGCCTTCATGGCGCTGCGCGAAAACCCGCTGCGGGCGCAGTCGCTGGGCGTCGACACGCGACGCTATACGCTGATGGCGTTCGCGATCGGCTCTGCGCTCGGCGGCGTCGCCGGCGCGCTCTATGCGCCGCTGACGCAATATATCGATCCCGTGCCGTTCAACCTGTCGCTCTCGCTCGACCTCCTGATGATGGTGATCGTCGGCGGCGCCGGCTTCTTCCTGGGTCCGTTCCTCGGCGCGATGATCGCGGTGCTGCTGCCGGAATGGCTGCGCTTCACCGAGGGCTATTATCTGATGCTGTACGCGATCGCGGTGATGGGGCTGCTGATCTGGTCGCCGACCGGCATTTTGGGAATCCTCGACCGCTATCTCGCCGAGCGCCGAACCAAGGCGGCCTCGGCCCAGCGCGCCGTCGCAAAGTCCCGGCTGGAGACAGTGCAATGAGCGCGGTCCTCGAAGTCTCCGACATCAAGAAGAATTTTGGCGGCATCAGCGCCGTCGGCGGCGTCTCTTTCGACGTCCGCGAGGGCGAGATCCTTGGCCTGATCGGACCGAACGGCTGCGGCAAGTCGACCCTGTTCAACTGCATCCTCGGCCAGCTCACGCCGAGCGGCGGCGAGGTCAAGCTCGACGGCAAGGTCGTCACGGGCCTTCGACCCGCCGAGCTCAACAAGCTCGGGGTCAGCCGCACCTTCCAGCTCCTGCAGGTGTTCCCAAAACTCTCGGTGCGCGAGAACCTGATCCTCGCAGGACAGGAGCACCAGGGCAGCATGGCCTCGCGGCTGGTCGGCCGCTCCGATGCCGGCCTGACGGAGGCCGCCAACCAGATGATCGGCTTTTTCAAGCTCGATCATCTTGCCGACGAGCCGGCCGGCGGTTTGTCCTATGGCCAGCAAAAACTACTCGACGCCGCCATGGCCTTCATGGGCGGACCGCGGCTGGTGCTGCTCGACGAGCCCGCCGGCGGCGTCAACCCGTCGATGCTGGCGGACCTGAAGGAGCGGCTGGTCGCGATCAACCGCGAGAAGAACGCCACCTTCGTCGTGATCGAGCACAACATGGAATTCGTGATGTCGCTGTGCTCGCGCGTGATGGTGATGGCGGAAGGCAAAGTGCTGGCAATGGGACGACCCGACGAGGTCCGAAAGAACCCCGCCGTGATCGAAGCCTATCTCGGACATTAGGAGAGCGACCATGAGCGATCCGATCCTCTTGGTTCACAATCTCGTCGGCGGCTACGGCAAGATGACGATCCTGAACGGCACCACCTTCGCCGTGCCGCAGGCCACCATCACCACCATCATCGGCCCGAACGGCGCCGGCAAGTCCACCGTGTTCAAGGCGATCTTCGGCCTGCTCAAGCTGCGCGAGGGCAAAATCAGCTTCGCCGGCCGCGACGTCACCAATCTGAGCCAGCGCGCGCTGCTCAATGCCGGCATCTGCTACGTGCCGCAGGGCCGCAACATCTTTCCCGAGCTGTCGGTGCGCCACAACATCGAGCTCGGCGGCGTTTCCGCCGGCAAGGGCATCGACCTGCAGAGCCGGATCGAGGCCGCGCTCGACCTGTTCCCGGCGCTGCGGCGGAAATCGACGCAGCAGGCCTCCACGCTATCTGGCGGCGAGCAGAAGCAGCTCGAAATCGCCCGCTCGCTGCTGCTCGAGCCGAAGCTCGTGCTGATCGACGAGCCGTCGATCGGCCTGTCGCCGCTGATGGTGCAGCAGACTTTCGACATCCTGAAATCCCTGCGCGACCGCGGCGTCACCATTTTGATGATCGAGCAGAACGCACGCTCGGCGCTGGAGATTTCCGACATCGGCATCGTGCTCGAGCTCGGCCAGACCCGCATGGTCGACGGTGCGAAGCGCATTTTGAATGATCCCCGCATCGGACAATTGTTCCTTGGCGGCGCCATGGAGGACAACGCAGCATGACCAAACGCTCGATCGCAACGGTCTCTCTCTCCGGCGCACTTGACGAAAAGCTCCGCGCCATCGCATCCGCCGGATTCGACGCGGTCGAGATTTTCGAGAACGATCTGCTGTCGTTCGGCTCAGGCCCGCGCGACATCGCAAAGCTCTGCGGGGACCTCAATCTCGAGATTTGCGCGTTTCAGCCGTTCCGCGATTTCGAGGGCATGCCGGAGCCGCAGCGTTCGCGCAACTTTGCCCGCGCCGAACGCAAGTTCGACCTGATGCAGGAGCTCGGCACCGATCTGCTGCTGATCTGCTCCAACGTGTCGCCGGCCGCGCTCGGCGGCATCGACCGCGCCGCAGACGATTTTCGCGAGCTTGGCGAGCGCGCCGCCAAGCGGTCCTTGCGCGTCGGCTACGAGGCATTGGCCTGGGGACGCCACGTCAACGATTACCGCGACGCCTGGGAGATCGTGCGGCGCGCCGACCATCCCGCGATCGGCGTGATCCTCGACAGCTTTCACGCACTGGCCCCCGGCTTTCCGGTCCGCGCGATGGCCTCGATCCCCGGTGACAAGATCTTCCTGGTCCAGCTTGCGGACGCGCCGAAGCTCGAGCTCGACATCTTGTCGTGGAGCCGGCACTTCCGCTCCTTCCCCGGTCAGGGCGACCTGCCGGTCGGCGAGTTCATGGCGGCGATCGCGGCGACGGGCTATGCCGGGCCGCTGTCGCTGGAGATCTTCAACGACCAATTCCGCGCCGGCTCGGCCATACAGACCGCGGTCGACGGCCTGCGTTCGCTGATCCTGCTGGAGGACCAGCTTGCACCGGCTTGGCCAAAGCTCGTCAGCGAACCCTTGGCGCCCAAGCCCAAAAGTGGAGGCACGGGATTCATCGAGTTTGCCGTCAACGAGACCAAGGCCGGCGAACTGGCCCGCCTGCTCGCGCAACTCGGTTTTCGCAAGACCGGCAAGCATCGCAGCAAGGCGGTGGAGCGATGGTCGCAAGGCAAGGTCGAGCTCGTCGTCAACTCCGAGACCGACGGCTTTGCGCATTCGCACTACGTGACGCATGGCCCCGGCGTCTGCGCCATCGCGCTCGACGTCGACAATGCCGGCCTCGTCATGCAGCGCGCCGAGACACTGAAGGCGCGCACCTTCTACCAGCCGGTCGGGCCGGGCGAGCTCGAGATTCCCGCAATTCACGGCGTCGGCGGCAGCCTGCTGTATTTTCTCGACCAAGCCGGCAAGAACTGGAACACGGATTTCGAACCGGTCCCGAGCGACGCCGGCGCGGACGCGCTGCTAGCTGTCGATCACATCGCGCAGTCGATGCCCTACGACGAGATGCTGTCCTGGCTGCTGTTCTACACCGGCATCCTCGATCTCGAGCGGCTGCCGCAGATGGAGATCGCCGATCCCAGAGGCCTCGTGCAAAGCCAGGCCGTCATCAACGGCGACCAGAGCCTGCGCTTCGTGCTCAACGGCTCATCCGCCAACCGCACGCTGCCGGCCCGTTTCATCTCGGAGTTTTTCGGCTCGGGCGTGCAGCACGTTGCATTCTCCTGCCGCGACATCTTTGCGGCGGTCGCGGAAATGCGCAAGCGGGGCGCGGATTTTTTGGATATCCCGGACAATTACTACGATGACATCGAAGCCAAATACGACCTCGCACCCGAGCTGATGGCGCAGCTGCGCGCCAACCACATTCTCTACGACCGCGAAGGCGACGGGGAGTTCTTCCAGGTCTATACCCACATCTTCGACGAGCGGTTTTTCTTCGAGATCGTGGAGCGGCGGGATTATCAGGGGTTTGGTGCGGCCAATGCCGGAATCAGGCTTGCCGCGCAGGCTCGCGAGGTGCGGCCTGTGAGCATGCCGCGGGTGTAGTGGCCGTCATTGCGAGGAGCCCTTGCGACGAAGCAATCCAGAATCCCTCTGTGGAAAGATTCTGGATTGCTTCGCTACGCTCGCAATGACGAGAGAGAGAGAGCTGAGAACCCCTCTCCCCGTAAGGACGGGGAGAGGGAGAAGCAATCAGCTCACTTCATCGCGCATTTGTCGTGGAAACGATCCTGGTCGTTTTCGACGATGGTCGCGACCGTCTTCAGCGAGAGTTGGCCCTCGCCGTCCTTGACCACGTCCTGGAGATAGAAGCTCTGCACCGGGATGTGGTTCTTGCCGTACTTGAAGGGACCGCGCAGCGACTTGAAGTTGGCCTTCTCCATCTCGGCCTTCATCGCGTCCTTCTTGCTGGTGTCGCCCTTCACCGCGACCACCGCGCTGTTGATGAGCTGGGCCGCGTCGTAGGCTTGCGCGCCGTAATAGGTGGGACGCAGGCCGGTGTATTTCTTGCGATAGTCGGCGACGAAGCGCTTGTTCTGCTCGTTGGGCAGATCATTCACCCATTCCTGCGCGCCGGGAACGCCGAGCGCATTCTCCTTCTGCAGCGGCAGCGACAGCTCGTCGACGGTGAAAGCCGTGTAGAGCGGCATCGTGCTCTTCAGCCCGGCCTGCGCATATTGATTGAGGAACTGCACGCCGGCTGCACCCGGATAGAACACGAAGATCGACTCGGCCCCCGAGGCGCGCGCCTTGGACAGCTCGGCGGAGAAGTCGAGCTGGCTCGGCCAGACCGTGTATTCCTCGCCCTTGACCTCTCCCTTGAACGTGCTCTTCACGCCCGCGAGCATGTCCTTGCCGGCGGCATAGTTCGGGCCGATCAGGAACACGCTCTTGACGCCCTTCTGGTTCATGTAGAGGCCCATGGCAGCCGGCGTCTGGTCGTTCTGCCAGGAGGTCGAGAACACGTAGGGCGAACAAAGATCGCCGGCGAGCTGCGACGGGCCGGCATTGGCCGAGATCAGGAAAGTCTGCGAGTCCACCGCGGTCTTCAGCGAGGCCAGCAGCACGTTGGACCAGATATAGCCGACGATGAAGTCGACCTTGTCGGACTGCACCAGCTTCTCGGTCTTCTGCTTGCCGACGTCGGGCTTCTGTCCGTCGTCCTCGTAGATCACCTCGACCGGCTTGCCGTCCATCTTGCGGCCGAGATGATCGAGCGCGAGCTCGAACGAGTTGCGCATGTCATTGCCGATCACGGCGGTCGGGCCGCTGAAGGTCGAAACGAAACCGATCTTGATGGTGTCGCCGGCGGATGCCGGGCCTGCCAGCACCAGCGCCGCTGCGCCCGCCAGCCAGAATGCCGTCCTCATAACCACTCCCCTCCATATTATTATGCCCGGAAGCGGGGTCATTGCCGCCCCGGGTCATCTCTATTGAACGCAAAATCTCTCGCGCCGCCAATGGCTCGGCGCCCGCCCCTGCACCATATTTCGCCCCGATCGGCGATAGCAAGAAATATAATTCTACTCACTTCGGCGGAGCATGCGGCGCTTTTTCGCGGGATAGCGATACACTCGATACCCTTAGCCTATGCGTCCATTGATGACGGCTATTGGACCGCCACGCCCAATCCGCACTTAAATGAGAGAATAGAGCAGCGAGATTCGAGGGCGCAACATGACCACGACACCGCACCGCGTCGTCATTGTCGGAGCCGGCTTCGGCGGGCTGGAGACGACCTACCGGCTCGCCGGCAGCCCGGTCGAGATCACGCTGATCGACCGCCGCAACCATCATTTGTTCCAGCCGCTGCTTTACCAAGTCGCGACCGCCTCGCTCGCGACCAGCGAGATCGCCTGGCCGGTCCGGCATCTGATGCGCGACCGGCGCGACGTGACGACGCTGTTTGCGGCCGTCAGCGGGGTGGATGCCGACAGGCGCTGCGTGCTGATCGACGATGGCAGCGAGGTGCCGTACGACACGCTGGTGCTCGCCACTGGCGCGCGGCACGCTTATTTCGGCCACGACGAATGGGAGCAGTTCGCGCCCGGCCTGAAGACGCTGGAGGACGCGACCACCTTGCGCCGTCATATCCTGGTGGCGTTCGAGCGCGCCGAGCGCGAGACCGATCCGGCCAAACGCGCGGCACGGCTGACTTTCGTCATCGTCGGCGCCGGCCCCACGGGCGTCGAGCTCGCCGGCACCATCGCCGAGATGGCGCACCACACCTTGCCAGCCGACTTCCGCAATATCGACACCAACAAGGCGCGGGTGGTGCTGATCGAGGCGGGTCCGCGCGTGCTCGCAGGCTTTCCCGATGATCTCTCGGCCTATGCGCAGGCCTCGCTGGAGAAAATCGGCGTCGAGGTCGTGCTGGGACAGGCCGTCACTGAGATCGACCGCGACGGCGTGGTGTTCGGCGGCGAGCGGCTCGATGCCAAAACCAAGATCTGGGCCGCCGGCGTCCGTGCCTCGCCCGCCGCGGAATGGCTGGGCGCACCGGCCGATCGCGCCGGACGCGTCCAAGTGGAAGCCGATCTCACCATCCCCGGTCATCCAGAAATCTTTGCGATCGGCGACACCGTTTTGATCAACGCCTGGGACGGCAAGCCGGTGCCCGGCATCGCGCCGGCCGCCAAGCAGCAGGGCCGTCACGTGGCCGAGACCATCAAGGCCCGGCTGCGCCAGGAGCCGACCGGGCCGTTCCGCTACAAACACTCCGGCAGCCTCGCGCAGATCGGCAAGCGGCTCGCGGTGATCGATTTCGGCCGCATCAAGCTGCGCGGCACCATCGCGTGGTGGATCTGGGGCATCGCCCACATCTACTTCCTGATCGGCTTGCGCCACCGCCTCAGCGTCGCGCTGAGCTGGCTCTGGATCTACGCCCGCGACCAGCGCGCCGCGCGGCTGATTACGCAGGGAAGCAGCAAGGTGGTGTAGCTTTTTCTTCCTTCTCCCCTTGCGGGAAAAGGTGGCGCGAAGCGCCGGATGAGGGGTCTGTCTCAGCGCGCTCGAAAGAGAATGACTCGCGGAGAGAACCCCTCACCCGGCTTCGCTTTGCGAAGCCACCCTCTCCCACAGATGGAGAGGGTGCAGCGGCGCTCGCGGCTACATCACTACTTCACCAACCCGCACCCACCTTCCGCCAACGGTCGAAACGCCTGCTCCGCAGAGATCGTCGAGACCAGCTTGTAATAGTCGTACGGATATTTCGATTCCTCCGGCTTCTTCACCTCGAACAGATACATCGGATGCACGACGCGGCCGTCCTGGCGGATCGTGGTGTCGCCGAACAGCTTGTCCTTACCCCTAAACTTCTTCATCTCGGGCACGGCGTCCTTGGCGTTGTCGCTGCCGGTCGCGGCGACCGCGTTGAGATAAGCGAGCGTGGATGCATAGACCCCGGCCTGGTTGCCGCTCGGCATCTTGCCGTTCATGCCGGGCCGCGCGGCGAACCGCTTGGCGAAGGCGCGGGTGTCGTCGTTCATGTCCCAATAGAACGCTTCCATGAGCTGGAGCCCTTGCGCGACCTTGATGCCCATGCCGTGGACGTCGTTGATGAAGAGCAGGAAGGCGACGAGCTTTTGTCCGCCCTGCTGGATCCCGAACTCAGCGGCCTGCTTTACCGCGTTGATGGTGTCGCCGCCGGCATTGGCGAGCCCGATCACCTGCGCCTTCGAGCCCTGCGCCTGCAACAGGAAGGAGGCAAAGTCGGAGGTGCCGAGCGGGTGCTTGCTGGAGCCCAACACCTTGCCGCCATGCGCTTCGATGTATTTCTGGGCTTCCGCCTCGATGCCCTTGCCGAGTGCGTAGTCGACCGTGAGAAAATACCACTCCTTGCCGCCGCGCGACATCATCGCCGCCGCCGTGGTGTTGCCGGTGGCCCAGGCGTCGTTGACCCACTGGATGGTGTTGGGCGAGCAGGCCTTGCCGGTGAGATCGGAGCTCGCGGTGGACGACGCAAGAAACGTCATGCGGCTGTCGCGCAGCAGCGTGTTGATGGAGAGACCGACGGCCGAGTTCGGCACGTCGACGATGGCGTCGACACCCTCGACATCGAGCCATTTGCGCGCGATGGCGTTGCCGACATCGGCCTTGTTCTGGTGATCGGCATAGACGATGTCGACCTTGATGCCCTTGCCGCCGCCGTTGAAATCCTCGGCAGCCATGCGCGCGGCCTCGACCGAGCCCATGCCGTTGGTGTCCTGGAAGATGCCTGAGATGTCGTTGAGCACGCCGACGCGCACGACATTGTCCGAAATCTCGGCATTTGCCGCGCCGCCAATCAGGCTCGCGGCCAGCGCAAGCGTCCACTTCAAGTTCTTCATTGTTCCCTCCCCTGTCGTATTTGTTGTTTTCGATGCCGGTCGCGTCAGGCCGGCGTGATGCTCACGGGCAGGCTGTCGAGCCCGCGCAGCGTGTTGTTGAAGCGGCGCTTTGGCTCGCCCGTGATCTCGATTTTTGCGATCCGTCGGGCCAGCGCCGCGAGCATTGTCTCGCCTTCCAGCCGCGCGACCAGCTGGCCGACGCACATGTGAATACCTGAGCCATAGCCAACATGGCCGGACGTGCGGCGGGTGATGTCGTAGCTGTCAGGCTTGTCCCAGCGCCGCGGATCGCGATTGGCAGCCGCCAGGAACATCAACACCTTCTCGCCCTCACCGATGGTCGCGCCTGACAGTTCGACCTCGCGCGTTGTCGTGCGGAAGAAGGTCTGCACCGGGCTTTCAAAACGAACGGCCTCCTCGAAAGCGTTGCGCGCCAGGGTGGGATCGCCACGCAGGCGCTGCCACTGCTCCGGAAAGCGCGCCAGGCAATACACCGCAGCACCGATGCCGTTGACCGTGGTGTCGAGGCCCGCCGACAGCAGCGAACGCACCAGCAGCGGCGCTTCGGTGGCGGTGATGGCACCCTCGTCGACATGGGCGTGGATGCAGGCGCCGATGCCGCCGGGCGTGAGGTTGTCCCGCTGGCACTGCTCGGTGACGTAGGCCTGGTGCGGCGCCGAGCGCGCGATCGCTTCCTGGCGCAACTGGTTCGGCGGGCCGAAGGCGTTGAACACGACACTGGCATAGGGAATGAGATTCTCGCGCCCCTCCGGCTTCAGCCCGAGCGCATCCGGGAAGATCGACAGCGGATAGGCCTCGGCGAGGTCCGTGATGGCATCGAAGCTGCGCTTCTCCAGCAGCGCGTCCACACGCTGTTCCGCTACCGCGGCAAAGCGGTCGCGGAGCCCCTTCATCACCGTCGGCGACAGCACCTTTGAGAGCACGGCGCGGGTACGGGTGTGCGCGGGAGGATCGGCTTCGAGGATCAGGCTCGGCGGCCGCCACGGCGTCTCCTTTTTGAAATCGGCGAGACCGACGCCGCGGCTGGAGCAGAACGTCGCGGGATCATTCAGCACGGCATGAACCTCGGCATAGCGCGCCACGCCATAGACGTTCCACTTGTCGAGATAGACGACAGGTCCCGCCTCCCGCAGCAGCTCATGCGTGGGATAGGGATCGGCGAAAAAATCCATTGCGAAAGGATCGACGTCGAGATGCGGGACGGCCGACGAACCGTTAATTTCCGGGGAGCTGGATGTGCTCATGGAAGTCCTCCCTCATTTTGAACTTGTGAAAGTGCGGCGCTTACCCTTAGGTCTCCAGACACGCCGCGAGACAGAATCCCGATATGCCGCCGTCTTCGACCAGAGCCCGCCAAAAACCTGCGCACGCCGAGACGGGACCGACGCTCGATCTCGACCGCTACGTCCCCGCGTTCATCACCTTCATCGCCAACAAGCTCTCGAACAGCGCCACCGCGTTCTATCAGCGGCAGTTCGGCGTCAACGTCACGGAATGGCGCATCATGTCGCTGCTGGCGATCGAGCCCGGCATCCCCGCCTCGCGCATCTGCCACGTCATTGGTTTCGACAAGGGCCCGGTGAGCCGGACGCTGGCTGGCCTGGAAAAGCGGGGGCTGATCTCGATCCGCACCGATCCCAACGACGGGCGCACCCATTCGATCTCGCTGACGGCGAAGGGCCGCGCCATCCATGACAAGGTGATCGTCGCGGCCTTCGAGCGCGAACGGCGCCTGTTGTCCTGCCTGGACAAGGGCGAGCGCGAGGTTCTGATCGACCTGTTGCGCCGCCTGCACGAAAATCTCGGCGCAGTGACCGGCAGCACCGAGACCTGACCGGCTACGCAGCCGGCGCCGACCTCTGTCATGTCCAGGCACGCGCCGGCATTCGCCCGCGGCACCCTCTCTGCCGAGCATTGCTTCCTCCAGGATCCGACGCGGCGGTTCCTTCCGCCGTCAGTCTTTATCTGGAACGCTTCGCATAAATTAGTTGCTTAGGCAACAAAAGAATCGTGCAGAATGATGCGGCAGGTGGGCTGGCGTATTTAGGCTTGCTCAACTCTCGTGTCCCGGGCGCGCTGCAGCGTGAAACGCTGCTGCGCAGAGCCGGGGCACGAGAGCTGCTAGCGCAGGCGTGGACGGGCTATCTGACGCAACCGATCCACTCGCCCGGCGCATCGTGATCCAACCGCGCTACCGCATCGGCACGTCGCGTCAGCACCGCGCGCTGGTTGATGTAGCCCTTGTCGGTGATCTCGCCGCCGTCCACCGACGGCGGTTCGACGAGTAGCAGGGCGCGCGTGGCGTGGCCGGAGGAGTTGGCGCCGTGTTGCTTGAGCTTCGCCAGACCCTGCGCGATCGCGGCTCTGACCTTGTCATGCGCAAGCACGTCGTTGACGCCTGCGGTCTCAGGCAGGCCGGCATACGCGCGGCACGCAGCGATGTTCGGAAACACCAGGAAGCGCACCTCGTCGCCGCCATGGCTGGTGATGACGATATCCTGCGCGAGCGGCGCCAGCGCGGCGATGCCGGCGAGGCGCAGCGTGCCGACGCTGACCCAGGTGCCGGAATTGAGTTTGAAATCCTCCGCGACGCGACCGTCGAAGAACAGGCCGCGCTCGGGCCGCTTCGCATCGGCGAACTTCACGGCGTCACCGATGAGATAAAATCCCTCGTCGTCGAACGCCTGCCTGGTCAGCTCCGGCGCTTTCCAATAGCCCGGCGTGACGTTGGGGCCGCGCACGCGCACCTCCAGCTTGTCGCCCGAGGTGACGAGCTTCAATTCGGTGCCGGGGATAGGCACGCCGATGTTGCCCGAGCGTTCCGCGAGGAAATGGCAGTCGGTGGCCAGCGGCGAGGTCTCGGTCGAGCCCCAGGCCGAGACCATCGGCATCGCGCGGCCAACAGTCTTGACGGAGAGTTCTTCGAGCGCGTCCCAGAGATTCTGCGGCAACGCGGCACCGGCGTAGAACGCGAATTTCACCTCGCTGAAGAAGCGGCGACACAGTTCCCCGTCGCCGCGCAGCGCCGCGATCAGCATGTCGAAGCCGCGCGGCACGTTGAAATAGACCGTCGGCATCACGCTTCTGAGATTGGCGAGTGACATCGCAAACAGACCGGGCGCCGGCTTGCCGCCGTCGATATAGAGCGAGCCGCCATTGCGCAGCACGAGATTGAAATTGTGGTTGGCGCCGAAGGTGTGGCTCCAGGGCAGCCAGTCGAGAATGACGAGATCGTCGCGCCCCTGTTCGAGAAACGTCCAGGTCTGCGCCTTGGCCTGCTGGCTCGACGTCAGCATGCGCTGGGTGTTGATCACGGCTTTCGGCGTGCCGGTCGAGCCCGAGGTAAACAGGAATTTCGCGATCGTATCGGGCGTCACTGCGGCGAAGGCCGTTGCGACGTCGGGGCTCTCCGGCGTTGCCGCGATGATGCGGAAGGCCAACGCATCGGCATCGTCTGAATTGCCGCTGATGATCTGCGCGCTATGCAGCGGCTTGATCGCGGCCAGTGCCGCCGCAAACGGCCTCGTCGCGGAGACATAGATCGCGGCGGGCTCAAGCAGCGTGATCATGCTCTTGAGCTTGTCGAAATCCTTGGACATCAGCGAATAGGCCGGCGAGATCGCCGCCGAGGGCACGCCGACATGCTGGGCCGCCAATGCCAGCAACGCATGATCGATGCTGTTGTCGGAGAGGATCGCGAGCGGGCGCTCCGGACTGAGACCTTGCGCCAGAATCCAGGACGCTGTCGCGCGCACCTGCCGGAGCGCCTGCGCATAGGTGACGGTGGTCCATGGCGCTTCGGCACTGCTGCGCTCCGCGAGGAAAATCGTATCAGGCCTCTGCCGCGCCCATTGCTCCAGCCAGTCGCCGACGCAACGCGCGCCATCGCGCAGGGCCTCGGGCGAGCGCAGCACGATGCTGCCGTCCGCGCGATGCTCGGCAACGGTTCTGGGTGTCGCGAACAGGCTCGAAGCATCACCGCGAGGGGCGGCTGTCATGGTTTCCTCCTCGCCCGGAAGCCGGGATCGACCGCAGCCTCGTCGCGGACCGCGTTGGCCGGCATGTTGGCCACGACAATTGTTGGGGCGCAAGCTCGAGGCCGGTGAGCTGCCCATTATTTGCGCAAATGCCCGTAACAGGGCGCTGACACGCAGGCCCGCCGGCGCTCGAAATATCCCCCAAGCCACTGATCCATCGATAATATCCGCAGCACTTGTCCTGCCCGGATTCTGTACACAATGGCACATCGCTTGCTTCGATCCGGGTGAAGAGACGTAGCCGGAGTTTTGTCGCCATGAGGGCTGAAATGGGGGCTGAGCAGCCTGAAACGATTGCCGCGATCGTGGCCGCGCACCGCGCGGGCACGCTCACCCCGGCGCAGACGGTCGCGCGCACCTATCAGCGCATCCGCGACCACAACGATCCCGCCGTCTTCATCAGCCTGCGCGACGAAAAGGACGCGATCGCGGAGGCCGAGAAGCTCGCCACCGGGGAGGCCGCCGGCCTGCCGCTCTATGGCGTGCCGGTCGTGGTGAAGGACAATATCGACGCGCTGGGATTTCCGACCACTGCGGCGTGTCCGGCCTTCTCGTACATCCCGACACACGATTCGACGGCGGTGCAGCGGCTGCGCGCCGCCGGCGCGATCATCATCGGCAAGACCAATCTCGACCAGTTCGCGACCGGCCTTGTCGGCGTGCGCTCGCCCTATGGCATCCCCAGAAACGCGATCCGTGAGGACCTCATTCCCGGCGGCTCCAGTTCGGGATCGGCTACCGCCGTCGGCGCCGGGCTGGTGCCGCTGTCGCTCGGCACCGACACCGCCGGCAGCGGGCGCGTGCCGGCGATGCTCAACAACATCGTCGGTCTCAAGCCGAGCCTCGGCATGATCTCGACCGCTGGCCTGGTGCCGGCCTGCCGGACGCTCGACTGTATCTCGGTGTTCGCTTTGACGGTCGACGACGCCGCGCTCGCACTGTCGGTGATGGCGGGTCCCGATCAGGCCGATCCGTTCTCGCGCGACCGGCCGCTCGGCGCGATCACCCCGCTCCCGGCAAACCTGCGCCTCGGCGTGCCGCGCAGCGGACAGCTGATCTTCTTCGGCGACAAGAAGGCGGAAGCGGCTTACGCCGACGCGTTGAAGCGCTGGACCGCGCTTGGCGCAACCCTCGTCGAGTTCGACCTCGAGCCATTCTACGAGACGGCGCGGCTGCTCTACGAAGGACCGTGGGTCGCCGAGCGCTATCTCGTGATCCGCGACCTGCTGGCGTCCGCGCCGGATACGATCCATCCGGTGACACGCGAGATCACTGCTGCCGGCGCGCGGCTGACGGCGGCGGAGACCTTCTCCGCGCTCTATCGCCTGCAGGGCCTGCGCAAGATCGCCGAGCGAACCTTCACCAATATCGACGCGCTGGTGCTGCCGACGGCGCCGACGGCCTATACGACCGCGCAGGTGCTGGCCAATCCGATCGAGCTCAACAGCCGGCTCGGCACCTACACCAATTTTGTGAATCTGCTCGACCTCTGCGGTCTCGCGCTGCCGGCGGCGATGCGCGCCGACGGCATCCCGTTCGGCATCACGCTCCTTGCACCCACGGGTCACGACGCGCTGCTCGCGAGCATCGGACGCGTGTTTCATGCCGATACCAAACTGACGCTTGGCGCAAAGGGTGCGGCGCAAGCAGCGCTGGCGCCGCTTGCCGCAAACGGCATCGACGAGATTCCCATCGCCGTGGTCGGCGCGCATCTGTCCGGCATGGCGTTGAACGGCGAGTTGAAAGCGCTGAACGGCCAGCTGATCGAGGCGACCAGGACCGCGGCGGACTACAAGCTCTACGCATTGAAGACCACGCCGCCGAAGCCGGGCATGCTGCGCGTCGAAACCGGCAAGGGCGCGTCGATCGAGCTGGAGATCTGGATGCTGTCGTCGTCCGCCTTCGGCAAGTTCGTCAACGCGATTCCCGCGCCGATGGCGATTGGCACCGTGCGGCTGGCGGATGGCCGCAGCGTGAAGGGATTTCTCGTCGAGCCCGAGGTGCTGGGCGAGGCGCGAGATATCACGGCTTATGGTGGATGGCGGAAGTTTATGGCGGAAGCCGCTACGGCATAGGTCTCGTAGGGTGGGCAAAGCGAAGCGTGCCCACCATCACCGTCAGCTTGGGTAGATGGTGGGCACGGCGCTTTGCGCCTTTGCCCATCCTACGGCACCGTGCGCGCGGCCCTACACCGACACCGCGTAGATCTCGTACTCCCCGCGCACCAGCTCGATATGCGCGCGCATCGCGGCGGCGGCGCCCTGCTTGTCGCCGCGCATGATGGCGACGACGACGCGGTCGTGCTCGGCTTGCGACTTTGCCAATCGGCCGAGGTTGCGGAACTGGGCGCGACGAAACGGCTGCACGCGCACGCGCGTCGCCAGCGTGATCTCGGCGATGTAGCCGTTCTGCGATCCCGCATAGATCGCGTTGTGGAAGCGCTCGTTGACCTCGTGGAAGCGCTCGGGATTGCCGGCGTAGCTCAACACCCGCAGCTCTTCGTGGATGGCTTCCAGACCGTGACGCTCAGTGGCCGACATGCGTTCGGCGGCAAGACCCGCGCACAGCGCTTCCAGCTCCGCCATCGCCTCGAACATGCCCGTCAGCCGTTCGAACGAAGGCTGTGCCACCACCGCGCCGCGATGGGCGCGTGCTTCGACGAGGCCGCTTGCCACGAGCTGGCGCAGCGCTTCCCGCACCGGCGTGCGCGAGACGCTGAAGCGGCGCGCGATGTCGGTCTCGTCAAGCGGCGCGCCGGGCGGCAGAGCGCCGCGCACGATCTCGTCGGCGAGCTGCAGGCGCAGCTCCTCGGCGCGCGTGATTTTGTGAGCTGATGGTGACGCCCGGTCGACACGCGGCACCGCCGGATCGGCCGGCAGCGCTCCGGGCGGAAGATCGTCAAGCGTCATACGGTCAGGTCTCTTTCGACTCGTCGATGATGCTGACATGGGCGGCGACGACGCGCCAGCCCTCCGGGAATTTTACCCAGGTCTGCATCTGCCGGCCGACCTTGCCCGGCATCGTGTCGCGATAGAACAGGGTGGAGGCGACCGCCGTGTCGCGGCCATAGCTGGTGATCATGGTTTTCGCGGTGCGGCGATTGAGGCCGACCGGCGAGCGCCCGGCGCGGAATCCGGAGATCGCCTCATAGCCGTAGAGATTCTCGCCGATGCCATAACGCAGCGTGCGGGGATCGTTGCGGAAGAGCTCGCCGAGCACCGCGACGTCGTTGGTGATCAACGCCTGCTCATAGCGATCGAACGCGGCTTTGACGTCCGCGATCACGTCGGGGAGATCGATCTCCATCTCAAAATCCTTTTGCGCTGGGCGCGGCGGCGACGCCCATCTTCTCCAACGCGTATGCGACGCGCAGCGCGATGTCCTCGCGCCATGGCGCGGCGATGATCTGCACGCCGATCGGCAGCGGTTCGAGCGGCACCGGCACGGCAACCACAGGCAGGCCGATGAAGGAGATCGGCTGGGTGTGGATGCCGATATTGGCGCGCACCGGCAGCTCGACGCCGCCAAGATTGAAATTGATCTGGCCGAGTTTCGGCGCGGTGCACGGCGTCGCCGGTGCGATCAGCACGTCGACCGACTTGAATATCTCGGCGAGTTGCGTTCGATACCAGCGGCGGAATTTTTGCGCGCGGTCGACCAGCGGCGCCGGCACCATAGCGCCCGCGATCAGCCGGTCGCGCACGGCGGGATCGAAATCGTTCGGCCGCTTGCGGAGCCGGTCGAGATGCAGCGAGGCGCCTTCCGTGGTGGTGATGACATAGGCCGCCGCGCGGGCGCGCGCGGCTTCCGGCACGTCCACCACGCGCGTTGCGCCCAGCGCCTTGGCGACGCGGCTGACGGCTTCGACGGCTTCCGGAAACAGATTCTGCTGGAAGTACCCGCCGGCGATTGCGATGCGCAGGTCCGAAACCGGATTGGCGAGCAGCGGCAGCGTCGGCTCCAGACCACGTGTGGTGGTGCAGGCGGCGTCGTCCGCATCCGGCCCCTGCATCGCGTCGTAGGCGAGCGCGAGATCGGTGGCGGAGCGCGCGAACGGGCCGAGATGATCGAGGCTCGCGACGAACGGGAAGGAGCGCGCACGCGAGAGCCGGCCATAGGTGGGCTTCAGGCCGAAGATGCCGCAGAACGAGGACGGCACGCGGATCGAACCGTTGGTGTCGGAGCCGAGCGCGATCGGCACCAGCGCGCCGCCGACGGCGCTGCCGGATCCGCCGGAGGAGCCGCCGCTCATCCGCGTGGTATCATGCGGATTGCGCGAGGGACCGTCATGGACGTTCTCGCCGGTGAAGTCATAGGCGTATTCGCCCATGTTGAGCGCACCGACCAGCACGGCGCCAGCCGCTTCCATACGCTCGATCAGCGTGGCATCGCGCGTCGCGGGCGCGCGGTCTCGGTTTATCTTCGAGCCGGCGCGGGTGGCGAGGCCTGCGACGTCGAATAAATTCTTCACCGCGAAGGGCACGCCGGTGAGCGGGCCGACGGTCTTGCCGGCGGCGATGTCGGCATCGATCGCGCGCGCTTTGGCGCGGGCGCGATCGGCGGTGATGTCGGTGAAGGCGTTGAGGATGGTGTCGTGCTGCTTGATACGCGCAAGCGCTGCTTCGGTCGCATCGAGCGCCGACATCTTGCGGCCCGCAACCGCGCTCGCGATCTCGGAGGCCGTCATCTCTGGCTTGGTCGTCATGGCGGCGTCAGACCGTGAAGACGGGCGCCGGCTCGGTCTCGTCCGGCAGCGCGAATTCGTCGACGAAGCGGCCGAGCCGTAGCGAGACCTCGAGATTGGCGCGAATGGACGACCTCCATGCTTCCTCGACAGGCAACGCCAACGCTTTCGTAACAGCGTCGATATAATCGTCCAGCGGTTCGGCCATCACGCTCCCAAACAAGCTCTCAGTGTGCGCCCAGTGTCTGCAGCGGCGGATGCGGGATCGCCGTCAGCAGCTCCTTGGTGTAGTCGTCCTGCGGATCGCTCAAGACCCGCTCGGAAGATCCTTCCTCGACGATTCGACCCGACCGCATGACAATGACACGATCGCACAACAAGCGCACTACGTTCAAATCATGCGAGACGAACAGATAACTCATACCTAGCCGCGCCTTGAGGTCCTGGAGCAGATTAAGGACCACCGCCTGGACCGAGACGTCGAGCGCGGCGGTCGGCTCGTCCAGGATGACGAGTTTCGGGTGCAGGGCAATGGCGCGGGCGATGCCGACGCGGGCCTTCTGGCCGCCCGACAATTGGTGCGGGAAGCGATCCAGCAGATTGTGCGGCAGGCCCACCATGGTGGCGAGCTCCTCACAGCGGGCGCGGAGCGCGTCCCGCCCCCTGATGTCGCCAAGTTGCATGATGGGATCGGCGATGGCACGCACGGCGGTGAAGCGCGGGTTGAGGCTGTCGGTCGGATCCTGGAATACCATCTGGATGCGGCTGCGCTGCGGCAGCCGGGCAAAGCCGGCGGGCGCGATGGCGCCGATGTCCTCGCCGTCGAACTGGATCAGGCCCGAGGTCTGGTCCAGCAGCCGCATCACCATCATCGACGTGGTCGATTTGCCGCAGCCGGACTCGCCGACCAGGCCGACGCTCTCGCCATGGCCGACCGTGAAGCTGATGCCGTCGACCGCGCGGAACACATCCGGCTCGACCGGCGGCTTGCGGCCGAACAATTTTCCGAGCGTGGCGGTCGCGCCCTGGCGGGGATATTCCTTGACCAGCTTGTCGATGAGGAGAAGAGGCGTCTTCTCCCTCTCCCCGTCCTTCACGGGGAGAGGGTTGGGGTGAGGGGCTGCTTCCGCGGACACGGTGCTGGGAGAGGCAAGAGTCTCCTCCTCCGGCAACAGATCCCGCAGGCTCACGCCCAGCCGCGGCGTCGCGCGCATCAGCTTCTTCGTGTAGGGGTGCTGCGGGTTGGCGAAGATGTCGGCGGCCTTTGCGGTCTCGACCACCCGGCCCTTTTCCATCACCACGACGCGGTCGCAATAGGCTGCGGCGAGGCCGAGATCATGCGTGATCAGGATGGTGGACATCGCCTTGCGCTTGGTCAGCTCGACGATCAGATCCATCACCGCCTTCTGCGTGGTGACGTCCAATCCAGTCGTCGGCTCGTCCGCAATCAGCAGCTGCGGATTGCAGGCAAGCGCGAGCGCGATGACGACGCGCTGGCACATGCCGCCGGACAATTCGAACGGATACGCGTGATAGCGCTCGCGCGGGCGGGCGATCTTGACCTGCTCCAGCGCCTCGATCGCCTTTTCGCCGCGGTCCGAGACCATGGCCTGCTGCACATGGGTGCGCAGCACGTCTTCGATCTGGTCGCCGACCTTCCGGATCGGGTTGAGCGCGGCGCGCGGGTTCTGGAAGATCATCGAGACTTCGCGACCGCGCAAATCGCGCATCTGGTCTTCGGTCGCGGCCTTGACGTCGATGCCCGAGAACATCACCGAGCCCTCGGCGATCCGCCCTGCACGATCGAGAATGCGCATCACGGCATAGGAGGTCACCGATTTGCCGGAGCCGGACTCGCCGACGATCGCCAGCGTCTCGCCCTTGGCAACGGAGATGTTGACGTGCTGGACGGCTTTGACGATGCCGCGGCGGGTGGTGAATTCGACCGTGAGGTCCTGGACGTCGAGCAGCGGCTGGGCGGTCATGGGTGCCTCCCAAACAAAAACGTCGAAAACAACCCCATGCACAGTAGAACGGGATTGAAATCATTGGAGAATTTTGAGCAAAAATTTGCGCGGAATCCAGCCATCACGTCCTCCGCTGGGGGTCGACGATGTCGCGCAGGCCGTCGCCGAGGAGGTTGAAGCAGAACACGGCGATCATCAGAGCGAGGCCCGGGAATAGCGCGATCCACCATTCGCCTGACACCATGAAGCCGGCACCTTCGGCGACCATGATGCCCCATTCCGCCGTCGGCGGACGGACGCCGAGGCCGATGAACGAGAGACCGGCGGCATTGAGGATGGCGTAGCCCATGGTCAGCGACATCTGCACGATCATGATCGGCATGATGTTCGGCAGGATATGCACGAGGAGAATGCGGAATTCGCCGTTGCCGGACAGCCGCGCGGCCTGCACGAAGCCGGCGTTGCGGCGGACATTGGCTTCGGCGCGCGCAACGCGGGCGTAGAGCGGAAAGTTCACGATTGCCGTGGCCAGGATGATGTTCTGCACGGTATTGCCGAGGGCTGCGACGATGCCCATGGCGAGCACGAACAGCGGGAACGCCATGATGGTGTCGGCGATGCGACCGACGATGCGATCGGTCCAGCCGCCGAAATAGCCGGCCGCGATGCCGGCGAGCCCGCCCATCAGGAACACCAGGACGACCGAAGCGACCGCGATGAACGTATCGAGCCGCGTCGCCACCACGACCCGGCTGAAGATGTCGCGGCCCAACTGGTCGGTGCCGAACCAGTGCGCGGCCGACGGCGGCTTCAGCGACGCCGCGGTGTCGGACGCCAGCGGGTCATACGGCACCACATAGGGGCCGAAGATCGCGGCAAGGAGGATCACGATCAGCAGTGCGAAGGCAAAACCGGTGACCTTGTTCTCGCCGAGCACGTAGCGGGTCTGGTCGAGGAGCGCGACGAATCCCGAGGTCCGCGCGGGACCGACAGGTTCAACAGCAGGCGCAACGGTGCTCATTGTGTCCCCCTACCCTTCCAAGCGCACGCGCGGATCGATCACCCCATAAAGAATGTCGATCACGAGATTGAGCAGCACGTACATGACCGCCATGGTCAGCACGAAACCCTGCACCGGAGCAAAGTCCGACGAGATCAGCGCTTCGACCGCATAGGAGCCGATGCCGGGCCAGGCGAACACTTTCTCGACCAGCACGTTGGCGCCCAGCAAGAAGGAGAACACCATGCTCAGCGTGGTGATGACGGGGAGCATCGCGTTGCGGAAGGCGTAGGTGACGATGACGGTCGCCGGCGACAGGCCGCTGGCGCGCGCGGTACGCACGAACTCCGACGACAGCACCGCCAGCATCGAGGCGCGCGTCATGCGCGCGATCGGCGCCAGCGAGAAGATCGCAAGCGTCGTCGCCGGCAGGATGAGCTGGCTGCATGCCGAACGGAACGCCTCGAAGTCGCGTGCGATCAGGGTGTCGATCAGATAGAAGCCTGTGACCGTCGGCGGCGCGCTGTAGAACACATCGAGCCGGCCGAGCGGCGCGGGCGACCAGCCGAGCCGGAAATAGAAGACATAGACCAGCACGAGACCGGTGAAGAATACCGGCAGCGAGACGCCGGCCGTCGTCGTGATGCGACAGAGATGATCGACCCACGATCCCGGCCGCGTCGCCGCCAGCACGCCGAGAGGGATGGCGATCACGATCGAGACGATGAGGCCGAGCAGCGTCAACTCGGCGGAGGCCGGCAGGCGGTTGCGGATCTCGGCCGCGACCGGCTGGCCCGTCGTGAGCGAGTTGCCGAAATCGCCATGGGCGAGATCGTTGGTGTAACGGAAGAACTGTTCAATCAGCGGCTTGTCGAGGCCGAGCTTCTTGCGGATCTGCTCGACGGCTTCCTTCGTCGCGGCGGGGCCGGCGAAATAGGCGGCGGGATCACCCGGCAGCGCGCGGGTCAGCAGGAAGGTGACGATGACGACCCCGATCAACGAGGGAATCGCGAACATCAGGCGCTTGCCGATCATGGTCAGCATGGGGTGCTCCTCCTGGGCTGCGCTGGTGAGCACGCTCGCGCGGCTCGCTCCACTGCGTTCCCTCCCCCCTTGTGGGGGAGGGCTAGGGAGGGGGGTGGCTCCGCGAGAGGTCTGAGGTTGTGGCTACCCCTCTCCCCAACCTCGAGAGCGAGCTTCGCTCGCCTCGGACCCCACAAGGGGGGAGGGAGCCCGAAGAGCGTGCTCACCTCACTCTGAAGGACAGCGCCCGCCATCCGCCCTCACCCCTTCGCCATCGCGCGATAATCCAGCCTCCGGTGGAACCAGTATTGGTAGCCGCTGATGTTCTTCTGCATCGCGACGTTGACGAACGGCTGGTACAGCGGGATGCGCGGGATGTCGCTGTAGGCGAGGTCGACGAAGCCCTTCACGTCGGTGTCGTAGGTCGCGGTGTCACCGGTGGCGGCGGCTGCGCGTGCGCCGTCGATCAGCTTGTCCATCTCCGCCGACTTGTAGCTCATGGTGTTGAAGACGGAATTATTGCCGTGATAGCACCAGTAGAAGAAGTATTCGGGGTAATCGAGCCAGCCCGAGAACACGTTGGTGAAGAGCGGCATCTCCTTCTTGTTCAACTCGGTGCGCCAGTTGGCGCCGGGCACCTTGTTGATGGTGGTCTTGATGCCGATCTGGGCCAGGCTCTCCTGCACCAGCACGCAGAGCGGCTCGTTGACGCCCGCGAAATTCAGGTCGAACGAGATCGTGGTCTCGAAGCCGTTGGCGTATCCGGCCTCGGCCAGCAGCGCTTTCGCCTTGTCCATGTCGGTATTGTATTTGTGCGGCTGCGGCCAGGCGACTTCGGTCGGCTTGTCCTTGGCAGCCCCGAACATGGGATTGGCCAGCCCGAACATCACCGCGTCCATGATCTTCTGGTAGGGAATCGCGTAGGCGACCGCCTGACGCACTTTGGGATTGTCGAACGGCGGCTTGGTCACGTTCATGCCGATATACTGGATGCCGTTGGAGAAAGGCAGCGACACCACGTTGAGCTTGCCGCTCGCCTTCATCTCCTGGAAATCCTTGAACGGCAGCTCGTAGGAAATGTCGGCGTCGCCGCGCTCCAGCAGCGCGCGACGGTTGCCGGCCTGCGGCACCATGCGCCAGATCACACGCTTGATCTTAGGCAGCGGGCCGCCGACCCAGTCGTCGTTGCGCTCCATCACCACTTCGGTGCCGGCTGTCCACTTCGTCACCTTGTAGGCGCCGGAGCCCGCGGTCTGCTGCTTGGTGTACTCAAGACCCCACGGATCTTTTTCGCTGGCATTTTTCTTCACCAGTTCGGAATTGATGATGCAGGGCACGATCACCGCGAGATCGGGGATCGTCAGCTTGTCCTTCTTCAGGAAGTCGACACGCACCGTGTAGTCGTCGATCACGACGAACTGCTCAGGCTTGGTCAGCGAGCCCGCGCTCATCTGGAAGGTGGGGAAGCCGCCGACGCTGACGGCGCGGTCGAGCGACCACTTCACGTCCTTGGCGGTGACAGGCGCGCCGTCGTGGAATTTGGCGTTCTTCTTCAGCTTGAAGGTGACCGACATGTCGTCGATCTTGAAGTCCTCGGCGAGCTCGCCCTTGAACTTGTCGCGGTCGTAATAGGGCACGCCGCCGGGGCCGGTCTTCATCTCGTGGCTGAGCAGGCGATCGTAACAATTCCAGGACACCTCGTAGCCGGGCACGTTGGTGCCGACGCCGTGGATGTCGAGATTGTTGGGGCCGCCTTCCGAGACGATCAGCAGCGTCTCCGAGCGCGCATCGGCTTTGGCCGACGAGATCACGGACGGCATGGCCGGAAGCGCCGCGCCTGCGGCCAATCCGGAAACGGACTTGAGGAAATCGCGGCGCTTCATGAAATGGCTCCAACACAAAGTTTTCTGGTTGGAACTGGATTCGCAAGGTTCGTGCCAAGGCTTAAGGAGCGTTTAAACCAGCATAAGCCACTGATATATCTACATGAAACAGCCATTGACCGGACCGTCGATCAAGGGCCAATCATTTGGGGCGTTGCATACAAAGATGCGCATTTGCTCATAAAATAAGCTGAATTGAGCTTCGCTTGTTTGGCGGGCGGCTTATTGAACCGCCGTCGTCCTGGCGAAAGCCAGGAGCCATTACCCCAGGGAGAAGTTGCGGCGCGAAGCTGGCAACCACGAGTCTTCGCAAAACCCCGCCCTGGGGTAAGGGGTCCTGGATCAGCGCTGCGCTTGTCCAGGACGACAGCGTTGATGAGGTCGGCAGCGGTGAATTACTCTGCCCAGATCAGCTCCTGCAGCTCGACCAGATCGTTCGCCTTGTCCTGCCAGCCCTCGATGCAGATGTGGCTGTTGAGGTCGCTGGCGCGATGCAGCAGCATCAGCGCCATCAGGCGGCGCTTGAGCGCGAAGTCGGGCTTGGCGTAGCCAAAGCCTTCGAGCAGGCTGCGCACCCTCCCCGGCCGGCCCGCTGCCATGAAGGCGCTGGGGCCGAGCAGATCGTAGTCGCGCCATCCCGCCAGCACGTCGCCGAAGTCGAAGAGCCCGGCGAGCGACCATTGGCCGTCGTCGCAGGCGAGCAGGAAGTTCTCCGGAATGTATTCGCCGATCAGGATCACCGGCGGCGCATCCGTCGGAATCAGTTTTGCCGCATCACGCAGGAGATCGTCGAGGCCGGCGAGGAATTTCGGCGCAAGACCGAGACGCGTGTGGCGCGCCTTGCAGCCCTGCATCTGGGCGCGCACGAAGTCTTCCCAGCGCGGCTGGATTTGCGCGAGCGGGCCGAGCGGAGCGCGCTGCACGGACGCGATGGTCTCGCCGATCTGGCGCAGCACGCGTTCCTTCTGCGCTTCAGGTAATTGCGGCCAGGCCTCCGAACCAAGCGTGCCGGCAAGGCGTGTGACGACGAGATAAGGCCAGCCGTCGCGCTCGCCTTCGGCGACGATCTCGGGGATCGGCAGATGGAGGCGGCCGGCAAGCTGGGTCAGCGAGCCGTGCTCGGAGACGAATTGCGCGCGGAGCAGCGGCGGGAAGATTTTCAGGATCAAGCGATCGCCGAGCCCGACCACGAGATTGGTGCCGGTGGTAAACACGTGCGGCGCGCTGACATCGAGATCGTGGCTGCGGGCGATGTCGAGCGCGACGGAGAGCCATCGCGGAGGGTCGGCGCGAAAGGCGCGAAAGCTCTCGGCGTCGGCGAAGTGGGGGAGTAACATCGACATCGTAACCTAATGCATTTCAAGAGTAGTTTCCCCGCGGCCCATCCTTCGAGACGCCCGCTTTGGCGGGCTCCTCAGGATGAGGACGGAGTGCGCGACAACAATTTTGGCGGGCAGCGAAGCCGCTTAGCCTCATCCTGAGGAGACCGCGCCAGCGGGCGTCTCGAAGGACGAGGCGTGCGCTCAGCGCCCGCTACCGATCCGGGCTGGCGCGTTCGAACTGGCGCAGGATTTTGTTGCCGCGTTCGACCGCGGCATCGAGCGCGGCTTGCGCGCTCTTGCGGCCGGCAAAGGCCTGCTCCAGCTCGTCCTCGATCGCGCCGCGGATCAGCACGAAGGAGCCGAGCCGGATGCCTTTCGAATTCTCCGTCGGAGGATGCAGCGTGATCTCCTCGAACGAGATCGCCGAGCCGGGATTGCGCTCGTAAAAACCTTGCGCGCGCGTCAGCTCGAAGGCGGCGCGGGTCACAGGCAGATAGCCGGTGTTCTGGTGCCACGCGGCCTGCACGCCAGGCTGCGAGAGGTAAGCGAAGAATCGCGCCACACCCTTGTATTCCTCGCGCGGTCGATCGCGCAGCACCCAAAGTGTGGCGCCGCCGATGATCGAGTTCTGCGGCGCGCCCTTCACGTCGGGCCAATACGGCATCAGGCCGTAGCCGATCTCGAACTTCGAATTCGCCTTGATGTCGGCGCGCGTCGCCGAGGAGCCGATGAAGATGCCGCATTCGCCGTTCTGGAAGCGCGGCTCGGCCGACTGGCCGCGGCCGCTGTAGTCGAACACTTTGGTCTTCTGCCACTCGCTGAGCTCGGAGACGTGACGCACCAGAGACGGATTGTTGATGGTCAACTCGGCATCGAGCGCGGCGAAGCCGTTGGTCCGCGTCGCCAGCGGCAGATTGTGGAAGGCGGAGAAATTCTCGACATGGATCCAGGACGGCCAGGACGTGGTGAAGCCGCACGCCGCGCCGCGATCGCGCAGGCGTTTCGCAGCAGCACCAAGCTCCGGCCAGGTCTTCGGCGGCGTCTCCGGATCTAGCCCTGCGTCGCGGAACATGGTCTTGTTGTAATAGAGGATCGGCGTCGACGAATTGAACGGAAAGGACAAAAGATTGCCGGCCGCATCGGTGTAGTAGCTGGAGACGGCAGGAAGGTAGTCATTTAGCGAGAACGGCTCGTTCATGTCCCGCATCAGGCTGAACACGGGATAGATCGCGCCCTTGGCCGCCGTCATGGTGGCGGTGGCGACCTCGTTGACCTGGACGATCGCGGGCTGGCTGCGCGAGCGGAAGGCGAAGATCGCGGCCGTCACCGTCTCGGTGTAATTGCCCTTGTAGGTCGGCACCACGCGATAGTCCGGCTGCGAGGCGTTGAAGTCGGAGGCGAGCTTCTCGAGCTGCCGGCCGAGCTCGCCGGACATGGCGTGCCACCACGCGATGTCGGTCGCGGCACGCACCGGCGCGGCCAATGAGAGGACCGCAAAGGCGGCGACGACCTGCAAAAGGCGCGATGCTGAAGTCACGATGGCTCTTTCCATGCCGCACGACGAAAGCGGCTGTCCCTGCTTAAGGCGCGGCATTTGCGGTTTCAACCGGGAATGAGCCCCGGCCGCGCCGCACAATCACGCCGCTGCGCCGGGCGGGATGGCCTTCCCACGACCATCTGCTAGATTGCATTGAACCTTTTCCTCCCGCCATAGACTCCACCACTGAGGGGTTGAGTGTGCCAGTGTTGAACCGTGCCGAACGCTCGCGGACCGGGGTGGTTTTCGTCGCGCTTCTGATCGCCATCTGCGCGACGGGAGCCGCTGCGCGCGAATTCCGCGCGGCCGACACCCAGACCGAGGATTATCCGACCGTGCAGGCGCTGCGCTACATGGGCGCCCTGATCGCCGAGCGCAGCGGCGGCCGGCACGAGGTCAAGGTGTTTCACTCCCGCCAACTCGGCGAGGAGAAGGAGACCATCGAGCAGACCCGGGTCGGTGCGATCGACCTCAACCGGACCAATGTGGCGCTGATCGGCAATTTCGTCCCGGCGATGAACGTGCTGGCGATGCCGTTCCTGTTCCGGTCCATCGAGCACATGCAGAAGGTGCTGGACGGGCCGATCGGCAGCGAGATCCTCGGCAGCTTCGAGCCATATGGCTTCGTTGGCCTCGCCTTCTATGATTCCGGCGCGCGGTCGATCTACAACGGCGTCCGGCCTGTGCGGGGTGTCGCGGACCTCAAGGGATTGCGGATCCGGGTGCAGCAGTCGGAGTTGATGAGCCAGATGATCCGCGCGCTCGGCGCGGAGCCGGTCGAGATGCCCTATGGGCAGGTGCTCGCCGGACTTGCCAACCATTTGATCGACGGCGCCGAGAACAACTGGCCCTCCTACGTGACGACGGACCATTACAAGCATGCCGGCTACCTCGCGCTCACCGAGCACACGATGAGCCCCGAAGTGCTGGTGATCTCGCTGAAGGCCTGGAAGAGCCTGTCGGCCGACGACCAGACCATCTTCAGGGAAGCCGCGCAGCGCTCCAGCCGGTTCATGCGCGAGAAATGGCGCGACCTCGAGGAGCAGTCGCAGCGCAAGGCGGAAGCAGCGGACGTCACCATCGTCAGGGATATCGACCGCAAGCCGTTCGAAGACGCGATGGTCGCGATCTACGCCAAGGCCGGGCAGGATCCGGCCGCGGCCGCGCTGATCGAACGCATTCGCAAGGTGGAGTGAGGCCACTTGCCCGGGCTTGGACACAGCGAGCACGCAGACAGGTCGCCGGGCCCGATGGGGCGGCTGCGCGCGCGGCTGGTCGGCATGCTCCGGGCCGTGCCGATCCGCTGGCGCATCCTGTCCATCGCGGCGCTGAACTCCGCCGTGGTCATCGTGCTGGTCGGGCTGATCTGGAACGGCTCGCAGGTGCTCGGCTCGGCCTGGGACGACGTGCGCCAGGTGCGCGAGTCCGACCGGATCCTGGCGCTGCTCGAAAGCGAGACGGGACGGCTGCACAATCTGATCCACCGCTACATCAACCAGCCGAGCCCCGATTTGTTCGCCGAGATCCTGCTGCTACGCGAGGCGGTGCTGGGGACACTGAGCAACCGAGCCGCCAAGGACCCGATGCTGTCGGGCTCGGTCGAGGAGCTGGAGCGCACCACCGACCGCTTCCTCAACGGCTTCGGCGAGCTGCGCGGCGTGCAGGCGACCATCGCCAGGACCTATGAGGATCAGGTGCAGGGACCGGCCAGAGACATGGCCGGGCTCTACTCCATCATCGAAGGCGCCACCGGCCATCGCGACGCGCTGATCTGGCCTTCGCTGGGCAAGTCGCGCGAGGCCTTCACCGCGATGCTGGTCGCGGCCAATTCCTACTATCTGTCGCTGTCATCGGGTGCGGCCGACGACGCCCGCCGCAACACCGAGACGATCGAGAAGACCATCCCCGTGATGATCGATCTCGCCGACAACGACCTCCAGCGCATGGCGCTGCGACGACTCGCGGCCCGGACCGCCGCGCTGCGCGAAGGCTTTGCAAAGCTCTCCGAGCAGCTCACGAACCGCACCGAGCTGCTGCGCAACACCATCGACGCCAACCAGGCCGAGGCGATCGGCGCCATCGATGATCTCTCCACCAAGATGCGCCAGCGCGAGCAGAAGGCGCAGGAGACGTTCGACCGCACGCTGGCGGACATTTCCCGTCGCGTTCTTTCCATCGCCGTGATCTTCCTCGGCATCATTCTCACCGCCGGCGTGCTGATCGCGCTGTCGATCCGGCTGCCGCTGCAGCAGATCATGGCGGCGATGCGCGCGATCACGCTCGGCGACCTCGGCCGCGAGGTGCAGGGCACGCGCGCGCGCGACGAAGTCGGCGCCATGGCGCGCGCGGTGGAAGTGTTCCGCGAAAACGCCATCGCGAAACGCCAGACCGAGGACGAGCTGCGCGCGTCCAAGGAGAAAGCCGAGAGTGCACTGCTCGAGCTCAACGCCGCGCAGCAGAATCTGATCGATGCCGAGAGGCTCGCAGCCCTCGGCGGCCTCGTCGCCGGCGTTGCGCACGAGGTCAACAATCCGATCGGCATCAGCCTCACCGTTGCGTCGAGTTTTGCCCGGCGCACCGAAATCTTCGAGGCCCAGCTCAAGGGCGAAGGCGGCCTGCGCCGCTCGCAGCTGGAAGAATTCGTGCAGTCCTCACGCGACGCCTCGCAGCAGCTCGTCGCCAATTTGCAGCGCGCCGGCGAACTGATCCAGTCGTTCAAGCAGGTCGCGGTCGACCGCTCCCATGCCGAACGGCGGCAGTTCTCACTCAGCGAAGCCACCGACCAGATCATCGCGAGCCTGCGCCCAGTGCTGAAGCGGTCGCCGATCACGCTCCATGTCGACATGCCCGAGGGACTGCTGCTCGACGGCTATCCCGGCTCCTACGGCCAGATCCTGACCAATTTGTTCCTCAACGCCGCCAACCACGCCTTTGCCGACGGCCGCGCCGGCACGATCACGATCTCGGCGCGCCCCCGCGGGGCCGACGACGTCGAGATCATCTTCACCGATGACGGGGCCGGCATGACCTCCGACGTGCAGCGCCAGGCCTTTGACCCATTCTTTACCACCAGGCGCAATGAAGGTGGCACGGGACTCGGCCTCCATATCGTCTATAACCTCGTCACCCAGCAGCTCGGCGGTCGCATGATGTTGGAATCCAAGCTGGGACAAGGCACCACATTTCGCATTATCATGCCCCGGGTCGCCAGGGGCGGCGGGCAAAGCACAGAGACTGACGGGACTTCTCAATGGCCGAACAGGACGATGTCCTCCACCTGATCGACGACACCGGTACCGCATCGGAGGATGTTGACGCCCGGAAATGGAAGATCGCCGTCATCGACGACGATCCGGCCGTGCATGACGGCACGCGCTTTGCGCTGTCCGACTACAATCTCAACGGCCAGGGCCTGGAGATCCTCTCCGCCCATTCCGCGGCCGAAGGTCGCAAGCTGATGGCCGCGCATAACGACATCGCTGCCGTGCTGCTCGACGTCATCATGGAGACTGATGTCGCCGGCCTCGAGCTGGTCGAGTACATCCGCAACGAGCTCAAGAACGAGACCGTGCGCATCATCCTGCGCACCGGACAGCCCGGCCAGGCGCCCGAGCGGCGCGTGATCGTGCAGTACGACATCAACGACTACAAGGCCAAGACCGAGCTCACCGCCGACAAGCTGTTCACATCGCTGACCGCGGCGCTGCGCTCCTACCAGCAGCTCGAGCGCATGCTGCAAACCCGGCGCGGGCTCGAGATCATCATCGACGCGGCTTCCACGCTGTACGACTTCAAGTCGATGCAACGGCTCGCCGAGGGCGTGCTGACCCAGCTCGCCTCGCTGCTCAACGTCGATTGCGCCGGCATCCTGGTCTTGCGCGACAATGGCGGCATCGACCCCGAGCTCTCGGTGCTCGCCGGCAGCGGCTGCTACAGCCGCTTCATCGGCACGACCTCGTCGAAGGCGCTCGACCCCGATCTGCGCGCAATGGTGGAAGCCGCTTTCCAGGGCCGCAAGAACGAATTCGCCGACCACCGCAGCGTGATCTATTTGCGCACCGGAAGCGGACGCGAGGTCGTGGTGCTGCTGCAGGCCGAGCGCGAGCTGTCCGAGACCGACCGCTCGCTGGTCGAGATCTTCTCCAGCCGGCTCTCGATCGCCTTCGACAACGTCATCCTCTACCAGCAGCTCCAGGCCGCCAACACCCAGCTGGAAGACCGCGTCGCCCAGCGCACCCGCGCGCTGATGCAGGCCAACCGCCGCCTCTCGGCGCAATGGCTGCGGCTGCAGCGCGCCAACGGCTTCAAGAACGAGATCCTCGGCACTGTTGCCCACGATCTGAAGAACCCGCTCGGCGTCATCCTCGGCCGCACCGAGATGCTGAAGGAGCTGATCTCGACCGGCGCGTCGTCAAGCGGCGTGGTGGCCCAGGTCGATCACATCCGCGATGCCACCAAGCGCCTGACCACGATGGTCGATCATCTGATCTCGGACGCGATGGCCGATGCCTTCGACATCACCATCCGCCGCGAGCCCGTCGACGTCGCGGCTCTGGTCAAGGAGGTCGCCGAGGCCAACCAGCCGCTCGCCGTCAACAAGCAGCAGGCGATCAGCGTCACCGCGCCCGTCAACATCGTCACCATGTGCGACACCGACCGCATCCGCGAGGCGATCGACAATTTGATCAGCAACGCCATCAAATACTCGCCGATCGGCGGCAAGATCGGCGTCATCGTCAGCCATGAGGGCGGCGACACCATCGTCCGCGTCAGCGACGAGGGCGCCGGCCTGTCGCCGGAGGATCTCGGCCGCCTGTTCGGCCGGTTCCAGCGGCTGTCGGCAAAACCGACCGCCGGCGAGAGCTCGACCGGGCTTGGGTTGTCCATCGTCAAGCGTATTATCGACATGCACGGCGGCGAGGTGACCGCCGAGAGCGAGGGCCCCGGCAAGGGCTCGACCTTCACCATCACCCTCCCCGCGACCGAAATACCGTGATCTCAGGACCATGACCCAAAGCCAGCACATCATGATCGTCGACGACGAGGCCCCGGCCCGGGAGATGGTCGGCGATTACCTCAAGATGCACGGCTTCACCGTGACGCTGTGCGACGGCGGCAAGTCCTTGCGCACGGCGATCGACGGCAGCATGCCCGACCTCGTCGTGCTCGACCTCAACATGCCGGAGGAAGACGGGCTCTCGATCATCCGCGACCTCAAGAGCCGCATCAACGTGCCGGTGATCATGCTGACGGCGACGGCGAGCCCGATCGACCGCGTCGTCGGCCTCGAGCTCGGCGCGGACGATTACGTGGCCAAGCCGTGCGAGCTGCGTGAGCTGATGGCGCGCATCCGCTCGGTGCTGCGCCGGAGCGCGCCGGCGAAAGCGGTGGCGGAAACGGCGGCTGCGAAATCGGACAAGGAGCAATTGGTGCGGTTCGGGACCAAGTGGCTCGATCTCGAAGCGCAGGCCTTGCGCGACGACGAGGGCAACGAGCACCCGCTGACAGCATCCGAGTTCGGGCTCTTGAAAGTGTTCGCGGCCAATCCGAAGCGCGTGCTGTCGCGCGAGCGCCTGCTGGAATTGGCCAACGCGCGCGACGCCGAAGCCTTCGACCGCGCCGTCGATCTGCGCATCATGCGCATCCGCCGCAAGATCGAGCCCGATCCGGCAAAACCCGCCGTGATCCGCACCATCCGCGGCGGCGGCTATCTGTTCTCGCCGGCGGGCGAGAAGGCGTAGCGGCCCCATTGTCGTCCTGGCGAAAGCCAGGACCCATTATCCCGACGGGTAATTTGGGAGACGGCTGGTGATCCACAGTCGTCGTCAAACTCCTCCCTGGGGTAATGGGTCCTGGATCAGCGCTCGCTTGTCCAGGACGACACGGGAGCGCGAACGCAAAAGCCCGAAATACGTTCCCGGCGCCTCCGCTTGTCGCCTCATCCCCACCCCGTATTTTCCGTACATTGAAATTCCACGCTTTTTTGCCCCGAATGTTTCGTCGCGACTAATCCGACGAAACAATTTGGCGGCGCACGAAACCATTTTCCCCTTTTCGTGCAGACGTCCCGAAACGTTGGCTCATTAACACTTTGGTCGAAGGAAACGCCGCTCGGTTGCGGCGCTACGGGGAGCCAAGTCAATGCCGAACGTGATCGCCATCAACGCCCAAGCCAGCCAGAGCATCATTGCCGCTCAGGCGACCTCGGACGACATGCTTCTCGAAAGCATTGCCGACGGCAACCGGACGTCCATGCACATCCTTTATTGCCGGCACAATGTGCGCGTCTACCGCTTCATCCTGCGGATCGTGCGCGACGCCACCACGGCGGAAGACCTCGTCAGCCAGGTGTTTCTGGACGTGTGGCGGACCGCCGGCCAATTCCAGGGCCGCTCGCAGGTTTCGACCTGGCTGCTCTCGATCGCCCGCTTCAAGGCGCTGACCGCGATGCGCCAGCGTCGCTTCGAGGACATCGACCAGGAAGACGTGCGCCAGATCGCCGATGGTTGCGACACGCCGGAGACCTCGCTCGACCGCAGCGACACCAGCGCCATCCTGCGCGCCTGCGTTCAGAAGCTGTCACCCGCGCATCGGGAAATCATCACTCTGGTCTACTACCATGAGAAGTCGGTGGAGGAGGTCGGACAGATCATCGGCATCCCGCAGAGCACGGTGAAGACCCGGATGTTCTACGCCCGCAAGCAACTCGCCGAATTGCTTAAGGGCTGTGGCGTCGAGCGCTTCGCCGCCTGAAGTTCAGAGACTTCAAAGGGATAGGACATCTGTTTTGGCCCTGTCCCGGACACGGAAGTGTTACCGCCGACGAAACAATTGAAACAAAGCACAACATCAGGCGGAAAAACTTCCCTCCTATAAAGCTCACATACGGTTTCGTTAAACCTCCCAAGACCTCCAACGACCCGGACGGGATGCCCCCCTCCGGGTCGTTTTGTGTTTGGGGCAGACTGCTGCGGCGGTGCGCTTGAGTGAGGCGGGCGGTCTCTCTCCTTCCCTCCCCCCTTGTGGGGGAGGGGCAGGGAGAGGGGCCCACACGGGGACTCTCTCGACTTGTACGCGCGGCATGATGCCAGACGGATAGACCATTTGCTGGGCTACCCCCCTCCCTAACCCTCCCCCACAAAGGGGGGAGGGAACGCACCGCCGCCCTTGGCCGGCACCTCCTCCGTCACGAGCACGTGACACTCGTAACAATCCGCCCATCACCGCCGAACCATCCTCGTGACCCCCTTCACGAGTGCCCCGATGCTCGAACTTCTCTTCGCCGTCCTTGCCGGCATCCTCACCATCGCCGCGCCGTGCACGCTGCCGATGCTCCCGATCCTGCTCGGCGCCTCGATCGGCCGCAGCTCGCATCTGCGTCCGGCGATGATCGCGCTCGGCTTCGTCGTGTCGTTCTCCGCGACCGCGCTGCTGCTCGGCGCCATCACGCGGCTGTTTAATTTCGATCCGAACGTGCTGCGCGAGGCGGCATCGATCCTGCTGCTCGGCTTCGGCCTGTTGATGCTGTGGCCGGCGCCGTTCGAATGGCTGTCGATCCGGCTCAACGGCTGGCTCGATCTCGGCAATTCCGGCGCCACGCAGCGCGAGGGTGCGCTCGGCGGGCTCGTGCTCGGCACCACGCTTGGCCTGGTCTGGACGCCCTGCGCCGGCCCGGTGCTCGGCTCGATCCTGACGCTGGTCGCGACGACTCAGAACGCGACCTGGGCCGGCACGCTGCTGATCGCCTACGCGATCGGCGCGGCGATCCCGATGCTGGCGATTGCCTATGGCGGGCAGGCCGCGACGACGCGGGTGCGCAGCCTCGCGCGCATCTCGCCGCGGCTGCAGCAGGGCTTTGGCGTCGTCGTGATCGGCTTCGCGCTCGCCGCCTATTTCCAATACGACACGCTGATCGTGGCGTGGCTCACCGGCTTCTATCCCACCGGCCAGATCGGCCTGTGATCATCGCGCATCTCAACCGGAGGACTCGTCCATGACTTTCAAACTGCTCGCCGTCTCCGCCGCACTGATCGGCATCGCCGTAACAGGCGCTGTCATCCCCGGCATCTGCGGCGAGGCCGCGCGCGCTGTCCCTGTCGTCACCGCTGCCGCAAGCCAGCAGACCGCGCCCGACTTCACCGGCATCAACAACTGGTTCAACTCGAAACCGCTGAACATTGCCGATCTCCGCGGCAAGGTCGTGCTGGTGGACTTCTGGACCTATGGCTGCGTCAACTGCGTCAACACGCTGCCGCACGTCACCGAGCTCTACGCCAAGTACAAGGACCGGGGTCTCGTCGTGGTCGGCGTGCACACGCCGGAATTCCCGTTCGAGCGCTCGGCGTCCAATGTGCAGGCGGCGCTGAAGCGGCACGGCATCACCTATCCGGTGGCGCAGGACAATGATTCCAGGACCTGGAACGCCTACAGCAACCAGTATTGGCCGGCGCAGTACATCATCGACCAGAACGGCAAGATCGTGTTCCAGCACGCGGGCGAGGGCCGCTATGACGAGATCGACCGCACCGTGGCAAAGCTGCTGAACGCCAGCAGCTGATGCGGCCCGGATATCACGCGGCTGGGTTCGCCTGACGGGCTTGTTGCTTGACTCCACGGACCCGTCCGTGGAGTTTCGCGGGCCACGCAATCAGCCGCCCGCGATGGACGACGCCACCAGCAGCACTGACATTCGCCTTCGTGAAGGCGCCTCGATCGCGCAGCGGCTGGTCATGTCCGGCTTTGCGGCTGCCGTTGCGCTGTGCTTCACGCCGGGCCTGTTCACGCACGACCCCCTGGAGGTGATCATCTCCGTGGTCGCGCTGCTGGTGGGAGCAGCGTTCGTCGGAATCATCATGCTGGCGCCGGCGGTGGTGTGGATCATCACGCCAGACGAGATCCTGATCGGGGAGCAGCGCCCGTTCGGAAAACTCCGGACGCGGATCGTCGCCAAGGACGACATCAAGGGATTACAGGTTCCCGGCAGCAAGAGGGCGAAAGCCCGCTTCCAGCTCGCCTTCACGCTGGCCTCCGGTGAGCGCCTGACATCGCCGCCGATCGCCGATGTCACCCACGTGCACGAGACGGTGGCGCGGATCGCCACGCAATTCGACGTTCCCGAGGTCGAGTCTCCGGTCAATCCTCTAGATGCCAGCAATCCCGAGATGCGCCTCGGCGATCCCCTCGAGCCGTTTTCCGCAAGAGACATCAGGATCGTCGCACTGATCGTCGTCGCATTGTGCGCCGTTCCCTACGCCTACAGGCTCTGGCGTGGCCTGTCGCCCGGGCCGGTGGACATCATGCTGCTGCCGGTCGGCGCGATCGCCGCTATCGGCGTTTATCGATATGCCAACCTTGTGACCGGCGCCTTCTGGATCATCCGCCAGGGCGATATCCGCGTCGAACGCCTGTGGGGCGACGGCACGCTGCGCGCCGACCACATCGAGGGGCGCGACGTGAAGTCGATCACGGTCGAGCGCCGCGGCCGCTCCGAGGACGAGCACTGCATCGTCGTGGTCCGATTGCAGTCGGGACGACGGTTTCGCAGCCCTCGCATCGGGTCAAGGCCAGAGGCCCGGGCCGTGGGGACGGAGATCGTCCGGCGGCTCGGGATCGCGCCGGAGAACAACCAGATCTAGCTGGGATCCAGTGCGATTGGCGAAGTTTGATCTCGCCGCGAATTCGGTCTGAGCCTCTCCCGCCTGCGGGAGAGGTCGGCGCGTCCGGGCGATGCGAAGCATCGTCCCGCGCGACGGGTGAGGGTTCTCTCCACGTTGGGAGTGCCCCATTGCAGAGACACGCTCTCCCCGACCCTCCCCCGCAGGCGGGGGAGGGAGCACATCGTGCCCAGCTCACTGCTTTTCGCGCCATCCCCTGTTTGTGGCATTGCCGGCGGTCCGTCAAAAAACCAAAGCATTCTCGTGACATGCCAGCCGGGCGCGCCATCAACTTGCCATGAAGCTGCCGCTGGGTTCAGATGGTTCCGAACGATATTTGCTGTGGCAGTGGGGGAGAGCTTGAAATGACGGATTTTCGTCGCCTGACCGGGATGTTTGTGGCTGCGATCGGCCTGATCCTGTCCGCGCCCCATGCCTACGCCCAGCAGCCCGACCGCGGCGACGAGCCGGGCCTGGTCGCCGACGATGCCTATGAGCTCGATCCGGAATGGCAGAAGCAGGTCGTCTACTTCCGCACCACTGAAGCGCCCGGCACCCTCATCATCTCGACCGCCGAACGGCATCTCTATCTGGTGCAGCCCGGTGGTCGCGCGATCCGCTACGGCATCGGCGTCGGCCGCGATGGTTTTCAGTGGCAAGGGCTGGTGAACATCACCAACAAGAAGGAGTGGCCGGACTGGACGCCGCCGCCGGAGATGATCCAGCGCCAGCCCTATCTGCCGCGCTTCATGGCCGGCGGCCCCGGCAATCCGCTCGGCGCACGCGCCATGTATCTGGGCACCACGGTCTACCGCATCCACGGCACCAATCGGCCCGACACGATCGGCACCAAGGTCTCCTCGGGCTGCTTCCGGCTCGTCAACCGCGACGTCGCCGATCTCTACGATCGCGTCCCGGTCGGCACCAAGGTGGTCATCCGGCAGAAGCCCGAACTCTGATCTCCTCGCCCTGGCGAATATTCCTTTTCCCGATTATTTCGAGAGAGCAACATGATGCGCACTTTTCGTGGCGGCCTGCTGATCGGGCTCGCAGTCGCCGTGCTGGTCGCCGTCCTGGCCATCATCTATGAATTCTACGACACCCGCACGCTGAAGCGCACCGTTCGCCGCGGCGAAGTGCTGTGCGGCGTCAACAAGGGGCTGCCGGGCTTCTCGATCCCCGACGACAAGGGCAACTGGACCGGCTTCGACGTCGATTTCTGCCGCGCGGTGGCCTCCGCGATCTTCAACGACCCGAGCAAGGCGAAGTTCGTCGCGCTCGATGCCAACGAGCGCTTCAAGGAATTGCAGAGCCGGAAAGTGGACATCCTTTCGCGCAACTCGACCTGGAGCATGGCGCGCGAGCTCGACTACGATCTCTATTTCCCCGCGGTCGCCTATTACGACGGCGCAGGCTTCATGCTGCCGCGCGCGCGCAACAAGGAAACCGCGCTGGACCTGACCGGCAGCAAGGTCTGCGTCCAGACCGGGACCACCACGGCGCTCAACGTCGCGGATTACTTCCGTGCCAACAACATGAAGTATGAAGAGGTGAAGTTCGACAAGCTGGACGACGTCGTGAAAGCCTACGACACCGGCAAATGCGACACGCTCTCCGCCGACGTCTCCCAGCTCTACGCACTGCGGATCAACCTGTCGAAGCCCGGCGACAGCATGATCCTGCCGGACATGATCTCAAAGGAGCCGCTTGCGCCCGTCGTGCGCCAGCGCGACGACGACTGGATGATGATCGTGAAGTGGACGCTGTACGCGATGATCAACGCCGAGGAGCTCGGCGTCTCCTCGGAGAACATCGACGAGGCCCTGAAGTCGAAGAAGCCGGAAGTGATGCGACTGGTCGGCACCGAGGGCAATTACGGCGAGCAGCTCGGCCTCACCAAGGATTGGGTCGTCCGAATCATCCGCAACGTCGGCAATTATGGCGAGATGTACGAGCGCAACATCGGCGAGAAGTCGAAGCTGAAGATCCCGCGGGGCATGAACCAGCTGTGGAATGCGGGCGGCGTGCAGTATGCACCGCCGGTGCGGTAGGGAGCTCTATCCGCCGTCATTGCGAGCGAAGCGAAGCAATCCAGAATCCCCCCGCGGTGACAGTCTGGATTGCTTCGTCGCAAGTGCTCCTCGCAATGACGAGCTTGGGGCGGGCGCGCTATCCACAATCTCAACTGTCGTCGCCCGGCTTGACCGGGCGATCCAGTATTCCAGAGACGGTTGCGATCAATCGAGAAGCCGCGGCGTACTGGGTCGCCCGGTCAAGCCGGGCGACGACACCGCCTGTGAGGCGACGCCCTGGACCTCACACCCGTCTCGCCTCAATACCCCCGCGCCCTCGCCAGCTGCTCGGTGTGGTAATTGGCGTCGCCGAACAATTCCTCGCACACGCGCGCGCGCTTCATGAAGAAGCCGATGTCGAACTGGTCGGTCATGCCCATGCCGCCATGCATCTGCACGCCTTCCTGCACCGCGCGCGTGGCGGTGGTGCCGGCGCGGGCTTTTGCCACTGCGACGCTTGACGCCGCCTTGGCGACGTCCGTATCGAGCGCTTGCAGCGCCTTCATCACGGCGGCGCGGGTGATCTCGATGTCGACATAGAGTTCGGCGGCGCGGTGCTGCAGCGCCTGGAATTCGCCGATCAACTTGCCGAACTGCTTGCGGCTCTTGAGGTACTCGACGGTGCGGTTGAACACTTCTTCGCTCAAGCCGACCATTTCGGAGGCTACCGCGCCGCGCCCGATATCGAGCACGCCGTCGAGCAGTGCGGCGCCCTGGTCGATCTCGCCCAGCACGCTGTCGGCGTCGACCTCGACATTGGCAAGCTCGATCCGCGCCGCATTGTGCGCGTCGACCATGATGGTGCGCTCGATCGCAACGCCCTTGGCCGCAGGGCTCACCAGGAACAGCGTCAGCCCCTCGCGTTCGCCGGCCGAGCCGGCGGTGCGTGCCGCGACAATGAGAAGGTCGGCGACGTGACCGTCGACCACCAGCGCCTTGGCGCCGGACAGCCGGAAACCATTGCCGGCGCGCACGGCCTGGAGGCCGGTCTGAAGCGGGCGATGTTTTGCACCCTCGTCGACCGCAAGCGTCACCAGCAGGGAGCCGTTGGAGATCTTCGGCAGATATTCCGACTTCTGCGCGGCATTGCCGCCACGGTTCAGCGCCGAGGCCGCGACCACGCTGGTGGCGAGGAAGGGCGACGGCATCAGCGTGCGGCCGATCTCCTCCATCACCACGCCGGCCTCGACATAGCCGAGGCCGCTGCCGCCGAACTCTTCCGGCACCAGCAAGCCGGCAAAGCCCATCTCGGCGAAGGAATGCCAAAACTCCCTGGAAAAGCCGGTGGGGTCCTTGCTGTCGCGCAGATGCCGCAAATGCGACACCGGCGCCTTGTCGCTGATCAACCCGCGCGCGCTGTCGCGGAGCATCGATTGTTCTTCGGTGAGGACGAGGGCCATGACGGGCTCCAACAAAATGCGGTTCGACTGAATTCGGTGGTTGAACCTCATGGTGAGGAGGCGCAAAGCGCCGTCTCGAACCATGCAGGCCCCACTCATCCTTCGAGACGCGGCCTGACGGCCGCTCCTCAGGATGAGGACTTTTGCTAGGCCCCCGGCAAATCCAAAATGCGCTTGGCGACGATGCCGAGCATGACCTCGGTCGTGCCGCCCTCGATTGAGTTGGCCTTGGTGCGCAGCCAGGCGCGCGGACGGGCGCCTTGCCTGGAGCGCTCGCTCTCCCATTCCAGCGCATCGACACCGCCGGCCGACATCAGGATCTCGTAACGGCGCTTGTTGAGCTCGGTGCCGTAATATTTCATTGCCGACGAGAACGCCGGATGCGCCTGCCCCGCCTTGGCGAGATCGACCGCGCGCTCGGCGCAGGCTGCAAGGGCGGCTTCATCGACGTCGAAGCTGGCGATCCGGCCGCGCAGCATGGAATCGTCGAGCCGTCCCAGCGCATCGGCGCCGACGGAATCGGCCGCGATCTGGCCTAGCGGACGGCCGACGCCGCGCTCGCCCATGCCTGATATCATCGCGCGCTCATGCTGGAGCAGATATTTCGCGACGTCCCAGCCGCGATTGACGGTGCCGACCACATGCGATTTCGGCACGCGGACATTGTCGAAGAACGTCTCGCAGAACGGCGAGTAGCCGGAGATCAGCAGGATCGGCTTGGTCGAGACGCCCTTCGAGGCCATGTCGAACAGGATGAAGCTGATGCCGTCATGCTTCTTCGCGGCGGGATCGGTGCGGACGAGGCAGAAGATCCAGTCGGCGTAATTGGCATAGGACGTCCAGATCTTCGACCCAGTGATCACGAAATCGTCGCCGTCGCTCTCGGCGCGGGTCTGCAGCGAGGCAAGATCGGAGCCGGCGTTCGGCTCGGAATAGCCCTGGCACCAGCGGATCAGGCCCCCTGCGATTTTCGGCAGGTGCTCTTTCTTCTGCGCGTCGTTGCCGTATTTCAGCAGCGCCGGCCCGAGCATCCAGATGCCAAAACTCGACAGCGGCGGGCGCGCGCCGATTCGTCCCATCTCCGCACGCAGCACCTTGTGCTCGGCGGCGCTCAGGCCGCCGCCGCCGTACTCCTTCGGCCAATCGGGTACGGTCCAGCCCTTGTCGCGCATGCGCTCGAACCAGATGCGCTGCGGCTCGGACGAGAATTTTGCGTTACGTCCGCCCCAGAACACGTCGGCGTCGGACGTTGCGGGCTTGCGCATCTCCGGCGGGCAATTGGCTTCCAACCAGGCGCGCGTTTCGCTGCGGAATGTTTCGAGATCGGCGGTCTCAGTCTCGCTGGCCCTGGAGTCAGTCATGGGTCGTTTCCATCATTCAAAATCGGCTTGTTGGGCACGACTCTGGGCCAAGCTCCCGCGGAATTCAACCACTTCCGTGTCACGCATCCGCTATAGTCGCGGCCACGGCGAGCTTGAAAACAAAGAGGAAACAACAATGCGCCTGAAGCTTCTTTCGCCTGGCGAAATGAACGAGAGCCAGCGGCAGACCTATGACGAGTCGATTGCCGGCAAGCGCGGCAAGCCGCCGGCCCCGATGATGGCCTGGCTGAACAGCCCCGACATGGCCCGTCACGCCACGCGGCTCGGCGAGGTCCTGCGTTACGATACGATCTTCCCCGCAAAACTTTCGGAGATCGCGATCCTGGTGACGGCGCGGCACTGGACCGCGCATTACGAATGGTACGCGCACAAGCGCCTGGCGCTTGCCGGCGGCATGAACCCTGACATCATCGACGCGATCCGCGACCGCCGCACGCCTGTCTTCGACGATCCCAAGGGCAAGATGATCTACGACGTCGCGAAGTCGCTGCATGAGGGCCATGGCGTCGAGAAGGGTCTCTATGCCGAGGCGGTGAAGCTGCTCGGCGAGCGCGGCGTGGTCGAGGTGATTGGTCTCTGCGGCTATTACACGCTGGTGTCGATGACGCTGAACACGTTTGAGTTCGAGCTGCCGGAGGGCGAGGTGCGGGAGCTCTCATAGTTTCGCGTAAGGAAACGATGGGTTTCGGGATAGGTCAGTAGCACTGTTCCGGGCCCGGGCTTATGTGGAGTCCATCAACGGAGCAGCCGCATGTCGCAGAACCAAGCCGTCGCCGCCGGCACCAGGATCGGCCACGTCCATCTCAAGGTCGCCGATCTCGATCGCGCGCTGGGCTTCTATTGCGGCGTGCTCGGTTTCGAGCTGATGCAGCGCATGGGCTCCGGCGCGGCCTTCATCTCGGCCGGCGGCTATCACCACCACATCGGGCTCAACACCTGGGAGAGCAAGGTCGGCTCGCCGCCACCGCCAGGCACGACCGGGCTCTATCACACAGCGATCCTCTACCCCACGCGGCCCGCGCTGGCGGATGCGCTGCACCGCGTGCTCTCGGCCGGCATTGCGCTCGACGGGGCGAGCGACCATGGCGTCAGCGAGGCGCTGTATTTGCGCGATCCCGACCAGAACGGTGTGGAGCTGTATTGGGACAAGCCGCGGGAGCAATGGCCGTTCGGGCCGGATGGCAAGCTGTCGATGTTTACGAAGCGGCTGGATGTGGACGGGCTGCTGAAGCAGCGGGAGGCTTAAACTCAACTCTCTCCTCGTCATTGCGAGGAGCGAAGCGACGAAGCAATCCAGAATCTTTCCGCAGTAGCAGTCTGTATTGCTTCGCTGCGCTCGCAATGACGGAGGATGTTGAAGCGACGCCGCGCCTCTACGCAGTCGTCGCATGCGGCTTCCCCCGCACCATGATCAGCGCCGCCGCTACCAGCTCCAGCGCAATACACAAATAGAACGGCAGCTCATAGCCACCGGAGAAATCGCGCAGAAAACCGACCACGCCGGGGCCGAATGCATAAGTCACCTGGTTGATCGCGGTGTTGAGGCTGATCAGCACGCCGAACGAGGCGGAATCGAATTCCTGCTGCACGATCAGCGACGGCAGCGTGATGAGATTGCCGACCGAGAAGCCGAACAACGCGCAGGCGGCGATCAGCAAATAGTCATTGTGCAGATTGATGACGACACACAGCGCCACGGCCTGGCTCAGGAACGACAGCGCCGAGGCGAGCCGCTGATTGAGGCGGTCGATCACCAGCGAGAACAGCACCCGGCCGATCACCGCCATCGCGGTCAGCACCGCAACCGCGACGGCCGCGCGCTCGCGCCCGATCACGGGATCCAGGAACGAGATCAGGTGGACGATAAAGCCGACCTGCGCGAACAGCACCAAAGCAAAGGCAATTGTCACCGTGAGGAAGCCGACATCGCGCAACGCCTGGCTGCGAATCTGCGCCGACGATTGCGGTTTCGTTTTCGTCGCGGCGCGCCGGCCATGGAGATCGGGCGGGCGGCCGACGACAATCAGGATCACCGGCACGAGCAACGCCAGCATGGCGCCGGCCACGATAAACATCGCGCTGGCGAAGCCGACGTGACCGATCAGGGTCACCAGCAACGGCACACCGACAATGCCGCCGAAGCTTGCGCCGTTCAGCGCGAGACTGATGGCCATGCCGCGCTTGTGGTCGAACCACAGGCTGATCGTGTTGGTGATCATGGCCAGACTCGTGCCGGCCCAGCCGAAGGCGAGCACGGCGTTCGCGAGATAAAGCTGCCACGGCTCACGCACCGCGCCGATCGCGACCGCCGCGGCGGACATCGCCAGCGTCCCCGCGATCAGGCCGAGGCGCGGGCCGTATGTGTTGACGGCCTCGCCGACGAAGACGACGAGCAGCGCGCCGAACAGATAGAAGAACGTCGTGCCGGACGAGATCAGCGAGGCCGACCAGCCGTGCGCGCGCTGGAGCTCGGCGACATAGACGCTCTGGCCGTAGAAGCCGAGCCCCCAGCCGAAGGTCGCGAGCAGGAAGCAGACCGCAACGATGCGCCAGCCTTCGTAGCGGAGGGAGGATTCGTCGATGGATACGTCGTGCCGGGGATTATCGAGCATTTGCGCTTGTCCTTCGTTTCCCCCGCGAGCGCCTTGCTTCACGCCCGCCTGTTCATGACGAGCATCATGTAACAACCCAAGCCCCGAAAATCACTTCGGCCTGGATCGAACTATCAACGCTGCTGACAGCCTCCCGCCATCTCAGATCGCGTCCGGAAACTCGCCCATGGCCGCGTCCAGCCGCGCCTTGCGGCGGCGGGTCCAGGACGCCAGCGAGAGCACGGCGAGCCCGAGCAGCACCGGCGGGAACACCACCATGTTCACCGCGGACCAGCCGTAACTGGCGAGCAACTGGCCGGACGAGAACGAACCGATCGCCATCATGCCGAACACCAGGAAATCGTTGAAGGCCTGCACCTTGTTGCGCTCCTGCGGCCGGTGCGTCTCCAGCACCAGCGCGGAGGCGCCGATGAAGGAGAAATTCCAACCGATGCCGAGCATGATCAGCGTGGCCCAGAAATGCATCGCGGTGATGCCGGACAGGCCGATGCCGGCCGCGCCGGCCTCCAGCAGCAGGCCGGCGGCAACAACCTTCCGCGCGCCGAAGCGGGCGATCAGCGCACCCGTGAAGAAGCTCGGCCCGTACATGGCGACGATGTGCCATTGAATGCCGAAATTGGAATCGGAAACGCTCAAGCCGCACAGCTTCATGGCGAGCGGCGCCGAGGTCATCACCAGATTCATCATGGGGTAGGAGATGACGCCGCACAGCGCCGCCGCGATGAAGCGCGGCTGGGTCACGATCTCGAGCAGCGGCCGCCCGCCGTGAAGATCGGCCGGTGCCGGCTTCGGCATGTCGACCCCGGCGACGATGCCCATCGCGATGAGCGCGACAGCCGCCTGGACCAGGAAGCTGAAGGCGAACAGATAGGGCTGCCAGACATCCATGGTCCATTGCACGAGCTGTGGACCGAGCACGCCGGCGAACACGCCGCCCGCCATCACCCAGGACACCGCCTTGGGCCGGTACGCCGCGCTGGCGCCGTCGGCGGCAGCGAAGCGGTAGGACTGCGCCACCGCGCCGTAGAGGCCGCCGAGAAAAGTCGCCAGACAGAACAACGGAAACGAAGCGTGCAGGATCGCGAAGCAGCCGAGCAGACCGGTCAGCGCGCCCACACCGGTGCCGACGATGAAAGCGACGCGGCGGCCGAAGCGGCGCGAGATCGCGCCGGTCGGCAGCGTGCCGGCGGCGAGGCCGAGCACATACATCGAGATCGGCACGGTTGCGAACGAGACGTCGGGCGCGAGCGTCGCGCCGACGATCGCGCCGGTTGCGAAGATCACCGCCGAGTTGGCGCCGGTCAGCGCCTGCGCGGCGGCAAGGCGCACCACATTGGCACGCACGCGGGCGTCGGCGGCGATCTCATTGGCTGCAGTCACATCCAGCATCGGCATTTCCGCCCCAACGGGCTTTCGAGGGGCTTCAAAGGCTTTCAAAGGCTCGCTTGATTCCCGTCACTATGGCGGGACGCGAGAGGGCGGGCAACCGGCGCAAACGGGCGCAGGCCATGCCTCTGACGCAATCGGGCCGATGATAATGGGCCGCGCACTTGACGGCTTGCGCTCGATCAAATCCTATCCGCCGCGACCTTCCGGAGTTTCGTTCATGTCCGTCGACGACAGGCCTACGCTCAGCGCTCCCGACGACGATCCCTGGCTCTGGCTGGAGGAGATCGAAGGCAAGCAGGCGCTCGATTTCGTCACGCGGCAGAACAGCCTGACGCTCGACGCGTTCGGCGGGACCGCCTTCGCGCGCGACCGCGACATGCTCGCGGCGATCTACGATCGTCCCGACAACATTCCCTATGTCAGCCGGCGCGGCGACGAACTGCACAATCTCTGGAAGGACGCCACCAACCCGCGCGGCTTGTGGCGGAAGACTTCGCTCGCCGAGTTTCGCAAATCGCATCCCGCGTGGGAAATCCTGCTGGACGTCGACCAGCTCGCGGCACGCGAAGGCGAGGACTGGCTGCTGAGCGGCATCACCACTCAGCCGGGAAGCGCGCGCGCCATTTTGAGTCTGTCGCGCGGCGGCAGCGACGCCGTCACCTTGCGGGAATTCGACCTCGGCACCAAGAGTTTCGTGGCGGACGGATTTGCGCTGCCGGAAGCCAAGGGCGGCGCCGATTGGCTCGATGCCGACACGCTGCTGCTGTCGAGCGCCCATGGCGAAGGCATGGCGACGAGCTCGGGATATTCGCGAACGGTTCGCCTGTGGCGGCGCGGCCAGCCTGTCGATCAGGCGCAAATGATCATCGAGACCACGGCCGATCATATGGCGATCTCCGGCATCGTCGACGACACCGCTGCGGCCCCGCGCAGCTGGATCGTCGACCAGATCGACTTCTTCAATCATGCGCTCTGGCTGCGCGACGCCGACGGCACGACGACGAAGCTCGATCTGCCGACCGGCATCTGGTTGCAGGCGCATGGCGACTGGTTCGCGATGAAGCTGCGCGAGGCCTGGTCGATCGAGGGCAGAACCTATGCCGCCGACACCGTGCTCGGCATCTCGCTCCCGGCCTTCCTCGCCGGCAGCCGCGATTTCGCGGTGCTGTTCGCGCCCGAACCTCGCCGTGCCCTGCAAGGCCTGTTCTGGGCCGGGGGCAGGCTGGTGCTGTCGATCCTCGACGAGCTCCAGCCGCAATTCGAGATCTGCACGCCGTCCGCCACAAGCTGGAGCCGCGAATCACTTGGCGGCCTGCCGCAGATCGGCGTGGTCGACATCTGGCCGCTGGATCGCCATCCCTCCGAGAGCAACGGCGACCTGCTTGCCAATGTGCAGGATCCGCTGACGCCGCCGTCGCTGCTGCTCATCGAGCGCGGCGTCGCGAGCCCGATCGTGCTGAAGCAGGCGCCGAAAACATTCAACGCCGACGGCCTCGTGGTCACCCAGCACGAGGCGATCTCGATCGACGGCGAGCGCATTCCCTATGTGCAGACCGGCCCCGCTCGCGAGACCGGCGATGCACCGGTCTATATGAGCGCCTATGGCGGCTTCGGCCTCGCCGTGAAGCCGTACTACAATTCGTCGCTCGGCAAGCTGTGGCTGGAGCGCGGCGGCACCACGGTGCAGGCGAATTTGCGCGGCGGCGGCGAATTCGGTACGCGCTGGCACGATGCGGGGCGATACGCCGGCAAGAAGCTGTCGCACGATGATTTCGCCGCCGTTGCCGCCGATCTCGTCCGCCGCGGCGTGACGACGGCAAAGCGCATCGCCGCGCAGGGCGGATCCAACGGCGGCATCCTCATCACCAACATGCTGGTGCGATACCCCGAACGTTTCGGCGCGCTGTTCTGCACCATCCCGCTGATCGACATGCGCCGCTACACGAAGCTGCTCGCCGGCGCGAGCTGGATCGCGGAATATGGCGATCCCGACAAGCCCGAGGAATGGGACTGGCTGAAGACCTACTCCGCCTATCACAACGTCAAAGCCGGCCAGCCCTATCCGCCGATCCTGATCGCCACCACGCGGCGCGACGACCGTGTCCATCCCGGGCATGCGCGCAAGATGGCGGCAAAGCTCCAGGCCATGGGCTACGAGGCCTGGTTCTACGAGCCTGAAGCGGGCGGCCACGGCTACGGCAAGGACAACAAGGAGCGCGCCGGGTTCGAGGTGATTGGCTTTCGGTTCTTGAAGGACAAGATCGGGTGGAAGGACGGCGAGGGCTGACGACCTCTTGATTGAATCAGTGGGAGCGCAGCAGGCGGTGCACCTCGCCCGCTTGCGGGAGAGGTCGGCGCGAAGCGCCGGGTGAGGGTTCTATCCTCTAGGGGATACCCCATTGCGGAGACACCCTCTCCCCAACCCTCCCCCGCAGGCGAGGGAGGGAGCGCAGCGCCGTCTGGGCTTAGCGCGAAAACACCAGCGTGAGATTGTTCGCTGGCATGTCAATGGTATCGACAAGGCGAAGACCTGCGCCGCGCGCGAGCGCCTCGACATCGGCGATGTCACGCACGCCCCAGTCGGGATTGCCTTCACGCAAGGAGGTGTCGAACACGGCGTTGCTGAGCGCGATGTGCTTGCCGCCGCGCTTGAACGGGCCGTAGAGGAACAGCTTGCCGTCGGCCCGCAAATAGCGGCCGGCGCCGGCGAACAGGCCCTCGGCGACGCTCCATGGCGCGATGTGGATGACATTGGCGCAGAACAATGCGGCAAGACTCGACGGTGCCTGCCCGCTTTTCATCTCCGGACACCAGTCCGGATCGGTGAGATCGATCCGCAGCGGCGAGCGGATGTTTTTCAGGCCTGAATGAACACGCCAGGCCTCGATGCTCTTGAGGTGGCGCTGGTTGAGATCGCTGGGCCACCAGATCAGGCCAGGCGTGTGACGGGCGAAGTAGACCACGTGCTGGCCGGTTCCGCTGCCGAGCTCGACCACGTTGCCGGTGCAGCCGGCGAGATGCTTCTCCAGCGCCGCCCAGAGCGGCTCGTGATTGCGATGAAATGCCGGTGCATCGAGCCGACCATCCGACTCGACCCGACCGCCATCCCTGCCGAATTCGACGACATATTCAGCCAAGTGAGGTCCCCTTGAAAAAACGAGAACGCGATGAAAACAGGTTGAGCGCCCAAACGCTCGGGAAACAGCCGGCCCGCGCCACAGCCCTTAACTCTCGGGCCAAATCGGCTGAACAAATAATCTCATTAGTTGCAATGGGGAAGATATTAACTTCATTTTGTCGCGTGCATAGTCTTGATTGTCAGGCGGTGCCCTTTGTGCTTTGGAAACGCTTCTATTTCGCGATCGAGACCATCGATATAACGCCTCGGAATAACGCCGTGACCGCCTTTTCCCGGACACCCGTTCTGTTCATCTTGCTGGCCATTGCCGCCGGCCTCGCCAGCCCGGCGTGGGCGCAGTCCGCTGTGGCCGACGGCCAGAAACTCGCTTTCGACCGCGGCAAGGGCAATTGCCTGACCTGCCACGTGATCAAGGGTGGCGACCTGCCGGGAACGATCGGGCCGGAACTGAAGGACCTCAAGGCCAAGTACCCCGATCGCAACGAGCTGGCCGCGATCATCTTCGACGAGACCAAGCGCAATCCGCAGACCATGATGCCGCCGTTCGGCCGGAACCGGATTTTGACCGAACAGGAGATCAGCGCGATCGTTGATTTCCTGCAGACCCTGTGACTTCAGGCACGCCACGAGATTTGGTTGGGAGACCCGAGATGACCACACTCACCGGCCCAAGCGCGACGCGGCGCCTGATCCTTCAGGGCGCAGCCTCGGTCGCGCTGCTCGGCCTCGGCAATCTGCCGTTCGGCGCCGCGCCCGCGCGCGCTGCGGCCAACGACAAATATCCCGAAGAGGCCTTCAAGCAGAAGAGCGAGGCGGACGCCATCAAGGCGCTGTACGGCAAAACCGCCGAGCCGTCCGACAAGGTCAAGCTGGACGCCCCCGAGATCGCCGAGAACGGCGGCGTGGTGCCAATCTCGGTGGCGACGACGCTCGACAAGGTCACCTCGATCTCGTTCTTCGTGGCCGAGAATCCCAGCGCGCTGGCCGCGTCCTACAGGATTCCCGAAGGCACGATCCCTGCTGTCGCCAACCGGCTGAAGATGGCCAAGACCACCAACGTCGTTGCGATCGTGGAGGCCGACGGCAAGCTCTACAGCGCGACCAAAGAGGTCAAGGTCACCGTCGGCGGCTGCGGCGGCTAAGCGAGGAAGATCGAGATGGCATCCAGCATTCGCGTCCGCGCCACCGCCAACGGCGACATCACCGAGGTGCAGGCGCTGATTCAGCACCCCATGGATACCGGCTTCGTCAAGGACGCCAAGGGCGAGCTGATCCCGGCGCATTACATCCAGCAGCTGAAATTCGAATGTAACGGCAAGGACGTCTTCGTTGCCGATTGGGGCACCGCGGTCTCGAAGGACCCCTATGTCAAGTTCAGCTTCAAGGGGGCCAAGAAGGGCGACGATCTCAAGGTCTCCTGGACGGATAACAAGGGTGCGTCGGACACGACCACCGCGAAGATTTCGTGATGAAGGCCCGCACCTCCATCCTGCTTGGTTCGTTGAGCGCCGCGCTCGTCGCGTTGGCCCTCACCTCTCCGCGCGTGGTGGCGGCCGACAAGGTCGATCCCGTCGCCGATGCCAAGGCGTTCCAGAACTTCTTCTTCCAGAAGTTTCCGACCGTGAAGCACGAAGATTTCGTCAACGGTCCTTATTCCATGAACGAGGATATGAAGCGGCAGTGGCAGGAGAAGGAGGAATTCCCGCCCTACGAGTTCGCGCTCGACGCCGGCAAGGAAATGTTCGCCACCCCGTTCAAGAACGGCAAGACCTATGCCGACTGCTTCCCGAACGGCGGCATCGGCATCCGCCAGAACTATCCTTATTTCGACGAGAAGGAAGGCAAGGTCGTCACGCTGGAGCTGGCGCTCAACCGCTGCCGCGAGGCCAATGGCGAGGCGCCCTATTCCTACGTCAAGGACGAGATGGCCTCGCTCACCGCCTACATGGCCTTCACCTCGCGCGGCAAGCCGATGGACATCAGGATCCCCGACGATCCTCGCGCGCTCGCGGCCTTCGAGAACGGCAAGCGCTATTTCTACACCCGCCGCGGCCAATTGAATTTCTCCTGCGCGAGCTGCCATGTGCAGAGCCCGGGCGAGCGCATCCGCGCCGAGATCCTGGCGCCGGCGCTCGGCATTCTGAACGCGATGCCGATCTACCGCTCCGAATGGAGCGGCATGGGCACGACCAGTCGCCGCTTCGTCACCTGTAACAGCCAGACCCGCGCGGTTCCGCTGGAGCCGCAGGCGGATGAATATCGCGACGTCGAATATTTCCTGTCCTACGTCGCCAACGGCCTGCCGATATCGGGACCGGGAGCGCGGCCATGAAGCGGTCGCTTGCTCTCGCCGTGGTGCTTGCCTTGCCGCTCGCTCTGAGCCTCGCGCCGGCGGCGCGTGCGGCAAACGAGGCGGATTACAAGGCGGCCTATGCCGCCGCCGAGGCCTCCTCCAAGGAGGCCGCCGGCATGCGCAACCAGTGGACCGTGACCGTCTCGACGCTGGCCGCCGCGAAGAAGGCGGCCGATGGCGGCGATTACGACCGCGCCGTGGCCGCAGCCAGGGAGGCCGAGGCGCTGGCGAAAGCGTCGATCTTCCAGGCGATTTCCGAAAAAGAAGCCTGGAAGGCGATGGAAATCCGCTAGACTGTTCGCTTGTGCAACAGCCTTGCGGCCATGAGAGGGCGCGGAGAATTTCTGGATGGCGATCCGCCGCCGCGATTTCCTGAAGAATGCAGGCCTTGCTGCCGCATCGCTTAGCCTGCCACGGCTTGCGCGCGGTGCTGAGGCCGCGAGCATTTACGACATCGAACGGTTCGGCAATGCGCGCATCCTTCACCTCACCGATACGCATGCGCAACTCAATCCGGTCTATTTTCGCGAGCCCAGCGTCAATATCGGGATCGGCGAGATGGCGGGACGGCCGCCGCATCTGGTCGGCCGCGCCTTCCTCGACCGTTTCGGCATCAGGCCCGACAGCGCGGACGCCTATGCCTTCAGCTGCTTCGAGTTCGAGAAGTCCGCAGGCCGTTTCGGCAAGCTCGGCGGCTTCGCCCATCTGAAGACGCTGATCGACCGCTTGCGCGGCGATGCCGGCGAAAAACACTCCATGCTCGTTGACGGCGGCGATCTCTGGCAAGGCACGGGACTCGCCAACATCATGCAGGGCCGCGACATGGTCGAGGCCGCAAACCTGCTCGGCATCGAGGCGATGACCGGGCATTGGGAATTCACCTACGGCGAGCAGGCGCTGCGCGACAATCTCGCGCGCTTCAAGGGCGAGTTTCTGGCGCAGAACGTCTTTCTCACGGAGGAAGCCGCATTCAACGACGCCCCCGCCTTCGACAAGGCGACGGGGCGCGTGTTCAAGCCCTCCCTGATCAAGGAGCTCGGCGGCCATCGCGTCGCGATCGTCGGCCAAGCCTTCCCTTACGTGCCGATCGCGCATCCCAAACGGTTCACGCCGGACTGGTCCTTCGGCATCCGCGAGGAGGAACTCCAGAAGCATGTCGACCGCTTGCGCGGCACCGACAAGGTCGATGCAGTCATTCTGCTGTCGCACAACGGCATGGACGTCGATCTCAAGCTTGCAAGCCGCGTCACCGGCATCGACGTCATCCTCGGCGGACATACCCATGATGCGATCCCGCAGCCCATCGCCGTGAAGAATGCCAGCGGCACGACGCTCGTCACCAATGCCGGCTCCAACGGAAAATTTCTTGCCGTGCTCGATCTCGCGCTCGAAAAAGGCAAGGTCGGCGACGTCAAATATCATCTGCTGCCGGTTTATTCCGAGCTGTTGAAACCCGATCCTGGGATGGCCGAACTGATCGGCCGGTTGCGGGCGCCCTTCGCTAACGACTGGTCGGAAAAGATCGCGACGCCCGATCGCCTGCTGTATCGCCGCGACAATTTCGCCGGCCCTGTCGACGAGCTGATCTGCAGCGCGCTGCGCACCGAGCTCAACGCCGAGATCGCGCTGTCGCCGGGCTTCCGCTGGGGCGTCACCGGGCTGTCCGGCCAGGCGCTGACGATGGAGGATTTGCTCGCGGAAACCGCGATCAGCTATCCCGAGACCTATGTGCAGGAGATGACCGGGGCCCAGATCAAGGACGTGCTGGAAGACGTCTGCGACAACCTCTTCAATACCGATCCCTATTACCAGCAGGGCGGCGACATGGTGCGCGCCGGCGGGCTCAGCTACACCTGCATGCCGACGGCGGCGATCGGCGGCCGCATCTCGGAGCTGAAGCTCAATGGCGGCAAGGCGCTCAGTGCCAGCCACCGCTACAAGGTCGCGGGCTGGGCCTCGGTCAACGGCCAGCAAGGCGCGCCGGTGTGGGATGTGGTGGCGAAATATCTGCGGTCCGGCCGGATGTTTCAGGAGCGGCTCGGCTCCGGCGTCACGCTAAAGGGCGTCGAGGGTAATCCGGGCATTGCAGGACAGGGATGATGCGGTCGCAGCGATGCTGCTGGCGCTGCTCGCCTGGGCGGCGGTGATGCCGCCGGCTTTTGCGCAACAGGTGCCGCTCCAGGACAAGCCGTTCGCCGAGCACAAGATCGTGCTGCAGCTCTCTGATGGCGATGTCAGGAAGCAAGCTCTGGTGCTCAGCGTCGCCAACAATTTGCTGAAGGCCTACGACCCCGACAAGGTCGCAATCGAGGTGGTGGCCTTTGGTCCCGGCATCGATCTCCTGTTATCAGGCAGCGAGCGCCGCAAGCAGGTCGAGAGCCTGATCGCGCAAGGCGTCCGCTTCGACATCTGTCTCAACACCGTCGACACGATCGAGCGGGAGACGGGCAAGCGGCCGGAGTTCATCTCCGGCGCCACCCCGGTGCAGGTCGGGGTCGGGCAGATCCTGTTTCTCAGCGAGAGCGGGTACACATTGGTGCGGCCCTGAGCCTTTTGTCGGGGCAAAGCGTCGCGGCACAGTCGGTGTCATCGCCCGCGAAGGCGGGCGATCCAGTACTCCGAGACGGCGAGGGGTACGGAAGGGGGCGCGGCGTACTGGATTCCCCGCCTGCCGCCTTCGCTAAAGCTTCGGCGCCCTGGACCTCAACCTCGGCGAAGCCTTGGCGTAGCCGGGTCGCGGGGAATGACAGCGGTGGCCAGGTGACGCCCACTCGCCGGTCACAGGAATAAAAATCTTCCAAATTTTCTTGCTTGCACAGTGAATTGCTTCTCTTGTGAGCCCGAAATGTAGTAGAATCTCCGGGTAATTCACGCCGGGTCTTGCCATGATCTTCCGTCAGCTCTTCGACAGTGTTTCGGGTACCTACAGCTATCTCCTGGCGAGCCGCCCCGGCGGCGAGGCGCTGATCCTCGATCCCGTCCTGGAGAAGGTCGACCGCTACTGCCAGCTGCTGCGCGAGCTCGATCTCAAGCTGGTCAAGGCCGTGGACACCCATCTCCATGCCGATCATGTCACCGGCCTCGGCGAGCTACGCGACCGCACCCATTGCATGACCGTGATGGGGGACCAGACCAAGGCCGACGTGGTGGCGATGCGGGTTGCCGACGGCGACAAGGTGACGATCGAGGGCCTGGCGCTCGAGGTGATGTACACGCCCGGCCACACCGACGATTCCTATTCCTACTTGATGGGCGACCGCGTCTTCACCGGCGACACGCTGCTGATCCGCGGCACCGGCCGCACCGATTTCCAGAACGGTTCTTCGCGCGCGCAGTATGAGTCTATTTTCAATCGGCTGCTGAAGCTGCCCGACGAGACCATGGTGTTCCCGGCGCATGACTACAAGGGCGACACCGTCTCCACCATCGGCGAGGAGAAGCGCTACAATCCGCGGCTCCAGGTTCGCTCGGTCGACGACTATATCGAGCTGATGGCCAATCTGAAGCTGCCCAACCCGAAGATGATGGACGTCGCGGTGCCCGCCAACATGCATGTCGGCCTGCACCAGGAGGAGCTGGAGAAAGAGGGCCGCGCGCTCCGTGCCGTCGAGGCGATCCGCAGCCTCGGCCGCCCCGATATCCTGCTGGTCGATTTGCGCGAGACCAATGAGCGGATGAAGCACGGCATGCTCGAAGGCGCGCTGCATACGCCCTATCCATCCGTTGAAGACAGCCTCAAGCCCGGCGGCATGCTGCGCGAGGTCGCGGCCGCCACCGGCCGCCGCGTCGTGTTCTTCTGCGCCTTCGGCGAACGCTCGGCGATGGCTGTCGCCGCCGCCAAGGAGGCGGGGCTCACCAACACCGCCCACATCGCCGGCGGCATCGACGCCTGGAAGAAGGCCGGCGGGCCGGTGGTGCACTGACGACTTGAGATAAGTCAGGAACCGCACATATCTTCCGGATAGGATCGGCCGCAGCATCACCATCCGGGACCAGCCATGGCCAAGATCGGCAAGCCGAGCGCGCCGCCCAAAATTGCGGACGACACGCCAGCAAAAGACAAGGCGAAGAAGCCTCCGCCTCCGCGCGACACCGAAGACGATGATTACGAAGACGGCGACATCGCGACACCAAAGCGAGACCGCTACGGGCCGGATGACGAGCCGTTTTGAGGGCTCGGCTCTTGCCTCGCTCTCAACTGTCGTCCTGGCGAAAGCCAGGACCCATACCGCGTGATCTCTCGATCGTGGATGGTCGCAGTACCGGACCACGAGTTTTCGCCAAACTGCTTCCTGGGGTAATGGGTCCTGGCTTTCGCCAGGACGACGGCGGGGAATCTCCCGCCCGCGCTACTGCCATGCGCCTGCGTTCATGGACAAATAACCGCTCTGCCCGATAGTTTGCGCGTCTCCAAGGGACGTGAAACGGAACTGCAATGGTCGACGTTCTCGCCGCACCGCAACAAGGCAAGGCGGACAGCGCGCTACGCACGCTGACGGGAATCTCGATCGCGCATTGGGTCAGCCATTTCCATCTGCTGGTCCTGCCGATGCTGTTTCCGTTCCTCAAGAATCAACTCGGCGTCGGCTATGTCGAGCTCGGCTTTGCACTGACCGTGTCGGCCGTGGTCTCGGGGCTGACGCAGGCGCCGACCGGCTATCTCGTCGACCATTTTGGTGCGCGAAGAATCCTGCTGGGCGGCCTCACGCTTGGCGGCCTCGCGCTGATCCTGCTCGGCCTGCACCTCAGCTATGCCTCGCTGATCGCCTGCGCCGTGCTGCTCGGGCTCGCCAACAGCGTCTACCATCCCGCCGATTACGCCATCCTCGCCGAGCACATGGACGAAGCGCGGATGGGCCGCGCTTTCTCGATCCATACCTTTGCCGGCTATTTTGGCGGCGCGGTGGCGCCGGCGATCGTCGCCGCGATGGTCACCGTATCTAGCGGTGCCGGTGCGCTGATCGCATCCGGCGCGATCAGTGTTCTGGTCGCGCTGTTGCTGGTGACGATGAACATTCCCGATGCCGGCGCGCACAAGACGAAGCCGGGCACCGAGAACGCACCAAAACAAGCCGTGATCACGCCGGCGCTGATCACGCTGACGGCGCTGTTCATGCTGCTCAGCCTGTCGGTCGCCGGCATCAACAATTTCGGCGTGGTGGCGCTGATGAGTGGCTATGGCGTGACCTATTCCGCGGCCAATGTCGCGCTCACCGCGTTCCTCGGTGCAAGCGCCGCCGGCGTGCTCGCGGGCGGCTTTCTCGCCGACCATACCGAGCGCCACGGCTATGTCGCCGCCGCCTGCTTTGCCGCGAACGCGGCGATCGTGCTGCTGATCGCGCTGGTCACGCTGCCGGGCTGGGCGCTGACCGCCACGATGGCGGCAGCGGGTTTCCTCTCCGGCGTGATCGCGCCCTCGCGCGACATGCTGGTGCGCAATGCCGCCCCTCCCGGTGCTGCGGGGCGCGCCTTCGGCATCGTCTCCACCGGCTTCAATCTGGGCGGTATCGTCAGCCCGCTGCTGTTCGGCTGGATCATGGACCAGAGCGCGCCGCATTGGGTGTTCGGGGCGTCGGTGATCTTCATGGTCGCGACCGTGGTGCTGTCGCCGTTCACGGAGCGGAAGCGGCCAATCGCTGCTTGAGCAACAAGCTCAATTGTCGCCCCGGCCTTGCGCGCAATTGCGCACAGGGGCGGGGATGACGTTGTGATTGGGTTGACTGAAGTGGCCCCTTACGTCGGCGATACCGCGCCCTTCAGCGCGCTGGCCTGCGGCGCGGCGGTGCCGGTCAGCCTGGCCTTTTCCGTGTTCGGCCAGAGCAGGAGCAGCCCGAGCACACCGGAGCCGACCATGATCGCGGCGTTGATGGTGAAGCCGGTCATGTAGCCGTCCAGCATGCTGCCGGCGCGCTGGATCACGGTGCCCATCACGGCGGGCGCGATGATGCCCGAGAGCGTATAGAGCGCGCCGTAGATCGCGAGGATCGCGCCGCGCTGCGACGTCGGCGTGAACTCGCCGAGCATCGGCGGGCAGACCACGTAGATCGCTCCGCACAAGCCCGTTCCAACCACAAGCAAGGTGAGCTGAAAGCCCGCGCCCTGGACATGCGGCATCGCGGCCAGGATCAGGCCACCGATGACCAGCGGCACGGAGCCGAGCACGCCGCGTGCGACGCGGGTGGTCGAGCCGCGGGCCATCATCAGTTGCGAGATCCAGCCGGTCAGGATCACAATGGTGGCGCCGAACACCCAGGGCAGGGTCGAGATCCAGCCGGCCTGGCTCTGCGAGAAGCCGAGGCCCTTGATGATGAACGGCGTGAACCAGGTCAGCCCGAGCGACAGCGCCCAGTAAGCACCGAAGGTCGCCGCGACGCAGCCGAGGAAGGTGCGCGAGGTGAGCAGCTGAAGGTAGGGAATCTTCGTCTCGGCCGCAGCCTGAGCCTGTGTGTCCTCCAGCGGGCCTTCCTTGCCGAATGCGAGCCAGGCGCAAACCCAGATCAGGCCGACGACGCCGAGCGCGCCGAACGCATAGTGCCAGGAATGATTGACGATGATCCAGTTCAGCGCCGGCACAGCGAGGATGACGCCGAAGGCCGAGCCCTGCGACAGGATCGCGGTCGGCAGCGTCCGCTTCTCGTCGGGAAACCATTTGTAGATCGCATGCGCAGCGACCGAGAAGGCCGGGCCTTCGCCGGCGCCGAGCACGATGCGGCAGATCAGGAGCGTGGTGAAGGAGACGGTGCCGACCATCGGAAACTGCGCGAGCGCCCAGACCACCGCGAGCGCGAGCAGCACCCAGCGCGTTGGCACCTTGTTGACGATGAAGCCGACCACGATCGCAGAGATCGAGAACAGGAAGAAGAACGACGAGCCGAGCAGACCGAACTGCTCGGGCTCGAGCTTCAGCTCAGTCATGATCGGCACGCCGGCGAGACCGACGACGATCTTGTCGGCGAAGTTCACCAGCATGAAAAGAAACAGCAGAAATGTAACGGTCCAGGCGCCCTTAGGCGTTCCAGTCGTCTTGCCCGCCACCTCGGGCGTTCCCTGAGCGCTCATCATTCTCCCCGTCGTCCGTTTTTGGCACTTTTTTGATGTAGTCCTCTTAGGAGCTAACAACGGCTTCAAGACCAACGCAACCCGGCATTTCCGCAGCAGGTGTGCTACGCAGCAATTCCAGTAATTCCGTCCGGCGCCATTCATCGTGCTGAGCATCCGAAACCTCTCCAAGACGTTCTCTTCGGCCGGTGAGCCGGTCCATGTGCTGCGCGGCGTCGATCTCGACCTCAAGGCCGGCGAACGCGTCGCACTGACCGGCGAATCCGGCAGCGGCAAGAGCACGCTGCTGCACCTGATCGCAGGGCTCGATGCCGCCGATGGCGGCACGATCCAACTGGAAGACACCGAGGTCACCAAATTGTCCGATGCGGGACGCGCGGGCCTGCGCCGCGACCGGATCGGCCTGGTGTTTCAACAGTACAATCTGATCCCGAGCCTGTCGGTCGGGGATAATCTGGTGTTTCAGGCGCGGATCGCCGGCCGGTACGATGCAGCTTGGTATAAGGAGCTGATCGAGCGTCTCGGGCTTGGCGGCCTGCTCAAGCGTTATCCAGAACAATTATCGGGCGGACAGCAGCAACGGGTCGCGATCGGCCGGGCCCTGGCGACGAAGCCGTCGTTGCTGCTGGCGGACGAGCCGACCGGCAATCTCGACGAGGCCACCGCCGAGGACGTGCTGGCCCTGACGCGCGACCTCGTCACGCGCACCGGCTGCGGCTTTCTGATGGTGACGCACAGCCTGCATCTGGCCGCGGCACTCGATCGCCACGTCAATCTGCATGCCGGGCGGATCGCATGAGGCGCGCGCTCTGGGTCCTCGCCGTGCTGCTCAGCCATTGGCGGCGCCACAAGATGCAGTTCGCGACGCTCCTGATCGGGCTGATCGCGGCGACCGCGCTGTGGAGCGGCGTGCAGGCGATCAACCAGCAGGCCCGCAACGCCTATGACCGCGCCGCGGCAACCTTCGGCGGCGCGCGCACGCCGATGCTGGTCGCGCCTGATGCCGCGACCTTTCCGCAGGAGCTGTTCGTCAAGCTCCGTCGCGCCGGCTGGCCGGTCTCGCCGATGCTGGAGGGACGCATCCAGGTCAACGGGCGCTCGGTCCGGCTGCTCGGCATCGAGCCGGTGACGCTGCCGGTCGATGTCGGCAATGCACCGCGCGTAGGCGCCGCCGATCTGAGCAACTTCATCGCGCCGCCGGGCCAGACGCTGGTGGCACGGGAGACGCTGAACGATTTGCAGGAGCAGGAGGGCGCGGCACCAGCGATCAGCAGCGGCGCAAAACTGCCGCCACTGCGCGTGCTGCCGCAGCTTGTGCCCGACGTGCTGGTGGTCGATATCGGCGTGGCGCAGCGGCTGCTGAACAAGCCGGAGCAAATCTCGCGACTTCTGATCGGCAAGCCCAGGGGCAAGCCCGCGCCATTGGCGAGCGTCGTCGGCGACCGCTTGCAGCGGGTCGAGCCCAATGCGGAGACCGAGCTGGAGCGCCTCACCGACAGCTTTCACCTCAATCTCACTGCGTTTGGCCTGCTGTCGTTCTTCGTCGGTCTTTTCATCGTCAATTCTGCCGTCGGTCTCGCCTTCGAGCAGCGGCTGCCGATGCTGCGCACGCTGCGGGCCTGCGGTGCCTCGGCGCGACTGGTCAACACCGTGCTGGTGGTCGAACTCGTGGCGTTGTCGCTGGTCGCAGGCCTGATCGGGCTTGCCTGCGGCTATTTCATTGCGGCTGCGCTCTTGCCCGACGTCGCGGCGTCCCTGCGGGGACTCTATGGCGCGCAAATCCCGGGGCAGCTCAGCTTGCGACCCGAATGGTGGCTCGCCGGGATCGGCATCAGCATTGCCGGCGCGCTGGTGGCCGCGGCGACCAGCCTGATCAAGGCTGTCAGGATGCCGGTGCTGGCGACCGCGCAGCCGCGCGCCTGGCAACAGCGGCAGCGCCGTTGGCTGATCCTGCAAAGCGGGGCTGCCTGCGCCGTGTTCGCGGTCGCGCTGTTGCTGCTCCAGTACGGGCAATCGTTGATCGCGGGCTTTGGCGTGCTGGCAGCGCTGATGCTGGGCGCCGCGTTGATCCTGCCGGCCTTCCTCGACATCATCCTGCGGACCGGGCAGCGTTTCGCGCGACAGCCGCTCGCCCTGTGGTTCTGGGCGGATAGCCGGCAGCAGCTCTCGGGATTGTCGCTGGCGCTGATGGCGCTGCTGCTCGCGCTCGCCGTCAATGTCGGGGTATCCACCATGGTGGAAACGTTCAGCCGCACTTTTGTCGGCTGGCTCGACGGGCGGCTCGCAGCCGACGTCTACATCAGCGCCTCCGACAATGCGAAAGGCGTCGCGATCCGCAATTGGCTGAAGGAGCGCAGCGATGTCCAGGCCATTCTCTCGGGCGGACGCGCCGAGGCGCAGGTGCAGGGGCAGCCGGTGGAACTGCTTGGCCTGCCCGATCATGCACTCTATCGCGAGCGCTGGCCGATGCTCGAAGCCGCGCCGCGCGCCTGGACCCGGCTCATACCTGGCAACGCCGCCTTCATCAGCGAGCAGCTGAGCCGCCGCCTCAACGTCCGCGTCGGTGACGTCGTTGACGTCCCGGCGCCGGGCGGGACCTGGGAGCTCGACATCGTCGGCATCTATGCCGACTACGGCAACCCCAAGGGACAGCTCGCGGTGAATGTCGCGGCGCTGATCCGGCAGTTTCCGCAGACGCCGCAGACGCGCATTGGTCTCATCGTCGCGAAGGAGAATATCCCCGGCCTGATCGCCGCGCTGCAGAAGCAGTTTGCGCTCGACGATCGCAGCGTCGCCGATCAGGCGACGGTGAAGGCGGAATCGATCCGGATCTTCAACCGCACCTTCGCGGTGACGTCGGCGCTGAACGCGTTCACGCTCGGCGTCGCCGGGATCGCGCTGCTGACCAGCCTTCTCACGCTGGCGAATTCGCGCCTGCCGCAGCTTGCGCCGCTCTGGGCAATCGGCATCACGCGGCCCCGCCTTGCCGCGATCGAACTGACCAAGACGCTGTCGGTCGCGCTGTTCACGTCACTCCTGGCCGTGCCGCTCGGGCTGCTGGTGGCGTGGTGCCTGATCGCGATCGTCAATGTAAAAGCGTTCGGCTGGCGGCTGCCGTTCCATGTGTTTCCGTTGCAATTGGTCGAGCTGGTCGCGGTCGCGCTGTTCGCCTCGTTGCTTGCCGCGCTGCTGCCAATGATACGGCTGGCGCGGATGCAGCCGGCGAGCCTCGTCAAGGTGTTTGCCAATGAACGCTGACAGGATCTCGCGGCGCACCTTCGCCGGCGGCATTGCCGCCCTCGCTCTCGCGCGACGGACACATGCGCAAGGCTATGCCGGCCTCGGTGAAACCGCCGACGGCTTTGCGAAGGTCGAGCCGGGAAAGACGTTCTCCTTCCCCGCCGATCACGGCCCGCATCCGGAGTTTCGCATCGAGTGGTGGTATCTCACGGCGAATCTCGTCGACAGCAGCGGCGCGGCTTGCGGCCTGCAATGGACGCTGTTTCGCCAGGCGACGCAGCCGGGACCGCAGGGCGAGGGCTGGGCCAACCAGCAGGTGTGGATGGCGCATGCGGCGGTGACGCGGGCCGACACCCACCGCTTCAGCGAGCTGTTTTCACGCGGCGGCGTGGGACAGGCCGGCGTCACGGCGAAACCGTTCTCAGCCTGGATCGACGATTGGGCGATGAACGGATCCGAGCGCACCGAAGATCGCGCTTTGGCGCCGCTGACGCTGAAGGCCTCGGGCGCCGACTTCAGTTACGCGCTGACGCTCGAGGCCGATCGTCCCGTGGTGCTGCAGGGCGATCGCGGCTACAGCCGCAAGTCGGAGCGCGGACAGGCCTCCTACTATTACAGCCAGCCGTTCTATCGCGCCCGCGGCACGCTCACCATCGATGATAGGCCGGTCGATGTTTCCGGCCAGGCCTGGATGGACCGCGAATGGAGCAGCCAGCCGCTCGACACCGACCAGACCGGCTGGGACTGGCTGTCGCTGCATCTCGCGTCCGGCGACAAGCTGATGCTATACCGGCTGCGGCAGAAGGACGGCATGGACTATCCATTCGGCAACTGGATCAGCGCCACAGGCGACACGCAGATGATCGTGGGTGCCGATATCCGGATGATTCCGAAAGCGACGGCTGAGGTGGCCGGGCGCAAGCTGCCGGTGGAGTGGCAGATCGCGATCCCCTCGCGGTCGTTCTCGATCCAGTGCAAGCCGCTCAATCCAAAGGCGTGGATGGGGACCGGTTTTTCCTATTGGGAAGGGCCGATCAGCTTTACCGGCACGCATGACGGCGTTGGCTATCTCGAGCTGACCGGGTATTGAAGCGCAGCGTCCTCCAAGGAATCCGTTATGTATCACCTCACTGCCCTCGTCACGCTGCTGACGATCCTGTTCTACTTCTTCATCACCATCAACGTGTCGCGCTCGCGCACCAAAACCGGCGTCAAGGCGCCGGCGATGGCGGGCCATCCGGATTTCGAGCGCGCGTTCCGGATCCAGATGAACACGCTGGAATGGATGCCGATCTTCCTGCCGTCGCTCTGGCTGTTCGCGATCTACATCAGCGATTCCGGCGCGGCGGCGATCGGCGCGCTCTGGATCGTCGGCCGCATCGTCTACTTCATCGGCTATTCGAAGGCCGCAGCAAAACGCGGCCCGGGATTTTTCATTCAGGGTATCGCGGCCATTGCGCTGTGGGCCGGGGCGCTGGGAGCGGCGGTGCTGCGGCTGGTGTGAGGTAGCCGACATGCGTCCACTTGCCCCGCCGTCGTCCTGGCGAAGGCCAGGACCCATAGCCGCAGGGCGCCGCTATGGGCACGATGGTGGCGACAGCTTGTTTCAACAAGTCGCTATCGGGGTAATGGGTCCTGGCTTTCGCCAGGACGACATCGCGCTTTTTAAGCCGCCGTCATCCTACTTCGTCAGCGGACAGCCGCTCTCCTTGGCCGTGAAGAACGCCTTCTCGCCGGGAACGACCGCGAGCTGCTTGTAATAGTCCCAGGGCTTCTTCGATTCGGAGGGCTTCTTGACCTCGAACAGATACATGTCGTGGACCATGCGGCCGTTCTCGAGCACCTTGCCACCTTGCGCGAAATCGTCGTCGACCGGCAGCTCCTTCAGCTTCTTGGCGACTGCATCCGGATCCTTGGTGCCGGCGGCCTTGACCGCCTTGAGATAGCTCAGCGTCGCCGAATAGGTCCCGGCCTGGATCATGTTCGGCATCCGGCCGGTGCGCTTGAGAAAGCGTTCGCCGAGATGGCGGGTACGGTCATTGATATCCCAGTAATAGCCCTCGGTCAGCACCAGGCCTTGCGCGGCCTGCAAACCGAGGCCGTTCACTTCGGCGAGCGTCATCAAGAGGCCCGCGAGCTTCTGGCCACCGGAGACGATGCCGAACTCGGACGCCTGCTTGATCGAGTTGGTGGTGTCGAGGCCGGCATTGGCAAGGCCGACGATCTTCGCCTTCGAGCTCTGCGCCTGGAGCAGGAAGGAGGAGAAGTCCGAGGAGTTGAGCGGCACGCGCACCGAACCGAGCACCTTGCCGCCATTGGCAGCGACGATCTCGCTGGTGTCCTTTTCCAGCGCGTAGCCGAAGGCGTAATCCGCGGTGAGGAAGAACCAGGTGTCGCCGCCGGCCTTGGTCAGCGAGCCGCCGGTGCCGACACCGAGCGCGCGGGTATCATAGGCCCAGTGGAAACCGTAGGGCTGGCAGGCATCGCCGGTGAGACGCGAGGTCGCAGCGCCGACGACGATGTCGATCTTCTTCTTTTCCTTGGAGAGCTCGTGGATCGCGAGCGCGACCGATGAGGTCGTCAGCTCCGTGATCATGTCGACGTTCTCGACATCGTACCAGCGCCGCGCGATCGAGGTCGCGAGATCCGGCTTGTTCTGGTGGTCGGCGGTGACGAGTTCGATCTTCTGGCCGAGCACCTCGCCGCCGAAATCCTCGATCGCCATCCTGGCGGCTTCGACCGACCATTTGCCGCCGTAATCGGCGTAGACGCCGGACTGGTCGTTGAGGATACCGATCTTGACGCCTTGCGCAGAGGCCGGCGCGGTCAGCAGCAAAGCCGAAATTGCGACAACGGCCAAAAGGGCTGATTTCATGTGTTAGCTCCCAGCAGTTTTCTGTTTTGAAATCGCGCGGATACTAGTGAAGAACCCCGCGCCTGCCCATCCATTTCGGCCTAGGCCGTTAGTATGGGCGCGGCCATTTTTGATGAATTGCCGTCGTCCTGGACAAGCGAGCGGAGCGAGCGCTGATCCAGGACCCATTACCCCAGGGAGCAGTTTGGCGAAGTCTCGGAGTGAGCAGCTCGCACAGCAACCACTCCCTGGGGGTAATGGGTCCTGGCTTTCGCCAGGACGACATGGAGAGGAATCAGCCCACCGCCTTCGGCTTGCCCTCGTTCTTCCCCTCGGCCAGGTTCCGCACCACGACGTAGAAGATCGGCGTGAACAACAGCCCGAACAAGGTGACGCCGATCATGCCGAAGAACACGGCGACGCCGACGGCCTGCCGCATCTCCGAGCCGGAGCCGGACGAGATCACCAGCGGCAGCACGCCGAGGATGAAAGCGAAGGACGTCATCAGGATCGGCCGCAAGCGCAGGCGGCAGGCGTCGATCACGGCCTCCAGCCGCGGCTTGCCTTCATTCTCGATGTCGCGGGCGAACTCCACGATCAGGATCGCGTTCTTCGCCGCCAAGCCCACCAGCACGACAAAGCCGATCTGGGTGAGGATGTTGACGTCCTGCCCCATGATGCGCACGCCGATGGTGGCGGCCAGCAGGCACATCGGCACGATCAGGATCACCGCGAACGGCAAGGTCCAGCTGCCATATTGCGCGGCGAGCACGAGATAGACGAACAGCACGCAGATCGGGAACACCAGCAGTCCCGCATTGCCGCCGGTGATCTGCTGATAGGACAGATCGGTCCATTCGAAGGTAAAGCCGCTCGGCAAGGTGTCGTCGGCGAGCTTCTTTATCGCGTTGAGCGCAGTGGTCGAGCTGGTACCCGGGGCTGGCTCGCCCTGGAGCTCGGATGCTGCATAGAGATTGTAGCGCGCGACGCGGTCAGGGCCGGAAACATCCTTGAAGTCGACCACGCTGCCGAGCATGACCATGTCCCCGGAGGCGTTGCGCGTCCGCAGCCGCGCAAGATCGCTCGGCTCTTTCCGGAACGGGAAGTCGGCCTGTGCGGTGACGTGGTAGGTGCGGCCGAACAGGTTGAAGTCGTTGACATAGGTCGATCCGAAATAGGTCTGGATCGTGTCGTTGATGTTGGCGATGGGAACGCCGAGCTTCTGCGCTTTGGTGCGGTCGATGTCGACGAAGAGCTGCGGCGTGTTGGCCGAGAACGGCGAGAACACCGTGGGAGCGAGCAGCGACGGCGATTTGCGCGCCGCGGCGACCAGCTCGTCGGTGGCCGCGGCGAGCAGCTCCGGCCCGCGTCCCTGGCGGTCCTGGATGCGGATGGTGAAGCCGCCGCCGGTGCCGATGCCGGGCACGGCCGGCGGCGGAATGACAATGATGAACGCGCCCTGGATTGCAGCGAGCCGCTTGCGCAGCTCGGCCGTGATGGCGTTCGCAGTCAGCCCCTTCTTGATCCGCGCCTCTGGCTCGTCGAAAACAGGGAACAGCGCCGCTGCATTGCCTGCCTGCGTGCGCGTCGCGCCGGAGAAGCCGGCGAAAGCGGCAACGCGGATGATACCCGGCGTATCCAGCGAGATCCGCTCGATCTCGCGCACGACCTCGGTGGTGCGTGCCAGCGACGCCGCGCCCGGCAATTGCACGGAGATGATGACGTAGCCGCGGTCCTGTGCCGGAATAAAGCCTTGCGACGTGGTCCCGATCAGCCAGCCGGCGCTGCCGATCAGCACGACGTAGATCAGGATCATCACCGCCGAATGCCGGATCACGAAATTGGCGAGGCCGGCGTAGCCATGCGCGAGACGGTCGAACACGCGGTTAAACACGCCCGTGAAAGCGTTCCAGCCGCGTGCGAGAAAATTCCAGCGCGCCGGCGGCCGCTTCTCCTCGTGCGGAACGAGAAGAAGCGAGGCCAGCGCCGGCGACAGCGTCAATGAGCAGAAGCAGGAGATTGCGGTTGCGACCGCAATGGTGACGGCGAATTGCTGGAAGAACTGACCGGAAATTCCGCCCAGAAACGCCGTCGGGACGAACACCGCGCAGAGCACCAGCGCGATCGACACCAATGCGCCGCCGACCTCCTCCATGGTCTTCAGCGCGGCGTCGCGCCGGCTCATGCCGTGCTCGAGATGCCGCTCCACATTCTCGACCACCACGATGGCGTCGTCGACCACGATACCGACGGCGAGAACGAGACCGAACAGCGTGAGATTATTGATGGAGAAGCCGAGCGCCGCCATCACCGCGAAGGTGCCGACCAGCGACACCGGGATCGCGATGATCGGGATGATCGCGGGCCGCCATCCTTGCAGGAACACCAGAACCACGATGACCACGAGCAACATGGCCTCGTAGATGGTCTTGATCAGCTCATGGACGGACTGCGCGATGAACTCGGTCGGGTTGTAGCCGATATTGAAGTCGAGGCCTTTCGGGAAGGTCTCCTTCAGCTTCGCCATCGTGTCCGAAATGTTCTTCGCGGTCGCGAGCGCATTCGATCCCGGCCGCTGCGTCACCAGCATCGCGACCGCCGATTTGCGCAGCAGGAAGCTGTTGGTGGAGTACGCGAGAGCACCGAGCTCGATACGGGCGACGTCGCGCAGGCGTACCGTGCGGCCGTCGGAGCCGGCCTTGATCAGGATGTCCTCGAACTGCTTCTGGTCTTTCAAACGCCCTGTGAAGGTGAGGTTCGGCTGGAAGGCGCGGTCGGCGATCGGCGGTTCGGCGATTTGGCCGCCCGCGATCTGCACGTTCTGCGCGCGGATCGCGGCGAGCACTTCGGCCGAAGTCAGGCCGAGATTGGCGATCCGGTCAGGGTCGAGCCAAAGCCGCATCGAATAATCGCGCGCGCCGAAAATCTGGATGTCGCCGACACCGTCGATCCGCAGCAGCTGGTCGCGGACCTGGAGCAGCGCATAGTTGGAAATGTAGAGCTGGTCGAACGTGTCGTCGGGCGACAGCATGAACACGACCATCAGGATGTCGGGCGAGTTCTTGCGGGTGACGACGCCGTTGCGCTGCACTTCGTCCGGCAGTTGCGGCTGCGCGATCGCGACGCGGTTCTGCACCAGCACCTGGGCCTTGTCGAGGTCGGTGCCGAGCTTGAAAGTGACGGTGATGGTGAGCTGGCCGTTCGAGGTCGCCTGGCTGTAGAGATACAGCATGTCCTCGACGCCGTTGATCTGCTGCTCGATCGGAGCGGCAACGGTGTCGGACACGGTCTGCGCGGAGGCGCCGGGATATTGCGTAGTGACCACGACGGTCGGCGGCACCACTTGCGGATATTCGGAGACCGGCAGCGTGGTGTAGGCGAGGGCGCCGACGATCAGCAGCACGATCGACAGCACCATGGCCAGGATGGGCTGGTTGATGGAGAGACGGCCAAGATTCATGATTTGCCACCGGCGGGCGCTGGTGCCGTCTGCGGAGCGACCTTGGCACCGACGCGGGCGCGCTGGATGCCGTTGACGATGACGCGGTCGTCCGCCTTCAATCCCTCGCGGATCACGCGCAGGCCCTCGTCGAGCGGCCCGAGCGTCACGGGACGCGCCTCGACGGTGTCGTCCGGCTTGACCACGAACACGATCTTGCGGGACTGGTCGGTTGCGACCGCGACGTCGGGGATCAGCAGCGCCTCATAGGGCGCGCTGCCGATCAGTCTGATGCGCCCGAACTGACCGGGCAGGATCGAAAGATCGGTGTTCTTGACCACGGCGCGGCTGCGTAGCGTGCCGGTGGAAACGTCGAGGCGGTTGTCGAGGAAGTTGATGGTACCCTCATGCGACGGCTTGCTCTCGCCGGCCAGCGTCACCTGCACCGGGTTCGCCGTGTCGCGCGAGCTCGGGCGCTTACCTTCGAACCACAGCTTGCTGTATTTGATGAAGGTTGCCTCATCCATGTCGAAATAGACGTAGATCGGATCGAGCGCGACGATCGAGGTGAGCAGCGTCGAGGAGCCGGTATCGCTGCCTTGCACCAGATTGCCGGGGCTGACGAGATGGCGGCTGACGCGGCCGGTGAGCGGCGCGGTCACATGGGTGAATTCGATGTTGAGCCGCGCGGCCTTCAGCGCGCCAGCGGCCTGCGTCTCCGCGGCGTGCGCGGCCTGTAAGGCCTGGCGTCGCTGGTCGACGGCCTGCTCGGAGACCGCGCTGGTCTGCACCAAATTGAGGCCGCGGTCGAGCTCGCGCTTGGCAAGCTCCACCTTGGCGCGCGCATCGGAGAGCTGGCCGTCTGCCTGCTCGGCCACCGCCTCGAATGGACGCGGGTCGATGACGTAGAGCAGATCGCCCTGATGGACGATGGCGCCGTCCTGGAATTCGACGGAGTTGACGAAGCCGCCGACGCGCGGGCGGACCTGCACCTCCTCGACCGCCTCGAAGCGGCCGGTGAACTCGTCCCAATCGGTGACGGTGCGCTTGACCGGCTGGGCGACGGTCACCGGCGCCGGCGGGGGAGCACTCGCTTGCGAGGCCGGCTGGCCGCAACCGGTGAGCGCAAAGGCCGCGGCGAGAAGGCCGACGATGGCGTAAGGCCGAGGCGAAACGAAATCGTGCGTTTTGACAAATTGCTCGCTTCCGTCCGGTCCAGTCATCCCAGGTCCTCGCATCAAAGCCGCGGAAAAAGCAGGGTACGCTTGTACCCGCGGGCGCCACAAGATGGGTTTCAATCATGAACTCTTCAAGACCAAAGCGCGGGCAATGCTCGGAGGAATGCCCTGGCCGGATGACGGGTTGACAGGGCTTGTTTGCCTCTCCCGGTAAACCGCAAGGCAATCGCATATGGATTTCACGAGGAGCGCGGGCTTGCTCCCCTCTCCCGCTTGCGGGAGGGGCCGACGCGCCCCGGGCGATGCGCAGCATCGTCCCGCGCGCGGCGGGTGAGGGCTCTCACCACGCAGGGACATCCTCCGCAATTCTCGACAATCCCGACGCGGAGACACCCCCACCCCAGCCCTCCCCCGCAAGCGGGAGAGGGAGAGGAGAGAGCGACAGCGTCTTCGCGCATGACGAATGCCGCCAGCGCGGTTAGACTACCCCCACAAAAACAAGACGAATTGTCCGGGGAGGACAGACGTGCATCAGGGACGTGTCGTTTACGGCGCGATCGAGGAAGTCGTGTTCGGCCACCCCGCGGCCGAGGCCGTGGTCGCCCAGATGGACCGGCTGGGGACGCGCCGTGCCTTCCTGATGGTGTCGGGCACGCTGAACCGGCAGACCGACGAAATCGCGAAGATCACACAAGCCCTGGGCGCACGTTGCGCGGGCGTCTTCGATGCCATGCCGGCGCACACCCCGCGGGAGGCGGTGATCGCCGCCACCAATGCGGCGCGCGAGGCCGGCGCCGACCTGATCGTCACCGTGGGCGGCGGCTCGATCACCGACGGCGCCAAGGCGGTGCAGCTCTGCCTCGCCAACGGCATCGACGATGTCGACGGCATCGAGCGCATCCGCGTGCACAAGGGCGTCGCGCCGGAAATGACGGCGCCTGTCGTGCGCCAGATCAGCGTGCCGACCACGATCGCCGGCGGCGAGTTCAGCGCGATCGCTGGCGTCACCGACCGCAGCACGCACGTGAAGCAGATGCTGCGCCATCCGCTGACGGTGCCGCGCGCGACCATTCTCGACCCCGCCATCACCGTGCACACGCCGGAATGGCTGTTCCTCTCGACCGGCATCCGCGCCATCGATCATTGCGTCGAGGCGATCTGCTCGCCGGAGACGCATCCCTATGCCGACGCGCAGTCGGTCAAGGGCCTCGCGATGCTCGCCGACGCGCTGCCACGGGTGAAGGCTGACCCTGCTGACCTCGATGCGCGCATGGATGCGCAGATCGGCACCTGGCTGTCGATGGGCGCCCTCGCCGCCGGCGTGCCGATGGGCGCAAGCCACGGCATCGGCTACGTGCTGGGCGCGGCCTTCGACGTGCCGCATGGCTACACCTCCTGCATCATGCTGCCGGCCGTGATGCGCTGGAATGCGCCCGACAATGCCGAGCGCCAGATGATCGTCGCGGCCGCAATGGGCTTTCCGGGTCACAAGGCGGCCGACGTGCTCGATGCCTTCATCCGCTCGCTCGGCATGCCGCGCAGCCTCGCCGATGTACGCGTCACGCCGGAGCATTTCGACGCCATCGCCGAACAGGCGATGCGCACACCCTGGGTGCCGCGCAACCCGCGCAAGATCGACGGTCCCGCGCAGGTGCGCGAAATCCTGCTTCTTGCCGCATGATCTAAAGCCGGAGGACCGATGTATCCAGGTCAGCATGCCCGCCTGCGTCCGCTCCAGCCCGCCTTCATCATGGCGGCGAGCGGCGAGGCCGTCACCTATCGCGAGTTGGAGGCGCGCAGCAATCGTCTGGCGCATCTGTTCCGCAGGCACGGCTTGAAGCGGCTCGACCACTACTCGATCTTCATGGAGAACAATTCGCGCTATCTCGAAGCCTGCGGCGCCGGCGAGCGCTCCGGGCTGTACTACACCTGCATCAACTCCTTCCTGACGCCGGGCGAGCTCGCCTATCTCCTCGTCAACAGCCAGTCGAAGATCCTGATCACGTCGATGGCGAAGCTCGACATCGCACGGGAGGCGATCAAGGCCTGCCCCGATATCAAGCTCTGCGTCGTCGCCGACGGCCCCGGCGAGAGTGACCGTATCGTCGGCCTCGCCGAGGTCACGGCCGATCTGCCGACGACGCCGATTGCAGATGAATGTCTGGGTACCGCGATGCTCTATTCATCGGGCACAACGGGACGGCCGAAAGGCATTTTGCGGCCGCTGCCGGAGGAGCCACCGAAGCACAATCTGCCGCTGTTCGATTTCCTGACCAAGCTTTGGCACTATCGCGAGGGCATGGTCTATCTGTCGCCGGCGCCGCTCTATCACTCCGCGCCGCAGGCCGCGGTCAACCTGACAATCCGGATGGGCGGCACCGCGATCATCATGGAGAATTACGATCCCGAGCGTTACCTCCAGCTCGTCGAGCAATGGGGTATCACTCACACGCAGCTGGTGCCGACGATGTTCTCGCGCATGCTGAAGCTGCCGGAGGAGGTGCGCACGCGCTACGACCTCTCCTCGCTCGAGATCGCGATCCATGCCGCCGCGCCCTGCCCGGCGCTGGTGAAGGACGACATGATCAAATGGTGGGGACCGATCATCCACGAATATTACGGTGCGACCGAAGGCCTTGGCTTCACCGCCTGCGACAGCGCGGAATGGCTGGCCCATCGCGGCACCGTCGGCAAGGTGCTGCTCGGCGACCTCCATATTCTCGACGAAAACATGAAGCCATGCCCGACAGGCACGCCGGGTCAGGTCTGGTTCAAGACGGCCTCACCGTTCGAATATTTCAACGACCCGGAGAAGACCAAGGAAGCGCGCTCGGCCGACGGCAGCATGAGCACGGTTGGCGACGTCGGCTATGTCGATGCCGATCGGTTCCTGTACCTCACCGACCGCGCGACTTTCATGATCATCTCCGGCGGCGTGAACATCTATCCGCAGGAATGCGAAAATCTGCTGATCACCCATCCGAAGGTCGCCGACGCCGCCGTGTTCGGCGTGCCCAATCCCGATCTCGGCGAAGAGGTGAAGGCCGTGGTGCAGCCGATGCCCGGCGTCGTGCCGGGCGAGGCGCTCGCGGAAGAGCTGATCGCATTCTGCGGGGCCTCGCTGTCACGGCAGAAGGTGCCGCGCACGGTCGATTTCGAGAAGGAGTTGCCGCGGCTGCCGACGGGGAAGCTGTACAAGCGGCTGCTGCGGGACCGGTATTGGGGGAACAAGGCGTCGCGGATTGTGTGAAGTCGCAGCTGTCGTCCTGGCGAAAGCCAGGACCCATACCGCGTGATCTCACAACTGAAGAAGGTAGCAATCCGGAGCGACCAATCTTCGCCAAACACCTCCCTGGGGTAATGGGTCCTGGCGTTCGCCAGGACGACGCCGGAGGCACTTCTCACAATTTGTGAGAGAACCGCTCGTGCGCCCGCCGTCATCCGAATTGCCGAGAGGCCCTCCGTCCTTGCCGGTTGCCTCACCGCGCCTGCGTCGCTATCGTCCTGACAAACAGGCCAAAAGGCCGAAAAGACTAAGTCCAGGGAGGACGAGGATGCGGAGCGTACGGGCGCTCGCCGCGACGGCGGCGCTGTCTTTGCTGGCGTTTTCGACGATCGCATCGGCCGGCGAACCAAAGCAGGGCGGGATCCTGCGGATGTATCACCGCGACAGCCCGGCCAATGCGTCCATCCTGGAGGGCGCGACATATTCGATCAACGTGCCCTTCATGGGAGTGTTCAACAATCTCGTCATCTACGACCAGCACATTGCGCAGAATAGCCCTGATACCCTGAGGCCAGAGCTGGCCGAGAGCTGGTCCTGGAGCGGCGACAACAAGAGGCTGACCTTCAAACTGCGCCAGGGCGTCAAGTGGCATGACGGCAAGCCGTTCACGTCGGCCGACGTCAAATGCACCTTCGATCTCCTGATGGGCAAATCGCAACAAAAGCTGCGGCAGAATCCGCGCAAAGCCTGGTACAGCGAGGTTAACGATGTCACGCCGAACGGTGATTTCGAGGTCTCCTTCGATCTGAAGCGGCCGCAGCCTTCGCTGCTGGCGATGCTCGCATCCGGCTATACGCCGATCTATCCCTGTCACGTCTCGCCGGCGGAGATGCGCACCCATCCGGTGGGAACCGGCCCGTTCAGATTCGTCGAGTTCAAGGCCAATGAATCGATCAAGCTGACGCGAAACCCGGACTATTGGAAGAAGGGCCTGCCCTATCTCGACGGCATCGAGTACACGATCATCACGAACCGCTCCACCGCGATCCTCGCCTTCGTCGCCGGCAAGTTCGACATGACCTTCCCGACGCACATCACGATCCCGCTCCTCAAGGACATCAAGTCGCAGGCGCCGAACGCCCTGTGCGTCGTCGAGCCGACCAACGTTTCGACCAACATCATCGTCAATTCGGCGTCCCCGCCGTTCGACAACATCGAGATCCGCCGGGCCATGGCGATGGCGCTCGACCGCAAGGCCTTCGTCGACATCCTGTTCGAAGGCCAGGCCGATATCGGTGGCACTATGCTGCCGCCGCCGCAGGGCATCTGGGGCATGCCCAAGGACAAGCTGGAGACCATTCCAGGCTATGGCCCGAACGTGAATGCGAGCCGGGATGAGGCCAGGAAGCTGATGCAGAAGGCGGGCTACGGTCCCGACAAGCACTTGGCGGTGAAGGTCTCGACGCGCAATCTCGCGGAATATCGCGATCCCGCGGTGATCCTGATCGACCAGCTCAAGAGCATCTATATCGACGGCGAGCTCGACGTCGTGGAAACCGCGAACTGGTTCCCGAAGGTTGCACGCAAGGATTACATGCTCGGCCTCAACTTGACCGGCAATTCCGTCGACGATCCTGACCAGTCTTTCTACGAAAACTATTCCTGCGGCTCGGAGCGGAACTACACCAATTATTGCAACAAGGAGATCGAGATGCTGTTCGACCTGCAATCGCAGGAGATCGACGTCGGCAAGCGCAAGCAACTGGTCTGGGACATCGACAAGAAGCTGCAGGAGGATGTCGCCCGCCCGATCATCTTCCATGCGCGGGCCGGCACCTGCTGGCAGCCTTATGTCAAGGGCGTGACGATCATGTCGAACAGCTCCTATAACGGCTTTCGCTACGAGGACGTCTGGCTCGACAAGTAGCGCGCAAGACTGACGACTAGCGGCTCGACAGGAGGGCGCGGGATGTTTGCCTATCTGGTGCGGCGCCTGTTTCTGATGCTCGTGACCCTGTTCGGGATCTCGGTCGTCATCTTCTTCCTGCTGCGTATCGTTCCCGGGAATATCGTCGACATCCTGTTTGCCGCGGCCGGCTATGTCGATCCCGCCGACAAGGCCAATCTGGAAAAAGAGCTCGGCATCGACCAGCCACTGGTGGTGCAATATTGGCACTGGATCAGCGGTTTTCTGCGCGGCGATTTCGGCTACTCCTATGTCTCGGAGAAGCCGGCGCTTCAGGAAATCCTGCCACGAATTCCGATCACCGCACGGCTCGCTGGCCTGGCGCTGTTGTTCTCGGCGTCGATCGGCATTCCCCTGGGCGTGATTAGCGCGGTGAAACAGGGAACGAGGCTCGATTACGCGTTGCGTGTGGTGAGCCTGAGCGGATTGTCGCTGCCTTCGTTCTGGCTCGGCCTGCTCATCCTCACCGCCTCGGTGGCGATGTTCAACCAGATGCCGATCTTCAACCCGAATCCGGCGACATGGCTGGAAGCCTTCGCAACCTATGCCGTGCCCGCCGCCGCCGTCGGCTTCCGTAGCGCGGCACTGACCATGCGGATCACGCGATCCTCGATGCTGGAGGTGCTGCGGCAGGACTATATCCGCACCGCGCGTGCCAAGGGCGCATCGGATGCCGCCGTGAACTATCAGCATGCGCTCAAGAACGCGATTTTGCCCGTCATCACCGTGATCGGCATCGAGGCGGCGTTCCTGATCGGTGGCCTTATCGTGACGGAGACCGTGTTTAACATCCCCGGCGTCGCCCGCTTCCTGGTCGAGGCTATACGCTGGCGCGATTATCCGATCGTGCAGAACCTGGTGATGCTGATTGCCATCGTCGTGGTGAGCGCGAATTTCATCGTCGACATGCTCTACGCCGTGTTCGACCCGCGTATCCGGTACACGGATTAGGAGAGATTGTTGGCTGCGATCGACTATGACGTTGAACTGAGGCGCGCCGGGGCGCACGCGACCGTCGGCTGGCGCCGCGTGCTGTTTTTGGCGCAGCGGCATGTGCTGGGTGCAGCCGGGCTCGTCATCATGACCCTGTTCGTGTTCACCGCGATATTCGCCGACTTCATCGCGCGTTACGATCCGCTGACGATCGACGCCGCCAGGGCATTGGCGCGTCCAAGCCCGGCCCACTGGATGGGCACGGACGCATTCGGCCGCGATGTCTTCAGCCGCATCATTCATGGCGCGCGGATCTCGCTCGCCGTCGGCATCGGCTCGACGGCGCTCGGCGGCAGCATCGGAGTGATCGTCGGATTGACCTCCGGCTATCTCTCCGGCTGGGTCGATCTCGTATTCCAGCGTGTGTCCGACGTTCTCCAGGCGCTGCCGCTTCTGGTGCTCGCCCTGATCATGACCGCCGCGCTTGGGCCGTCCTTGCCGAACGTCATCATTGCGATCGCCATTCCGCTGATCCCGACCGTCTCGCGCGTCATCCGTGCCAACACGCTGGCGCTGCGCGAGCTGCCATTCATCGAGGCCGCCAAGTCGATCGGCATGAGCGAGGTACGCATCGCGCTTCGTCACGTGCTGCCGAACACGCTGGCGCCGCTGATCGTGCTTGCGACCGCCCAGCTCGGCTCGACCATCCTCACCGAAGCCTCGCTCTCTTTCCTCGGCCTCGGCATTCCCGAGCCTTACCCGTCGTGGGGCCGCATGCTCTCGGAATCCGCCGCCGAATATGTCCGCACGGCGCCCTGGCTGGTGATCTTCCCGGGCATCGCCATCAGCCTCGCGGTGTTCGGCGCCAATCTGTTCGGCGACGCCTTGCGCGACATCCTCGATCCCCGGCAGCGCGGCTGATGGCTGATAAATCCGATCTCGTGCTCGAGGTGAAGAACCTGAAGACGGTGTTCTTCACCAACTCCGGTCTCTTCCAGGCCGTTGACGATGTCTCCTTCACGGTGATGCGCGGCGAAACCCTGGCGATCGTCGGGGAATCCGGCTGTGGCAAGAGCGTCACTGCACTATCGCTGATGCGGCTGGTGCCGGATCCGCCCGGCCGCATTGTCGGCGGCTCCGTCATGCTTGAAGGCACTGATCTTCTGGCGCTGGACGAAACGGAGATGCGCGCCGTCAGAGGCAACCGCATCTCGATGATCTTCCAGGAGCCGATGACCTCGCTCAATCCGGTGATGCGAATCGGCGACCAGATCGTCGAGGCCGTGCGGCTGCACCGGAAGATGTCGAAGCGAGAGGCTCAGGATGTCGCAGTCGAGATGCTGCGCCTGGTGCGGATCCCCGAGCCGGCGCGGCGCGCGCGCGAATATCCGCACCAGCTCTCCGGCGGCATGCGCCAGCGCGCGATGATCGCGATGGCGCTGGCCTGCCGGCCGGCACTGCTGATCGCGGACGAGCCGACGACCGCACTCGACGTCACCATCCAGGCGCAGATCCTGGCGCTGATCCTGGACCTTCAGAAAGAACTCGGCACCGGCCTCGTGCTGATCACCCATGATCTCGGTGTCGTCGCGCAGACCGCGCAGCGCGTCATCGTGATGTATGCGGGACGGAAGGTCGAGGAAGCGAGCGTCGAGGCACTGTTCGCCGCGCCAAAGCATCCCTACACGCGCGGATTGATGGCATCGATCCCGACGGTGCCAGCGCCGGGCGTCGCCGCGCCGGCGCGGCTGAACGAAATTCCCGGCACGGTCCCGTCGCTGGTGCGGCTGCCAAAGGGTTGCGCCTTCGCGCCGCGCTGCAAGCTCGCGATCAAGCGCTGTGAAGCCGAATATCCGCCGCTCATCGATTGGGGCGGCGGCCATCTCGCCGCCTGCTGGCGCGCGGCCGAGATTGCGGAGGTCGCATGACCGAGGTGCTGCTCGAAGTCACCGATCTCAAGAAGCACTATCCGGTGCGCGCCGGCGTGTTGCGCCGACAAATCGGCACAGTGCATGCAGTCGACGGCGTCTCGTTTTCGGTTGAGGTGGGCGAGACGCTGGGCCTCGTCGGCGAATCCGGCTGCGGCAAGTCGACGGTGGCGCGCAGCGTGCTGCGGCTGGTCGAACCGACCTCAGGCCAGATCCGGCTCGAGGGCGAAGACATCACCCATCTCTCCAAGTCCGCGCTGCGGCCGCACCGCCGTTCGATGCAGATCGTATTCCAGGATCCGTTCGCCTCGCTCAACCCGCGCATGACCGCAGGCGACATCGTCGGCGAGCCGCTGTTCGTGCACGGGCTCGCGACCGGGAAAGCGCTGGAGGCGCGTACCGCAAACCTGTTCGAGCAGGTTGGCTTGCGGCCCGACCAGATGCGCAACTTCCCGCACCAATTCTCCGGCGGCCAGCGCCAGCGCATCTGCATCGCTCGCGCGCTGGCGCTCGGGCCCCGCCTGATCGTCTGCGACGAGCCGGTCTCCGCGCTCGACGTCTCGATCCAGGCGCAGGTGATCAACCTCCTGATCGATCTGCAACGGCAGCACGGTTTCTCCTATCTTTTCATCGCGCACGACCTCGCCGTGGTCGCCCATATCAGCCACCGCGTCGCCGTGATGTATCTCGGTCGCATCGTCGAGATTGCAGACAAAGACGAGCTATTCCGCAATCCGCGGCATCCCTACACACAGGCCCTGCTCGCCTCGGTGCCGGTCGCCAACCCGCTCGCCAAAAAGCTCGTGCCGCTGGTCGACGGCGACGTGCCAAGCCCGGTCAATCCGCCGCCGGGATGCGCGTTTCACACCCGCTGCCGGTTTGCGATGGAGCGATGCAGGATAGAGCGGCCGGTGTTGGTGGATGCCGGTGACGGGCACCGGGTGGCGTGCTTGCTCAACGAAGGGACGGGGCGACCAAATGCGATGCCGTAGGGTGGGCAAAGCGAAGCGTGCCCACCATTCAATCGCAATCGCCGCACGATGGTGGGCACGGCGCTGCGCGCCTTTGCCCACCGTACGATAGCTACACTTGCCGCTCTACCCAGCCCCGATCTCGGCGACAATCTTCCCCGTCGTCACCTGCTCGCCCTCGGCGACGTCGATCGCGGCGACGACGCCATCGATGCCGGCCTTGTGGACGTGCTCCATCTTCATCGCTTCCAACGTCAGCACCGGCTGACCGGCGGTGACGCGATCGCCCGGCTTGACCAGGACGGCAACGACGCGGCCGTTCATGGCGGCACGGACCTTGCCGTCGCCGCCGTTGCTTGCGGCCGCCTTTGGCGCGGCGAGCGTGAGATCGGCGGCAGCGACCGGGATCCCGCGGCGCTGGACGTACAGCCGGTCGCCGTCGCGCAGGAATTTCGCGCTGTCCGTCACGCCGTCATGGCGGAAGCGGATCACGTCGAAATCGAGCTGGTCGATCTCGAACTTGTCCTGCCGGCCGTCGCTGCCAACAATGTAGCTGCCATCGCGTTCGCGCCAGAGTTCGAGCTCATACCCATGGCCTGCGATCTCGATCTTCGCCGGTAGCGGGAACGTTGCCGCGAGGCTCCGTCCGCGGCGCCACGCCGGTGCCTGCGGGTTCGTGACGTAGAGCAGCAGGCCGGCCAAAGCGATATCGAATGCGGCGTCCGCGCGCGGCGCCAGCAACTCGTCGCGGTGCGCGCCAATGAACGCCGTGGTCGCCGCGCCTTTGGCGAAGCCGGAATGACGCAGGCATGCCATCAGGAAGGCCTGATTGGTGGTGACGCCGAAAGCGGTGAGCTGCTCCAGGCCGACGATCAGGCGCGCCCTCGCCTCCTCGCGTGTCGCGCCATGGCCGATGACCTTGGCGATCATGGAATCGTAGAACGGCGGAATCTCGGAGCCCGATTGCAGCGCGTGCTCGACGCGAATGCCGTCAGGCACCTGCCAGCGCGCCATGCGCCCGGACTGCGGCATGAAATCATGCGCGGCATCCTCGGAGCACAGCCGCACCTCGATGGCGTGGCCTGTGAAGTGAATGTCTTGCTGCTTGACCGACAACGGCTCGCCGCGCGCGACCCGCAGCTGCAGCTCGACGAGGTCGAGCCCGGTGATGGCCTCGGTCACGGGATGCTCGACCTGGAGGCGTGTGTTCATTTCCATGAAGTAGAATTCGCCGCTCGCGTCGAGCAGAAACTCCAGCGTGCCGGCGCCCTCGTAGCGTAGCGCCTTCACCGCGGCGACCGCGACCTCGCCCATCTTTCCGCGCAGTTCCGGCGTCACGGCGGGCGACGGTGCCTCCTCGATCAGCTTCTGGTGCCGCCGCTGCACCGAGCAGTCGCGCTCGCCAAGATGGATGGCATTGCCATGGCTGTCGCCGAACACCTGAATTTCGATGTGACGGGGATTCTGGATGGCGCGTTCGAGGATCACCGTCGGATCGCCAAACGCCGCCTTCGCCTCGGACCGCGCGCTCCGCAGTGCGTCGGGGAACGAATTGGCATCCGCCACGAGCCGCATCCCGCGCCCGCCGCCGCCGGCGACCGCCTTGATCATCACGGGGAAGCCGATCTTCTTGGCCTCCACGAGCATCACCTCGTCGCCCTGGTCTGCGCCCTGATAGCCGGGCACGACGGGGACGCCGGCCTTTTTCATGATCTCCTTGGCACCGGCCTTGTTACCCATCGCCTCGATCGCCTGCGGCGAGGGGCCGATGAAGACGAGGCCGGCATCCTTGCAGGCCTGCGCAAACTCCTCGTTCTCGGCGAGGAAGCCATAGCCGGGATGAACGGCATCCGCGCCGCTGGCCTTTGCGGCCGCAACGATCGCGGGAATGTTGAGATAGGACTGCGCCGGCAGCGGCTCGCCAATGCGTACGGCCTGATCGGCCTGTTGCACATGAAGCGCATTGCTATCCGCATCCGAATAGATCGCGACGACACCGAGCCCGAGCTTCCGCGCACTGCACATCACCCGCAACGCGATCTCGCCGCGATTGGCGATCAGGACCTTGAAGAACGGCCGGTGCTGCGTTGAACCGTTCCTCATGGGCGAGCCACCGAAAACTGCATGCGTTGGGGTGTGCGCGCGTCGCCCTCGCGGCAGATGGCGAGCACTTCCGACAGCACCGCGCGGGTGTCGCGCGGATCGATCACGCCGTCGTCGAGCACGCGCGCGCTGGTCGAGAACACGTCCATCTGGCCGTCGAACACGCCGATGATCTGCGCCTTCATCGCATCGAGCTTTTCTTTTTCGACCGGCTTGCCGCGGCGGGCTGCGGCGGCTTCGGTGACGATCGCCATGGTCTCGGCGGCCTGCTCACCGCCCATCACGGCGGTCTTGGCGTTGGGCCAGGAGAAGCAGAAGCGCGGATGGAAGCCGCGCCCGCACATGCCGTAATTGCCGGCGCCGAACGAAGCCCCGCAATAGATGGTGATCTGCGGCACCGTCGCCGACGTCACCGCCTGGATCATCTTGGAGCCGTGCTTGATCATGCCGGCTTCTTCGTAGGATTTGCCGACCATGTAGCCGGTGGTGTTGTTCAGATAGAGGAGTGGCGTGCGGGTCTGGCAGCAGGCCTGGATGAAATGCGTCGCCTTGTTGGCACCCGCCGGATCGAGCGGGCCGTTGTTGGTGACGATGCCGATCGCCTGGCCCTCGATGCGGGCATGGCCGCAGACGGTGGCCGCGCCGTAGTTCGGCGCCATCTCGGTAAAGTCGGAATCATCCACGATGCGCGCGATGACCTGCTTCATGTCCACGGAGCGCTTGTGGTCCATCGGCATGATGCCGAGCAGCTCGTCCGGGTCGTAGCGCGGCGGCTTGTATTGCGCGGCTCCCTTGTCCGGCCGCTCCCATTCCAGCGCCGCCATGATCTCGCGCGCGATGCGCAGGGCGTCGCGGTCGTCCTCGGCAAGATAATCGCCGAGACCGGAAACCTGCGTGTGCATCTCGGCGCCGCCAAGCTCCTCCTCGGTTGCAATCTCGCCGGTGGCGGCCTTTAGCAGCGGCGGCCCGGCGAGGAAGGCGCGGGTGCGGCCACGGACCATGACGATGTAATCCGACAGGCCGGTCTGATAGGCGCCGCCGGCGGTCGAAGAGCCATGCGTCACGGTGACGACGGGCAGCCCGGCCGCCGAAAGCCGCGCGAGGTTGCGAAAGATGTTGCCGCCACGGACAAAGTCTTCGACGCGGTAGCGCAGGAGATTGGCGCCTGCGCTCTCAACCAGCTGGACGTAGGGCAGCTTGTTCTCCAGCGCGAGCTCCTGCACCCGCAGCGTCTTGTCCAGGCCGTAAGGTTGAAGCGCGCCGGCATCGATGCCGGAATCGTTGGCGCTGACCATGCAGCGGATGCCCGAGACGAAGCCGATGCCGGCGATGACGCCGCCGCCGGGCACGCTTTTGTCCGGATCTGAGACGTCGAACATGTAGCCGGCGAGCGTGGACAGCTCGATGAAGGGCGCGCCGGGATCGAGCACCAGCGCGACGCGCTCGCGCGGCAACAGCTGGCCGCGCTTGTGGAAGCGATCCTTCGCCGCCGCCGACGCCGCACGCGTGCGCTCTTCCAGCGCGCGCATGCGGTCGATCAGGCCGAGCATGCCGTCGCGGTTGGCGCGATAGGCGGCACTGCCGGGGGAAATGGTGTTTTCGAGAATGGACATGATTATTTCCTACCCGTCATTGCGAGGAGCGAAGCGACGAAGCAATCCAGACTGCCTCAACAGAAAGATTCTGGATTGCTTCGCTTTGCTCGCAATGACGGCTGGGGCTACATTCAGCGATTCGTCCCAAAAATCTTCCGCGCTTCCGCCGGGCTCGCGATCTCGCGGCCGGCACGGCGGGCGCAGGCGGCGATGGCCTCGATCAGCTGGCCGTTCGACGTCACCTTCTTGCCGTCGGCGAGATAGAAGGCATCTTCGAGACCGGTACGCAGATGACCGCCGAGTTCGGCGCAGCGCTGGTGCAGCGGCCAGATCTCTTCGCGGCCGATCGCGGTGACCTGAAAATGCCCTTCGGGACGCTTCAGCTTGATCAGGATCGGCAACAGATCGGGATCCGACGGCATGCCGGAGGCGACGCCCATCACGAAATTATATTCGAGCGGGCCCTTGTACATGCCGACCTGGCGGTACATGCCGACGCAGCGGACGATACCGACGTCAAAACATTCGAATTCGGGGATGGTGCCGATCGCGTTCATGACGTCGAGGTAATCCTTCACCTTCTCGACCGCATTGTCGAACATCATCGGCGGCCAGGCCCAGCTGTTGTCGGCCTTCACCTTCAGATAGTTCAGCGACCCGGCATTGCAGGCGGCGATCTCCGGCCTGGTCTCGCGGATGCAATCCAGGGCACCGCTGTAGTTCGGCCCGGAGACGCCCGAGGTGTGGTTGATGATCACGCCGGGGCAGGCTTCGCGGATCGCCTGCTGGATCTCCTTGCTGACGCTGACCTCCCAGGACGGCAGATGCCCCTTGTCCGGTGCCTGCTGGCGCAGATGGATGTGCATGATGGACGCGCCGGCATCGAACGCAGCCTTGGCCTCGCGCGCCATCTGCTCGGGCGTCACAGGCACGTTGTGCTGCTTCGGGTCGGTGAGCACGCCGTTCAGCGCGCAGGTGATGACAGCCTTGTCGCTCATGCCTTGAATGTCTCGCACGTTGATAATTCAACGTTTGCGATCATGTGATGGGCGGCATGCGGCTTCTTGCGCGGAGAAGCTGGAAAACGAGATGCCGTAGGGTGGTTAGCCGAAGGCGTAACCCACCTCTTAAGCTTCCTCGGAGGCAGAATTGGTGGATTACGCCTTCGGCTAATCCACCATACGAAGCGATCAACTCGCCTCCGCCAGCCTCACCGTCTCGGTGCTGCGATAAATCGCAAGATCCCGCGAGCCGACGAAGATCGCGCGCGGCTTCAGGCCGTAGAAGCGGCGGATCGAGTGGCTGAAATGGGTGGAATCGGGATAGCCGATGTCCTGCGCGAGATGGGCGAGGTTGAGGTCCTGGTTGGCGAAGTGCAGCAGGTGACGCGCACGCTTCCAGGCGCGGAAGGAGCGGAACGAGATACCCGTCTCTTCCTTGAACAGATGCAGGAAACGCGAAGCGGAGAGTCCGGCGTCCGCCGCACAAGTGTCCGCCGTCACAGGTTCACCCGTGAAGCGGCCGATCCGGGCGACCGCGCGCGTCACACGGGGATCGAGCACGCGGCGCGGCAGCGCTTCGCCAAAACACATCTCGTCGAATTCGGCGGTGGTGATGTCGCCGTAGCGACGCTGGCGCAGCAGCGCGTAGGCGGCGAGGATCTTGCGGGCATAGACGGCCCTGTCGGGTCCGGTGAGCCGCTCGGCCAGGATCTCGATCACGCCATCGGGCATGCTCTCCGGCTCCAGCGTCACGCTGATCGCGGTGCGGTAGTCGCTGGCAATGGAATGCCGCTGGTTCGGCAAGGTAACGAACAGCTCGCCGGTGGCGAGGGCATCGTCGATCGTCAGATGCAGGCTGCCCTTGACCGCGACATAGACATGACAGCAGCCGGGCGTTCGCTTGCGGGGGCGGCCGAGCAGGCCGGCATAGAACACCCGCTCCGGCGTGATCAGCATCAAATGGTCGGATTCGCGACCGGTATCTTCCATTGGGATCCTCCTCGCGCGGCTCTTTGGCCGCTGCGGACGGAGGTCACCTTAGCGGAAATCTGGGCGCTGTCACGGCGGGATAGCGCTATCATGAAGCGCAAAACAGCGGCAGTCCGGGAGCGTGGTGGACGACCCGGAACTCGTGCCAACATCGTCGTCCTGGACAAGCGCAGCGGACCGGAGCGCCGATCCAGGACCCATTACTCCAGTGGGAAGTTGCAGCGCCAGGGCGACAACCGCGACTCGTCGCCAAACAAATCCTTGGGGTAATGGGTCCTGGCTTTCGCCAGGACGATAATTACGCCCTCACTCTTGCTGCCACGTTCTGCTCGACGCCGGCTTGTTGCTCCGCAGCAACCGCGCGCTTGAAGCCATCGCGTTGCTGCAAGCGCGCCCAATAGGCTGCGACATTTGGCCCAAAATCCTTGGCGAGCCCGATATTGTCCGCGAGGCGGAGCGCGTAGCCGATCACGATGTCGGCGGCAGTGAAGCGGCCCGCGCACAAGGCCTCGGTATTTGCGGTGGCTGCCTCGACCGCGCGCAGGCGGCCCAAGAACCACTTGGCATAGTCGCCGGCGACCTGCGGATTGCGGCGCTCTTCCGGCTCGAGCTGGGTGTATCGGAGCACCAGCGTCTGCGGGAAGGTTAACGTGGCGTCGCTGAAATACATCCAGTTCAGGAACGCGCCATAGGCGGGATCTTCGGGTCCGACCATCAGTGGCGTCGGTCCATGCCTGGTGCCGAGATAGTGGCAGATGCCGGAGGACTCGGTCATTTTCGTCTCGCCATCGACCATGAAGGGAATCGTGCCCAGCGGATTGAGCGCGAGGTATTCCTTGGCGAAGACCCGCGGCGGGAATGGCAGCATCTTCAATTCATAGGGCAGCCCCATCTCCTCCAGCATCCAGAGCGGACGGAACGAGCGCGCGGCGTCGCAATGATAGAGCGTGATCATCAGGAACTTCCTTTGCTGCCGGGCAGCGTGCCCATCATCTTGCACAGGACCATCAGCATGACCTCGTCGGCGCCACCGCCAATCGATGTCAGGCGACTATCGCGATAGGCGCGACTGACCGGCGTCTCGTTGGTAAAGCCCATTCCGCCCCAATATTGCAAGCAGGCGTCGGTGAGCTCGCGCCCGAGCCGGCCGGCCTTCAGCTTGGCCATGGTCGCCAGTTTCGTGACATCCTCGCCGGCGACCAGCTGCTCGGCGGCGCGATAGATCAGCGCGCGCAGCAGCTCGACCTCGGTCTGCATCTCCGCGAGCTTGAAGTGGACCACCTGGTTGTCGAGGATCGACTTCCCGAAGGCCTTGCGATTGCGGGTGTATTCGATGGTCTCGTTGATGATGTATTCGTGCGCCTTCAGGCAGGCCGCCGCACCCCAGAGCCGCTCCTCCTGGAATTGGATCATCTGGTAGGTAAAGCCCTTGCCCTCCTCGCCGATCCGGTTGCGCTTGGGCACGCGGACGTTGTCGAAGAAGATCTGCGCAGTGTCGGAGGAGCGCATGCCCAACTTGTCGAGCTTGCGCGCGACGGTGACGCCCTTGGTCTTCATGGGCACGCAGATCAGCGACTTGTTGCGGTGAACGGGTCCGTCGCCGGTATTGGCGAGCAGGCAGATCCAGTCGGCCTGGGTGCCGTTGGTAATCCACATCTTGCCGCCATCGATGACATAATCGTCGCCGTCCCCGCGCGCATTGGTCTTGATCGATGCGACATCGGAGCCTGCGCCGGGCTCGGAGACGCCGATACAGGCAACGTAATCGCCCGAGATCGAGGGCGCCAGAAACTCCCGCCGCACCTCGTCCGAGCCGAACCGCGCCAGCGCCGGCGTCGCCATGTCGGTCTGCACCCCGATCGCCATCGGCACACCGCCGCAATTGATGGCGCCGAGTTCCTCCGCCATCATCAGCGCGTAGGAGTAATCGAGGCCGGAGCCGCCGAATTCGACCGGCTTGTTCAGCCCGAGAAAGCCGAGGCTGCCCATCTTCCTGAACAGCTCGTGCGCCGGGAAGATGTCGGCTTTTTCCCATTCATCGACATGCGGATTGATCTCGTTGGCGATGAATTTTTGCAAGGAACGGCGGATCTCGTCGTGGTCGGCGGTGAACAGCATTGCTTTCCCTTTGTCATTCCGGGGCGCGCGAAGCGCGAACCCGGAATCCATTCTTCTGCGACATCTGCGGCTCGATGGATTCCGGGTTCGACGCTACGCGCCGCCCCGGAAAGACGGCGTCCTTCACAACCCCATCTGCCGCGACGCCAGATCCTTCATGATCTCTTCGGTGCCGCCGCCGATCGCGTTGACCTTGACCTCACGATAGATGCGCTCCGCCTTGATGCCGCGCATGAAGCCTGCGCCGCCAAAAATCTGCACGGCCTCCGAGGCGCAGAATGCCATGGTCTGGGTCGCCTGGTTTTTCATCATGCAGATTTCGGCGACCGGGCTGTCGCCCTGCTCCAGCCGCCAGGCCAGCATCTCAAGCATCGCTTGCGAAGCGGCGACCTTCTGCGCCATGTCGACGATCTTGTGGCGGATCACCTGGTGCTGCGCGAGCGGCTTGCCAAAGGTCTTGCGCTCCTTGGCGTAGGCGATCGCCTCGTCGAGGCAGACGCGCGCGAACGCGGTGCAGCCCGCCGCCATGCCCATGCGCTCGCTGTTGAAATTCCGCATGATGATCTTGAAGCCATGGCCTTCCTCGCCGATCAGGTTTTCCGCCGGTACGCGGCACTCGTCGAAATGCAGCGTCGCGGTGTCAGAGGCCCACCAACCCATCTTCTTCAGCTTTGTCCGCGACAGGCCGGGCGTATCCCCCTCGATCAGGAGCAGGCTGACGCCGCCGGCGCCCTCGCCGCCGGTGCGCACCGCAACGGTCAGATAGTCGGCACGCATACCCGAGGTGATGAAGGTCTTCTCGCCGCTCACGACGTAGTGATCGCCGTCGCGCCGCGCCTTAGTCCGAAGCCCGGCGACGTCGGAGCCGCCGCCCGGCTCGGTGATCGCGAGCGCTGAGATTTTCTCACCCGCGAGCACCTGAGGCAGCACGCGCGCCTTGACCTCGGGGCGCGCGGCCCGCGCGACCGGCGGCGAACCGATGGTATGGCTCATCAAGCTGGCGCTGATGCCGCCGGCGCCAGCCCGCGCCAGCTCCTGGCTGGCGAGGATCTTCATGAACTGGTCGGCGGCGATCCCACCATATTCCTCGGGGAAACCGAGTCCCAAGAGCCCGATCTCGGCCGCCTTGCGATAGAGCGCGCGCGGGAATTCGCCGGCCTCGTCCCACTCGTGGGCGAAGGGCGCAATCTCCTTGTCGACAAAGCGACGCATCACCTCGCGAAAGGCGTCATGCTCGACGGTATAGAACGGGCTCATCATCGCACTCTCGCCTCGCTGGCGGATTCGTCTCGTCCACCATGGCCGGAACCTTGGCGGCTCACTTGCGCGGAGTGGCTGGCCGGCGGCCGCTTCCGAGCAGCGCCCGCTCTAGCAACTCAACGCAAGACGATTTTCACCGCTCGCGCGCCAACTCCGGATCAAAAAAAGGCGTGGTGCACAAACTCCGGCTGGCCCCAGGGCCATGCCGGGCATGGTGCATGGCAATAGGGACGCGGGCGGCACCAAACCGCCGAGGGAGGAATTCTTGGCCGTTCGTTACTATGACTGGATCGCCCATTATGGCCGCCGCACGCCGAACAAGATCGCGGTGATCGACCTCGCGAGCGGGCGCCGCTTCAGCTATGCGCAGCTCGATGCGCGTATCTCTCGTCTCGCTTCATTTCTGCGCCATACGCTGAATGTCTCGCGCGGCGAGCGGGTCGCCGTGCTGGCGCTGAACGCGACCGATACGCTGGAGGTGCAATTCGCCTGCGGCCGGCTGGGCGCGATCTTCGTGCCGCTGAACACCCGGCTCACCGTTCCCGAACTCCAGTTCATCACCGCAGATTGCGCCCCGAAGGTGATGATCCACGACACCGATCTCGCCGAAACGGCGCTTGCCGTGGCAAGGCTCTGCGGCATTGAGACGAGCCTGCTGCTTGGCCCCGGCGGGACTTACGAGGCCGGCATCGCCGCCGCAAAGCCACTCGAGAAAATCGAGGAGGTGACCCTCGATGACGTCTCGACCATCATGTACACCTCCGGCACGACGGGTCATCCCAAGGGCGCCACCATCACCCATGGCATGACCTTCTGGAATTGCGTCAATCTCGGCGGCCCCGCCTGCATCGGGCCGTCCTCGGTGCTGCTCACCGTGCTGCCGCTGTTCCACACCGGCGGACTGAACTGCTACACCAACCCGGTGCTGCATGCCGGTGGCACCGTGATGATCATGCGCGCCTTCGATCCCGGCGCGGCGCTCGGTCTGATCAACGATCCCGCGCAGGGCATCAACGTGTTCTTCGGCGTGCCCGCGATCTACCAGTTTATGGCCCAGCATCCGGCCTTCGCGACCACCGACCTCGGCAGGCTCATCGTCGGCGGTGTCGGCGGTGCACCAATGCCGGTGCCGCTGCTCAAGGTGTGGGAGGCGCGCGGCGTCGCGCTCCAGCAGGGCTACGGCATGACCGAGACCTCGCCGGCCGTGCTGGTGCTCGACCGCGAGGATGCGGCACGGAAAGCCGGCTCCGCCGGCAAGCCGGTGCTGCACACGGAAGTGCGCATCGTACGTCCTGATGGCAGCGACGCCGATGTCGGCGAGCTCGGCGAACTCTGGGTCAAGGGACCGAACATCACGCCCGGCTACTGGAACAGGCCGGAGGCGAACAAAACGTCGTTCACCGACGGTTGGCTGCACACGGGAGACGCGACACGCGTCGACGAGGAAGGCTTTTACTACATCGTCGACCGCTGGAAGGACATGTACATCTCCGGGGGCGAGAACGTCTATCCGGCCGAAGTGGAGAACGTCCTGCACCAACTCAACGCCATCGCGGAAGCCGCCGTGATCGGCATTCCCGATGTGCAATGGGGCGAGGTCGGCCTCGCCATCGTCGCGGCCAAGCCCGGCCAGCGGTTGACCGAGGCCGATGTCTTCGCACACTGCGCGGCGAATCTCGCGCGGTTCAAATGTCCACGCCAGGTCCGCTTCGTCGACGCGTTACCTCGCAACGCCACCGGCAAGATCCACAAGCCGACCTTGCGCAAGGAATTCTCGGTCACTTCCGAAGCCGACAAGAAAGCCGCCAACGCCTGATCAAAGCGCTCCTCTCGCGGGCGCTTTTCTTTTGTGACGTGCCTGCTCCACCCCAGAAGAAACCCCAAGGAATTTTAACGAATTTTCATGAAGGGCCGCTATTCTCTTCGGCGAGCGCGGGGGGTCCCGCGCTTTCGACCTCGATCATGTCGTGGCCGACGTCGATGCCCGCGACGGCCAGACCGAGACGACGAGAATCGCCGACGCCCCTGAACACAGGGCATGCCCAGGCGAGGGTGGCGATACCTGACGGCGGCAGATCGAGTCTCAGCGTGTAGCCGTCATAACCGGTCGCGACCGCCTCGGGAGCGACGGGCGTGCCGTCGACATAGAATCGCGTGTCGATCGTATCCAGCGGCGCGCGAAGCGCCGGGCTTCGAACGCGAAGGATGGTGCGGCCAGGCATCCCCTTGATGCGCACGGCAGCCTCCGGTTCGCTCCAGCGGAAGGTGTGACCGGCGGAGAACTCCTCGGCATGGAATCCGATCTGCGCGATAACGTGGCCACCAAGAAGGCCGCCGACAGACCGCGCATCTCGCCCGAGACGATGAATGCAATCGAGTCTCTGATGCCGGATCAGCGCGGCGATGTATCGCCGCATCCATCGCGCGATCGCCTCGCTCGATCCGACGGCCGTCAGAACGACCAGCACGGCCCGCGCGTGCCACGCCCCCAGCCGCGCGAAAGCGCGCGCGCCGAGATCGCCGAGCAGCGCCGGCACGGCCCAACGCCATAACACCAGCAATTTCTCGCCAGGCCGTGCCCAGCCGCCGCCAGCGAGGCTGTAGCGCAGGAGCGCGTTCAGTGCATTGCGGGCGAGCGACGTGCCGGCCTCACTCCGCGAGCTCCACTCGATCGGAACGTCGAGCAGCTCGCTGCCGGGATCGTTGCGGGCCTCGCTCAGATAGCGAATCTCGCCTTGCACGAAGTCGAGCGTGAATTGCTTCAGCTCGTCGATCTCGCCGACATAGTAGTGATGGAAGCGCGCCTCCTCGAGATAGCCGATGGAATGGCCTCTCGCGTGATAGGCGGCGGCAAGCACCCATTCGGCGAAATGACCGAGCTCATCGCGCAGGCCGCCGCATTCCCAGTAGACGTCTCGCCGCGTCACGAAACACTGATCCAGCACCTTGCGCCAGGGATGCTGCTTCATACCGAACTCGATGTCGGCCTTGTACATGGCGGCCTCTGCCACGGATAACCGGTTATGGCAGATCGGGATCGAACGGCAGGAAAAGCCGGCCCAGTCGGGATGAGCATCGATCGCGCGAATGCAGAGTTCGATCACGTCGGGTTCGGGCCGGCAGTGCGATTCCGTGAAGAACAGATAGCTGCCGCGCGCCTTCGTCGCGCCAAATGCGCAGAGCCCGATGTCGTGTTCGGAATCGGTGAATTCGAGTCGAGCCCTGTTGCCGGCCAGCGTCTTCAACTGCTCGCGTGCCGTGAAATCCGGTGGCACGACCAAAATGATCTCGTAGAGCGATTTGTCGGCAGTCTGCGACGTCCAGCCGAGCCAGGACATCTCCCACTGCCCGCGGTGAGATTCGAGCGGGATAATGATTGAGAACAGCGGAGATTCGCCGTCATCGAGTGCGGGCGCGTCCTGCATGTCCCCTTATAGACGCATGCCGCGTCATTCCGGATAATTTCCTGCGGACTATACCGACAGAAACAGCGCGAACGATTCTTCCACCGTTCGGCGCAGGTGCTTTTGGTACAGTTCATGGTTGGCATCGCCGGGCGCGACCCGACCCAGCGAGGGCTTCGCGAAGTTTCGGAGTGGCACATAGGCGATCGGCGCTGCGATCGGCGTCAGCTGCGAGCCGGGGCCGGCGCGGAGCGTCGAGATGATCCCGTACATCTCGCCGGCGACCGTCGGCCGCGACACGGTGATCACGCGATGCTGACCGTGCTTGATGATGACGAGATAGATGAAGCCGGACTGATGCGGCACCGCGACCTCGCCGGTGTGTTCATAGGCGGCATCGGTCCGCTCACCCTCGCGGAACACCAGTGAAGAGACCTTCGGCTCCCAGACGATCTCGGTGCGGTAGGCGAAGATCGCGTCCTTGTCGCCGAACGACGGTCGCAACGTGATGTAGACGTCCTCGAGCCAGGTCACCGCGCGATGCGCATAGGAGCCGAGGCTGTCGGGCGCGACATCGTTTGCGGCCGGAGGCGTCACCACGGCGGCGCTTCTGCGCAGGGAGACGCCCAGCGCCTGCTCCAGCCGCACTGTGGTCGCCAGTGTGAACGGCCGTCGGCCGCCGAGCACCTTCTCCAGCGTCGACAGGCTGAGCTTGGCCTGCTCGGCCAGCGCCTGCCGGGAGATCCGGCGCCTGGCGAGCTCCTCACGGATGGTCTCCGCAATCTCGCGGCTCTGCTCGTCCGAAAGCTGCTTGTCGGTGAATTTGTCCTGCGTCTGCATCGTGGCCCTGCTCCAGGACAGCATCCTAGCAGGGCGGACAAACCAGCACAAAACCGCACTTGGCCATCTCGGAGGCGGCCGGCCGGGCCGGCCGTGGCGGAACATTGCCGATCATTCTGCTCGCGAAACCGCGCCGTCCCGGCCGATGCTCAGAGCCAGCAAACATCCTCGGGAGCAGGCCAAATGGATACCTACGACACGACGGACAGCAACGAACACCCTTGGCTGGGCAGACTCATCGTGGTCGGACTGTTCCTTCTGGCGCAGGGCATCGCGGTGATGCTGGTCGCCTTCGTGGCGCTGCTGGTGAGCTTGGAGCCGGGCTGGTCGGCGACGACGGAGCAGGCCAGCCTGCTTCAGCCCGGCGACGCCAAGTCCGGCACCCTGCTTCTGAAGGAGGATGGCGCCTACACGGAAGCGATCCGCCTCGGCATCGACGTCGACATCACGGTGTCGGGCCCGACATTGCGCGCCCGCGTCACCCAGATCTTCCGCAATCCGACCAAGGACTGGGCCGAGGCGACCTATGTCTATCCGCTCCCCGCCGGCGGTGCCGTCGATTCGCTGAAGATGGTGGTCGGCAATCGCGTCATCGTCGGCGACATCAAGGAGCGGCAGCAGGCGCGCGTGATCTACGAAGAGGCGCGCCGGGCCGGCCAGAAGGCCGCGCTCACCGAACAGGAGCGGCCGAATATCTTCACCAACTCGGTCGCCAATATCGGTCCCGGAGAAACCGTGCTGGTGCAGATCGAATATCAGGAACCGGTGCATCAATCCGGCAACGAATATTCGCTGCGCCTGCCGCTGGTGGTCGGACCGCGCTACAATCCGGCGCCGATCGTCCAGAGCGTCGATTTCCGCAACGATGGCTCCGGCTGGGGCGCGACGAATTCGGACCCGGTGCCGGACCGCGACCGCATCTCGCCGCCCGTGCTGGATCCCGCCAGGAATGCACCGGTCAACCCGACCAGCATCACGATACGCCTGAACGCCGGCTTTGCGCTCGGCGAGGTCAAGAGCCCCCACCACAACGTCAAGGTCGAGAGCCCGGACAATACGACGCGAATCGTCACGCTTGCCGACGGTGCCGTGCCTGCCGACCGCGATTTCGAACTGACCTGGAAGCCGGCCGCCGCGAAGGCGCCGTCGGTTGGTTTATTCCGCGAGCGCGTCGGCGACACCGATTATCTGCTCGCCTTCGTCACCCCGCCCGCCGCCGAGCAGGCGACGCAGAAGCCACGGCCGCGCGAGGTGATATTCGTGATCGACAATTCCGGCTCGATGGGCGGCACGTCGATCGTTCAGGCCAAGGCGAGCCTCACCTACGCGCTCTCCCGTCTCCAGCCGACCGACCGTTTCAATGTCATCCGTTTCGACGACACCATGGACGTGCTGTTTCCGGCCTCAATGGCGGCGGATGCCGAGCGTGTCGGTGAAGCCACCTCGTTCGTCAGCGCGCTGCAGGCGCGTGGCGGCACCGAGATGGTGCCGGCGATGCGGGCCGCGTTGACCGACAAGCTCGGCGACGCCGGCATGGTTCGCCAGGTCGTATTCCTGACAGATGGTGCGATCGGCAACGAGCAGCAATTGTTCGAAACGATCACGGCGATGCGCGGCCGCTCGCGCGTGTTCATGGTCGGCATCGGGTCGGCGCCCAACACCTATCTGATGACGCGCGCCGCCGAGCTCGGCCGCGGTGCCTTCACCCATATCGGCTCGGTCGAGCAGATCGAGGAACGCATGCGCGGACTGTTTGCCAAGCTCGAGAACCCGGCCGTGACCGGCCTGAGCGCAAAGTTCTCCGAAGCCAAGGCCGACGTCACACCGACGATCATTCCCGACGTCTATCGCGACGAGCCGCTGGTGCTGGCCGCAAAGCTCGACACGCTCGCGGGCTCGGTCGAGATCAAGGGCCGCGTCGGCGACCGCCCATGGTCGGTGACGCTGCCGCTGCAAAATGCGGCCGAAGGCAAAGGCTTGTCGAAGCTTTGGGCCAAGCGCAAGATCGACGATGCCGAAGTGGCGCGCACCCTGCGCGAGATGACGCCCGAAGATTCCGACAAGGCGATCCTGGCACTGGCGCTCGACCATCAGATCGTCACCCGACTCACCAGCCTCGTCGCGGTCGACAAGACGCCGAGCCGTCCCGAGGGTGAGCCGCTCAAGCTCAGCGAATTGCCGATCAACCTGCCGTCCGACTGGGATTTCGCGAAGGTCTTTGGCGAACGCCAGCAGGTCCCGGCGCAACTCCGCGAGCGTCACGCCGATGCGCGCAGCCAGTCGGCCACGAGGCGGCCGACGCCGGCGGCAACCGATACGATCCGCCTGCCCAAGACCGCGACCTCGGCCGAGTTGAAGATGACCGCAGGCGTGATCCTGATCCTGCTCGCCATGATCCTGTTCGTGTTCAACCGGCGTCAGTCCTTGCTCACTGACGCCGCTTGAGAGAGGAGCTCCCCGAACTCCTCTGTTAGCGCGCGCGGCTGCCCGTCCCACACCAACGGCCGCGCGCGCCATTTTGTTGTCATTGCGAGCGCAGCGAAGCAATCCAGGCTGCCTCCGCGAAAAGATTCTGGATTGCTTCGCTTCGCTCGCAATGACGAGTGTGGAAACAATGCCCCGCTTCATCTCTCCCTTGGTTCTTGCCTTGATCGGCATCATCCTGTTCGGCGACGGCGCCTACATCCATGCGAAGGCGTGGCTCGCGCAGGTGCTGCTGGAGCGCGCGTTCGACAAGAGCGTTGCGACCGGCGAAGTGGTCAGGCCATGGTCATGGGCCGACACATGGCCGGTCGCGCGGATCGAGGTGAGGCGGATCGGCGCCAGCGCGATCGTGCTGGAAGGCGCGAGCGGCCAGGCGCTCGCTTTCGGTCCCGGCCATATCCGCCAAACGGCTGACGCGGGCGAGCGGGGTGTCGCCGTATATGCAGCGCACCGCGACACTCATTTCCGCTTCCTGCGGAACGTCGCCATTGGTGACCTGATCGATGTCACACGCAGTGATGGCAAGCACTTTCGTTTTCGCGCGGATTCCTCCGCTGTGGTTCGCTTCGATGCCTCGGGCATCGATCCTGCGATACGGGCTGCCGAACTCGTGCTCGCGACCTGCTGGCCGTTCGACGCCGTCGTGTCCGGCCCCGAGCGCTACATCCTGCATGCCACCCTGATCGGAACCGATGAATAGCGGTTCGCAATCGATCCGCACCCCCCTCTTGAATCCGCCCGGCCTGTAGGGACAATCCCGCATGATGGAACCCGTGAACCGGCGCCGTCGACGGGAGACCTATCAGAATGGCCCATTGAGCATTTTCGCTGCAATTTGCGAGAAGAACGGGGATGGATGAGGAGTTCAGGCAGCGTCTCGAACAGCTCGAGAACCGCGTCGCGCTCCTGGAGAGGAACCAGGATCTTATCGCCGCCGGGCGAAGACGCTCCTCGCTTCGGAGCCTCTGGCGCCGCCCGCCGATGTGGACCTTCGAGCAATATCCGCCGCGCCTGCTCAACCTGACGGCTTTCCCGCCAGCACCTGCGATCCATCCGGGCGCGCCCCGAATCGCGATGGTCACGCCGAGCTACAACCATGCGCAATATCTCGACGCCACGATCGACAGCATCGTCAGCCAGAACTATCCGGACCTGTATTATCACGTGCAGGACGGCGCCTCGATCGACGGCACGCTCGATCTCCTGAAGGGGCGCGGCGATAGCCTGCGCTGGAGGAGCGAGCCGGACAAGGGGCAATCCAGCGCCATCAATCTCGGCTTCGCCGGCATCGAGAGCGAGATCATGGCCTATCTCAACAGCGACGACATGCTGCTGCCCGGGACGCTTGCCTATGTCGCAAATTACTCCATCGCACATCCGCATGTCGACGTCGTCTACGGCCATCGCGTCTTCATCGATCGCGAGGGACTCGAGGTCGGCCGCGCCGTCCTGCCGCCCCATGACGGCAGGGCGTTGCGATATGCCGACTACATTCCGCAAGAGACGATGTTCTGGCGCAAGCGCGTGTGGGACAGGATCGGGCCGATCGACGAGAGTTTACACTACGCGATGGACTGGGACTTCATCCTTCGAGCGCAAGCCGCAGGATTCAAATTCGCACGCTTGCCGCGATTTCTCGCCTGCTTCCGAATCCATGACGCACAAAAGACGGCATCCACCTATGCGGTCGGCGTCAGGGAGATGGGCATCCTGCGGCGACGCAATCTCGGCTTCGAACCGACACAGATGCAGATCCGGCGCGCCATCGCTCCTTATCTGGCGAAGCAGTTGGCCTATCACTACGCCTACAAGCTCGGCATGCTGAGATACTGAACCACGGCGCGAGCAGAGATCCGAAGATGTCGATCACCAGGGCTTGACGCGCGCTCATTCCACCGCACGGCATACCCGCCCACGCGGTTGCCAGTCCGAAGAACTCGCCATAGAACAGAGTGACGCACCGCCAACAAGAACAACAGGTGAGGTCACACCATGGAAGCTCGCGTATCTGCCGCCTCAGCTTCGTCGCGCCCATGGTCTCCGGCGCGCGATGCCAGCGACATCGTCAAGGGCATCCACGCCATGCTGCATCCGCGCAACATCGTGCTGGTGGGCGCGACCGACAAGCCCGGCAACTATGCCGAGCGCATCTGGAACAATTTGGTCAAATACGGCTACGAGGGCGGGCTCTATCCGGTCAATGCCAAGCGCGACACCATCTGGGGTGTCCCCTGCTACAAGGACTTTGCAAGCCTCCCGGAAAAACCCGACCACGTGCTGGTGCTGGTGCCGGCGCGCTTTGCCGTGCAAGTGATCCGCGATGCCGCCGCGGCCGGCGCGCGCTCGGCCACCATCGTCACTTCGGGCTTCAGCGAGTTGCAGGATGAGGAAAGCCAGAAGCTCGCCGCCGAACTGCAAGCGGCCGTGCGCGAGACGGGATTGGCGGTCACCGGCCCGAACTGCCTCGGCAATTTGAGCGCGGGCGAAAAACTCTTCACCAATATCGACGACCGTATCGTCACCATGGAACAGGGCGCGGTGGCGATTGCCGGGCAATCCGGCGCCATCGTCATGGCGATCCGCCAAGCTTTGGAAGATCGCGGTGTCGGGGTCGGCTACATGGTGACGACCGGCAACGAGGCCGGGCTCGAGACGCCGGACCTGATGCGCTATTTCGCCGAGGATCCGAGCATCAAGGTGATCGTGGTCTACCTCGAAGGCGTACGCAACACCAAGGCATTCCGGGACGCCTGCAAGGCGGCGCGCGCCGCGAGCAAACCGGTGATCGCGCTCAAGCTCGGGGCCTCCGAGGGTGGCCGCGCGGCGGCGATGGCACACACCGGCGCGCTCGCGGGCTCGATCGAGACATTCGACGCCATTGCAACGCGCGAAGGGGTCATCAGGGTCGGCGGGCTCGACGAGTTGATCGAGACCACCGAATGCTTCGTCCATGCCGCTGTGCCCAGGGGGGACCGGCTCGCCGCAGTGACGCTATCCGGCGGCAAGCGCGGCATGCTGATCGACGCCTTCGATGCAGAAGGCCTGAATTTTGCACCACTCAGCTCGCATGTCCGCTCGGAGCTGGCAAAGATGCTCGGGCCGGGCTCGATCGTCGGCAACCCGCTCGACGCTGGCTTCGCCGCGGTGGTCGATCCCTCCGTCTACATGAAATCGATCGGGCTGATGATCGACGACCCCGAAATCGACATCGTCATCATCGATGCCGAGCTGCCGAAAGCGCCGCACGAGCTGCGCGAGCGCAATCTGCGCATCGTCGACGAGATGGCGAGCCGGGCCGGCAAGCCGGTGATCTATATCAGCGCGATGTCGATCGGCTTCACCGAGTTCACCAAGACCTTGCGCAAGTCGCTGCCGCATCTTGCGGTGATGCAGGGCATGGACCGCGCGGTGACTGCGATCAAGTCGCTGCTCGACTACGCCAAGCTGCGCAAGGAAGTGCCCGATATCGTCTCGAGCTCGAAGCCGGCCGCGCGTGCCGTGCTTGAGAAGGCGCTGAAATCGGCAACGGGCGCCGCGCTCGACGAGGTCGCCTCGAAGAAGCTGCTGAAGGCCTATGGCATCCCGATCTCGAAGGAGGCAATCGCGCAGACGGCAGCCGAGGCCGTGAAGATCGCCAAGCAGATCGGTTTCCCGGTCGTGGCAAAAGTCGTCAGCGCCGAGATCCTGCACAAATCAGATATCGGCGGCGTGGTGCTGAATCTTACCAACCCGGCCGAAGTGAAGAAGGCGTTCGCCGACATCACCGCGCGGGTGAGCAGGCTGAAGGGCAAGCCGAAGCTCGCCGGCATCCTGATCGCGCAACAGGTCAAGGCCGATCTGGAACTCGTGGTCGGCGCCTCCCTCGATGCCGAGATGGGCCCGGTCGTGCTGTTCGGCACCGGCGGCATCGACATCGAGCTGATGAAGGACGTCGCGCTCGCGGGTGCACCGCTGGACGAGGCCGAGGCCCGGCTCCTGATCGGCCGCACGAAGGCCGGCGTCAAGATGCGCGGCTATCGCGGCAAGCCGGCCTTGCACGAAGCCTCCGCGGTGAAGGCCCTGGTCGGCCTCTCCAACCTAATCGCGGATGCCGGCGACCGGATCGCCTCGATTGACGTCAATCCGTTCCTGATCAATGCCAGGACCGGCGTCGCCGTCGATGCCCTCATCGTGCTGAACAATGCTGCGGCAAAAGGCGCGGCCGGGCATTGATGTCGCGTAGGGCGGATTAGCGCAGCGTAATCCGCCAAATCGGTCCAGGGCCGCACGAGGCGTTGGCGGGTTACGCTTCGCTAACCCGCCCTACGTACCATTGCAGCTCCTTCCAACTTCCCTCGTTTGGCCGTAAAATCACCCCGCATGGCACGCGCGAGCAATCTGGTGATCGGAACGGCGACGCTGGCGGTGATCGCCGTGGCGTTCGGCGGCGTGCTCGGCGTGCAGAAATGGCGCACCCTCCAGAGCCGCAGCCCGTTGCGCGTCGTGTTCGAGGGCGGCTCGGCGAGCGGATTGCGCCGCGGCGGGCCGGTCAATTTCGACGGCGTCCCCGCAGGCCAGATCCTGTCGATCAAGCTGGACAATCCGCGCAAGGTCGTGGCCCTGGTGATGCTCGACAACTCCGCGCCGATCCGCAAGGACACCGTCGCGGGCATCGAGTTCCTCGGTCTTACCGGCGTCGCCGCGGTCTCGCTGATCGGCGGCGCGCCCTCCGCACCGCCAGTGCCGCTGGATTCGGACGGCGTCCCCGTGCTGACCGCCGATCTCAGCGACGCCGAATCAATCGTCGACACCCTGCACAGTGTCGACCGCACGATCGTCAGCAACGCCCCGGCGATCAAGGAGGGCCTGCGCACGTTCGAGAACTACACCGCCGATCTCAGGAGCAAGGGCGGAGAAATCGATTCCGTCATGGCCAAGGTCGACAGCGCCTTCGCGGGCTTCGACAAGGCGGTCACAAAGATCGAGGGCGTCGTGCCCGGCTTCGCCGACGGCAAGGCGGATGAGCTGTTCGAAAAGATCCAGGGATTGCACGAGCTCGCCGACACCATGAGAAAGAAATCGGCAAACTTCCTCGAGGACATCCGCCGCTCGCTGCTCGACGTCAGCGAGGCCGCCAACAAGATGAGCGGGACACCCACACCGGCCGCCGCTCCGCGCCCGCCACGCAAGCCGGCGCAGCAGAAACGGTAGACCCTCATCACGCGGAGTGCATGACGCCGCCCTTGTCGGCGTAGGACCGTGTGGTTGATGCAGCTATGGCTCAGTAGTTGCTCGGTCCCGCTTCATTCGGGATGCCGTCGATCGGGCATTCGGCGGTCCCGGGCGTCGCGCGCGTCATCGCTTCCACCATGTCCCTTGTGCCTTCGGGATCCGCGATCCAGTTCTTGTAGAAATCATAGGGACAGGCCGCTACGCCGCGCGGGCTTTCGCCGGAATTGATCATGCCGGTGTAGCCGCGATGGACGAGCTTGTAGAGATGGTTCTGCGATTGGCCGTTGCGGCGCGCATCGCGGATCAGATGCTTCGACAACTGGGCATATTGAATGCCGTAGTCTTCCTCGCCGCACTCGCCGAGGGTGCGGCCGTCGAAGCCGATGATCGCGGAGTGACCGAAGTAGGAATAGACCCCGTCGAAGCCGGCGGCGTTGGCGACCGCGACATAGACGTTGTTGGCCCACGCCATGGCCTTCGAAATCAGGATCTGCTGCTCCTTGGCCGGATACATGTAGCCCTGGCAGCGTACAATCAATTCGGCCCCCTTCATGGCGCAGTCTCGCCAGATCTCCGGGAAGTTGCCGTCGTCGCAGACGATCAGGCTGACCTTCATCCCCTTCGGGCCGTCGGAGACATAGGTGCAGTTGCCGGGATACCAGCCCTCGATTGGCACCCACGGCATGATCTTGCGGTACTTCTGCACGATCTCGCCCTTGTCGTTCATCAGGATCAGGGTGTTGTAGGGCGCCTTGTTCGGATGCTCCTCGTGGCGTTCGCCCGTGAGCGAGAACACGCCCCAGACCTTGGCCTTGCGGCAAGCTTCCGCAAAAATCGCGGTCTCTTCACCGGGGACCGCGCAAGCGGTCTCATACATCTCCTTGGAGTCGTACATGATGCCCTGGGTGGAGTATTCCGGGAAAATCACCAGGTCCATGCCGGGAAGGCCGGTCTTCATGCCCACCACCATGTCGGCGATCTTGCGGGCGTTGTCGAGCACCTCGGCCTTGGTGTGCAGGCGCGGCATCTTGTAGTTGACCACCGCGACGCCGACGGTGTCGTTGCTGCTGGAGATGTCACCGTGAAGCATTTGAATTGCTCCTCTACTCTGTTTGAGATTGCCGCGCGAATCAGTGGCTGATCATCCAGGGCCGCGCGGTAGGGAAGCCCTTGGCGCCGCTCCTGGTCTTGGTCACCAGGCGCGCCGGCTTTTTCTTGTCCGACAAGTTTTTTCCCGTCGAGCAGCAGCCGCAGCCGGGGCCATGCGAGGCCTTGTATTGCGCCAGCGTCTGCGGCGCGTGCGTGCTGCGCTCATTGACGGCGTGAGCCTTGCGCGTCTCCGACGGCATGCAGAAGAAGTTCGGGGCGGTCAGAATGACGCGCGGCGCCATGATTTCACATTGCGGACAGACCTGCGGATCGTCGCATTCAGACATCGGGCGCAGATCCTTGAACGGACCGCAATCGTCACAGAGATATTCATAGACCGGCATCGCATCATCCCTACGCTGTTGTCTGTGAGAGAGTTCCGGCGAAGGATGCGGGGCGACAGCTACGCCGTCCCGCATCCCGTCGCGCAGGGATTACTTGTCCGGCGATATCGGCATCTGGATATCGCCCTTGATGTGCTTGATCGGACCCGCCGAGGACGGCATCACGTCGAAGTCGAAAATTTCCGTCGGCAGCCATAATGTGGCGCAGGCGTTGGGCACGTCGACCACGCCGGAGATGTGGCCCTGAACCGGTGCGGTGCCAAGGATCGAATAGGCCTGGGCGCCGGAGTAGCCGAACTTCTTCAGGTACTCGATCGCATTCAGGCAGGCCTGGCGATAGGCGATGGTGACGTCGAGATAGTGCTGCTTGCCGGCTTCGTCGACCGAGATGCCTTCGAAGATCAGATAGTCCTTGTAGTTCGGCGTGATCGGCGACGGCTTGAAGATCGGATTCTTGACACCGTACTTCGCCATGCCGTCCTTGATCACCTCGACCTTCAGATGCAGCCAGCCGGCCATCTCGATCGCACCGCAGAAGGTGATCTCGCCGTCGCCCTGGCTGAAGTGCAGATCGCCCATCGAGAGACCGGCGCCGGGCACATAGACCGGGAAGTAGATCTTCGAGCCGCGCGAGAGATCCTTGATGTCGCAATTGCCGCCATGCTCGCGCGGCGGCACGGTGCGCGCGCCTTCCGCGCCGATCTTGTCCTTGACCTCGCCCTTGGCGCGGCCGCCATGAGCGGTCGGCGCGAACGGTGGATTGGCAAGGCCGGGCACACGAGTCGGATTGGTCGCTATCAGCTCGGCCTCGCGCTTGTTCCAGGTGTCCAGCATCTTCGGATCGGGCAGACAGCCGATCAGGCCGGGATGGATCAGGCCGGCGAAGTTGACGCCCGGAATATGCCGCGACGAGGTGTAGAGGCCCTTGATGTCCCAGATCGACTTCTGCGCCAGCGGGAAATGATCGGTGAGGAAGCCGCCGCCGTTCTGCTTGGAGAAGAAGCCGTTGAAGCCCCACATGCTCTCCTTCATCGGACCGACGTCGAGCAGGTCCACGACGAGGAGGTCGCCGGGCTCGGCGCCCTTGACGCCGATCGGGCCGGAGAGGAAGTGCACGATCGACAGATCGATGTCGCGGACGTCGTCCGCGGAATCGTTGTTCTTGATGAAACCGCCGGTCCAGTCATAAGTCTCGATGATGAAGTCGTCGCCGGGATTGACCCAGGCTACGATCGGAATGTCGGGGTGCCAGCGGTTATGCACCATGTCATTTTCATAGGCCGACTTGGTGAGATCGACCTTGATCAGTGTCTCTGGCATCGAGAGGCTCCCCTTTTACACGGTTGGTTAGACGGACAGATATTTCGAGACCTGCGCGGCATCGACGGCGTCGCGCGGATCGTCGCGGACGATTTCGCCGTTCTCGATCACCAGCACACGGTCGGCGATATCGAGCGCGAAGCTCAGGACCTGCTCGGACACGACGATCGAAAGCCCCTTCTCGTCGCGGATGCGCTTGAGCGTGCGCGCCATCTCCTTGATGATCGACGGTTGGATGCCTTCGGTCGGCTCGTCCAGCAGCAGAACTTTTGGCTTGGTCGCCAGCGCGCGTGCGATCGCGAGTTGTTGCTGCTGGCCACCGGAGAGATTGCCGCCACGGCGGTCCTTCATCTCCAGCAGCACCGGAAACAGTTCGTAGATGTCGCCGGGCACCTCGGTTCCGCCGGAGACCACGAGACCGGTCTCGATGTTCTCCTTCACCGTCATGGTTGAGAAGATCATGCGGCCCTGCGGCACATAGGCGAGGCCCTTGGCGACGCGCGCGTAGCTCGGCAAGGCACCGAGCTCGGCGCCGTTCATGGTCACCGAGCCGCTCTTCGCCGGCAGGATGCCCATCAGCGATTTCATGAGCGTGGTCTTGCCCATGCCGTTGCGGCCCATGATCGCCACGATCTCGTTGGGCGCGACCTTGACGTTGAGCCCGTGCAGCACCTCGCTCTGGCCATAGGCGACGTGAAGATCGGAAATTGCCAGCATGATCGCTCCCTAAATCAGCATGAATTCTGGTGAGGCCGCTCTGCCGTGAACTTTCTCCCTTCTCCCTTGTGGGAGAAGGTGGCGCGGGCGAAGTCCGCGATGGATGAGGGGTCTGCGTCCGCGAAGGCGAGAGGCAGTTTGAGCTGCGGAGAGATACCCCTCACCCGGATCGCTTGGGCGATCCGACCTCTCCCACAGGGGGAGAGGTGCACTGTCATTGCCGCAACAGACTGGCCCGAATTCGTCATATCTCAGTGCCCCAGATAGACTTCAATGACCTTGGGGTCGTTCTTCACCTTATCCATGGTCCCTTCCGAGAGGATCTGGCCCTGGTGAAGCACGGTGACCTTGTGCGCGATGTCCTCGACGAACTTCATGTCGTGCTCGATCACCAGCACCGAGCGGTTCTTGATGATGCGGTTGAGCAGCTCGGCGGTCTTGGCGCGCTCGGACACGCTCATGCCGGCGACGGGCTCGTCCAGCATCAGCAGGTCCGGGTCCTGGATCAGCAGCATGCCGATCTCGAGCCATTGCTTCTGGCCATGGCTGAGCTCAGAGGCATAGGTGTTGAGCTTGTCCTTGAGAAAGATCATCTCGGCGACCTCCGCGACGCGTGACTTCACCGGCTGGTCGCGCTGGAAGGTTAGCGAGCCGAACACGGTGCGGCCGCGCGGAAACGAAATCTCGAGATTCTCGAACACGGTGAGGTCTTCGAACACCGACGGCGTCTGGAACTTGCGGCCGACGCCGGCCTTGACGATCTCGTTCTCCTTGAGCTTGGTCAGCTCGGTGCCGCGAAACTGGATCGAGCCTTCGGTCGCTTTGGTCTTGCCGCAGATCAGGTCGAGCACCGTCGTTTTGCCGGCCCCGTTGGGGCCGATGATGACGCGGATCTCGTTCTCCTCGACGTAAAACGAGAGATCGTTGACGGCCTTGAAGCCGTCGAAGGAAACGGTCAGTCCGGAGACCGCGAGCAGGAATTCCTTCGGCTGATGTCCAACAAGCATGATGGTCTCCTCACTCTGCCGGTGCGCCATCGGCAACTGAATTGTCGCTCCAGCCCGGCTTCTTGCGCGAGGTGAACAGGCGGTCGATGCGCGGCTGCACATAGTCGGCCCAGAGCCCCGACAGGCCGTTCGGGAAAGCGAGCACGACGGCGATGAACAGCGCGCCGAGACCGAACAGCCAGAGTTGCGGGAAGGACTCCGACAGGCTGGTCTTGGCGAAATTCACCAGAATGGCTCCCCATATCGCGCCGAAGATCGACATCCGTCCGCCGACCGCGGTGTAGATCACCATCTCGATCGACGGCACGATGCCGACAAAGGACGGCGACATGAAACCGACATTGAGTGCGAACATGGCCCCGCCGATCGCGGCGAAGACCGCGGCCATGCAGAACGCAAAGATCTTGAAGTTGGCGACGCTGTAGCCGGAGAAGCGGACGCGGTCCTCCTGTTCGCGCATCGCCACCAGGATGCGGCCGAGCTTGGTCAGGCGTATGAACTGCGCGATGCCGATGCAGGCGAACAGCAGCACCACTTCGACGAAGTACAGGATGACCTTGGCGTGGTCGGGCCTTATGTCCCAACCCTTGAGGGTGCGCAGGTCGGTCATGCCGTTGATGCCGCCGGTGTAACCCTGCTGGCCCACGATCAGGATGGTGAGGATGGCCGCCACCGCCTGGGTGATGATGGCAAAGTAGGTGCCGCCGACGCGGCGCTTGAACATCGCAGTGCCGATGATCAGCGCGAAGATGCCGGGGACCAGGATGATGGCGAGGATGGTGAAGGTGAGACTGTGAAACGGCTGCCAGAACAGTGGCAGTGACGTGATCTGATTCCAGTCCATGAAGTCCGGGATGCCTGGCGTCGACTGGATCTTGGTATTCTCGACGCTGGAGGCCTCCAGCTTGAGGAACATCGCCATGCAATAGCCGCCGAGGCCGAAGAACACGCCTTGCCCCAGACTGAGAATGCCGCCGTAGCCCCAGCAAAGCACCAGACCGAGCGCGACGAAGGCGTAGGTCAGATATTTCGCGACAAGGTTGAGACGGAACACATCCAGCGAGAGCGGCAGGATCACGAACAGCACAGCGGCCAGCACGAGGAAGCCCATGAGCTCGGATCGATTGAAGAAGCGTGAGTTGATGACCATGACTTGCCTGCTTCTTGTTATTTGCGGACCTTGAGGGCGAAGAGACCCTGCGGCCGCAGCATCAGGATTCCGACAACGGCAAGCAGCGTCAGCACCTTGGCCATCGAGCCCGACAGGAAGAACTCGAGGGTGGATTGGGTCTGCGAGATCGAGAAGGCCGATGCGATGGTGCCGAGCAGGCTTGCCGCGCCGCCGAACACGACCACCAGGAACGTATCGACGATGTAGAGCTGTCCGGAGGTCGGCCCGGTCGAGCCGATCATGGTGAAGGCGCTCCCGGCGACACCGGCAATGCCGCAACCGAGGCCGAAAGTGTAGCGATCCACCTTTTCGGTGTTGATGCCGACGGCACCGGCCATGATGCGGTTCTGCACGACGGCGCGCACCTGCCGACCCCAGCGCGATTTATACATCACGTAGGCGACGCCCACGGTGATCAGGACAGTGAGGCACATCACGAAGACGCCGTTGATCGGCACTTCGATGCTGTCGGTCACGTGCAGCGAGCCAAGCATCCATTGCGGCAGCTCGACGCCGACCTCGCGCGCGCCGAACACGGAGCGATAGGCCTGTTGCAGGATCAGGCTGAGGCCCCAGGTCGCAAGCAGCGTGTCGAGCGGGCGCTTGTAGAGATGCCGTATCAGCACCCATTCCACCAGCATCCCCAACGCACCGGATGCGATAAAGGCCAGGATCATCGCGAGGAAGAAGTAGCCGCTGAACAGGCTCGGCAAATAGGATTGGAAGAAACTCGAGGTCATCCAGGTGACGTAGGCCCCAAGGATCATGAACTCGCCATGGGCCATGTTGATGACGCCCATCTGGCCGAAGATGATCGCAAGACCGAGCGCCATCAGGACGTAGACGGAGAACAGGATCAGTCCTGCAAAGCCCTGCATGACGAAGATGGAGCCAAGGTCACCAAGCGAGTAGTCGCCGAACATCGATGTCCTCCGTCGGGAAAGGGTCCCGCGTCGCGAGCAGGTTCGCGACGCGGGGGTCTTGGGCGTGGATTTGCGGTCCACGCCAGGGAGAGGGTTTGCCTGAGAGGGAAACGGCGGCGAACGCCGTGACTGACTGGTAGCTCTGGTCTTACTGGTAACCCTTGGGGAACGGATCCGGCTCGACCAGATCGGCGGTCTCGTAGATCAGCTCGAACTGGCCATCGAGCTTGGCGCGCCCCACCCGGGTCTTCGACCAGAGGTGATGATTTTCGTGGATGCGCACATAGCCTTCCGGAGCGCCCTTGAACTCGATGCCTGGCGACGCCGCCGCGATCTTGTCGATGTCGAAGGAGCCCGCCTTCTCCACTGTCAACTTCCACAGCCACGGGCCGAGATAGGCAGCCTGGGTGACGTCTCCGATCACGGTCTTCTCGCCCCACATCTTCTTGAACGCGGGCACGAAGGTCTTGTTGTTGGGATTGTCGAGCGACTGGAAGTACTTCATGCAGGCATAGGCGCCCGCAATGTTCTCGCCGCCGATGCCGTCGATCTCGTCTTCAGTCACCGAGATCGTCAGCAGCGCCTGCTTGGAGAGGTCGATGCCGGCGGCCTTGAGCTGCTTGTAGAACGCGACGTTCGAGCCGCCGACAACGTCGGTGAAGATCACGTCGGGCTTGGTCAGCTTGATCTTGTTGATGACCGAATTGAATTGGGTATTGCCGAGCGGATAATACTCTTCGCCGACAACCTTGCCCTTCAGCACGTTCTCGACGTGCTTGCGCGCGATCTTGTTCGAGGTGCGCGGCCAGATGTAGTCGGAGCCGATGAAGAAGAACGACTTCGCACCCTTCTCCTTGGCGATCCAATTCAGGCCGGCGAGGATCTGCTGAGTGGCTTCCTGGCCGGTGTAGATCACGTTCTTGGACTGCTCGAGACCTTCATAGAAGGTCGGGTAATAGAGCATGCCGTTGTACTGCTCCATGACCGGCAGCACGGCCTTGCGGGACGCCGAGGTCCAGCAGCCCATGATCGCCGCGACCTTGTCGTTGACCAGCAATTTCTTGGCCTTTTCGGCAAAGGTCGGCCAATCGCTGGCGCCGTCTTCCTGGATGAACTTGATCTTGCGCCCGAGCACGCCGCCCATGGCATTGATCTGCTCGATGGCGAGCTTTTCGGCTTCGATCGAGCCGGTCTCGGAGATCGCCATGGTGCCGGTCGCCGAATGCAGGATGCCGACCGTCACCTCGGTGTCGGTGACCGCGAGACCCGTGGTATTGACCGCCGAGGTCGCCGGGGCCTGCGCAAAAGATGCTCGCGGTAGCATGGTGATGGCCGGCACGGCCGCCATTCCCATCAATAATTTGCGCCGGAGCGGCGATAACAGGCCCTTGTTCGCTTCGTCTGACATGAGCACCCCACTGTTGTTCGAGGACACGCGATTGGTGCCGTGAGGATGGCTCGAATTTGTGCACTGCAAGCATACGCAAGATCGCGTATACTGCACCGCAAAATGACGACGTAGGCTTTTGGTACAGGTTTTGCGAGGGATGCGGGAGTTCGGGAGTGGGGGTTAAGTGGCAGGGCGGCAGCGGATAGATCGCGTCAGGCGCCAGTACAACCAATGGGTCGCCAACCAGACGCTGGAAGACTACGCGCTGCGCTTCACCGCCAAGAGCGCGCGCCGGTGGTCCGCCGCCCGCGTCGCCAACACCGCACTGGGCGCCATCTCCTTTCTCGCTCTGGAGGCGATCGGCGGCACCATCACCCTGAACTACGGTGTTACCAACGCCACCGCCGCGATCCTCGTCGTCTCCGCCATCATCTTCTGCTGCGGCGTTCCGATTGCCTATTATGCCGCCAAATGCGGCATCGACATTGACCTGCTCACCCGCGGCGCCGGCTTTGGTTATATCGGCTCGACCGTCACCTCGCTCATCTACGCCTCCTTCACCTTCATCTTCTTCGCGATCGAAGCGGTGATCCTGGCCACGGCGCTCGAGATGTGCTTCGGCATTCCGCGCCCGATCGGCTATCTCATCAGCGCCGTCGCAATCATCCCGCTTGTCACCTACGGCATCACGCTGATCAGCCGCTTCCAGCTCTGGACGCAGCCGATCTGGATCATCCTGCACATCCTGCCCTTCGCGGCGATCGCCTGGGCCAATCCTTACTCATTCACGGAGTGGCGGAAATTCGCCGGCGAGCACGGCGACCCCAGCGGACATTTCGATCTGCTGCTGTTCGGTGTCGCATCTTCCGTGGTGTTTTCGCTGGTGGCCCAGATCGGCGAGCAGGTCGACTTCCTCAGGTTCCTGCCGCGCGACCGCCGCACTTCGCGAACGTCGTGGTGGGCCGCCCTGCTGATCGCGGGCCCCGGCTGGATCATCTTCGGCGCGCTGAAATTGCTGCTGGGCTCGTTTCTCGCCTTCTTCGCGCTGAGCCACGGTCTCTCCAGCGAGTTGGCGGCCGAGCCGGCGCACATGTATCTCGAAGCGTTTCGCTACGTGCTGTCGCAGCCGGACATGGCCCTGGCACTCACCGGCGCGTTCGTGATCCTGTCGCAGCTCAAGATCAACGTCACCAACGCCTATGCAGGCTCGATCGCCTGGTCGAACTTCTTCTCGCGTCTGACACATAGCCATCCCGGCCGGGTCGTCTGGCTGGTGTTCAACGTGATGGTGGCGTTGCTGCTGATGGAGATCGGCGTCTACAAGGCCTTGGAGCAGACGCTCGCGCTCTATTCCAATGTCGCGATCGCCTGGGTCGGCGCGCTGGTGTCCGATCTCGTGGTCAACAAGCCGCTCGGCCTGCGCCCACCGCAGATGGAGTTCAAGCGCGCCCATCTCTACGACATCAACCCGGTCGGCGTCGGCGCGATGACGATCGCGACCATCGTCTCGATCGCGGCATTCTACGGCCTGTTCGGCTCGACCATGAAAGCGCTCGCGGCCTTCGTCGCGCTGACGGTCGCCTTCGTCACCGCGCCTGTCATCGCCTGGCTCACCGACGGCAAATACTACATCGCGCGCAAGCCAAAGAGGAGCTGGGCCAACATCGAATCGATCCAGTGCTGCATCTGCGAGCACCATTTCGAGCCGGAGGACATGACCTCCTGTCCTGCCTATGCCGGCCCGATCTGCTCGCTATGCTGCTCGCTCGACGCGCGCTGCCACGATTTGTGCAAACCGCACGCGCGGGCGCAGGTGCAGTTCGCCGACGCGCTCGCCAGGATCTTGCCGCAGCCGATCTATCAGCGGATCAACTCGCAGTTCGGCCATTACATCGGTGTGTTCGTGCTCTCCGCGGGCCTCGTCGCGCTGGTACTGGGGCTGATCTACCTCCAGACCTCGGTCAGCGTGCCCGGCGAGAACATGCTCGTCTCCAACGTGCTCTGGAAGGTGTTCTTCTCGCTCAGCATCATCATCGGCGTGGTGGCCTGGCTGTTCGTGCTGGCGCAGCAGAGCCGACGAGCGGCCGAGGCCGAGACCCGGCGCCAGACCACGCTGCTGATCCAGGAGATCGACGCGCACAAGCGCACCGATGCCGAGCTCCAGCGCGCCAAGGAAATCGCCGAATCCGCCAACCTCGCCAAGAGCCGCTACGTGGTGGGCCTGAGCCACGAGCTGCGCTCGCCGCTCAATGCGATCAGCGGCTATGCCCAACTCCTGGAGCAGGACACCACGCTCAACACCAAGCCGCGCGACCAGGTCCGCGTCGTCCGCCGCAGCGCCGATCACCTCTCCGGCCTGATCGACGGCATTCTGGACATCTCCAAGATCGAGGCGGGGCGGCTGTACCTGTCGCGCGACGAGGTGCGCTTGACCGAATTCCTCGACCAGCTCGTCGGCATGTTCCGCCTTCAGGCCGCCGCCAAGAGCATCGACTTCGTGTTCAGGCGTCCGGCGCATTTACCGGTCGTGGTCTATGCCGACGAAAAGCGGCTGCGCCAGGTGCTGATCAATCTGCTGTCCAACGCGATCAAATTCACCCAGACCGGCAGTGTGCAGTTCGTGGTGCACTATCGCAGCCCGGTCGCGGAGTTCGAGGTGATCGACACCGGCCCCGGCATCCAGGGCGACGATCTCGAACGCATCTTCGCACCGTTCGAGCGCGGCGCGCTCGGTGTCTCGCAGCCACAGACCGGCACCGGACTGGGCTTGACCATCAGCCGGCTGCTCGCCGGCGTCATGGGCGGCGACATCAAGGTCTTGAGCACGGTCGGCAGCGGCAGCACGTTCAAGGTCAAGATGCTGCTCTCGGAAGTCACCAATCCGCAGCGCATTGCGCCGGTGGAGGCCCCGATCTCCGGCTATCACGGCACGCGCAAGACCATCCTCATTACCGACGACGATCCCGTGCATCGCGACCTCCTGCGCGAGGTGTTGACACCACTCGGCTTCATCCTGCTCAGCGCGCCCGACGGACCTGGTTGCCTGGCACTGGCCCAGCACTGCCGGCCCGATCTGTTCCTGCTCGACATCTCCATGCCTGGCATGGATGGCTGGACGGTCGCGGAGACGCTACGCGCCAGCGGCCACCATCAGGCGCGGATCCTGATGGTGTCTGCCAGCGCGCTCGAGGCCCACGGCACACCGCTGGCACAGCCTTTCCACGACGGTTATCTGATGAAGCCGATCGACATTCCCAGGCTTTTGGAAAGCATCCGCCAGCTTCTGAAGATCGAATGGCAATACGGCTCGGAGGAGATCGCCGTGCCGCTGTGGCGGCCCGAAAGCGGCTCGCGGCCGCCTGTCCAACACATCGAGGCGCTGATCGGGCTTGGTCAGATCGGCTACGTCAAGGCTATCCAGTTGAAGCTGGACGAGATCGGCAGCGAGCACCCTGAACATGCCGACTTCGTCGCGGAAATGCGGTCGCTGATCGACCGCTTCGATCTCGACCAGTACATGGCCACATTGAAGACGTTGCATGCGTATGAGCACTGAGTCGAAAAAGCGCGACGTCGCGCTCGTTGTCGACGACTCCCCGGAGACGCTGCGGCTGCTCACCGACGCGCTCGACAGCGCCGGGATGACGGTAATGGTGGCGCTCGACGGCGCGGCCGCAATGCGCATCGTCGACCAGATCACGCCTGACATCGTGCTGCTCGACGCGGTGATGCCGGGCATGGACGGGTTCGAGACCTGCCGCCGCCTCAAGCGTGATGCGGGCCTTGCCAATGTCCCGGTGATCTTCATGACGGGGCTCGCCGAGACCGAGCACATCGTGCGCGGGCTGGAGGCCGGCGGCGTCGACTACGTGACGAAGCCGATCGTGATCGAGGAGATGCTGGCGCGCATCCGCGTTCATCTCGGCAATGCGCGGCTGACGCAAAGCGCACGCGCTGCGCTCGACGTCTCGGGCCGATTCCTGTTCGCGGTCAACCGCCAGGGCAAATTATTGTGGGCGACCCCGCAGGCGCAGAAGCTGCTGGCGGACCACCACGGCGCGCAGGCCGACGACGATCTCGTCCTGCCGGTATCATTGCTGCAATGGCTGGAGCAGGCCAAGGGCAAGGGCAGCTCGAAGTCTCAGGCCGCTTCCCTGCCCGACAATCCTCAACTCCGGTTGTACTACATGGGCGAGACCGCGCCGAACGAGTTCCTGCTGCGGCTGTCCAGGGAGTCCGGCACCGCGCCGCCACCCGAATTCACCAGCGAGCTTGGCCTCACCACCCGCGAAGGCGAGGTGCTGGCCTGGCTCAGCAAGGGCAAGACCAACCGCGACATCGCGCAGATCTTGGGCTTGAGCCCGCGCACGGTCGACAAGCATCTCGAGCAGATCTACTCCAAGCTTGGGGTCGAGAACCGGACTGCGGCTGCGGCGATTGCAACGAATGCAACAAGAAGGAATTCCTGACCCCCCACCGCCGTCGTCCTGGACAAGCGCAGCGAAGCGGAGCGCCGATCCAGGACCCATTACCACGGTACGTCGTATGGCGAAGACTCTTGATGACAAGCTCGCGCCGCAACTTCTCCCTGGGGTAATGGGTCCTGGCTTTCGCCAGGACGACGGAGAAGTTTGTAGCGTCGCCTGCCGCGCCTCACCCGTACACGAACTCCCCGCCATCCAGATCCGTCTTCGGGATCTCGTCCTTTTCGGTCCAGTAATCCTGGCTGTGCTGCCATTCCGGTTTGTCGCCGCGCTTGGGCAGCAGGTCCATGTTGCGCATCATGTAGCCGGGGTTGAAGTTTTCCGGATCGATCCAGGGCAGGATCGGCATGTTGTGGTCTTCGGCGCGCAACTTGACCTCGACCTTCTTCTTGCCTTTGGCCTTCATGTGACCGAGCAGGCGGCAGACGAAGTCGGCGACGAGGTCGACGCGCAGCGTCCAGCTGGCGCGGAAATAGCCGAACACCCAGACCATGTTCGGCACGCCCGTGAACATCATGCCGCGATAGGTGACGGTGTCGCCGAAGGCGAGCGGCTTGCCGTCGACCTCGAAGGCGATGTCGCCGAGCGCCGCGAGATTGAAGCCGGTTGCAGTGACGATGATGTCAGCTTCCAGCAGCTTGCCGGATTTGAGCTGGATGCCGTTCTCGACGAAACATTCGATCTCGTCGGTGACGACGGACGCCTTGCCACTGGCGATGCCCTTGAACAGATCGGCATCGGGCACGAAGGCGATGCGCTGCCGCCAGGGCCGGTAGCTCGGCGTGAAATGTGTGTCGACATCGTACTCCGGACCGAGCACCGCGCTGATCTGGCCGATCAGCTCTTGCTTCACCTGCTCGGGCTTTGACAAGCAAAGCTTGGTGAACGCGTCCTGCTCGAACAGGATCTTGCGGCGGACGATCTCGTGGATCCAGGCCTCGTCGACCTGAAGCCTGCGCAGCTCCTCTGCGATCTCGATGGCGTTGCGCCCCAAACGGAAATAGGTCGGCGACCGCTGCAGCATCGTGACATGCGCGCATTTGTCGGCAATGTTCGGCACCAGCGTCGCCGCCGTCGCGCCGGAGCCGATCACGACGACCTTCTTGTTCGCGAGGTCGATATCATCGGGCCAGGTCTGCGGATGAACGATGCGGCCCTTGAAGCGATCCGTGCCCTTCCATTCCGGCGTATAGCCTTCCGAATGGCGGTAATAGCCTTGGCACATCCAGAGGAAGTTTGCCGTGAAAGTTTTTGGCTCGCCGGTGTCGGTCGTCACCGCCTCGATGGTCCAGAGGTTCTGTTCGCTCGACCAGCTCGCCGAATTGATCTTGTGCTTGTAGCGGATATGCCGCGCGATATCGTTTTCGTCGATCACCTCGTTCATGTAGGCGAGGATTTCGTCGGCGGTCGCGATCGGCGGCCCGACCCAGGGCTTGAAGCTATAACCGAAGGTGTGGAGGTCGCTGTCCGAACGAATTCCGGGATAGCGGTGCGTGGTCCATGTGCCGCCGAACGTCGCCTGCGTTTCCAGGATGACGAAGCTCGCACCCGGAAGCTGCTTGGTCATGTGATAGGCGCTACCGATACCCGAGATACCGGCACCGACGATCAGCACGTCGAAATGTTCAGAAGCTTGTTTGGCCGTGGCGTGACTGCGAACAGCGACATTCATTGTTGCTTCTATGCCTTGCTTGTTTTTGTGCCCGCCCTTGATTGGGCGGCGCGTTTCCTCCGCGACGGACGTGGTTGCCCATCGCGCTTCCGCTTCAAGATGACATAGATCAGGGCGCGGTCAAATCACAGCGCCGCACCCCAGATCCGCGCGGTCTGCAAGATCCAGTCGCGATAGAGCGTGAGCGGCGTGACGCCGGTCAGCCCGCCGCAGCCGGCGGCTCCGTTCGGCCCCGTGGACCAACTGATGACGCCGACGAGCACGGCTCCGGTCGGCTTGTCCTCGAACACGGGACCGCCGGAATCACCGGTGCAAGCGCCAATTCCGTCGCGAACACCGTTGGTTACGGGGTCGACCAGCCTGATCTGGAGCGTGCCGGGCTGCCCCGTCGCGACGAGGCCGGCAACACGCGTCGCGCCGCCACTCTTGCCGTCGCCACGCACGGTGACGCCAATACCGGCGATGACGAAGCGGCTGCCGACCTGGATCGGAATATTCGGCGCACCGACCGGCACCGTCGATTTTCCCTTGAGTGGAATTTCCAATTGCAGAAGCGCCAGGTCGGCGGTAGCGCGATGCGCTTGCATCGCCTGCATGTTGAAATTCGGATGGATCGCGACGGTGCGGACATTCAGCAGCTGCGGCTGCCCGTCGGTGCCGCGATCGACGATCTTGTAGTCCGCGCCGGGCTGCACGCAGTGGGCAACGGTGAGCACCAGCTTTGGCGCAACCAGGGTGCCGGTACAGAAATTACCGCGCGAGCCGACGATCGTGACGACGGCGCGCGCGACGCCATCGGCCTGCGGCGTGCCGCCGCCAACGATGGCATAGGCGGGCGTGGCGAGCAGCAGCGCGGTTGCGATGATGGTTACAAGCTTTTTCATGGGAACACGCTTTGGTATCGGCATCGCTGACGGCGGTGGGATGGCTTCGGACTGGCCCTTGCCGATAGCGCATGCTAGCGCTCTTGGAAAGGAATTGACGAGGGCGGGATCTTGACGATCGAGGCTGTGATCTTTGATTTTGGCGGCGTGCTGACGAGTTCGCCGTTTGAGGCGTTCACGCGGTTCGAGACAGAGCGTGGCCTGCCCATCGACATCATCCGGCGCACCAACGCCGCCAATCATCTGGAAAACGCATGGGCCAAGTTCGAGCGCGCCGAGGTCGACATCGACACGTTCGATCATTTGTTCGCGACGGAATCACTGGCGCTCGGCGCAGAGGTGCGCGGCCGCGATGTGCTCCCGCTGCTTCAGGGGGATCTGCGCCCCGAGATGGTCGAAGCGCTGAAGCGCATCAAGGCGCAATTCAAGACCGGCTGCATTACCAACAATCTGCCGGCCAATGCGATCGGCAGCATGACCGGGCGCTCACTCTATGTCGCCGAGGTGATGGTGCTGTTTGATCATGTGATCGAGTCCGCCAAGATCGGCCTGCGCAAGCCTGACCCGCGCATCTATCAGCTGATGGTCGAAATGCTGAAGGTCGATCCGAAGAATTGCGTCTATCTCGACGATCTCGGCGTCAATCTGAAGCCGGCACGCGAGATGGGCATGACGACGATCAAGGTGACCAGCGGCGCCCAGGCGATCGCCGAGCTCGAGGCCGCGACGGGATTGAAGCTGAGCTAGGCGGTGAACCGTAGGGTGGGCAAAGCGAAGCGTGCCCACCAAAGCTCGCGTGGCCCGGAATGAATATGGTGGGCACGGCGCGATGCGCCTTTGCCCACCCTACGAAAGCTACTCCGCCGTGGCTGCGATCCGCTCCGGAAACGCCGCGGCAAGTGACGCACGATCGGCTTTCAACACGCCTCGCTCGGTGATGAGGCCGGTGACGAGCCTCGCCGGGGTGACGTCGAAGGCATAATTCGCGACCGGCGAGCCCTCCGGCACGATGCGCACCGTCTCAAGTCTTCCGTCTGCAGTGCGGCCGGTCATGTCGGTGACTTCCGTGCCGCTGCGCTGCTCGATCGGGATGTCGCGGATGCCGTCATCGACGGCGAAGTCGATCGTCGGCGACGGCAGCGCGACATAGAACGGCACGTTATTGTCGTGCGCGGCGAGCGCCTTCAAATATGTGCCGATCTTGTTGCAGACGTCGCCATTGGCAGCAACGCGATCGGTGCCGACGATGGCGAGATCGACCATGCCGTGCTGCATCAGATGCCCGCCGGTGTTGTCCGGAATCACCGTATGCGCCACGCCGTGATGGCCGAGCTCCCAGGCCGTGAGCGAGGCGCCCTGGTTGCGCGGACGCGTCTCGTCGACCCAGACATGGACCTTGATGCCGCGCTCATGCGCCAGATAGATCGGCGCTGTCGCCGTGCCCCAGTCGACGGTCGCAAGCCAGCCGGCGTTGCAATGGGTCAGCACATTGACGGTCTCGCCCGACTTCTTTTTTGCGACGATCGCCTCGATGAGTTTCAGGCCATTGCCGGCGATGCCGCGGTTGATCTCGACGTCCTGCTCGGCGATCTCGTCGGCGCGCGCATAGGCAGCTTCGGCGCGCTCCAGCGGATCGATCGGCGCGAGGCTCGCGCGCATCTCGTCCAGGGCCCATTTAAGATTGATCGCCGTCGGCCGCGCCACCACGAGCGTGTCGTAGGCGCGCTTCAGCCCGGCGTCGGAAGCATCCTCGCGCATCGCCAGCGCCATGCCGTAAGCTGCGGTCGCGCCGATCAGTGGCGCACCGCGCACCAGCATGTCGCGGATGGCGACGGCCGCGTCCTCGCATGAGGTCAGCTTCGCAACGATGAACTCATGCGGCAGCCGGCGCTGGTCGATCGCGCCGACCGACCAGCCGTCGCGCTCACGCCAGATGCTGCGGAAATGCTTGCCGTCGACCTTCATGGCATTCTGCCTTTCGTATCACGTTCGCAGGATGCGCCCGGCCACCGCATCGAGCTTCTTCAGGAGCTCGGGATCGCGCGCCTCGGGCGCGGTGATCAGCGCGGTATCGAGCGCGCGGTCCGAGCCGATCGGGCACGGCTCATGCTCGCGCGGGAAGTCTTTCGCCAGCCGCGCCACCAGCGCTTTTGCCTTGTCGGCGTTCGAGCTCAGAACGCGGATGATGTCCTGCACGGTGACGGCGTCGTGATCGGGATGCCAGCAATCGAAATCCGTCACCATCGCAACGGTGGCGTAGCAAAGCTCGGCCTCACGCGCGAGTTTCGCCTCGGGCATGTTGGTCATGCCGATCACGGAATAGCCCAGCGTCTTGTAGGTCATGCTTTCCGCATAGGTCGAGAATTGCGGCCCCTCCATGCAGACATAGGTGCCGCCTCGCGCAAACGCGATGCCCTCGGCTTCGGCCGCCGTGGCAAGATGGATGCGCAGCCGCGGCGAGACCGGGTGCGCCATCGACACATGCGCGACGCATCCCCTCCCGAAGAACGAGCTCTCGCGCTTGTGGGTACGATCGACGAACTGGTCGACGAGAACGAAGGTTCCCGGCGGCAGCTCCTCCCTGAACGAGCCGCAGGCCGACAGCGAGATCAGGTCGGTGACGCCGGCGCGCTTGAGGATGTCGATATTGGCGCGATAATTGATATCGGAGGGCGACAGCCGGTGGCCCTTGTCGTGGCGCGGCAGGAACACGATCGGCAGGCCGGCAATGGAGCCGCGCCGCAGGGGCGCCGACGGCTCGCCCCAGGGGCTCCTGATCACCTCTTCGCGAGCGTCCTCCAGCCCCGGCAGATCGTAGATGCCGGAGCCGCCGATGATGCCCAATACCGCCTGCGCCATGCCTGCTCCACCCCGTTTGCGCCATCGCAATCCCGAGAGGAAGCTATGCCAGTTTTACATCGGTTTTGGAACGGGGGATGGGATCAGGAAGTGCCGTCAGGAGGATGCGCGCCAGCACTCCTGATTATGCCGCGGCCGCCGACTGCAGCTGGGTCGCGACCATGCGCTCCAGCGTCTCGACGGACTGGAAGTTCTCCGGTGTGATCTCGGACTGCGGAATCGTGAAGTCGAACTCGGCTTCGACGCCGAGCATCAGATTGACCATGTCCATCGAGGTCAGGCCGACGTCGACGAGCTTGGCCTGCGGCGCGACCTCAGCGGAGAGCGAGTTCTGGGCGAGGATGCCCTTCACCAGCTTGATGATGCGATTGCGCAATTCGGTATCGAAAGCCTGCATCGGTAAATTCCCATTTGTCGACAAAGGTCGGACCGGTTGCCGGCTACGATGGGCACGGCGGGCCGATCCCGCAATGGACGCCACCATTACTTCGCGTTTCTTAGTAAACGATGACTCAGATTGTCTGGAATTCCGGCTTCTTACAGATCCCTAACGCGACCGCGGAAATCCGGGCGATGCAAACAACCCGAACTTAACTGTTCGTTCGGAATTGGCCTTTGTTTACCCTCTATTTCATCGACGAATTTGAATTAAATCCGTAGCCTCATCTCATAAGCAAAGATGGTCGGAGGATCGCTTGCGGCATCGCGAATGATGCCGGCGATCCTGAACGGCAAACCGGAGGCGGACGAGTATGAACGTGCGTGAAGCAGTCCTCACTGTCGACGAGACGCAGACGAGCTTTCTCGAGCAGGGTCCCTCCCTCATTGAGCGCGCCGCCCGGACCGCCACCGTGGCGGCTGCCGACGCAGACGGGGTCGATCGCGATGCCCGCTTCCCCCACAAGGCTTTCGAGGTTGCGCGTGAGCAGAAGCTGCTCGGCGTCATGATCCCGGTCGAGTTCGGCGGCTTCGGTGCCTCGATCCACGACCTCACCGACGTCTGCTACACGCTCGGACGCGCCTGCGCCTCCACGGCGATGATCTACGCGATGCACACGACAAAGGTCGCCTGCGTCGTCAGGCACGGTCACGGCATTCCCTGGATGGAAACCATGATGCGCCGGGTCGCGCGCGACCAGTGGCTGCTCGCCTCCTCCACCACCGAAGGCCAGAACGGCGGCAACATCCGCGCTAGCGCCGCCGCCGTCGACGTCGCCGGCGACACTGTCTCGCTGCTGCGCGACGCCACCGTGATCTCCTACGGCGCCGAGGCCGACGGCCTCGTGACCATCGCCCGCCGCGCCACAGACGCTTCTGCGTCTGACCAGGTACTGCTGGCGCTCGCCAGGGACGATTATTCGCTGAAGCGGACGCTGGGCTGGGAAACGCTCGGCATGCGCGGCACCTGCTCGACCGGCTTCGAGCTGAAGGTCGACTGCCCGACCGACCGCGTCTTCCCGGAATCCTACGACAAGATCCACGCCCAGACCATGACGCCGTTCGCACATCTGTGCTGGTCCTCGGCCTGGGCTGGTATCGGTGCAGCCGCCGTCACCCGTGCGCAGACCTTCGTTCGCAAGGCCGCCCGCAGCTCAGGCGGACAGATGCCTCCGGCAGCCGCGCATTTCACCGCCGCCAAGATGTCGCTGGCCAAGCTGCGGGCGCTGATATCAGCCAATATCGACGCCTTTGCTCGCGCCGAGCACGACGAACGCGCGCTCGGCTCGCTCGACTTCCAGTCTTCGATTACGCTTCTGAAGGTGCAGGCCTCGGAGCTCGCGGTCGAGACCGTGATGCATGCGATGCGCACCGCAGGCCTTTCCGGCTACCGCAACGACGGTGAGTTCACCATGGGCCGCCACCTGCGCGACGTGCTGTCGTCGCCGATCATGATCAACAACGACCGCATTCTGGCCAATGCCGCGACGTCGACCCTGATGAGCGGCGTGCCGACAAGCCTTCGGGACTGACGAGCTTTCGAGACCGACGTGCCTTCGTTCAATAAGAATAATTTCAGATAGCAGAAAGCCGAACATGAACATTGCTGTTCTCCCCAACTCGCCTGAGACCGCGCCGCAGATCGCGGATCCGCTGGACCATCTCGCCGAGAAGCTGTTCCACCCCATGGGCTCTGACGGCGTCTATGCCCGGACCGCGCTTTATGAAGGCATCGTCGAAAAGCTCGCCGCGCTGATCACGAGCCATCGCGAGGCCGGCACTGAGGTGATGCGCTTCCCGCCGGTGATGAGCCGGTCTCAGCTGGAAAGATCCGGCTACCTCAAGAGCTTTCCGAACCTGCTCGGTTGCGTCTGCGGCCTGCACGGCACCGAGCGCGAGATCAACGCCGCGGTCAGCCGCTTCGATGCCGGCGGCGACTGGACCAGCTCGCTCTCGCCGGCAGACCTCGTGCTGTCGCCGGCGGCCTGCTATCCCGTCTATCCGATCGCGGCGAGCCGCGGCCAGTTGCCGAAGGGTGGCCTGCGCTTCGACGTCGCCGCCGACTGCTTCCGCCGTGAACCGTCAAAACATCTCGACCGGCTGCAATCGTTCCGGATGCGGGAATATGTCTGCATCGGCAACCCCGATGACGTCGCCGATTTCCGCGAGCGCTGGATGGTGCGGGCGCAGGCGATTGCGACCGATCTCGGTCTCACCTTCCGCGTCGATTACGCGAGCGATCCGTTCTTCGGCCGCGTCGGTCAGATGAAGGCGGTGAGCCAGAAGCAGCAGCAGCTCAAGTTCGAACTGCTGATCCCGCTGCGCTCGGAAGAGCAGCCGACCGCCTGCATGAGCTTCAATTATCACCGCGAGCATTTCGGCACGACCTGGGACATCAAGGACGCCAATGGCGAGCCGGCCCACTCCGGCTGCGTCGCCTTCGGCATGGACCGCCTGGCTGTCGCCATGTTCCACACCCACGGCACCGACCCTTCCGCCTGGCCCGCCAAGGTGCGGGAGATGATGGGCCTGCAGCCGCAGATCGCGGCCGATGCCCACGGCGAAGGCTGGCGCTAACGGAACGAGGCCGGTCATTTCCACGGGAAAGACGAGCGTGATCCATACCAAGGTCCGATGCCGCGAGATCACCGAGGCCGACGTCGATGCGGTCGCGGACTTGCTGACGCGCGGCTTCGTCGGCCGCTCGCGCAGCTACTGGATCCAGGGCCTGCGCCGGCAAGCCTTCCGACCCGTACCGGACGGCTACCCGCGCTTCGGCTACATGCTCGACAATGATGGTACGCCGGTCGGCGTGCTGTTGCTGATCTATACGGCGCGAAGGGACGGCGACGAGACCGCCATCCAGTGCAATTTGTCGAGCTGGTACGTCGACCCGGCCTACCGCAATTACGCCCCGCTCCTGACCAAGATCGCGCAACGTCACAAGGACGTCACCTATCTCAACATCAGCCCGGCGCCCTGGACCTGGCCGATCATCGAGACGCAGGGCTTTCGCGCCTATTGCCGCGGCATATTCTTTTCCGTCCCTGCGCTGGCGCGTGTCCCACGCTGGAGCAAGATCGAGGTCATCTCGCAGCACGCCAAGACGATCGACGGGCTTTCCGATGCCGAGACCGATCTCTTGACGCGGCATGCGCGCTACAATTGCCTCAGCCTCGTCTGCCGCACGCCGAAAGGAGCGTTCCCCTTCATCCTGCAACCGGTGCGCATCCGCCGTGGCATCATTGCGCCACCCGCGATGAAGCTGATCTACTGCCGCAACGCGGCCGAATACACCGAATGCGCGGGCCGCATCGGCCGGCTGCTGCTGCGGCTCGGCAAGATCGCGGTCGCCGTCGATTCCAACGGCCCGGTTCCCGGCCTCGTCGGCATCTATACCGAGCGTCGCGGCCGCAAATATTTCAAAGGCCCACACCGGCCGCAGCTCGCCGACCTCACGGATACGGAACTCGTGCTGTACGGGCCGTAGGCGCCGTTTGGGCCAGACATTCGATGTCATTAGGGCCTAACGCGCAATTGCGCAGGTCGACCGGCGCGACGCGTGCCTGCACGCCCCTCCACATTCGCACGCATCACTGCGATGCTGGTCACCCTCCGTAAACTACGGCGCTTAAGGGAATTTTCCCGCCTCTTCGCTAGCCTCGGCGACCGAATTACCTTGCGTTAGGTCTATTGCCCGCCGAGACCCCGCCGCCCCATGACGTCGATGCGCGACAACGAGCTTGATGCACGCCGCGAGCAAGGCCCGAAGGCCCTGGTCGGGCTGAGCCAGCTTGCGCTCGACCACATGGAGCAAGGCGTCTGCGTCTACGATGCCGGCAACCGGATCGTGCTGGTCAATCAGCGCTACCTTGCGCTGTTCAACATGTCGGCCGACATCGTGCGGGTCGGCACGACCTACCGCGACGTGCTCGCCCACAGCGTGGCCCTTGGCAATATCCCCGCAGACGAAGTCGACACACTTTATGCCGCGCGCATGGCGCGGATCGCAACCGGCCAGCCGTTCCGGACTGAACAGACGCTTGCAAGCGGCCTCGTCATGGCGCTCGAGCTGAAGCCGTTTCCCGGCGGCGGCTGGATGACGATATGCGACGACGTCAGCCGCCTCGCCCGGGTCGAGGCGGAGCTGCGCGTGCAGACTGAGCGCAGCCAGCACGCGCTCGCCAACATGTCGCACGGGCTGATCATGTACGACGCCGACAGCCGTGTCGTCGTCTGCAACGAACGTTTCCTGAAGCTCTACAATCTCGACGCGGACATCGTGAAGCCGGGCGTCACGCACGGCGCGACCATCGATCATTGGCTTTCGCGCGGCAACCTGCCAGGGATGTCGGCCGACGAATTCCACGACACCAGGCTGGAGGACGTGCGCACCAGGACGACGAAAACCCTGCTGGTGATGCGCTATGACGGACGGATGGTGCAGGTGGTTTCCCGTTTTCTGCCCGACGGCGGCTGGGTGACGGTGCACGAAGACGTCACCGAGCGGCTGCAATACGAGGAGATGCTGAGGCAGCAGAACTTCATGCTCGATGCGGCGCTGGAGAACATGGCGCACGGGCTCGCCTTCTACGACAGCGACATGCGCCTGCGCGTCTGCAACACCACCTACCGGAAGATCTATCGGCTGTCGCCGGAGGAAGCCAAGCCAGGCACGCATCTCGGCGAACTGATCGAACGCTCGATGGCAAACGGCGCGTTCTCGTCCGAGTATAGTCCGCAACAACTCCTGGAAGCCGCCAGCGCAAGGATTGCAGACCGCAACTCCTCGCCGATACGCCGGCGGATGTCGAACGACACTACGATCTCGGTGCGCTATTGCGCCCTGGCCGAAGGTGGTTTTGTGGCCACCTACGAGGACATCACCGAACGCGAGCACGCAGTCGAGGAGTTGAGCGAACAGTATCGACGCTTCGACGCGGCCCTGAACAACATGAGCCAGGGCCTGTGCATGCTCGATTCGAGCTTGCGCGTCATCGTCTGCAATCGGCGCTACATCGAGATGTACGGACTGTCACCCGAATTGGTGAAGCCGGGTGTGTCGATGCGCGAGATCATGGAGCACAGCTGCGAGCTCGGCATCCATCCAAAGACCACCGCCGCGCGGCTCTATGCCGACTATGTCGAGAGGCTGCGCGAGGGCGAGCACACGCTGCACCGCTATTTGGGCGACGGCCGCATCATCAAGCTCAATCACAAGCGAATGGAGCATGGCGGCTGGGTCGTTACCTATGAGGACGTCACCGAGCGCCACAAGGCCCAGGCCCGCGTGGCACACATGGCGCGGCACGATTCGCTCACCGACCTGCCCAATCGCACGCTATTCCGCGAGAAGATGGGCGAGGGGCTGAACCAGGTCGCGATCGCCGGCGGCGCGATGGCCGTGCTGTGCTTCGACCTCGACAATTTCAAGACCGTCAACGACCGCCTCGGCCACGCGGCCGGCGACCGGCTGTTGCGCTGGGTCGCGGCGCAGCTGCAGGAGAATGTCGGCGAGCACGACACCGTCGCGCGGCTCGGTGGCGACGAGTTCGCGGTTCTCCAGCGCGGACCGCAGCCGCAATCGGCGGAAAGGCTCGCACGCCGCCTGGTGGAGATCATCGGTCACCCGCCGCCGCTGGAGCACCAGTCGATGCATGTCGGCGTCTCGGTCGGCATCGCAATCGCGCCCGATCATGGGCTCGACGCCGACGAGCTGATGAAATGCGCCGACCTCGCGCTGTACCAGGCCAAGGCCAAGGGGCGCGGCGCCTATCAGCTGTTCGAGCCCGAAATGGAGAAAGAGGCTCGCAGCCGGCACGCGCTCGAGCACGATCTGCGCGGCGCGCTGGAGGCCCGTGAATTCCACCTCGCATTCCAGCCGCAGGTGCGGCTCGAGACCACCGAACTTACCGGCTTCGAGGCGCTGCTGCGCTGGAAACATCCCTCGCGCGGCCTCGTCTCGCCGGCCGAATTCATTCCGATCGCGGAAGAGAACGGGCTGATCGTTCCGATCGGCGAATGGGTGCTGCGCACGGCCTGCGCGACCGCAGCGACCTGGCCCGATCTCACCGTCGCGGTGAATTTGTCGCCGGTTCAGTTCCGCTCGCGCGGGCTGGTGGCAATGGTCACGAGCGCGCTTGCGGAGGCCGGCCTGCCGCCGCATCGGCTCGAGCTCGAGGTCACCGAGACGGCGCTGCTCGACGACAGCGAGGCGACGATCGAGATCCTGCACCAGCTGCGCGCGTTGGGCGTGCGCGTCAGCCTGGACGATTTCGGCATCGGCTATTCTTCGCTGAGCTATTTGCGCAAGTTTCCGTTCGATCGCATCAAGATCGACCGCTCCTTCGTCGGCACGCTCAGTGAAAGCCCTGAGAGTATGGCGATCGTCCGCACCATCGCCAGCCTCGGCTCGGTGCTCGGCGTCGAGACCACGGCGGAGGGTGTCGAGACGATTGAGCAACTCGACTTCGTCCGCGAATGCGGCTGCACCGCCGTTCAGGGATATTATTTCGGCAAGCCCTCACCGGCCGCGGAGGTCGTGCGAGTCATCGAGCGCCTGAACACCGTTCGGCGCGTGGCGTAGGGATCCGGCTCAGACTCCTATCCTGCCGCGGGCAGCACGCTGTCCGGCGGCGCGCCCCAGGGGCGATCGGCTGAGGCGAGCCCGATCAGGCGGCCCTGGATGTAGTCGCAGCCCCAGTCGCGCAGCATGTTCGCAGCTTCTTCGTCCTGCACCCATTCGGCCACCGTCTTGATGTCGAGGCGGCGGGCGAGGTCGATCAGGGTCTGCACGAAGGCGCGGTCGTCGGCCGAACGAGTGATGTTCTGCACGAACGCGCCGTCGATCTTCACGATGTCGACGCCGAGCTTGCGCAGATTGCGGAACGAGGTGTAGCCGGCGCCGAAATCATCGATGGCGATGCGACTGCCAAAATTCTTCAGCCGGGTGACGAAGCCGCGCACGTCGTCGATGTCCTGGATCGCGACGGTTTCGGTGATCTCGACGATCAGCCGCTCGGCGACGCCGGGATGGGCACGCATGAGCGATTCGATTCCGGCCCACCAATCCGGATCCATGGTGGTGTCCGGGGAGATGTTGAGGCTGAGGCAGATGTCGGGCGCGGCCGCGAGCTCGGCGACCACGAGCTCGAGCACGCGGTGATCGACCAGGCGGATCAGGCCGAGCCGTTCCGCGACCGGCACGATGTCGGGCGCAAGCAGCACCTGGCCGTCGCCCTGGTCCATTCGCACCAGGCATTCGTGAAAGGCGCACTCGCGCGAGAGGGCAGCGACCACCGGCTCATAAGCGAGCTTGATGCGGCGCTCATTCAGTGCGGTGACAATCTCGTCGGTGACGCGGATGTTGACGCGGCGCTGGGCGTCGCGCGCGGCATCCGGGCGCCAGGTTGCGAACGAGCCAACGCGGCGTTGTTTCGCCGTGTCCAGGGTCTCGTGGGCGCGATTGACGGCTTCATCGGTGTTGCGGGCATAGCGCGGCACGCTGACCGCACCGATCGAGGCGGTGACCGACACCGGCCCGGATTTGGTCGGCACCACCTCGTCGCGGATGCCGGCGAGGAAGCGCTCGGCGGCGACGTTCATGTCGTCGACGGTGCAATTCTTCAGGATCAGGCCGAACTTGTTGCCGGAGAAGCGGCCGAGCACGTCGCCACCGCGCAAGCGCGCGCGAATGCGCGTGGCGACGTCGAGGATCACGGCGTCGGCAACGTCGAAGCCGAAGGCCTCGTTCACACGCGCGAGATGATCGATGCCGACCAGCATGAAGGCCGCGGTCGAGCGGAAACGGGTCGCCTCCTCGATAGCCTCGGCCAGCGCGGCGATCAGATGCGAGCGATTGAGCTCGCCGGTCAGCGGATCGAGCCGGGCCAGCTTGGTCAGTTCCTCGTCGCGGGCATGGCGTTCATTGTTGATGCGGACGGAGCCGATCGCACGCACCGGGCGGCCGTCGGGGCCGGCGAACCAGCGGCCGGTCTCCTCGATCCAGACCACGGGATCGGCGGCGCTCATGCGTACGCCGTACTCGACCCGGTAGGGCGTGCCGTCGGCGCCATGCACGGCTGAGGTCTGCGCCAGCGCGGCGGTCCGCAGCGATTGCGCGGGCTCGATCAGCCGGGCGAATTCGGCGCCGGTGGCCAGCCGTTCGGCGGGAATCCCGGGAAAGATGGCGCCGACCTGCTCACCCCAGACGATGGCATCGCTGGCGATGTCCCAGGCGAACACGGCCTGGCCGAGGGCAGCCAGGATGTCGGAGGCTTGCGGCAATGCGGGGGTCAAAATCGCCTCGTTTCGGGACAGCGGGGAGTCCTGAGTCGGCACAGGATAAAGCCAGATTCGCCATTGACCCTAGGCAAAGTTGATAAACAATTTGGAAACCACGTTTCCTCACGCGCAGGAACCAAACCGGCCCGCCCGGCATAGGCCTTGCGAGTACATGACACGCACCGGCGCCAGCGTCTCGAAACGAGACGATCTTCGCCGGGTCAACGGTGATTGCGATGTTGAGTACCGATCGATCGAACGCCTCGGACAACAGCACGGGCTCGGCTCTGGTGCCGCTGATGCCGATTCTGCAGTGGGTCCACAAGGCACCGCTGCCGCGCCCCGATCCCAGCTTCGTCGCCCAGCTCATCGCCAATGCCGAGCATCTGCCCCAGGCGAGCCGACTCCGCCGCGTGTCTTCCGAGGATGCGCAGGTCGCCTATGGCAGCAAGCGCCCGCTTCCGAGCGTCACCGCGCGCACGCGGCAGGTGGCTTGAATCAGCGCGGCGCGTCGGGAGACGGCTGGGTGCCGTTGCCCGGCTGCAAATGCGGCGAGGGAATTTCCGGCGAAGGCGTACTCACAGGCTTCGGCGCCGGGTGATCCATCAGCACGGATTCGGCGACCGATTGTGCCGTAGGCGCGGGCGGCTCCGCCGGAGCTGGTTGCGGAGCGGGCACTGGCTCGAACTTGGGCTCGAACGTCCCTTCATCTGCCGGCGTCTCGGCCTGGCGCCTGGCCTTGCGCGGCGCTGGTGCGGTCTCGGCGACATAAGCCACGCGGCGGCGGGTACGCTGGGCGATGCCGCCGAGGAAATCGGCCATCGCGAGCAGCACCAGAAGGAAATAGGTGGAGTTGCCGAATTTCGGCCACATCACGAATTCGGCCGCAGCCGCGCCGAACACGATCAGCGACAGCAAATGATCCATCAGGAATTTCGAGCCGGGCCGCGCGCCCTTGACCACTTCGAGCAGCAGCAGCACGACACCTAGCGCGAGCATCACGTCGGCGAGCGTGACCGGCCAGGCCTCGCCCGTGATCATCGGCACCTTGAACAGCACGTCCGTAAAGGACACGCTCGGCATCAGGAAAGCGATGATGTTGTAGACCGCGAGCGGGATCAGGAGCAGCGGGAAACCGACCATCGGCGAAATGCCTTCTCGATCAAGATATCCAGACAGGACAATGCGGCGGCGAAGCATTAGCTCCGCCGCCGTCACTGTCATATCTCATGGGTTGGCCGAAATCAGGCAGGCCCGATCGTCCTGCCCAAAGAAAGGTCCGAACTCAGGACTCTTTCTTCTTCAGGACCTGACGGCCCTTGTACATGCCGGTCTTGAGGTCGAGATGGTGCGGACGACGGAGCTCGCCGGAATCCTTGTCTTCCACATAGGTCGGCTTCTTGATGGCGTCAGCCGAGCGGCGCATGCCACGGCGCGACGGCGAGGTTTTTCTTCTCGGAACGGCCATTTCAGTATCCTCTAGGGATTGGTGTCATCAGGGCATCGTCCGCGGAGGGACGGGTCAGCACCCGCAAACCGAGGCGAGCTGAATGCCGGTCAAGGCCGGGCTTATAGAGGAAGGCCTGCCTTAAATCTAGGGCTCTGGGGCCGGAAAATGCGCCCGAAAAGGACCCGAAATCAGCGATTCTCCCGCCAGCAGGTCGAAAGCGAGCTGGCCTGCGCCCTCGCCACATAGGTCCCGGCCAGCCGCCGGACACCCGGTCCCGGCGTCCTGGCGCTGCGTTTGACCGGATTCGGCAGGATCGAGGCCAGAAGCGCCGCATCCCGGGGGGAGAGGTTCGCCGCCGACTTGCCGAAAGCATAGGCGCTGGCCGCCTCGGCCCCAAACTGGCCCTGTGGTCCCAGTTCGGCGATGTTGAGGTAAATCTCCAGGATCCGTGCCTTCGGCAGGACGAGATCGATCCACAGCGCCAACGGGAATTCCAGCGCCTTGCGGACGAAGTCCCGCCCCTGCCAGAGGAACAAGTTTTTCGCCACCTGCTGGGTGATGGTGGAAGCGCCCCGCAACGGGGTGCCGTCCTCCTTCGCATCGTCGATCGCCTCACGCAGCGCACCCCAGTCGATGCCGTGATGCTTGCAGAAATGGGCGTCCTCGGCTGCCACCACCGAGCGTGGCAGCGAGGGCGACATCGCCGCCAGATCGATCCATTCCCGCTGCATCGGCGCACCCCGAAGCGAGCGCCAGACCATCAGCGCCGAAACGGGATGGCCGGCACGGTAGAACGGCGCGATGACATAGGGCGCGAGAGCCGCGACCGCGAGCACCAGGAGAAGGGTTTTGACGACGCGCAAATCAACCTTTCCGGCGCAGAACGAAACGCGGCCACGGGCCCGGCATTAAGTCTGTGATAATTCGGGCCTTTTCCAGCACTTTTTAGGCCTTCCAAACGATTGACTGAGGCGGGCGCATAAAGGATTGTCCCGCCGAATTTTAGTTCTGGAGCCCTTCTTGATGACCGGCACGTCCCCGTCCGATTTCGCCAAACGTCTGGACAAGACCGCTGATGACACCGAGGCCCTGCTCGGGCGCCTGCTGTCGGACGACATCCTGCACGATGAGATCGCCCGTCCCAAGCGACTGATGGACGCAATGCGCTATTCGAGCCTCAATGGCGGCAAGCGCTTGCGGCCGTTCCTGGTGGTCGAAAGCGCGGCCGTGTTCGGCGTGTCGCGCGAAGCCGCACTGCTCGCCGGTGCGGCGCTCGAATGCATCCACTGCTATTCGCTGATCCACGACGATCTGCCGGCGATGGACAATTCGGACCTGCGCCGCGGCCGCCCGACCCTGCACAAGAAGACCGACGACGCGACCGCGATCCTCGCGGGCGACGGCCTGTTGACGCTCGCCTTCGACATCATCACCCGCGACGAGATCCATCGCGACGCCAATGTGCGGCTCCTGCTGACGCGCGCACTGGCGCGCTGCGCCGGCATCGGCGGCATGGTCGGCGGCCAGATTCTCGACCTCGCCGGCGAAGGCCGCTTTGGCGGCAACGAGCCGATCGACGTCGCCCGCATTCAGCAGATGAAGACCGGCGCGCTGCTGCGCTACGGCTGCATCGCCGGCGCGATCCTCGGCCAGGCCTCACAAAAGGAATATCAGGCGCTCGACGATTACGGCCGCGCGCTCGGCGAAGCCTTCCAGATCGCCGACGACCTGCTCGACGTCGAAGGCGATGCCGCCGCGCTCGGCAAGCCTGCCGGCGCCGATGCAGCGCTCGGCAAGACCACCTTCGTCACCCAGCTCGGCATCGAAGGCGCCAAGCAGCGCGTGCGCGACCTGCTCGCGCGCGCCGACAGCGCCGTGTCGATCTTCGGCGAACGGGCCGCCGTGCTGCAAGCGGCTGCGCGGTTCGTGGCCGAACGGAAGAGCTGATAGCGCGATGGCGGGCGGCAGCAAGGAAGACCCCGCCCTCGCCCGCTTTCGCAAGATGTCGCGGCCGATGCGGCTGATTTATGCGCGTCCGCGGACGTTCATGTCGCTTGCCGTTGGTATTCTCGTCTGCCTGCTCATCCCGGGTTCGCACCGGCTGGTCACGCGGCTTCTGTTCGGCTGGGATGCGTTGATCGCCGTTTATCTGGTGCTGGTCTACGCGATGATGCTATGCAACGACCACCAGCACATCCGCCGCGCCGCAGCGATGCAGGACGATGGCCGCTTCGTGATCCTGCTGGTGACGGCGATCGGCGCCTTCGCCAGCATCGCCGCGATCGTCTCCGAGCTTGGAACGCCGCATCGCGGCGTCCTGGAGCTGAGCATCGCAATCACCACCATCGTGTTGTCGTGGGCCGCCGTGCACACGATCTTCGCCCTGCATTACGCGCATGATTATTACCGGCACGCCACGCCGGGCGGCCTTCAGTTTCCCAGCGGCGACAAGGAAGACCACGCGGATTATTGGGACTTCGTCTATTTCTCGTTCGTGATCGGCATGACCGCGCAGGTCTCCGACGTCGGCATCTCCGACAAGACCATCCGCCGCACCGCGACCGCGCACGGCATCGTCTCATTCATCTACAATACGGCCTTGCTGGCGCTGACGGTCAACATCGCGGCGAGCGCGATCTCGACGTAGTCGTCGTCCTGGCGAAAGCCAGGACCCATTGCCACCGGCCGTGGTTTTGCGAAGACTGGTGGTTGGCTCCTCGGCGCCGCAACTTCTCCCTGGGGTAATGGGTCCTGGCTTTCGCCAGGACGACATTGGGAGTTAATTACACACCTCGGCATTGGCATCGTTGCCGGGGCCGCCGCCGCCGCGATATTCGAGATGGCAGCCGCGGTTGACCGGACGGCAGCCGGCGCTATTGCAGAATAGCTGTCCGCCGCTCGAGCGGCGGCTGGCGCCAGCGGCAGCAGCGATGCCCGCAGCGCCACCAAAGCCGCCGGCCGCTCCGGCAGCCTCACCGCCGGCTTGACGACGCTGCCGCGCGGGACGCTCGTCGCCATCGTCACGCTTTGCGGTCGCAGGCTTGGCGGTCGCAGGCTTGGCGGCACGCTGCTTCTCGCACTCGTTGTCGTCGTTGAGCGCATAGCCATCACGGCAGACGATCTTGGTGCACTTGTCGCCGTCGGCCTTGAAGCCGTGCTCGCAAACCAGCGGACAGACGCGCGACTGTTTCGACTTGAGCGTGTCGAGCGCGTCGGTGCTCGCCACCTTCACGTCGAGCTTGGTGCCGGCATAACGGTTGAACTGCGACAACGAGCGCTGCGCGGACGTCGTCCAGTTGCCGTCGGCGGCGCCGGAGAAGCAACCGACCCGGCCGAGCTCGGTCTGCACCGAGCGGCTGAGATCGGCCGGCGCGGAGGGCGGCGTCAGCGACGCGACGTTTGTGCCGGTGGGGCTCGCCGTGGTGGCTGGCGCCGCACTCGGCGCCGCGGCGGCGAGATTGACGCGCTGCTGCTCGGCGGCGGCCGCCTGCTGCTGCGCCTGCTCCTTGGCCTTTTGCGCCGCAAGCTGTACCTGCTCGGCGGCCTTCGCATCGGCGACTGCCTTGGCCTGCGTATCCTTCTGCGCGCCAAGTGCGGCAAGACGATCGCGCTCGGCCTCGGCCTGCTTCGCCTTCTCGGTGGCCGCCGCATGAGCCTGCTCGGCGCCGATTTTTTCGAGCTGAAGCTTGGCAAGGCTCGCATAGAAGCCGTCGGAATGCTGGGCGAGGAACGCCTCCCATGCCGGCCTGTTGCCGACCTGGAGCGCGAGTTCGTAATCGCGGCGGATGTCGGCTTGCGGGTTCGGCGCGGGCGCGGCGGGAGCCGCAGCCGTCACCTTGACCGGCACCAGCGGCACGTCCTCGCCGCCGAGCGAGCCATAGACGAACGGCTCCTGCTTGTTACCTGTCGACTTGAGCACGTCGTCGCGCACGAAGCCGAAGGCGCGGCGGACGTCGAGGCCCGGCGTCGTCAGATGCTTGGACAGCGCCACGGTGAAGGGGCTGTTCGCACCGTCGCCATCCTGCGCCGTGAAGCCGGCCTTGGCCGAATAGGCGATCAGCGTGTTGGGGCTGGTCGGCTCGACCTGGGCGAGGCCGCGGCCGATGCCGCGCGACGCGACCGTGCGCTTCATGGTCTTGCCGAACGGATTGTCACGGCAGGCATCCAGGATCACCAGGCGAAGCTGCTTGGCCGGTTCGACCGCAACCAGGACGCGGTCGAGGGAGAGCGCCTCGTCAAAGACGTCGGTGTCACGCTCCAGCTTGGCGTCGACAGGGATCAGATAGTTCGAGCCTTCAACCTCGATGCCGTGGCCGGCATAATAGACCACGGCGATATCGGCATCGCGGGTCCCGTCGGCAAATTCGCGCAGCACGCGTCGGGTTTCCTGCGCCGTCAGGTCGTGCCGGGAATCGACGATGTCGAACCCGGCCTCCTTCAGCGTCCGGGCCATCACCGAACCGTCATTGACGGGGTTCGTCAGCGACGGCGCATGCTGGTAGGCGGAGTTGGCGATCACCAGCGCGACGCGCTTTCCGGCGAAAGCGGGCCCGGTGCCGAATAGCAGCGCGACGGCGAGGAGAAGGGGGCAAAGTCTGAGCAATTTGCGCATGACACGACTTCCGAGTTCAGGGCCGTTCGAGCCCCTTTGGGACGGCTTTAGCAGGGTCCGTCGCGGACGCTTGTGACGGAGGTCACGAAGGTGATGCCAGCGGCAGGCCGAAAGGCCGCTTTTGTTTGTCGCGCCAGTCCGGCCGCGGTTCGCCGAGACACGAGTGCACAGCAGGTTCCCTCAGGCATCTCCCACGTGGCCCCGATATTGCGGCAGATTATCCGTAATCTCGTGCCAAGGCGCCTTCGAGCCCACGAAAATGTGGGCGCTCGGTCGGATCGAGGGGGCATCGACCAGGGTTCCCATGGCGACATGGACCCATTTTCCCTCGCGCACCCGGGAATAAAGCAGCGAGCCGCAGCGGGCGCAGTGGGCGTCATGGGTGGTGTCGTCGCCGTAGATGGTGCGCTGGTTCTCGCCGCTGACGATGCGGAGCTTGCCCTGCTCGATACCGGCGAACGGCTTGAAGGCGGCGCCGGTGGTGCGGCGGCAATCCGAGCAGTGGCAGTTCATCGCATAAGAGAACGCGTCCGCCACCTCGTAGCGCACGGCGCGGCAATAGCATTCACCGACCAGGATACGAGCGTTCGAATTCTCTGATCCGGTCATCACAGTGTCCTCGCGCAAATGGTACGCACTCCCATAGCGCATTTTGACGTGTACGACTAAGTTCGCCCCGAGCCATCATTCAAAGGGATGACCCATGAGCCAGAACCGTTCGAGTGTCGAAGCCGTCGTGCAATCCTATTTCGACGGACTTTACGAGGGCGATGCCGAAAAGCTCGGCGCCATCTTCCATCCCTCCGCCGATTTGCGCTGGGTCGAGAAGGGTGAGCTGCAGGTGCTGACCGTGCCGGACTGGCTCGACCGCGTGCGCAAGCGTCCCTCCGGCAAGGCCGAAGGCAAGCCGCGCGAGGATTTCATCGTCACGATCGACCGTTCCGACGACAAGACCGCCTTCATCAAGGTCCGATGCCAACTGCCGCCGCGTTTTTTCACGGACTATCTGGTGGCGATGAAGCTCGCCGACGGCTGGCAGATCGTATCGAAGTCTTATCGGTATGATCTGCGGGAGTGAGGGGGGCCTAATCTTCCGCTGCCCGAAATCGGGCGCACTCGTCCCACATCCTCCGTCGTTGCGAGCGCAGCGAAGCAATCCAGAGTCTTTCCGCGGAGGCAGACTGGATTGCTTCGCTGCGCTCGCAATGATGATGCGGATGGAGTGCATGCCGCATCTCCACCCCGCCCGCCTCGCTCAAAAGGTTCCCCATGCTTCTCGACCGCCGTTCGCTGCTTGCCTCGCTGTGCTGGATTGCCGCCTCTCCCGCGCTCGCCGCGGACGCGCTACCTGAACTCGAAGCCTATGAGCGCGAGAGCGGCGGCCGGATCGGGGTCTATGCCGAGAACCTCGCGACCGGCGCGAAGCTCGCATGGCGCGCCGACGAACGGTTCGTCATGTGCTCGACATTCAAGGCTTCGCTCGCGGCCTGCGTACTGGCGCGGGTCGATCGTGGCGAGGATCAGCTTGCGGCCATGATCCCGTACGGCACGGCCGACCTGCTGGAGTACGCACCGGTCGCCAAGCAAAACATTGCCGCCGGCGCAATGTCGGTCACCGAGATGTGCAAGGCGATCGTCGAGCTCAGCGACAACACCTGCGCCAATTTGCTGCTGGCGCGGATCGGCGGTCCCGCCGCACTCACCGCGTTCTGGCGGTCGCTCGGCGACACCACCTCACGGCTCGACCACAACGAGCCCGAGCTCAACCGCTCACCGCCCGGCGATCCCCGCGACACCACGACGCCGGCGGCGATGGCAGGCAATCTGCGCCGGCTTGTGACGGGCGAGGCGCTGTCGGCGACCTCGCGTGCGCAGCTCACGGACTGGCTGGTGGGTTGCAAGACCGGCGCGAACCGGCTGCGTGGCGGGCTCCCCGCAAGCTGGAAGATCGGCGACAAGACCGGCAACAACGGCAAGGACGCCTCCGGCGATATCGCGGTGGCCTGGCCCAAGCCCGATACGAAACCCGATGCCCCGATCCTGATCGCGGCCTATACCCAGGGCGGCACGCCGAGCGCGGCACAGATCGAAGCCGTGTTCGCACGCATCGGGCACATCGTGGCCGAGCGGCTGGCGTAAGCCGCACGCATTGACCTTGCGGCCGCTTCCGGGTGAAGACAGATCATCATGGAAGCGAAATTTCAGACCTTTCTCATCCTACTCGCCGTGCTGGCGGGCACCGCGCTTGTCGCCCGCCGCTTCAACATCGCGCCTGCCATTCTGCTGATGCTCTCCGGCGTCGGCCTCGCCTTCGTGCCGGGCATGCCACCGGTCGAACTGCCGCCGGAACTGGTGCTGCTGATGGTGCTGCCGCCGCTGATCTATTCGGCGAGCGTCGCGATGAGCTGGCGCGAGTTCAAAAAGAATCTTCGCCCCATTGTGATGCTCGCGGTCGGCGCGGTGATCTTCACCACAGCACTGGTCGCAACCGCCACCCACTATTTGATCGGCCTGCCCTGGACGATCGGCTTCCTGCTCGGCGCCATCGTCGCGCCGCCCGACGTGGTGGCGCCGCTCGCGATCGCGCGCCGGTTGCATTTGCCGCGCAGGCTCACGGTCATCCTCGAAGGCGAAGGGCTCGCGAATGACGCCACCGCGCTGATCCTCTATCGGTTCGCGCTCGCCGCAATCATGGTCGGGCATTTCTCGCTGCCTCTGGCAGGCGGCGAGTTCCTGCTCATCGTCGCCGGGGAGATCGCCTTCGGCATCGGTGTCGGCTGGCTCTCCCTGCGTTTCCGCAAATGGTCGGGGGATCCGCAGGTCGAGCTGACGCTGTCGCTGATCACGCCCTACGTGTCCTATTGGCTGCCCGAACATCTCGGAGGCTCCGGCGTGATCGCCACCGTTGCCTGTGGCCTCTATGTGAGCTGGAACGGCCCGCTGCTGATCTCGGCATCGACGCGCCTGCAAGGAATCTTCTTCTGGGACCTCGTGATCTATCTGATTGAGGGCTTGCTGTTCCTGCTCACCGGATTCCAGATGCGCGCGCTCTACGAGAAGTCGAAAGCGTTCCCGCTCGACGACATCATGATTGCGACCGCCGTGGTGCTGGCGGTCGTCGTGATCGCACGCTTCGCCTGGCTCTATCCCGCGACCTATCTGCCACGAATGCTCAGCAAGTCGCTGCGTGCGCGCGATCCGTCACCGCCATGGCAATGGCCGTTCGTGCTTGCGTTCACCGGCGTGCGCGGCGCGGTGTCGCTGGCGGCGGCACTGGCGCTGCCGTTCACGCTGCCGGGCGGCGAGGCCTTTCCGTTTCGCGACCTGATCCTGTTCGTTGCCTTCGGTGTCATCTTCATCACGCTGATCGGCGTCGGCCTCACACTGCCCCCGGTGGTGCGTTGGCTCGGTGTCGCGGACGCCGGCCGCAGCGAGCATGCCGCCGAGCACGAGTCCGAGATCGCGGCACGGCGCCAGGCCCTCGATGCCGCCCTGACGTCGCTCGATGCGCTAACCGAGGAGAAGGACGTCTCGGACGAGGTGATGCGGCTCCTGCGCGCCCGCCACGAGATCCGGGTCAACCAGCTTCCCGATTCGCTCGATCCCACCCGCCACGACGTCTCCGCCGCCGGCACCGCCTTGACTCGCGATCTGATCGCCGCCGAGCGCAAATTCATCCACAACCTGCTGCGCGACGGCCAGATCACCGACGAGACGCGCCGGCGGATCGAGCGCGATCTGGATCTGGAGGAGGCGAGTTTGGCGAACCGGGAATACCGGGGAGGGCCGCTATAGATTCCCGTCATTGCTGGCGGCGCAAACTACCGCCTCTCGCAAAATTCCCTCATCGCCACCGCCACGGCGCCCGCAATGATCTCCTGACGCTCCGGCGAGTTCATCGCCATTTCCTCGTCGCGGTTGATGATGGAGCCCGCTTCGAGCAGCACTGCGGCGCTACGGGTTTGCGAGAGCACGACGAGCCCGTCATAGCGGTAGACGCCGACATCCTTGTCGAGCAATTGGCGCCGGTAGCGGCCCATCACCGGCAGGCTGTATTGGCTGGCATAATGCAGGTCCTGCTCTTTCAACTGCCTGCCGATCATCCGGGCCAGCATCAAGCTTGCGGCGAAGTGCGGATTCCGCTCCGACACAAACAGAGAGTGGCCCGAAAAGCGGTCACTGAAATAGCTGTTCGCGCCGTCGAACTCCCAGGTCTCGATCAGCTTGTCCGGCACCGAATCGTGATGGATCGACAGGAAGAGATCGGCCCGGGCACCATTCGCGGTGCTGACGCGTTTGAGCAGGCTCGGCCGGGCCTTGCCGTCCGTGACGAGCAGCCGGGTCGCGGCAAAGCCTTCGGCCTTGAGCTTCGCCGTGATCAGACTTGCAAGCCGGAAGTTGAAGCCGAACTCGGTGTCGTTGCGTGCGCTCAACGCGCCGTAGGAGTCCGGGGTGTGCCCGACATCCACGACGATCCGGAATTTCGACATCTCACACTTGACCGGCGCGTGCGGCGGCTTGGGTTTCGCGATTGTCCGCGCGATAGCAGCATGACCGCTGTCTGCAGGCGCCAGCGACCATAGCAAGATCGACGCGACGAGCGTCGAGACGAGACTTGCAAGGATGCGCGGCTGCCCCAAGCGCTACTCCGCTGCTGCTGTTCGCGGCCGGCCGACAAAGCCTGTGACGTCGCCGAAACGCTCCAGCATCACCGCGGAAAGGTCCTTGGTCTTGCTGGTGACGCAGGCGCCCGAGCGCACAGCGTAACGATCCTGATGCGCGGCCTGCGGCGGCGGCTCGCCCTGCTGAAGCGCCCGCGCCAGCTCCATCACGACTTTCCGGAAATGCATGATACCGAGATCGGTCGGACCGAGATGCTCGCGGGTGCGGTCGGCGATCGGGCGCTGGCTGTCCTGCACGGCCGCATCCTGTTCGGAGACGCCCTTGATGCCGGTGTAGCTCCTGGTCTTCTGGAGCTTGCGATCGATCAGATAGTCGTTGCCCTTGTGGCGCAGCGGCACGTAGTTGTCGCCAACCTCCGCGATCACGCCGTTGCCGCGGTCGAAGGCGTCGCGCTCGGCTTGCGTCAGCGGCCGCTCCGGATTCCAGGCATAGGTGTAGATCCAGCAATTGGTGTCGGTAACGGGCACGAAGGTCTGGCCAAAGATGTTCTCGCCGGGCATCGCGCTCGGGGCATAGGCGTGGAACGGCATCAGGAACTGCGCGATGCGCCAGTAGATGTCATCGCGGCCCGTGAGCCGCCCGCCGGCGATGGTGAGGCCCGCCGCGTGCGGAGCGATCTTGATCACAGGGCGCGGATCCTCCGCGATCCAGCGCATGTGATCGCTCGACATCCGCGCGATCGGATTCACGAAATGCTTCTTGATATCCAGAATCTCGTTCTCCTCCTTGTCGAAGGAGAGATGGGCGAAGGTGAAATGTGCGGTGTCGATCGAGCCTTCCAGCGCCTGCACCCAGTTGCAGTCCTGCCATTTCTTGCTGACGTAGCGGTGCGAGGCCGGCAGCAGCGCCATTTCGAGATCGGGCAGCTCGGGCATCGCATCCGCGGGACCCATATAGGCCCAGATCATCTCGCCCCATTCGCGCGCCGGATAGGATTTGATGCGGATGAGATCCTTGGCGTTGAGATCGGGATAGGAGGTCGGCATGTCGACGCACCTCCCGTCGGTGTCGAACTTCCAGCCGTGATAGACGCAGCGGATGCCGCATTCCTCGTTGCGCCCGAGCCAGAGATTGGCGCCGCGATGCGGGCAGTACTGATCGATTAATCCGACGACGCCGCGCGAGTCGCGGAAGGCGAGCAGCTCCTCGCCGAGAACGATGATCTTCTTCGGCTCGCCGTCGGGTTCGGGGAGTTCTTCGGACAGCAGGACAGGAATCCAGAACCGGCGCAACAATTCGCCCATGCCGGTTCCGGGGCCCGACTCGGTCAGGAATTTGTTGTCCTCGGCGCGGAGCATGGAAAATCCTCCCGACGGTCTTTGTTTTCGGCAAGATTGGCGCGGACGCGGGAAGACGTCAACGCGGAACGCGATGCGCAGGCGGGTTAAACCGGCCGCTCCCCCTTCACCGTCACGCGCGTGCCGGAGCGCGTATGCGGCCAGTAATCCCACATCGCGCGGTGCTGGGTGCAGCGGTTGTCCCAGAACGCGATCGCGTTCTCGGTCCAGCGGAAACGGCACTGAAACAGTGGGTTCTCGGCGTGTTGATAGAGATAGGCCAGCATCGCGTCGCTCTCGTCGCGCGGGATGCCGTTGATGTGCCGGGTGAAGCCGCGGTTGACGTAGAGCGCCTTCTTGCCCGTGACCGGATGCGTGCGCACCACGGGATGCTCGGCACTCGGATAGGACGGTCGGTCGGCGACGCCGTAATTGGCGTAGAGCCCGCGATAGATCGGCTCGCCGTCGTGCAGCGCGGTCAGCCCGTCGAGATAGGCCTTCATGCGATCCGACAGCGCCTCGTAGGCGGCGTACATGTTGGCGAACAGCGTGTCGCCGCCGCGCGGCGGGCACTGCTTGATGTAGAGGATCGAGCCCATCGGCGGCTCGAGATCGCAGGACACGTCGGAATGCCAGCCCTCGCCGTTGGCACGCGGCGAGTTCGCATCCGCATAGATCTTCATCAGCGCGGGGTCTTCATCTTCGTGCGGCGCGGCGGGATGGAAATGCAGCTCGCCGAACTTGCGGCCGAAGGCGAGATGCTGTTGCGGCGTGATGTGCTGGTCGCGGAAGAAGATCACGAGGTTTTCAGCGAGCGCGCGATGGACCTCGTCGATCTGCCGGTTGGAGCGCGCATCGTCGGAAACGAGCTTGCCGATGTCGACGCCGGAGATTTCCGCGCCGATGATGGGCGTGAGCTTTTCGACCCGAAGCGTCTCGTAAGGCGCGCCGTCGTCCGTAGCGTGGCGATAGCGCGGACCCTGCTTGCCGGCGAGTGAGCTCATGGCGTGTCTCCCGATGCATTCTTGCTTGGGAGCATCGTAGCAATGTAGGGCGGGTTAGCGAAGCGTAACCCGCCACTTCGCGCCCGCAAAAATAAGGCGGGTTACGCTTTCGCTAACCCGCCCTACGATTCCTGATCTGGAGCAATACTACTCCGCCGCGGTCACCGGCACCTTGGCGCCCTGGCCGTAGCGCTGCTCGATATAGTCGATCACGAGCGCCTTGAAGTCGGCGGAGATGGTCGGGCCGCGCAGGGTGCGGAATTTCTTGCCGTCGACGAACACCGGGGCAGCCGGCGCCTCGCCCGTGCCCGGCAGCGAGATGCCGATATTGGCGTGCTTGGATTCGCCAGGGCCGTTGACGATGCAGCCCATCACCGCGACGTTGAGCTCTTCCACGCCGGGATATTTCGTCTTCCAGGTCGGCATCTCGTCGCGGATGAAACCCTGGATCGAGCTGGCCAGTTCCTGGAACGTAGTTGAAGTGGTGCGGCCGCAGCCGGGGCATGCCGCAACCAGCGGCACGAAGGTGCGGAAGCCCATGGTCTGCAAGAGCTCCTGACCGACCTGCACCTCACGGGTGCGGTCGCCGCCGGGCTCCGGCGTCAGCGAGATACGGATGGTGTCGCCGATGCCCTGCTGCAACAGGATGCCGAGCGCGGCCGAGGACGCCACGATGCCCTTGGTGCCCATGCCGGCCTCGGTCAGGCCGAGGTGGATCGCGTAGTCGGAACGGCTGGCGAGATCCTGGTAGACCGCGATCAGATCCTGCACGGCCGAGACTTTGGCCGAGAGGATGATGCGATTCTTCGGCATGCCGAGCTCTTCGGCGCGCGCGGCCGAGAGCAGCGCGGACTGCACCATGGCTTCGCGCGTCACCGCGCGCACATCGCGCGGATCGGCGGACGCGGCGTTCTCGTCCATCAGCTTGGTCAGCAGCTCCTGGTCGAGCGAGCCCCAATTGGCGCCGATGCGTACCGGCTTGTTGTTCTTGTTGGCGATCTCGATGATGTCGGCGAACTGGGTGTCGCGCTTGTCCTTGAAGCCGACATTGCCGGGATTGATGCGATATTTGGCGAGCGCCTCGGCGCAGGCCGGATAGGCCGCGAGCAGCTTGTGGCCGATATAGTGGAAGTCGCCGATCAGCGGCGTGGTGATGCCGCGCTTGAGCAGGCCGTCGCGGATGTGCGGGACGGCGGCGGCGGCCTCCTCGCGGTCCACGGTGATGCGGACCATTTCGGAACCGGCGCGGGCGAGCGCTGCCACCTGGGCAATGGTGCCGTCGATATCGGCGGTGTCGGTGTTGGTCATCGACTGCACGACGATCGGCGCACCGCCGCCGACGGCGACGTCGCCGACCTTGACCTGGGTGGTCTTATGCCGGGGCGCAGGGCCCGCAACGTCGGAATCGATGGTGTTTTCGAGCTTGTTCATGGCGTCCAAATATCAGGTTTTGGTGACGTTCAGCAATGCATCGCGCGGCGCCGCAGCGGATTGACTGGGACGGTTAACCAGAAAAAGCCCAGCAATGACAAGGACGGCGGCAGCCCCGAATGTCAGGTTCAGCGTGTCGTGCATGATGAAATAACTACCCACCACGCCAAACAAAGGGGTGATGAAGGTAAAAGCCGACAATTTGCTGGCCGAATAGGTCTTCACCAGCGCGAACCAAAGCGTGAACGTGGTTCCCACGACCCAGATCGCCTGGAAGGCCATCAGGCCCAGCGACAGCGGCGACGGGGTGTGCGGGATGGTCTCCCCGAACAGCCAGGCGGCCAGCCCCAGGATCGGGATCGACGTCGCGACCTGGTAGCCCAGCGCCTTCTCGGGCGCCGCGAAGCGCAGCCGGGTGCCCTTGGCAACCAGCGTGGTCGCCGCCCACAGCGCGGCGCCGCCGACGATCATGAGGTCGCCGAGCAGGACATGCGAATCGACGTTGGGCTGCGGCACCCCGATCGCGAGCGCGACGCCGGCAAAGCTTATGGCGAGCCCCAGCCATTGCATCCCGCCAAGCCGCTCGCCGAGCACCTGGTAGGAGCCGAGCGCGACAAAGAACGGCGCGGTGTAGAGGAACACGACTGCCCGCGATGCCGGTGTGAAGCGCAGGCCCTGGAAGATCAGCACGAACTCGATGCCGAACATCAGTCCCGCGATCACGCCGGGCTTCCAGGTGCCGTCGCGTTCGAAGAATTTAACGCCGCGCAAGCTGCCGATGATGAACAGCACCGGCAGCGCGCCCATCGAACGGAGCGTGGCCTGAAGCATCGGCGGGATGTCCGGCAGCACCAGTTTCACCGCGATCTGGTTGAATCCCCAGGTCAGGCACAGCATGAGCATCAGGGCGATGGCGCCGGCACTGAGGGGACGACCAGCGGACGGTATGGCTTGAGGTGGGGACATTTCTTCCTGAAAAACCGGCTTTGCGCCGTTGTTGCTCTATGCAGCTTTCTGACAATGCGCACAGACGCCCGTGATTTCCACCACGGACAATTTGGGAGCGAAGCCTGAGCTGCGCGCGGCGGCGTTGAGATCCCTGGCGAATGAAGCCGACGGAATCTCACCGACCAGGCCACAGCGCTCGCAGATCAGGAACGTCACCGCCGAGGTCGCGTCGTGGTCGTGAGCGGCGCAGGCGAGATAGGCGTTGCGACTTTCGATGCGGTGCACGAGCCCGTTGGCCATCAGGAAATCGAGAGCACGATACACCGTGATCGGCGCCGGCCGCGGCATCGACTTCGCCAGCTCGTCGATCACCTCATAGGCGCCGAGTGGCCGGTGGCTCGAGAGCAGCGCTCCCAACACATGGCGGCGTATCGGCGTGAATTTCTGCGCGCGCTCTCCGCAGACGGCCTCGGCATGCGCCAGCGCATCCGCGGTGCAGCGGCCGTGATCGTGGTCGGGCGCGGGAAATGCCGGTTTTGCGAGGGTCATGCGACCGGCGTTCTAGCATTTCGAAAGGGGAACCCAAAGCAGGACCGGCGATGCGGCCATCAGCCATGCTCGCCCTGCGGGACAGTGTCCCGCAAACCCGCCATGAAATAATCATAAGCTTGCTTATTATATTCCAAGCTTATTGGAGACCAAGCTCATGAGCCTAGGGCCCGTGGACCAGAACTTCCTGTTTACGCTCGCCGAGCTCTATCGCCTGCTCCGGGTCTATGCCGACAAGGAAGCTTCGCGCTTCGGCATCACCCGCGCGCAATGGGCGGTGCTGGCCAAGGTCGAGCGTAGCGAAGGCATGAAGCAGTCGGAACTCGCCGAGCTTCTCGAGGTGCAGCCGATCACGCTGACACGCCTGATCGACAAGCTCTGTGACAGCGACTGGATCGAGCGACGCAACGATCCTTCGGACCGCCGCGTCAAGCGGCTGTACCTGAAGAAGGCCGGGCGGCAATTGCTCGGGCGGATGAGCGGGCTGAAATCCGAGCTCACGGCCAACGCGCTCGACGGCATCACTCCGGCGGACGCCCACCGCCTCCTCACCCAACTCGAAACAATCAAGGAAAACGTGCGGTCCGCGATCCAGACCAGCGGAGCGGAACAAGCGCGTAAGGAGCAGCGCTATGGCTGATCAGGTTCTCAAATTCCAGCCCGAGCAGAAAATCGACGGCGGCAAGCCCACCAAGAAAGCCGGCACCAATCCGCGCCGCCGCCTGGTGGCGGGCCTGCGCCGTTATCGCCGCGTCCTGCTTCTGGTCGTGCTGCCGATCGTCGTCGCAGTTGCCGGCTTCACTTTCTATCTCAACGGCGGCCGTTACGTCGGCACCGACGACGCCTATGTCGGCGCGCAGAAGGTGCTGGTGACGCCCGATATCTCCGGCAAAATCCAGAAGGTTGTCGTCAAGGAGGGCCAGATCGTCAAGCACGGCGACGAGCTGTTCGAGATCGACCCCGCTCCGTTCCGTCATGCGCTGGAAGAAGCCAAAGCGCAACTCGCCCAGGCCCGCATCACCTATGACAATCTCGTTGCCAACATCAAGATCTACGGCGACATGCTCAACCTCGCCCAGCAGGGCGTCGACCTGAAGCAGCGCGACGTCGAGCGCAAGCAGGCGCTGGTGAAGAACAATTACGGCTCGCAGCTCGATCTCGACAACGCGTCGAATGCACTGGTCACCGCCGGCGCGCAGGCGCAATACATCAAGCAGCAACTCTCCAATGCCAAGACCCAATTGCTCGGCAATCCCGAGTTGCCGCTGGAGCAATTCCCCGCCTACGCGCAAGCCAAAGCCAAGCTGGACGATGCCCAGCGCAACCTCGACCACACCGTGCTGCGCGCGCCGATGGATGGCGTGGCAACCCAGGTCGAACAGATTCAGCTCGGCCGCTACGTCGCCGCCGGCACGCCGGTGTTCTCCATCATCGACGTCGCCCATCCCTGGGTCGACGCCAATCCGAAGGAGAGCGACCTCACCTATGTCACCGAAGGACAGCCGGTCACGCTCGAGGTCGACGCGTTCCCGAACCATCTCTTCAAGGGCAAGATCGGCTCGCTCTCGCCCGGCACCGGCGCGCAATTCGCGATCCTGCCGCCGCAGAACGCCAGCGGCAATTTCGTCAAGGTGGTGCAGCGCGTGCCGATCCGCATCTATTTCGACGAGACCGACAAATACGTGCGCAAGCTGAAGGCCGGCATGAGCGTCTACGCCACCATCGACACCGGCCACCGGCGCTCGCTCGCCGGCCTGCTCGGCCTGTCGGCGACCGCGAGCCAAGACAAAGATTCGGACAAAGACTGAGACAAGGACTGATCCGATGTCCGGCCCCAATGCCCATTTGATGGTTCCCGGCCTGCGCCGGAACATGGTGACGATCTGCGCCATGACGGCAACCATCATGCAGGCGCTGGACACCACCATCGCCAACGTCGCCCTGCCCTATATGCAGGGTACGCTGTCGGCCTCGCAGGACCAGATCAACTGGGTGCTGACCTCCTACATCGTCGCCGCCGCGATCATGACGGCACCGGTGGGCTGGATCGCCAACCGCTTCGGCCGCAAGCGCATCTTCATCATCTGCTCGGCCGGCTTCACCATGGCATCGGTGCTGTGCGGGCTTGCGCAGGACATCAACCAGATGGTGCTGTTCCGCCTGCTGCAGGGCGTGTTCGGCGCGGCTCTGGTGCCGTTGTCGCAATCGGTGATGCTCGACTATTACACGCTCCAGGAACGCGCCAAGGCGATGTCGATCTGGGGCATGGGCGTGATGATGGGGCCGATCATGGGTCCATCGCTCGGCGCCTGGCTGACCGAGACTTATTCCTGGCACTGGGTGTTCTTTGTCAATCTGCCGTTCGGCGCCATCACCGTGATCGGGCTCATCATCTTCATGGACGAGACCCGGAAGGATCTCAGTCTCAAGTTCGACTGGTTCGGGTTCGCGGCGCTGGCGGTCGCGATCGGCTCGCTTCAGCTCGCGCTCGACCGCGGCGAGCAACTGGGCTGGCTCGAATCAGGTGAAATCCTTGCGGAGTTCATCGTCTCGGCCGTCGCCTTCTACTTCTTCATCGCGCACTCCTTCACGACCTCGACGCCGTTCATCCGTTTTGCGCTTTTCAGGGATCGCAACTTCGTCACCGGCTGCATGTTCATGGTCGTGATGGGCCTCGTGCTGTTCTCGACCATGGCGCTGGCCTCGCCCTATATGCAGAACGTGATCGGCTATCCCATCATTACCGCGGGCCTGCTGCTGGCGAGCCGCGGCTTCGGCACCTTCTTCGCGATGATGCTGGTCGGCCGCATGATGCGTTATGTCGAGGCCCGTACGCTGATCATCACGGGCCTGACGCTGACCGCCGGCTCGCTGTTCCAGATGACCGGCTGGACCGATTTGACCCAGGTGCCGGAGATCGTGACCGTCAGCGTCATCCAGGGCTTCGGCTTCGGCCTTGTCTTCGTGCCGTTATCGACGGTGGCGTTCCTGACCTTGTCGAATGAGCTACGCACCGACGGCACCGCGATGCTGACCCTGATGCGCAACGTCGCGAGCTCGGTGGGCATTTCCGTCGTCATCGCCCAGCTGACGCAGGGCACGCGGCGGACCTACGCGATCCTGTCCGAGCATATCAATCCATTCAACCACGCGCTCCAGATGCCCAGCGTCAGCGGCATGATCAATCTCTCCACCGACGCCGGCCGCGCCATGGCCGATCGCATGGTCAGCGTGCAGGCCCAGATCATCGCCTTTGCGCACGACTACCAGCTGGTGATGTTCTTCATCCTCTGCACCATCCCGCTCGCCCTGCTGATCGGCTCGACCAAGGCCACCCTGCGCAAGCAGGCGGCCGGGCCGGAACATGCGGTGATGGAGTAACGTGGGTCACAACTTCCGCCGTCGTCCTGGACAAGCGCAGCGCAGATCCAGGACCCATTACCCCAGGGAGGAGTTTGGTGGTAAGTCGTGGTTACCAGCCTCGCGCCACAACCTTTCCCTGGGGTAATGGGTCCTGGCTTTCGCCAGGATGACACCGGTTTATCGCGTGAGCAGTTACAACAATTCCTCGCAACCCAAATCCTCGACCGCCATCATCACGCGCTCCAGATTATTCCACCAGACGACCTCTGGGGTGTTGACGCTCCATTGCCAAACCGGCTTCGTGATGTGCCAGAGCACCGACCAGCGATAGTCTTGGTCCAGCGCGCCGCGTGTGTAGCCGGCGACACCGTACGCGATCAGCGTCTCATAGTAGCGGTTGAGCAGCGCCCGTTCGAGTGCCTGCCGGCGTTCCGGATACCATTGGGTCGCCATCATGTAGGCGAGATCGCTTGTAGGCACGCCGATGCGCCACCGGTCGAAATCAAAAATGCGTACGCTATCGGCGACGCCGGCGCGCGGCACCAGGAAATTCCAGCAATGCGCGTCACCGTGGACGACGGTCACGTTGCGGTGTGAATGGTAGCGCTGGAGCAGGTGGCCCGACTGGTCGATGAAGCGCCGATAGAGGATTCGGCGCTCTTCGCTGAGGCGGTCGCCGAGCAGATCGGCGAAGCGGTCGTAATGGCCGGCGAAGGTCTCCATCTGCCTCACGCTTTCGTCGACGCTTGACCAGGAGCCGACAGCCTCACCAAGGCTGGCATGATCCCACCACGCAGCGTGCCAGCGCGCGAGTGCGGTGACGATCGCCGTTGCCCGATCGCGCGAAGGCGGCAGCGGCCAAGCTGCCGCGATCTCATGGCTGCCGGTGAGATCTTCGAGCAGCAGATGCCAGTCCTGGCTCTCCTCGTCGAAATGGCCATCGTAGCAGCGCGGTACGATCTGCGACGGCATATTCGGTGCAAGATGAGTGTAGAAGGCCACTTCCTGCCGACCGGAATTGGCCAACGTCTTGGCGTAGGTCGGATGCGGCATCTTGAGGATCACGGAGGGCGGTGCCCCGGCGGATTCCCCGACATAACGCAGCCCAAGGCGGATGACCTGTGACACCATGGCCGGGTGCTGATGCAGCACCTTCACTTCGCGCACTGCGCCGGCGTCCAGTACGCCACTCCTACGCAGCGCAGCTGTCAGTTGGGCGGGCTCAACGACCGCCGGCAATTGTGGAGGTGTCATGAACCACGATGCCCCTGTCCCGCGTCATACTGCACGATCACGGCCGCAGGCGCCAGCGAACGACGTCGCGCCCGGCTCAGGCCGCCGCTGTCGAGTCGCGCACCGTCCGGACCACGACCGACCGGAGCTGTTCGAGATTGGCCGCCATGCCGGCGATCGCCTGCCTGACCTCCGCGGCGCGCTCGTTCACGGAGGCGGCGTCGCGGCTGACATCACCGATCTTGGCCGAGACCTCCTTGGCCGCGGACGCCGATTCGGAGATCGACCGCGTGATCTCTCGCGTCGCCGCGTCCTGCTCTTCCATCGCGGCGGCAACCGAGGTGGCGACGCCGTCGATCTCGACGATGTGGCCTCCCATGGTTTCGACGGCATCGACTGCGGCCTGCGTCGAGGCCTGGATCTCGGCAATCAGCCGCGCGATCTCCTCGGTGGATTTGGCGGTCTGGTCGGACAGGGATTTCACTTCGGCGGCGACCACCGCGAAGCCACGGCCTGCCTCCCCGGCCCGCGCCGCCTCGATCGTGGCGTTGAGTGCCAGCAGATTGGTCTGGCCGGCGATGCCGCCGATGAGGTCGGAGACCTCGGCGATCTTCTTCACCGATCCAGCCAGCGTCTGGATGGTCGAGCGCGCCTGTTCCCGACCGGCGACCGCCGATTTTGTAACCGTGCTGGTCCGCGCGACCTGGGTTGCGATCTCGCGGATCGAAGCACTGAGTTCTTCCGCTGCGGCCGAGACGGTCTGCGAGCTGCCGAGGGCCTGGGTCGAGGCGGCTGCGACCGCCTGCGACTGTGTCGAGAGCGACCTTGCGATCTCGGACAGACTGGAGGCGGCACGCTCCACGCCTTGCGTCGCCGCGCTCGCGGTATCGACCGAGCGGCCGGTCTCGCGCTCGACGGTTTCGGCCATCTGGTGCAGGGCCCCGCGCTTGGCGAGCGCCGCCTCATGCTCCTTCTGCAACTGCTCCTCGCGCAGCCGGAAATTCTCGACCGCCGCCTGCTTGAACACCAGGAGCGCGCCCGCCATCGAGCCGACCTCGTCCTGCCGATGCGCGAAAGGAATGTCGGCGGCGAGATCGCCGGTCGCGAGCTTTTGCATCGTGCTGGTCATGCGCACGATCGGGCGCATCACGCCGAGAGCGACGCCGAGCAGGCCCGCCGCAATGAAGGCGAGGACGGCGGCGGAGACGCCGAGGAGGATATAAAGCATGGAGCTGTCGCGGTCCGCGGCCAGCTTCTCCATGTCGGCATTCTGCTTGTTGGCGCTCTCGACGATGCTGTCGATGACGGCGCGGTGCGCGGTGTAGGCATCCTTGAGCTGCGCGTAGGCGCGCTCGGAGCCGGCCGTGTCCTTGGACTTGAGGGCGGGGAGGAGCTGGTCGGACAACAGCTTCCAGAACTTCTGCACCTCGGCGTCGGATTTCGACACCAGGGCCGTCTTCAGGTCGGCCGAGAGGCTGGAGGTGACCCAGAATGCCTTGCGCTCGTCGTAGTCCTTGCGGAGCTGGACCAGGCGTTCGCCATGGGCCGCGAGCTGGTCGGGCTCGCGCATGGCGAGCGTGGCCTCGAGATAGGCCTCGATCACATATTCCGGCGGCGGCAGAATGTCGGCGATGAGGTCATTGCCCAGCTTGATGTCGGAATAGAGCGGACCGCCGACCTTTAGCTCTTTCAAGGCGTAAAGGCTGGTGGAGACCACGGCGGTGAAACCGATCGCCAGAACGACGCCGAAAGCAATGATTGCGGAAGAAAGCGAAAGGCGAATTTTCATGGAATAATCCAATGGGGCCGCGCCGAATCCCACGGACCCTAGAGGATTACGGTAAACACGGGATTGCTTCGCGCAGAAATTGCATCGCGCGAGCTCCGAAAAAATACGGGAAACGGCGTCAGGTGAACGGTTTCGGGCAGCGAAATCAGGCCCGTCCTCCGCTGTCGTCCCGGATCGGCGCTTGGCCTGACCGGGACGACGCTGGGGTCACACGTCGAAAAACACCGTTTCGTTGTCGCCCTGGAGCCGCAGGTCGAGCCGGTACACCGGCTTGCCGGCCTCGCGCACGGCCGTCAGCGTGGCGCGGCGGTCGGCCGGCACCACCGCCAGCACGGGATCGGCGGCATTGCCGGCCTCGTCGCTGAAATAGATGCGGGTATAGAGATGCCGCAGCATGCCGCGGCCGAACACCGCAAGCAGGATATGCGGTGCCTGCGGCTTGCCGTCGGGATCGGGCACCGCGCCCGGCTTGATGGTTTCAAAGGAATAATTGCCGTCCTTGTCGGTGCCGCAGCGGGCAAAGCCACGGAAGCTCGCATTCGGCAGGGCGCGTTTGTCCTGCGGATCGGCGAAGCGCCCCTGCGCATCGGCCTGCCAGATCTCCAGCATGGCATCGGGCACGGCGACCCCATCGCCGTCGAACACGCGGCCCTCGATCCGGACACGCTCGCCGGTGACGTCGGGCGTTAGCGTCGAGTTGGTAAACGCGTCGTTCCAGGCGTACTCGCCGGTCGGCGTCAGGCCGTATTTGAAGAACGGGCCGACGGTCTGCGACGGCGTGATCCCATTGTCCTGCACTTAATGGTTCTCCATAGGGGTGGCGTTCTTGCCGCGCAGCACGACATCAAAGCGGTAGCACAGCGCCCATTCGGGCTGGGTGTTCTCGAGATCGAACGATGACACCATCCGCGCCCGCGCCTTTTCGTCCGGCACCGAATTGAAGATCGGATCGAACGGGAATAGCGGATCGGCCGGGAAGTACATCTGCGTCACGAGACGCGTGACAAAGGAATGGCCGAACACCGAGAGGTGGATGTGGGCGGGACGCCAGGCGTTATGATGGTTGCCCCACGGATAGGCGCCGGGCTTGATGGTGACGAAGCGGTAATAGCCCGCAGCATCGCTGACAGTGCGGCCCGCGCCCGTAAAGTTCGGATCGAGCGGCGCCGGATGCTGGTCGCGGACGTGAACGTAACGGCCGCAGGAATTGGCCTGCCAGATCTCGACCAGCGAGTTCGGCACGCCGCGGCCGTCCTCGTCGCGCACATGGCCGTGCACGATGATGCGTTCGCCGAGCGGCTCGCCGGTGTGCTGAGTGGTGAGGTCGCTGTCGCCCTCGCGCACGGTCTCATGGCCGTAGACCGGGCCGGTCAGCTCCGACAGCGTATGGCGCATCGGGATCAAGGGCTTGTTCGGCGCGCGCTTGATCGAGCTCTTGTACTCGGGCGACAGCGGCAGCGGATGCGCCGTGTTGCTGTCGACGGGATAGATCAATGTCATTGGCGAACTCCTCCCCGGCCTTTTTCCGACCGGTCAACGCTTCCGCCAATCATTATAGGATATAACTAATTGGGGGAAGCGGCTTTGAGCCCTATTTGATCGGCGGACGCGGCAGGACGGCCTCGCCGGCTTCGAGCCGGTAGACATGGTCGAGCGAATACCATGGCGTCGCGACGTCGCGCTCGCTCGGATGTGGCGTGTCATGGCGCAGGAACTTGCCGATCAGCGCCTTGGTCACGCCGAACTGCACGTCGCTGTCGATATGCGGATCGGCGGGGTCGTAGACCTGCGAGATCAGCACCTTGAATCCGGGCTTGAAGATCAACGCATGCAGGTGCGCGGGACGATAGGGATGCCGGCCTTGCGCCTCCAGAAGGCGGCCGACCACGCCGTCGGTCGGAATGGGATAGCCGACCATCATCACGGAGCGGAAAGAGAAGGCTCCGTCGTGGTCGGTCGTAAACTTGCCGCGCAGGTTCATGTCGGCCTGCTCGGGGTCCTGGTTTTCATAGAGACCCACGGGCGATGCGTGCCAGACATCGACCTCGGCGCCGGCGACGGGACGGCCGTCCTTGTCCACGACGCGGCCGTTGACGAACAGCGGCGCGCCCGGCGTCTCGGAGCGGACGATCGATCCGCCATTTTCCACCCGCGGCGAGTTCAGCCGCCAGAACGGTCCGAGCAGCGACTGGTCGGTTTCCGTGTTGCCCTCATCGCCGTTGTTCAGCAGGCACACCAGCGGCGAGACGCCGAGCGAGCCTGCCATCAGCACGACCTCGTTATGCGTGTCGGTCGAGAGCTTGCCGAGCTCGGCGATGACAGCCGTGGCGTCGCGAAACTCTTTCTCCGTCAGGCGAACGTCGCGGACGAAGGCATGCAGGTGCTTGACCAGAGAGACTATGATCTGGCGCAGCCGCGGATCTGACGTCCGCTCCATCACCGCCAATGCCGCGGCCGTGACGTCCTGCTCGCTCGCGATGATCATGGCACGGTTTTCTCCCTGTCGTTCCGGGGCAGCCCGAGGGCTGAACCCGGAATCTCGAGATCCCGGGTTCGGTGCAAATGCCCCGCCCCGGGATGACGGCACGCTGCGCGTCTCGTCAATTCAGCTTCTCGATCGCGACAGCCACGCCCTGGCCGACGCCGACGCACATGGTGGCGAGCGCCAGCTTGCCGCCGCGCTTCTCCATGCCGTGTACGGCGGTGAGCGCGAGGCGCGCGCCGCTCATGCCGAGGGGATGACCGAGTGCGATCGCGCCGCCATGCGGATTGACGAAATCGGCATCGTCGGCAACGCCGAGCTGGCGCATGCAGGCGATGCCCTGCGAGGCGAAGGCTTCGTTGAGCTCGATCAGGTCGAAATCGCTGATCTTCTTGCCGAGACGCTCCATCAGCTTGCGGGTGGCCGGCACCGGGCCGATGCCCATGATGCGCGGCGGCACGCCGGCCGAGGCGAGGCCGAGGATGCGCGCGCGGGGTGTCAGGCCGTGCTTCTTCACGGCAGCCTCGGACGCCAGGATCATCGCGGCAGCGCCGTCATTGACGCCGGAGGCGTTGCCGGCGGTCACCGTGCCGGGATTGCGCACGATCGGCCTGAGCTTGGTCAGGGCTTCCAGCGTGGTCTCGGGACGCGGATGCTCGTCCTTGTCGACTGTAACAGGGCCGGCCTTGCCGCCGGGAATGGTGATCGGGATGATCTCCTCGGCGAAATAGCCGGCCGCGATCGCGGCGCCCGCGCGCTGCTGCGAGCGGATCGCGAAGGCGTCCTGATCGGCGCGCGAGACCTGGAATTCCTCGGCGACGTTCTCGCCGGTCTCGGGCATCGCGTCGACGCCATACTGCGCCTTCAGCAGCGGATTGATGAAGCGCCAGCCGATCGTGGTGTCGAAGATCTCAGCCGAGCGCGAGAACGCTTCCTGCGCCTTGCCCATCACGAAGGGCGCGCGCGTCATGGATTCGACGCCGCCGGCAATCGCAAGCTCGATCTCGCCGGAGCGGATGGCGCGGCCGGCGGCACCGACCGCATCGAGACCGGAGGCACAGAGCCGGTTCAGGGTCTGGCCTGGAACCGAATCCGGCAGGCCCGCAAGCAGGAGCGCCATGCGTGCAACGTTGCGGTTGTCCTCGCCGGCCTGGTTGGCACAGCCGAAGAAGACCTCGTCAACCTGTGCCCAGTCGAGATTGGGGTGCTTGGCCATCAGAGCCTTGATCGGGGCCGCCGCAAGGTCGTCGGCACGCACCTTGGCGAGCGAGCCGCCAAAACGGCCGATCGGGGTCCGCACGGCATCGCAGATAAAGACGTCACGCATCGTTGTTCTCCCTGAATGCCGCGATCCGGCCTAAATTCTTCAATGTCGGCGGAGTTTTAGGAGGGTGCCCGCGGGAGGTCAATTGACCGATACGCGCGTGTTCCTGGGGGTGCGCACGCGAGTTGCGCATGCCGCGGTGCGGACAACGTGGAAAACCTCCCCTCCCCGGCCAAAGCGATAGGAGCGCGGGGCGAAATTTTGTAGGTTGCGCCGCCCATGACAATGCAACAACCGATCCCTGTACCGCCCCCCGACGATACGCCCGCGCCGCAGGCGGAAGCCGCCGCGCGCGTCACGCCGATGATGGAACAGTACCTTGAAATCAAGGCGGCGCATCAGGGCCTCTTGCTGTTCTACCGGATGGGCGACTTTTACGAGCTGTTCTTCGAGGACGCAGAGATCGCCTCCAGGACACTCGGCATCGTCCTGACCAAGCGCGGCAAGCATCAAGGCGCCGATATCCCGATGTGCGGCGTGCCAGTCGAGCGCTCCGAGGATTATCTGCACCGGCTGATCGTCGCCGGGCACCGGGTCGCGGTGTGCGAGCAGACCGAGGATCCCGCCGCCGCCAAGGCGCGCGGCAACAAGAGTGTCGTGCGCCGCGGCGTGGTGCGCCTGGTCACGCCGGGCACGCTGACCGAGGACACGCTGCTCGACGCGCGCGCCAACAATTACCTGCTGGCGCTCGCGCGCGCGCGCTCATCGGCGGGCGGTGACCGCTTTGGCCTCGCCTGGATCGACATCTCGACCGCCGAATTCACGGTGACGGAATGTTCGGGCGGCGAACTCGCCGCCACTCTGGCGCGCATCAATCCGAACGAGGTGATCGTCACCGACGCGCTCTATAACGATCGCGAGCTCGGACAGACTCTGCGCGAGCTGCCGGCGGTGACGCCGCTGACCCGCGACGTCTTCGACGGCGCCACCGCCGAGAAGCGGCTATGCGACTATTTTGCCGTCGCGACCATGGACGGACTGTCCCAGCTGACGCGGCTGGAAGCCACTGCCGCCGCCGCCGCCGTCACCTATGTCGACCGCACCCAGGTCGGCAAACATCCGCCGCTGTCGCCGCCCGCGCGCGAAGCCTCGGGCGCGACCATGGCGATCGATCCCGCCACCCGTGCCAATCTCGAACTGACGCGGACCTTGGCCGGAGAACGCCGCGGCTCGCTGCTCGATGCGATCGACTGCACGGTGACCTCGGCCGGCTCGCGCCTGCTGGCGCAGCGGCTTGCCGCGCCGCTGACCGATGCGGCGGCGATTGCGCGGCGGCTCGATGCCGTCGGCAGCTTCGTTGCCGACTCGGCCGCGCGCGAGGACATCCGCAGCATCCTGCGCGGCGCCCCCGACATGTCGCGGGCGCTGGCCCGTATATCCGTCGGCCGCGGCGGGCCGCGCGACCTCGCCGGCCTGCGCGACGGCATCATCGCCGCCGACCAGGTGCTGACGCGGCTTGACGAACTCGACCAGCCGCCGCAGGAGATCGCCGTGGTGATGGCGGCGCTGCAAAGGCCATCGCGCGAGCTCGCGGCGGAATTCGCCAGGGCGCTCGACGATCAACTGCCGCTGATCAAGCGCGACGGCGGGTTCGTTCGCCAAGGCTATGAGCCTGCGCTGGACGAAACGCGGAATCTCCGCGACGCCTCGCGCCTGGTGGTGGCCTCGATGCAGGCGCGCTACGCCGACAACACGGGTGTGAAGAGTCTCAAAATCCGGCACAACAACGTGCTCGGCTATTTCGTCGAGGTCACCGCGCAGCACGGCGACAAGCTGATGTCGGCGCCGCTGAACTCAACTTTCATCCACCGCCAGACGCTGGCCGGCCAGGTCCGCTTCACCACCTCGGAACTGGGAGAGATCGAAGCCAAGATCGCCAATGCCGGCGACCGCGCACTCGGACTCGAGCTCGAAATTTTCGAGCGGCTCTGCGCCAAGGCTCTGGCAATCAGCGAGGAGCTGCGCGCCGCCGCCCACGCCTTTGCGCTGCTCGACGTCGCGACGTCGCTGGCCAAGCTGGCGATCGACGAGAACTATGTGCGGCCCGAGGTGGACGCGTCTCTCGGCTTTGCCATCGAGGCGGGTCGCCATCCGGTGGTCGAGCAGGCCTTGAAGCGCAATGGCGAGCCGTTCATCGCCAATGCCTGCGATCTCTCGCCGGGCCCTGCGCAAAAGTCCGGCCAGCTCTGGTTGCTGACCGGTCCGAACATGGCCGGTAAATCGACCTTCCTGCGCCAGAACGCGCTGATTGCGTTGCTCGCCCAGATCGGCAGCTTCGTGCCGGCGACACGCGCGCGGATCGGCATCATCGACCGCCTGTTCTCGCGTGTCGGCGCTGCCGACGATCTCGCCCGCGGCCGTTCCACCTTCATGGTCGAGATGGTCGAGACCGCGGCGATCCTGAATCAGGCCGGCGAGCGCGCGCTCGTGATCCTTGATGAAATCGGCCGCGGCACTGCGACCTTCGACGGCCTCTCGATCGCCTGGGCCGCGATCGAGCATCTGCACGAGAGTAACCGTTGCCGCACGCTGTTCGCGACGCATTATCACGAGCTGACGGCGCTCTCCGCAAAACTGCCGCGGATGTTCAACGCGACCGTGCGGGTGAAGGAATGGCAGGGCAACGTCGTGTTCCTGCACGAGGTGTTGCCGGGTTCGGCCGATCGCTCCTACGGCATTCAGGTCGCCAAGCTCGCGGGCCTGCCACCGGCCGTGATCACGCGCGCGAAATCGGTGCTGGCGAAGCTGGAAGCCCAGGACCGCGGTCAGACGGCGCGCGCGCTGGCCGACGATCTGCCGCTGTTCGCGGTGCCCTCGCGCGCCGCCGCAGAAGCCGCCCCGCCGAGCGAAGCCGAACTGCTGATGGACGCGGTGAAGGCGCTGCATCCGGACGAGATGTCGCCGCGCGAAGCACTGGACGCGCTGTATGCTTTGAAGGCCAAGCTGCCGAAGGCATGAGGTGCCGTGGGGTGGGTTAGCCGAAGGCGTAACCCACCACTTCCGTCACCGCAGAAACTAAAGAGGTGGGTTACGCTCCGCTAACCCACCCCCGTTCCGAGCGCTGGCTATGCCCTCGCCGAAATCGCCGCTGCTTCCGCTGCGGCGCGCTGCATGCTGGTCGACATCTCGTTGGTCACGGTGCTCTGCTCTTCGATTGCCGCGGCCGTCGACGTCACATATTCGCTGACGTTGCTGATGGCCGTCTTGATCGAAGCCAGGGCGGTGACGACGTCTCCGGAGATACCGTTGAGGCTACCGATCTCAGCGCCGATCTTGTCAGTGGCCTGCTTGGCTTGGTTAGCGAGGCTCTTGACCTCCGAGGCCACCACTGCAAAGCCCCGACCGGCCTCGCCGGCGCGGGCGGATTCGATGGTGGCGTTAAGTGCAAGGAGATTGATCTGCCCGGTGATGTTGTTGATGAGCTCGACGATCCCGCTCATCGCCAGCGCCGCTTCAGTGAGGCGCTGGGCCTGGGCATCAGCGGAAGCGACCTGCTCCACCGCGCTCATCGCGGTCTCGCGCGATTTGGTCATGGCCTCGGAAATCTCCCGCACTGAGGCGTTCAGCTCCTCCGAACCCGCGGCGACCGATTCCATCATGCTGCGGACGCGCTCGTTGCCCATGCGGACCAGCACCTGCTTCGTGACGTCGGTCGCATATTTCACGACCTTGAACGGCTTGCCGTTGAGATCCATGATCGGGTTGTAGGAGGCCTGGATATAGACCTCCTTGCCGCCCTTGCCGATGCGCTTGTATTCGGCCGCCTGGTACTGGCCGCGGTTGAGCGCGGCCCAGAACTCGCGATAGCCATTGCCATCGCGCTCCGAGGGCTCGACGAACATGCTGTGGTGCTTGCCTTTGATCTCCGCCAGCGAATAGCCGAGGGCACCGAGGAAATTGGCATTGGCGGTGATGATCGTGCCGTCCATGTTGAACTCGATCACCGCCTGCGCCTTCTCGATCGCCGCGATCTGGCCGGCGAGATCGGCGGTCTTCATCTTCTCGGCGGTGACGTCGGTGGCGAACTTGGCGACGCCGAAGGGCTTGCCGTTCTCATCGAGTAGCGGATTGTAGGAGGCTAGAATCCAAACCTCGCGGCCGCCCTTGCCGATGCGCTTGAACTCGCCAGCCTGGTATTCGCCGCGGTTTAGCTTGGCCCAGAACTCGCGATAGGCCGCGCCGTCGCGCTCGGCCTGGGGCACGAACAGGCTGTGATGCTTGCCCTGGATCTCGGCAAGCGAATAGCCGAGCGCCTTGCAGAAATTCTCGTTCGCGGTGACGATGGTGCCGTCGAGCTTGAACTCGATCACGGCCTGGGCGCGGCCCACAGCAGCGATCTTCGAAGCGTCCGTCATGCTCCGGATCTTCTTCTCGGTGATTTCGGTCGCAATCTTGGCGACCATCACCGTCTTGCCGTCGCCGTCGAGCACCGGATTGTAGGATGCTTCGATCCAGATCTCGCGGCCGCCCTTCGCGATCCGCTTGAACTCGCTTGCCTGATACTCGCCGCGGTTCAATGCGGCCCAGAACGCCTTGTACTCGGCGCTATCGCGCTGATCGGCCGGCATGAACATGGCGTGCTTCTTCCCCTTGATTTCGTCGAGGGAATAGCCGAGGGCATTCAAGAAATTTTCGTTGGCGTGAAGGATCGTGCCGTCCATGGCAAACTCGATCATGGCCTGCGAGCGCCCGATGGCTGCGAGCTGAGCGTCCGCGTCGTTGCGGGACTTGCGACCAAACATCAGTGAATCTCCAAAATCATGAAATTGCGTGACGGGATCAGGGGACGTGACGGCGCGGCACACGCACCGAATTCCAATCGAAAATTCCGCCGGTAAACTCGCGTTGCGAAGACCGAGGCGGGTACGCAAGATGATTCAATACCTATAAGACTCGAATAAAGTGCTAACGAATTCTGGGAAAGGCGATGGCCGACAAAGCAGCCTAAAGCTGTACGACGGCACGCCTTACACGCTGCTCGGTCCGCGCTGAATTGAAATGGCCTTGGTCCTTCAGGGGTTTGAAGGAAAGCGTCTCGTGATCGGTCATGGCGAGTTTGCTACGGAAGAATCCGGCGACTCCGTGCCGCATGTCCGTAGTGTCACGGTGCTTGCCGCGCCTTGTGCAACGTACTGCGCCCGATCCCCCATAGCGTAAGGTTCCAAACGATGCATGTGGCGAGTGCAAGCCCAAGACCGATGGCCGAACCGAACCATTCCACCGCCACGTGCATTGTGGCGATCGCCATGCCGAATCCGAGCAGGCCCCAGGCGGAGTTGGCGAGCACGGCAGCAGTCGGAGGGCCGCCGATGCGGGGATGCAGGATCACCATGATGCTGGAGAACACCACCGGGTACAGCGCGATGATGCCGCTGATCCGGGGACCGACCCAGCCCGAGGTCGAGACGACGATCGCGACCAGGGTCGCGACCAGCGCAGCCCGCATCGGCACGTCATACCAGCGCCGCGTCACCAGCGGCATCTTCGCGTGGCGATAGCCCGCGAGCAACGGAATGCAGATGCCGAACGCGATCAGATTGGCGGCGAGCCCGGCGGTGAGCGGCCAATCGAACTGCTTGATGATCGATGCGAACACGATCCAGACTGCGACCGCGCTTCCGCAACTCACCAGAAGGCTACGCCGCTGTGCCAGCACCACATAGGTAACGCACATGAAGATCGTCGCTGCATTGACCGGCAAGCTCGACAGTGCGCCCTGCGCGATGAAGGCGGCATCGTGGTCGAGCGCGAGGAAGACGTAGGATGGTCCGGCCGAGACCGGCAAGGTCGCGACCAGCGCGCCGATCACCGGCCCCGAGCGCTCGGTGATGATCGACGCCGTCACGACGAACGCCGCCGCGACCATCATGCGCAGAACGAGGATGAGGATGAAGTGGAGCTCGGGGGACATTTTTTTCTTTGTCGTCCCGGGCTTCGCCGAGACGACACTAATTGTGGGGCGAGCGGCCTTCGCTCGCTACATCCGCTGCATCGAGACCGAAACCTTCGGGCCGTTCTTGATGGTCTGATAGACCACGCAATAGCGTTCGGTCAGCTTGAGCAGCAGGTCGAGCTTGTCTTGCGGCGCATCAGTGTCGACCTCGAAGCGCAGACGGATCTCGGCGAAGCCGACCGGGGTCTCCTTGTCGACGCCGAGCGTGCCGCGGAAATCGAGATCGCCCTCAGCGTAGACGTTGCCGGTCTTCAAGGGCACCTCGATCGCGGTCGCGACCGATTTCAGCGTGACGCCGGCGCAGGCGACCAGCGCCTCGAGCAGCATGTCGCCGGAGCAGAGCTCGAGGCCGGAGCCGCCGGTTGCGGGATGCAGGCCGGCCATTGCGATGGCGCGGCCGGTCTCGACCTTGCAGGCGATGCCTTCGCTGTCGGTCGAGCCCTTGGCCTTCAGCGTGATCATCGCGGTCTTGGGATCGGTCTTGTAGCGCTCCTTGATCGGGGCCTGCATCTGGCGCAGTTCTGCGGCGTCCATCTTGTTCTCTCCCGGAAAAATCGTCTCTACGAAGTACCGGCTTGCGATGTACCGGCTCAGAGAGAAATTGTCACCACCACATGGCCTGACCGGGACCCTGGGTTGCGTCACGGTCGGGCACGTTGCGGTCGAGCGAGCGGTCGAGTGACGTCAGCACACTTCGCTTGAAATTCTCGAACAGCGGCGCATTGCGGTCGCGTGGCCGGCCGAGATTGATCTCGATCTGATCAAACAGCCGGCCCGGCCGCGGTCGCATCACCAGCACGCGGTCGGCCAGCACCACGGCCTCGTCGACGTCATGCGTGACGAGGATGAGCGTCGGCCGCGTGTCGGCCCAGAGATCGAGCAGATGATCCTGGAGGTCCCTGCGGGTGAAGGCATCGAGCGCCGAGAACGGCTCGTCGAGCAAGAGCACCTCGGGCTGCGGCACCAGGGCGCGGGCGATCGCGACGCGCTGTGCCTGCCCGCCCGAGAGCTCGCGCGGCCAGGCCTGCGCCTTCTCGGCGAGCCCGACGCGATCGAGCGCACGCGCCACCTTCTCGCGCCGCTCGGTCGCGGGCCCATCGGCAAGACCAAAGCCGATATTGTCGGCGACGCTGAGCCAGGGCAGCAGCCGCGGCTCCTGGAAGATGATGCCGATCTTGGCATGCGGCGCGGCGATCGCCTCGCCGTCGAGCGTCACCGTGCCCGAGCTTGCGCGGTCGAGGCCCGCAATGGCGCGCAGCAGTGTGGACTTGCCACAGCCCGAGCCGCCGATGATGGCGACGATCTCGCCTTGCCTGATCTCGGCGGAGAAGCGCGCCAGCGCCTGCACGCTGTTGGGATAGGTCTTGCTGACCCGGTCGAGCGCCAGCATCGCATTATGCTCCCACCGTACGCCCGAAGGCGTCCTGCCAGCGCAGGAAGGGCGCAGCCGCGATCTCGATCAACCAATCCGTGAGCTTGCCGAGGATCGCGAAGATCACGATGGCGGCGAGGATCTGCGCGGGCTTGCCGAGCTGCTGGCCGTCGAGCAGGAGATAGCCGAGCCCTTCGGACGCGCCGATCAACTCGGCCGCCACCACGAACATCCAGCCCAGACCAAGACCGACGCGCAAGGACACGACATAGGCCGGCAGCACCGCAGGCAGCAGGATGCGGCGGATCATGGCAGGTCCGGAGAGACGGAAGGTGCGACCGACCTCGACGATCTTGCGATCGACCATGAGGATCGCGCCCATCACGCCGAGATACACAGGGAAGAACACGCCGACCGCGATCAGCGCAATCTTGGAGGTCTCGAAGATGCCGAGCCAGAGGATGAACAGCGGCACCCAGGCCAGCGATGGAATTGCGCGCAGCGCCTGCACGGTCGGATCGAGCAGCCGCCGCGCCAGCGACCAATAGCCGGAGATGGCGCCGAGCAAGGTGCCCGCGACCACGCCGAACGCAAAACCAAGACCGACGCGCCACAGTGTCGCGGCGATGTGACGGACCAACTCACCGGAGCGGGCAAGATCAACGATGGTGGCGAACACGCGCGAGGGCGGCGGCACCAGCCGGCCGTTGGACAAGCCGCGCCAGACCAGGAACTCCCAACCGAGCGCGAGGGTGAGCGGCAACAACACACCCAGCAATGGACGCCCATAACGCGACAACCACGAAGGCGCAGCGGCGCTTTCGGCCGGTTCCGTAGTCTGTTGCAGGACTCGCGCGTCGGAGATCATGGCCGGTAGGAAGCGCGTCTTGTGCGAGATTGCAACACTACTCTTGCCATGCCCTCCGCTGCTTTTCCCTTCTCCCCTTGCGGGAGAAGGTGGCGCGAAGCGCCGGATGAGGGGTTCTCTCGGCTCGCAATACTGATCGTGAGGAAAGAACCCCTCACCCGCCTCGCTTCGCGAGGCACCCTCCCCCACAAGGGGGGAGGGAAAGAGCCCCTCAATTCGTCGGCAGCGGGACCTGATCGTCGATCAACGCATCCAGCGTCGCCTTCACATCGACCTTGGCGTCGACGACGCCGGCCTGTTGCAGTGCGAGGCCCGCGGCGAGGATCGATTCACGCTGGGGCGCGCCGATGCGGCTGTGAGTGAGCTCGGTGCGCTCCTTGAGCTGCTTGTCGACGACAGGCTCCGGCAGCTTGGTCACGGCGATGAAGGTCTTCTTGAGCTCGTCGTAATTCGCCAGCGAATATTTGCGCGCCTCTTCGTAAACGGCGAGCACGCGGCGGGCGGCGTCCGGATAGTCCTTCAAAAACTGCTCGCGCACATTGAGGATGCCCCAAGTGTTGGCCTCGGCCTTGCGGTAGAACAGTTTCGCGCCATCCTCGACCTCGGCCTGCGCCATCATCGGATCCAGCCCGGCCCACGCATCGACGTCGCCGCGGATCAGCGCGGTCTTGCCGTCGGCGTGCTGGAGCAGCACCGGCGTGATGTCCTTTTCGGTGAGACCTGCGCCAAGCAGCGCGCGCACCAGGAAAATATGCGGATCGGTGCCGCGCGTCACCGCGACGCGCTTGCCCTTGAGGCCGGCCACATCGGCGATCTTGGAATCCTTTGATGTCACCAACGCCGTCCATTCGGGACGCGAATAGACGTAGATCGACTTGATCGGGTTGCCGTTGATACGTGCGACCAGCGCCGCCGAGCCCGCGGTCGAGCCGAAATCGATCGAGCCCGCATTGAGGAATTCGAGCGCCTTGTTGGAGCCGGCCGACTGCACCCAGGTGACGGTGATGCCGTCCTTGGCGAACTCCTTTTCCAGGAGCCCCTTCTGCTTCAGGACCATCGACACCGGATTATAGGTCGCCCAATCGATACGGATTTCCTTGAGTGGATCCGCCGCCCGCGCCGCGGGGGACACGGCAAGAGCGACCGCTCCCGCCAGCAGTATGCGTCGTGCAATCCTGGTCATGCCCGGTCTCCTCGAAACTTCATTGTTTTTCAATGAGTTACATCTAGAGGTCAACGAGAAAATCCGCCCCTCGAAAGCGCGCCGGCCGAGAACAGCTTTACCCAAAGCCGCACCTTTCCAGCATGGAACGACTATTGCGAGAGAATGGCGGGTGACAGCGCCTGCCGCCTCTTATATCCGGTGAGACATGGACAGCGTCGCGACTGAGCACAAGGCCGAGGTGGACGATCGCTTCGACACCGCGCGGATCACCGCCGCGGTCGATGCGCTTGCCGAGAAGCACCAGGGACGCGAGGACGCATTCCGCACGGCCATGGCGCAACTGCTCAAGGCCGAGCTGATTGCGTCGCGCGCCGCGGCACAGACGATCCTGCTGAAGGACCGTCACGGCCGGCGCTGCGCCGAGCGGCTGTGCCACGTGCAGGACGAGATCATCCGCATCCTGTATTCGGCCGCGACCCGCCATCTCTACCGCTCGCCGATCCCGAGCGGTGCCGAGCGCATGGCGGTGGTGGCGACCGGCGGCTATGGCCGCGGCCTGATGGCTCCCGAGTCCGACATCGATCTGCTCTTCATCCTGCCCTACAAGCAGACCGCCTGGGGCGAGCAGGTCGCCGAGGCCATCCTCTATTGTCTTTGGGACATGGGGCTGAAGGTCGGTCACGCCACCCGCTCGGTCGACGAGTCGATCCGGCAGGCGCGAGGCGACATGACCATCCGCACCGCGATCCTGGAGACGCGCTTTCTTACCGGCGACCGGCCGCTCTATGACGAGCTGGTCGCCCGCTTCGACAAGGAGGTCGTGCAAGGCACTGCGTCGGAGTTCGTCACCGCCAAACTCGCCGAGCGTGAGGAGCGGCATCGCCGCGGCGGTCAATCGCGTTATCTGGTCGAACCCAACGTCAAGGACGGCAAAGGTGCGCTCCGCGACCTGCACACGCTGTTCTGGATCGCAAAATACGTCTACCGCGTGAGCGACACCGACGAGCTGGTCGACCGCGGCGTGTTCGACGCGCAGGAATACCGCACCTTCCGCCGCTGCGCCGACTTCCTCTGGTCGGTACGCTGCAATCTTCACTTTTACTCCGGCCGCGCCGAAGAGCGCCTCTCCTTCGACCTTCAGCGCGAGATCGCGGTCCGGCTCGGCTACACCTCGCACCCCGGCATGCAGGACGTCGAGCGCTTCATGAAGCACTACTTCCTGGTCGCCAAGGAAGTCGGCAACCTCACTGCCATCCTCTGCGCCAAGCTCGAGGACCAGCAGGCCAAGCCCGCGCCGGTGCTGAGCCGGATGATGGCGCGGCTGCGCCCCACCGCGGCGAAGCGGCGGGTGCCCGACAGCGACGATTTCATCGTCGACAACAACCGCATCAACGTTGCGGCGCCCGACGTGTTCAAGCACGATCCGGTCAATTTGATCCGGATCTTCCGCCTGGCGCAGAAGAACAATCTCGCCTTCCATCCGGACGCGATGCGCGACGTGACGCGTTCGCTTGGCCTGATCAACGCGCAGATGCGCGAGAATCCCGAGGCCAACCGGCTGTTCATGGAGATCCTGACGTCCGACAACGCGGAGATCGTGCTGCGGCGGATGAACGAGACCGGCGTGCTCGGCCATTTCATCCGCGCCTTTGGCAAGATCGTCTCGATGATGCAGTTCAACATGTATCATCACTACACCGTCGACGAGCATTTGATCCGCTGCGTCGGCTTCCTTCAGGACATCGAACGCGGCGGCATCGAGGAATTCGCGGTGGCGAGCGACCTGATGCGCAAGATCCGGCCGGAGCATCGCTCCGTGATCTACATCGCGACGCTGCTGCACGACGTCGCCAAGGGCCGGCCCGAGGACCACTCGATCGCCGGCGCCAAGGTGGCGCGACGGCTCTGCCCGCGGCTCGGCTTCAGCCCGGCCGACACCGAGCTCGTGGCCTGGCTGATCGAGGAGCATCTGACGATGTCCACGGTCGCACAATCGCGCGATCTCTCCGACCGCAAGACCATCGAGAATTTCGCCGCCGTGGTGCAGTCGGTCGAACAGATGAAGCTCTTGACGATCCTGACCACCGCGGACATCCGCGGCGTCGGCCCGGGCGTGTGGAACGGCTGGAAGGCGCAGCTCTTGCGCTCCCTCTACTACGAGACCGAACCGGTGCTGACGGGCGGCTTCTCGGAGGTTGACCGCGGCAAGCGCCTCACGGCCGCTTACGCCGAATTCCGTAACGCCTTCGCGGAATGGCCGGCGGAAGAGCTCGACGCCTATATCGGCCGGCACTATCCGGCCTATTGGCTCAAGGTCGAGCTGCCGCGCAAGATCCGCCATGCGCGCTTCGTCCGTGCCAGCGAGCAGGCCGGCCACAAGCTTGCGATCAATGTCGGCTTCGACGAGGTGCGTGGCGTCACCGAGCTGACCATCTTCGCCGCCGACCATCCCTGGCTGCTGTCGATCATCGCGGGCGCCTGTGCCTCGGCCGGCGCCAACATCGTCGATGCCCAGATCTACACCACGACCGACGGTCGCGCGCTCGACACCATCTCGATCTCCAGGGAATACGATCGAGACGAGGACGAGGGCAGGCGTGCGACGCGCATCGGCGAGATGATCGAGGACGTTCTGGAAGGCAAGCTGCGTCTGCCCGAGGTGGTGGCGCGGCGCACCGTGCGCGGCAAGGCGCGGCCGTTCGTGATCGAGCCGGAAGTGACGATCAACAACCAATGGTCCGACCGCTACACGGTGATCGAAATGTCCGGCCTCGACCGGCCCGGCCTGCTCTACGAGCTGACCACCGCGATCTCGAAGCTCAACCTCAATATCGCCTCGGCCCATGTCGCGACCTTCGGCGAGCGCGCCCGCGACGTGTTCTATGTCACCGATCTCCTGGGCGCACAGATCAGCGCACCGACACGCCAGGCCGCGATCAAGAGCGCGCTGACCCACGTGATGGCCGGCGACAAGCAGGTTCAGCCGGCGGCGTGAGGGCGGCTGCGCACCTCTCTCCTCGCGTCGTTCCGGGGCGTCGCGCAGCGGCGAACCCGGAATCCATCGTGCCACTGGTGACGCGGAGAAATGGATTCCGGGTTCGCGCTACGCACGCCCCGGAATGACCACAGGCGGATATCTAAACCGCCACGCCTTCATGCCGGAGCAACCAACGCTTGCGCGCGAGGCCGCCGCCATACTTCACCAGAGAACCATCGGCGCCGATCAGACGGTGGCACGGCAGCACCACGCTGATCGGGTTGGAGCCGTTGGCATGGCCGACGGCGCGAATGGCTTTGGGCATGTCGATCCTGGCAGCGAGCGCGCCGTAACTCATCGTGGTGCCGGCAGGGATTTGCGTCAACGCATTCCAGACCTTCTGCTGGAACGACGTGCCGGCGATGCGCCAGGCGATGCCTGAGAGCTGGCCGAGGTCGCCGTCGAAATAGCCCGACAGCGCGGTCCGCATGGCCGCGGGCGCGGGTTGGTCACTCAGATCCACCACACCGTAATGCAGGCGCAAGAGCTCGCGCATGCGGTGCTCGTAATCCTCCCAGTCGAGCGCGCGCAAGGCGCCCGCGGCGTCGGTGACCAGCAGCGCAATCCCGATCGGCGTCGCCAGCCGATCGAGGCCGAAGGTTACAGGTGGGTTGGTCGGTCGCGCGGGCATTGCAGCACCATGGCATCGAAACACGCCATCGCACTTGCCACGCCCACCGTGCTAACGTCCACCCGAAAGCTGACGCTGGGGGAGCTCAACTTGATCTGGATCGCGAATATTTTGGTGGCGCTGGTCGCCGCACTGCACGCTTACTTCCTGATCCTGGAGATGTTTCTCTGGGACAAGCCGCAGGGCTTGAAGGTCTTCCGCAACACGCCGGAGAAGGCAGCAATCACAAAGGTGCTGGCCGCCAACCAGGGGCTCTATAACGGCTTCCTGGCCGCAGGCCTGGTATGGGGGCTGGTGCACGGCAATCCGGCCTTCGCGTTCCAGATCAAGGCGTTTTTCCTGCTCTGCGTGATCGTGGCCGGCGCTTATGGCGCAGCGACCGTCAGCACGCGCATCCTGATGGTGCAGGCGCTGCCGGCGGCGCTCGCACTGTCAGTCTTGTTCCTGACCTGAGACGCCATAGCGCGGCGCCGCGATCCTTGCGCGTCGCCTGCCGTTCCTCCACAATCTGCGACAGCGATGGCGACCGTTGGCAATCAACGGGACAAGACCGTCGGTCGGAAATTCCGTCAGGAGGAACAACCCCACATGAGCAATCGCAGAGCCTTCATCACTGCCACGGCGGCGCTCGCCTTCGCGTTCTCCGCCAACCAAGCTCTCGCCCAGAAGAAATACGACACCGGCGCGAGCGACACCGAGATCAAGATCGGCCAGACCGTGCCGTTCTCCGGGCCCTATTCCGTCTACGCCAATATCGGCAAGACCCAGGCCGCCTACTTCAAGATGATCAACGATCAGGGCGGCATCAACGGCCGCAAGATCAATCTGATCCAGTATGACGATGCCTATTCGCCGCCGAAGACGGTCGAGCAGGTGCGCAAGCTCGTCGAAGGCGACGAGGTGCTGTTCACCTTCCAGATCATCGGCACCGCCGCGAACGCCGCCGTGCAAAAATATCTCAACGGCAAGAAGATCCCGCAGCTGCTGGCCTCGACCGGCGCCGCGCGCTTCAACGATCCGCAGAACTATCCCTGGACCATCGCCTATAATCCCAACTACGTGTCCGAGGGACGCATCTACGCCAAGTACATCCTCAAGGAGCATCCGAACGCCAAGATCGGCGTGCTCTACCAGAACGACGATATGGGCCGCGACTATCTCGCCGGCCTCAAGAGCGGTCTCGGTGACAAGGCCGCCGGCATGATCGTCGGCGAAGTCTCCTACGAAGTCACCGATCCGACGGTGGACTCGCAGGTGGTCAAGCTGAAGTCGTTGGGCGCCGATCTTTTCTATGATGCCTCGACACCCAAGTTCGCGGCGCAGGCGATCAAGAAAGTCGCCGAGCTCGGCTGGACGCCGGTGCACATTCTCGACATCAATGCTAGCCCGATCTCGGCGACGCTGAAGCCGGCCGGCCTCGATATCTCCAAGGGCATCATCTCGACCCAATACGGCAAGGAGCCCGGCGATCCCCAGTGGAAGGACGATCCGGGCGTGAAAGCCTTCTTCGCCTTCATGGACAAGTATTTCCCCGAAGGCGACAAGCTCAATACCGTCAACACCTATGCTTATTCCGTCGCCGAATTGCTGACGCAAGTGCTGAAACAGTGCGGCGACGACCTGTCACGTGAGAACGTGATGAAGCAGGTCGCCAACATCAAGGACTTCACCCCGAGCTTCGCGCTGCCCGGCATCAAGATCAACACCGGGCCGAACGACTACCGCGTCAACAAGCAGATGCAGATGATGAAGTTCAACGGCGAACGCTGGGAGCTGTTCGGCCCGATCATGGAGGATGCGGGTCCAGCGGGTTAGTTACTGGGTAGGGTGGGTTAGCGCAGCGTAACCGACCTTTTTGATTTCCGCGGAAACAGAAGTGGTGGGTTACGCCCAGCGGACTGCGCTTTGCGCAGCCGCAAGGCTAACCCACCCTACGAACTGAGACGTTGCGTATCCTACGAACTGCGGGCGCACGCCCAACTTGCGTTGCAACAACGCCTCATCCACACTCGCCCTCAGCGGTGACATCAGGTGCGCATGAGCGCACCCGATTGATCACCGGCAATAAACAATGAGGAAATGCGAATGAGGAATGGAATTCTGCATCTGGCCACTGCAACGGCGCTAACCCTGGCGCTGTCGATGCCGGCGGCCAATGCCCAGAAGAAATATGATCCGGGCGCCAGCGATACCGAGATCAAGGTCGGCCAGACGATGCCGTTTTCTGGACCGGCGTCGGCCTATTCGTCGATCGGCAAGACCCAAGCCGCCTATTTCAAGATGATCAACGACCAGGGCGGCGTCAACGGCCGCAAGATCAATCTGATCCAGTATGACGACGCCTACTCGCCGCCGAAAGCCGTGGAGCAGATTCGCAAGCTGGTCGAGAGTGACGAGGTCCTGCTGACCTTCCAGATCATCGGCACGCCGGTGAACGCAGCCGTGCAGAAATATCTCAACTCGAAGAAGGTGCCGCAACTGTTCGCGGCGACCGGAGCCTCGAGGTTCACGGATCCGAAGAACTTTCCGTGGACGATGGGCTTCAACCCCAACTACTTCGTCGAAGGCCGCATCTACGGACAGTACATCCTGAAGGAGCATCCGAACGCCAAGATCGGCGTGCTCTATCAGAACGACGACCTCGGCAAGGACTATCTGAACGGCATCAAGGCCGGTCTCGGCGACAAAGCTGCCAAGATGATCGTGACTGAAGCTTCCTACGAAGTCTCCGATCCGACTGTCGATTCGCAGATCCTCAAGATCAAGGACGCCGGCGCCGATCTGTTCTTCAGCGCCACCACGCCGAAGCAGGCGGCCCAGGCGATCAAGAAAATCGCCGAGATGGGCTGGCATCCGGTGCAGATCGTCGACATCAACGCCACCTCGGTCGGCGCGGTGCTGAAGCCGGCCGGCCTCGACGCCGCCAAGGGCCTGATCAGCGTCAATTACGGCAAGGAACCACTCGATCCGACCTGGAAGGACGATGCCGGCCTTAAGAGGTATTTCGACTTCATGGCCAAGTATTATCCGGATGGCGACAAGGACTCGAACTTCAACACCTACGGCTACAGCACGGCGCAGCTGCTGGTCCATGTGCTGAAGCAGTGCGGCGACGACCTGACGCGCGAGAACGTCATGAAGCAGGCCGCCTCGCTGAAGGACGTGACCAGCGACACCGCGCTGCCCGGCATCAAGGCCAATACCTCACCGACCGACTACCGGGTCAACAAGCAGCTTCAGATGATGAAGTTCAACGGCGAACGCTGGGAGCTGTTCGGCCCGATCATTGAGGATGCGAGTCCGGCGGGTTAGTTCTCGGAAGCAACTGCCTCAACGCCGTCATGGCCGGGCCAGCCCGGCCATGACGGAAAATCAATCCGGTATCTCTCCAAAGTTCTTCCCCACCGGCAGCACCGCGTGCCGAATGAGCCGTGAGTCCTCCACCGCGGCCTGCCGGTGCTTCACCGCTTCGCGATAGACGGGGTCGCGGATCATCTCGACGAAGGCGGCGACGCTTGGGTATTCGGCGATGAAGCAATGGTCCCAGCGCTCGGTCTCGGGGCCGATCAGCATCAGCTCGAATTTGCCCTGCCAGACGATGCGGCCGCCGAGGCGTTCGAACACCGGGCCGCTCTCGCGGCCATAGGCCGCATAGGCTTCCGCGCCGCTCGTCTTGCGGCCGTCCGGATAGGCCGCCTCCTTGCGCAAGCGCACCAGGTTGAGCATGTGGATCGGGCCGGGGCGGTCGTTCTCCCGGAACTGCGAAAAAATCTCCTTGGTCGGATCGATGTGGCCCATGCGTGCTCCCTCTTGTTTATGCCGGCGATCCTAGCTCCGCCGGCAAACCAGCGGAACTGCGGCCAGCGAATGCCGCACCTCCTAATCGCGCGTTAAGCTCTGGGTAACCGGGCCTTAAACAGCGACCGCTAGCGTGCGGCGGGGCGGGCTGACCGGGCGTTTGCGTATGGGGTTGGGAAAGAAAAAGGGTGGGCGGAAGGAGCCGTTGTTCGGCTTGCCTGCGGCACTCGCCGATCTGCGCCTGACCGCGGCCGACCGCATTCCCGGCGGCGATGACAAGCCGAAGAAATCGACGAAATCATCCGCCAAACGCAAGAGCGAGGATGCCGGCGACGAGCCGCCGCGCGAGCGGAAGGCGCCGGCCGGTCGCGGCAGTGCCAAGCGGCGATCCAAGTCACGCATCGGCGCGAACCTTGGCCGCCTGGTCTATTGGGGCGCGGTGCTGGGTCTGTGGGGCGCGATCGCCGTGATCGGCGTCGTGATCTGGGTCGGCGCTCATCTGCCGCCGATCCAGTCGCTCGAGATCCCCAAGCGGCCGCCGACGATCCAGATCGTCGGCATCGACGGCAGCATGCTGGCGCAACGCGGCGAGATGGCCGGCGCCAACGTCTCGCTGAAGGATCTGCCGCAATATCTGCCCAAGGCGTTCATCGCCATCGAGGATCGCCGCTTCTATTCGCATTTCGGCATCGATCCCGTAGGCATCCTGCGCGCGCTCGTCACCAACGTGCTCCATCGTGGCGTGTCGCAGGGTGGCTCGACGCTGACGCAGCAATTGGCGAAGAACCTGTTCCTGACCCAGGAGCGCACCATGGCGCGCAAGCTGCAGGAAGCGGAGCTCGCGATCTGGCTGGAGCGCAAGCATTCCAAGAACGAGATCTTGGAGCTCTATCTCAACCGCGTCTATTTCGGCTCCGGCGCCTATGGCGTCGAAGCCGCCGCGCAGCGCTATTTCGGCAAGTCGGCCAAGAACGTCACCATCGCGGAGGCCGCGATGCTGGCCGGCCTCGTCAAATCGCCTTCGCGGCTCGCGCCGAACCGCAACCCCGAGGGCGCGGAAGCGCGCGCGAAAATCGTGCTCACGGCGATGGCGGATGCCAAATTCATCACCGAAGCGCAGGCGCAGGCCTCGATCGGCCAACCCTCCTACAATGTGAAGCCGGTCGGCGCCGGCACGGTCAACTACGTCGCCGACTGGATCGGCGAGGTGCTGGACGATCTGGTCGGCCAGATCGACGAGAGCATCAAGGTCGAGACCACGATCGATCCGAAGCTCCAGAGCGTGGCGGAAGCCGCCATCATCGACGAGCTCGCGGCCAAGAGCGTGAAATTCAATGTCAGCCAGGGCGCGCTGGTGGCGATGACGCCGGACGGCGCGGTTCGCGCCATGGTCGGCGGGCGGAATTATTCCGAGAGCCAGTACAACCGCGCCGTCACCGCCAGGCGCCAGCCGGGCTCCTCGTTCAAGCCATTCGTGTACCTGACCGCGCTCGAGCAGGGGCTGACGCCCGACACGCTCCGCCAGGATGCGCCGATCGAGGTCAAGGGCTGGAAACCTGAGAACTACACCCACGAATATTTCGGCGCGGTGACGCTGACCCAGGCGCTCGCGATGTCGCTCAACACAGTCGCCATCCGCCTCGGCCTCGAGGTCGGTCCGAAGAACGTGGTGCGCACCGCGCACCGGCTCGGCATCTCGTCGAAACTCGAGCCCAACGCCTCGATCGCGCTCGGCACCTCCGAAGTCTCGATGGTCGAGCTGGTCGGCGCCTACGCACCTTTCGCCAATGGCGGCTTCATGGCGACGCCGCATGTCGTCACGCGGATCAGGACGCTCAGTGGCAAGCTGCTCTACATGCGCCAGGCGGACGAGCACAACCAGGTGGTCGATCCGCGCTATGTCGGCATGATGAACGCGATGATGCGGGAAACGCTGATCAGCGGCACCGCCAAGAAGGCGGAGATCCCGGGCTGGCCGGCGGCCGGCAAGACCGGCACCAGCCAGGACTACCGCGATGCCTGGTTCATCGGCTACACCGCCAACCTCGTCACCGGCGTGTGGCTCGGCAATGACGACAACTCGCCGACCAAGAAGGCGACCGGCGGCGGCTTGCCGGTCGAAGTCTGGTCCCGCTTCATGAAGACGGCGCACGAGGGCGTGCCGGTGGCAGCCTTGCCGAGCTCGCAAGGCAGCTGGGGCCTGTCGAACCTCGCGCAGGCGACGTCGCAGGTGTCCCCGCCAACAGCGGCAGCGCCCGTACCGGCACCGGCCAGCAACGGCGGCTATCGGCCGCCGCCGACGCGCGCCAATGCGCGACCGGAAGCAGCCGCAGGACTCGATGGCTGGCTGATGGACCGGCTGTTTGGCGGAAATCGCTAGGTTCTGCGTGGGTCCTTGTGGCCTCAAAACAAAATCGCGAAAACAACCCCATGCACAGTAGCCAGTGATAGCGGAATCAACGGCTTACGCGAGTCGCAAGACGGCTGATTCTGGCAGCAAGGCCATTTGACACGTCGGGCAAAACAGAACCGTCCCGCCATCATCCCGAACGGGGCAACTATCTCGGCTATCCCTGTTCGCCACCGGTCTCGTCTTCGGCAAGTCCTGCCTACCATGGCGAAATCGACCGATCCCCGCAGCTCCCGGAACGCAAAAAAACCAGTCTCTTCAAGCTCGGGGCGGCGGCCCGGGATTTGCTCTCATAGGTTGAGCAAGTATCGGAGAGCGTTCCATCATGTCAGGTGTATCCAGCGCGGCGTTGCCTCATCTGCGGCCCGCATCAACGTCCGCTTCGAATAGGACATCGAGTCTTCAGCCGGCGGGACCGGATGCGACTGATGCTGCGACCGACGGCTTTCGGATCGACGTCTCGCAGGTCAAGCCCCTGACAGGCGCCAAGTCGATATCCGCGGCGGACAATCCTCACCTGCGCGACCTCATGGCAACGAACTGGCTGATGACCCATGATACGAGCGCGACTCAATCGGCCGTCTCGGACGGTGCACCGGAGAATACCTATGCTCAGGTGAAGGTCGACGGCAAGGTGGTCGCCACCCTGTACAATGGCGGGTCCTCGACGATGACCAACGAGGCGGCTGCAAAGATCGGCAAGCTGGAGGATCCACCCGGTCTGAGTGGACCGGATCTGGCGCAGTGGCGGGCCGATAGCTATGCCGAGCGGCTCGGTGGCACCGTTGAAAAAGCTTCCACCGCGATCACGCAATCGCAATGGACCCCGCGTGAAAGCAGCTCCGCAACCTATAGCCGCGATCAACTCGATGCGGCCTTCCAGGCGATGCTGGCCGAGGGCCAGAAGGCGGCCGCGCAATTGCAGTCATCCTATCTCGCCTCGCGCACGCAGCCGGGGACAAGCGCGGATGTCAGCGCCTGAGCAGAGGGATGAATTGAGTTCGCGCGGACCTCGCCGCATTCTCAACTGTCATTCCCGCGAACGCGGGAATCCAGTACGCCGTGGCCTCTCGGTTCAACAACAACCGCCTCGGAATACTGGATCGCCCGGTCGAGCCGGGCGATGACAGCGGCAGATGGAGGCTGGCAGCGAGGACCTAATCCTCGACCCCGTACCGGTGCAAATCGTTCCCATACGTATCGAGCCACTTCTTGGCGCGCTCCATCGACGGGCAGACCTTGCCGCAGACGCGCCAGAACCGCGCCGAGTGGTTCATCTCGACGAGATGGGCGACCTCGTGCGCGGCGAGATAGTCGAGCACGTAGGGCGGCGCGAGGATCAGGCGCCAGGAGAACGACAGCGACCCGGCCGAGGTGCAGGAGCCCCAGCGGCTCGATTGATCGCGGATCGAGAGCCGCTTGACCTTGACGCCGAGCTCGCCGGCATAGGATTCCGCGGCACGCTGAAGGTCGCGGCGAGCCTCGCGCTTGAGGAAGTCGCTGATGCGACGGTCCGCATGCTCGACGCCACCGGCGACGCAGAGAATGCGTTCACCGCTATCGCGCACTTCCGTCCACACCGTACCGCGCGTGCCGGCGCGATGAACGATGCGATGAGAAACGCCGCGAAGCGGTATCACTGTGCCAGGCTGAAACGGTGCGGCCTTCGGCAAACGGCCGAGACGTGCCGCGATCCATGCGCCGTGGCGCTGCGCGAAGTCTTTTGCTTCGGCGAGCGTGCCGCGCGGCGGCATGGTGAGGATGGCTTCGCGATCGCTCGGATGAATTCTGAGCGTGTAACGGCGCGCGCGGCGATGCCGGCGCAGTCGAATCGCAAAATATTGCGATCCGTGGGTGATCAGGAGGGTCTTCGGCTCGTGGGGCCGCCGATAGAGGAGTGCGCGAGTGGCCATGTCTGTCAGTCCGGGGGGCAGGAGGGCGCCCGGATTCTGCCATAACCGCCGCCAGGGAAAGCGCTCGGCGCAAAAACAAATCATTTGCCCAATATACAGGGGTCTGGCGTCCGGGAGACCCTACAGACTGGGGTTGGAACCGGCTTTTTTCGCCCCCGTCAGGCGCATGCGGCACCCCCAAGGGGTGAGGTTGGACTCACTCCTACAAAGCTACCTAAATACCGCGAATCTGGCGGGAACTCGCCCCTGTCGGAGCCTCCGACAGGGCGTCGATTTTCAGCGGGAAAGCCGAAATACGCGATTATTCGGCCGCGAGTGCCTGCAATGAGCTCGGATTCGCCGCCGAGACCATGAAGTCATGGATGCGCGGCACGATTTCCGATTTGAAGCGCGAGCCATTGAACACGCCGTAATGTCCGACGCCCTTCTGGACGTAATGAACGCGGCGGTGATCGGGAATCGAGCTGCACAATGTGTGCGTTGCTTCGGTCTGACCGATGCCGGAGATGTCGTCGTTCTCGCCTTCGACCGTCATCAACGCGACGCGCGTGACCTTGGAGGGATCGACGCGTGTTCCACGATGGGTCATCTCGCCCTTCGGCAGCGAATGCTTCACGAACACGGTGTCGACGGTCTGCAGGTAATACTCGGCGGAGAGATCCATCACCGCGAGATATTCGTCGTAGAAGTCGCGATGCTTGTCGACGAGGTCGCCGTCGCCCTTCACCAGATTGGCGAACAGCTGCTTGTGGGCATCCATATGCCGGTCGAGATTCATGCTGATGAAGCCGTTGAGCTGCAGGAATCCCGGATAGACGTCGCGCATCATGCCCGGATGCGGGAACGGCACCTTGGTGATGACGTGGTTGCGGAACCAGTCGATACCGCGCTCCTGGGCGAGGTTGTTCACCGCGGTCGGATTGCGCCGGGTGTCGATCGGGCCGCCCATCAGCGTCATCGAGGTCGGCACGAAGGGATCACGCAGCGCTTCCATGATCGAAACAGCAGCGACAACGGGAACCGAGGGCTGGCACACCGCCAGCACATGCGTGTTGCCGCCGAGGACATGCAGCATCTCGATGACGTAGTCGATGTAGTCGTCGAGATCGAAACGGCCGTCGCTGAGCGGCACCATGCGGGCATCGGCCCAATCGGTGATGTAGACCTCATGCCCCGGCAGGAAAGCCTCGACCGTACCGCGGAGCAGCGTCGCGTAATGGCCGGACATCGGCGCTACGATCAGCACGCGCGGCTGCGGGCTGCGCAGCGGACGGGTGAACTTGCGATCGAAGTAGAGCAGGCGGCAGAACGGCTTTTCCCAGACCGAGCGGACCTCGACGGGAACGCGGATGCCGTTGACCTCGGTGTCGTTGAGGCCCCATTCCGGCTTGCCGTAACGGCGCGTGGTGCGTTCGAACAATTCGCAGGCCGCGGCAACCGACTTGCCGACCTCGGTGCGTGCCCATGGATTGAGGGGATTCTGAAACAGCAGCTTGGTCGCGTCCGTGATCGCACGCGCCGGATTGAGAGAGGCTTGCCCCATCTCGTACATCCAGTACATCGGCGTCGTCAGGACCGGACTGCCTTCGGCCACCAGGGGTGGCGCGCCGCCAAACTCGCCAATCGGCATCGCTATATTCCTCTTCGCATCGCAGCATACTGCCGAATGCGTAATATTGCGTCAATGCATGGTTCCGTACATTTACGTGGCCCAGTCGCCCAAACCGGGCTGAATCCACGAGAAAGTTACGTTATTCGCCGCCTGACAGCAGCGAGCCCTGCATCCTGGCGCTGCGCAAAAGGGCAAGGAATGCCCCAAAAGATGCAATCAACAGCACCGCATTGATGGCCAACGCGCTCAGCATCAGATCGGTCCTGAAGGTGTTTTCGATCAGCAGCGCGCGCATTCCTTCGAACACGTAGGTCGGCGGCAGCGTCCAGGCAATATACTGCAGCCAGACCGGCAGCACGCTGACGGGATAGTAGACGCAGGCGAGCGGCATGATGCCGAACATCAAGGTCCAGACGATGCTCTCGGCACCGAGACCGTTTCGCAGCACCAGGCCGGAGACGAAGATGCCGACCGACCAGCTCGTGAAGATCAGGTTGCAGAAGAACGCGATCAGCGGCACACCGAGCGCATAAACGTTGAAGTGAAACAGGAACAGCGCAAGCAGCGTCATCGGGATGACGCCGATCGCGAGCCTGATCAGGCTCATGATCATCAGCGACAGCAGAAATTCGATCGGCTTCAACGGGCTCATCATGAGATTGCCGAGGTTGCGCGCCCACATCTCTTCCAGAAACGAGATCGAAAAGCCAAGCTGCCCGCGAAACAGGATGTCCCAGAGGATGACGGCGCCGATCAGGGTGCCGCCGGCACGTGCGAAGAAGTTTGCATTCTGCGCGATATAAAGCTGAAGAAAGCCCCAGGTGATGACCTGCAGCGCCGGCCAGTAGAGCAGCTCGAGCAGCCGCGGCCAGGACGACAGCAGGAGGTACCAATAGCGCAGGATCATCGCGCCGATGCGATGGAGGGAGATGCCGCGGTGGAGGGAGGCCTCACTCATCGCGCACTCCCGTAGCCCGGATGAGCGAAGCGACATCCGGGACCTTGCTGGCGGCGTTCCCGGGTATCGCTTCGCTCACCCGGGCTACGTTCGCAACATACGGCCTTCTCATCGTGCCGCCTCCTGTGCGCCGTTCACCCTTCCGCGCGCGACGTCCAGAAACACCTCTTCCAGCGTGGTGCGGTTGTAGCGCGCCATGATGGCTTCGGGCGTATCGTCGTCCTCGATACGGCCGCGCTTCATGATGATGACGCGGTCGCAGAGCCGCTCGACTTCGAGCATGTTGTGCGAGGCCAGCAAGATGGTGGCGTTGTTCGCCTTGCGATAACGCTCCAGATGACCCCGGACCCAGTCGGCGGTGTCGGGATCCAGCGAGGCGGTCGGCTCGTCCAGCAGCAGCAGCTCGGGCTGGTTGATCAGCGCCTTGGCAAGCGCAACGCGCGTCTTTTGTCCTGCGGAGAGCTTGCCGTTGGCGCGGTCGATGAACTCGGTGAGATCGAGATCGCAGGCCAGCTCAGCGATGCGGTCGGAGAGGTTCTTCACCGCATAGAGCTTGCCGAACACGGTGAGGTTCTGACGCACCGTGAGCCGCATCGGCATGTCGACATAGGGGCTCTCGAAATTCATCCGTCCCAGCACGGAAGCGCTGTCCTCCGGCATCCGATGCCCGAGCACCTGCACGCGGCCGAAGGTCGGCAGCACGAGGCCCATGATCGTCGCGATGGTCGTGGTCTTGCCTGCGCCGTTGCCGCCCAGCAGCCCGGTGATGCTGCCGCGCGGAAGCGAAAAGGAGATGTCGTCGACGGCGCGGGTCTGCTTGTAGACCTTGACGAGGTGATCGACCGCGATGGCCGCGGAGAGGCTGCGATCCGCGACAGTCGGCCAGCTTGAACCCTGGTCATTCTCGGTCATGCTGGGCGTTCTTCTGCTATTGCAGCGGAGAGCGCAAGGCTTGTAATCCGGTGGTTCCGTGAGCCGCGCGCTTGTGATCGAGAAGGCACCGCCCCCTTGGCCGAAATGACCGAACTTGCCGCTTCCGACTTTCGCCCCGCGCAGCGGCATATCCGCCTGGATACGATCCTGCGGCTGCGCTGGCTCGCGGTGCTGGGCCAGCTCGCCGCGATCTTCATCGTGGCGCAGGGGCTGGAATTCAACGTCGAGATCGTCCCCTGCGTCAGCATCATCGCCCTGTCGGCGGCGCTCAATCTGGCACTCCAGACCGTGTCCAATCCGCTGCAGCGGCTGGAGCCGATGCAGGCGGCCGGACTGCTCGCGCTCAACATCGTGGAGCTGGCGGGTCTCCTGTTCTTCACCGGCGGACTCCAGAACCCGTTCTCGTTCCTGTTCCTCGCGCCCGTGCTGATCTCGGCGACCGCGCTGCCGGCCCGCTTCACCTTCGGCCTCGGCGTGCTGGCTGTCGCCTGCGCCTCGGTCCTGTTTTTCTTCCATCTGCCACTGCCTTGGGATTCCGACGATCCGCTGGTGCTGCCGCCGATCTATCTCGTCGGCGTCTGGCTCTCGATCGCGCTCGCGATCGGCGTCACCAGCCTCTACTCGTTCCAGGTCACCGAGGAGGCGCGCAAGCTCGCCGACGCACTGGCCGCGACCGAGCTCGTGCTGACGCGCGAGCAGCATCTGACCCAGCTCGACGGCCTGGCGGCGGCCGCGGCGCACGAGCTCGGCACGCCGCTCGCGACGATCTTCCTGATCTCGCGCGAGCTCGAGAAGACGGTGAAGGAACCGAACTTTGCCGCCGACCTGAAGACCCTGCGCGAGCAGACGCAGCGTTGCCGCGACATATTGAGCAAGATCACCCAGCTCTCCTCCACCGGCGCGCCGTTCGACCGCATGAAACTGTCGGAGCTGATCGAGGAGGTGGTGGCGCCGCACCGCGATTTCGGCGTCGATATCAAGGTGCGCATCGCCGTCGCCATCGTGGCCGAGCCGGTCGGCTCGCGCAATCCGGCGATCCTCTACGGCGTCGGCAACATCGTCGAGAACGCGGTCGATTTTGCCCGCACCACTGTTGAAGTAAATGCGTGGTGGAACAAGGACACGATCGAGCTCGTGATCTCCGATGACGGTCCCGGCATTCCGCCTGACATCCTGAACCGGATCGGCGAGCCCTATTTGTCGCGGCGGCGCAACCAGGACGAAGGCGGCGGCCTCGGGCTCGGCGTGTTCATCGCGCGCACCTTGCTGGAGCGCACCGGCGCCAAGGTCTCGTTTACCAACCGAACCTTTCCCGACCACGGCGCAGTGGTCCAGATCACGTGGCCGAGAGAGCGTTTTGAGGCTATCGAGACCTTCGAAGAAACAATAGGATAGGCCGCGACCTTGCGTCGCACGACGGGGTCGATCGACTATTGGCGCCCTTGGCACCGCCCGATTGCGCCGCCATATGTAGACGCGCTGGAGAGAGGACGACACCTTGAACGCCATCGCCGAACTGAACGAACAGACCGACCGCTCGCTTCTGATCGTGGAGGACGACAAGCCGTTCCTGGAGCGGCTGTCGCGCGCCATGGAAACGCGCGGTTTTGCGGTGACGTCATGCGACACCGTCTCGGACGGCCTGGCGCAGATCGGCAAGGCGGCGCCGGCATTTGCCGTGGTCGATCTCCGGCTCGGTGACGGCAACGGTCTCGACGTGGTCTCGGCGCTGAAGAAGAAGCGCCCCGACGCCCGCGCAATCGTGCTGACCGGCTATGGCAACATCGCCACCGCCGTCACCGCGGTGAAGATGGGCGCGGTCGATTATCTCTCAAAGCCCGCGGACGCCGACGACGTCGTCGCAGCGCTGCTGTCGACCGGCTCGGACAAGTCCGAATTGCCGGCGAACCCGATGTCGGCCGACCGCGTGCGCTGGGAACACATCCAGCGCATCTACGAGATGTGCAACCGCAACGTCTCCGAGACGGCACGGCGCCTCAACATGCACCGGCGCACGCTGCAGCGCATTCTGGCGAAGCGCGCGCCGCGATAACGGTGTCGTAGGGTGGGCAAAGGCGCAAAGCGCCGTGCCCACCGTGCCTGCTTCAATCTTTGACCTGGATGGTGGGCACGCTACGCTTTGCCCACCCTACGACATCCCGCGCGCGGCGCCGCTACTCCCAAAACTCCGCATGCCCCTGCGGATCGACCAGCCGGTTGATCCGCAACGCCGCAGCCATGCCAAATCGCACCGTCATCTGCTTGCGCGTGGCCGCGGCGAGCTTGTGCTCGGGCGCCTCGCACTGCAGGTGCGCACCATAGGCATCCGCGATGATCAGGCCGGTGTCTTGCGGAAAGATCTCGCAAGGCAGGTCCTGCGTGAAGGCGAAGAACAGCCGGTCGCAATGCGCCCGGTATTCGTGCCATTTCTGATCGGCGCGCAAATCCTCCACCGACGATTTGATCTCGACGATCCAGATCTCGCCGCGCTCGTTCAGCGCGACGAGATCGGCGCGCCGCCCCGAGGGCAGCGGCAATTCGCTGATGCAGGTGAAGCCGAGCGAGCGCAGCAACCGCGCCGTGCCGCGCGCGATCGCCAGCGCCCTCTCGGATTGACGGCGGTCGGGTGGTGGCACGAGGGCAATGCGGGCGGGATTGTCCATGGGGAGAGGATAACCGATTCCTCCGTCGTCGTCCTGGCGAAAGCCAGGACCCATTACCCCAAGAGTTCGTTGGTGCACGAGCTGATAACCACCAGTCCTCGTCAAATTTTGGCCTGTGGCAATGGGTCCTGGATCTGCGCTTCGCTTGTCCAGGACGACGGCGGAGTACGGAACCGCTCTCGCTCTTAACACTTATCACGCAGCCGCCGCACCTCGGCGGAACCACCGAGGCTGCGCGCGCATGATCGACGATCTCTGGTACAAGAACGCCATCATCTATTGCCTGTCCGTCGGCACCTATATGGACGCCAACGGCGATGGCATCGGCGATTTCAAGGGCCTGTTGCGCCGGCTCGATTATCTGCACGGCCTCGGCATCACCACGATCTGGCTGATGCCGTTCCAGACCTCGCCCGGCCGCGACGATGGCTACGATGTCGCCGACTACTACAGTGTCGATGCCCGCTACGGCACGCTCGGCGATTTCGTCGAGTTCACCCATGGCTGCAAACAGCGCGGCATTCGCGTCATCATCGATCTCGTCGTCAACCACACCTCCGACCAGCATCCCTGGTTCAAGGCGGCGCGGAGCGACAGGAATTCGCCCTATCGCGACTGGTATGTCTGGTCCGACAAGAAGCCGGCCAACGCCAATCAGGGCATGGTGTTTCCCGGCGTGCAGAAATCGACCTGGACGCGCGACAAGGAAGCCGGCGCCTGGTACTTCCACCGCTTCTACGATTTCCAGCCCGATCTCAACACCTCGAACCCACGTGTGCAGACCGAGATCTTGAAGATCATGGGCTTCTGGATCCAGCTCGGGGTCTCGGGTTTTCGCATGGATGCCGTGCCTTTCGTCATCGCGACCAAAGGCGCCAAGGTGAAGAAACCGGCCGAGCAGTACGACATGCTGCGGACGTTTCGTGAATTCCTGCAATGGCGGCAGGGCGATGCCATCATCCTCGCCGAGGCTAACGTGCTGCCAAAGACGGACATGGAATATTTCGGCCGCGATGCCGACCGCATGCATATGATGTTCAATTTCCAGGTCAACCAGCATCTGTTCTATGCGCTGGCCTCGTCCGATTCCCGCCCGCTGGGGAAAGCGCTGAAGGCGACCAGGCCGCGGCCCGCCTCGGCGCAATGGGGCCTGTTCCTGCGCAATCATGACGAGCTCGATCTCGGGCGATTGACCCCGGCGCAGCGCGACACCGTGTTCAAAAGCTTCGGTCCCGACAAGGACATGCAGCTCTACGACCGCGGCATTCGCCGTCGCCTGGCTCCGATGCTGGGTGGCGACCGCAGGCGGCTCGAGCTCGCCTACAGCTTGATGTGCACGCTGCCGGGGACGCCGGTGATCCGCTATGGCGACGAGATCGCGATGGGCGATGATCTGTCGCTGCCGGAACGCAATTGCGCGCGCACGCCGATGCAATGGTCGACCGAGCCGCATGGCGGCTTCACCACCAGCGACAAGCCGGCCTTGCCCGTCATCGACGAAGGACCGTACGGCTATCCGCACGTCAACGTCGCCAAGCAGCGGCGCGATCCCAACTCGATGCTGAACTGGACCGAGCGCATCGTCCGGATGCGCAAGGAGGTGCCGGAGATCGGCTGGGGCGATTTTTCGATCATCGCGACGCGCGATCCCGCCGTGTTCATCATGCGCTACGACTGGCGCAACAATTCCGTGCTGTTCGTGCATAATCTCGACGAGAAGCCGCGCGAGACTGCGTTCTCGGTGGGGCTGCCGGGCGAGGCCGGCGCGCACCTCATCAATCTGCTCGCGGAGGACCACAGCCACGCCGACAAGCGCGGCCAGCATCGCGTCGTGCTGGAGCCTTATGGGTATCGCTGGTATCGCGTCGGTGGATTGGATTATCTGTTGAAGAGGAGTGATATCGACAAGACGTTGCGGCGTAACAAGCATCCGGGATAGGAGGTGCGACCACACACTCCGTTGTCGTCCTGGCGAAAGCCAGGACCCATTACCCCAATAGGTGATTGTCGTACGAAGTGATAACCACGATCTTCGCCAAACTACTCCTGGGGTAATGGGTCCTGGATCTGCGCTTCGCTTGTCCAGGACGACGGTCAGGGCGGCGTGATGATCACGCCCTCATTGCCGCGCAAATCCAGCACGCCTTCGAGCCGCTCCCCCTCGCGATCCAGGAATGTCGACAGCAGAACCTCGCTGCCGAACTTGATCGCGCTGGTGGTGACCGCGATCGGCTCGGGGCCGAGATTGAGCACCACGATCACCGCCCTGCCCTCGGCCTCGCGGCGATAGACCAGGAGATCGCCTTGGGCCGAGACCGGATGATAGTCGCCCGCGACCAGCGGCGGACACCCCTTTCGCAACGCGATCAGGCGCTTGTAGAGCGTCAGGATCGAACGTGAATCGGCCTCGAGATCGACGACATTGTTGCGGATGTGATCCTCCGGCAGCGGCAGCCATGGCCTGACCTCCGAGAAACCGGCGAAGTTGGACGAATCCCACTGCATCGGCGTGCGGCAGCCGTCGCGGCCGACACCAATGCCGGGCACGTTCTTCTCGAAGGGGTCGCGCACGTCCTCAGGCGCGATCGCGAGCTGATGCATGCCAATCTCGTCGCCGTAATACAGCGTCGGCGTGCCGCGCAGCGTCAGCAGCAGCATGGCGGCGATGCGGGCCTGCTCCGGCCCGACGCGGCTTGCGACGCGTGGGCGATCGTGGTTGCCGAGCACCCAGTTCGGCCAGGCGCCCTTCGGCAGCGCCTTCTCGTAGTCCTCGACGATTTTCTCGATCGAGCGCGCGCTCCAGAAGGTCGAGAGCAGCGCGAAATTGAACGGCATCTGCGCGCCGGTGAGGTCGTTGCCGTAATAGGCCATCAGGCGATGCAGCGGCAGATAGATCTCGCCGATCAGGACGCGGGCATCATAGGCATCCGTGACGCGGCGCATCTCGGCGATGACGTCGTGCACCTCGGGCTGGTCGGTGGAATATTGCGTGAGGATCTTTTCGTTCGGCGGCCGGCTCTCGACATAATGCGGATTGGGCGGGTTGTCGCGGAACTCGGCGTCCTTGATCAGATGCCAGATCACGTCGACACGAAAGCCGTCGACGCCCTTCTCCAGCCAGAACCGCATCACGTCGTAGATCGCGGCGCGGACATCGGGATTGCGCCAGTTGAGATCCGGCTGTTGAGCGAGGAAGGCGTGATAGTAGTATTGACCGGTGGTCTCGTCGAACTGCCACGCGCTGCCGCCGAACTCGGACAGCCAATTGTTCGGCACGCCGCCACCCTCGCCCGGGTCGCGCCAGATGTACCAGTCACGTTTGGGATTGTCCCGTGAGGAACGGCTCTCCACGAACCAGGGATGCTGGTCCGAGGTGTGGTTCGGCACGAGGTCGAGGATCAGCTTGAGGCCGTTGTCATGCGCGGCGGCAAGAAGCGCATCGAAATCCACCATCGTGCCGAACAGCGGCTCGATGCCGGTGTAGTCGGAGATGTCGTAACCGAAATCGGCCATTGGCGAGGGGAAAATCGGCGACAGCCAGATCGCGTCGACGCCGAGCGATTTCACATAGGGCAGCCGCTGCAAAATGCCGGCGAGATCGCCGACACCGTCACTGTTTGAATCCTGAAAGGAGCGCGGGTAGACCTGATAGAAGATGCCGTCGCGCCACCAATTGCTGCCGCCCTGAGTCATGCGGGAAATCCATCCAAAAACTGCTTCTCGCGCGGGAGAACGCGGAAGGAGCGCCCCGGTTCAAAACAGCAGGCGAATTGAGACCGCCGTGTGACGATGTCCGCGGCTGTTCCCGTGCCCCGGGGACAAATCTTTTGCTTGGCGGCATGGCAAAAATCGGCATTGTGACACCATGACAGAGCAAAACGAGACACAAGCCGAGGCAGGCGCGAAAGCGGGCGCGATCATCGTCCCCGTGACGCTGTTCGAGCAGAATTGCACTATCATCTGGGACGAGCCTTCCAAGAAGGCCGTGGTGATCGATCCCGGCGGCGACGTGCCGAAGATCCTCGACGCCATCAAACAGACCGGCGTCACCGTGGAGAAGATCTGGCTGACTCACGGCCATATCGACCATGTCGGCGGCGCGGCTGAACTGCGCGACGCGCTGAAGGTGCCGATCGAGGGCCCGCATGTCGCGGACAAATTCCTGCTCGACAACGTGGTCGAGAGCGGCGCGCGGTTCGGCATGACGGGGGTGCGCAATTTCGAACCGGACCGCTGGCTCGACGAAGGCGACAGCGTGGCGATCGGCGATCTCCAGTTCGAGATCTATCATTGCCCCGGCCACTCGCCCGGCAGCGTGGTGTTCTTCAACAAGGATCTGCGCTTCGCCCATGTCGGCGACGTCCTGTTCGCGGGCTCGGTCGGTCGCACCGATCTGCCCGGCGGCAGTCACGCGACCCTGATCGACTCGATCAAGACCAAGCTGCTGCCGCTTGGCGACGATGTCGGCTTCATCTGCGGCCACGGCGCCGGCTCGAGCATCGGCCAGGAGCGGATGACCAATCCGTTCATCACCGGCGAGATGTAGCTTTTGTTTGAGCATGATCTGTTCGGAAAACCGCTTCACACTTTTCCGGATCATGCTCTATTCCGCGGCGTCTGCGAACGCCGCGGGCTGGTTCAGGTTGCGGTCGCCCCATTCGCGGATCGCAGCGACGACGGGCACAAAACTCTTGCCTTATCGGCGCGACGGCCTGAGTTACTTCATCAATCCCGCGGCCGTGAGCGCGCGCGTGATGATCTGGCCGAGATCGAAGCCGCGGGCCTCCTCGCGCTTCGACTCGGCCGTCTCTTCGGCGACCGCGGCGCGGATCGAGCGTGCCAGATGCGGCGCGGGCGAGCGGGCCGGCGTCGGCTTTGGTTCGGCCTTCTTCGCCGCGTCGGGAATCCAGCCGGTGAGGCCGAAGAATTTGGCGATGTGATAGGACGAGGAGATGCCGGCCTCGATCAGGAACGCGCCTTCCACGCCATAGCGCTGGTCGTTGTCGGCAAGGCCGAGCGGCGTGCCGTGGGCCATGTCGGTGATGGCGTAGGATTCGACGAGAGTCTCGCCGTCCTTGTTCCACCAGGCCTGGCGCGGATAGCCGTCGATGTTGGTTTCTGCCATCGGCGCGTCAGGCAGATCGTGCAGGTCGAGCCATTGCTTGACGATCTCGTTGGCATTGCCGGGATTGACGGTGCGATCGGCGCTGCCGTGCCACACCGAGATCCTGGGCCAGGGCCCGCGATGATTCGAGGCCCGCCGCACCAGATCGCCAAGTTCGCGCGCCGGCCGCTCCGGGGAATGAAACATGCCGTCGAGCGCCTCGCGCAGATTCGTCGCAATGCCGTAGGGAAGTCCCGCGATGACCGCCCCGGCCGCGAAGACTTCAGGGTAGGTCGCGAGCATCACCGATGTCATGCCGCCGCCGGCCGACAGGCCCGTGATGAAGATGCGCTTGGGATCGACGCGATGCGTTTCGATCATGTGCGCGATCATCTCGCGAATCGAGCACGCCTCGCCGCTGTCCCGTGCCGTGTCTTCCGGATTGAACCAGTTGAAGCAGGTGTTGCTGTTGTTGACGCGCTGCTGCTCGGGCATCAACAGCGCGAAGCCGTAGTGCTCGGCGAGCGTCGACCATCCGGCACCGAGATCGTAGCTTGCCGCCGTCTGGCCGCAGCCGTGCAGCACGACGACGAGCGCGCGCGGCTTCTGCAGTTGCGGCGGCACGAACGCGAACAGGCGCAGATTGCCGGGATTGTCACCGAAGCCCGTAACCTCTTGCAACGGACTCGAGGCATCGGCGCTCCGGCCAAACTCGGCGAAGCGCAATCCGTCCAGCTTTGGCAGACGTCTCAAGAGGTCGACATTTCTGGTTAACGACACGGCAGCTCCTGGCAGGCGACGTCCCAACGTCCACCCAAACCAAATAGTTGCTGCAGCGCAAAATAAAAAGACCGTGTGCTGTCAATGACGAGTAAATCGCAGGAAAACCTGCAGAAATCCGCACGTATTAACCGCAATGCCTCAACTTCGTGCAGATACACGGCGCATCCACGCCAGGAATGCGGCGCAGATCATGATTAACGTCACAAACAGCGCGAGCGAGACGAGAAATCCTGCGCGCGCTGATTGCACGGCTTCGACGGCGAAGAACACCGCGCCGATTGCGGCCACTCCGGCCGCATTTCCAATCTGCGCCGTGGTGCCGTAAATGCCGGAGGCAGAACCTGCGGCCACGGGCTTCACCGTCGAGAGCACCGCGCCGGAGAGCGGCGCCATCACCAGCCCCTGACCGTAGCCGAACACGATCATGGTGAGCGCGAGCAGGAGCGCGGACGGCGCATCGACAGAGAACGCGACAAGCGCAAGCGCCGCGAGGCCCGCGATCTGAAGCGCGCAACCTTCGATCAAGACCCTGGTGCCGCGATGGCGCGCCCGTGCGCCGCTATGGCGCGAGGCCACGACGAAAGCGAGCGCGAGCGGAATGAAGGCTATGCCGGCCGCGAGCGGCGGGATTTTCAGCCCTCGCTGCATGAACAGCGTCATGACCAGATAGAACGAGAGATTGGCGAAGAAGAAAAAGAACGCGGCGCCGAGACCGCGCAGGAAAGCGGCGTCCGCCAGCAGGGAGAGATCAATCAGCGGCATGCCGCCGGCGCGTGCCACCGCATGCTCCAGTTTCGGGAACGCCAGGAGGATCACGGCGCCGATCGCCATCACCAGCCACAACCACGGTGCCCAGCCGACATCGTGACCGAGCAGCAGCGGACCGATCATGCACAGCAATCCGGCAAACAGGACGATGCTGCCCGTGATATCCAGCCGCGTGCCGGCGCGGTGCGGCACTGAGGGCATGATGCGCCAAGCCGCCACCGCGATGACGAGACCGCACGGCACATTGACGAAGAACACCGAGCGCCAGCCGGTGCCGGCGAGATCAATCGTGACCAGGAGACCGCCGAGCAGAAAGCCCGCGGCACCCGCGAGCCCCAGCACGATGCCGTAGATGGCGAAGGCGCGGCTGCGCTGTTCATCGGTGAACAGGAGATGCAGCGTTGCCAGCACCTGCGGCACCATCAGCGCGGCGGAGGCACCCTGCGTCAACCGCGCCACGATCAACTCCGCACCGGATCGCGCTAGTCCGCACCACAGCGACGTCAGGGTGAAGCCGAGCAGGCCAGCCAGGAACACGTTCCTGGTGCCGTGAATGTCGCCAAGCCGGCCGCCGGTGACGACCAGCGTGGCATAGGCGATCAGGTAGATCGCGATGACGGATTCGATCTGCGCCGGCGACGCCTTCAACTCGACCGCGATGGTCGGAATGGCGACGTTGACCACGAAGGCATCGACGCCGAACATGAACTGGGCGGCCACGACGATCGCCAGCACCCACCAGCGACGGGACGTATCGACCTGCTTTGTGACGGTTTGGTGCATCGGCGCGCGACCCTTCGGATGTCCTTGCCGATCATCGCAGGCCCAATGCGGCGCCGCGATTACCTCGAAGGTAGGATCCTCGCGCGCTCCGCCTCTCTCCGCGTGCCCGCGAGAGGGAGACGACACATGCATGGCTGCATTCCGCCGTGCGGGACATCGCGCGATTGCGTTCGCTGCCTCCAGCACGTAGCTTCGCGCCACAAACAAACAAAAAATGTAAGCTGGAGAGAACGCCATGGCGCGCCTGAAGTTCGGAGCCTTCCTTGCCCCGCATCATCCGATCGGGGAGCATCCGATGCTCCAGTTCCGGCGCGATCTCGATCTGGTCGAGCAGCTCGATGCACTCGGCTATGACGAGTTCTGGTGCGGCGAGCATCATTCCTCCGGCTGGGAGATGATCGCCTCGCCGGAGATGTTCCTGGCTGCGGCCGGCGAGCGCACCAAGCGGATCAAACTCGGCACCGGCGTGGTGTCGCTGCCCTACCACCATCCCTACAACGTCGCGCAGCGCATGGTGCAGCTCGACCACATGACCGGCGGCCGCGCCATCTTCGGCTCCGGCCCCGGCGCGCTCGCCTCCGACGCGCATACGCTCGGCATCGATCCGATGACGCAGCGCGACCGCCAGGACGAGGCGATCGGCGTGATCCGCCGCCTCTTCAATGGCGAGCGCGTCACCGCGAAGAGCGACTGGTTCACCATGAACGACGCCGCGCTGCAGCTCCTGCCGCTGCAGGAAGAGATGCCGTTTGTGGTGGCCTCGCAGATCTCGCCCTCCGGCATGACGCTCGCCGGCAAATATGGCATCGGCATCATCTCGCTGGGTTCGATGACGACGCAGGGGCTGATGTCGCTGCAGCAGCAATGGCAGTTCGCCGAGGACGCGGCGAAAAAGCACGGCACCAAGGTCGATCGTGCGAACTGGCGCGTGCTGCTGACCTGGCACATCGCCGAGACCCGCGAGCAGGCGCGTCGCGAGGCCGGCGCCGGGCTGATGCGCTGGCACAACGAATATAATGTCGGCACGCTGCAGCGGCCGGGTCTGACGGCGTTCGCCTCACCCGACGAGGCCGTGGACAAGACCGCGTTCGTCGATGGCGCGGCCTCCGTCATCGGCACGCCCGACGATCTCGTCAAGATGATCAAGAACGTGATGCAGGTCTCCAGCGGCGTCGGCGCCGTCATCGGCTTCGTGCACGACTGGGCCAACCCGGAGAACACGCGCCGGAGCTGGGACCTTGTCGCGCGCTATGTCGTGCCCGAGATCAACGGCTACATCGACGGCTTGCGCAAGTCGCAAAAATTCGTGATCGAGAACCGCGCGATCTTCGAGCGTGCGGGACAGGCCGTGATGGCCAAGATCATGGAAAACGAGAAGGCCGCCGAGGCTTTGAAGGTGACCGGCGCGGGCCGCGTTGCGATTCCGGCCGTCAATGCCCCGGATTTGCAGAAGGAAGCGGCGAAGCGGTAAGCGCGGAATCATCGTCACCGAATTGTGCTATGTTGGCCGGGTCCAGCCAACCGGAGCAATCGTCATGTCGATGCAGAATGTGGCCGCCCCTGCGCTCGGCTTCACTCCGCCCAAGCGCAACGAGCTGACACATATCCCCGGCGACGAAGGCTGGCCGATCATCGGCAAGACCTTTCAGGTCCTCGCCGACCCCAAGGGGCACATCGAGTCGAACGGCGCCAAATACGGCCTGGTCTATCGCACGCATTTCTTCGGCGAGACCAATGTCGTGCTGCTCGGCCCCGAGGCCAACGAGCTCGTGCTGTTCGACCAGCAAAAGCTGTTCTCCTCGACCCATGGCTGGAACAAGGTGCTCGGCCTGTTGTTCCCGCGCGGATTGATGCTGCTGGATTTCGAGGAGCACCGGCTGCATCGCAAGGCGCTGTCGGTCGCGTTCAAGTCCGGCCCGATGAAGTCGTATCTGAGCGATCTCGACCGCGGCATCGCCGCCCGCGTCACGCAGTGGAAGGCGAAACCCGGCGAGATGCAGCTTTATCCGGCGATGAAGCAGCTCACGCTTGATCTCGCCGCCGCATCCTTTCTCGGCGCCGATATCGGGCCGGAGGTCGACGAGATCAACCGCGCCTTCATCGATATGGTCGCCGCGGCCGTCGCCCCGATCCGCCGACCGCTGCCCGGCACGCAGATGGCGGCCGGCGTCAGGGGGCGCAAGCGCATCGTCGCTTATTTCCGCGAGCAGATTCCGCTGCGACGCGGCAATCACGGCGGCGATGACCTGTTCTCGCAGCTCTGCCGCGCAACCCACGAGGACGGCGCCCTGCTCTCGGAACAGGACATCATCGACCACATGAGCTTTCTGATGATGGCGGCGCACGACACGCTGACCTCGTCGCTGACGTCGTTCATCGGCGAGCTCGCGGCAAATCCCGGCTGGCAGGACAAGCTTCGCGCGGAAGTCATGGCACTGGGGCTCGCCCCTGACGCGCCGAGCAGTTTCGACGATCTCGAAAAGATGCCGCTGTCAGAGATGGCGTTCAAGGAAGCGCTGCGGATCAAGCCGCCGGTGCCCTCGATGCCGCGCCGCGCCATGCGCGATTTCACCTTCAAGGGTTTTTCGATTCCCGCCGGCACCGCGATCGGCGTCAATCCGCTCTACACGCACCACATGAAGGACATCTGGCCGGAGCCGGACCGCTTCGATCCGCTGCGTTTCACCGAGGAGGCCCAGCGCAACCGCCACCGCTTCGCCTGGGTGCCGTTCGGCGGCGGCGCGCATATGTGCCTCGGCCTGCACTTCGCCTACATGCAGGCCAAATGCTTCGCGCGGCACTTCTTGCAGAACATCGAGGTATCGCTGGAGCCTGGCTACAAGCCGGACTGGCAGATGTGGCCGATCCCGAAGCCGCGCGACGGATTGCGGGTGCGGGTGAAGGCGGTGTGAGCATTGCAGTCGTCATTGCGAGCGAAGCGAAGCAATCCAGACTGCGTCCGCGGAAGCAGCCTGCATTGCTTCGTCGCTTCGCTCCTCGCAATGACGAAAACTATCCGGCCCCCTGATCGAACGCCTTGCGCAGGGCCACGTAGCCCTGCTGCTGCTGGCTCCAGTTGCGGCCGCCGGTCATCGCGCCGTCGATGACGAGGTCATGGCCGTTGATGAAGCTGGATTCGTCGCTGGCCAGGAACACCGCTGCATGGGCGATGTCATCGGGAAGCCCGGCGCGCGGGATTGGCTGCGCGGTCTTGTAGATCTCGCGCATCACCGCCGGCGTCTTCTCCGCCGCATCGGTCGAAAGCCCGAGCGCCTTGCCGAAAATGCCGGTCGCGATGGCGCCGGGCGAGATCGAGTTGACGCGGACATTGGATTCGCCGAGCTCCATCGCCACGCATTTGGTGAGATGGATCACCGCCGCCTTGGCCGCACCATAGACCATCGAGGACGAGAAGCCGGCGAGACGGCCGGCGATGCTGCCATTGTTGATGATGCTGCCAAATCCCTGCTTCTTCATGTGGGGTGCGGCGTGTTTCATGCCGAGCATGACGCTGCGCAGCAGGGTCGCCATCGCCGCATCGAAGCGCTCGACCTCGAGGCCTTCGATGCCGCCAGTCTGCGCCGGGCCGCCGGCATTGTTGAACAGGCAGTCGATGCGGCCGAATTTTTCGATCGCGAGCGCGATCAACGCCTGCATCTGCGCTTCCGCCGTCACATCCGTCTGGCGGAAGACGCAATTCGACCCGAGCTGCTTCGCCAGCGCCTCGCCTTCCGGTACACGCCGCCCCGCGATCACAATTTTGGCACCTTCGGCAACGAAGACTTCTGCAGTCCGCAACCCGATCCCGCTCGTCGCGCCCGTGATCACCGCGACCTTGCCATCCAGCCTGCCCATGGAATGTCCCTGTTTTCGAACCCCTTGACGCCAAATGGCGGACACCGATCGACGACGGCGCCGCGACGGTCGGCGCCGCAGCAGGCACTATTCCTGCCGGCTTCCGACAAGGCAAGCTTTGCTTGGGGCCGGCGACATGCGTAACATTCCTGGCGACCGCTCGATTGTCGAACGCATATCGCGACCGGACTGCGCATGGCGAAGCTGATCGACGAATTCCGCAAGGGCTGGCAGGGCGTGGCACCGCCATCGCTCGGCCTCAGCCTTGCGTTTGCGGTCGCCTGCCTGCTGGTTGCGACGCTGGCGCGCTGGGCTCTCGCCCATGTGCGGCCCGACGTCTATTTCACGCCGTATTTCCCGGCCGTGTTCTTTGCGGCCGCGTTCGGCGGCTTCCGCATCGGCATCATCACGGCGCTGGTCGGCGGTGTGCTCGGCGTCGTCGTGAACTTTGGCGATGCGCTTGCCGATAACGCGCGATTCGCCCTGCTGGCACTCTATTGGGCGGTCTGCGCGCTCACCATCTGGGGCGTCGAGCACTATCGCTCGCTACTCGTCGAGCAGCGCCGGATTTCCAGGCGCCTGATCGAGGAAGAAGACTACCGCAAGCTGCTGGTCGACGAACTCCAGCACCGGCTGAAGAACAAGCTGTCGACAGTGCATGCCGTGCTGCATCAGGTGCTGCACGATCAGCCGCAAATCTGGGCCCGGATCGATCCGCGGCTGCGGTCGCTTGCAGCGACCGACGATTTGATTTCGCGGATCGACAAGGCCGGCTGCGACATCCGCGACCTGCTGATCTCCGAGCTCGGCCCTTACGGCCATGTCCGCTTCACGCTCAACGGCGACCGGCTGTTCCTGCCGCCGAAGCTTGCGGTCACGCTGTCCCTGATGTTTCACGAGCTCGCCACCAACGCGGGGAAATATGGCGCGTTCTCCGCGCCGCGCGGGTTGTTGCAGGTGTCATGGACCGTCAGCGACGACCGTCTGACCGTGACCTGGGATGAAACCGAGGGCCCGAGTGTCGACAAGATCTCCGAGCCGGGTTTCGGCACCAAGCTGTTGAAGTCGGCGCTGTCGGCCTTCGACGGCAAGACGGAGGTCTCCTATCTCAGGACCGGACTTCATTGCACCATGCAATGCCGTATCCCCAAAGACGGTTAGACACGGCGCAAACGAAATCCGTTCGCGTGCGTCGTTCGCGGTTTCGCCGGACGCGTTGACGCCCCGTTAATGACGATGGGCTGCGCGCGTCGCATCGACGCAAAACACCACCGTAATTCTCCGGGCCCCTTAACCAAACTTAAGAGGGAACCGCGCAAGATCGCGCCCATTGCAAAGGCGCGCTGAAACAACAAGATTCATGACTTCTATGAACGACAACAAATATTCCGGCGCGAGCGAAGCCGAACTCGGATTCCTCAAGGAAATCGTTAGAATGCTGCCTGCCGGCCTGACCGTGCAGGACGCGCAAGGCGAACTTCTCCTGGTCAACGATGTCGCGGCCGCCCAGCTCGGCATGGACGGCAGCCGCCCCTCGCGCGATCTCGCGCCGCGCCAGAAAGCCTGCCGGCAGGCCCTGAGCTCCGGTCAGGCGGTGGTCGCCGAGGAAGCGCTCCACGACGGAGCCGCACGCCAGGTGCTGCTGACCACCCATCGTCCGATCCGCCTTGACGGACGTGAGCTGCTGATCTCGGCCTCCTCCGACATCACCGAGCAGAAGAATTTCGAGGACCAGCTGTTCCGCTCGGCCTATTTCGACGAGCTGACCGGCCTGCCCTCGCGGCGGGTGATCGAACATCGCGCCACCAGCCTGCTCGCGCAGGGTCGCGCCGGCGAGCGCTTTGCGCTCGCCTTTCTCGACGTCGACAATTTCAAGCACATCAACGACTATTACGGTCACACCGTGGGCGATGCCCTGCTGGTCGAACTGTCAAAGCGGCTTGGACGCGGCCTGCGCGATTCGGACATGCTGTCGCGCATCTCCGGCGACGAATTTCTGCTGCTGCTGTCGCCGATCAAGAATCAGGAGGAAGTCGCCGAATTCATGCAATCGACGCTGGAGCGGCTGACGGCGCCGTTCTTCATCGACAATTCGGAAGTGTTCGCCTCAACCTCCGTCGGCATCAGCCTGTACCCCGATCACGGAAGCAGCTTCGAGACACTGCGCCAGAACGCCGACATCGCGATGTACCGCATCAAGAACGACGGCAAGGGATCGGCGGCCTTCTTCGACTCCAGCATGGAGCGCGAGGCGCTGGCGCGGATGAAAATCGAGCAGTCGCTGCGGCAGGCCATCCTGGAGAAGCGCTTCTGCTGCGCCTTCCAGTCCAAGGTCGACATCCGCACGCAGGAGGTGAAGGGCATCGAGGCCCTGGTTCGGCTGCGCGACGACGAGGGCGTGATCCAGGCGCCGGGCTCGTTCATCAATCTTGCCACCGAACTCGGGCTGATCGACGAGCTGACCCATCTCGTGCTCGCCGAGATCGTCAAGTCAATCGACCTGATCAACGAGACGTTCGGTGCGGAAGCGACCATCAGCATCAACGTCGCGGCCAAGCAGGCCGGCAACCCCGAATTCATGCGCAGCTTTGCCCAGGCGCTCGACGACACCAGCTTTCCGCAGCGCTTCATGATCGAGGTTACGGAAGACGCCTTCGTCGCCAAGAATCATTTCCAGGCCGAGATCCTGCCGATGTTCCGCAAGCTCGGCGTCGCCATCTCGATCGACGATTTCGGCACCGGCTATTCCTCACTGTCGGCGCTGGCCGACATCACCGCGGACGAGATCAAGATCGACCGCTCCTTCATTACCGATATCCATAAGCGCCCACGCAACCAGGGAATCCTGCGCGCGATCGAATCCCTGAGCGAAGCGCTCGGCATGACCGTGATCGCCGAAGGCATCGAATCCTACGAGGAGCTCGCCTACCTGCAGGCTGCGACCAAGATCCGCTACGCGCAGGGCTATTATTTCTCCCGGCCGATCTTCCTGGAGGAGCTGAAGCTCGCAACGCCGATCTCCAGCGAAGCACGCGCCAGTGTCACAAACCGCTCGACGCAACAGAACCGGCAGGGCTATTCCCGGGCGAACGGATACCGGCGGTAACCCCGCGCCTTTGGTTACTTTGCAAAGCCTGAGCAGCCCGTTCCGGGGGTGAGGTCAACAATTGCATCTGCCGATTTCCTCGGCGGAAGCGATCCGGCGCGGCCGGGCCGGGACAATGTCACACATGCCCGTCGCGTGGTCCGCCGGAAGGTGGAATTGCAATGTCCGCACGGTTGTGCAAATCGCTATGACCAAAGCATTTCATCAGGAGGGACCACCGTGCGTCGATCACTCGTCATGGCAACCACCATCCTCGCCCTCGCCGCGGGCACCTCCGCACAGGCCGACGATCTCAAGGTCGCGCTGATCTATGGCAAGACCGGTCCGCTCGAGGCCTATGCCAAGCAGACCGAGACCGGCCTGCAGATGGGGTTTGAATACGCCACCAAGGGCACCATGACGCTCGACGGGCGCAAGATCGTCATCATCACCAAGGACGACCAGGGCAAGCCCGATCTCTCCAAGGCCGCGCTCGCGGAAGCCTATCAGGACGACAAGGCCGACATCGCGATCGGCACGACCTCGTCGGCCGCCGCACTCGCGATCCTGCCGGTCGCCGAGGAGAACAAGAAGATCCTGATCGTCGAGCCCGCGGTCGCGGACCAGATTACCGGCGAGAAGTGGAATCGCTACATCTTCCGCACCGCGCGTAACTCGTCGCAGGACGCGATCTCGAACGCGGTCGCGATCGGCAAGCAGGGCGTCACCGTCGCGACGCTGGCGCAGGACTACGCCTTCGGCCGCGACGGCGTCGCCGCCTTCAAGGAGGCGCTCGGCAAGACCGGCGCGACGCTCGCCGCCGAAGAATATGCCCCGACCTCGACCACCGACTTCACCGCGGTCGGCCAGCGCCTGTTCGACGCGCTAAAGGACAAGCCGGGCCGCAAGGTGATCTGGGTGATCTGGGCCGGCGCCGGCAATCCGCTGGCGAAACTCCAGGACATGGATCCGAAGCGCTACGGCATCGAGCTGTCCACCGGCGGCAACATCCTGCCGGCGCTCGCCGCCTATAAGGGTCTGCCCGGCATGGAAGGTGCCACCTATTACTTCTATTCGATCCCGAAGAACCCGGTGAACGACTGGCTGGTCGCCGAACACCAGAAGCGCTTCAACGCGCCGCCGGACTTCTTCACCGCGGGCGGTTTCGCCGCCGCGATGTCTGTCGTGGCCGCCGTCACCAAGGCGAAGTCGACCGACACCGAGAAGCTGATCACGGCCATGGAAGGCCTGGAGTTCGACACGCCGAAGGGCAAGATGATGTTCCGCAAGGAAGACCATCAGGCGCTCCAGAGCATGTATCACTTCAAGGTCAGGGTCGATCCGAATGTCGCCTGGGCCGTGCTCGAGCCGGTGCGCGAGCTGAAGATCGAGGACATGGACGTTCCGATCAAGAACAAGCGCTGATCTTTCTTCCTTCACCTCCCCCGCTTGCGGGGGAGGGGGCGCAGCGTGATCGCGGATACACTTCCAACCAAACCCGATCGAAAGTTTCGATGACGCTCTCCCTCGAAACCCGCGACCTCACCATCCGCTTCGGCGGCCATGTCGCGGTCAACAACGTCACCTGCAGCTTCCGGCCGGGCGAGCTCACCGCCATCGTCGGCCCGAACGGCGCCGGCAAGACCACTTATTTCAACCTGATCTCCGGTCAGCTCCGCGCATCGAGCGGCAGCATCCTGTTCGACGGCACCGACATCACCCAGCATTCCGCGCCGATGCGGACGCGCGCAGGCCTGGGGCGCGCCTTCCAGCTCACCAATCTCTTTCCGAATCTATCGGTGGAGGAAAACGTCCGCCTCGCCGTGCAGGCCGCTGACGGCACTCACTACGACATGCTGCGACCCTGGATGGTCCGCCGTGATCTGATTGCGCGCGCCGATACGATCCTGGATCAGGTCGCGCTCGGCGGCCGCCGCGGCGTCGCCGCCACCGCACTGTCGCATGGCGACCAACGCAAGCTCGAGGTCGCGCTGATGATGGCGCTCGAACCAAAGGTGTTCATGTTCGACGAGCCGACCGCAGGCATGAGCATCGACGAGGTGCCGGTCGTGCTGAACCTGATCGCGCAGCTCAAGCAGGACAAGAGCAGGATCATCCTCCTCGTCGAGCACAAGATGGACGTGGTGCGATCGCTCGCCGACCGCATCATCGTGCTGCATAACGGGCAGCTTGTTGCGGACGGCCCTCCGGCCGAGGTGATCGCATCACCGATCGTGCAGGAAGCCTATCTCGGCGTCGCGCCCAATAAAGTTAGAGGGAGCGCAGCATGACCGATCTGTTGAAGCTCTCCGGTGTGCACACTCATATCGGCCGCTATCACATCCTCCAGGGCATCGATCTCGCTGTCGCGCAGGGGCAGACAACGATGCTGCTCGGCCGCAACGGCGCCGGCAAGACCACGACGTTGCGCACCATCATGGGCCTCTGGCAGGCCTCCTCCGGCGAGATCAGACTCGCCGGCGAGCGCATCGAGAGCCGCGCGACGCCCGACATCGCGCGGCTCGGCGTCGGCTACGTGCCGGAGAGCATGGCGGTGTTTTCGGATCTCACGGTGAAGGAAAATCTGGTGCTGGCGGCGCGCGACGGGCCGCTCGACGACACCCAGCTCGACTGGATCTTCGGCTTCTTCCCCACGCTGCGCCGGTTCTGGCTGTCGCGCGCGGGAAGTCTCTCGGGCGGACAGAAGCAGATGTTGTCGATTGCCCGCGCCATCATCGAACCGCGCAAGCTCCTGCTGATCGACGAGCCGACCAAGGGGCTGGCGCCCGCGATCGTGATGGCGCTGATCGAGTGTCTGAAGGAGATCAAGCGCAAGGGCGCTACCATCCTGATGGTCGAGCAGAATTTCTTTGCGGCCCGCGAGCTCGGCGACGACGTGCTGGTGATGGACAACGGCACCATCGTTCATCGCGGCGAGATGGCAGCCTTGGCCTCCGACGTGCCGCTGCAGGAGCGGCTGCTCGGCCTGAGCCTGGAGACTCATCAATGACCGAGCTCGCCGCAAATGATCCGCTGCCGAAGCCAAAGCGCGACATCGCGCCGATCCTGCTGCCGATCGCCGTCGCCCTCGTGATGATCCCGCTGATCGGCTCGCCCAGCACCTGGCTGACGCTGACGGCCGCGAGCCTCGCGATGGGCATGATGATCTTCATCATGGCCTCCGGCCTCACGCTCGTGTTCGGCCTGATGGACGTGCTCAATTTCGGCCATGGCGCCTTCATCGCGGTCGGGGCCTATGTCGCGACCCTGGTGCTGGCGCCGTTCGCGACCTCGCTCCAGGTGGATTCGCTGTGGATGAACCTCGCAGTGCTGGCGCCGGCGGCATTGCTGTCGATGGCGGTCTCCGGCGCGCTCGGCCTGATTGTCGAGCGGGTGCTGATCCTGCCCGTCTACGGCCAGCATCTGAAGCAGATCCTGATGACGACGGGCGGTTTGATCGTCGCCGAGCAGACGCTCTATGCAGTGTGGGGACCGCAGATCATCCCGACGCCGCTGCCGACGTCGCTGCGCGGCTCCTTCATCCTCGGCGACGTCGCGATCGCGAAATACCGCGTGCTGGCGACGCTGATCGGCCTTGCCGTCTTCATCGCGATTCAGCTCGTGCTCAACCGAACCAAGCTCGGGCTTCTGATCCGCGCCGGCGTCGAGAACCGCGAGATGGTCGAGGCGCTCGGCTATCGCATTCGCCGCCTGTTCCTCGGCGTGTTCATGACGGGATCAGCGCTGGCCGGCCTCGGCGGCGTGATGTGGGCACTGTATCGCGAGCAGGTCCACGCCTCCATGAGCGACGACCTCACCGTCTTGATCTTCATCGTCGTCATCATCGGCGGCCTCGGCTCGATCGGCGGCTGCTTCATCGGCGCGATCCTGGTGGCGATGATTGCCAATTACGGCGGCTTCCTGGTGCCAAAGCTCGCCCTCGTCTCCAACATCCTGCTGATGGTCGCCATTCTGATGTGGCGGCCGCGCGGCCTCTATGCGGTGACCAGCCGATGATGATCCTGTCAGGCGACCCGCCGCGCAACCGCGTGCTCACGCTCGTTCTCGTCCTCATCATCCTGGCGCTGGTGACGACGCCGTTCCTGTTCCCCGGGGCGAAGGCGCTGAACGTCGCGGCCAAGATCTGCGTCTTCGCCGCGCTGGTCGCCTCCTACGATCTGCTGCTCGGCTATACCGGCTCGGTGTCGTTCGCACACACCATGTTCTACGGGATCGGCAGCTACGCGATCGCGATCGCGCTGTACGGGATGGGCCCGAATTGGGGTGCGGTTGCAACCGGCATCGTGGTCGGCCTGCCGCTTGCCGCGCTGCTTGCGCTTGCGATCGGGCTGTTCTCGCTGCGGGTGGCTGCGATCTTCTTTGCCATGATCACGCTCGCGGTCGCATCCGCCTTCCAGGTGCTGGCCTCGCAGCTGTCCTGGCTGACCGGCGGCGAGGACGGACGCAGCTTTCAGCTGCCCGAGCTGCTCAGGCCCGGCACGGTGCTGATCTCCAAGAACGTGCTCGGATTCGAGTTCAACGGCCGCATCCTGACGTACTATCTGGTGTTCGCCGTCTCGGCCCTGATGATCCTCGCTCTGCTGCGGGTGGTGAACTCGCCGTTCGGGCGCGTGCTGCAGGCGATCCGCGAGAACCGCTTCCGCGCCGAGGCGCTCGGCTTCCGCACCGTCTTCCACCTGAGCTACGCCAACTGCATCGCCGCACTGGTCGCCGCCGGCGCCGGCATTCTCAATGCACTGTGGCTGCGCTATGCCGGCCCCGATACCTCGCTCAGCTTCTCGATCATGCTGGACATCCTGCTGATGGTCGTGATCGGCGGCATGGGCACAATCTACGGCGCGATCATCGGCGCCACCATCTTCATCCTCGCCCAGAACTATCTGCAGTCGCTGATGGGCGTCGCCTCCAAGGCGGCGTCGGAAGCCGGCCTGCCGCTGCTGCCCGGACTGTTGCATCCCGACCGATGGCTGCTGTGGCTCGGGCTGCTCTTCATCGCCAGCGTCTACTTCTTTCCGACGGGCGTGGTCGGGCGGCTGCGTAATCTCGGCAGCGACAAGAGCGCGGGCAGCTCGCATTAACGCGCGATTCATGATGCAGCGCGGCGGCTCGCTGGACACGACTGCGATCACGCAACGAGATTAACGCTCAGGTAACTGGCTTTCCTAAGCTTTACGCCATTTGTGTGCTGTATTCCTGTCCCTCCAGGGAGGGGGAATGCGCCAGGTCTTTGCAGGAATTGCAGCCGGAATGTTCCTAGCCGCGAAGCACGGCTGGGAGGCAGCCATTCGGCGCGGACCGGTGCTGTGGCTCACTTTGTGCGGCGTGTTGCTGGTCGCGGGGATCTTCGCGGTGACCGCCATGGCCGTCGGCGAATTTCGCGAACGTACCCTGACCAACCGCGAGCGCGAGCTGGAAAATACGGTGCAGCTGATCGCGCGGCACTTCGATCAGCAATTTGAAGATTCCGACATCGTCGCCGCCGATGTGATCGGGCAGATGAATCTGCCGGAGATCAGTTCGGCCGCGATGTTCCGCGAGCGCATGTCCGGACCCGCGACGAACCAGATGCTGCGGAGCAAGATCGGCCCGGTGTCCTACCTCGGCGACATCGCGATCTACGATGCCGACGGCGAACTGATCAACTGGTCGCGGCCCCAGCCGCTGCCCAAGATCAACATCTCCTCACGGGCCTATTTTCAGACCTTCAAATCGAATCCGATGGCCGAACCGGTGGCGCTGGAGTCGGTCCGCAGCTTCATCATCGGAAAATGGACCACGATTGTCGCGCGTCGGCTGAGCGGCGCGGACGGCAGCTTCCTCGGCACGATGGTCCGCCGGATCGATCCGGACAGCTACCAGAACTATTTCGCGTCCGTTGCGCTTGCGGAGGGCACGGCGATCTCGCTGTTCGACCGCAATGGCAAGATGCTGTCGCGCTACCCGCATGTCGAAGAGCTGATCGGCAGGGACTTCAAGGACGCACCGCTGATGCGCAAGATGCTGGCCGAAGGTGGCCGGCACACCCTGCGCGTCAGGGGCCCGATCGACGGCGACGAGCGCCTCGGCTCCGGGGCCTCGCTGTCGCACTTCCCGCTGGTCATCGTCGCGACCAACACCACGAGAGCCGCGCTGGCCGACTGGCGGCAGCAGACCGGTTTCATGGTCACCACCGCTGCGCTTTCGGCCACCGTGATTGCGCTGATCCTGTTCCTGATCGTTCGCCAGATCAACCGGCAGAACCGTGAGGCGCAGCAACGGCTGGAAGCGGAGCGCGGGCGGCTCGACACCGCCTTGAACAACATGTCGCAAGGGTTGATCCTGTACGATGCCGCCGGATACATCGTCACCTGCAACCGCCGCTACGCCGATATGTTCGGCCTCTCTCACGATGTCATCAAGCCCGGCTGTCACATCCGCGAGGCGATGTATCATCGCAAGGAGCGCGGCGCGTTCGAAGGCGATGTCGAGGCATTTTGCGCCGACGTCATGAGGATCGTCGCGGAGGGCACGGTCTCCACGAGAAGCCATCACTTGCCGAGTGGCCGAGCTTTCCAGGTCATCAACACTCCGCTCGCGCAGGGCGGATGGGTGGCCACGATCGAAGACATCACCGAGCGGCGCAAGCTGGAGCAGGAACGCGACCGCAACTACATGTTCCTGCGCGAGATCATCGACCACATCCCGTCGCAGATCACCGTGAAGGATGCTCAAACGCGGCAATATCTGCTGGTCAACCGGACCGCCGAAGAGCAATTCGGCCAATCGAGTGAAAACATCGTTGGCAAGACTCCCTTCGACATATACCCGGATGCCTCCGCCCGAGTCGTCACCGACGATGACAGCAAGGCGCTGAAGTCGGGCGAGAGATTGTTCAAGGACGAGCATGCCTGGCAGAGCCAGGCCAAGGGGATGCGCTACATCACCTCGACCCGGATCGGAATCCGCGACGAATCCGGCGAGCCGCGTTACCTCATCAACGTCGTCGAAGATGTCACCGAACGGCGGCGCGCCGACGAGAAGATCGCGCATATGGCGCATTACGATGCGCTGACCGACCTGCCCAACCGGGCGCTGTTCCGCGAGCAGATCGAGCGCGAACTGGAGAAGGTCGGCGGCGGCAGCCAGTTTGCGCTGCTCTATATCGACGTCGACGAGTTCAAGGGCATCAACGATTCGCTCGGTCATCACGTCGGCGACGAGCTGTTGAAGGGAATCGCGGCCCGCATCCGCAGCTGCCTCGGACCGGGCGACCTGATCGCGCGGCTCGGCGGCGACGAATTCGCGGTGGTCCAGACCGGGATCAAATCATCCGCCGACGTGGTGTCATTCGTGACGCGGATCTTCGAGGCGATCCGCCGGCCCTATCATTGCTTCGGCCATCAGCTCTCCACCGACGCCAGCATCGGCATCGCCATGGCACCGCAGGACGGCACCGATCTCGACCAGCTCATCAAGAATGCTGATCTCGCGATGTACGGCGCCAAGGCCGAAGGACGCCGCACTCACCGTTTCTTCGAGCCGGAGATGGATGCGAGCGCCAAGGCGCGCCTGAGCCTGGAGCAGGATCTGCGCCAAGCCCTGGTGAACGGCGGTTTCGAGATCCACTATCAGCCGCTGGTCGACCTGCGCACCAACGAAGTCTCGGGATGCGAGGCGCTGCTGCGCTGGCGGCATCCCGAGCGCGGCATGGTGTCGCCGGCGGAGTTCATCCCGATTGCCGAGGACACCGGCTTGATCAACGAGCTCGGCGACTGGGTGCTGCGCATGGCCTGCAACGAGGCCGCGACCTGGCCGGCGCATGTGCGTGTCGCGGTCAACGTCTCGCCGGTGCAGCTCAAATGCGAGACGCTGGCACTGCGGATCGCCGGCGCGCTCGCGGATTCCGGACTTGCCCCGTGCCGGCTCGAGCTCGAGATCACCGAGGCCGTGCTGATCCGCGACGACGAGGCGGCGCTCTCGATCCTGCACCAGCTCCGCGCCATCGGGGTGCGCATCGCGCTCGACGATTTCGGCACCGGCTACTCCTCGCTCAGCTATCTCAAGCGCTTCCCGTTCGACAAGATCAAGATCGACCGCTGCTTCGTCGCTGATATCGCCGAGACGAGCGGCGCGCCCGTGATCGTGCAGGCGGTGGTGAACATCGCCGCCGCCAGCAACATGACCACGGTCGCGGAGGGCGTCGAAACCGAGGCGCAGCGCGAGATGCTGCGCGCGCTCGGCTGCACGGAGATGCAGGGCTATCTCTTCAGCAGACCGAAGCCGGCCAGCGAAGTGCGAAAGCTGTTCGGCCCAAACCATGCCTTGCCGGTGGCGGCGGTGGCCTGACATGGCGAAGCCGGGGAAAACGTCAGCCAAGACGGTCGACGTTGCGGATTCCTACGCCGTGCGGCTGATGCAGCATCTGGTGGTGCCGACCTTCGTGGTCGACCCGAAACGCCGCGTCGTGATCTGGAACAGAGCCTGCGAGCGGCTGACCGGCGTTGCCGCCTCCGAGGTGATCGGCACCAATAAACACTGGCAGGCCTTCTACGAGACCAGGCGCCCTTGCCTTGCCGACCTCGTCGCGCTCGACCGCCCGGAGCAGCTGCCGGAGTTCTATTCCGAATATGCCGCGCGCGGCCATAACGGGCTCGGCTTCAGCGCCGAAAACTGGTGCGTGATGCCGAAGCTCGGCAGCCAGCTCTACCTCGCGATCGACGCCGGTCCTATCCACGACGAGGCCGGCCATCTGATCGCGGTGGTGGAGACGCTGCGCGACCTCACCGACCAGAAGCGCGCCGAGATGGCCCTGAAGGAGCTTGCCACCAAGGACGGGCTGACCGGCCTGTCGAACCGCCGTGCGTTCGACCAGATGCTGATGAGCGAATGGGCCCGCGCCCAGCGGACGCAGAAGGCGATGGCGCTGCTGTTCGTCGACGTCGATCATTTCAAGCTGTTCAACGACCGCCACGGCCACCAGAGCGGCGACGAATGCCTGCGCGCGGTCGCGTCCGTCGTCAGCCGGCATGCCGTGCGCCCGCTCGATCTCGCCAGCCGCTATGGCGGCGAGGAATTCGCGCTGATCCTGCCGGACATGGATTGCGGTGCCGCCTGCGTCATCGCCGACGAGATCCGCTGCGCCGTGATGGCCTTGCGGATCACCCATGGCGCCACCGGGGCCGGTGACCACGTCACCCTCAGCGTCGGCGTCGCCAGCCACATTCCCGGCGAAACCGACGGCAGCCCCGACCGTCTGCTGGCCGCGGCCGACGAGGCGCTCTATGCGGCCAAACGGCTCGGCCGCAACCGGATCATCTGCGCCGAACGGCTGCTCGCCGAGTTCGCCAAGCTCGGGCGGGACGGCGTGCCGGTTCCGGGCCGCGTCGCCAGAAAATCAGCCTAGCCCGAATCAGCCTGGCAGGAGACGGCGGAAGCGGTTGCCCGGCCCCCGCCAATCGGCTAAATGAACCTCGACTAGCACCCGTAGCTCAGCTGGATAGAGCGTTGCCCTCCGAAGGCAAAGGTCACACGTTCGAATCGTGTCGGGTGCGCCAGTCTCTTCCAGTCCGCGCTGGAGCCCCCACCCGAGTGGCCTTGTTACCGCCCGCGCTCAAGTCATCGCCGGCTCAGCGCAAGCTCAATTCAGCATCGAGATGATCGCCTGGACCTGGTCGGAAGCCGACGTGACCAGTCCGTCGTACGACGTCTGGCCGTGTGCGGCCGCCTTCAGGATGCATTCGGCTACGGCCGCTTTCAGACCGAAGACCGACTGATCGGGCGGCACGCTCGCCATCACGGCCTCCAGCGCCTGACGCATGGTTCGAATGAGTTCGGAGCTGTATTGCATGGACTGTCCTCCGGCGGCTCATATTAGAGCGCATGCCCATGCTTGCCACTCACAAGCCTGAGATTGCTCTGTGAATCACACCTCACCTCGCGCTTCGCGCGGCTCAATTGTATCATCTTGCCATGAGCGAATCCGACACGGTGACCGGCGAGACCTCGCCCGTCCGCAAGATCATCCATATCGACATGGATGCCTTCTACGCGTCCGTGGAACAACGCGATCATCCGGAGCTGCGCGGAAAGCCGGTCGCGGTCGGAGGCTCCGCGGAACGTGGCGTCGTCGCCGCCGCCAGCTATGAGGCCCGCGAGTTCGGCGTTCGCTCCGCCATGCCGTCCGTGACGGCGAAGCGACAATGTCCCGATCTGATCTTCGTCAAGCCGCGCTTCGAGGTCTACAAGGCGATCTCCAGGCAGATCCGCGACATCTTCGCGGAGCATACTCCGATCATCGAGCCGTTGTCGCTCGACGAGGCCTATCTCGACGTGACCGAAAACCTGCAAGGCATTCCGCTGGCACGCGACATTGCACTCAAGATCCGCGAGAGGATCAAGGCCGAGACGGGTCTCAACGCGTCGGCCGGCATCTCCTACAACAAGTTCCTGGCCAAGCTCGCCTCCGATCATCGCAAGCCCAACGGTCAGTTCGTGATCTCACCGGAGATGGGACCCGCCTTCGTCGAGACGCTGCCCGTCGGCAAATTCCATGGGATAGGCCCGGCCACGGGCGCGAAGATGAACGCGCTCGGCATGTTCACCGGTCTCGATATTCGTCGTCAGACGCTGGAGTTCATGAATGCGAATTTCGGCAAGTCGGGCGCCTATTACTACTGGATCTCGCGCGGTGTCGACGAACGGCCGGTCCGGGCCAACCGGGTCCGCAAGTCCATCGGCGCGGAGACCACGTTCTCAAGCGATCTCACCGAATTCGACACGCTGGTCGCCGAGCTCAAGCCGCTCGTCGACAAGGTGTGGCGCCATTGCGAGGCGACGGGCAGCCGCGGCCGCACCGTCACCTTGAAGATCAAGTTTGCCGATTTCGAGATCATCACGCGCAGCAGGTCCGCTCTTTCGCCGGTTGCAGGCCGGGACGATCTTGAGCGGCTGGCTTGCGGTCTGCTCGAAGGCGAGATGCCGCTGCCGAAGAGCGTCAGGCTCCTGGGAGTCTCGCTGTCTTCCCTCCAGGCCGGGGACGATGCGGAGCCGCCGCAACTGACTCTCGGCATCTGAACCAAACTGACGGGCTTTCCGCGGACGCAGACAGCCACGTAGAGCGCGCTCGCCACGCGAATCTACGGTGGCGGGTTTTCAGACTCGCCACCGAAGGTCGATCCCCTGGGCCCGATCAATGCCTCACGTGCTCGAACACGACGATCACGCCGGTCGGCTCGGGCTCGTGCGCCATCAGGCGTGTCAGCTCGGAATCGCCCCAATCGGCGAGGCTGACGACTTCGCCGCTCTGGCGCTCGGTGCCGGGGGGCGCCGTGGGCTCGACGACCTTCAGCCCTGTCTCATCGACGAAGAAAGTGTGTTCGCCGAACATGCTGTTGAGCTGCGGCATGGCGGGATGCTCGTCGGGCAGCACCTGAGCGCCGAGCTGGTTGACGGTCTGCTTCACCTGTTCGGATGTGAGCTTCATGAGCTGCTCCGTTTCTGTCACGTCGGTTTCATTGAGCTGAGCCAGACCGGGCGTTCCCTGCGCCGATGTTCGCCTGGCCTATCTCCCGAACAGCTGCTCCGCACAAATGTTCCCGAAAAATGCATTTCGTGATCACGGGTTGCGCCCTGCCGCGCTTGCGGCACGAGATCGCCACAGGACGCACATGATTCGGCATCCCCAGAGCCGAATCCAAGAGCCGAATTCGCTACTCGCTTCTGTTCTCGCCGACGGACAGCGCGCAGATGCGTGACAGATATGTGTAGGACAGCCCGGTCTCCTCGGCCCAGGCGTTGAACTGCGCCTGTACCTTGGCGAGATCGCCCTTCGACTTGACCTCTTCGGCAATGTCGAGACCCGCATCGCGCAGGCACGCCACGACGTCCCTGGACGTCACAAAGCCGTCCCAGCCGACGAACCGCAGCAGCATCTGGCCGGTGTTGCCGCCCAAGCGGCTGCCGCGCTTGCTCAGGAGATCGAGCAGGCCGATCTGGTCGGATGGCGGCCACTTCGCCAGAAACCTGCCGAAGCTGCCGTGCTCTCTTGCGATCTCCTGGACGAAGGCCGCGTTGTCGCGCACTGACCTGATCTTGGCACCGTTGCGCACGATGCGCGCGTCGCGCAGCAGGCCCTCCCAATAATCCTCCGGCTGGAAGGTGAGCTTGGCCGGCTGGAAACGCAGGAAGGCCTCTTCAAACCCGTCCCATTTCGTCTCGATCACGCTCCAGGCAAAGCCCGCGCAAAACACACGCCTGGTCATCTCTGCGAGGATGCGGTCGTCGCCGCGTTTGGCGAGGCCCTTCAGGTCGGGGTTTTCGGGCATCAGCTTTTCGAGCGCCTTGGGCCCGCCCTTGCGCTTTTCAGCGCGAGCACGAATGGTCTTGAAGGAGGTCATTGGGAGACGAGCTGTTGGGGAGACGAGCTGTTGAGGATACGCCACGACATCAGAATTCGATGATCCGGTCCAGCCCGGCGACGCTTCGATACTTGCAGCCGCGGATGAGCCGCAGCATACTGCCCGCGTTGAATTGGCGAGAGACGCGGCTGGTCTGCTTCTTGCGTTCGGATATTTTGCAATCCCGAGCATTCTTGACGTCTCACCCCTGGATTTCCAATGCGCTGTCTGGTCGTGGCCGACCTGCACTATTCGCTGCCTCAGCTCGACTGGCTCGTCAGCGCCGCTCCGCAATTCGACCTCGTGATCTTCGCCGGCGATGCGCTCGACATCGGCTCGATGGTGGATTTTCGCGCGCAGATCGTGGTGGTGAAGAAGTACCTCGCGCTGCTCGCAGCGAAGACCCGCGTGATCCTCTGCTCCGGCAATCACGATCTCGACGAGCGCAATGCGGAAGGCGAAAAGATCTCGCGCTGGATCTCGGAGGTGCGCGAGTTGGGCATTGCCTGCGACGGCGACGGCCTCACCGTCGGCGACACGCTGTTCACGGTGTGCCCATGGTGGGATGGGCCTCTAGTCAAGCAACGCCTCGTCGCGCAGCTCGGCGCGGCCGCGGCCGGCCGGCCACGGCGCTGGATCTGGATCCATCATGCGCCGCCGGCGGATTCACCGACGAGCTGGGGCGGCAAACGCTTCTTCGGCGACGTCGAGCTGGTGCAATGGATCATGCAGTATCAGCCCTCGATGGTGATCTCGGGGCATGTGCATCAATCGCCGTTCATTACCGATGGTTCGTGGTTCGACCGGCTCGGCCAGACCTGGGTGTTCAACGCGGGCCTGCAGCCGGGCCGACCGCCAACGTATATCGTGCTGGACCTCGATGCGGACAGGGCGTTCTGGCTTGCGGCCGGCGAGGCGCAATGGATCGATCTTGGCGCGCCGCTGAATCGGCCCGCCGCTCCGATCGAGACGCCGCCCGACTGGCTCACATTCTTGGATCGGATTGCCGATCCGAGCCTGGCGAGACCTCGAGCGGCGGCAGGTTGATCATGCTCTGGAGCACCTCGCCGACCATGGCCAGATGCGTGCCGTGGCCGGCGTATTGCTGCTTGAGATCGGCGAGATAGGTGTTGGCGACATTGAGCCGCTGCGCCAGCATCTTGGCGATCAGGAGTGCCACGCCCGCCTCCTGCTTGAGGAACGAGGCGGCATCCTCGAATTCGTAGACGACGGAGTCAGAGCAGGCCCGTACGGTCGCAGTGTGCGGCTGCCCCAGCAGCACCGACATTTCGCCCAGCACCGCGCCGGGCTCGGCCACCGTGGCGACCACCATCTCGCCCTTGAGCACTTCGAGCTTGCCCTGCATCAGCACATAGAGATGACCGGTGGTGCCGCCCTCGGCCACGATAGTCGTGCCGGCCGCAACCTGCCGCTCCGTCCCACCGGTGCAATAATCCAGAACTCCACGCATCCGACCAAGCTCCCGTCGCAGGGAGATACTAGGGCACGATCGGCGTCGCGCGCTTGCTCAAATTTGTGGCAAGCCCCGCACCCGCGACAGATGCTTCGCAAGATGGACCGACTGCCAGTCTCCGAGACCAGTGTCCTCGAACCCTGCCTTTTTCGCAAGGCCGCGCATCTCCGCGTTCACACGCGCGGTCTCGGCCGCAATCATCTCGTGACCGAGATCGCTCGCGTGCTTCTCCATGGCTGTCATCATGCGGAGGCCGACGCCCTTGCGCTGAAAGACGTCGGCAACGGAGATGGCGAAATCACCATGCCGTGCAGCCACATCGTAGGCGTATCTGGTTTCGCCGATGATCGTGCCTTGCCCTTCCTGCCTGATCTCGGCGAGCAGGGTGAAATGACCGGGATGGCTGATCCTGGCGACGCATTCGGCCGCGACCATTGCAAAGTCCGCGCGCGCGCCCATGAAGCGCTTGTTGCGCGATGTCGTGGAGAGGCTCGTGAAATAGATCGAGAGGCCCTCGACATCGAACGCGCTGGCCGGCCTGATACGGACCGTGGCGTTCGCTTCGGCGGACTCGACAATGGCATCCAGCAATAAGCGTAACATGCGCGAGGCTCTCGGCAGGTTGCATCGAATGCACACCTAGCCGAGACCACGCGCTGACCGCTTGGACGGTGCTGCCAATCTTGCGGCCGAAAACGAACAGTTCGTTCCTCGGTGCCGAGCGTCACACGCGAGAGAGTGAAGGCACCTCCTCCGGCACGATCGCCTGCAGGCCGCCGAAGCGACGCTCGCGGCCGTGGAAGGAGGCCAGGGCCGCGGCGAGATCGCTTGCGTCGAATTCGGGCCACATCCGCTCGGTGAAGTGCAGCTCGGCATAGGCACCTTCCCAGAGCAGGAAGTCCGACAGCCGTTTCTCACCCGAGGTGCGGATGATGAGATCGACGTCGCGCAAACCCGCCTCGCCGGTGACGAGCTGCGAAAACGCCTCGCGGGTGAGACTCGTCAGCGCCGCCGCCTTTGCCGCCGCGTTGAGGATGGCATCGCGCGCGGAATAGTCGACGGCGATGCGCAAATGAAGCGAGCTTCCGTGCGCGGTGGCATCTTCCGCACGCGAAATCGCATTGGCAATGCCGTCGGGCAAGCGGTCGCGACGGCCGATCACGGTGAGGCGAACGCCGTTCTTGACCAGGCTCTGCACCTCGTTGGCGAGATAGAAGCGCAGAAGCGTCATCAGCGCGGCGACCTCGGCCTTCGGCCTCCGCCAATTGTCGGTGGAGAAGGCGTAGAGCGTCAGCGTGCCGATGCCCTGCTTGGGCGCGGCTTCGACGATGCGGCGGATCGTCTCGACGCCGGCCTCATGGCCGCGCAGGCGCGACAGGCCGCGCCGCGTCGCCCATCTGCCGTTGCCGTCCATGATGATGCCGACGTGAAGCTTCTCGTTGCGGGACACAAGGTCACTTTGCATTGCAAAGTCTCCGGTCAAAAAAGGGGGAGGATCAGGTCGAGACGATACCGAGGCGGCCGAGCGGTGCCGCTTCGCGGCCGGCAGCCTTGGCGGCGTCGCGCACCAGGCGTTCGAGCACGGCGAGATAGTCGAGGAAGCGGCGGCGGCCGGCCTTGGTCAGGCGGCAGGTCGTGTGCGGGCGATTGCCCTCATAGCCCTTGGTCACCTCGACGAGGCCGGCTTCCTGGAGCACGGCGAGATGCCGGCTAAGATTGCCGTCGGTGAGGCCGCAGAGCTGCTTGAGATCGGCGAACGCCAGACCCTTCGGATGCGCCATCAGCGAGGTCAGAAGTCCGAGCCTCGCCTTCTCGTGGATCACGCGGTCCAGTCCTTCATAAGAGAAGGGTGCGCTGTCAGTCTTCGACATCATGGTCTCCGGATGCGAAATGCAGAATGCCCGCCATCACCGACTGCCCGATTACGAACGGCAGGCCCATGGTCCAGGGCGACAGCGTATGGGTTTGGCTCGCGAGCACCACCACCGCAAAACCGGACATGAAATACCATGCGCCGGCGAGCGCCACGGTGCGTGGCAGCGAACGGACCGAGGCGAAAATGCCGAGCGACACCAGGATCTGCCACAAGCCTGGCAGCAGCCACAGCGTTTCGCCCGCGAACTTCCACATCACCACCGCAAGCAGCACACCGGCAACGCCTGCAGGCAGGAACTGCTCGACCGCTTGGTGGATCATCGCATCGGCGAGTCCCGAATGATGGCGGCGCGAACGCGCGCGCATCTCGATGCCGATGATCAGGCCGGAGAGTGCGGCGGCAATGAACCAGCCGAAGAAGAAGTCGAGCGGCTCGCCGGTGGGATCGCCGAGCAGCCAGAATTGCAGGATCGCGGTGAGAAGCGCGACCGCGCCGGTCGCAGCCATCGTCGCCGGGCCGTAGCCGCGGAACGCCGTGCCGGCCGCAATCTGGCTGCGGATCGCCACGATGTCGGCCAGTGCCTTGTCGAGATCGCGCATTGGCAACGCCAAAACCTCGTTCCGCCCATGCTTGCCGGGACTATCGGTCCGGTTACTTTGTACCGCAAAGTATATCGAATCGCAAAGTAAAGGCAAGCCCCGAACGTCGCCCGAGAAGACCTGTCCTCGCCAGACAACTGCCGGTTGCGCGACACCTCCTCCCGCAGATAAGATGCGCGCGAATGCGTTCTGGGGGAAAAGTATGTGGCTTAAGTCATTCATCGTTGCGTCTTTATTGCAGCTGAGCGTCGTCATCGCAGCGCATGCGGCCGGGCCGTTCGGCAGCGTCAAAATCGGCAACTGGGTCGGCGGTGCGTTCAGCAACGACGAAACGGGAGCCTTCTCGCATTGTGCCGCGACGGCGCCTTATGCCAACGGAGTCATTCTCGTCGTCGGCCAGAATTCTGGGGGCTCGTGGATATTGAGCTTTGCGAGTCCCAGCTACCGCTTCACCAAGGGCGAGAACACCGCGATCGACGTCATCTTTGACGGACAGGAGCAGGCCAGACTGTTCGCCACGGCCAACCAGACGAACATGCTCAGCTCCGTCATGCCTGCGAACGTGGTCCGAACGTTTCAGAAGGCGAGCCTGATGGTCGCGACGAGCGGCCGCACCGTGCTGAATTTCGACCTGACCTCGGCCGGGCCCGTGATTGCGGCATTGGCCAATTGCGTCACCAAGGTCAAAGCCGACGGGCTGAGCAAGGCCGGCGATTTCACAAAGGTTGCCGCCAAGCCGCAGGCCACGCCGGACAAGCAGGCACCGCCAGCCAACGGCAGCAAACCTGCCAGAGCCAAGAGCGGCACCGGCTTTGTCGTGAGCGCCGGCGGACACATCGTCACCAACAACCATGTCATCGATGGCTGCGTCGGCGACATCAAGGGCAATCTCACCGGCGACGCCTCGATGGTGCTGCGCGTCGTGTCGAGCGATGCCAACAACGATCTCGCTCTGTTGCAGGCGCCGTCGACGACCGCGTTCAAGGAGTTCGCCAGGATCCGCGACCGCTCGATCCGCTCCGGCGATTCCGTCGTCGCGATCGGCTTTCCGTTCCATGGATTGCTGACTTCGGATTTCACCGTGACGACTGGCATCGTCAGCTCGCTCAGCGGCATGCGCAACGATTCGCGTTTCCTGCAAATCAGTGCGCCGGTGCAGCCCGGCAATAGCGGCGGCCCGCTGTTCGACACCGCCGGGCAGATCGTCGGCGTCGTCACAGGAAAGCTGGACGGGTTACGGGTCGCCGCTGCGACCGGCAACATCCCCGAGAACATCAACTTCGCGATCAAGACCGGCGCGCTGCGCGACTTCCTCGACAACTCCGTGGTGCCCTACCAGACTGCCGAACCGAAGGGCGAGATCAAGACCACCGACATCGCCGGCAATGCGCGGCCCTATACGATGCTGATCTCGTGCAACGGCACGGAGCAGGCTGAGGCGAAGCGGTAGCGGCAAGGCAGGCGGCGTCTGCGCGGCCGCGGATGGCGCGAACGCGATCCGGGCTACCAGTCAAACCGAGAGTTCCTTAATACGGCGCCACGGGCCGCGTGCGCCGCGACTGCCGCGGTTGCGGCAGGGACGATTGACCGTAGGCGACGAGCGGGTTGGGCCCGCAGGCCATGAGCCGGCCCGACACACTGGCCTGACATTGTCCATAGGTGCTGTAGGTGCAATCGCCGGGATACTCGTACCCGCCGCCCTGGGCACACCAGGGATAGTCGTGCGCCGCTGCCGGCGTGACGGCGGAGAAGCCGGCAAGGAGTGTCGCGCCGAGGCCCAGCAGTGCCAATTGCGTCTTGCGCATGATCCCAACTCCTATCCTCACAGCGCGAGATACGCGCCATATAACATCAGGTTTCGCCACGCCGTTTTATTCCAGATCGACGGGCGCTGACACGCAAGAAACCTTGATACGCAAGAAAAAAGCCCTGCCGAACGGGCAGGGCTCCGATCACGGACATCACAAGATCGCTACTCGACCTTCAGGCCGGCGAACTCGACGACCTTCTTCCATTTCTCGGTCTCGGCCTTGATCTCCTCGCCGAACGCCTCGGGCGTCTGTGCCCGCGGCTCGCCGCCGAGCTCGACCAGGCGTTTGGCCATGTCCGGCTCCTTTATCAGCGTGTTGATCTCGCTGTTGAGCTTGGCAATGATCTCCTTGGGCGTGTTCTTCGGTGCCCCCATGCCGAACAGCGCGCTCGCCTCGTAATCCTTCACGGTCTCGCCGATCGCCGGCACGTCGGGCAGCTGCGGCGAGCGCTCCGCCGTGGTGACGCCGATGGCGCGGAGCGAGCCGGACCGGATGTGCTGGATGATCGAGGGCATGTTGTCGAAGATCACCTGCACCTGGCCGCCGAGCATGTCGGTGATCGCCGGCGCGGCGCCGCGATAGGGCACGTGCTGCATCTTGCAGCCCGTCAGCGCCATGAACATCTCGCCGGACAGATGCACCGAGGTGCCGTTGCCCGAGGAGGCCATGTTGACCTTGCCGGGATTGGCCTTCACGTATTCGATGAACTCGGCGACGGTCTTGGCCGGCACGTCCTTGTTGACGGTCATCACGTTCGGCACGCGCTGGAACGAGGCGACTGGCGCGATGTCGCGCACGAAGTTGAACTTCAGGTTGGTGTAGAGCGAGGCGTTGATGTAATTGGCCGGATTGACCAGTTGCAACGTGTAGCCGTCGGGCTCGGCGTTGACGACCGATTCGGTCGCGATATTGTTGCCGGCACCCGGCTTGTTCTCGATCACGAATTGCTGGCCGAACTTCTCCGACAGCCGCTGACCGATCAGCCGCGCCAGGATGTCGGTCGCCCCGCCCGGCGGATAGCCGACCACCCATTTCACCGGGTGGGTCGGGTAATCGGCGGCAAGGGCCTTCGACAGCGGGCTGGCTGCAAGCGGACTGGCGGCGAGCAGGCTCAGCGCGGTACGGCGAGTGATCATTTCAAGGGTTCTCCCAACGTGTTGTTCTTGAAGCCAGACAGCTTGAAAATGGCGTCGGCGCGGTTGTAACAAAGCTTGCCGCAGGCGGAAAGTGCACGGGGCGCATCACGACGAAAGGATAAGGCATGGCGATCAAGGTCGAAGCCCTCGATCATCTCGTGATCAATGTCGCGGACGTCGCAGTGACCGCCGAGTGGTACGGCAAGATTCTCGGCATGGAAGTCAAGGTGTTCGACCCCGGCGGCGGCAAAGCGCCGCGGACTTCTCTTCAATTCGGTAACCAGAAGATCAACGTCCGGCCGCGCGATGCCGACAAGGTGGAGTGGTTCACCGCGGACCACCAGACCGCCGGCAGCGAGGATCTGTGCTTCCTCACCTCAGCAAGCCCCGACGAGGTGGTGGCGCATTTGAAGGCACATGGCGTCGCGATCGAACAAGGCCCGGTTCTCAAGCAGGGCGCCCGCGGCACGCTGCGCTCGGTCTATTGCAGGGATCCGGATGGCAGCCTGATCGAAATTTCGTCATACGAGGACGGCGGCCGGTAAGGCCAAGCCGCCTGCCCCACGCACCGTCATTGCAAGGAGCCCTGCGACGAAGCAATCCAGACTCTCTCCGGGGAGGGATTCTGGATTGCTTCGCTACGCTCGCAAGACGGCCGAAAGAGCAGGAAGACGCAATCATCAAAACGCAGCCGCGAGCAAGATGCAGGCTGCACGGGAGGACATATGCCGAATTCGCAAGCCGCCGCCGGAATCGTCGGCCCATTCGACGGGCTCGACGTGCCCTGGCTGCTGAAGATGCGGGCCGAGGTGCGCAGCTCACATCCGTTCCTGATCTGGGCGCCGTTCGACGCGCCCGCGCGGCGCTGGAGCTATGGCGAGTTTCACGAGCGGGTCGGCGCGCTCGCGGCGGGACTGGCGAAGCGCGGCGTGAAGCCGGGCGAATATGTGCTCATCCATCTCGACAATTGCATCGAGGCGCTGCTGGCCTGGTTCGCCTGTGTCGAGTTGGGCGCGATCGCGGTGACCACCAACACGCGCTCGGCACCGGCCGAGCTCGACTATTTTGCCGATCATTGCGGCGCGGTCGCCGCGATAACGCAGCCGGCCTATGCCGAGATCGTCGCGCAGAACTGCCGCAACATCCGCTGGATGGCGGTGACCTCGCATGATTCCGGCACGGCGCCCGCAAAATCGGTCTCGCGCGGCGATAGTTTCGAATCGCTGTTCGCCGACAGCGCCGACCGTCCCAGGCGTGCGACCGATCCGCTCGCGCCGTGCAGCGTGCAATACACCTCGGGCACGACATCGCGCCCCAAGGCGGTGCTGTGGACCCACGCCAACGCGCTGTGGGGCGCCAAGATCAACGCCGCGCATGAGGACCTGCACGCCGGCGACGTGCACCAGGCCTATCTGCCGCTGTTCCACACCAACGCGCTGGCCTATTCGATGTTGGCGACGCTATGGGTCGGTGCCACCTGCGTGATCCAGCCGCGCTTTTCCGCCAGCCGGTTCTGGGGCGCCGCGCGCGAGCACGGGTCGACCTGGACCTCGACGATTCCGTTCTGCATGAAGGCGCTGCTCGAGCAGGAGATCCCGAGGGATCACAAATTCCGCCTGTGGGGCACCGCGATCAACGAACCGCCGGCCTTCGCCGCCTTCGGCGTCAAGATCATCGGCTGGTGGGGCATGACAGAGACCATCACCCACGGCATCGTCGGCGAGATCGACCAGCCCAACATCCCGATGTCGATCGGCCGCGCCGCGAGCGAATACCAGATCCGCATCACCGACGATGACGGACGGGCGACCGAGGTCGGCGACACCGGCAACCTCTCGATCAAGGGCATTGTCGGCCTGTCGCTGTTCGCCGAATATCTGCACAACGAGAAGGCGACGCGCGAGAGCTTTGACGAGCACGGCTTCTTCCTCACCGGTGATCGCGTGGTGCGGCTGGAGAACGGCTATATCCGCTTCGGGGATCGCAGCAAGGACATGCTCAAGGTCGGCGGCGAGAACGTCGCGGCGTCCGAGATCGAGCAGGTGATCGCAATCGTCCCCGGCGTGCGCGAGGCCGCCGTGGTGGCGAAGACGCATCCGATGCTGGACGAGGTGCCGGTCGTCTTCATCATCCCGCGGGGTGGCGTCGCCGCTGCGCGGCCCGATCTGCATGACAACGTGATGGCTGCCTGCCGCAAGAGCCTCGCCGACTTCAAGGTGCCGCGCGAGATCCGCTTTGTCGACGACATGCCGCGCTCGACGCTGGAGAAGGTGGCGAAGGCGGAGCTGAGGAAGATGGTGGGGTGAGGCGTAAAGTAGGGTGGGTTAGCCGAAGGCGTAACCCACCAACTTCGTCCGGCAAATGTGGAAGCATGGTGGGTTACGCTACGCTAACCCACCCTACGGCTACGACACGGGAGCTCAGAACGACCCCAGCGCCACCGGGCGGAACGCCTGCAATAGCTGCTGGTCCAGCTTGCCGCCCATGCCTTCCATCATCGTAAACGCGCGCGAGTGGGTGAAGGGCATGCGATAGGCGCGCTTCTCCACGAGTGCCGCGTAGATGTCGACGATCGTCGTGACCCGCACGATATCGCTGATCTGGTTCGACGAGAGATTGTTGGGATAGCCGGAGCCGTCGAGGAATTCGTGGTGATGCAGCACGACGTCGAGCATCTCCGGCGGGAAGCCGCCTTGAGCCGCGAGCGCGTCATAGCCGCGGCGCGGATGCTGGCGGACTTCGGCCATCTCCTCGTCGGTGAGCTTGCCGGGCTTGTCGAGCAGCGCGGAGGGAACGAAGGCCTTGCCGACGTCGTGCAGCAGCGCGGCGCGGGTCAGCCGGCGTTGGTCGTCCTCGCGCATGCCGAGATGCTGGGCAAAGGAGACCGCAAATCCGGTCACGAACAGGCAGTGCCGATAGCTGCCGACATGGTGGCAGCCCACCGTGGTGAGCCACTCGCGCAGCGAGGAGTGCTTGATCGCCTTCAGGATCTTGCTCTCGGCGGCGATGACGTCGTCGAAGGTCAGGGGCACGCCGAGCGGCAGCTTCTCGAACATCTTCTTCAGCACCGCATGCGCGGCCTCGACGCCGCGGTTGAGCGTCTTGCCGCGATCGGTCGCGTCATAGACGGCGGTGTCGGGGAAGGCTGCGCGGATGCGCTGCAGGATGTCCTCGGGCTGAAGCGGCCGCGAGATGGTGTCGGTGGCGCCCAGCGCCCAGGCCTGCATGGTGCCGTGATGCAGAGCGTCCGCAAGCACGAACAGACGAGGCATCGAACGATAGGCATCGCCGCGCAGCTTGTTGCGCACCCGTTGCACGCTCTCGGGCGAGCGCAGATTGATGTCGACCACGAGGCCGGAGAGATCGCGCGAGGGCTGCTCGGGGAGTTCCTGCGTCGTCACTGTCGCAACGTCGCCGACGGCCTTGAGGATGCTGGCGAGTTCGCTGCTCTCGTCGCTCCGGTCGGAGGCGAGCAGGAGCCGGCGTTTGGCGGCGGGTTTGGCTGAGGCGTTCATGGCTTCCCCAAGAGCACGGGCGTGTTTCGGGCAGAAGCCTAAGCCGGATCAGGTTCTCCGGCCCTTAAGAGGCGTGCTCAATGGAGCCTTCCGGAATTGAGTGCAATTTTAGGGATCTCGGGTTCCATGGCAGGAATGGCGCAAAAAGGGCGAAAACAACCCCATGCACAGTAGGCGGGCCATTGATGACAAAGGGGAATTTCTCCGTCATGGCCGCCTGAAAATGCAAACTAATCCGCCGGAGGTTGACCTCCGGCGGATCATCTTGTTCAGCACGCTAGACTTACGTCTTCATCACGCCCTTCACGGCTTCGGCGTCGTGAGAGAGAATAAGAAAACAAAAAGGGTGGAAACAATGCCGAGGATCGATCGAGACGGCGTCGGAATCTATTACGAGATCCATGGCGAAGGCCCGCCGCTGCTGCTGACTCACGGTTACTCATCGACCTCGGCGATGTGGCATGGGCAGGTCGAGGCGCTTGCCAGGGACCACAAGCTGATCTTGTGGGACATGCGCGGTCACGGCCAGTCCGATTATCCCGACGATCCCGCCGCTTATAGCGAAGCGCTCACGGTCGGCGACATCGCGGCGATCCTGGATGCGGTCGGCACTGAGCGCGCCATCATCGGCGGGCTGTCGCTCGGCGGCTATATGTCGCTTGCCTTCGCTCGCGCGCATCCAATGCGCGTTCGCGCGCTGCTGATCATCGACACCGGACCGGGATTCAAGAAGGACGATGCACGCGAGGCCTGGAACGCGCGGGCGCTCGCCACTGCCGACAAGCTCGATCGCGAAGGGCTCGACGTGCTGAAGGCCGCAACGCGCGAGCGCGCCACCGCGAGCCATCGCAATGCCAAGGGATTGGCGCTCGCCGCACGCGGCATGCTGACCCAGCGCGATGCGAAGGTGATCGAGCTGCTGCCGGAGATCAAGGTGCCCAGTCTGGTCGTGGTCGGCGCCGACGACACACCGTTCCTCGCCGCGTCGGACTACATGGCCGCGAAAATTCCCGGCGCACAAAAGGTCGTGATCCCCGCCGCCGGACACGCCGTCAACATCGACCAGCCCAAGGCTTTTATTGACGCGGTGCTGCCTTTCCTGAAGAACTTGCCGGAATAGGACGATCGGACGGGAACACGGCAATGAAGCGAGCGATGTTGGCTGCGGGCGCGGTGTTGCTGTCGGTATCCGCGCAGGCCGAGCAATTCGGCGGGACACCGCCCCGCCTGCCCTTCGTCGCGACGTTGTCGAACAACACGCCGCTCGCCTTCGGCATGGATGCAGGGCAAACCGCGCGCGCCCTCGGCCAGCCTCTGCAATATGTGCGCGGACGCCCCGGCAACGAGATCTATCTCGCGCTTCGCAACATCGGCGGCAGCGGACTGATCTCCAACCGTCACCGCCTGTTCCTGCAATTCCGCCACGGAAGGCTGGCGGGATGGAAGGAGGATTACGGCGAGAACTGGATGTGGGAGTGAGGTGGGCGCGCAACCGCCTCCCCTCATCCTGAGGAGCTTGCAAAGCAAGCGTCTCGAAGGATGAAGGCCCCGCTGCTGCATCTCGGCCTCTATCCTTCGAGACGCGCGCGAAGAGCGCGCTCCTCAGGATGAGGAGAGAGAGCGGAGTTCGTGATCGACGATCAACAAGAAGGACAACCCGCGTGGGACAAGACATCAGACTGACCGCCTCCGATAATTTCCAGCTCGGCGCCTATCGCGCTGATCCCGCAGGCCCCCCGAAGGGCGCGGTGGTGGTGATCCAGGAGATTTTTGGGGTCAACCATCACATCCGCTCGGTCTGCGATCGCCTCGCCGGGGAAGGCTATGTCGCGATCGCGCCGTCGATCTTCGACCGGACCTCGCCGGGCTTCCAGTCGGGCTACACGCCTGACGAGATCGCCGAAGCGCGCAAATTCGTCGCCAATCCCGACTGGGACGCGATGCTGCGCGACACGCAAGCCGCGATCGATGCGGTGAAGAGCGTCGGCCCGGTCGGCATCATCGGCTTTTGCCTGGGCGGCAGCGTCGCCTTCGTCGCGGCGACGCGGCTGTCGGGCCTGAAGGCCGCGATCGGCTATTACGGCGGCGCCGTCGTGCGCTTTGCCGACGAAACACCAAAAGTTCCGACACAGCTGCATTTTGGCGAAAAGGATGCCGGCATTCCCCTGACCGACGTCGAGACCATCAAGACGAAGCGGCCGGACGTGGAAATCTTCGTCTATCCGGGCGCGCAGCACGGCTTCCATTGCGACGAGCGGGCGAGCTACGACAAGGCCAGCGCCGACATCGCCTGGCCGCGCAGCATGGAATTTTTCGCGAAGCATTTGCAATAGCGCGGCTGATCTCTCCACCGTCATTCCGGGCTCGCGCTCCGGAATGACGAGGGCGGAGAGCAGGAATCGGGTGGCTGCATCCTGCCGGGCGGCGATAGAGCTGGCTGATCAAGCCAACTCACGCCGGGAGATCGTGATGCAGCAGGCCAATACGAACATCGTCATCCGCAATCCGTTCGGCACCATGGACGTTCCCGGTCCTGACGATCGCGAGGTCATGGACTATGCCGCAACCGCCTTACTTTCGGGCGATGCGGCCGACGTCAACGCGGCGCATTGGGCAGACATTCAGGCGCCGTCCGATCCTCTGGAAGGCCCGTGGGCCAGCCGCTGGAATGGCGGCGCCGATCCGACCATCGCCGGCGATACGCCGGAGACGTGGAAAGACGGGCGCGCGGAGGTGCGGGTCGCAGGCGGACGCATCTATCTGCGCTTCGATTGGGATCACGGCCGACGGCACGGGCTGATCGATGCTGCGCGCGAGGGCGCGCGCCTAGTCGGGAAATACATCAACCTAACCAATCCCGCGATCACGCGGCCATGGATCGGGCGCGTGGTCGATGCCGCGCGCATCGATGGATGTTTTCCGAACGGGCGGCTGGATTTCAGAAGGTGAGCTAGAGCTTCGGTTCTGATTGCATCAGAACCGAGGCTCTAGATTCTTTTTTGACGCGTTTTCTTCACGCGAACCGGTATCCACTTCGCTCGAAAACGCTCTAGAACCAGCGCTCGCCGACAAATACGGTGTCGCCCGGCGCCAGTGGGGTGCCGAGCGGCACCACGGCGCGCATGGCGCCGCCGGCTTCGGTATGCGTGACGGTGACCACATCGCGCTTGGCGCGTGGCGAGAAGCCGCCCGCGATTGCCACGGCGCTTTCGACCGTCATGTTCGGCACGTACGGATACTGGCCGGGCGCGGAGACTTCGCCGAGAATGAAGAACGGGCGATAGGCCTCGATCTCGACGGCGACCGAGGGCTCGCGGATGTAGCCGTTGCGCAGCCGTGCGGCGATCTCGCCGGCCAGACCCGCCGGCGTGCGGCCGCGTGCCGGCACGCCGCCGATCAGCGGCATCGTGATGGAACCGCCGGCGTCGATCGCGTAGCTGTTGGTGAGACCTTCCTGGCCGTAGACCACGACGCGCAGCCTGTCGCCGGCGTCGAGATGGTAGGAGGAATCGTAGCGGACCGGCGCCGCCATCGGCGCGGCATAACCGACCGGCATGGGCGCGGGCGAAGAGGCAAAGGAATTGCGCAACGCCCCGATGGCGCCGCCACCGTCGCCGACGACGACCGGCTGAGGCGCGTAATAGGGCTGGCCATAGGCCATGGAGTCGAGATCGGCGCGCGGCTGCATCACCGCGACGGGGCCGGCGGTCTGCATGCAGCCGCCAAGGCCAAGCGCGGCGGACGCTGCCAGGGACGCTGCCAAGATCGACCATCGAAACGCGCGTGCAACCGGCACCGGACTTATCCCTCGAAACGAGACAGATCCAGTGATGCACCGGTTATGGTTAATAAAGCGTTGAGGGGGCGGGCGGCGCGACGATGCGGCTACGGCGCAGTGCGCTCCCTCTCGCTTGCGGGCGCGGCTAGCGCATATGGCCTTTTGGGCCAAGCTGAACAAGCGCCTCGTCCTTCGAGACGACCGCTCCGCGGTCTCCTCAGGATGAGGCTAATCGGCATCGGTGCCTGCTGGCACTATTGCCGCAGACGCCGTCCTCATCCTGAGGAGCCCGCCTAAAGCGGGCATCTCGAAGGATGGGCCACAGGAAACTGCTCTCAAATGCGCCGACCTCTCCCGCAAGCGGGAGAGGTGCACCACCTTCGCGGCTGGCTTACGCGCTCACACCGACGCCGATCGGGCAGGACACGCCGGTGCCGCCAAGGCCGCAATAACCGGCGGGATTCTTGGCCAGATATTGCTGATGATAGTCCTCGGCAAAGTAGAATTGGCCGGCGGGTGCGATCTCGGTGGTGATGGTGCCGAGACCTTTTGCAGCAAGCGCTTTCTGATAGAGCGCCTTCGATTGATCGGCCGCTTTTTTCTGCGCGTCTGAATAGGTGTAGATCGCGCTTCGGTACTGCGTGCCGACGTCGTTGCCCTGACGCATGCCCTGCGTCGGGTTGTGGCTCTCCCAGAACGTCTTCAACAGCTTCTCGTAGGACACCTTGGTCGGATCGAACACGACCAGCACCACTTCGGTGTGACCGGTGCGGCCCGAGCAGGTCTCTTCATAGGTCGGGTTCGGCGTGTGGCCGCCGGCATAGCCGACGGCGGTGGTGTAAACGCCGTCGCCAAGCTCCCAGAACTTGCGCTCGGCGCCCCAGAAGCAGCCGAGCCCGAACACCGCCTGCTCGAGACCTGCTGGATAAGGCGGCTGCAACTTCGTGCCGTTGACGAAATGGGTGGTCGCGGTCGGAATGGCTTGCGCACGGCCCGGCAGCGCTTCATTGGCGCTCGGCAATGCGGTGGTCTTGCGCATGAACAGCATGGACGGATCTCCGGGAACGAGCTGTCCGTCGCCCAGGACAAGCTATTGAGACAAGGCGATGAGCCAAGCGCTCAGGCGGCGTGCTCGCGATCAGGTGGGAATATAGGTCTTTACGCGCAAAGGGGCAGCCCTGTTACGCCGCGCGCGGCCGCTTCAGTCGCGCGAATTGAAAGCTCAATCCCGGGAATTGAAAGCTCAATCCCGGGAATAGCCGATCAACGGCTTGCGCGGGCGGAACAGGATCATCAGGAGGATACCGAGAATGCCGAGGACGGCGAAAACCGGCTGATCCAGCACCAGGCGGATCACCGAGGTCCAGAGCCAGGGCGCCTTGGCCTCGACCCAGGTCCGGAACGCCGTCTGGCTGGCCTGATTGATGTCGTTCCAGAACTGGCCGAAGCGGGTGAACCGCAGGGTCTGGTCGGCCACCCAGCGGGCGCCGTCATAGACCATGAAGATGAACCCGCCGGCGAGCAGCAACAGCCCAATCAGTCGGAAAAAGCCGCGGATCATGCCTCACCCTCTATAGTCGTCCGATCGGACGACCCTCGGAACGCCGCCAGCCAATACAAGGGAGACGGCAGAAATTCAACCTCTTCAGGGCGTTACGGCACTCATCCCTGGCCTGAGGGGCTGCTTGTCCAGCCCGGGAAAGCGTTGACGGTGCCAAAGACCCTCTCTATAAGGGCGCCAACTGGCGGCGGGCGCAATCCTGCCGCCGCTGTTCTTTGAGCAGATGCAGGCTCCTTGGGCTGAGAGGCTCCCTGGGCCTCAGAGACGGCCCGCAAGGCTGTCGCTCACGTTCCGGGAACAGCCTAGCAACCGAACACCCTAATTCCGAGCGTCGATTACGCGGTCAAGCAAGCCGGCGCTACCCGACCAAGACGCGACCGGTACCCGCAAAGGACATTGAGACCATGGCCAATACCACTTCCGCCAAGAAAGCGACGCGCAAGATCGCCCGCCGCACCGCCGTCAACAAGTCGCGCCGCACCCAGATGCGCGGTGCCGTGCGTAACGTCGAAGAAGCCATCAAGACCGGCGACCGCGCCGCTGCCGTGACGGCGCTGGCGAATGCCGAGCCCGCCTTGATGCGCGCCGCGCAGCGAAACATCATTCATAAGAACAATGCCAGCCGCAAAGTCTCGCGGCTTACCGCGCAGATCGCCAAGCTCGCCAAGTAAGCTCGCGAGCGTTCTGGCACGCCGTCCGATCGCGTCGTTCGATCGGACGATCCGGCCGCACATCGCACACGTCAAACAGCCCGGCATCGCGCCGGGCTTTTTTGTTGCCTGTCATATTCACGCAAGTAGTCACGCTGCGAGCGACCTTCGATCGGAGGATTGCGACGTTTGCACCATGATGCGCCCGTAGTTTTACCTGCGAATGGTTTTGCAACAGCGGAAACTTCCACCGCGGTGCAAAAAGTCCTTGCGAGGTGGGCACAAGTTGAATTCGCGCGCCTGCGAGTTCTGCACACCGTAGTTTCCCCGGATCGCGAGACGCAATGGAGTTACCCTGTGAAACGAGACTCAAAAAACGATGTCTCGCTAACAACTTATCGACATAGTGACGCCAAGCATTTGGAAAACTCGCCCGCGCGTCGCGCGCGTGACGCTTTTGTAAAAAATTTTTGGCGGTGACGGAGAATTGTCACATCAAACGCGGCATCTTCGATTCTGTGCACGAATCCAAAAACTTGCTCTGAAGCCTGTGCACAAGTCCGCGTGGCGTTAACGCAGATCAAGATTTTTGATGCCTCAAGTCTGAATCAATTCCGTTGCGAGTCTTTCCGCATAGTGTATTCCTTAAGGCGTCAGCGGCGCCCACGATCTTGAGACCAGCGCGGTATCGGAAACGGGGCGAGCGTGCAAATCGGCGGCGATGTGCACGTAGGCGGCGCTTCAACAAGCGATTGTCGGATCAAAACCCACAGCAATGTGGGAACGGTAGCTCTTTGTCTGAATGTCTCCAAGCGGGATCTTTCTCTCGCGCTTAAGAGACATCTTGAAAGCTGCCCCGACAGGCATGATGGCGAGGCCGAGCGGACGACGAGTACACGGGCGGGCATCCGATGAAGGCGCGGGTGTCGTTTGGACACGCAGGACCTTGTCGCGAGCAATCACGGCAGGATGGGGAGGTATCATGTCTTACGAACTCAACGCGGTATTGAAACACATTTCGACTTCCAGCATTTCGACTTCCAGCGATGCCGTTTTAGATTCGTCGGACACCAAGCCTCCCGCGTGTCACGGAGCGCCGAGTACGCGCTGACCTCGCGACCCCTCCATCTCTAGACATTGCTGATCGGACGCGGCGTTTCCGCCGAACGGTCGAGCCATGCCTGCAGGTGAAATCGCTTGAGGTCCCGCCATTGCAAATATCCCGGCAGGTATCCCTGGCAGGAACTCTGCATGGCGCTCACCACGCAACCTTATCTCTCAAGAAAAGTTCTCAAATGATGACAACCCCGGAACAGGATCGCTGGTCACGCGTGAAGAGTCGGCTGCGCTCGAACGTTGGCGAGGACGTCTATACGAGCTGGTTTGCGCGCATGGATCTGGAAGGCGTCCAGGACGAGAGCGTGCGTCTGTCGGTGCCGACCCGCTTCCTGAAGAGCTGGATCCAGGCCCATTATGCCGAGCGCGTGCTGTCGTGCTGGCAGGCCGAGATGCCCGAAGTGCATCGCATCGATCTCACCGTTCGCACGGCCGTGCGCCCCGTGATGCAGCAGAAGGAAGCGCCCGCGCCGGTCGAAACGCGCCGCTCGCCTGCGCCGGAGCTGCGTTCGACCGCGACCGCGCCGGTCTCCGCCAATCATGATGCGCTCGGCGGCTCGCCGCTCGATCCGCGCCTGACGTTTGCAAGCTTCGTCGTCGGCCGCTCCAACACGCTGGCGCATGCGGCTGCGCGTCAGGTCGCCGAGGGTCGTCGCGGCGATCCCGTCATGTTCAATCCGCTCTACATTCATGCAGGCGTCGGCCTCGGCAAGACGCATCTCCTGCAGGCGGTGACCTGGGCCGGCAATTCCGGCAACGAGCGCAAGGTGCTTTATCTCACTGCAGAGAAATTCATGTACGGCTTCGTCGCCGCGCTGAAGACGCAGACGGCGCTCGCCTTCAAGGAAGCGCTGCGCGGCATCGACGTGCTCGTGATCGACGATCTCCAGTTCCTGCAGGGCAAATCGACCCAGGCCGAGTTCTGCCACACGCTGAATGCGTTGATCGATGCCGGCCGCCAGGTCGTGATCGCGGCCGACCGTCCGCCGTCCGATCTCGAAAGCCTCGACGACCGCGTGCGCTCGCGGCTGGCCGGCGGCCTCGTGGTCGAGATGGCCTCGCTTGGCGAGGAGCTGCGGCACGGTATTCTCAAGTCGCGCGTCGCCGCGGCCCGCGCCCATCATGCGACCTTCGAGGTGCCGGAGGAGGTGCTGACCTATCTGGCCCGCGCCATCACCCATAACGGCCGGGATCTCGAAGGCGCGATCAACCGCCTGCTCGCACACTCGAAGCTCAACAACCGGCCGGTGACGCTGGAGATGGCGGAGCACGAGGTGCGCGACCTGATCCGGCCGCAGGAGCCGAAGCGGATCAAGATCGAGGACATCCAGCGCGTGGTGGCACGGCAGTATAATGTCAGCCGCTCCGACCTCTTGTCCTCGCGCCGGACCGCCAACGTGGTTCGTCCGCGCCAGGTGGCGATGTATCTCGCCAAGACGCTGACCCTGCGATCGCTGCCGGAAATCGGCCGCCGCTTCGGCGGGCGCGACCACACCACGGTGCTGCACGCGGTGCGCAAGATCGAGGCCCTGGTTTCCAAGGACACGGCGCTGTCGGACGAGGTCGAATCGCTCAAGCGCCAGCTTCAGGAATAAACGCCTAGGCCTTCTCCTTCCTTCCCGCCGCCCCGGCCCTGCCTGGGCGGCGGCCTTCCTCTGCCTGGGCGGCGGGCCCCGTCTTTGCGGGTAAATCGTGGGGAACCATCGCGCAATCCCTTGAAACGGATGACTTTACGCGCCACCTTGCGCGACCCTGACGGCTTTGGTCATATCGGCTGGATGATCCGGCTTTCCGGGGTCTTCGGTGCCGTGGCGCGCGTCCCGCCGCCCGGCTTTTCCAGATTTGTGTTTCCTTGGGGATCGGGCGAGTAGTGCAATGAAGGTTACGGTCGAACGCGCGCAACTCCTGAAGTCGCTGGGCCACGTCCACCGCGTGGTCGAGCGCCGCAATACGATTCCGATCCTCGGCAACGTGCTTGTTAGGGCCGAGAATGCGAAATTGTCGCTGAAGGCGACCGACCTCGACCTCGAGGTCACCGAAACGCTCGCGGCGGAAACCGCGACCGCGGGCTCCACCACCGTGCCGGCGCACATGTTCTACGACATCGTGCGCAAGCTACCGGACGGTTCGCAGATTGTGCTCGAAGCCGACGGCGACCGCGCCGTGCTGGCGATCCGCGCCGGCCGCTCCCGCTTCACCCTGCAGACCCTGCCGGAGAATGATTTTCCGGATCTCGCCGCCGGCGACATGTCGCATTCGTTCAGCCTCGCCGCCAAGGACGTCAAGCGGCTGATCGACCGCACCCAGTTCGCGATCTCCACGGAGGAGACCCGCTACTATCTCAACGGCATCTATCTGCATGCCGCGGGCTCCGCCAAAGCCGCCACCCTGCGTGGCGTCGCCACCGACGGCCACCGCCTCGCCCAGCTCGACCTGGTCCAGCCCAAAGGCGCCGAGGGCATGCCCGGCGTGATCGTGCCGCGCAAGACCGTCGGCGAGGTGCAGCGCCTGATCGAGGACAACGAGGCCGAGGTCACGATCGAGCTGTCGCAGGCCAAGATCCGCTTCACCATCGGCAATGTGGTGCTGACCTCGAAGCTGATCGACGGCACCTTCCCCGATTACGGCCGCGTCATCCCGCAGGGCAACGACAAGGAGCTCGTCGTCGACAAGAAGGATTTCGAGAACGCGGTCGACCGCGTCTCGACGATTTCCAGCGAGCGCGGGCGCGCCGTGAAACTCTCGCTGTCGCCGGGCAAGCTGGTGCTGTCAGTGACCAATCCGGATTCCGGCAGTGCGACCGAAGAGCTCGAAGTCGAATACGCTTCCGACGCCCTCGATATCGGCTTCAACTCCCGCTATCTGCTCGACATCGCCGCCCAGATCGAAGGCGACGTCGCAACGCTCCGGCTCGCCGACCCGGGCTCACCGACCCTGGTGCAAGACCGCGACGACAAGAGCGCGCTCTACGTGCTGATGCCGATGCGGGTGTGAGGGCTACCGGCGCCCCTTCGCATCGACTACATCCGTCATGGCCGGGCTTGTCCCGGCCATCCACGTCTTTGGAGGACCCAAACGTGGATGCCCGGCAACGACAAAGACAATGACCCCCTCCCGCATTCATCGCCTGACGCTGACGCATTTTCGTAATTACCGGGCGGCGGGGCTCGAGGCTAAGGCTGATATGGTGGCGCTGGTCGGGCCGAACGGAGCAGGCAAGACCAATTGCATCGAGGCGATCTCGTTCCTGTCGCCGGGACGCGGCCTGCGGCGCGCGACGCTGGACGACGTCGCCGACAACCAGGGCGACGGCTCCTGGGCGGTGTCGGCACAGGTCGAGGGCGCGCTGGGCCTTGCCACGCTCGGCACCGGCATCGATCCGCCGCGCGCAGATAGCCCGGTCAGCCGGCGCTGCCGCATCGACCGCGAACCGGTCAATTCGGCGGCGTCGTTCGGCGACCACATCCGCATGGTGTGGCTGACGCCGGCGATGGACGGGCTGTTCATGGGCGCGGCGTCCGAGCGGCGGCGCTTCTTCGACCGCCTGGTGCTTGCCATCGACAGCGACCATTCCAGCCGCATCTCCGCGCTCGAACGCTCCCTGCGCTCGCGCAACCGCCTGCTCGAGACGCGCAATTACGACGACCATTGGTGTGACGCGATCGAACGCGAGACCGCGGAGCTTGCGGTCGCGGTCGCCGCCACCCGCGGCCAGACCGCGGCGCGGCTGACCGGCATGTTGAATGCACGCGCGCAGGCCTCCGCCTTCCCCTCGGCGCAGATCGCGCTCGACGGCTGGATGGAGAACGCGCTGCTGACGGAGACCGCGACGTCGGTCGAGGACCGCTACCGCCAGATCCTGCGCGACAATCGTCCGCGTGACGCCATCGCCGGCCGCACCACGGATGGTCCGCATCTCACCGACCTGCAGGTGATCTACGCGCCGAAAAGCATGCCGGCGCGCGATGCCTCGACCGGCGAGCAGAAAGCGCTGCTGATCGGGCTGGTGCTGGCGCATGCGAGCCTGGTCGCCGAGATGACCGGCATCGTGCCGTTGCTGCTGCTCGACGAGGTCGTCGCGCATCTCGATCCCGGCAGGCGCGCGGCGCTGTTCGACGAGCTGCGCAAGCTCGGCGCGCAGGTGTGGCTGACCGGCGCAGATCCCGCTGCCTTCGCCGAGATCGGCGCCGGGGGCGAGATCTTTGACGTCGAAAGCGGACAGGTATCGGCCCGGCGCTAGTCGCCGCCGTTGAACCGGCCCCATTTCCGCCGCGACTAGTTGCCGGAGGCGGCGCCGACGGTGACGCAGCCGGTTGCAATCGCGCAATGACATCACGCGCGAGACCCTGGACGCGCGATACCCTGGAGAGTGAGATGCGGACGGCAAGGTCCGGGGCGCAAGCTTCGGCACGATGGCGGGCGTTTGCGTGCGGCCTCGTCTTGCTCGCGACGTGCATGCTCGCGGCAAGCGCCGGCGCCTGGATGCCGCAGCCGCTGTTTTCGGCCGATCTCGCGCCGGATCCCGATGCCAGGCTGCCCGCACCGACCCGCTACAGCTTTAGAGGTATCCACACCACCCTGATGCGGGGCGTCGAAGCGCCGCTTCGCGTCAAGCTCGAAGCCACCGTGCCCGCCGAACTCGGCGACGTCCTCGCTTTCTACCGCAGGGAGCTCGGAAAGCTCGGCTGGCAGGAGCAGCACGATGGCGCCGTCGTCTCCGCCGATCACGCCCAGCTCGCGTTCGTCTCTCCGCTCGGACCGGCCATGCTGGAGCTCGGCCGCAAAGACAGCAGCACCTCGGTCCATCTCGTGCAGAAGAACTCGGATACAGCAATCCGGGCGAACGTCATGCCCGAACCGGGCCAGGCGAAGCTGGTGTTCAGCAACATCGGCGAGACGGAAGCCGTGCTCGGGATCGACGCGCGGATCATCAAGCGCGCCGCCGGCGCTAACGCCGTATCGCTGGATCTGGCGCCCGGCAAATATTCCTACGAACTGAACGTCCCCGGCCGTCTGGCCCACAGCAACATCCTCACCGTCGCGGCCGGCGACGCCTGGGAGCTCACCGTCGGGCGCGACGGCGAGGCATGGTCGCCACTCCAACTGTATTGACTAGTCCGGGAGCTTTGAACCTGCCCGGTTCCTGCCGCGACTTCTGGTCTGAGGCCCCGCCGACGGTGTTGCAGCCGTTGCAATCGCGCGCGCCCAAGCGCCGCGCGGCATCCTGGAGACGTAACGATGGCGATGATCCCGCGCGGGATGCAAGTCCCGGCACGATGGCGGCTGCTTGCATGCGGTCTCTTCCTGATGGCGAGCTGCTCGATCGCGGCCGGCGCCGACGAGGGCATCGTCGACGTCCACGCGCTGCCGCAGCTCGAAGGTGCGGTGGAAGACACCTCGCGCCCCGATCCCTATAGCGTCGAATATCGCGTACCGACGCGGCAGGCCGTGACACTGCCCGCGGTCCAAAAGCTCCTGAGCGACAACGGCTGGGTGCCCTATGTGATGCCGCTGGAGGAGAAAAGCAGCCTGCTGAAGTTTAGGAAGGGACGACAGGGCCTTTCCGTTCATTTCACGCAGGCGCTCGGCCGGCCCGACCAGTCCGTAGTTTACTACACAACCGACCGGATCTACGGGAACGTGCCGTTTCCGGAAGGCGCAAGCGACATCGTGTTTGACGGGACGCGGCCCTATCTCGGCTGTATTGCGCCGACGCCGCTCGATGCAACGTCGGATTTCTACAGCAGCCAGATGGCTGCGATCGGTTGGCAGAAGCTCACGCCGGAAACCGCCGCGCGCTGGACGAGGGGCCTTGATGAAACCGTTCCCAACGGCCTGCGCGCGTTCTACGCGCATGCCGATAGCAAGGAGACCGGCTTCTACCAGCAGAAGCCCGTGATGTTGACGCTGACGCGCCGCGACGATGGCCGCACCCATGTCGATATCCGGGTCGCGCCCTTCGCGCTGCCCGGCGAGCTCAAAGCCGATAGCGATCTGGCCGGCCTGCCGCGGCCGAGCCCGACCAAGACGGCCATGGGCCTCGGCAGCGCGAGCGACAACAAGCGCGAGATGTCGGCCGCCGTGATGGCCGAGCTGCCCGCGGTACTCGCCTTCTATCACCGCGAGCTCGCCGCGCGCGGCTGGCATGAGGACGGCAGCGCACCGCTCGCGCCCGGCGACGAGGTCGCGATCAAGATCTCTTCCGCGGAGGAAACCGGCGTGCTGCGGCTTGGCCGCAAATACGATTTCACCATGGTCAGCCTGACGGCGCAGGTGAAGGACTCCGCGCTTGCCGCCCGCGCCAAGGCGAAGAAAGAGGCCGACGACAAGTTCCTTGGGGATGCGCTAGGCGCGGCCAAGCAGCTCATCACCGCCGACGAAGCCAGACGCAAGGTGCAGGCGGCCGCATTGTCGGACGCGCCGCTCAACGCGCTCGCCGACAGCAAGACCCCGGTGCCGCTGCCTGAAAACGCCGAAGGCGTGAACTTCGAAGGCGGCGAGGGCAGGCTCGAATTCTCCTCGATCTCGAGCGTGAAGGCGCTCACTGCGTTTTATCGCGCATCGCTGAAGCCCGCGGGCTGGAAGGAGCAGCCCTCCGTCATCAACCAGCCCAACATGGCGATGATGGAATTCTCCAAGAGCGGGAAGTCGATCTCGATGACCGTGATGCAGATGGGGCCGAAGGTAAACGTTAGCGCCAACGGCTCCGGTCTTGTTATCGCCGCGGCGAAGCCCGTCGAGGCCAAATCGAGGCAAGCCAAGGTGGTCCAGACCAAATCGAGGGAGCCGCTCACGCCCGATCCCGATTCGGCCCTGCCGGTGCCGACGCAGCACAGCTCGACCGGCATCAGCTCCACGAAATTCCCCGGCAGCGAGCAGTCGTTCCGGACCGAGCTCGAAGCCAGCATCCCCGCCGAACTTGGCGAGGTCCTCGCCTTCTATCGCGCGGAGCTGACCAACCGCGGCTGGCAGGAGAAGGCCGACGGCGCAATCGTAACGGCCGAGCGGGCGGAGCTCGCGTTCACCTCGCCGGAGGGACCGGCCGTGCTGAAGCTCGGCCGCGCCAGGGACGAGACGACGGTCAGTCTGGTGCAGCGGAATCCGCAGGCCGCGGCAAAGGCCGACATCATGCCGAAGGCGGGACAGGCCAGGCTGATGCTCGGCAATATGGGGCCGAAGGAAGCATCGCTGACGATCAACAATCAAACGGTGAAGATCGCGGCTGGTGCCGGCGGACCGCAATCGCCGAAAGGCCCGATGCTCGATCTGCCGCCCGGCAAGTACCAGTACGCGCTGCGTCTGCCGGGGCGCCCTGCCCGCACCGAAACCCTCACCGTGGCCGCCGGCGATGCCTGGGGCCTCCTCGTGGGGCCGAACGGCGACGTGCTGCCGCTGCAGATGTATTGAGCCTGCAAGGCCGTTCCGGGGCGTTCCAAGCGCCTCGGAACACCCTTCGTCCCCGCAATATCCACGCCTTTCAGCGACCCGGAACGGCCTCTCGAATCGCGCTTTTTTCAGCGCCTCGAATCGGCCTTCGAAAGCCTTGAAAACCGGCCAAAAAATCCCATCTAATCAAAGACTTGCCGGGGGATACTTTGCGCTAGGCGCAATCCGTCTTTCGTGGCACAAATAGCCCGCATATCAGCGCCTTTTGCGCGGCTGATTCGGGCGACATCTCGAAGGCCTCTCATGACAGAACCTGCTCGGCAGACGCCTGCCGAAAACGAACCCTCAAATCCGAGCGACTACGGGGCGGAATCGATCCGCGTGCTCAAGGGTCTCGACGCCGTCCGCAAGCGCCCGGGCATGTATATCGGCGACACCGATGACGGCTCGGGCCTGCATCATATGGTCTACGAAGTCGTGGACAATGCGATCGACGAGGCGCTCGCGGGCCACGCCACGCGCGTGGACGTGATCCTCAACGCCGACAATTCTGTCACCGTGCGCGACGACGGCCGCGGCATTCCCGTCGACATCCATAAGGGCGAAGGCATCTCGGCGGCCGAGGTCATCATGACCCAGCTCCATGCCGGCGGAAAGTTCGACCAGAATTCCTACAAGGTTTCCGGCGGCCTGCACGGCGTCGGCGTCTCCGTCGTCAACGCGCTGTCGAGCAAGCTCGGCTTGCGCATCTGGCGCGACAACAAGGAACACTACATCGAATTCGCCCATGGCGATGCGGTCGCGCCGCTCAAGGTGGTCGGCGACGCGCCCGGCAGGCGCGGCACCGAGGTGACGTTCCAGGCCTCGACGGAAACCTTCAAGAACATCGAGTATGATTTCGCCACGCTGGAGCACCGGCTGCGCGAGCTCGCCTTCCTCAATTCCGGCGTTAACATCGCCCTCTCCGACATGCGTCACGCGGTCGAGAAGCGGGAGGAGATGCACTATTCCGGCGGCGTCGAGGAATTCGTCAAATATCTCGACCGCAACAAGAAGGCGATCGTGCCGGCGCCGATCATGGTACGCGCGGAATCCAACGGCATCGGTGTCGAGGCCGCATTGTGGTGGAACGACAGCTACCATGAGAACGTGCTGTGCTTCACCAACAACATCCCGCAGCGCGACGGCGGCACCCATCTCGCCGGTTTCCGCGGCGCGCTGACGCGCCAGGTCAACGGCTATGCCGAGGCCAACGCGAAAAAGGAAAAGATCGCGCTGACCGGCGATGATTGCCGCGAAGGCCTCACCGCCGTGCTGTCGGTGAAGGTGCCGGATCCAAAATTTTCGTCGCAGACCAAGGACAAGCTGGTGTCCTCGGAAGTGCGTCCCGTGGTCGAGAACGTGCTCAACGAGGCGCTGCAGGCCTGGTTCGAGGAGCACCCTTCCGAAGCCAAGATGATCGTCGGCAAGGTGATCCAGGCGGCGGCCGCCCGCGAAGCCGCGCGAAAAGCGCGCGAGCTGACGCGCAAGAGCCCGCTGTCGGTCTCTTCGCTGCCCGGCAAGCTCGCCGACTGCCAGGAGAAGGACCCGGCGAAATCCGAGCTCTTCATCGTCGAGGGTGACTCGGCAGGCGGCAGCGCCAAGCAGGGCCGCAACCGCGAATTCCAGGCCGTGCTGCCGCTGCGCGGCAAGATCCTCAATGTCGAACGTGTGCGTCCCGACAAAATGCTGCACAGCGAGCAGATCGGCACGCTGATCACCGCGCTCGGCACCGGCATCAGCGACGAATTCTCGATCGAGAAGCTGCGCTATCACAAGATCATCGTGATGACGGACGCCGACGTCGACGGCGCCCACATCCGCACGCTGCTGCTCACTTTCTTCTACCGGCAGATGCGCGAGATCATCGACGGCGGCTATCTCTACATTGCCCAGCCGCCGCTCTATAAGGTCAACCGCGGCAAGTCCGAGCAATATTTGAAGGACGAGCGGGCGCTGGAAGACTATCTGATCGATACCGGGCTCGACGACTGCGTCTATATTCCCGGCACTGGCGGCGATCGTACCGGCCGCGACCTGCGCTCTTTGGTCGACGACGCCCGCGCCGTCCGCGGCGTTCTGCGCAGCCTGCACACCCGCTACAATCGCAAGGTGATCGAGCAGGCCGCCATCACCGGCGTGCTCAACAAGGCGATCTACGGCGATCCGGAGAAAGCCGCCGCGGCCGCGCAATACATCGCCGCCCGCCTCGACACGCTCGCCGACGAGGTCGAGCGCGGCTGGGTCGGTCAATATTTGGAAGGCCATGGCTTCCAGTTCGAGCGCACGGTGCGCGGCGTCAAGGACGTCGCCCTCATCGACGACGCGTTTCTGGGCTCGGTCGAAGCCCGCAAGCTCGACGAGTATACGCTCAAGCTCCAGGACGTTTATGCCCGCCCCGGCAAGCTGCGGCGCAAGGACGCCGAGCACATGGTCTACGGCCCGGTCGATCTGTTCGAAGCGGTCACCGACGCCGGCCGCAAGGGCGTCTCGCTGCAGCGTTACAAAGGGCTGGGCGAGATGAATCCGGAGCAGCTCTGGCAGACGACGCTGGACGTCAATGCGCGATCACTGCTCCAGGTGAAGGTCAAGGAGGTCGACGAGGCCGACGACATCTTCACCAAGCTGATGGGCGACGTGGTCGAGCCGCGCCGCGACTTCATCCAGGAACATTCGCTGAGCGCGACGATCGATATCTGAGGCCGCTGGCTTTTGGATTTCGAACTGCTGGCCAAGCGCTCGCTGCAACCTCTCCCGCTTGCGGGGGAGGTCGGCGCGAAGCGCCGGGTGGGGGCTTTCTCCTCGCCGGGATACGCTCCGTAAACTTCGACAATCCCATCGCTGAAGCACCCCCTCCCCAGCCCTCCCCCGCAAGCGGGAGAGGGAGCGCACCTGTGTCGGGGCTGCGAAGCGATCGAGCCGCGACAAGTGCAGAATTGCTCCCGCGCTCAATTCTCGGTAGTTTCCGCCTCCAAACCAGCCGCCCCACCCAAAAACACAGCGAGAGACCACGTGGCGCCCATCCAGTACATCGTCGAGGGCGGTCACCGGCTCTCGGGCTCGATCGAGCCGTCCGGCAACAAGAATTCCGCGCTGCCGATCATCGCGGCAGCCCTGCTCACCGAGCATCCGGTGACGCTGGAAAACGTGCCGCGGATCCGTGACACCGAGACGCTGGTCGAACTGATCCGCTCGGTCGGCGCTGCCGCGGAATGGACCGCCCGCAATACGCTTCATATTCACGCCAAGAGCATCCGCTCCGCCGATCTCGATCCGGACTTGTGCGTCCGCATCCGCGCCTCGATCCTGCTCGCGGGCCCCCTGCTCGCCCGCTGCGGCGAAGTGATGCTGCCGCCGCCCGGCGGCGACGTCATCGGCCGCCGCAGGCTCGACACGCATGTCCTCGCACTCGAGCAATTGGGAGCCAAGGTCACCGCGACCGACCGGCTCGAATTCCGCGCTTCGAAGCTGACCGGCGCCGACGTGTTCCTGGACGAGCCCAGCGTGACCGCGACCGAGAACGCGCTGGTCGCGGCCGTCGCCGCCGAAGGCACCACCTATTTGCGCAACGCCGCGTCCGAGCCGCATGTGCAGGACCTCGCCAACTTCCTGGTCGCGCTCGGCGCTGAGATCGAGGGCATCGGCACCAACACCATGATTGTGCGCGGTCCGGCGACGCTGGGCGGCGCGACCTACCGGATCCAGCCCGACCATATCGAGGTCGGCTCGCTGATCGGGCTTGCCGCCGTGACGCGTTCGCCGCTTCGCATCGTGCGCGCCGGCGTCGAGCATCTGCGCTCGATCCGCATGGGATTCGAGCGGCTCGGCATCGTCTGCCGCATCGAGGGCGACGATCTCATCGTGCCCTCGAACCAGACGCTGAAGATCCAGGACGATTTTGGCGGCCACGTGCCGAAGCTGGAAGACCAGCCCTGGCCGGCCTTCCCGGCCGATCTGATGTCGATCGCGATCGTCACCGCCACGCAATGCGAGGGCGTGATCCTGATGTTCGAAAAAATGTTCGAATCGCGGATGTTCTTCGTCGACAAGCTGATCGCGATGGGCGCGCGCATCGTGCTGTGCGATCCGCATCGCGCCATCATCGCCGGTCCAAGCCGGCTGCACGGCGCGACGATGACCTCACCGGACATTCGCGCCGGCATGGCCATGCTGCTCGCGGCCGTCTGTGCCGAGGGCACCTCGACCATCAACAACGCCGACCAGATCGAGCGCGGCTACGAGCGCATCGACGAACGGCTGAATGCGCTCGGCGCGAAGATCAGGCGCGTGCCCGAGCGGAAGGGGTGAGGCGCTTTCCGGCTCGAGATCGAAGAATGGTCTCGTGCCCCGGACGCAGCGCAGCACGCCAGTGATGCGCTGCTGAGCCGGGGCCCATGCGGCCGAGAACTGCGCTCGCGATTTTCTGGGTCCCGGCTCTGCGCAGCATCGCTTCGCGCTGCAGCGCGTCCGGGACACGCGCGAGGCCATGTTTTCGTCGCCCGGCTGTGCTATTGACCCGGCCATGCTCGACACCGTCCAGCCTCGTTCGCAGCCGCAAGCCGGCGTGCCGCCAAATCCTCTCGCCGACGAATTCGTCGAGACGCTGCGGCTGGCCGTACCGATGATGCTGACGCAGCTCGGGCAGATCGCGATGATCACGACCGATCTCGCGCTGATCGGGCGGCTCGGCGAGAGCGCAGTGGCAGCAGCGGCGCTGGCGCATACGGTCTATTTCGTCAGCTTCACCTTCGGGCTCGGATTGATGGCGGCGGTGTCGCCGCTGGTCGCGCAGGCCTTTGGCGCCGGCGACGTCAGGCGCATCCGCCGCTCCTTGCGCGTCGGCTTGTGGGTCGCGTTGCTGATCTCGCTGCCGATGATGGCCTCGCCGCTCTATGGCGAGCACATCCTGGTCGCACTCGGTCAGGCGCCGCACTCGGCCGCGCTCGCCCAGCGTTATCTGAATGGCCTCGCCTGGGGCATCGCGCCGGCGCTCGGCTTCATCGCGCTGCGCAGCATGATGAGCGCGGTGAACCGGCCGCAGGCCCCGCTGTGGATCACGCTCGCGGCGATCCCCGTCAATGCCGCATTGGTCTACGCCCTGATCCACGGCCTGTTCGGCCTGCCGGAGCTCGGCCTGTTCGGCGCGGGGCTTGCGACCACCATCGTCAATCTCGGCACGTTCGTCGCCACGCTCGCCATTGCGGGGCTGCGCAAGCCGTTCGCGGACTATCGTCCGCTTGCCCATCTCTGGCGAATCGACTGGCCCCTGATGCGCAAACTCATCGCGATCGGCGCCCCGATCTCGTTCTCGCTGCTGCTGGAATATGGCCTGTTCTCTTCGGCGGCGCTGCTGATGGGGTTGATCTCGATCACTGCGCTCGCGGCGCATCAGATCGCGCTCCAGGTCACCGCCGTGCTGTTCATGGTCCCACTCGGCATCGGCATGGCGGCCACCGTGCGGGTCGGCCACGCCTTCGGCCGCGGCCACCCGGCCGCAGTGAAGCGCGCAGGTCTCGTCGCCGCCGTGATCGGGATCGCGTTCGTCTCGGCGCTGACCGTTGCGATCATTCTCGGCCGCTATCAGCTGGGACGGCTGTTCTTCGGCAGCAGCGAAGCCAGCATGGCGACCGTGGAGCTGACCGCAACGCTGCTGCTGGTCGGCGCGACCTTCTTCATTGCCGATGCCATCCAGACCATCATGGGCGGCGCGCTGCGCGGCATCAATGACACTAGGATGACGTTGGTATTCGCCGCGATCGGCTATTGGTGCGTGGGCTTTCCCATCGCCTGGTGGCTTGCCTTTCACGCCGATCTCGGCGCGGTCGGTGTCTGGATCGGACTGTCGATCGGATCGTTCGTCTATGCCGGACTTCTGATCTTGCGCTTCCGGATGCTGACGCGCAGACTGGCGGGATGAACGGGACTGTCCGCGAAGTTACCCCCGATGTTGACGCCGGCACGCTGCTGGCCGGTGCGCAGTTCATCGACGCCTTTCGCGTAGAGATCGGCACAGCACCGGTGAATGCCCGCGAGGCCTGCACCAGGATGGTGTTGCAGGGACCGCGCTGGATCGGTGCACTGACACGCCTGCGCAACATTCTGGTGACGCCATTTGGATTGAAGACATCGGGCGAGGGCACGCCAGCGCCGGGCGGTTTGATCGGCTTGTTTCCGGTGCTGAGCGAAACGCCGGAGCAGCTGGTCGCCGGGTTCAATGATTATCATCTCGACTTCCGCATCGTGGTCGATGTGGCCGGCGAAGCGGTGCCGCGCCACGTCACCTTGACCACGCTGGTGCGGACCAACAATCGGCTGGGCCGCGCCTACCTCGCGCTCATCACGCCCTTCCACAAGCTTGTGGCCCGCAGCATGATGGGGCGGATTGCGGAGCCGGCCCGGTGACGCTCTCCGTCGACCTCTTCTACTCCTTTCGCAGCCCGTTCAGCTATCTGGCGCTGCCCAAGACGCTGAAGCTCGTCGAAGACTACGATCTGGCGGTGAATTTGCGGCCGGTCTATCCGCTCGCAGCCCGAGTGCCCGGGTTTTTCAAGAAGGCCAGCCCGAACTTCATTCGCTATGTGGTGCTCGACAGCACGCGCGTGGCGCAGCACGAGGGCATTCCGTTCCGCTTTCCGAGGCCGGATCCGATCGTCCAGGACAAGACAACATTCGACGTCGCGGCCGAGCAACCCTACATCCACCGCCTGACCCGGCTTGGTGCCATGGCGCAGCTCGAGGGACGCTCGCTCGCATTCACCGACGCGATCGCCCGCGTGCTGTGGGACGGCTCGGTGGCGGGCTGGAACGAAGGCGATCATCTTGCGCGCGCCGCCGACAAGGCCGGCTTCGATCTCGCCGCGATGGATGCCGCGATCACCGCCGACCCGGATCGCTACGAGCAGGTGATCACGGAGAACGAGAAGGACCACGCCGCCTCCGGCCATTGGGGCGTGCCGACCTTCGTGTTCGAGAACGAGCCGTTCTTCGGCCAGGACCGCATCGATTTGCTGGTCTGGCGCATGCAGGACAAGGGCCTGACGCGGCGCTAGCTCACTCCGCCACGCGCGCGGGCTTGTCGGTCGCGGCCTCCGACCATTCGCCGACGACGCGATCGAGATCGCAGAGATTCTGGTGCATCTGCTCCAGCGAAAAGCCGAGCGCGAAGAAGCGCTCCGCGGTGTCGCTGGGCTGGCCGCGGATCAGGCCATCCTGACGCACGGCGGCGACTGCCTCGGCATAGTGCTGAAGCGCGACATGCACGGGGTGGATCGGCGGCGCGCCGGCGCCCTCGCGCAAGGCTGCGGCCGCCGAACGCAGGAAGCGCGCGATCACGGTCGAGACGTCCGTCAGCGGCGCGGCAAGCCGTGTCTGCACCTCGGCCGGCAACGGCACCACGGTCGAGCGGCCGATCATCACAACGTCATGGCGCAGCCGCAAGATCGTGCGCAACAACGGGCCGGTGTCCGGCCCGCTCGACAATCGCGCCGAGCGCTCGCGCTCGGCTTCGGCGCCAATGGTATTCATGCCCACCATTGCGGTGCCGATACCGTCCTGAATCCGATGCAGCGCGTCATTGTCGCGGCCGCGCGTCAGGCCCGCGAGCAATTCGGTGAAGGCCTCCGCGATCAATTCGAGCAGTTTTGCCGCGCTGGCGCGGATTTGCCGCACCGCGCGCGAGGGCAGCACCAGGAAGGAGACGAGCAGCCCCGTCACCGCGCCGACCGCGACTTCGCTGACGCGATCGATCGCAGAGGCCATGGGATCGGCATGATGCATCGAGGGAAGCACGAGCACGATCACGGCCGTCACCGTTGCAGAGCTCAGATTCGGATAGATCGATGCGACAAAGGCAAGCGGCGCCACGGCCAGCACCAGCAGACCCAGCAAGCCCAGTTCACCGGAATAGGGGATCAGGATTGCGATGGCGCCGCCATAGATCGCGCCGCCGATGGTGCCGAGCATGTAGTCGCGCGTCGCCTTCAGCGAGCGCCCGACGCTCATCTGGGTCACGATGATGGACGTGAGGACGGCCCAGAGCGGCAACAAGAGATGCAGCGCGGTGGCGAGCGCGTAGGCGCCGGTGGCCGCCACCGTGACCCGGACCGCCAGCCCCAATTGGGTCTTTCGCGACCAGACCCGGTCGAACAGCTCTCCTGCGAATGCCATGGTCGCGTATCCCCGTCCAACCCTCGTAAGCCAGCCAAAAGCATAGCTGATGCCCGCAGCCCCGAGGCCGCTTGAAAGGCCAAATCAGCCCGCCTAACTTGCGCGCCAAAACGAGGAAACACGATGGCTCACGAAACCGCAACGCTCGCCGCCTATGTCGCCAACCTGAAATTCCAGGATATTCCGGCGGAAGTGCTGGATCGGACAAAAGTCCTGACGCTGGACTTCCTCGGCAGCGCCATCCGCGCCCGCAGCGAAGCGGAATCCACCCCCTCGATCCTGAAGATGCTGGAGGCGCTTGCGCTCGATACCAAGGGCGAATCCACCGTGTTCGGCGACACCAAGACCTGGACGCCGGCGGTCGCGGCGCTGCTCAACGGCGCCCTCGGCCATTCGCTCGACTTCGACGACACGCATGCGGATTCCTCGCTGCATCCGAGCGCGCCGGTGGTTCCGGCCGCCTTCGCCGTCGGCGAGATGGTCGGCGCGTCGGGCCGCGACGTGCTGACCGCGATCGTGGCGGGCTATGAGGTCTGCTGCCGGCTCGGCAACGCGCTCGACCCGACCTCGCATTATGCCCGCGGCTTCCATCCGACCGCCACCGCCGGCACCTATGGCGCAGCCGCGGCCGCCGGCAAACTGTTCGGCCTCTCCGAGCAACAGCTCATCGCCGCCTTCGGAGTCGCCGGCAGCCAAGCCGCGGGCTCGCTGCAATTCCTGGTCAATGGCGCCTGGAACAAACGCTACCAGGTCGGCGCCGCCGCGATGAATGGCGTGATCGCCGCGACGCTGGCGCGCAACGATTTCGTCGGCGCGACGGAATCCGTCGAGGGCAAGCATGGCCTGCTCGCCGGCTACACCGACGATGCGCATCCCGACAAGGCGGTCGCCGAGCTCGGCAAGACCTACGAGACCATGAAGATCGGCGTCAAACCGTATCCGAGCTGCCGCTATACCCACGCCGCGATCGACGCGCTGATCGCGATGCGGCGCGAGCACAATCTGACACCCGATCAGGTCAAGCGGGTGGAGATCGGCCTGCATCGCAACGGCATCACGCTCACCGGCGACGCCGCGACCAAGCGGCACCCGACCTCGATCGTCGGCGGCCAGTTCTCGATGTTCTTCACCGGCGCGCTCGCGCTCGATCAGGGGTCATTTGGCTGGGACGACTACACCCGCCTTGGGGACGCAGCCATCGACGCGCTCGCCGACAAGTTCGACGTGGTACAGGACGATCGTCTCGAAGTCGGCCGCACTCACCCCTTTGGCGCGCGCGTGAGTATCACGACGGACGACGGCGTGCACGAGCGGCTCTATGCCGATCCCTCGGGAGAGCCGACCTCCTTCCCCGATGCGCGGGCGATGCAGCAGAAGTTTTTGACGCTGGCCCGCCCGGTGCTGAACGCGCGCGCGGAGAAATTCGCGGACGCGATCATGACGCTGGAGCGGTTCGATCGCGTGGCGAAGGCGACGGAGCTGGGGAGGTGAAGCACCTCAATTCACCCCCGCCAGCTTTCCCTTCTCGCGCGTAACCGCAACCACGTCGCGCACCAGATCGAACACACCGTCGGCTTCCGGCGGCGCGTTCGGCGAACGGCCTAACCGCACGATCACGAGTCGTTCCGACGGAATCACGATCGTGTACTGACCGATGGTGCCCTTGGCGAAGAAGGCATCGCGCGGCCAGCCGTGCTCGACGCGGAAGGTCGCGCCAAAGCTGTCGCCCTGGTTGGTCCAGAAGCCGGCGCCGATACCGACCCAGGCATTGGGCGTCGCCGACACCGAATAATTCACCCAGCCCTCGGGCAGGATGCGCTTGCCGCCGGCGACGCCGTCGTTGAGATAGAGCTGGCCGAACCGCGCCCAGTCGCGCGCGGATGCGAGCATCTCGCTCGACCCCTTGATCGTGCCGGCGCCGTCGAGCTGGAGCGTGACGTGGCGCATGCCGAGCGGCACGAACAATTCGTGGTGCGCGAAGGCAAGCGCTCCTTCGGAATTGCCGCCGGCGGCCTTGCGGATCAGATGCGCGAGCATGATGGTGTTGCCATCGTGATAATTCCACACGGTGCCCGGCGCGGTCGCAAGCGGCATGCTCGCGGCAAAGGCGGCCATGTCGGCCTCCACGAATTTCATGCGATTGACCGGCTCGAACGCCGAGCCGAGCGAGGCCTGCAGCGAGCTGCCGAGCGCCAGGCCGGCGGTGTGGCGCAGCAATTGATCGAGGGTGATGGCGTGACGCGGATCGTCCGGATTTGTCCAGGCGGCGACCGGTGCGGGCCCGTCCAGCTTCAGTCTGCCCTGGCGCACGAGAATCCCGGTGAGAGCCGAGATCACGGACTTGGTCATGGAGAAGCCGAGCAGCGGCGTCTCCGGTCCGATGCCGTCCGCATAGCGCTCGGCGATGACGCGACCCGATTTCATGACGACGATTGCGCGGGTGCGGCGGAATGGCGGCGATGTCGGCTCAGCGAAGGCGCGATCGAGCGCGGCTGACAGCTCCGGGCTTTGCGGCGACACGATTGCGGGGCCGGCGATCTCGGGCAACAACGCCGGCTGCCTGTCATCAGGCGGCAGCCGGACGTCGGCAATCTCCGCACCGTGCTCAAGCGTGCAGCCGAGGCCCTCGCGATACACGGCATGGCTGCGGCCAATGCCGAACAGCGTCACCGTAACGTCCTTGCGCGCGCGATCGACCTGATAGTCCATCGCCCAGGTGAGCAAACCGGCGCCCGGCATCGCATCAATGGTCTCCGTCAAATTACGCCTGACATCGAGGCCCGAGACAAACGTCTCGGAACAGAGCACGTCGGCGATGAAGCCGGTGGCGACCTTGGGCACGTCATGGGCGCGAACCGCGCCGAGCGCGAGGCCGGCAAAGACGATGGTGGCGGTGAGAAGGACAATCTTGCGGCGGGTCACGGGCTTGCTCCGGCTTGAGGCGTGTGCCGGAGACGAAGCGGCATTCACGCGATGCCCGCTCGCCGAATTTGGAAAACGGCGTAGCTGGAAACCGCGAGACGCTCGCCGATTCTGAGATACTCTAGATATTTCAGTGCACTAAGGCCTAGACAGCATTCACCTTGAGCCGCCGGTATTCCGTCGGCGTCACGCCGGTCACGGCCTTGAAGGCGCGGTTGAAAGGGCCGAGCGACTGGAAGCCAGAGTCCATCGCGATGGTGATGACGGGGACCTCGGCCTGAGCGGGATCGGCGAGGGCTGCCTTGGCCTCCTCGATCCGGTGGTTGTTCAGGAACACATTGAAATTTCGGTAGCCGAGCCCCTGGTTGATCAGCCGACGGAGCCGGTATTCGGGAATTTTCAGCCGGCCCGCGAGCACGCCGATGCTGATGTTCTCCTGGCGATAGATCCGCTCGTGCGCCATCAGCCGCATCAGGGCGTCGATCAGCTTTTGGTCGGCGGCGGCGTCCTCGCCCACAGGCTGGCTCGCCGCGATCGCCGGCGCAGCCTCCGCGGCGGCTGGAAACAGGTCGGCGCCGTCCACCCGCATCATCGCATAGACGATGGCCGCGACGATGCTGGCGAGCACGCCTGTATTGACGGTGTTGGCGACATCGCCGACGTCGCTGCCGACGACGAGGATCTGGAGCAGCGCGTTCAATCCGCCATAGAGCGCGGCAGCACAGACGATGAAGATGCGAACACGGCGGCGGCGCTCGACCAGATCGGCCGACCATGAGCCGATGGTCTGCATGATCGCGAGCGCAATGAAGCCGAGCACAATCAGGTTCACCGCGGTGACGGCGAACCGGACATGTCCGCCGGGTGCGATCCAGAGACAACTGACGAAGCTGAACGCTGTCACCAACCCCCAGGTCAATCCGTGCCACCGGCGCAGGCGAAACTCATCGTCGAACAATGCGCGCGTGAACAGCCAGAACACCACGATATTGCCGGTCGACACCGCGATCAGCGGCGCATGCCATGCCGGGACCAGCGATGAAGTTCCGACGGAATAGCTCACAGCATGCGCGGCCGAGCCGAGCGCAAAGGCTGCACCGAGCCGGGCTGCCAGCACATTGCGGAAATCCGAGAGCAATGACGCTGCCAGCACCAGCAGCAGCGCCACGGCGGCGGCGCGAAAGGCGAGCTCGGTTGCGGCAAGGGTCATCGGGTGATGCGATGGGTCGCGGTTGACATCAGCCAAACATCCTTCGTCAGGCGTATGTTTTCAAGCACCATCCGCACCACAGCTGTCATCGTCCGGCTTGACCGGACGATCCAGTACGCCGAGACGGCAGTGATCGAACCGATAGGCCGCGGCGTACTGGATCGCCCGCTTTCGCGGGCGATGACGGCGGAGTGTGTGGCCCAGGCTTAGCCGCGACGGCCGCACGAAATCCTGCTACGATTTAGCTCGAAAAAGCCAAAAGGAGCCCTACCATGAGCTGGCAACCCTCGAACGATCCCGTGCTCGGCGATCCCATGTCCTGCGATGCGCTCGATCTCGTCATCGTGCCGCGCACGCGCGATCTCGGCGACGGCTTCGCGGTGCGGCGCGCGCTGCCGCACGGCAAGCGGCAGATGGTCGGACCCTTCATCTTCTTCGATCATTTCGGGCCGGTGCAATTCGTCTCCGGCAAGGGCATGGACGTACGGCCGCACCCGCATATCGGGCTTGCTACCGTCACCTATCTGTTCGACGGCGCGATCATGCATCGCGACAGCGAGGGCAACATCCAGGAGATCCAGCCCGGCGCGATGAATTTGATGACAGCCGGCCGCGGCATCGCGCATTCCGAGCGCACGCCGGATGTGCAGCGCGCCTCGGGGCAGAAGATGCTGGGCCTGCAAAGCTGGATCGCGCTGCCGGCCGGATCGGAAGAGATCGCACCGTCGTTCCAGCACTACGGCGCGGGTGACCTGCCGATGGTCTCCGAGCGCGACTTCACCGCGAAGGTGATCGCGGGCTCGGCCTTCGGCGTCACCTCGCCTGTTTCGATGGTGTCGCCCTGGTTCTATACCGAGGTCACGGCGGTCGCGGGCGCGATCGTGCCGCTCGATCCCGATCACGAGGAGCGCGCCATCTACGTCGTCGATGGCGAGGTCGAGATCGCGAACGAGCGCTATGAGGGGCCGCGACTGCTAATCTTCCGTCCGGGCGACCGCATCACGGTGAGGGCGCTCAAGGCCACGCGGATGATGTTTCTGGGCGGCGACGCCCTGGAGGGCCCGCGCCACATCTGGTGGAATTTCGTCTCCTCCAGCAAGGAGCGGATCGAGCAGGCCAAGCAGGACTGGAAAACCGGCCGCTTCGCCGCGGTTCCGCAGGAACATGAGTTCATTCCGCTGCCGGAATAGGCTATCCCGGTTTCCGGTCGCGCGATCAGGCGCGGCCGGATATCCTGTCGCAAGGCCTTGCTCCGAAAGTTCTGCCGATGACCGCCATGCTCTCCAGCGACCTGCCCCTGCCTAAGATCGGGCGCGGCAAGGTGCGCGATATCTACGCCGTCGACGACGACCGCCTGCTGCTCGTCACCACCGACCGCATCAGCGCCTTCGACGTCGTGATGGGCGAGACCATTCCGATGAAGGGCGCGGTGCTGACGCAAATCAGCGCCTTCTGGTTTGGCGAGCTCGAAGGCGTGGTGCCGCATCACATGATCAGCGCCGACACCGACGAGATCATCGCCGCTGTGCCGGCCTTGAAGCCGCATCGCGCCGAAATTCTCGGCCGCGCCATGCTGTGCCGCCGCACTACGGTATTTCCGATCGAATGCGTGATCCGCGGTTATCTCTCGGGCTCGGCCTGGAAGGAATATGCAGCAAGCGGGACGCTGGCCGGCGAGAAGCTGAAAGCAGGCCTTGTCGAAAGCGAGAAGCTGGAGCCTTCGATCTTCAGCCCGGCGACCAAAGCCGAGACCGGCCATGACGAGAACATCACCATCGCGAAGATGCGCGAGGTCGTCGGCGATGAGACGGCCTACACGCTCGAGAGCATGACGCGCGCGATCTACACGCTCGGCGAGGAGCTCGCCCGCGAGCAGGGCATCATCATCGCCGACACCAAGTTCGAATTCGGCCGCGACAAGGACGGCCGCATCATCCTGATCGACGAAGTCATGACGCCGGACTCCTCGCGATTCTGGGCCGTCGACGCCTACAAGCCCGGCCAGCCGCAGGCGAGCTTCGACAAGCAGCCGCTGCGCGACTATCTCGACGTCGAACGCCGCGCCGGCCGCTGGAATGGCGACGCCCCGCCGCCGCCTTTGCCGGCAAGCGTGGTGGACGCGACCAGCAAGCGATATCTGGAAGCATATCGCCGGGTGACGGGGCAGGATTTGAAGATCTAGCCCCACTCGGCGCCTCTCGCTCCCTCATTGCCGGCCGGCTCGATGCCTCCCGGCGTCGTCCTGGCGAAAGCCAGGACCCATACCGCGAGGTCTATCGCGTGCGTTCGGTGCAAATCCCGAACGCACAGTCTTCGCCAAACTGCTCCCTGGGGTAATGGGTCCGGGCTTTCGCCAGGACGACGCCGAATGGTAGGCGCCTCGGTTTCTTCCATCCGGCTTGCAAGAATCCTGTTGCGCCAGGCTCGCAGTCGTCTACCTCTCGGAGGGGAATATTCACGAGCGAGTGTCACGGCGTGACAGATCCAGCGATTGGCTTCACTCCGTCGACCGGGCTTAATCCGGCTCTCAAGCGCGCGCTGAATGATATATTGGGCGGGAGCGCCGCCAGCGTCCTGACCGTCACATTCGGACTGTCCTACTCGCTGCTGATCTTCGCGGGGCCGTTGTCGCCCTATCTGTCCTACGGCATCACGGCAACCTTCGTCAGCTCTGCGGTGCTTGCGGCCGTCGTCGCGCTCGGCAGCTCCCTGCCCTTCGCGATTGCAGCCCCCGACAGCTCGACCGCGGCGGTGACGGGTATCCTGGCGGCCTCCGTGGTCGAACGCATCGAGACGGCGAACCTGTCAGCGCCGTTGCTGTCCCCGGTCCTGATCACGCTCGGCCTGTCGACGATGCTGACAGGATTGGTGCTGTGTGGACTGGGCCTGACCCGGCTTGGCCGCGCCATCCGCTACGTGCCTTATCCGGTGGTCGGCGGCTTCCTCGGCGCAACCGGACTTCTCATCGTCATGGGTGCGGTCCGGGTGATCACCGACCATCCCCTGCAATTCGCGACACTGTCGCACTTCGCCAACCGCACCATCCTGCTGGAGCTGGGTGCCGCCTGCGCGATGGCCCTGGTGCTGTATCTCACCTGGCACCGCTCGCGCAGCCCGTTCGGACTGCCGATCATCCTGGTCGGCGGCGTGCTCACCGCGCATCTGGCATTCTGGATCACCGGCGTTTCCTTCGACGACGCGCGCACGTTGGGCTGGACCTTTCAGTCCCCGCCGCAAGCGGTCTTCATGCTGCCCTGGCACAGCGACGATCTCGCCCGATATCCCTGGTTTGCCATCCCGGACCTGCTTGGCAATGTCGTCGCCGTCATCTTCGTCACGGCCTCGAGCACGCTGTTCAACACCACCGGCATCGAGGTGGCCACGCATCGCGAAGCCAATCTGGAATCTGAGCTGAACGTCACCGGCGCCGCCAATATCCTGACCGGCATGCTGGGCGGCTATCCCGGCTGCAGCTCGACCAGCCGCTCGATGCTTAATTTCTCCAGCGGCGGCCGCGGGCGCCTGTCCGGCCTCACGGCCGCAGCGCTGTCGCTGCTGGTGCTCGCCGTCGCACCCGAGCTGCTTGGCTTCATCCCCAAATTCGTGCTCGGCGGCCTGTTGCTCTATCTCGGCGCCGACCAGCTGCACAAATGGATCGTCGAGTCGCGCAAGCGGCTGTCGAAGCTGGAATATCTGTCGCTGATCACCATCATCGCGATCATCGTCGCCTGGGGTTTTGTGCCGGGCATCCTGATCGGGGTCATCATCGGCTGCGCGACGTTTGCGTTCAGCGCCGCGCGGGTCGAATCGATCAAGTACAGTTTCGACGGCTCGGAGTACCGCTCCTCGCTCGACCGCTCGCGCGACGATCAGGACGTGCTGCTGGCCCATGGCGGCAAGATCCAGGGACTCAATCTCCAGAGCTATCTGTTCTTCGGCTCCGCCAACCGGCTCTACCAGCACGTCAAGCGGCTGCTTCAGGAGCGCCCCGAATGTCGCTATCTGCTGTTCGACTTCAAGCTCGTCACCGGCGTCGATTCATCGGCTGCCTATAGCTTCGCCCAGATCAAGCGCAGCGCTGGCGAACTCGGCGTCGAGCTGATCCTGGTGCATCTGTCGGCTGCGGCCGAGAAGGTGCTGCGCTCCAGCGACTTCGTCGGCGAGGGCGTCACCATCATCCCCGAGCTCGATCGCGCGCTGGAATGGTGCGAGAACGAGCTCATCTCGCAGCATCAGGAGCTGGCGCAGGAAGAAGCCAGCCTGCGCGACTGGTTCACGCGAATGCTTGGCAGCGAGGATGGCGCCGACGAACTGATCCGCCGCTGCCAGCGCATCGAGGTCGAAGCCGGCGAGGTCATCGTGCAAGCCGGCGATCCCGCCGATTCCATGCATTTCATCCTCGAGGGCCGCGTCGGTATCATGATTCCTGCCGACGACGACCGCACCACGCGCGTGCGCAGCCTCGGCCGTTACACCACGATCGGCGAGATGGGGCTGGTGTCACAGACACCGCGCAGCGCCACCATCCAGGCCGAAGTCGACAGCGTGCTCTACGTGCTGAATACGCACCAGTTCGACGCGATCAAGGTCGAGGATCCCGCACTCAGCCACAAGCTGCTGACCTATTTCGTTTCGGTGATGGCCGAGCGGCTGACCTTTGCGAACCGGACGATCGCGGTGTTGAGGCGGTGATTAGCGCGTAGCTTCGTCATTGCGAGGAGCTCTTGCGACGAAGCAATCCAGACTGTCTCGGTGGAAAGATTCTGGATTGCTTCGCTTCGCTCGCAATGACGTGGAGGAATGATGGCGAGCCCTTACACCCCCGCCATCATCACGTATTTGATCTCGACATATTCTTCCATGCCGTGATGCGAGCCTTCGCGGCCGAGGCCGCTTTCCTTGACGCCGCCGAAGGGCGCGACTTCGGTCGTGATCAGGCCGGTGTTGACGCCGACCATGCCCGACTCCAGCGCTTCGGCGACGCGCCAGACGCGGCCGAGATCGCGGGAGTAGAAGTAGGAGGCGAGCCCGAACGGCGAGGCGTTGCACATCGCGATCACGTCGGCCTCGTCCTTGAAGCGGATCACCGGCGCGAGCGGGCCGAAGGTTTCCTCTTGCGCCACCAGCGAGTCCGGCTTGACGTCGGAGAGCACCGTCGGCTCGAAGAACGAGCGTCCGAGCTCGCTGCGCTTGCCGCCGGTGACGACCTTGGCGCCGCGCTTCACGGCGTCCGCAATGTGGCGCTCGACCTTGTCGACCGCTTTCAAATTGATCAGCGGGCCTTGCGTGACGCCGGTTTCCGTACCGTCGCCGATCTTCATCGCCGCGACCTTCTTCGACAGCTTCTGCACGAACTCGTCGTAGATCTTGTCCTGGGCGTAGATGCGGTTGGCGCAGACGCAGGTCTGGCCCATGTTACGGTATTTCGAGACGATGGCGCCTTCGACCGCCGCATCGATATCGGCGTCGTCGAACACGATGAACGGCGCGTTGCCGCCGAGCTCGAGGCCGAGCCGCTTCACGCCGACGGAGGCCTGCCGGTAGAGAATCTTGCCGACCGCAGTCGAGCCGGTGAAGCCGACGAAACGCACGGCCGGATGCTCGCACAGCACCTTGCCGATCGGCGCGGCATCGCCGGTGATGATGTTGAACACCCCCTTGGGCACGCCGGCTTTCTCCGCGAGCGCGGCAAGCGCCAGCGCCGACAGCGGCGTTTCATTGGCGGGCTTGAGCACCACGGTGCAGCCGGCCGCAAGCGCCGGCGAAACCTTTCGTGTGATCATCGAGTTCGGGAAATTCCACGGCGTGATCGCGCCGCAGACGCCGATCGGCTGCTTGATCGCGAGCAAGCGCGCATCCGGCCGCTGCGTCGGAATGGTCTCGCCATAGACGCGGCGGGCTTCCTCGGCGAAAAATTCGACATAGGCGCCGCCGATGTCGACCTCGCCGAGCGCTTCACTGAGCGGCTTGCCCTGCTCAGAGGTGAGGATCAGCGCGAGGTCCTCGCGATTGGCGATGATCAGCTCGAACCATTTGCGCAAGATATTGGAGCGCTGCTTGGCGGTGTGCTTGGCCCAGCCCGGGAAGGCGCGTTCGGCTGCTTCGACGGCCCTGGTGGCATCATCCGCGGAGAGCTGCGGAACCTTTGCAAGCTCGACGCCGGTGGCGGGATTGTTGACCGCGAAGACCGGCGAGCCGACCCAGGCGCCGTCGATGTAGCAGGCCTCCTTCAGAAGCGACGGGTCCTTCAACCGGTCGCGCAAATTGGACGTGGCGTGCTGGGCACGTGCGGCGGCGGACGGGGTCATGGCGTTGCTCCTGCGGGGCTTTTGCGGGCTGTTCCGGTTCGGCCGGAATATAGGGAGAAGCGGCGCGCAATGCACCGTCCCGCAACGCACATCTGCTGGGAGCCAGGCTAGGAGCGGCGCGTCCTTACGCCGCGCCGCTCAGATAGGTCTCGCGCCGCCCGATCATGCGCTCGGCGGCCGCCTTGGCGTCGGCCTTGGAGGAGGTCGCGCAGGTCCGGTATTCGAGATCGGGGACGTCGGACGCGTTGCGGCGGCCGAACCAGGACTTCGAGCCGACCGGCAGCAGCGCAAGCGCCTGCGCCAGATTGTCGACCGCGCCGAACGAATAGAGCGCACCGGTGCCGGCGATGCGGACCTCATAGATCCCAGGCGCGATCGGCGCTTCCAGGTTTTCGCCCCGTCCGGCACGGGGATAGCGCTTCCATTCGCTCCAGGTCGAAATCATCTGAGGTCCCCCTGGCGGCCGGTGGGCGGCCGCCAAATTTGCATCAAGTCTTAACGTTTGCCCGCGATTGGGCCCGGTGCTGAACGCCACAACTCACAAAATGTTTCAAGTGCTCGAAAACTTTCGAAACATTTCGCCCAGGCCCATCCAAGGGCACGGCTGGTTGCGGACATCCACCGAAGATTGTGACTGCGTGTTGCGGTTCGGCCTATTGTCGTCCTGCGTGGGTGACGGACCGTCAAGTCACGACATCGCGACCGCGGCAGGTACGCGGATGTGCTTGCCGGGCGGCGGACGCGGGAGGACAATCGATCGCTTCCAACAATAATCAAACCGGAGGAAACGCGTATGCAAGGCAAAGCTGAGATCGATCAGATTCTGCGCCAGAAGAGCGAAGCCGGAGAGATTCCCGGCGTCGTCGCCATTGCTGCCAGCGGTACCGACGTGCTGTATCAGGGCGCGTTCGGCAAACGCGACCTGTCCAAGCCGGATGCGATGACCGCCGACAGCGTGTTCTGGATCGCATCGATGACGAAGGCGGTGACATCAGCGGGCGCGATGCAGCTCGTCGAACAGGGCAAGCTGTCGCTGGATGCGCCGATCGGCGAGGTGTTGCCTGATCTCGCCAAGCCGCAGGTGCTCGAAGGCTTTGACGCCAGGGGCGAGGCCAAGCTGCGGCCGGCCAAGGGGCCGATCACGCTGCGCCAGCTCATGACCCACACGGCAGGCTTCTGCTACAACATGTGGAACGGCGATCTCGCGGTCTATCTGGACAAGAACGGCATCCCCGCCATCACCACCTGCCAGAACGCGGCATTGAAGACGCCTATTACGACCGACCCCGGCACGCGCTGGGAATACGGCACCAATATCGATTTCGTCGGCAAGGCGGTGGAAGCCGTCAGCGGCAAGCGCCTCGATGCCTATCTGCGCGACAATCTGTTCGCACCGCTCGGCATGAGCGATACCGCTTTCAAGATCACCGCCGACATGCGCAAGCGCCTGGTCGGCATGCATGCGCGTGGCGAGGATGGCCAGCTCGCCGCGATCCCGTTCGAGCTCGAACAGGAGCCGGAATTCCATATGGGTGGCGGCGGCCTTTATTCGACCGCGGCCGATTATATCAGGTTTACCCAGATGATCCTCAACAAGGGCCGCGGCAACGGCAATCAGGTGCTGAAGGCCGAGACCATCGCGACGATGGGGCAGAACCACATCGGCGATCTCGCCATGGGCAAGATGACCACGGCGGCGCCGATGTACACCAATGACGTCGATCTCTATCCGGAGCAGGTGAAGAAGTGGGGCCTCAGCTTCATGATCAACACCGCCAAGACCGCCGAGGGCCGCAGCGCGGGCAGCCTCGCCTGGGCGGGCCTCGCCAACACCTATTACTGGATCGACCCGGCGCGCGACGTCACCGGCGTGATCCTGATGCAGCTGCTGCCATTCGCCGACGCAAAGTGTCTCGAGGCTTTTGCCGGCTTCGAGCGCGGCGTCTATGCCGGGCTCGATGCCGGCAGCGGGCAGAAGGCGGCCTGAGGCGCGCCTTATTCTCACGACGCGTCACGGCCGGGCTTGTTGTCCCGGCCGTCCGCGCACCTGACTGGAGGACATGATCTTGGCAGACAAAGCCGACAGTTACGTTTGCGGCATCTCCGACACGCCGCTGCTCGGCGACACGATCGGCCGCAGCCTCGACCAGGCCGCGCGGCGCTGGGGCGATCGCGAGGCGCTGGTCTCGCCCAGCCACGGCGTGAGGTGGACATGGAAGGAACTTGCCGCGCGGGTCGACGCGCTCGCCGCCGGCTTTGTCGCGCTCGGCCTCGAACGCGGCGCACGGATCGGCATCTGGTCGCTGAACCGGCCGGAATGGACGCTGACCCAATTCGCCGCCGCCAAGGCGGGCCTCATCCTGGTGACGATCAATCCGGCCTACCGGCTGAGCGAGCTGGAATTCGCGCTTCACAAGGTCGGATGCAGCGCCATCGTCACCGCGACGGCGTTCAAGACCAGCAACTACATGGACATGCTCAACACGCTGTTGCCGGAGCTTGCGAGCGCCAAGCCCGGGCAATTGCGCGCCGCGCGGCTGCCGGCCTTGCGCATCGTGATCCAGATCGGCGGCCCCGCCTGCCCGGGCACGATCCCGTTCGACGAGGTCGCCGGCATGGGCGGAACGCTGCACCGCGAGCAACTCGCCGCGCTCGGGGCCTCCCTGCAATTCGACGATGCCGTCAACATCCAGTTCACCAGTGGAACGACGGGATCGCCCAAGGGCGTGACGCTGACCCATCACAACATTCTCAACAACGGCTATTTCGTCGGGCGCGCCATGCGCCTGACCGAAGCGGACCGCATCTGCATTCCGGTGCCGCTCTATCATTGCTTCGGCATGGTGATGGGCAATCTCGCCTCCGTCACGCTCGGCGCGACCATGGTCTATCCCGGCGAGGGGTTTGATCCGCTCGCGACGCTGCGGACGATCGAGCAGGAAAAATGCACCGCGCTGTACGGTGTGCCGACGATGTTCATCGCCGAACTCGACCACAGCGAATTCTCGAACTTCAATCTGACATCGTTGCGCACCGGCATCATGGCCGGTGCACCCTGCCCGATCGAGGTGATGAAGCGCGTCAATAGCGAGATGAACATGGGCGAGGTCACGATCGCCTATGGCATGACCGAGACGAGCCCGGTCAGCTTCCAGAGCGCCGTCGACGATCCGCTCGATCGCCGCGTCTCGACGGTCGGGCGAATCCATCCGCATGTCGAGGTCAAGGTCGTCGATCTCGACGGCAAGATCGTCAAGCGCGGCGAACGGGGCGAGCTCTGCACCCGTGGCTACAGCGTGATGCTGGGCTATTGGGAGGAGCCGGAGAAGACCGCGGATGTGCTCGACGCCAATGGCTGGATGCATACCGGCGACATCGCCATCATCGACGACGAGGGTTATTGCAACATCGTCGGCCGCATCAAGGACATGGTGATCCGCGGCGGCGAGAACCTCTATCCACGCGAGATCGAGGAATTTCTCTATCGGCACCCCAAGATTCAGGACGTGCAGATCTTCGGCGTTGCGGATACCCGCTATGGCGAGGAGCTCTGCGCCTGGATCCGGGTCAGGTCCGGCGAGACGCTGACGATGGAAGAGGTGCGCGCCTTCTGCGACGGCCAGATCGCCCACAACAAGATTCCGCGATACGTGGAATTCGTCGACGAGTTTCCGATGACCGTGACCGGAAAGATCCAGAAATTCCTGATGCGCGACGAGGTGGAGCAACGGCTTGGACTGAAGGCCGCGAAGACTGCGTAGGTTGCCAACTCAATCGTCATTGCGAGCGCAGCGAAGCAATCCAGAATCTTTCCGCAGAGGCAGTCTGGATTGCTTCGTCGCTGCGCTCCTCGCAATGACGGGTGAGAGAGAGAGTCCACCTTAAACAGTCAACCCGCGCTGCTCAGCCAGTTCCTTCAGCGACACCTGCGGACGCGCGCCGATGTGCTGAATCACTTCGGCGGCCGCGAGCGCGCCGAGCTCGCCGCACTGCTTGTAGGGCAGGTTGCGCGCCAGACCGAACAGGAAGCCGGCAGCGAAGAGGTCGCCGGCGCCGGTGGTGTCCACGAGTTTCGCGATCGGAGACGCCGGCGCTGCGACGGCGTCTTCAGCCGAAACCACCATGCAGCCCTTTTCGCTGCGGGTGACCACGCCGAGATTGACGTCGTTGCGCAATTGCTTGAGCGCCGTGTCGAAGTCCGAGGTCTGGTAGAGCGAATGCAGCTCGGACTCGTTGGCGAACACGATATCGACGGTGCCGTTGCGCATCAGCCCCAGGAATTCGTCGCGATAACGATCGACGCAGAAGGAATCCGATAATGTCAGCGCCACCTTGCGCCTGGCATCATGGGCGATCTTGGCCGCCTTGACGAAGGCGTCCTTGGCGTTCTTGGGGTCCCAGAGATAGCCCTCGAGGTAGACGATGCCGGCCGCGGCGATCTCGGCCGGGTCGATGTCGGCGGGCGACAAATCCTGCGCGGCGCCGAGATAGGTGTTCATGGTGCGCTCGCCGTCATCGGTCACCAGGATGTAGGAGCAGCCGGTCGCAGGGCCGTCCTTCGCCGCGGGCGTGTTGAAGGCGACGCCGGCCGCGCGGATGTCGTGGACGTAGAGCTTGCCGATCTGGTCGTCCTTGACCTTGCCGACATAGGCGGCACGCGCGCCAAGGCTGCCGATGCCGACGATGGTGTTGGCAGCCGAACCGCCGGAAACTTCCGTCGCCGGGCCCATGTCCTTGTAGATGGCGGCGGCCCGCGCCTCGTCGATCAGGGACATGCTGCCCTTGGTCATGCCGTGCTTGCCCAGAAAGGCTTCGTCGGTCTTGACCAGCACGTCGAACAGCGCGTTGCCGATGCCGAGAACGTCATATTTCACGTCAGCCATTCACCTTGATCCTGTTTGGCGGATTGCGATACCCGCGGAAATCCGCTTCCTGTCGGTCTGAAATCTGGCTCGCGGCCTATCACGGCCGGCCCTCCGCGGGCAAGCAACGGTATTATGCAGTTCCGATGATCCGCTCCTTCCTGACCGTCTCGACGGGGACACTGGCTTCACGGCTGCTGGGCTTTGCACGCGATTCCCTGATCGCGGCGCTGCTCGGCACCGGTGCCGTGGCGGACGCGTTTCTGGCGGCATTTCAGCTCGTCAATGTGGTGCGGCGCCTGCTCAGCGAGGGCGCCTTGAATGCGGCACTGATCCCGGCCTGGCTGCGCGTTCGTGACCGCGAAGGCGAGGCGGCTGCGGCGGCGTTCGCGGGACGCGTGCTCGGCACCGTGAGCGCGGGCCTGATCGCAATCTCGGTCGTGATTGCACTTCTGATGCCGCTGATCATCATGATCATCGCGCCGGGCTTCGTCGGCAGCGCATCGCTCGATCTCGCCGTCCAGAATGCGCGGCTGATGCTGCCCTATCTCGCCTTCGCGGGACCCGTCACGGTACTGATGGGCCTGCTCAACGCGCAGGGGCGCTTCGCACTCACCGCGTTCTCACCGCTGCTGTTCAACATCGCGCTGATCGCCGCGATCGCAGCACTCCTGCTGGGGCACGCCGATGCAACCTTCGCCGCGTGGATGCTGGCGGCCACCGTCGGCATCGCCGGCCTGCTGCAGCTCCTGATGCTGCTGTCGCAGCGAAGTGCGCGTCTGGCGAACCCGCTGCGCGTGAGCTTCGACAAGGACATGCGCGGCTTCTTCGCCAAGGCGATCCCGGGCATGATCGCGAGCTCCGGCCCGCAATGGCTGATGGTGGCCGGTGCGATCATCGCCTCCGCCACGCCCGCCGCGGTCTCCTGGCTCTATTTCGCCAACCGCCTGATCGAGCTGCCGCTTGGTATTGTCGGCGTCGCCATGGGTACGGTGCTGGTGCCGGAGCTGACGCACGCGGTGAGGAGCGGTGACCGTGACGCGGTTGCGCATGCCGAATCGCGCGCGCTGGAACTCGCGACCGGGCTGGCATTACCGGCGACGCTCGGCCTGATCGTGCTGGCGGAGCCGATCGTGCGGCTGCTGTTCGAGCATGGCGCCTTTGGCGCGGAGGACAGTGCGGCCACGGCGTGCGCCCTGATGTGGCTGGCGCTGGGACTGCCGGCGCATGTGCTGATCAAGGCGCTCTCGCCAGCCTATTTTGCCCGCGGCGACACGATGACGCCGCTGCTTGCGACTGCCAAAGGGTTCGTGGTCGCGGTCGCGCTCGCGGTCCTGCTCGGTCATTTCTTCGGCGCGAGCGGGATCGCTGCCAGCATTGCCGCCGGCGCCTGGAGCAGTGCGATCTCGCTGCTCCGGAAAGGCAACAGTGAATTCGGCTTCTCGGTCGATGCCGCCGCCCGCAACCGGCTGCCGCGGATCGTGCTCGCCGCGCTCGTCATGGCCGGCCTGCTGTGGCTGACGGCGGGCCTCTTGCCTTCGGAGGCCCATGGGCTCATCCGCTTCATTGCGCTGGGATCACAGATCGCCGCCGGAATTCTCGTCTATGGCTTGCTCCTGCAAATCCTCGGCGTCGCGTCCTGGCGCGAGGCGGCCGCTGCCTTGAAGCGCCCCGCCCAGCCCGATCCCGGCGCCTGAGGTCAGCGAAATCCCCTTGACGGGGCAGCGCCGCTGTTGGAAACGACGCCCGATTATCTCCAGGAAAGCTTGCCAGGACAGCTAACCATGCCATTCGTTGAACGGGTTTTTTCGGGCGTCCAGCCGACGGGCAATCTGCACCTCGGCAATTACCTCGGCGCGATCGTCAACTTCGTGAAGATGCAGGAAACCCACAACTGCATCTATTGCGTCGTCGACATGCACGCGATCACGCAGGGCGTGGATGTCTGGGGTGGACCGGTCGAGCTCGCGCGCAACACCCGCGAGGTGACCGCGGCGTTCATCGCCAGCGGCATCGATCCGAAGAAGCACATCGTGTTCAACCAGAGCCAGGTCTCGGGCCACGCCGAGCTCGCCTGGATCTTCAACTGCGTCGCGCGCATGGGCTGGCTGGGCCGCATGACCCAGTTCAAGGAGAAGGCCGGCAAGGACCGCGAGAACGCGTCCGTCGGGCTGTTCGACTATCCGGTGTTGATGGCCGCCGACATCCTGCTTTACCGCGCCACCCACGTTCCGGTCGGCGAGGACCAGAAGCAGCATCTCGAGCTCTCGCGCGACATCGCGCAGAAGTTCAACAATGATTTCGGCGATTCCATCCGCGCGCAGGGGGCCAATGACGGTCTGTTCTTCCCGCTGCCGGAACCCTTGATCACGGGCCCGGCGACGCGCGTGATGAGCTTGCGCGACGGCACCAAGAAGATGTCGAAGTCGGATGCTTCCGACAATTCGCGCATCAACCTGACCGACGATGCTGACACCATCGCGCAGAAGATCCGCAAGGCGAAGACCGATCCGGAACCGCTGCCGTCTGAGGAAAAGGGCCTGAAAGGTCGCCCCGAGGCCGATAATCTCGTCGGCATCTTTGCCGCGCTCTCGGGCCGCGCCAAGGCCGACGTGCTGCGCGAGTTCGGCGGCGGCCAGTTCTCCAGCTTCAAGAACGCGCTGGCGGAGCTGTGCGTGACGAAACTCGCGCCAATCGCCGGCGAGATGAAGCGCCTCGTCGCCGATCCCGACCATATCGACGCGACCTTGAACGATGGTGCCGACCGGGCCCGCGCCATCGCCGACGAAACCATGAAGCTCTCGAAGGACATCGTCGGCTTCATTCGCCCACGCTAAGGCGCGTTCGCGAAACTTGGCCGGCGCCACGACGCCGGCCGCTTCCCCCTCCCAAAGCGAGAGGGAGTGTGGCAGCATGCAGGTCGTGCACATTCCGGGACATGCATGACCAGCAAGCGACTTTGCTTCGAGCCGGGTCACAAGCCCAAATGCCTCGTCATCGTCGACGACACCGCCGAATGGGATCGCGCGGTCTATTACGCCAGCCGCTGGGCGATCCGCGCCGGCGGCGGTGTGGTGATGCTCCGCATCATCGAGCCCGAACAGCAGAGCCAGGAATGGCTGGGGGTCGCCGACATCATGCGCGCCGAGGCGCAGGAGGCGGCAGAAGCCGCGCTCGACCGTGCCGCCGGCCGCGCCAACGGCATCGCCGCGATCACCCCGGAACGGGTGATCCGGGAAGGCGCCGCCATGGAACAGCTGCTGGCGGTGATCGACGAGGATCCCGACATCGCCATGCTGGTGCTCGCCGCGAACCCGGGCGCGGAGGGCCCGGGGCCATTGGTCTCGCTGCTCGCGCACGCGCTCGGCACGTTCCCGGTGCCGGTGACGGTCATTTCCGGCGCGCTGAGCGACCAGAGCGTGGATTCGCTGTCTTAGGCTGTTGCCCTTCACCTCGCCTCGTTGGTCTGCGGAGGGAGAAGCGGGCACCCTAACCCGCTGATATAACAGGTGAACGGCCAGCTTACCCCTTGACCGTGCGTTCGCCGTCGCCATCTGCTAGTGGATAGAGCACGCGCCGGCCTTGAACCGGCGACGTCTGGAGAAAACCATGTTCATTCAAACCGAAGCCACTCCCAATCCCGCCACGCTGAAGTTCATTCCCGGCCGCGTCGTGGTCGACGGCGGACCGATGGAATTTGCCAACCGCGAATCGGCCGCACGCTCGCCGCTCGCCGAAAAGCTGTTCGAGGTCCCCGGTGTGACCGGCGTGTTCTACGGATCGGACTTCATCACCGTGACCAAGGCGAACGGTGAATGGCAACAGCTCAAGCCCGCGATCCTCGGCGCCATCATGGAGCACTATATGTCCGGCGCGCCGCTGCTCGCCGACGGTGCTGCCGCGAGCGATGTCGATCTCGACGACGAGGACGAATTCTTCGACGAGGCCGATGCCGAGACGGTCGACATGATCAAGGATCTGATCGAGACCCGCGTGCGCCCCGCGGTCGCCAATGACGGCGGCGACATCACTTTCCGCGGCTTCAAGGACGGTATCGTCTATCTCAACATGAAGGGCTCCTGCGCCGGCTGCCCGTCATCGACCGCGACGCTCCAGCACGGCATCCAGAACCTGCTCAAGCACTTCGTCCCCGACGTGGTCGAAGTCCGACCGATGTAGGCTGGTCCGCAAAGGCGTGGATGGCCGGGACAAGCCCGGCCATGATGGCGAGTATTCCATGACAGATGGTGCTACGATCGTTCCATGCTGATCCTCGCCATCGATACCGCGCTGGAAGCGTGCGCGGTTGCCGTTCTCGACACCGATTCCGGCCAGCTCCTCGCACAGGAGCAGCTTCTGATGAAGCGCGGCCACGCCGAAGCGCTGATGCCGATGATCGCGCGCGTGATGCAGTCAGCCAATCTCGCCTTCACCGCGCTCGACCGCATCGCGGTCACCATGGGCCCCGGAAGTTTCACCGGCCTGCGCGTCGGCATTTCGGCGGCCCGCGGCCTTGCGCTCGCTGCGAAGCGGCCCGCCGTCGGCCTGACCACCTTGTCGGCCTATGCCGCCGCCGTCGTCGGCCAGAGCGGAGCGGCGCCGGTGATCTCGGCGATCGACGCGCGGCACGACCACGTCTATTTCCAGATCGTGGCCGGTGACGGCAGTCAGCTGGTGCGGCCGGGCGTCGCTCCCATCGACGAAGCGATCGCGGCTTCGCAATTCGGCGCGCCGCATCTGGTCGGCAATGCCGCAAACATCCTCGCCGAGCGCTGGCCTAAAGATATGCCGCAGCCGGTCGCGGTGGGCGCGCAGCCCGCGCCCGACATCGGCTGGGTCGCATGGCTTGGCGCCGCGGCCGATCCCGCGACAAATCCGGCGCGGCCGTTCTATCTGCGGGCGCCCGACGCGAAGCCGTCCGCACAACTGCCGCTTGCAGCACAAGCCGCAAGCTCATGATGAAATGGTTCTCGGAATGGTGGCGCGGCGGGACGCCCGTCGTCGAGCCGGCTGTCGCGCGCGACGTTGCACGGCTCGCGCAGCTCCACGGCGCCTCCTTCGCGCGCGGTTGGGGCGAAGGCGAGTTCGAGAGCATGCTCAGCGAGCGCAACACGCTGGTGCACCGGTTGCGCCTCGGCCGCAACACCGTGGGCTTCGCGGTGTCGCGGATCGGCGCGGACGAAGCGGAGATCCTCTCGATCGCGGTCGACCAGGCCCATCGCGGACGCGGCCTCTCTCGCACACTGCTGATGACCCATCTCGGCCACCTGGCAGGACGCGGCGTCCGCACAATATTTCTCGAAGTCGAAGAAAACAACCAGCCGGCGCGGCGGCTCTACGACCGAACCGGATTCATGGTGGTCGGACGCCGCGAACGCTACTATAAGCAGCCGAACGGGGAACAATTGAACGCACTTCTGATGCGACGTGACTTGTCGTAACATTGATGGCAGAAAGCGCCCCGTCAGGCGGACATCACATGACTGGTCTTAAACCTTCCCCCGCTTCCAAGGCGTCCGGCATCGAGGCGCGCTGTGCCGCCACCGGCATGCGCATGACCGAGCAGCGCCGTGTCATCGCCCGCGTGCTCGCGGAGGCGGTCGATCATCCCGACGTCGAGGAACTGTACCGCCGCTGTGTCGCGGTCGACGACAAGATCTCGATCTCGACGGTGTATCGTACCGTCAAACTGTTCGAGGATGCGGGCATCATCGAGCGCCATGATTTCCGCGAAGGCCGCGCGCGCTACGAGCAGATGCGCGACAGCCATCACGACCACCTCATCAACCTGCGCGACGGCAAGGTGATCGAGTTCACCTCCGAGGAGATCGAGAAGCTCCAGGCGGAGATCGCCCGCAAGCTCGGTTACAAGTTGGTCGATCATCGGCTCGAGCTCTATTGCGTCCCGCTCGACGACGACAAACCCACAAGTTAAGTGGCGATCGATCTCGTCATCTTCGATTGCGATGGCGTGCTCGTGGACAGCGAGGTGATCTCCTGTCGCGCGCATGCGGATGTGCTGTCCAGGCACGGCTATCCGATCACATCGGAGCAGGTGCTGGTCCGCTTTCTCGGCGTATCCGAGAAAGACGCACGGCGAATGGTCGAACAGGAGATCGGCCGCAATCTTCCCGACGATCTCGAAAGCCAAGTGAATGCGGCGACGCTGCAATTCTATGCCAGCGATTTGCAGCCGATCACCCATGTGGCCGCAGCGATTGGCGCAATCGATTTGCCCAAATGCGTTGCGTCGAGCGGCACGCCGGAGAAGATCCACCACGGCCTGACCTGCGCCGGTCTCTACGATCTGCTCGCTCCGAACATCTTTTCCGCGAGCCAGGTCGCACGCGGCAAGCCCGCGCCCGATCTCTTTCTGTTCGCCGCCGCGCAGATGAATGTCGCGCCGGAGCGGTGTCTTGTGATCGAGGACAGCGTCCCCGGGGTGACCGGCGCGCATGCCGCCGGGATGACCGTGCTGGGCTTTCACGGTGGTAGCCATTGCCCGCCAGGCCATGCGGAAAGACTACGAGCCGCCGGGGCCGGATTGACGTTCGACGATATGCGGCAATTGCCGGAGCTGGTCCGGCAGGTCGCGGCGGACACCCTGGCGAGCTGAATCCCTCCTCTCGGCGTCATTCCGGGGCGATGCGCCAGCATCGAACTCGGAATCTCGTGCCAAAACCTCTGGATTCCGGGTTCGCGACTGCGCCGCGCCCCGGAATGCGACCAAAAAGACCCCAATCGCTGGATTTCCGCAGCCCCAGCCTATATCTGAGGGCGGTCCTCCCACCTCATTTCCGGGTTCCATGACGCCGCCGCGCAAGCTGCACATCAAATCATATGGCTGCCAGATGAACGTCTACGATGCCCAGCGCATGGTGGACACGCTGGCCCCGGAAGGATTCGTGGAGACGGCCAGCGCTGACGACGCCGACCTCGTCATCCTCAATACCTGCCATATCCGCGAGAAGGCCTCGGAAAAGGTCTATTCGGAGCTCGGCCGCCTGCGCGTCGCCAAGGACGCCGCCGCGCGCGATGGGCGCACCATGCAGATAGCGGTCGCGGGCTGCGTGGCACAGGCCGAAGGCGAGGAGATCGTGCGCCGTGCGCCCGCGGTCGACGTCGTGGTGGGACCGCAGAGCTATCATCATTTGCCGCAGCTGCTGAAGCGCGCCGGCAATGAAGGCCGCGCCATCGAGACCGAATTCCCTGCGGAGGACAAGTTCGGCTTCCTCGCGCAGCCCAAGCCCGGCGCGATCCGCGCCCGCGGCATTTCCGCTTTCGTCACGGTGCAGGAAGGCTGCGACAAGTTCTGCACCTTCTGCGTCGTGCCTTACACGCGTGGCTCGGAAGTCTCGCGGCCGGTGGCAAAGATCGTCGATGACGTAAAGCGGCTCACTGAGAACGGCGTGCGCGAGCTCACGCTGATCGGGCAGAACGTCAACGCCTATCATGGCGAGGGGCCGGACGGAAAAAGCTGGCCGCTCGGCAGGCTGCTGGAGCACCTCGCGGCGCTTCCGGGCGTCGCGCGGCTACGCTATTCAACCAGCCATCCCCGCGATGTAGATGACAGTCTGATTGCAGCCCATCGCGATCTCGATGCCTTGATGCCGTTCGTGCACCTGCCGGTGCAGTCGGGCTCGGACCGGATTTTGGCCGCCATGAACCGGAAACATACCGCCGATGATTATCTTGATGTCATCGACCGTTTCCGGTCCGCACGCCAAGACATTGCTTTCTCATCAGATTTCATCGTCGGCTTCCCGGGCGAGAGCGAGCAAGATTTTCTCGCGACCCTCGCGCTTGTCACGCAAATCGGCTACGCTGCTGCGTATTCGTTCAAATACTCCGCCCGGCCGGGAACGCCGGCCGCGGATATGCAGGAGACGGTGTCCCCCTCCGAGATGGACCAGCGATTGGAGCGGCTCCAGGAACTGATCGACAGCCAGCAATCGGCCTTCAACAAGGCTGCGATTGGCTCAACCGTCGATGTGCTGTTCGAGCGTCCGGCCCGCAGGGATGGCCAGATCGTCGGCCGGACCGCCTTCCTCCAGCCCGCGCATGTGATGGCCTCGCCCGACATCATCGGACAAATCCTGCCGGTCCGGATCGACAGCCTCGAACGCTACAGCTTCCTCGGCGAGCTCGCCATGGCGCACGAGCCCGCTTTATCGCCCATCGCCACTGGAGCCTGAACCCTTGCCCAAAAGCGCATCGGATTCGCCTTCTTCCATCGCTCCCAGCCGCAAATTTGACCGCGACATGCAGGTTCCGCCCGAGACCCAGGTCGTCATCGACTTCGACGACAACCGCGCCGCATCCGCGTTGGTCGGCCCTTACGGCCAGCATCTGGCACAGATCGAACGGCGGCTCGGTGTCGTCGTCGATTCCAAGGGCAATCACATCACCATCGGCGGCTCGCGTGACGGCTGCGATGCCGCGCGCCGCGTGCTGGAGACGCTCTACGCCCAGGCCGTGAAGGGACAGGACCTCGACCAGGGCGAGGTCGAGGGCGCGATCCGTGCCGTGATCGCGCAGGGCTCGCTGTTCGAGTTCGACGCCAAGTCAGCCAAATCCACCTTCGACAGCATCAATTTGCGCAAGCGCCCGGTGCGCGCGCGCACGGCGGCGCAGGATTCCTACATCCGCGCGCTGAAGCGCCACGAGCTGGTGTTCGGCATCGGCCCCGCCGGCACCGGCAAGACCTGGCTCGCGGTCGCGCATGCCGCGCAACTGTTCGAGCGCAAGGAAGTCGACAAGATCATCCTGTCCCGCCCGGCGGTGGAAGCCGGCGAGCGGCTCGGCTTTTTGCCCGGCGATCTCCGCGAGAAGGTCGATCCTTATCTTCGCCCGATCTACGACGCGCTCTATGACCTGATGGACGCGCGCATCGTCGAGCGCGCGCTGCAGACCGGCGAGATCGAGATCGCGCCGCTCGCCTTCATGCGCGGCCGCACGCTGACCAACGCGGCCATCATCCTGGACGAGGCGCAGAACACCACGTCGATGCAGATGAAGATGTTTTTGACCCGCCTCGGCGAGAATAGCCGCATGATCGTGACAGGCGATCCCTCGCAGATCGATTTGCCGAACGGCCAGACCTCGGGCCTCGCCGAAGCGACGCGCCTGCTGAGCGGCGTCGAAGGCATTGCGCAAGTTCATTTCAAGGCCGAAGACGTGATCCGCCACGAGCTCGTGGCGCGGATCGTCTCCGCCTACGAAGGGGCGCCGCAGCGGCCGGCCGCCGGTAAATCCTGACGAGGCAGCAACCGGACCATATGGGCGCGGACACGGCGCCCCTTCGTTCGGAACAAGGACAATGTCACACCCCAATCTTCCCATCACCGAGGTCCTCGTCGTCGCCGATTGCTGGCAGCGGGAGCCCGAATCCGAAGCCGTGATCCAGCGCGCCGTGGCGGCCGCCGCCGAGAATGTCGACGAAGACGTTGCGGAGGCGGAAGTGGCGGTGATGCTGACCGATGATGCCGGCATCCGCACGCTGAACAGCAACTGGCGCGGCATCGACAAGCCGACCAACGTGCTGTCGTTTCCCGCGCTGCAGCCGGAAGGCGAATGGAAACCGGGCGATGCGCCGCGCATGCTCGGCGACATCGCGATCGCCTACGAGACCATGCGGCGTGAGGCGGACGAGGAACAAAAGCCGTTCGATCATCATTTGAGCCATCTCGCCGTGCACGGTTTCCTGCATCTGGTCGGCTACGACCACGAAAACGAAGACGACGCCGAGGAAATGGAAGCGCTCGAACGAGAGATCCTGGCTCATCTCGGCATTCCCGATCCCTATGCCGACCGCCCAGGGACGCATTGAGATGCCGGATTCGGACCCGATTCACGACAATCCGCGCAACACGGCCAATTTACCGGTCGTGGTGACCTCAGGCGAGGTGATGCGCCCGACCGCGGAAGGCTGGCTGCTGCGTGCCATTCGCAGCCTGTTCGGCTGGAAGGCGGGTTCGGTACGCGACGACCTCCAGGTCGTGCTCGACGCCACGACGCCCGACGACACCGGCTTCTCGACGGTCGAGCGCACCATGCTGCGCAACATCCTCGGCCTGCACGAGCGTCGCATCGCCGATGTCATGGTGCATCGCGCCGACATCATCGCGGTGAAGCGCGACATCCCGCTCGGCGAGTTGATGGACCGCTTCGAGAGCGCCGGCCATTCGCGCCTTGTGGTCTACAACGAGACGCTCGACGATCCCGTCGGCATCGTCCATATCCGCGATCTGCTTGCCTTCATGACCGCGCGTGCGCGCGTGTCGGGGGTCACGAAAACCAAGCGCAAGAAACCGCTGCCGGCCGGGCTCGATCTGCGTACGGTCGATCTCGCGCTGCCGCTCGAGGAAGCGCGCATCATCCGCAAGCTGCTCTACGTGCCGCCGTCGATGCGGGCGATCGACCTGCTCGCGCAGATGCAGGCCACTCGCATCCATCTGGCGCTGGTGGTCGACGAATATGGCGGCAGCGACGGGCTGGTCTCACTCGAGGACATCGTCGAGCAGATCGTCGGCGAGATCGACGACGAGCATGACAGCGACGAGCCGCCCTCGATCGTGCGGCTGCCCGACAACGCCTTCATCGCGGATGCCCGCGCCAGCCTCGACGACGTCCGCACCGTGATCGGCGAAGATTTCGTCACCGGCGAGGCCGGCGAGGAAGTGGAGACGCTGGGCGGCTATCTCGTCAGTTTCGTCGGGCGCCTGCCGGTGCGCGGCGAGGTGATCTCGGGCCCCGGCCATTACGAGATCGAGGTGCTCGATGCCGATCCGCGCCGGGTCAAGCGACTGCGGATCTCGACGCGGAAGGAGCGTCCCGCACCGCGCACCCAGCGCGAGAGCCGGCGCCGCGAGGCCGCGCCGGATGGCAGCCAGCCGGCGGCCAGCGACACCCCCACCCCGCCGCCCAGCGACGGGACCGGTCCGCAGTGAGCCCTTTCCAGCGATTTCGCCAGATCGCGCTTGCCATCATCCTGACCTGGGGATGGAAGCGCGCGCTCGTCGCGATGGCTGCCGGTGCGCTCTCGGTGCTGGCGCTGGCGCCGTTCAACGCCTTCCCGGTGCTGTTCATCACCTTCCCGGTGCTGGTCTGGCTGATCGACGGCGCCGGCGCGGGACGATATCGCGGCGTCCCCGCCGCGGCGCTGACCGGGTACTGGTTCGGGCTCGGCTATTTCGTGCCCGGCCTCTACTGGATCGGCTATGCCTTCTTCGTCGACGCCGATGTCTTCGCCTGGCTGACGCCGTTCGCCGTGCTGGGCCTGCCGGCCTATCTGTCCATCTTCACGGCAATGGGCTTTGCGCTCGCCCGCCTGCTCTGGACCAAGAACGCGACGCGCGTGCTTGCGCTCGCGGCAAGCCTCACCATCACCGAATGGCTGCGCGGTCATGCCCTGACCGGCTTTCCCTGGAACGCGTTCGGCTATGCGCTGTCCGAGCCGCTGCCGCTGGCACAAACGGCGTCGCTGATCGGCCTGTGGGGCATGACGTTCCTGACGGTTGCGATCTTCGCGAGCCCCGCGGCGCTGATCGACCGCACGCCCGATCGCCGCCTGGCGTGGCGCGCACCGGCCGCGGCCCTGGCGCTCCTGCTTGTCATGGGTATCTTCGGCGCGATCCGCCTGTCGCTGCATCCGACCACGATGGTCGCCGGCACCAAGTTGCGCCTGATGCAGCCGGATCTCCAGCAGGACGCGAAATTCAACTACGCCGCCAAGGCGGAGGTGATGAAGAAATATCTGGCCTTGTCGGACCGCGCCTCCGGACCGCGATCGACCGGCGTGCGTGATGCCACCATCCTGATCTGGCCGGAATCCGCCTTTCCGTTCTTCCTCACTCGCGAAGCCGATGCGATGGCGCAAATCGCGGAGCTTCTGCCCAAGGGCACGGTGCTGATCACGGGCTCGGTCCGCGCGCCCGACCTGCCGCGGGGCACGCCGATCACCCGCGCCTATAATTCGATCTATGTGATCGATCACGACGGCAGCGTGCTCTCTATGTACGACAAGCTGCATTTGGTGCCGTTCGGCGAGTTTCTTCCCTACCAGGGTCTGATGGAGAAGCTCGGTTTCGAGCAACTCACGCGTGTGCGCGGCGGCTTCATTCCCGGCACCGTGCGGCATGCGCTGGCGGTCCCCGGCGCGCCCTCCGCGCTGCCGCTGATCTGCTACGAAGCAATCTTTCCCGGCGAGGTGGCTGGACGCAATGAGCGTCCGGGCTGGATCGTGAACCTCACCAATGACGGCTGGTTCGGAATCTCGACCGGCCCCTACCAACACCTCGAACAGGCGCGGATGCGCGCGATCGAGCTCGGATTGCCGCTGGTTCGCTCCGCCAATACCGGCGTTTCCGCAGTGATCGATCCGGTGGGACGCATCGTCGCCAGCCTCGGTCTCGGGATCGAAGGCGTTTTGGATGCAAATCTGCCCGCCGCGATCCCGCCGACCATCTATGCGCGCGTGGGCGATGTCCCCGCGGCCATGCTCGTCGCGCTCGCCGTGTTTCTGGCGGTCCGCCGACGTGTTGCCAAGCGGCGCCCCTGATCACGCAGCCGCGGCCGATAACTTTTGACAACCGTAGTCCCACGGTTGACAGACTGCACGCGGCCTCCTCATTCTGCACCGGCTGCAAAAGACAGTGGGCATTGCTAAATTTCTCCGCAATGTTTTCCAATAACAGGGTCTGATTTTGACGTTGCTTACACCTGAGGCATTCCTGATTGCGCCGAAGGTGATGTTTGGAGGGCTGAGGAAATGTCGAAAGCGCCCAACCCTGTTGACAAATATGTCGGCAGTCGCGTGCGGATGCGCCGCATCATGTTGGGCATGAGCCAGGAAAAGCTCGGTGAAGCTTTGGGCCTGACTTTCCAACAAGTGCAGAAATACGAGAAGGGCACAAACCGGGTCGGCGCGAGCCGCATCCAGCAAATTGCCGAAATTCTCCAGGTGCCGGTGTCCTTCCTGTTCGAGGGCGGTCCGAGCGGCGTGGCGGGGCCGGACGGCTTCGCGGAAGGCGCATCGCCGTCTTACGTCTCGGATTTCCTCGCAACTTCCGAAGGACTCGCTTTGACCAAAGCGTTCACCCGAATCACGGATTCGAAGATGCGCCGCTCGATCGTCGATCTCGTCGAGCAGATCGCGGCCCGCGAAGGCCCCGACAAGCGCTGACGCGCCCTCTCAATCCGATTTGAGACTGCGTCAAATCTGGCCTATGTCGTCATTTGCGGCCGCGCTTTGATGCGCGTCCTCCTCGATGATGCGATTCAAAGGCACAGATGCGCTCATGGCCAGCTCCAATTGGTTCGATTCCCAAACTATTCTCGATGGCATCCGCCGCTGGGTGGAGGTCGAGACGCCAACGGACGCACCTGAACAGGTCAACAAGCTGGTCTCGATGGTCGCGGAGCAATACCGCGATCTCCCTGTCTCGCTGGAGCGCATCGCCGGCGTCGACGGCTGCGGCGATCATCTCGTGGCGCGCTCGACCTGGGGCCAGGACCGGCCCGGCATCCTGGTGCTGAGCCACCTCGATACCGTTCATCCCATGGGATTCATCGAGCGCCTGCCGTTCAAGGTCGAAGGCGACAGCGCGTTCGGTCCCGGCATCTACGACATGAAGGGCGGCGCCTACATCGCCCATCACGCCTTTCGCGCGCTTTGTGCCACGGCCGATCGCCCGCCGCTCGGCATCACCCATCTGTTCACCTCCGACGAGGAGATCGGCAGCCCCACCTCTCGCGCACTCATCGAGACCGAAGGGCGCAAGGCGAAATACGTGCTGGTGACGGAGCCGGCCCGCGACGGTGGCAAGATCGTCACCGGCCGCAAGGGCGTCGGGCGATTCGAAGTGTTCATCAAGGGCGTGCCCGCGCATGCCGGCACGCGGCCCCAGGATGGCCGCAGCGCGATCCGCGAGCTCGCCAATGTCATCCTGGCGCTGGAAGCGATGAACGATCTGGCGCGCGGCGTCACCGTCAATGTCGGGGTGGTGCGCGGCGGCACGCGGCCCAACGTGACGCCGGAAGAAGCCCATGCCGAAATCGATCTGCGCGTGCCGAGCTTCAAGGACGCGGATGAATTCGTCGGCAGGATCCTCGCCCTGACATCGAAGACGGATGGCGTCACCGTCAAGGTCACGGGCGGGCTCAATCGTCCGCCTTACGAGAAGAGCAATGCAGGCGCCTCGCTGTACGAACATGCAAAGACCGTTGCCACGGAGATCGGTTTCGAGCTGCTCGACGTTCACACCGGCGGCGGCTCGGACGGTAATTTCACCGCCGCCCACACCGCGACGCTCGACGGGCTCGGCGTCGACGGCAAGGGCGCGCACACCCATTACGAGCAGCTCTATGTCTCGTCGCTCGAACCGCGCGCGCGGCTGCTCCATCGCCTGTACCAGACGCTACGATGAGTGAGCGCAAATCAGATCCCGATCGCGAGGACAGCGAGCGCGCCTTCTTCGGACGCCGCAAGGGCCACAAGCTCAGGCAGCACCAAGCCGAGCTGATCGATCATCTGCTGCCGCGCCTTGCGCTCGCCATCGACCGCGAAGCACCGGCGGATGCCCGCGAGCTCTTCGGCCCCGCCGTCGACGATTTGCGGCTTGAGATCGGCTTCGGCGGCGGCGAGCATCTTGCGGCAGAAGCGCAAAACTTCGCCACAACCGGCTTCATCGGCTGCGAGCCTTACGTCAACGGCATGGCGAAGATCCTCGCGCAGATCGAGGCCGCCGAGATCGGCAACATCCGCCTGTTCGCAGGCGATGCCGCCGAGCTCCTGGCCTGGCTGCCGAAGGCTTCGCTGTCGCGGATCGACCTGATCCATCCCGATCCCTGGCCGAAACGGCGGCACTGGAAGCGGCGCTTCGTGCAGGACCGGACCATCGCCGCGATGGCGCGCGTGCTGAAAGCCGGCGGCGAATTTCGTTTCGTCTGCGACATCGACGATTACTGCGCCTGGACGCTGTCGCATCTGTCGCGTTCGCAGGACTTTGTCTGGCTCGCGGAGCGCGCCGATGATTTTCGCCTGCCGTGGGACGGATACACGATGACGCGCTACGGCCGAAAGGCCACGCGCGAAGGCCGCAAGGCGGCGTATCTGCGATTCAGGCGGGTCTAGATCGTCTGCCGGTTGCGCCAGAAATTCACGACGCGCTCTGCGGTCGTCGGCATCAGCCGAGTAAAGTTCGCGCGCGCCTGCTCAAGGTCGGCATCGGCTGGCGTGCGATTCGGGCCGTACCACATCAGGATCAGCTCCCGCACCGTCGGCCAGCTGACATTCAGCACACGTGCCAGAACCAGAATTGGATCGTAGCGGTCACCCGTGATCAGGCGGTCGAGGACAGAGAGGCGGACGCCGGACATCGCCGAGAGCGACGCGATCGCCTCCTCGTATTTGTGGGCCTTCGCGAAGCCAAACAGCGCGCTCTCGCCAAGATGGCCCCCGCGATGCAAGGCCAGAATCGTACGTTGCGCTCCCGAGAAATCGCGACGCGGGCCCGGCGGCAGCGTGGCTTCCTCGATGGCCGCCATGGCGCGCTTGATCTCGACCTGGCGCACGGGATTGACCACGCTCGAGAGGCGACGGCGGATGACGTCGAGCGTACCGTCAAGAAGCTGTTTCAGGTTCTCGCCCGAAAGATCGCTACGCTGGCCGATCCTGAGCGTCAGCACGCCATCCTGCGCGGCACGCTTGATCAACTCGGAATAGCTGCCAGGCGAGAACTCCGCGCCGGAATTGCCGGCGGCGCGGCGCACCACGTCGCGATCGCCGCGCTCGACCAGCACGTCGGTGATGACAGCCGACAGCGTGGGGCGCTCGCTCATCGCCAGCAGATGGCCCTGGCCCTTCAGTCGCGCGATCTCGACGAGAGCATCGTCGTCGAGCACGGGGGAATGGCGCAGCACGGGACCCGCCACCGCGATTTCGTTTTCGCGCGCGAGCTGACTCACGAGATGCCGGGGCGCGTTGCTCAGGCGTGAGAAGCGTTCGGCGAGATCGACGCGCGAGGCAAGCTCGGCATGCGGGACGAGATCGATCAGCAGATTGTCGAAGAGATCGATGACATCGGGACGGAGGTTCTCGGCGTCCTGAAAGAACAATTGGGAGATGGCGTGCGCGATCTCGCCGCGACGCCGCGGGTCGCCGCGTTTGACGATATCGTCCAGTCCGGGAATGAGCGACGTGGCAACGGTCATGAAAACGCAAACTCGTACGGGGCACGCCGCGGGTGCGCCCTTGGTCCAAGCCGCCCCACAAGCAGGGAATTTAGGCCTCGGAGGTGAAGGAAGCGTTGCGCGGGGCCGCAGGCAGGGCGCAAAAAGCCCAGCCTGCCCTGCATGGGCCTTGTCCGGGAAGACGGAAAGGGCTATATCAGCGCCAATTCATCTTCTCATACGATCCGCGTAGTGAGAGTGGGCCCGAAAGGACCCGCTCTTTTTTATTACCTGAACGCGGCTTGGTGAAAGATGTGCGGCCCGGCGATCTGTCGGGAGAGTTCCGAAGCGAGCTTTGAGATCTTAAACCAAGCCTTAACCATATCGAGCGCCTTGACCTCTGCCATGACCGAACCGAACCCTGGTTCCACGGATGCCGAATTGCTGGCCGAGCCGAGGCTCGTAGTCGAGCCGGGCGTGGCGGCACGGGTGTCCGCGGTCGCCGGACCGGTGCTCGAAGGCATGGGCTACCGCTTGGTGCGGATCCGCATTTCCGGGGAATCCGGCTGCACCGTGCAGGTTATGGCCGAGCGGCCGGACGGCTCCATGCAGATCGAGGATTGCGAGGCGATCTCGCGGGCGCTGTCGCCCGTGCTCGACGTCGCCGATCCCGTCGATCGCGCCTATCGGCTGGAAATCTCCTCACCGGGGATCGACCGCCCGCTGGTGCGCCGCTCCGATTTCGAGCGTTATGTCGGCCATCTGGTGAAGGTCGAGATGGCGGTCGCCCATGAGGGCCGAAAGCGGTTCCGCGGCACGATCGGCCCCGTCGAAGGCGACCGCGTGCATCTGCATCGCGACGACGTCAAGGCGGGCGAGACTGCCGACGTTCTCCTGACGATGGAAGACATCGCCGAGGCCCGGCTGGTGCTGACCGACGAGCTGATTGCGGAATCCATGCGCCGCGGCAAGGCCCAGGCACGCGAGATGCGCCGCAATCTCGGCCTCGAGCCGCCGGCGGCGCCGCACGCCAGCATCAGCGAAAAAACGACCAAGAACACCAAACCGACCAAGAAGCCGGCGCCGGCCGCGACGAAAAAGCCGGCTCCGACCAATACCAAGAAACATCGCCTGGCCGCCGAACGCGCGCGGCGGGGCGAGATCGATCCTGACGAAGGAGACTAGCCATGGCAGTCAGCGCCAATCGACTTGAATTGCTTCAGATCGCCGACGCCGTTGCGCGCGAGAAATCGATCGACCGCGGCATCGTCATCGCGGCGATGGAGGATGCCATCGCCAAGGCGGCGCGGGCCCGTTACGGCAGCGAGACCGACGTTCACGCCGAGATCGACCCGAAGAAGGGCGAGCTTCGGCTGTCGCGCCACATGCTGGTGGTCGAGACGGTCGAAAACCATTCCAACCAGATCTCGCTGGTGGATGCGCAGCGCGCCAATCCCGGTGCCCAGGTCGGCGACACCATCGCCGACACCCTGCCGCCGCTGGAATATGGCCGCATCGCCGCGCAGTCGGCCAAGCAGGTGATCGTGCAAAAGGTGCGCGAAGCCGAGCGCGACCGGCAATATATGGAATTCAAGGACCGCATCGGCGACATCGTCAACGGCGTCGTCAAGCGCGTCGAATACGGCAGCGTCATCGTCGATCTCGGCCGCGGCGAGGCCATCATCCGCCGCGACGAGATGCTACCGCGCGAAGTGTTCCGCAACGGCGACCGCGTCCGCGCCTACATCTTCGACGTCCGCCGCGAGACCCGCGGGCCGCAGATCTTCCTCTCCCGCACCCATCCGCAGTTCATGGCCAAACTGTTCGCGCAGGAAGTGCCCGAGATCTATGACGGCATCGTCGAGATCAAGGCGGTTGCCCGCGATCCAGGCTCGCGCGCGAAAATCGGCGTGATTTCCCGTGATTCCTCGGTCGATCCGGTCGGCGCCTGCGTCGGTATGCGCGGTTCGCGCGTGCAGGCGGTGGTGAACGAATTGCAGGGCGAGAAGATCGACATCATCCCCTGGTCGCCCGACATCGCGACCTTCGTGGTCAACGCGCTGGCGCCGGCCGAAGTCTCCAAGGTCGTCATCGACGAAGACCGCGAGCGCATCGAGGTCGTCGTGCCCGACACCAACAACCAGCTCTCGCTGGCGATCGGCCGCCGCGGCCAGAATGTGCGACTGGCCTCGCAGCTCACCGGCTGGGACATCGACATCCTGACCGAGCAGGAGGAATCGGAGCGCCGCCAGGCCGATTTCGAGAACTCCACCCGCGTCTTCATGGAATCTCTCAATGTCGACGAAGTGGTCGGCCAATTGCTGGCGTCGGAAGGCTTCACGTCGGTCGAGGAACTCGCGATGGTGGACGTCAAGGAACTCGCCGGCATCGAAGGTTTCGACGAGGAGACCGCGCAGGAGCTCCAGAACCGCGCCCGTGAATATCTCGAACAGCTGGAAGCCGAGCTCGAGGCCAGGCGCAAGGAGCTCGGGGTCGAGGACGCCGTCAAGGACGTGCCCGGCGTCACCTCGAAGATGCTGGTGAAGTTCGGCGAGAACGACATCAAGACGGTCGACGATCTCGCAGGCTGCGCCACGGACGATCTGGTCGGCTGGACCGAGCGCAAGGAAGGCGGCGAACAGACCAAATATCCGGGTGCGCTCGATGGCCTCGATATCTCGCGTGACGATGCTGAAGCGATGATCATGCAGGCCCGCGTCAAGGCCGGCTGGATTACCGAGGCCGATCTCGCCAAGCCCGCTGAAGAGGCCGAGGCGACCGAAGATCAGCCGGCTTAGGGCGAAGGAGGATGTCACCCGGATGCTCGCCGATACTGACCCCGAACTCGACCATGGACCGCGGACCGAAAGGTCCGCGACCATGCGGATGTGTGCGGTCAGCCGCGAGGTCCGGCCGATCGACGAGCTGATCCGCTTCGTCGTCTCGCCCCAAGGGCACATAGTTCCCGATCTCAAGCGCAAGCTGCCCGGACGCGGCATGTGGGTCACCGCCTCGCGCGAGGTGGTTGCGGAAGCCGTTCGGCGTCACCATTTTACCAAAGCCTTCAAGCGCGAGCTGCGCATCCCTCAGACGCTTCCCGCCGAGATCGAGGCGCTCCTGGTCCGGAGCGTGGTCGAAGCCCTTGGGATTGCGGCCAAGGCGCGCCAGATCGTCGCCGGTTTCGGCAAGGTCGAAAGCGCGCTTCGGGAAGGTACGGTCGAGGTCCTGATCCATGCCAGCGACGGGGCCGCGGACGGAATCCGCAAATTGGACATGCTGGCGCGTCAAAATGAGGGAAATCGCGGCGCCAAGCCGCCGATTCCCGTCGTCACCGCACTAAAATCGACAGAATTGGATTTGGCACTTACCCGGTCAAATGTGATACATGCTGCCCTGCTCGCGGGCCCGGCGAGCAAGTCATTCCTGTCACGTAGCCAGATGCTGGTCCGATACCGGATGGCGGACGCTGACAGGACTGCCGAAAAGCCCGGCCAGGATTTCTGAGAGACAACGACCACCCGATAGCACGGTGCGGCAACGCACAAGACAACAAGATCAGGATTAGGACTGCTTAATGGTTGATACCAAGACCCCTGGCGACAAGAAGCTGAGCGTTCCGAGCAAGACGCTATCGCTCAAGCCGCGCGTCGAAACGGGCACCGTGCGCCAGAGCTTCAGTCATGGCCGTAGCAAGCAGGTCGTGGTCGAGAAGCGTGGCAAGCGCCGTGTCGACGGCAGCCCCGAGCCGCAGGTGGCCGAGGTGGCGAAGCCCGCGCCGGCCGCCGCCGCGCCCAAGCCTGCTCCGGCCCGCCCCGCGCCGCCGCGCAACGCCGGCTCCGGCGTGGTGCTGCGCACGCTGACCGAAGACGAACGTTCCGCCCGCGCCAGCGCGCTGGCCGATGCCAAGGTGCGCGAAGTCGAAGAGCGCCGCCATGCCGAGGAAGAGGCCCAGCGCCGCGCGGTCCGCGAAAGCGCCGAGCGTGCCGATCGCGAGGCCGCCGAAGCCCGCCGCAAGGCCGAAGAGGAGCGTCACCGCCACGAAGAGGAAGCCAAGCGGAAGGCCGAAACCGAGGCCAAGAAGCGTTTTGGCGAAGGCGAGCAGCCGCAATCCGCGGCGCGCCCCGCAACGGCGACCTCGGCCGCTCCTGCAGCGCGCCCCGGCGCGCCGATGGCGCGACCCGGCACAACCACCACGGCACGCCCGGGAACAACGACCGCGCGGCCCGGAACGACCACACAGCGGCCGGGAGGCCCGGTGGGCCGCGCCCCCGCTGTCGCAGCCGGACCGGACGAGGACGAAGGTCCGCGCCAGATCCGTCGCGGCCCCGGCGGCGCTGCGCGGCCTGTGGTCGCTCCCAAGCCCACCCACAAGCCCGGCCCGCAGAAGGAGCGCGGCCGCCTGACGGTCGTCACCGCCTTCAATGCCGACGACGTCCGCGAGCGCTCGATCGCCTCGTTCCGCCGCCGCACCCAGCGCCTGAAGGGCCATGCCGCGAACGAGCCGAAGGAAAAGCTCATCCGCGAGGTGGTCATTCCGGAAGCGATCACCATCCAGGAGCTCGCCAACCGCATGTCGGAGCGCGCGGTGGAAATCATCCGCATGCTGATGAAGCAGGGCGCGATCCACAAGATCACCGACGTGATCGATGCCGACACTGCGCAACTGATCGCCGAGGAGCTTGGTCACACCGTCAAGCGCGTTGCCGCGTCCGACGTTGAAGAAGGCCTGTTCGACGCCATCGACGATTCCACCGACACCGAGCCGCGCTCGCCGGTGGTGACCGTGATGGGTCACGTCGACCACGGCAAGACCTCGCTGCTCGACGCGCTCCGTCATGCCAATGTCGTCTCCGGCGAAGCCGGCGGCATCACCCAGCATATCGGCGCCTATCAGGTGCTGTCGCCCGAAAGCGGCAAGAAGATCACCTTCATCGACACGCCCGGCCACGCCGCGTTCACCGCGATGCGCGCCCGCGGCGCCAAGGTCACCGACATTGTCGTGCTGGTGGTTGCGGCCGACGACGGCGTGATGCCGCAGACGATCGAAGCCATCAACCACGCCAAGGCGGCGCGGGTGCCGATCATTGTTGCGATCAACAAGATCGACAAGCCCGACGCCAAGCCCGAGCGCGTGCGCACCGAGCTGCTCCAGCACGAGGTGCAGGTGGAATCCTTCGGCGGCGAAGTCGTCGACGTCGAAGTGTCGGCGAAGAACAAGACCAATCTCGACAAGCTGCTCGAGATGATCGCGCTCCAGGCCGACATCCTCGACCTCAAGACCAATTCGGATCGCCCGGCCGAAGGCACCGTGATCGAAGCCAAGCTCGATCGTGGCCGCGGTCCGGTCGCGACCGTTCTGGTCCAGCGCGGCACGCTCCGTGTCGGTGACATCATCGTCGCCGGCGCTGAAATGGGCCGCGTCCGCGCGCTGATCTCGGATCAGGGCGAGACGGTGCAGGAGGCAGGTCCGTCAGTGCCGGTCGAGGTGCTCGGCTTCAACGGTCCGCCGGAAGCCGGCGATCGTCTCGCCGTGGTCGAGAACGAAGCCCGCGCCCGCCAGGTCACCAGCTACCGCGCGCACCAGAAGCGCGAGAACGCGGCTGCCTCGATCTCCGGCATGCGCGGCTCGCTCGAGCAGATGATGTCGCAGCTGAAGACGGCGGGCCGCAAGGAATTCCCGCTGATCATCAAGGCCGACGTGCAGGGCTCGCTGGAAGCGATCCTCGGCTCGCTGGAGAAGCTCGGCACCGACGAAGTCGCCGCGCGTATCCTGCATGCCGGTGTCGGCGGCATCTCGGAATCGGACGTGACGCTCGCGGAAGGCTTCAACGCCGCGATCATCGGCTTCTCGGTTCGTGCGAACAAGGAGGCCGCTGCGGCCGCCAAGCGCAACGGCATCGAGATCCGCTACTACAACATCATCTACGACCTCGTGGACGACGTGAAGAAGGCCATGAGCGGCCTGCTCGCGCCGACCCTGCGGGAAACCATGCTCGGCAATGCCGCGATCCTGGAGATCTTCAACATCTCCAAGGTCGGCAAGGTCGCTGGCTGCCGCGTCACCGACGGCACCGTGGAACGTGGCGCCAATGTGCGTCTGATCCGCGACAACGTCGTCGTGCACGAAGGCAAGCTGTCGACGCTGAAGCGCTTCAAGGACGAAGTGAAGGAAGTCCAGTCCGGCCAGGAATGCGGCATGGCCTTCGAGAACTATCACGACATGCGCGCCGGTGACGTCATCGAGTGTTACCGCGTGGAGACGATCCAGCGCTCCCTGTAAGTCCAAATCTTACCGAAGCGCCTGGATCTTTTTTGAACTGAATTGCGGGAGTGCGATGGCCGGATTTTTTCCGGCCATCCACCCCTCTTCGTTTCAGCAAGACAAATGACAATGCCCGTGTCCCAAAAGCGGGCATGACGAGGTGATTTTCAGACCATGCCCCGCCATCATCAGAAAAAGAGTTCCGCGTCCGGCGGCTCGCAACGTCAGTTGCGGGTCGGCGAGCAGGTTCGCCATGCGATAGCCGAGATTCTGGCGCAAGGCAGCGTGCATGATGCTGACCTCGAAGGCCACATCATCACCGTGCCGGAGGTGCGGATGTCGCCCGACCTGAAGCTCGCGACAGTCTACGTGATGCCGCTCGGTGGCCGCGACACCGAGGTCGTCCTCGCTGCGCTCGAGCGCAACAAGAAATTCCTGCGCGGCGAGGTCGCGCGGCGCGTTAACCTGAAATTTGCACCTGACCTTCGCTTCCGCGTCGACGAACGATTCGACGAAGCGGAACGGATCGAGAAGCTTTTGCGAACACCCGCGGTGCAGAAGGACCTGGAACAGGATCCGGATACGGATCGGGAAGAAGAACGATGACGATGGACCCGGCTCACGGCACGATCGGCGGCGAAGAGGCCGATCAGCTCGACGTGCAGAAAAATAATTTTGCGGATGTGAGCGGCAATTCTCAGCCGCACCAGGAGCCGCGCCGCGTCAACAACGATCCGCGCGCCAACAAGCAGAAGGGCAACCAGCCGCGCCGCGATCGCCGCGACGTCCATGGCTGGGTCGTGCTCGACAAGCCGATCGGCATGACCTCGACGCAGGCTGTTGCCGTGCTCAAGCGCCTGTTCAACGCCAAGCGCGCCGGCCATGCCGGCACGCTCGATCCGCTCGCCTCCGGCGGCCTGCCGATCGCGCTCGGTGAGGCCACCAAGACCGTCCCCTTCGTCATGGACGGCCGCAAGCGCTACCGGTTCACGGTGTGCTGGGGCGAGGAGCGCGACACCGACGACATCGAGGGCCGGGCGACCGCAACCTCGGACCAGCGCCCGACCCGGGAGGCCATCGAGGCCCTGCTGCCCCGTTTCACCGGGGTAATCCAGCAGATCCCGCCGCGCTATTCCGCGATCAAGGTCCAGGGCGAGCGCGCCTACGACCTCGCCCGCGACGGCGAGATCGTGGAACTGGCCCCCCGCCCCGTCGAGATTCACCGTTTAAGCCTTGTAGATCAACCGGATAGTGACCGGGCCGTGTTCGAGGCCGAGTGCGGCAAGGGCACCTATGTCCGCGCGCTGGCCCGCGATATGGGCCGGATTCTCGGCACTTACGGCCATATCTGCGCGCTGCGGCGGACCCTGGTCGGCCCATTTGGCGAGAACGACATGATTCCGCTGGATCAGTTGGAGGCTTTGTGCGATAGAGCCGCGTCCGGCGAGGGTAGCCTCGCCGACGCGCTTATGCCCGTTGAGACCGCGCTGGACGACATCCCGGCACTGGCCGTCACTCGGGCTGATGCGGCAAGGCTCCATCGGGGCCAAGCCGTTTTGTTGCGCGGACGGGATGCGCCCACTTGTAGCGGCACAGTCTATGTCACGGTGGCAGGCCGGCTTCTCGCGCTTGCCGAAGTCGGCAATGGCGAAATCATCCCCAAGCGTGTGTTCAACCTGACCGGCCTGACTGCCAGCGCCGATCGCAACGAGAGAAATTGACCGATGTCGATTGCCGCAGAACGCAAAGCGGAAGTCATCAAGACGAATGCCAACAAGGCCGGCGATACCGGCTCGCCAGAGGTTCAGGTCGCGATCCTGTCGGAACGCATCGCCAACCTCACCAACCATTTCAAGACCCACGTGAAGGACAACCATTCGCGTCGCGGCCTCTTGAAGCTGGTCTCGACCCGCCGCTCGCTCCTCGACTATGTGAAGAAGAAGGACGAGGCGCGTTACAAGGCGCTGCTCGAGAAGCACAACATTCGTCGTTAAGAGTTCTTGCGCGCGCCAACCGGCGCGCGTTTTCGCGCGTGATTTCGAACGAAAGCGTTTGTTTAAAGGTTTTTCGTCGAGGCTGCGTGCGCGTCGGATGCGAGCCGTTGACGGCGAGCATCCGGGCATGATGGGCGAACACCGCGCTTCGGTGTTCGCGTTCGTGCCGACTGACAGTCCAGCAGCAATCCGGCGGCTGGGCACAACGGGCAAGGCGCCCGTATGACCCGAAGGGATGGACGCCATCCGAAATCCAAAAACCATGGCAGGATCGCAGGACGCTGATCGCCCGCTTCGATCAACGTCCCGCAATCTTGCGCATGGTTTTTGTTTTTCGACCCGTCCTTCTTTCGAGAACCCATGAAAGAAGACCTCTATGTTCAATAAGCATTCAGTCGAGATCGACTGGGGTGGACGCCCTCTCAAGCTCGAAACCGGCAAGATCGCCCGCCAGGCCGACGGCGCCGTCGTCGCGACCTACGGCGAGACCGTGGTGCTCGCCACCGTCGTTGCCGCGAAGTCACCGCGCGAAGGCGTCGACTTCCTGCCGCTGACCGTCGACTACCAGGAGAAGACCTACGCAGCCGGCCGCATTCCCGGCGGCTATTTCAAGCGCGAAGGTCGTCCGACCGAGAAGGAAACGCTGGTCTCCCGCCTGATCGACCGCCCGATCCGTCCGCTGTTCGTCGACGGCTGGCGCAACGAGACCCAGGTGATCGTCACCGTGCTCTCGCACGACATGGAGAACGATCCCGATATCGTCGCGCTGGTGGCCTCGTCGGCTGCGCTGACCCTGTCGGGCGCTCCCTTCAAGGGCCCGATCGGCGCCGCGCGCGTCGGCTTCGCCAATGACGAGTTCATCCTCAACCCGACGCTCGACGAGATGGTCGACACCCAGCTCGACCTCGTCGTCGCCGGCACCGCAGACGCCGTGCTGATGGTCGAATCGGAAGCCAAGGAGCTGAACGAAGAGATCATGCTCGGCGCCGTGATGTTCGGTCACCGCCACTTCCAGCCGGTGATCAACGCGATCATCGAGCTCGCCGAAAAGGCCGCGAAGGAGCCGCGCGAGGTCACCACGATCGACAATTCGGCGCTCGAAAAGGAAATGCTCGGCATGGTCGAGCAGGAACTGCGCGCCGCCTACGCCATTCCGGTCAAGCAGGATCGCTACGCCGCGGTCGGCAAGGTCAAGGAAAAGGTGATCGCGCACTACTTCCCGGAAGGCCAGGAGCCGAAATACGACAAGCTGCGCATCGGCGGCGTGTTCAAGGAGCTCGAAGCCAAGATCGTTCGCTGGAACATCCTCGACACCGGCAAGCGCATCGACGGCCGCGATTCCAAGACCGTGCGCAACATCGTCGCCGAAGTCGGCGTGCTGCCCCGCGCCCACGGCTCGGCCCTGTTCACCCGCGGCGAGACCCAGGCGCTGGTCGTGACCACGCTCGGCACCGGCGAGGACGAGCAGTACATCGACGCGCTGTCGGGAACGTACAAAGAGACGTTCCTGCTGCACTACAACTTCCCTCCCTACTCGGTCGGTGAGACCGGCCGCCTCGGCGGCACCAAGCGCCGCGAGATCGGCCACGGCAAGCTCGCGTGGCGCGCGATCCACCCGGTGCTGCCGCCGCACCACGAATTCCCCTACACCACGCGCGTGGTATCGGAGATCACCGAATCCAACGGCTCCTCGTCGATGGCTTCGGTCTGCGGCGCCTCGCTCGCGCTGATGGACGCCGGCGTGCCGTTGAAGCGGCCGACCGCGGGCATCGCGATGGGGCTGATCCTCGAAGACAAGCGCTTCGCGGTTCTCTCGGACATCCTCGGTGACGAGGACCATCTCGGCGACATGGACTTCAAGGTCGCCGGTACCGAGCAGGGCATCACCTCGCTCCAGATGGACATCAAGATCGAGGGCATCACCGAAGAGATCATGAAGGTCGCGCTCGGCCAGGCCAAGGATGGGCGTATCTACATCCTCGGCGAGATGTCGAAGGCGCTGACCAACGCCCGTGCCGAGCTCGGCGAATACGCGCCGCGCATCGAGACCTTCAAGATCGCCACCGACAAGATCCGCGAAGTGATCGGCACCGGTGGCAAGGTGATCCGCGAGATCGTCGAGAAGACCGGCGCCAAGGTCAACATCGAGGACGACGGCACCGTGAAGGTCGCCTCCAACGACGGCGAGGCCATGAAGGCCGCGATCAAGTGGATCAAGTCGATCGCCTCCGATCCGGAAGTCGGCCAGATCTATGACGGCACCGTCGTCAAGGTGATGGAGTTCGGCGCTTTCGTGAACTTCTTCGGTTCCAAGGACGGTCTCGTCCACATCAGCCAGCTCGCCTCGGCGCGCGTGCAGAAGACCTCCGACGTCGTCAAGGAAGGCGACAAGGTCAAGGTCAAGCTGCTCGGCTTCGACGACCGCGGCAAGACCCGCCTGTCGATGAAGGTGGTCGACCAGGAGACCGGCGAAGACCTCGAGGGCAAGGGCGAGAGCCAGCAGCCCGCGCGCGAAGCAGCCGGCGAGTAAATCTCGCTACCTGCCAGAAACACGAAGGGCGGCCTCGCGGCCGCCCTTTTTGTTTGTGTTCGTTTGTGCCCGCTCCGGCCGATCTGCGCTCCCTCTCCCGCTTGCGGGAGAGGGTCGGGGAGAGGGTTGCTTCCGCAGAGAGACTCCCAATGAGGAGAGAGCCCTCACCCGCAAGCGGGAGAGGTCAAACACCTCAAGCCGCGATGTCGTAGCGGTCGAGGTTCATCACCTTGGTCCAGGCCTTGGCGAAGTCCTTGACGAACTGCTCCTTGGAATCCGACGTGGCATAGACCTCCGCGTATGCGCGAAGCTGCGAGTGTGCGCCGAAGATCAGGTCGACGCGCGTGCCGGTCCACTTGACCGCGTTGGTCTTGCGGTCGCGGGCCTCATAGGTGCCGTCGGTGCCGGCCGGCGTCCACTGCGTGCTCATGTCGAGCAGGTTGACGAAGAAGTCGTTGCTCAGCGTTCCCACCTTCGAGGTGAGGACGCCGTTCTTCGAACCGTTCGCATTGGCACCGAGTACGCGCAGACCGCCGACGAGCACCGTCATCTCCGGACCGGTAAGCCGGAGCAGCTGCGCACGATCGACCAGAGCTTCCTCGGGCATCATGAACTGCTGCCGCTTGCCGATGAAGTTGCGGAAGCCATCGGCCCGCGGCTCCAGCGGAGCAAACGAAGCGGCGTCGGTCTGCTCCTGCGAGGCATCCATGCGGCCCGGCGTGAAGCCGACCTTGACGTCGACGCCGGCATCCTTGGCGGCCTTCTCGACCGCGGCGGTGCCGCCGAGCACGATGAGGTCCGCCAGCGAGACCTTCTTCGCACCGGATGACGCGTTGAAGTCCTTCTGGATCGCTTCGAGCTTGCCCAGAACCTTCGAGAGCTGAGCCGGCTCGTTCACTTCCCAATCCTTCTGCGGGGCGAGGCGGATGCGCGCGCCATTGGCGCCGCCGCGCTTGTCCGAGCCGCGGAACGTCGAGGCCGACGCCCAGGCGGTCGAGACCAGCTCCGACACCGACAGACCCGAGGCAAGGATCTTGGTCTTCAGCGAGGCGATATCCTGCTCGCTGGCGAGCTCGTGATTCACGGCCGGGATCGGATCCTGCCAGATCAGCGTTTCCTTCGGCACCAAGGGGCCGAGATAGCGTTGGACCGGGCCCATGTCGCGATGGGTGAGCTTGAACCAAGCGCGGGCAAAGGCGTCCGCAAACTGGTCCGGATTCTCCAGGAAGCGGCGCGAGATCTTCTCATAGGCCGGATCCATACGCAGCGACAGATCGGTCGTCAGCATCGTCGGCCGATGCTTCTTGGACTTGTCGAAGGCGTCGGGAATGATCGCCTCGGCGCCCTTGGCCGTCCACTGCTGCGCACCGCCCGGGCTCTTCGTCAGCTCCCATTCGTACTTGAACAGGTTCTCGAAGAAGTTGTTGCTCCACTTCGTCGGTGTCGTCGTCCAGGTCACCTCGAGGCCGCTGGTGATGGAATCGCCGCCAATGCCCGAAGCGTGCTTGCTCTTCCAGCCGAGGCCCTGATCCTCGAGCGCGCCCGCTTCCGGCTCCGGTCCGACCAGCGACGGATCGCCGGCACCATGGGTCTTGCCGAAGGTGTGGCCGCCGGCGATCAGCGCGACGGTTTCCTCGTCGTTCATCGCCATGCGGGCGAACGTCTCGCGGATGTCCTTTGCCGCGGCGATCGGATCCGGCTTGCCGTTCGGGCCTTCCGGATTGACGTAGATGAGGCCCATCTGCACCGCGCCGAGCGGCTCGGCGAGCTGACGTTCGCCGCTGTAGCGCTCATCGCCCAGCCACGTGCCTTCGGGACCCCAATAGAGCTCTTCCGGCTCCCACACGTCGGCGCGGCCACCGGCGAAGCCGAAGGTCTTGAAGCCCATCGACTCCAGCGCGACGTTGCCGGCCAGCACCATCAGATCGGCCCAGGAAATCTTGCGGCCGTATTTCTGCTTGATCGGCCAGAGCAGACGGCGTGCCTTGTCGAGATTGGCGTTGTCGGGCCAGCTGTTGAGCGGCGCGAAACGCTGCTGTCCGGCGCCGGCGCCACCGCGACCGTCGGTGATGCGGTAGGTGCCCGCGCTGTGCCAAGCCATGCGGATCATGAGGCCGCCGTAGTGACCGAAGTCAGCGGGCCACCATTCCTGCGATTCGGTCATCAGAGCGGTCAGGTCCTTGATGACCGCGTTCAGGTCGAGCGACTTGAATTCCTTGGTGTAGTCGAAGTCCTTGTCCATCGGGTCGGACTTGGCCGAATTCTTGTGCAGCATCTCGATGCTGAGCTGGGTCGGCCACCAATCGCGGTTCGCCGGCACACGTTTTCCACCCGAAAACGGGCACTTTGAAGTGTCGTCCATGAATACCTCCTCTGGTGGCGTCGAACTCGCGCCATTGACCAGGTAGAAGCACTCTAGGCTTCACGTTCGATCAGGGGAAGTTGACTTTAATGATCGCAGCGATAAGATTTTCTGATGCTAAATCTCACGCTGCGCCAGCTCCGGTATTTCGACGCCCTGGCGCGTCACAGTCATTTCGGCCGCGCGGCTGAGTCCTGTTCGATCTCGCAGCCGGCCCTGTCAATGCAGATCAAGGAGCTGGAGGAGGCGCTCGGCGGCCTGCTGCTGGAGCGCAGCGCTCGGCAGGTGGCGCTGACCCGATTTGGCGAGGAGCTCGCGCAGCGCGTCCGCGACATTTTGCGCTCGGTCGACGAACTCGGCGATTTCGCCCGCGCCTCGCAGGACCGGTTCTCCGGACGGCTGCGCATCGGCATGATTCCGACGATCGCGCCCTATCTGCTGCCGACGATCACCAAGAATTTGACGCGCATGCATCCGGAGCTCGACATCCGCGTGCGCGAGACGATGACGCCGCGGCTGATCCAGGAACTGGTGGAAGGCCGGCTCGATACCGCCATCGTTGCGTTGCCGGTGTCCGAGCCCTCGCTCACCGAGGTCGCCTTGTTCGAGGAAAAATTCCTGCTGGTGCGGCCGAGCGCAGATGAGGGAACGCCGGCACCGTCGCGGGAGATGATGCGCGAGATGCGGCTGCTGCTGCTCGAAGAGGGGCACTGCTTCCGCGATCAGGCGCTGTCATTCTGCAACATGCAATCGGCGCCGCCGCGCGAGATGCTGGATGCCAATTCGCTGTCGACGCTGGTCCAGATGGTCAGCGCCGGCATCGGCGTCACCTTGATCCCAGAGATGGCCGTGTCGGTGGAGACGCGATCGGCTTCGGTCTCGCTCGCGCGCTTCCGCGACCCGCAGCCGTCACGCACCATCGGCATGGTCTGGCGCAAGACCAGCCCGCTGGCGCGGCAACTCCTGCAAATCTCCGAGGTGGTGTGCCTGTCGGCGGGCAAGGTGCGCGCGCGCCCATCCGTGCGCAGCAAGCCGATTTGAGCCCTCGATGTCGCATCCCATCATCCGCCCGGCCCGCGCGGACGAATACGACGAGATCGGCCGCGTCTGGATGGAGAGCTGGGTCTCGACCGGGCTCGGCGAGACGAGTGAATTCCTGCTCGCAAACCTGCGTGCACGCGTCCGGCGCGAGATCGAGGACGGTTGGAGCCTGTTCGTCGCCGACGACGACGGCACGATCGCCGCAATGCTGGCGCTGCATTTGCCAAAACTCTATCTCGACATGCTGTTCGTCGCGCCCGCCTATCAGGGCCAATCGCTCGGCCGCCAATTGCTCGCCTTCACGCGCACGCAAATGCCGGACGAGATGTATCTGCGCTGCGTCCGCGAGAACGAGAAAGCCTGGCGCTGGTACGAGCGCGAGGGCTTTGTGTTCGAGAAGCAAGCGGTCGAGCCCTCGAACGGGTTCGTGATGAAGTATTATAGATGGAAGCGGCAGCGGCCCTCCGCATAGACAACGATCTTCTGATGCATCTTGCGGTTGTCACGATCCCAACTTAGTGTGGCATCTCCGATGTCCTCCTGCCGCTGCTCCCCTGGAATCCATGTTTCGATCTGCTGCCTCATTGCTCGTCCTGCTGTCCTTTCTGGCTCCGGCAGTAGCGCAAACCCCTTCCGCAACCACCGCATCTCCCGCACCGGCAAAACCAGCTGCCAAGAAGGCCGCGCCGAAGGCCAAACCGGTGGCGAAGCAGCCGGTCGCGGTCGAGAGCGGCCCGTGCCGGCTTGGCGTGATCTCGGTGATTGGCGAGCGCTATTCCGTCCAGAAATTCGGGCTGACCATTTTCGAGAGCGAGGAGACCGAGATTCCCATCGACTGGGGTCTCGACGATCTCGTGTTTGCGCGGGTTAAAGCCGCAACGGGTGGCGATCCCGGTGTTCGCAGGATCGCCTACCCCAAGGGGGCCTTCGAACCCTTCTACAATCCGAAATCGCGATTCATTCCCGATCCCAACGAACGCCTGCCAGCGATCGTGCGCGGCATCACTCCGAACGGGAGCTGCGCTCGCTATCTGGTTGCGACCACGTACAAGGGAGAACTGCCGGGCACCCGCCTGATGTTAAACGGCATCGGCACATTCAATCAGGGGCTCGGAAATCTGATCCGGCATTCGCATTTGTTCGCCAACATCTCGATCAACCTGATCGACGGCAGAAGCTATGAGGAAATCAAGCGCCCCTTTGTGAATTTCGGCGCGAACTTCGCCGCAAGTCTGCGGCTGACCGAAGACCCGCTCACCAAGCTCGACAACTCGCTGTTCCCCGAGCCGCCCGCGGCAGCTTCAGCCAACGCGACGCTGCGCGAGAGGACACGAACACTCGTCGCAGACAGGCTCGACCGCGGACTCCCCGGCTATCTCAAGGAAGATTGAGCCGGAGCATTCCATACCTGGCGTAGTGCATTGCGGATTCGCTGCGGACGCGCCATGAAATTGCGCGCTGTTCGGCTGCCACCGATGAAAGGTCCGCTTCCATGATCAAGCTCTATTGGTCGCCCCGTTCGCGCTCATTCACGACGCTCTGGCTGATGGAAGAGAGTGGCCTGCCGTATGAGCGCGTGCTGACGGACATCTCGACCGGCGCACAGAAGGCGCCGGACTACCTGAAGGTCAATCCGATGGGCAAGATTCCGGCGCTGACCGACGGCGATGCCGCGCTCGGCGAAGCCGCCGCCATCTGCGCCTACATTGCCGATCGCTATCCCGAGACCAGGCTAGCCCCAGCCGTGACGGACCCGCGCCGTGCGCGTTACCTGCAATGGCTGTTCTTCTCGCCGGGCTGCATCGAACCCGCCATCATCCAGATCTTCACGAAGATCGAGATCCCGACATCGACCGCGGCCTGGGGCAGCGCAACGCAGGTCTTCGACGTGCTGGAAGCCGCGCTTGCCAAGGGGCCGTGGGTCCTCGGGGAGGAATTTTCCGCCGCCGACATCACGATCGGCTCGGGCCTGAACTTCGCGGTGCGCCTGTTCAAGATGGTGCCGTCGCGCCCGGCCTTCGAGGCCTATCTCACCCGCTGCATGGCACGGCCGGCGTTCCAGCGCGCGCGGAGCAGATCGCGGCCGGTTAGAGCATGATCCGGAAAAGTGTGCAGCGGTTTTCCGAAAAGGTCATGCTCACACTTCAGTCATCCGTCTTCATATCATCCGGCCTCGGCATCAGGACGATGTTGTAGCCGCTATCGACATAGTGGATCTCGCCGGTCACGCCGCCGGAGAGATCCGACAACAGATACAGCGCCGAGCCGCCGAGCTCGTCGAGCGTGACGCCGCGGCGGAGCGGGGAATGCTTTTGCATGAAGGCGAACATCGCGCGCGCCTCGCCGATGCCGGAGCCGGCGAGCGTGCGGATCGGGCCGGCGGAGATCGCGTTGACGCGGATGCCGCGCGGTCCGAAGTCGGAGGCGAGATAGCGCACCGAGGCTTCCAGCGCCGCCTTGGCCACGCCCATCACGTTGTAGTTCGGCATCGCGCGTTCCGAAGCGCCGAAGGTCAGCGTGATCATGCTGCCGCCCTCCGTCATCAGCTCGGCGGCGCGTTTTGCCACTTCCGTGAAGGAGAAGCAGGAGATCACCATGGTGCGCGAAAAATTCTCGCGGCTGGTGTCGGCGTAGCGGCCCTTGAGCTCGTTCTTGTCGGCGAAGCCGATCGCGTGGATGACGAAGTCGAGCTTGCCCCATTTTTCGCGGAGCACATCGAAGGTGGCATCGACGCTGGCGATGTCCTCGACGTCGCAGGGCAGCACCATGTCGACGCCAAGCTGCTCCGCCAACGGCTTGACGCGCTTGCCCAAGGCCTCGCCCTGGAAGGTGAAGGCAAGCTCGGCGCCATGGGCATGCAGCGTCTTCGCCATGCCCCAGGCGATCGAATGATCATTGGCGATGCCCATGATCAGACCGCGCTTGCCTTTCATCAAACCTTCCATTTCACGGTCACCTTTCACTTTCCGCTTTCGTCATGCCCGGGCTTGTCCCGGGCATCCACGCCCTTCGAAGCCGGAGGCCAAGACGTGAGCAAAGACGTGGATGGCCGGGACAAGCCCGGCCATGACGAGAAAATTACCAGCGCGTCCGCAAGGACCTCACGCATCCAGCCGGCTGAACACCAGCGTGGCGTTGGTGCCGCCGAAGCCGAAGGAGTTCGACAGCACGGTGCCGATCTTGACGTTGTCGATGCGCTTGCGCACGATCGGCATGTCGGCGAACGCGGGGTCGAGCTCCTGGATGTGGGCGCTCTCGCAGATGAAACCATTGTTCATCATCAGCAGCGAATAGATCGCTTCCTGCACGCCGGTTGCGCCCAGGGAGTGGCCGGTCAGCGCCTTGGTCGCCGAGATCGGCGGGCACTTCTCGCCGCTTCCGAACACCCTGCGGAGCGCGTCGATCTCCGGCGGATCGCCGGCCGGCGTCGATGTCGCGTGCGGATTGATATAGTCGACCTTGGTCTTCACGGTCGACATCGCCATGCGCATGCAGCGCTCGGCGCCCTCGCCTGATGGTGCGACCATGTCGTAGCCGTCGGATGTCGCGCCGTAGCCGACGATCTCGCCGTAAATGCGCGCGCCGCGCGCCTTGGCATGCTCGAGCTCTTCCAGCACCAGCACGCCGGCGCCGCCGGCAATCACGAAGCCGTCGCGGTTGACGTCGTAGGGACGCGAGGCCGTGGAGGGCGTGTCGTTGTACTTCGACGACATCGCGCCCATGGCGTCGAACAGCACCGACAGCGACCAGTCCAGCTCCTCGCAGCCGCCGGCGAAGATGACGTCCTGCTTGCCGATCTGGATCGTCTCATAGGCGTTGCCGACGCAATGGTTCGACGTGGCGCAGGCCGACGAAATCGAATAGTTCACGCCCTTGATCTTGAACCAGGTTGCAAGCGTCGCGGAGGCCGTGGAGGACATCGCCTTCGGCACTGCAAACGGCCCGACACGCTTTGGTCCCTTGGTGCGGGTGATGTCGGCGGCTTCGACGATGGTGCGCGCAGACGGGCCGCCGGAGCCCATGATGATGCCAGTGCGAATATTGGAAATTTCGTCAGGCGAAAGACCGGAATCCTGGATCGCCTGTTCCATTGCGACGTGATTCCACGCCGCGCCCTGACCGAGGAAACGCATGGCGCGGCGGTCGACCACCGTCGAGGGATCGAGCGTCGGCGCACCCTGCACCTGCGAACGGAAGCCGAGCTCGGCATATTTCTCAGCCCGCGAAATGCCCGACTTCGCCTCGTGAAGGCTCGCAAGCACTTCCTGGGTGTTGTTTCCGATGGAAGAGACAATGCCCATCCCGGTGACCACAACCCGCCTCATGACAGCCTCGCCTCAATCGTTATCTTCGTGGTGATGCGCTCAGCCCAGGCTCGTGCCCTGCTTGAACAGGCCGACCTTCAAATCCTTCGCGCGATAGATAATCTGGTCATCGACCGAAAGCCATCCGTCGGCGATACCGAGCACCAGCTTTGAACGCATCACGCGCTTGATATCGATGTTGTACACAACCTTGCGGGCCTCCGGCAGCACCTGGCCGCTGAACTTCAGCTCGTTCAGGCCAAGCGCGCGACCGCGACCTTCACCGCCGCTCCAGCCCAGATAAAAGCCGACCATTTGCCACAGCGCATCGAGGCCGAGGCAGCCGGGCATCACCGGATCGTTCTTGAAGTGGCAGCCGAAGAACCAGAGGTCGGGCTTCACGTCGAGTTCGGCACGCACTACCCCCTTGCCGAATTCGCCGCCGGTCTCGCTGATGTCCGAAATGCGGTCGAACATGAGCATCGGCGGCAGCGGCAATTGCGCATTGCCAGGGCCGAACATCTCGCCGCGGGCACATGCCAGCAGATCTTCATATTCGTAACCGTTGCGCCTGTTCAGCATGCGGAAGCCTTTGTGTTCTAACCCCGACTGAGCGGCGTTTCCGGCGAAAATGGGCCCCATCCTGTTCGAAAAGCAACAGCTGTTGCCATTGTCACACGAGAATAACGAAGGACCCCGGATGGATAGCGAACGGCCTTCAATGCCGGGTCGCGCCAAAATCGGTTAAGCGGAACCGCGGGCTCTCTAACACAGGCCATTTCGGGTAGCAAAGCGCTCTCATGAAGGTAAAATGACGGGCCGCCGGACCGGTTCCCGCGCTAATTAGAACCACTCTAGTTGCGAGAAACTTGCATCTGCATCTATCTCTCCATATATGTTGGAGATCACAGTGTTCACGCGTGCCCGAAGCTGGAAATGAACGAAAATAACGCGCCCCATCGCGACGACGAGGCTCACGCGGCGGCTCTTATGTCGGGCCGCCAGCCGGCTTTGACCGGTTGCCCGTGGCACGACGTCAACGAAATGCTCCAATCCGCCGGGCTTCGCCCGACGCGCCAGCGTATGGCGCTCGGCTGGCTCCTGTTCGGCAAGGGTGCGCGACACCTCACGGCTGAAATGCTTTACGAGGAAGCGACGTTGGCCAAGGTGCCGGTCTCACTGGCCACCGTCTACAACACGCTGAACCAGCTCACCGACGCCGGTCTGCTGCGTCAGGTCAGCGTTGACGGCACCAAGACCTATTTCGACACCAACGTCACGACCCACCATCACTATTATCTCGAGAACAGCCACGAGCTGGTCGACATCGAGGATCCGCATCTGGCGCTGTCCAAGATGCCGGAGGTGCCCGCGGGTTACGAGATCGCCCGCATCGACATGGTCGTACGGCTGCGCAAGAAGCGCTGAGATCGTCTTACATCACTGATTTGATTTTCATGGCCGGGATTTCCCGGCCATATTGTTTTACGCCGTCATTCCGGGGCGGTACGCAGCACCGAGCCCGGAATCTCGAGATCCCGGGTTCGATGCTGTGCATCGCCCCGGGATGACCCGTTGGGTCAGTTCACCTGCTCGTCCGAGTAGACGCCCCAGAGGCGCTCCTGCTGAATCCAGCCGTCAAAGCCGTTGCCGGTGACGTGGCACCAATTTGTGGTGCACTTTTTCACCTGCGTGACGACGCCGGCCTGGAGCTTTGCGGCCACCGCGCTGTCGGGATCGGCGCGGTCATAGATCGGCGCAAGCTCGTCCTTGTGCTTCATGGTGACGACGGCGGTACGGCGGCCCGACAGCAGCGAGTGATAGACCCAGCCCTCGGCGCCCTCGGAATCGCGGACCCGGCGCCAGTTCTCGAACTCGGCGGTGATTTCGACCGGCAGGCCGGAGCGGGTGTAGACCCAGGCGACGTCGTTGTCCTTGGTCGGGCCGGCGCGGACGTTGACGTGATCCGATTTCAGGCTGACGTAGCGCGGCACCGGGAGGCCCGAGGCAGTCTGGGGTGTGCTGTCCTTTGCCGAATGCCCCGGGCTGACCGAAGCGCTCAACCAGGTGCAAACGAGCGCCATCACCGAACAAAAACGCCCCAACGCCATCAACCCGTCTCCTGTCGAAGGTCCGGCCGAGCCGGGCCCTCGCCCCAAAATTCCAAAACCAGGCCGCTGCCGTCCCTGTGACCCGCCTATGCGGGTGTTCCCGAGCCCTTTACCCGTGGTTCTTGTCTTGGCCCGGCCTTCTGCTAGAGAGGACGGGCATCTGAACAACCGGTTTGTCCCGATTTTCCGGCCGGAAATGTCGGGAGAGCTTGAAGGAAACGCCGGGGACGACACGGCAGTTGCAGTGTCGAACAACCGGGTTAATGAGGCCTCAACGGCCGGCCTTTGGCGACAGAGGCGGCTCGCAACGCCTCATGAGGGCAGGACATGTCGGTGAAGAAAAAGCCCCTCGTCGTCGTGACGCGCAAGCTTCCGGACTCGATCGAGACCCGGATGCGCGAGCTATTCGACGCGCGGATCAATCTCGACGACGCGCCGATGTCGCCCGAGCAGATCGCGGAAGCCGCCCGCACGGCCGATGTGCTGGTCCCAACCGTGACCGATCACATCTCCGCCGACATCGTCAACCAGCCCGACTGCAGGCTGAAACTGATCGCGAATTTCGGCAACGGCGTCGACAACATCGATGTCGAGGCCGCGCATGCCCGCGGCATCACCGTCACCAACACACCGAAGGTTCTGACCGAAGACACCGCCGACATGACCATGGCACTGATCCTCGCCGTGCCCAGGCGGATGATCGAAGGCGCCTCGATCCTGACGGAAGGAAAACCCTGGCCGGGCTGGTCGCCGACCTGGATGCTCGGCCATCGCATCGGCGGAAAGCGCCTCGGCATCATCGGCATGGGCCGCATCGGCCAGGCGGTCGCACGCCGCGCCCGCGCCTTCGGCTTGCAGATCCACTATCACAACCGCCGGCCGGTGGCGCCGAAGATCGCCGAAGAGCTGGGCGCGACCTATTGGGAAAGCCTCGACCAGATGCTGGCTCGAATGGACATCATCTCGGTGAACTGTCCGCACACGCCGGCGACCTACCATCTGCTGTCGGCGCGCCGGCTGAAGCTGATCCGCAAGGACGCCTACATCGTCAACACCGCGCGCGGCGGGGTCACTGACGAGGACACGCTGATCAAGCTGATCGAAGGCGGCGAGATCGGCGGCGCCGGCCTCGACGTCTACGAGCACGAGCCCGCGGTGAACCCGAAGCTGGTGCGGCTCGCCAAGGCCGGCAAGGTGACGCTGCTGCCGCATATGGGCTCGGCCACGATCGAGGGCCGCGTCGAGATGGGCGAGAAGGTGATCATCAACATCCGCACCTTCCTCGACGCGCACAAGCCGCCGGATCGCGTGCTGCCGAGCATGCTCTGAGTTCAACTTTCTGCGCGATAAGCTCTCCTGCCTCATCCTGAGGAGACCGCGTAGCGGTCGTCTCGAAGGATTGCCGCAGGCGAGATCCGGGCCTTCATGGTTCGAGACGCGCGTTCCGCGCTCCTCACCATGAGGGTCTGCTATCCTCGGGCGTTTCGCTTGCGCCAGTCGGCGACGAAATCGATGAAGGCCCGCAGCGCCGGCGGCGTCTGGCGCCGGCTTGGATAGTACAGGAACGGTCCGGAAAACGGCTCGCACCAGTCTTCAAGCAGCCTGACCAGCGCGCCCGACTTCAGGGCTTCGCCGACGTAACCATCAAGCGTCGCCCAGATGCCGGCTCCGTCGAGCGCCGCGCGCATGGAGAGGCCCATGTTGGTCGAGATCAGCTTTGCCGGCGGGTCGACCTTCACCAGCTGACCGGCCTTCTCGAACTCCAGATCATGCATGACACCGCTGGAGTAGCGGGCGCGGATGCAATCGTGGTCGAGTAGATCCTTCGGATGCTCAGGCTTGCCGCGGCGTGCGAGGTAATCGGGCGAAGCGACCACGACATAGCTCTGCGGGCCGCTCAGCGGGATCGCCACCATGTCCTGCGCGAGATGCTCGCCATAACGCACGCCGGCATCGAAGCCCGCGCTGACGATATCGACGAACCCGCTCTCGGAGACGATGTCGAGGTCGACCTGCGGATAGGCCTTGAGGAACGGCCCGACCATCGGCGCCAGCACGAGATCGACCGCAGGCGGCGGCGCGTTGATGCGCAGCCGGCCCGAGGCCACCTCGCGCAGGCCCCGGACCTGATCCAGGGCGTCGCCGACATCGCGCAGCGCCGGCGCCACGCGCGACAGCAGCAACTCACCCGCCTCGGTCAGGGCGACGCTACGGGTCGTGCGGTTCATCAGGCGGACGCCGAGGCGCTCCTCCAGGTCCCGCAATCGCTGGCTAAGGCTCGACACCGACACGCGAATATCGATCGCCGCACGCCGGAAATTGCGGGTGCGGGCGACCGCCACGAAGACGTCGAGATCACGCAGGTCGGGCTCGGCCATTGTTCGCCACTGTGAACAAGCCATTCTCGATTGTCCAGCTTATCGGCGTAATCGATCAGGCGCATATCTGGCCTCGTCACGCGGCGCAGTCAGCGCCTTTTCGAGGAGAGCCATCATGGAACAGCGCAAACTCGGTTCAACCGGCCCCACCGTCTCAAGCCTCGGCCTCGGCTGCATGGGCATGTCCGAGGTCTACGGCCCCGCCGATCGCGGCGAGAGCATCGCCACGATCCACGCGGCGCTGGATGCCGGCATCACCCTGGTCGACACCGGCGATTTCTACGCCATGGGCCACAATGAAATGCTGGTGCGCGAAGCGCTCAAGGACGTGCCGCGCGACAGGGTGCAGATCAGCGTCAAGTTCGGTGCGCTGCGCGGTCCTGCCGGCGAATTCACCGGCATGGACACGCGGCCGGCCGCAACGAGGAACTTCCTGGCCTATTCACTGCAGCGGCTCGGCACCGACTACATCGACATCTACCGTCCGGCGCGGCTCGATCCCAACATTCCGATCGAGGAAACCATCGGCGGCATCGCCGATCTCGTGAAGGCCGGCTACATCAAACATATCGGCCTGTCCGAGGTCGGCTCCGACACCATCCGCCGCGCGCATGCCGTGCACCCGATCGCCGATCTCCAGATCGAATATTCGCTGATCGAGCGTGGCATCGAACGCGACATCCTGACGACCTGCCGCGAGCTCGGCATCGGCATCACGGCTTACGGCGTGTTGGCGCGCGGCCTCATCAGCGGTCATTGGTCGAAGGACTCCGGCAAGGCAGGCAAGGATTACCGGCTGATGACGCCGCGCTTCCAGGGATCGAATCTCGAGGTCAATCTGGCTCTGGTGGAGCAGCTGCGCACCATCGCCGCCGAGATTGGCGCGACGCCGGCACAGGTCGCGATCGCCTGGGTGGCGGCGCAAGCGAAGGAGATCGTGCCGCTGGTCGGCGCCCGCACCCGTAACCGCCTCAGCGAGGCACTTGGTGCGGCCAAGGTCACGCTGACGCCAGCTCATCTCGCGATGCTGGCAACGGCCTTCCCGCCCGATGTCGCCGCCGGTACGCGCTACGCCGCCGAGCAGATGGCGCATCTCGACAGCGAGAAGCCGGCCACAGCGTAGCGGCTGCGATCAGGTGCGATGGGCGCTGAGATCGGTGATCACAGGCCCATCGCCATTGAGCGGATTGGCCGGATCGCGCGCGTAACGCAGCGTCTCGAAGCGCATCGCGCGCGCATCGATCATGAGGAGACGGCCAACCAGGCCGTCGCCAAAGCCGACGAGCTCGCGGATCGCCTCCAGCGCCATCATCGAGCCCATCACGCCCGCGAGCGCGCCCATGACGCCGGCTTCGGCGCAGGCCGGTACGGTCCCGGGCGGCGGCGCCTCCGGGAACAGGCAGCGATAGGTCGGATTGAATTCGCCCCGCTCGTTCTTCTCATGCGCACGGATGGTGGTCAGCGAGCCATCGAAGGTGCCGAGCGCCGCCGTGATCAGCGGCCTCTTGGCGAAGAAGCAGGCGTCCGAGGCCAGATAGCGGGTCGAGAAATTGTCGGAGCCGTCAAGCACGAGGTCATAGTCGCCGATCAGCGCCAGCGCATTGTCGGCATTGAGCCAGGTGGCGTGGCCGACGAAGCGGACATGCGGATTGAGCGCCGTGATCCGTTCGGCCGCGCTCTCGACCTTGTGCCGGCCGATATCGGGCGTGGTGTGAATGACCTGGCGCTGGAGGTTCGACAGCGACACCACATCGTCATCGACCACGCCGAGCGTACCGATGCCGGCGGCCGCCAGATACATCAACGCGGGCGCACCGAGCCCGCCGGCGCCGATCACCAGCACGGAGGCCCGCTTCAGCGCAGCCTGGCCGGGACCACCGACATCGCGCAGCACGATATGGCGGGCATAGCGTTCGAGTTCGTCCGGGCTCAGCATCGTCCTACGCCTCTCCTACTACGCTCTCGCTGTCGATCCTCATGGTGAGGAGCGCGGAACGCGCGTCTCGAACCATGCAGGCCCTGCTATCGCCGCGGGCGATCCTTCGAGACGCGGCCTTGAGGCCGCTCCTCAGGATGAGGGCCTGAGTCCACGGCTTCTATCGCCGGCCTGAACCACCGCAACATTGTTCGCGACCAACGAGATGTGCTTCAATGGCATTGCGTTCAATGGGCTGGCTGGATTTGTCATGAGATCGATGCTTGCGGCAACACTGATGTTTGCGGCTGCGACAGGCGCGAACGCCCAGATGACGACACCGCAGATGCCCGGCACCAAGCCGAAGCCGGTCCAGACCGTTCCGATCCGGCCTCCTGCATTGCAGACGCCGGCTGCGACGGCCGATGCCATGGCGCAGGCGGAGCGGCTGTCGCTGCAGTCCGACCTTGCCTGGGTTGGCCAGTACAACGGCGCCATCACCGGTGACGTCAGCGCGCGCCTGGTCGAGGCGATCAAGGAGTACCAGAAAGCCAAGGGCGGCAAGCCGACCGGCGTACTCAATCCGCAGGAACGCGCCGCGCTCGCCGAGACGGCGCGGCGGAAGCAGGACAGCGTCGGCTGGAAGATCGTTACGGAAATGACCAGCGGCGCGCGGCTTGGCATTCCCTCAAAGCTGGTGCCGCAGCAGGCGACCGACGCCAACGGCTCGAAATGGACCTCGCCCAATGGCACGGTGCAGGTGCTGCTCAGCCGCCGCAAGGAGGCGAGCCCGACCACAGCCAAGCTTGCCGAAGCGGAGAAGAAGGAGCCGGGTCGCAAGGTCGACTACACCGTGGTCAAGCCCGACTTCTTCGTGCTGTCGGGTCTGCAGGGCCTGAAGAAATTTTACATGCGCGGCACTTCTCGGGGTGATGAAGTCCGCATCATGACGATCCTCTACGATCAGGCGACCGAGAACACGGTCGAGCCGGTCGTGATCGCGATGTCGAGCGCGTTCAACGCGTTTCCGTCAGGGCCGCAAGCCGGGCCGCCGCCGCGCAAGACCGTCGAGTATGGCACCGGTCTCGTCGTCAGCGACGATGGCGCGATCGTCACCGACCGCCTCGTCACCGATTCCTGTCTCGCGATCACGATCGCCGGCTATGGCAGCGCCGACCGGCTCGCCGAGGACCGGGAACACGACCTCGCGCTGCTGCATATCTACGGTGCCCGCGGCCTGAAGCCCTTCAGCCTCGCCGCCGGCGCGGCAAAGACGAGTATCGATGTCATCGGTATCGCTGATCCGCAGAGCCAGGGCGGAGCCGCCGGTGTGTCAAGCCTCAAGGCTGCGCTGGCATCTGTCGGTGGCGGCGATTCCCCGCTCTCACCGCCGCCGGCTGTCGGCTTCTCCGGCAGCCCCGCCATCGACGGCGACGGCAAATTCGGCGGCATCGCGCTGTTGAAGCCGGCGATGGTCGCAGGACCCGCGACAGCGGTGCCGGCGTCGCAGGCGGTGATGGTCTCCGCGGAGACGGTGCGTGATTTCCTGAAAGCGAATGGTGTCGCGGCGAACGGCACGTCCACAGATGCGACAGCCGCCGTTGTGCGCGTGATCTGCGTGCGCAAGTAACTCTCGTGTCACGGGCGCGGTGCGGCATGAGATGCCGCTGCGCTGTGTCCGGGGCACGCGATCAACTCGTCAGCGCACACAGCACACGTACGAGTACGGGTCCAGTAATGGTACGGATTCGCTGGAATTCCCGATTCCGCCATCATCGTGACTGCTGATTCGGACCTCCGCGATCCCCTTTGGATCGGGCCGGCACGTCCTGAGCGAGAAGAGCTCAGCATCGAGATCGATGCACGTTCGCGTGGCGCTTCCCTGACCCGAGCACTCCAAAGGATCTTCAATGCACACGATCGTACTGGCCACCCAAAAGGGCGGCAGCGGCAAGAGCACGCTCGCCATCGGCCTCGCGCTGGCAGCCAAGCAGGCCGGCTTCACCGTTCGCCTCATCGAAACCGACCCGCAGGGCACACTGTCCAACTGGCAGCGCCGCCGCACCACCGACGATCTCGTCGTCGAGCCGATCTATCACGCCGCCGACATCGAGCCGCGCCTGAAGATGCTGGCCGACAGCGGCCTCCAGCTCGCGATCGTCGATACCGCCGCCGGCCTCAGCGCCGCGACCACCGCCGCGATCCGCCATTCTGATCTCTGCCTGATCCCGGCCCGCCCAAGCGTCGCCGACATCGAGGCGACCGTTTCGACGCTGAGCGTCGCGCGTGCCTGGAAGCGGCCTTACAGCTTCGTCCTGAACCAGACTCCGATCCGCGGTCAGCGCATCGACAATGCCGCCAACACCCTCGCCGAGGAAGCAGCGCTCGATCTCGCCGAGGTGCTCGCGCGCCCGCTGATCGGGATGCGCAACGACCACCAGGACTCGCTCGCGAGCGGCCTTGCGGTGAGCGAATTCGCGCCGAACGGCAAGTCGACCGAGGAGATCCGCGGCCTCTGGCATTGGATCGAGACCCGGCTCGAGCTCGCCGCCACCACCAATGTCCTGATCGACCAGGTCATCGCGGCCGCGGACGGAATGTTGCACGTGGCCGCCGAGCTAGCGGCCGACGAGACCACGACACTGGCGTCCTGAGCGGGGCAATCGCTCAGACGCCAGCCGGCCCTTCACCATCCGGAAGGGCCCCAGCGACGGAGCAATCCGGCCACCAGCCCGGCTGGATTGCTTCGCTTCGCGTTTTTGAGAGGACTCCATCCATCGGCATTGCGAGCACAACGAATTCGCTTTCGTAGCCTGGATGGATCGCACCATCGCGCCCCTTTGGCTCAATCTAACCGCACATTGCCTTTATCGCGCAGCCAGGCTTCACGCCGCACGATCCATTTCTCTGCTTTCGACTGTCCGCCGTGATGCGCGAGCTCGACGAAGCCGACGAACTCTGCACCGGTCTTCTGCTTGACCCGGCGTGAGGCCTCGTTGGTGGCCGCGTTGCAGACGTAGAAATGATCGAGGCCCAGTGTAATGAAGGCGAAGTCGTTCACCGCGGCGACCGCTTCCGTCATCAACCCGCGGCGCCAGTAAGGCTCGGCCAGCCAAAAGCCGCGATGGCCTTTCAGGCCTTCGGCACGGGGCCGGAAATGAATGTTTCCAATCGCCTCATCATCCAGCACCCAGAGATAAATCTCCTCTCCGGCTGAGACCTTGTCGAACTGCAGCTGGACGAAAGCTTCTGCGCCATCGGCTGGATACGGCCAGGGTACGACGGTGGAGAGATGCCGAATGATATTCCAGTTGTCGAAATGGCGCTGGATCGCCGGCGCGTCGGATAGCGCGAGCGGACGCAGGATCAGCCGTTCGGTTTCAAGTTGCGGCGTCTGCATGAGTAGCTATTTCTGACATTTCGGACACCAGAAGGTCGACCGGCCGTTCTGCGTGAAACGCTTGACGATGCCGCCGCATCGCGGCGTGGTGCATTTCTCGCCCTCGCGGTCATAGACCTTGAACGAGTGCTGGAAATAGCCGAGCTCGCCCGAGGTCTGGCGGTGGTCGCGCAATGACGATCCGCCGGCTTTGATCGCATCGTTCAGCACGGTGTGGATCGCGCCGACCAATCGCTTTGCGTGGTCCGTCGTCTCGCCCTTCTTGGTCGAGAGTGTCGCCGCGATCCGGCGCGGCGACAGATGCGAGCGATGCAGGGCTTCGCAGACATAGATATTACCGAGCCCGGCGACCACGCGCTGATCGAGCAACGCGGCTTTCAGGCTCGTGGTCTTGCCTGCGCAGGATCGCGCCAGCATCGCAGCGTCGAATTCGTTGCCGAGCGGCTCGGGGCCGAGCCCGCGCAGCAGTGGCTCGTCGTCGAGCGCACTGCGCGCGATCACTTTCATGTAACCGAAGCGGCGCGGATCGTTGAAGATGATGTCGGCGCCGGAGGACATCCGAAACAGCACGTGATCGTGCGTGGAGTCCTTGGCTCGCGGATAGTGAAACTCGCCGGGCGCTACCTCGTTGTCCGGCTTGATGACGCGAAACGAGCCCGACATGCCCAGATGCATCAACAGCACGTCGCCGGAGGCGAGATCGGCCATGAGATATTTTGCACGGCGACCGAGCCCCGTGACGACCTGCCCCTTCAGTCGGGCCACGAAATCCGGCTGGAAGGGAAAGCGCAAATCGGGCCTGCGGGCCTCCGCGACCAGGATTTTTGCGCCCTCCATGACAGGCTGAAGGCCGCGGCGGACGGTCTCGACTTCGGGCAATTCGGGCATGGTCAGGCATTCACCTTATGAGGGCGGTGTGATAGCGCCATTGCGGCGGGCGCGCTATGGTCCGCCTCGTGGAGTAGAGTAATGGATCGGCCGGGCGAAACCACGCATTTTGGCTTCAGGGACGTGCCCCTGGGCGACAAGCAGACGCTGGTGAACGATGTGTTTCACAGCGTGGCGTCGCGCTATGATTTGATGAACGATTTGATGTCCGGCGGCCTGCATCGGGTCTGGAAGGACATCATGATCACCGCGCTCGACCCGCCGCGAGGCGACCGGCCGTTCGCGCTGCTCGACGTCGCCGGCGGCACCGGCGACATCTCCTTCCGCGCCGCCAACGCCGCAGGCCCCGGCTTCCATGCCACCGTCTGCGACATCAATTCCGGGATGCTGGAGGTAGGCCGCGAGCGCGCCGCCAAGCGGCATCTCGAGACCCAGGTCGATTTCGTCGAAGGCAATGCCGAAGCGCTCGCTTTCGCCGACCGCAGCTTCGACGCATATACGATCGCTTTCGGCATTCGCAATGTGCCGCGGATCGATCTCGCGTTGGCCGAAGCCTATCGCGTGCTCAAGCCAGGCAGCCGCTTCCTCTGCCTGGAATTCTCCACCGTCGAGATGCCCGGGCTGGATCGCCTTTATGACCTGTTCTCGTTCAAGGTGATCCCGCCGCTCGGGCGCATGATCACGGGTGACGCCGAGTCCTACCAATATCTGGTCGAGTCGATCCGCAAGTTTCCAAGACCCAACGCCTTCGCCGACATGATCCGTGACGCCGGCTTCGCCCGCGTGAACTGGCAGATATTGTCCGGCGGCATCGTCGCACTGCATTCGGGCTGGCGTTTGTGATCTCTGCCATAACCCATAGTGCGCGCCTGATGCGCGCCGCGTTCGTCTTTGCGCGCGAGGGCGTGTTCGGCGCCGTCGATCCGAGCCTGGTGCCGCCGCCCGGGCAACTCGCGCTGAAGCTTGCGCGCATCATCGAGCGGCGCGGTCCGAAGCACGGCCCGCGGCTGTCGCGTGCGCTGACCCGGATGGGCCCGGCCTATCTCAAGCTTGGACAATTTCTGGCGACCCGCCCCGACGTCGTCGGCGTCATCATGGCGCGCGATCTCGAAAGCCTTCAGGACCGCCTGCCGCCGTTCTCGCAAGCCGAAGCGGAAGCCGTGATCGCGACCTCGCTGGAACGGCCGCTGACCGATGTGTTCGCGAGCCTTAGTGCGCCGGTCGCAGCCGCCTCGATCGCACAGGTACATCGCGGCGAGGTCCTGCGCGACGGCATCCGCAAGGCGGTCGCCGTGAAAGTGCTGCGGCCGAACGTGGCCGCACGCTTCCGCCGCGACCTCTCCGACTTCTTCTTCGTCGCATACAAGGCCGAATCCTATTCGTCCGAGGCGCGGCGCCTGCGCCTCATCGAAGTCATCAACACCATGTCGCGTTCGGTCGCGATGGAGATGGACCTGCGCCTCGAGGCCGCGGCGCTGTCGGAGATGGCGGAGAACACGCGCGACGATCCTGATTTCCGCGTACCGACCGTCGATTGGGACCGTACCACGCATAACGTGCTGACGATGGAATGGATCGACGGCATCGCGCTGAACGATCACAAGCGCCTGGCAGAATCGCAGGTCGACCTGCCCGATCTCGGCCGCAAGGTGATTCAGAGCTTCCTGCGCCACGCGCTGCGCGACGGCTTCTTCCATGCCGACATGCACCCGGGCAATCTGTTCCTGGATGACGCGGGTCGCCTCGTCGCGGTTGATTTCGGCATCATGGGCCGGCTCGGCATGAAGGAGCGGCGCTTCCTCGCCGAAATCCTGCTCGGCTTCATCACCCGCGACTATCGTCGCGTCGCGGAAGTGCATTTCGAGGCGGGCTATGTGCCCGCGCATCACTCGGTCGAGAACTTCGCGCAAGCGATCCGCGCCATCGGCGAGCCCATTCACAACCGCACGGCGGAAGAGATCTCGATGGCGCGGCTGCTGACGCTGCTGCTCGAGGTCACCGGCCTGTTCGACATGACCACGCGGCCCGAGCTGATCCTGCTCCAGAAAACCATGGTGGTGGTCGAGGGCGTGGCACGCGGCTTCGATCCCAAGCTCGACATCTGGAAGGTCGCCGACCCCGTGGTGCGGGAATGGATCGAGCGCAATCTCGGCCCGATCGGCCGGGTCCAGGGCGCGATCTCCGGGACCGGCGATCTCGCGCGCATCCTGATGCGTCTGCCTGACATCGCCGAGCGCTCGGTTGCGGTGCTCGAACAGCTGGAGACCATGACCCGGGAGGGCATCCGGCTGTCGCCGGAGAGCATCGCGGCGATGGGCCGCAGCGAGGGCCGCAAGAACCGTTGGCGCACCGTGGCGCTCTGGATCATTGCCGCGACCTTCATCGGCATCCTGATCGCCGTCCGGAATCTTTGATTGCAGTGCAATCACACAAATGATAGCATCGCTATCATTTGTGCTGGAGGGGCGTCATGGCGAGCCTGACCATTCGCAAGCTCGACGAAGGCATCAAAACTTACCTCAGGCTGCGCTCGGCCAAGAACCGCAGGTCGGTCGAGGAAGAGGTCCGGGTCATCCTCGGGGAGCTGATCGAAGGCCGTGAGGAGCCCCTGACGCCGTTCACGGCGCCGCCCGCGGCCTTCACCACCCCGATTCCTCAACGCACCGGCGCCGTTCCAGAAGCCAGCGTCACCCTGATCATCGGCGGCGGGATCGCGGCGTACAAATCGCTCGACCTGATCCGAAGGCTCAAGGAGCGGCGGATCGAGGTCCGCTGCGTGCTGACCAAGGCGGCGCAGCAATTCGTCACCGCGCTGGCCGTGAGCGCGCTCTCGCACGAGCGCGTCTACACCGACCTGTTCGATCCCCAGAGCGAGTTCGACGCCGGTCATATCCGGCTGGCGCGGGAGTGCGACCTGATCGTGGTGGCGCCTGCGACCGCGGATTTGATGGCCAAGATGGCCAACGGCCATGCCGACGATCTCGCCAGCGCCATCCTGCTCGCGACCAACCGCAAGGTCCTGCTCGCGCCGGCCATGAATCCGCTGATGTGGAACAACGCGGCGACGCGGCGCAATGTCGCGCAGCTTCAACGCGACGGCGTGATGTTGATCGGGCCGAATTCCGGCGAGATGGCGGAAGCAGGTGAAGCCGGCATCGGCCGCATGTCCGAAGCGATCGAGATTGCGACCGCCGCCGAGCGGCTGCTGCGGCCGCCGGTGCCGCGCCCACTCGCCGGCAAGCGCGTGCTCATCACCGCAGGCCCGACCCACGAGCCGATCGACCCGGTGCGCTACATCGCCAACCGATCCTCCGGCAAGCAGGGCTTTGCGATCGCCGCCGCCGCACAGGCCGCGGGCGCCGAGGTGATCCTGGTCAGCGGCCCGGTCGATCTCAGCGATCCCCAGGGCGTGACGGTCAAGCATGTGGAATCGGCGCGGCAGATGCTGGAGCAGGTGCAGGCCGCGCTTCCCGCTGACATCGCGATCTTCGCCGCCGCAGTCGCCGACTGGCGGGTCGTCAATGAAGGCGAGCAGAAGCTGAAGAAGACCTCGGCCGGCATGCCGCCGCTCCAGCTGGTCGAGAACCCCGATATCCTCGCGACGATCTCGAAACTGACCGACAAGCGTCCGCCACTGGTGATCGGCTTTGCCGCCGAGACCGAGCACCTCATCGACAACGCGAAGTCGAAGCTTGCCCGCAAGGGCTGCGATTGGATTGTCGCCAACGACGTCTCTCCCGCAACCGGCGTGATGGGCGGGGACCGCAACACCGTGCACCTCATCAGCCGCAACAATGGTGCCGATAACGGCGAGATTGCAGTTGATTCCTGGCCGGCGATGACCAAGGAACAGGTCGCCATTGAACTGGTCGCGCATATCGCAAAGAGCGTGACCGGCAAATCCCGGGAGCCCGCATCTTGAGCACCAAAGTCACCGTCGAACTGCAGCGCCTGCCCCATGCGGAAGGGCTGCCGCTGCCGGCCTACCAGACCAATGATGCCGCCGGTCTCGACCTCATGGCGGCGGTGCCCGAGAACGAGCCGCTGACGCTCGCGCCCTGCCAATACGCGCTGGTGCCGACGGGCCTCGCGATAGCGTTGCCGCCCGGGTACGAGGCGCAGGTGCGGCCGCGTTCCGGCCTTGCCGCCAAGCACGGCGTCACCGTGCTGAACTCACCGGGCACGATCGACGCGGACTATCGCGGCGAGATCAAGGTGATCCTGATCAACCACGGCCAGACCGCCTTCGTGGTCAAGCGCGGCGAGCGCATCGCACAGATGGTGATCGCGCCAATGGTGCAGGCCGCGCTGGTTCCCGTGGCGACCCTGTCCGCGACCGACCGCGGTGCCGGCGGATTCGGCTCGACCGGTCGCTAGGCGCGGTGACGCGCTGAAGTCGAATCGAGTCCGACATCGGCGCTCTCTCCGTTCCCTCCCCCCTTGTGGGGGAGGGGCAGGGAGGGGGGTGCCGCTCGGGGACTCTATCGAGAGCGTACCCATTCTCATTGCATCATCGACAACTGGCACCTTTTCCTAGGCTACCCCCCTCCCTAGCCCTCCCCCACAAGGGGGGGAGGGAACGCACCTCCGTTGGAGCGCCAATCGAGTCTCATCTCATTGGTCGCTCGCGCACGACAATCCCAACCGAATCATCCCGACGAACGACGCGGCCCGGAACACCGCGCCCCGCATTTTTTTGGGGTCGCCGTTGCGTTCACGGTCTGGACTCTTACCGGTGGAGTCACGGTGAGGGTATTGTCGTTTGATTCGCGCGCGACGGGGGTCGCCGCGCGCAAATTCGTGCGATCTTGGGGCAACTATGTCAGGCGTGATCGTGTCGATGCGTCGGACGCTGCTGTCGTGCACATCGCTCGTGCGCAACGGCTTGTTGGGAAGCGCTCTCGCAGCGCTGCTGCCGGCTGCGCCGGCTGAGGCCGCCGACCTCGTCGACACACTCTCAGCATTGCTGGATTTCAACCGGCAGGAACTCGCGGTGCTGGCCACCGCGCTGGCCTTGCTCGGCTTCTCGGTGGTCGCCGCGATCCTCCTGATGCGCACGCGCGTGCGCACGGCGAAGAATGAGGCGCGGCTGCGCGCCCGGATCGGGGAACTCCAGCTCCAGGCCGACCGCTTCGGCGCACTGCTGTTCGCCGAGCCGCAGATCCTGATCTCCTGGCCGGCCGGCGACAATCGCGCGCAGATCTCCGGTGACATCTCCATGGTGCTGCCGCGCGACTCCTCTCCACAGCGCGTGCTCGCGTTTGGAACCTGGTTGCCGCCGGAACCGGCGCTCCGGATGGATCACGCGGTCGATGCGCTGCGCGACCGCGGCGACGGGTTCCAGCTGACGCTCACCACCGCGCATGGCCACACGCTGGAGGCGATCGGCCGCGCCATCGGCGGCCAGGCCATCGTCAGGATTCGCGAGCTCTCAGGGCTCCGCCGCGATCTGGCCGAGACCAATCTGCGTTACAAGGCCCTCTCCGACGAGACGGAAATGCTGCGCGGCTTCGCGACCGCCGCACCCTGGCCGATCTGGGCCAAGGGCGAGAACGGCGCGCTGGCTTACGCCAACCCCGCCTATGTCCGTGCGACCGAGGCGGCCAGCATCACCGACGCCCAGGAGCGCAAGCTCGAGCTGCTCGACAGCGCCGACCGCACCGCGATGGAGCGGGGGCTGAAGGAAACGGCCAATTTCACCTCGCGCCTGCCGATCGTGATCGGCGGCGAGCGGCGCATCTACGACGTGCGCGCCGTCAATGTCGGCGGCGGCAATGTCGGCGTTGCCATTGATGCCAGCGAAGCGGATGCCTTGAGCTCGGCGCTGGTGCGGATGGCGGAAGCGCATCGCCGCACGCTCGACCAGCTCTCCTCCGGCGTTGCCGTGTTCGACGGCCAGCGCCGGCTTGCCTTCTACAATGATTCCTACCGCCAGCTGTGGGACCTCGACCGCACCTTCCTCGACGCCAACCCTGACGATTCCAGCGTGCTCGACAAGCTCCGCGCCGCGCGCAAATTGCCGGAGCAGCCGGACTTCCGCGCCTGGAAGGCGAAGCTGCACGAGGCCTATCGGGCGGTCGAGGCTGCCAAGGACACCTGGTACCTGCCCGACGGCCGCGCGCTCTCCGTCGTCACCACGCCGAACCCCGAAGGCGGCGTCACTTATCTGTTCGACGACGTCACCGAGAGCCTCGAGCTTGCCCGCCGCTTCGACGGCATGATCCGGGTCCAGCGCGAGACGCTGGACAGCCTCGCCGAGGGCGTCGCGGTGTTCGGCAGCAACGGCAAGGCGCAGCTGTTCAACCCGGCCTTCGTCCGGATGTGGAAGCTGTCCGCTGACGCCATGCGCGACGAGCCGCACATCCAGACCGTCGAGGGCTGGTGCCATCAGCTGTTCGATGACGCGATCGTCTGGCGGCAGATCCGCGAGGCCGTCACCTCGATCGAGAGCCGCGCCGACGTTCCGCTGAAGCTGGAGCGCAAGGACGGCAGCGTGCTCGACGGCATGATCCGGCCCCTGCACGACGGCGCAACGATGCTGACGTTCCAGGACATCACCGACACCGAGAACGTCGAGCGCGCGCTGCGCGAGCGCAACGAGGCGCTGGAGGCCGCCGACCAGATGAAGGTGGATTTCGTCCACCATGTCTCCTACGAGCTGCGCTCGCCGCTCACCACCATCATCGGCTTCGCGCATTTCCTCAGCGATCCCTCGACCGGGCCGCTGACGCCGAAACAGGCCGAATATCTCGACTACGTCACCAAATCGACCAATGCGCTGCTGGCGCTGACCAACAACATCCTGGATCTCGCCACCATCGACGCCGGCGCCATGAAGCTGGAACTCGGCCCGGTCGACGTCAGCAAGACCATCGAGCTCGCCGCCGAGGGTCTCCAGGACCGGCTCGCCACCGACCGCATCCGCCTCAAGGTCGAGATCGCGCCCGATGTCGGCAGCTTCACCGGCGACGAGAAGCGCGTGGTGCAGGTGCTCTATAACCTCCTTGCCAATGCCGTCGGGTTTTCTCCACCGGATTCCACCGTCGGCATCAGCGCCCGCCGCACCGAACGCAGTGTGGTCTTCACGGTGACAGATTCCGGGCCTGGAATACCTGCCGACATGAAGGACAAGGTGTTCAACTGGTTCGAGAGCCGCTCGCAGGGCTCGCGTCATCGCGGCGCCGGGCTCGGCCTGTCGCTGGTGCGCTCCTTCGTCGAGCTGCATGGCGGCAACATCCGGGTCGATTCGATCGTGGGCAGGGGCACGGTCGTGATCTGTGATTTCCCGACCGACCAGGCGGCGCATCGCGACGCCGCCGAATGACTGCGCCAGCCACATTCTCCGTCGCGCTCCACAACGAGACGGCCACTGCGCAATTGATGGCCGACCTCGCGCTGCTGGTCGGCCCCGGCGATGTCATCACGCTCACCGGCGATCTCGGGGCCGGCAAGACCGCGGCGGCGCGAGCCATGATCCGCTACCTCGCCGGCGACGATGCACTGGAAGTGCCGAGCCCGACCTTCACGCTGGTGCAGGGCTACGAGCTGCCGCCATTCCCGGTGATGCATGCCGACCTCTACCGCGTCGAGGACGAGAGCGAGCTCGAAGAGATCGGGCTGTCGCCGCTGCCGGAAGCAACCCTCGTCCTGATCGAATGGCCGGAGCGCGCGCCCTCGGCGATGCCTCAAGACCGCATCGACATCGCGCTGACGCACCGGCCGGCACTGGGCTCGAACGCACGCGCCGCCGACATCACCGGCCATGGCAAGGCTGCCGCCATCGTCGCGCGGCTAAAGGCGCTGCGAGAATTCCTCGATGCATCCGGCTACATGGAGGCAACGCGCAAGCGGATGGCAGGCGACGCCTCGACGCGCTCCTATGCGCGGCTGCTGCGCGACGACGAGATCGTCATCCTCATGAACTCGCCGCAGCGCCCGGATGGCGCTGCGATGTACAACGGAAAATCCTACAGCGCCGCGGTGCATCTCGCCGAAAACATCAAACCCTTCGTCGCCATCGATGAGGGCCTGCGCGCGCAGGGAATCTCCGCGCCCGCGATCCATCATTCCGACCTCGACCACGGATTCCTGATCAGCGAAGACTTCGGCAGCGAAGGCGTGATCGAGGGCGATCCGCCCCGCCCGATCACCGAACGCTACGAAGCCGCCGTCGATTTGCTAGCCGTGCTGCACGGCAAGACGCTGCCGGAGACGCTGCCGCTCGGGGGGCAGACCTACGCCATTCCCGTCTTCGATACCGAGGCACTGCTGACCGAAATTGGGTTGATGCCGGAATGGTACCTGCCCGATCGCAACGCGCCGCTGGACGACGGGAAGCGCGCCGAATTTTTCGCGATGTGGCGCGAGCTGCTGCAGAAGCCGCAGGCCTCGCCGAAGACGTGGATCATCCGCGACTATCACTCCCCGAACCTGATCTGGCTCGGGAATCGCACCGGCATCGAACGCGTCGGCGTGATCGATTTCCAGGACACCGTGCTGGGGCCGCAATCCTACGACGTGGTGTCGCTGCTCCAGGACGCCCGCATCGATGTGCCCGAGGCGATCGAACTGACGCTGCTGTCGCGCTACATCAAGGCGCGCCGCGCCAGCGCCGCGAGCTTCGACGCGGCCGGCTTCGCGGAGCTCTACGCCATCATGTCGGCGCAGCGGAACACGCGTCTGCTCGGCACCTTCGCCCGCCTCAACCGCCGCGACGGCAAGCCGCATTATCTGCGTCACCAGCCGCGGATCTGGACCTATCTCCAGCGCTCGCTGGCGCATCCCGCGCTCGCCCATCTGCGCGACTGGTATCTCGCCAATGTCCCGCCACCCCGAAGGCCGGCCCAAGGCTGAGGCCCAAGGCTGAAAAGGCTAGCAGGGGCGGAAAAGGCTGATTCGGGGCCCGATTTACCGGCTGTTAGCCAAGACACCGGTAATCTAGCGGCGAGGCAGCCGGATGATTACGGGGCTGGAGCAGGGCAGATGGCGGTGAAGACGGACCAGCGCGGCAACAGCCGGGTTGTTTTCGAACGCGGGATCGCAGCCCAGATGATGGGTATCGACGGCACCTGGCGGCGCGATTGCACCATGGAGGACGTCTCCGACAGCGGCGCCAAGCTGACCATCGACGGCTCAGTCGAAGGCTTGCATCTGAAGGAGTTTTTTCTGCTGCTGTCGTCCACCGGACTTGCGTACCGACGCTGCGAGCTCGCCTGGGTCAATGGCGACCAGATCGGCGTCAACTTTCTCAAGCTCGGCGACAAGAAGAAAAAGACGCGTTCCACATCCATCGGGGCGTAACGGCAACACCCGTCGTACAAGCGTCACGGCAGGTGGTTAAGGCGATTAAGACGCGGTGCGGTCAGTCGAACCTCGTGTTAGGATTGCTGCGAACGCGAAATCAGTAGGTCTGAGAAAGCGAAGGATGTCCGTCAAACCGACCAAAGCCATGGTGCTCGCCGCAGGGTTCGGCCTGCGCATGCGTCCGTTGACGGACAAGATGCCGAAACCGATGGTTCCGGTGGCCGGCCAGCCGCTGCTCGACCACGTGCTCGACAAGCTCGCCCACGCCGGAGTGAGCGAGGCGGTGGTCAACGTGCACTATCTGCCGGACCAGATCATCGATCACACCGCATCCCGCCAGCATCCGCGCGTGACCATCTCGGACGAGCGCAACCAGGTGCTCGGCACCGGTGGCGGCGTGGTCAAGGCACTGCCGCTGCTCGGGGACGCACCGTTCTTTCACGTCAATTCCGACACGCTGTGGATCGACGGCGTGCGCTCGAACCTGACGCGGCTCGCCGAAAACTTCGACCCTGAGCGCATGGACATTTTGCTGCTGATGGCGCCGACGGCGACCAGCATCGGCTATAGCGGCCGCGGCGATTACGGCATGCTGGCGGACGGCGCCCTGCGCAAGCGCAAGGAAAAAGAGGTCGTTCCGTTCGTCTATGCCGGCGCGGCGATCCTGTCGCCGTCGATCTTCGCCGATGCCCCCACGGGCGAGTTCTCGCTGACCAAGATGTTCGACCGTGCCAACGAGCAGGAGCGGCTGTTCGGCCTTCGCCTCGACGGCGTCTGGATGCATGTCGGCACGCCTGATGCCGTCCACGCGGCCGAAGAGGCGTTTCTGGAGAGCGTGGCGTAGGGCCGCTCTCGCGCACGGTGCCGTAGGGTGGGCAAAGCGAAGCGTGCCCACCATCTAAGCTGAAATTCGCGGAAACATGGTGGGCACGGCGCGTTGCGCCTTTGCCCACCCTACGGCACCTGTTCTGGTCCGGCGAACAGCGGGGACTATCTCCCTCCACCCATATCCATTTGAGTCCGCCTCCCTATATTGGCGCCTGATTCCCGAATCAGGCAGCTCATGCGCGTTTTCAGCGTTCCCATCTCAGTTCCGTTCCTGCGCACCGTCGTCTCCAGCCTGCTCGACGGCCGGCTGGTCGAGGGCTTTGAGGCGCGCAAGGAACCGGCGCGGCTGGCGGACGCCACGCTGTACCTGCCGACACGGCGCGCCATGCGCGTCGTCCGCGAGATCTTCCTCGACGAGATGAAGGCGGATGCGGTCGTGCTGCCGCGCATCGTCGCGCTCGGCGACATCGACGAGGATGAGCTCGCTTTCGCCGATGAGGGCGAACAGTTTTCCGGCGCAACGCCGCTCGACATTCCGCCGCGGCTCGGCGAGCTCGAACGGCGGCTGACACTGGCGCAGCTCGTCGCGGCCTGGGCCAAGGGCCCGGTGCTGTCTCCGCTGGTCGTCGGGGGCCCCGCCTCGACGCTGGCGCTGGCTTCCGATCTCGCGCGTCTGATCGACGACATGGTCACGCGCGGCGTCGACTGGAGCGCGCTCGATGGCCTCGTACCTGATATGCTCGACCGGTACTGGCAGCACTCGCTTGAATTTTTGCGTATCGCGCGCATCGCTTGGCCGGGTCATCTCGCCGAAATCAAACGCATCGAGCCCGCTGCCCGCCGCGACCTCCTGATCGATGCCGAAGCCAAGCGGCTGACCGCGCATCACCAAGGCCCCGTGATCGCGGCCGGTTCGACCGGCTCGATGCCGGCCACGGCAAGATTTCTCCATACAGTCGCCTCGCTGCCGCATGGCGCCGTGGTGCTGCCCGGCCTCGACACTGATCTCGACGACGATGCATGGCGCAGCATCGGCGGCGTACGCGATTCGCTCGGCAAGTTCGCTGAGCACCCGGTCTCGAACCATCCGCAATATGCCATGCACGCGCTGCTGGATCGGTTTGGCATCAAGCGCAGCGACGTCGATAGTCTCCAGCCACCGGCGGAAGGCGGTCGCGATCTGCTGGCGTCGGAATCGATGCGGCCCTCGGCCAAGACCGAGATATGGCACGACCGGCTGAAGCAGCCGGATGTGGCCGCGAAGATCACCGGCGGCATGAAGAACCTCGCGGTTGTCGAAGCCCCCAACCCGGAAATGGAAGCGCTCGCCATCGCCATCGCGATGCGCGAGGCGCGGCACCTCGACAAATCCGCGGCGCTGGTCACGCCCGATCGCGCGCTGGCGCGGCGGGTGATGGCTGCGCTGACACGATGGGATCTCGCATTCGATGATTCCGGCGGCGATGTCCTGATGGAAACCGCCGCCGGCGTCTTTGCGCGACTGACAGCGGAGGCTGCGACCAAGGGATTGGAGCCGCCGACGCTGCTGGCGATGCTGAAGCATCCGCTATGCCGGATCGGCCGGGCGTCTGGTGCATGGAAGGCGGCGATCGAAGACCTGGAGCTCGCTTTGTTGCGCGGCACGCGCCCGCCCGCGGGCACCGCCGGCCTGTTGCGCGAATTCAATCGCTTTCGCGAGGAACTGGCAAAGCTGTGGCGCAGCGAGGTCTCCGCGCTGCACAAGGCCGAGCCGCGTGCACGTCTCAAGGCCGAAGACCTCGATCGCATTCAGGTGCTGATCGATGGCTTACGACAAGCCTTGGCGCCGATCGAGAGTCTTGCATCATCAAGACCATATGACTTCGCCGAACTCGCGCATCGGCATCGCGAGATCATGATCGAGCTGTCGCGCGACGAGCAGGGCATCCCGCTGGCGTTCGAGGAGCGCGAAGGCCTCGCGCTCGCGAGCGCCTTCGACGATCTCCTGCGCGGCGGCACGACCAGCGGATTGATGGTCACGCTGCCCGACTACGCAGACGTCTTCCAGACCGCGTTCAGCGATCGCGCGGTGCGGCGGCGGGACAGGCCGGGCGCGCGCTTGCAGATCTACGGCCCGCTGGAATCGCGCCTGATGCAGGCCGACCGCATCATCGTTGGCGGCCTGATCGAGGGGGTCTGGCCACCGGCGCCGCGGATCGATCCGTGGCTGAGCCGACCGATGCGGCACCAGCTCGGCCTCGATCTGCCGGAACGCCGCATCGGCCTCTCCGCCCACGATTTTGCGCAACTGCTCGGTGGCGACGAGGTCATCCTCACCCACTCCGCCAAGGCCGGCGGTGCGCCGGCGGTCGCCTCGCGCTTCCTGCATCGGTTAGAGGCGGTCGCGGGCGATGCGCACTGGAAGGCCGCGATTCGCGCGGGCGAGAAATACGTGCGGTTCGCAGCCGCGCTGGACCAGCCCGACGAGGTGAGACCGATCAAGCAGCCCGAGCCGCGACCGCCCCGCGCGACCCGGCCGCTCAGGATGTCTGTGACCGGGATCGAGGACTGGCTGCGCGATCCCTATACGATCTACGCAAAACACATTTTGCGGCTCGACGCGCTCGATCCCGTCGACATGCCGCTGTCGGCCGCCGACCGCGGCTCGGCAATCCATGATGCGCTCGGCGAGTTCACGGAACGCTACGCCACCGATCTGCCAGATGATCCCTCACGCGTGCTGCGCGCGATCGGCGAAAAATACTTTGCGCCATTGATGGAGCGACCCGAGGCGCGGGCGCTGTGGTGGCCGCGCTTCCAGCGCATCGCGCGCTGGTTCGGCGAATGGGAGACGGCGCGGCGCGGCGCGATCGAGGTGATCACCGCGGAAACCCGCGGCGAAATCTCGATCCCGCTCGACCATGGGCGCAGCTTCCGTCTCTCCGCTCGCGCCGACCGCATCGAACGGCGCCAAGGCGGCGGCTACGCTATCCTCGACTACAAGACCGGCCAGCCACCGACCGGCAAGCAGGTCCGCATGGGCCTGTCGCCGCAGCTCACGCTGGAAGCCGCGATCCTGCGCGAGGGCGGTTTTCCCGACATCGATGCTGGTGCGTCCGTGAGCCAGCTCGTCTATGTTCGCCTGAGCGGCAACAATCCGCCGGGCGAGGAGCGCGTTCTCGAGCTCAAGTATAGGCAAGGCGACGAGCCGCAGCCGCCGGACACCGCGGCTGCTGAGGCCAGGGCCAAGCTCGAGGCGCTGATTCGCGCCTTCGACGACGAGAACCAGCCCTATACCTCCTTGAACCTGCCGATGTGGACCAACCGCTACGGCGCCTATGACGATCTCGCCCGGATCAAGGAATGGTCCGCGGCCGGTGGATTGGGGATCGAGGAATGGTGAAGGCACCGCGCCCCATCCCGGATGAGTTGCGCGCGCGACAGGCGCGCGCATCGGATCCGACCGCGTCGGCCTTCGTGTCGGCCAATGCCGGCTCGGGCAAAACGCATGTGCTGGTGCAGCGCGTGATCCGCCTGCTGCTCTCGGGCGTGCCGCCGGAAAAGATCCTCTGCATCACCTTCACCAAGGCGGCTGCCGCCAACATGGCCGAGCGCGTGTTCACCACGCTCGGGCATTGGGTGACGCTCGACGACACCGCGCTCGATGCGGCGATCCGTGACGTCGGCATTCCCCATCCGGACCGAAAACTGCGGCGCGAAGCGCGCAAGCTGTTCGCCTGCGCGCTGGAGACGCCGGGCGGGTTGAAGGTGCAGACCATCCACGCGCTGTGCACGCGCCTGCTCCAGCAGTTTCCGTTCGAGGCCAATGTCCCCGCGCGCTTTGCCGTGATCGACGAGCGCGACCAGACCGACATGATGGAGCGCGCCAATCTGAAGGTGCTGCTGGAGGCCGCGCGCGACCCTGAAAGCATCACCGGCCGCGCGCTGCAGACCGCGATGGCGAGCGCCGCCGACGTCACCTTCAAGGAGGTCGTGCGCGAGGCATGTCTCAGCCGCGACCACTTCATGGCCTGGACCGATGAGGCCGGCAACGCCGAGGCCGCTGCTGCGCAGATGGCGGCCGTGCTGGGCGTGGACGCAAACGACCGCATCGAGGATGTCGAGACGGAGATTCTCGACGGCCCGTATCTGCCGCGATCGCGCTGGGACGACATCGCCTTCGCGCTGGAAGACGGCAGCAAGTCCGACAACGACCAGGCCAGCCGGCTCCGCGAAGCAAAGGCGTTTTCCGGTGCCGCGCAGGTCGATGCCTATCTCTGCGTCTTCCTGACCGACGAAAAGCTGCCGCGCAAGGCGGTGCTGACCAAGAAGTTCGGCGAGCAGAAACCATCCGTCGCCCGCCTGTTCGAGAACGAGGCGCAACGCCTGGCAGGATTGATCGAGAAGCGCCGCACGGTGACCATGCGCGACCGCAGCGCGGCCCTGCTGCATATCGCAACCGCCGCCGCCGCAAACTACCGTCACGAGAAGCAGGAGCGCGGCCTGCTCGACTATGACGATTTGATCGACAAGACGCTGGCGATGCTCGACCGCGTTTCCTCGGGCTGGGTGCATTACAAGCTCGACCGCGGCGTCGATCACGTGCTGATCGACGAAGCCCAGGACACCAGCCCGCGGCAATGGGACATCGTCGCGCACATCATCTCGGAATTCACCGCCGGCGAAGGTGCGCGCGAAGGCCTGAATCGCACCGTCTTCGCTGTCGGCGACGAGAAGCAGTCGATTTTCTCCTTTCAGGGTGCTCAGCCCCGGGAGTTCGACGCACGCCGACGCGAGCTGCACCGCAAGTTCACGGCGGCCGGACTGAAATTCGATCCGGTCGCCTTCACCTATTCGTTCCGCTCCGGCGCCGCGATCCTGCATTCGGTGGACCACGTCTTCCGCGAGCCCGCGATCTACAAGAGCATCCATTCGCTCGAGACCGGTCATCCCCTGCACAACGCTCTCGGCGATGCAGGTCCCAGCGTGATCGAGCTCTGGGACCTTGCGGAAGCCGACGACAGGCAGGAGATCGAGGGCTGGCGCGCGCCGTTCGACGGCGTCGCCGCCACCAGCCCCGAGGTGAAGCTCGCGCGCCGGATCCAGACCGAGATCAAGCGGCTGGTCGAGAGCGGCACGCTGACGGGCCACGAGGGCGAGCGGCGTCCCCTGCGTTATGGCGACATGCTGATCCTGGTGCGCCGCCGCGGCAACGCGTTCGATGCAGTGATCCAGGCGCTGAAGCACGCCAACGTTCCGGTCGCCGGCGCCGATCGGCTCAAGCTCACTGAGCACATCGGAATCATCGACCTAATGAATCTTGCGGACGCGCTGCTGCTGCCGCAGGACGATCTCGCGCTCGCGGTGGCGCTGAAGAGCCCGCTGTTCGGGCTCGATGACGACGATCTGTTCCAGCTGGCCCATGACCGCAAGGGATCGCTGCGCCGCGCGCTCGGCGAACATGCCCCGACAAGCGAGACATTCACTGCGGCGTTGCGACGCCTCGAAGCCTGCGAAACCCGAGCCCGCGAGGAGACGCCGTTCGCCTTTTACGCCTGGTTGCTCGGGGGCGACGGCGGACGCGCGCGCATGCTGCGCCGGCTCGGCCATGAGGCCAATGACGCGCTCGATGAGTTCCTGGAGCTGGCGCTGAATTACGAGCGCAAGGCGCCGGCCTCGCTGCAGGGTTTCATGGCCTGGCTGCGCTCGGCCGATACTGAGGTGAAGCGCGACATGGAGATCTCGCGCGACGAGGTGCGGGTGATGACCGTGCACGGCGCCAAGGGCCTGGAGGCCTCGGTCGTGTTCATGGTCGACACCACATCGTCGCCCGCGGATTCGCAGCGGCTCCGGCTGATCCAGGTCCCGCGCGGCAATGGCGGCGAGGTGGTGGTCTGGGCCGGACGCAAGGCGGACGATCCCAAGCCCGTCGCCGACGCCCGCAAGGCGATGCTCGAGGAGACCGAGGACGAATACCGCCGCCTGCTCTACGTCGCGATGACGCGCGCCGCCGACCGGCTCATCGTCGGCGGCTGCATGCCCGGCAACATGAAGACGGTCCGCAAGCTGAGCTGGTACGATCTGGTCGACACCGGGCTCGCCGGCTCGGGCCTGGCGAAAGAGACGATCGAGACGCCGCTGGGAAAGGTAACGCGCTTCTCCCGACCGGAGGATGTCGTGGCGCTGGGCACGCCCGCGATCTCGTTGGACCAGACGACCGCGCTCCCGGTCTGGCTGCGGACGCCGGTACCGCCCGAGACCATCGAAGACGATCCGGTGCGCCCCTCCGGCCAGCCGTCCGGGGAAGGCCGCACCGTGCTGTCGGGCGAATCAGTGCAGTCCCGCGCGCTCGCGCTGCAACGCGGCACGCTGGTGCACCGGCTGCTGCAATCGCTCCCCGACATCCCCACCGAGCGTCGGCGCGAGGCCGCGCTCGGCTTCATGGCGCGCAATGCCGCGGACTGGGCGGAGGCCGACCGGGCCGCGCTGGCCGACAAGGTGCTCGCCTTGATCGCCGAACCACGGTTTGCCCCCGTGTTTGCCGCCGGCAGCCGGGCGGAGGTCGCGATTGTCGGCAGGCTGGAACGGCCGGGCCACGCTCCCGCGCTGGTGTCCGGCCAGATCGACCGGCTGGTCGTTCGGCCGGATGAGGTCTTGATCGTCGATTTCAAGACCAATCAGGCGGCTTCCAAGAGCGCCCATGCGGCGCCCGCCGCCTATGTCCGCCAGCTGGCGCTATATCGGGCGGTGCTATCGCGGCTTTATCCCCAAAAGCCGATCCGCGCCGTCCTGCTCTGGACCGAGGCCCTTGAATATATGGAGATTTCGGCTCCCGCGCTGGACGCGGCGCTGGCATCTCTTCATCTCGGTGTGAGCGTCCTTGACCCGGCAAGGAGCCATTCATAGGTTGACGCCATGATCTCGGGCGCGATTCCCGTCGCGCCCTTCTCTCAGGTACGAGGTACTCCCATGGCCGTTGGTAAGGTTTCTGACACCGATTTCGAAGCCGAAGTGCTCAAGGCAAACGGCCCCGTGGTCGTCGATTTCTGGGCCGAATGGTGCGGCCCCTGCCGCATGATCGCACCCGCGCTCGACGAGATCGCCGGTGCGATGGGCGACAAGGTCAAGATCGTGAAGCTCAATGTCGACGAGAGCCCGAAGACCGCGTCGAAATACGGCGTGATGTCGATCCCGACCCTGATGATCTTCAAGGGCGGCGAGATGGCCTCCCGCCAGGTTGGCGCGGCGCCGAAGGCGAAGCTGCAGCAGTGGATCACCTCCGCGGTCTGATCCGCCTCGCGGAAGAATATTTTTGGAAGCGGCCGGCGAAAGCCGGCCGTTTTGCGTTGATGGGACATGTCCAGCGTATGATGAGTCCCGCCTGTTGCCTCCCCCTCCCGCAAAGCGCGCGCGAAAGTCGACGTCCCTCGTGGCGATGGAGGCGCGCTCGGTCGACGAGATCCCGCGCGGCAAGGAGTGGCAATACGAGCCGAAATGGGATGGCTTCCGCTGCCTGCTGTCGCGCGACGGCGGCAGTATTGATCTGCGTTCGAAATCCGGCGAGGACCTCGCACGCTATTTCCCCGAGATTGTCGCGACGGCGCTGAAGCTGAAGGCGGATCGCTTCACGCTCGACGGCGAGATCGTCGTGCCGCACGGCAAGGGGTTTTCCTTCGACGCTCTGCTGCAACGCATCCACCCTGCAGCGAGCCGCGTGAACAAGCTCTCGGAGGAGACGCCGGCGCTCTATCTCGCGTTCGATCTGCTTGCGACGGCCCGGGAGAAACAACTTGCCGAGCAGCCGCTGAGCGAACGACGGCCGGCGCTGGAAGCGTTTGCCAAGGCCCATCTGAAAGGCAGCATCTTCCGCCTCTCACCGGCGACCACGAGCTACGCCATTGCGAGGAAATGGCTGGCGCAATCCGGCGGCGGCTCGGACGGCGTCATCGCCAAGCGCATCGACCTGCCCTACCAGGCGGGAAATCGCGACGGCATGCAGAAGATCAAGAAATTCCGCAGCGCCGATTGCGTGGTCGGCGGCTTCCGCTATGCCACCAACAAGATCGCCGGCCGGAAGGTGGTGGGATCGCTGCTACTCGGACTCTATGACGACGAAGGTCTCCTGCATCATGTCGGCTTCACCTCGGCGATCAAGGCGACGGACAAGCCCGATCTGACCGATCGGCTGGAGGCGCTGATCGGCGAGCCGGGCTTCACCGGCAACGCGCCGGGCGGGCCGAGCCGCTGGTCCACCGAGCGCTCGGCCAAGTGGTGTCCGCTCAAGCCGAAGTTGGTGATCGAGGTTTGCTACGACCATTTCAGCGGCGAGCGCTTTCGCCACGGCACCTCGATTCTGCGCTGGCGTCCCGACAAGGCCCCGCGGCAATGCAGCTTCGAGCAGCTGAAGCAGAAGGTGGCCGATCCGATGAAGCTGTTGAAACAGCCGTAACCGGTAGCCCGGATGGAGCGCAGCGTAATCCGGGGCCGTCGTCATTTGTGGCACGATTCCTGGATTGCGCTTCGCTCCATCCAGGCTACGAGGCGACGGCGCTAGGCAATCCATCCCGTCGCCAGCGCGTTCGCCAGCTCCGGCTGGCCGTTGCGGCGAGCAAGCGCGGCCATCGTCTCGTGATCGTAGACGACTTGGCGGAACGTGAGCTGCCAGGCACCATCGGTTAGCTCGAGAATCGCATAGCGCGCGTGCGGCGTACCGGCCTCCACGACATGCGGGAACGGATGCTTGTCGCGATAGCCGGGGCTGCCGACGCTGCCGGGATTGACGATCAGCCTTCCATCTCGAAGTCGCACGGCACGGGCGAGATGGGTGTGGGCGCACAGGATCAGCGATTGCGTGATGCCTTGCGCAAATTGCTCGATGCGATCGAGCGGCGACAGCGCCACCGCGCCATCCGGATGCACCGTATCGAGCCAATAGACTTCGTCACTGTCGGGCGTCGCGTGGCAGAGGAACACCTGCTCGCGAAAGACGCGCGTCATCGGCTGCGCACGCAGCCAGTCGAGTTGCGCGGCGTTGAGTTGCGCATGGGCGGGGCGATCCCACGAGCCCATCTTCTCCGGCGGACGATCGAGCAGATAGCGATCGTGATTACCGAGCACGTGCACGGCATCGAGTCGCATCATGACCTCGACGGTGCGGCGCGCATCGAGCGGGCCGCTCAGCATGTCGCCGAGATCGACGATGTCGGAGACGCCTTGCGCGCGGATGTCGGCGAGCACAGCTTCCAGCGCGAGGTAATTTCCGTGGACGTCGGCAATCGCTGCAAAACGCATGGGTCTTCCTGTAGCCCGGATGGAGTGAAGCGTAATCCGGGGCCTTTGTCGCTTTTGGTACAATCCCGGATTGCGCTTCGCTCCATCCGGGCTACCCAAACTCTATGCAGGAGGCGTGCCGTTGATAGCGAGCACGTGGCCGGCGAGATAGAGCGAGCCGGTGATCAGGATGCGCGGCGGCACTTCGTAGGCGAGCTTCGCCAAGGCGCGCAGTGCGGCCTCGACGCCGGGCGCGGGCTCGACCCGCATGCCGAGGCTGCGGGCGGCATCCGTGAGGCGGTCGACCGGCATGGCGTTGTCGGTGTCGGGAATCGGCACCGCGATGATGTGACGGGTCAGACCGGCGAAATTGGCGAGAAAACCCTGCGCGTCCTTGTTGGCCATCATGCCCGCGATCACGACCAGCGGCCGCGACACCCGCTCTTCGAGATCGCCGAGCGCGGCCGCCGCAACGCGGCCGCCTTCCGCATTGTGGCCGCCGTCGAGCCAGATCTCCGAGCCCTGCGGGCCGAGAGCGAGCAACTCGCCCGAAGCGATGCGCTGCATCCGTGCCGGCCATTCCGCACCGACGATCCCGGCCTCGAACGCCGCTTGGTTGATCTTGAAGGCGTTGGTGGCCCGCAGCGTTGCGATGGCGAGACCGGCATTGTCGAACTGGTGGCGGCCGAACAGGCGAGGCGCCGTGAGATCCATCAAGCCGCGCTCGTCAGAATAGACCAGCCGCCCGTTCTCGACGTTGACATGCCAGCTCTCGCCCGCGGCAAACAACGGCGCCCGCATGCGCTTGGCCTGCGCCTCGACCACGGCCATCGCCTCACCCGGCTGCTCGGCGCACACCACGGGCACGCCCTGCTTGATGATTGCAGCCTTTTCGCCGGCGATCGACGTCAAAGTATCGCCGAGGAAATCCATGTGGTCCATGCTGATAGGCGTGATCACGCAGGCCGCCGGCGCGTCAACCACATTGGTTGAATCAAGCCGGCCCCCAAGGCCGACCTCTAGCAGAACCACATCGGCCGGGTTCTGCGCGAACAGGTGAAATGCAGCCGCCGTCTTGAGCTCGAACAGTGTGGCCGGCTCGCCGGCATTGACACGCTCGACCTCTTCCAGTGCCGCGCGCAACTCGTCGTCATCGACCAGCACGCCGCCGCCGACGCGGCCGAGCCGGAAACATTCGTTGATGCGAACGAGATAGGGCGATGTGTAGGCGTGGACGCGCAGGCCTGCGGCTTCCAGCGTCGCGCGCAGATAAGCCAGCGTCGAGCCCTTGCCGTTGGTACCGGCGATGTGGATCACCGGCGGCAGCTTGCGCTCGGGGTGACCGAGCCGCTCGAGCAGGCGGTGCATCCGATCCAGCCCGAGATCGATGCGTTTCTGATGCAGGGCCGACAGCCGCCCGATCAATTCGCCGAGCGGCGGCTTTGCGCTGTCAGAGGAAGCGTTCACGCGTGCGGCGCGGCCGGCGCCGTTTCGGGAGCCGATACGATCTGCGCCGGGCTCACGACCGGCTGCACCGGTTTGGATCCACTCTCCAGCGCCGGCGCCCTGGTCAACAGACGGCAGAGCCGCGCCAGGGTCGGGCGCAATTCGTGGCGATGCACGACCATGTCGACCATGCCGTGCTCCTTGAGATATTCGGCGCGCTGAAAACCCTCGGGGAGTTTTTCGCGAATGGTCTGCTCGATCACGCGCGCGCCGGCAAAACCGATCAGTGCACCGGGCTCGGCGATCTGCACGTCGCCGAGCATCGCATAGGACGCGGTGACGCCGCCGGTGGTCGGGTTGGTCAGCACGACGATGTAGGGCTGTTTTGCTTCACGCAGCATCTGCACCGCGACCGTGGTTCGCGGCATCTGCATCAGTGACAGGATGCCTTCCTGCATGCGCGCGCCACCACTGGCGGCGAACACGATGAAGGGTGATTTCTTCTCGACCGCAAGCTCGAGCCCGCGCACGATGGCTTCGCCCGCGGCCATGCCGAGCGAGCCGCCCATGAAGTCGAAATCCTGCACGGCGACGACGACGGCGGCACCTTCGAGTTTGCCGTAGCCGACCTTGATCGCGTCGTTGAGGTTGGTTCGCGCGCGCGCATCCTTGATGCGATCCACGTACTTCTTCTCGTCACGGAACTTGAGCGGATCGGGCGTGACGTCAGGCAGCGCGACGTCGTACCAGGTCTCGTTGTCGAAAATCGACTTCAGACGCGCCACCGCGTTCATGCGCATATGATAGTTCGAGCCGGGGATGACGAACTGGTTGGCCTCGACGTCCTTGTAGAACACGAGCTGTCCGGAATCCGGGCACTTGATCCACAGATTCTCCGGCGTCTCCCGCCGCAGCATGTTGCGGATCTTCGGCCGGACCACATTGGTAAGCCAGTTCATGGTTTGCTCCGATGTGCGATCCCGCCTGGGGACCGCCTGAAGAGATATATGGCGGCCGGGACCCGGCCCGGCAAGCCGCCATATCGTCGGCCTTGCTCGTCGGACTTGCTCGCCGGACTTGGCAGCGGAATTGTGGCCTATTCCGCCGCCTGTTGCGCGCCTTTGACGCCCTGCGCGAGTGCCGCCGTCAGCTCAGCGACGGCGTTGACGGTCTTGCCGGTGGCGCGCCCGTCCGCATCGAGGCTGTTCTTGAGCGCATCGACCAGCGCGGTACCGACCACGGCGCCATTGGCATGCGAGGCGATTGCGCGGGCATTCTCCGGCGTGCGGATACCGAATCCGACGCAGACCGGCAGCTCGGTGTGCCGCTTGATGCGGATAACGGCCTCGCCGACGGCGGAGGCATCTGCAGCCGCCGCGCCGGTGATGCCGGTAATCGCGACGTAATAGACAAAGCCCGAGGTATTGGCGAGCACGACCGGCAGGCGCTTGTCGTCGGTAGTCGGCGTCGCCAGGCGGATGAAATTGAGGCCGGCCTTCATCGCGGGCAGGCAGAGCTCGTCGTCCTCCTCCGGCGGCAAATCGACGATGATGAGGCCGTCGATGCCGGCGGCTTTCGCATCGACCAGGAATTTGTCGACGCCGTAGATGTAGATCGGGTTGTAGTAGCCCATCAGCACGATCGGCGTCGTGTTGTCGTCCTTGCGGAAGCCGCGCACGAGATCGAGCGTCTTCTTCAGCGTCATGCCGGCCTTGAGCGCGCGCAGGCCTGCCGCCTGGATCGAGGGACCGTCGGCCATCGGATCGGTGAAGGGCATGCCGAGTTCGATCACGTCGGCGCCCGCTTTCGGCAGCGCCTTGATGATCTCGAGCGAGGTCGCCGGATCGGGATCGCCGGCCATCACGAAGGTGACGAAGGCCGAGCGGCCGGCTTTCTTCAGCTCTGCGAAACGGGTGTCGATACGCGTGGTCACTTGCGCTTGCCCCTCAGGATGTCGCCGACCTGCGGGACGTCCTTGTCGCCGCGGCCGGAGAGGTTGACGACCATCAGGTGATCTTTTGTCCGCTTCGGCGCGAGCTCCATCACCTTGGCGATGGCATGTGCCGGTTCGAGCGCGGGGATGATGCCTTCCAGCTTTGACAGCAGCTGGAACGCTGCGAGCGCCTCGTCGTCGGTCGCGGAGAGATAGTTCACGCGGCCGATCTCGTGCAGCCAGGAGTGCTCGGGGCCGATGCCGGGATAGTCGAGGCCGGCGGAGATCGAATGCGCGTCCTGGATCTGGCCGTCCGCGTCCATCAGGAGATAGGTGCGGTTGCCGTGCAGCACGCCGGGACGGCCGCCCGCGATCGATGCCGCATGCAGTTGCGTCAGCCCGTGGCCCGCAGCTTCGACGCCGAAGATCTCGACCGAGGAATCGTCAAGGAACGGATGAAACAGGCCCATCGCGTTGGAGCCGCCGCCGATGCAGGCGACCAGCGAATCCGGCAGGCGGCCTTCGATCTCCTGCATCTGCACCTTGGTCTCATTGCCGATGATCGACTGGAAGTCGCGCACCAGCGTCGGATAGGGATGGGGCCCTGCGACCGTGCCGATGCAGTAGAACGTGTTGTGCACGTTGGTGACCCAATCGCGCAGCGCCTCGTTCATGGCGTCCTTCAGCGTGCGCGTGCCCGACTGCACCGGGACCACCGTTGCGCCCAGCATCTCCATGCGGATGACGTTGGGCTGCTGCCGCTCGACGTCGACGGCGCCCATATAGACGATACATTCCAGGCCGAAGCGCGCGCACAGCGTCGCGGTGGCGACACCGTGCTGGCCGGCACCGGTCTCGGCGATGATGCGCTTCTTGCCCATCCGCCGCGCCAGCATGATCTGGCCGAGCACGTTGTTCACCTTGTGCGAGCCGGTGTGGTTGAGCTCTTCGCGCTTGAGATAGATTTTGGCGCCGCCGAGATGTTCGGTCAGACGCTCGGCAAAATAAAGCGGCGAGGGCCGGCCGACGTAATTCTTGAGATAGCCGTTCATCTCGATCTGGAAGGCCGGATCGGCCTTGGCATCGGTGTAGGCTTTCTCCAGATCGAGGATCAGCGGCATCAGGGTTTCGGCAACGAAGCGTCCGCCGAATATGCCGAAATGGCCGCGCTCGTCGGGGCCGCTGCGATAGGAATTGGGTTTTACAACATTCATCGGACGCTCAACTCTTGATTTGCATCTTGGCTTGCGCGCGCGGCGCGAATGAAGGCCTTGATCATCCCGGGATCCTTCACGCCCGGGGCGCTCTCGACACCGGAGGAGACGTCCACACCACCGGCGCGGGTGACGCGAACGGCTTCGGCGACGTTCCCTGCATCTAGCCCGCCCGAAACCATATACGGCACGTTCAGCTCCAGGTTTCCGAGCAGATGCCAATCGAACGGTGCACCGAGGCCGCCCGGCCGCGTCGCGTCCTTCGGCGCGCGCGCATCGAACAGGATGCGTTCGGCCACCTCTGCGTAGCCGGGCAGCACGGCGAGATCGGCTGACGTTGCGACCGGCACGACCTTCATCACCGGGCGACCGAACCGCTGCTTGATGTCGCGCAGCCGGGCCACGCTTTCCGTGCCATGAAGCTGGAAAATGTCCGGCGACAGCGCGTCCATGATGTTGTCGAGCGTGGCGTCGTCGGCATCGACGGTGAGGGCGACCTTGAGCGCGCGCCGCTTCACCTGCCGGCCGAGCCCCCGGCCGGCTTCCAGCGACAAATGCCGCGGGGACGGCGGGAAGAACACAAAGCCCACCATGTCGGCACCCGCCTCGAGCGCCGTTTCGAGCGTCTCGGGCGTGGACAGGCCGCAGATTTTGACGAGCAGGGACATGTTCTCGACGGATATGGGCTCAAAGCAAATGGAGGCCGCAGGTCCGCGGCCGGAAAACGGGCTTTTCGGTCGCGGCCGCTTCTACAACGTCGCGCGCTGCTTGTCTCGCCCGACGGGCCCGTAAAGCCCCACCCCGGAGGGAACGGGGAGGCGCTGGGACTCGGGCCTTGCTGCGGCCGCCTGGGCCCGCAGATCTGCCAGCTCGCCTCGCGCGGCCCGGGCATCCGCGTCATGCCGGCGCGCCGCACGCCGCCAGTGCCGCTGGCCGAACCAGACGGCACAACCGCCCGCGAGAACCCCGAGCGCGGCCACCACGATCAGGAGCAGGAACAGCGGCAGCGTGACCGAGAATGACGGGTCGTTGGACACGAAGGGATCGAACGAGACCGTGACGAAATGCCGGTTGGCGACGGCAAAGATCATCAGGATCAGGCCCAGCGGAATCACGACCAGCGCGGTCAGGAATTTTCGCATCTCGGCTCGCTCGCCTTGAATCAAAGTTGCGGCCGCATCGGTGGCGACCGCCGGAAACCCTGAGGTGGACCTCAGTCTGGCGCGCCTGGATCCGGATGGTCGCGATTCAGCCGTTCGCGCATTTCCTTGCCGGTCTTGAAGAACGGAACGCTCTTCTGATCGACAGGCACATGGGCGCCGGTGCGCGGATTGCGCCCTGCGCGTGCAGGGCGATGCTTGACCGAGAAGGCACCGAAGCCGCGCAACTCGACGCGGTCACCGCGCGCGAGAGCCGCTACGATCTCTTCGAGAATCGCATTCACAATGTTCTCGACATCCCGCTGGTACAGATGCGGGTTGTGCTCGGCGATACGCTGAACAAGTTCGGATTTGATCATCGAGAGATAGGACCCGGGAGCGTGCGGACGACCATTTCCGTGAAAATACCGTGATCTGTCAAGACGCTAAATGAAGGTTGAGCGTCGTGAAAATACGTGACAAATGCCAAAAAAGCAGGCTGGCCCTGCACGCGCCGAACGGGAAAAACCTCCGGGGCTCGCCCGGTTCCGTCAGTTCGACGCCGCCGGCTGCCACAAGGCGAGCATTCCATCCATTCCGAGCCGATCGACCGCCTGTGCGACGCCGGTTTGTCCGATTTGATGCGCAATCGAGCCTAAACCCAGTGCTTCCAGCGTCACTGCGGCCGCCGTCTTGAGGAACGGCAGATCGCTGAAGCGCGGCTGCAGCTTGTAATCGCGCACGGAGAGTCCCTTCTTGACGCCCTTCTGCTCGACCAGCCAGGTCACGGCAGTCTTCTCGTCGCCAATCTGGTCGATCAGCTTGAGGTCGATCGCCTGGCGTCCGGTGAAGACACGGCCATCAACCACTTTCTCGAGCTGCGTGTCATCCATGCCACGCCGGTCCTTCACCAATCCCTTGAACCAGGCATAGGAATCCTTCACCAGCGCATCGAGCGCCGCCCGTGCCTCGGGGCTGGTTGGCTCAAAACCGTTGGGCGCGGCCTTCAGCGGCGTGGACTTTACCTCCTCGACCTTGACGCCGACGGTCTTCAACAGCTCCGAGACGTTCGGAAACTGGAACAGCACGCCGATCGAGCCGACCAGCGAGCTCTGCTGGGCGATGATGTGATCGCTGGCGATCGCGGTGATGTAGCCGCCGGAGGCGGCGAGGCCTTCGACGACCACGACGAGAGGCTTCTTCGCCTTCAGACTCACAAGGGAATCGTAGAGCTGCTCGGAGCCGGCGGTGGTGCCGCCCGGCGAGTTGATGTGGACGATGACGGCAGCAGCCTGCGAATTCTCCAGCCGCTCGAGCGCCTGCGTGCGATCGGAATCGCTGCGGATCAGGCCGTCGATCTGGACCCGCGCGATCGAGCCGGCGGACGCGAACGTGCCGCGCGCACCCGGCGTCGCGACCAGTGCGAAGCCAGCGATCGCCGCGATCGCGATCAGCGCGGCCAAGACGCGCCAGAACGTCAGCTTGCGGCGGATCCTGCGGCGATCGACGATGATGTCCGAATCGAGCGACATCTCAGTATCTCCAGATGAAAGGCCGGGCGCGTTGTGCCGTCGCAGCGTGACCATTGGCTTATCTGGATACATCAATTGCGGCGCAATTAGAAGAAAACAAGGCCGGTAGCGGCGTAGCCCGGATGGAGCGCAAACGTAATCCGGGGTTCTCGCCTCACGGAGAGGCTTTCCCGGATTGCGCTTCGCTCCATCCGGGCTACGACCTCAACAACAAAAAAGCCCCGGCTTGCGCCGGGGCTTTGATGCAGCGAAACCTGCGTTTCGCTTACTTGGTGTCGCGGTTCTTGAGCGCGGTGCCGAGGATGTCGCCGAGCGTCGCCCCCGAATCGGAGGAGCCGTACTGCGCGATGGCTTCCTTCTCTTCGGCGACTTCGAGGGCCTTGATCGACACCTGGACCTTGCGGGCCTTCTTGTCGAACTGGATCACGCGGGCATCGACCTTCTCGCCGACGGCAAAGCGTTCGGCGCGCTGATCGTTGCGGTCACGGGCGAGCTCCGAGCGCTTCACGAACGTGGTGAAGTCGGTACCGGTGATCTTCACCTCGATGCCGCTCTCCTTCACGTCGATCACTTCGCAGGTCACGACAGCGCCCTTCTTGACATCGCCCGGCTCGGCGAAGGGGTCGCCTTCGAGCTGCTTGATGCCAAGCGAGATGCGCTCCTTCTCGACGTCCACATCGAGCACCACGGCCTTCACCATGTCGCCCTTCTTGTAGTTGTCGATCACCTGCTCGCCCGGCTGCTTCCAGTCGAGGTCGGAGAGATGGACCATGCCGTCGACGTCGCCCTCGAGGCCCAGGAACAGACCGAACTCGGTCTTGTTCTTGACTTCGCCCTCGACCGTCGAACCGGTCGGGTGACCTTCGACGAAGACCTCCCACGGGTTGCGCATGGTCTGCTTGAGGCCGAGCGAGATGCGGCGCTTGACGGAATCGACTTCGAGCACCTGCACTTCGACTTCCTGCGAGGTCGAAACGATCTTGCCGGGGTGCATGTTCTTCTTGGTCCACGACATCTCGGAGACGTGGATCAGGCCTTCGATGCCCGGCTCGAGCTCGACGAACGCGCCGTAGTCGGTGATGTTGGTGACGCGACCGGTGAAGCGGGCACCCAGCGGGTACTTGGCTTCGATGCCCTGCCACGGATCGTCCAACAGCTGCTTCATGCCCAGCGAGATGCGGTGCGTCTCGTGGTTGATCTTGATGATCTTGACCTTCACGGTCTGGCCGATCGAGAGCACCTCGGTCGGATGGTTGACGCGGCGCCACGCGATATCGGTGACGTGCAGCAGACCGTCGATGCCGCCGAGATCAACGAACGCACCGTAATCGGTGATGTTCTTGACCACGCCGTCGATGACCTGACCCTCTTCGAGGTTCTGCACCAGCTCCTGGCGCTGCTCGGCGCGGGTCTCTTCGAGAACCGTGCGGCGGGACACGACGATGTTGCCGCGGCGGCGGTCCATCTTGAGGATCTGGAACGGCTGCGAGTTGTTCATCAGCGGCGCAACGTCGCGGATCGGACGGATGTCGACCTGCGAACGCGGCAGGAAGGCCACGGCACCGTCGAGGTCGACGGTGAAGCCGCCCTTGACCTGGTTGAAGATGACGCCGTTGACCTTCTCGTTGTTCTGGAAGGCCTTCTCGAGCTTGCCCCAGCTCTCTTCGCGGCGCGCCTTGTCGCGCGACAGCACGGCTTCGCCGAGGGCGTTCTCGATCCGGTCGAGGAACACTTCCACCTCGTCGCCGACCTTGAGCTCGCTGTCACGGCCGGGGCCGGAAAATTCGCGGAGGGCAACGCGGCCCTCGGTCTTCAGGCCGACGTCGATGACGGCCATGTCCTTTTCGATTGCAACAACCTTGCCCTTGATGACTGAGCTTTCCTGCAGGTTGCCGCCTGCGAAGGACTCGTCGAGCATCGCGGCGAAATCGTCGCGCGACGGGCTATAGGTATCAGCAGAAGTCGAAGCCATTTGTTCTCCAGTTGCGGATGTCATGCCGGCCGTTGGGTTCTTGGGCGCATCGTACGCGCAGTGTCGGAAGGTCCGCAGAACCTTCGAGCGACCGCTCGCTGCTCCGACCTGGAGGGCGGAACAGCGGAAGCGGGCCGGCTGAGGCCCGCGCGTACGATACGTGGAAATCTTTTGTCCGGAGCCTGGATCGCGTCGGCCCCAAGCAGGGACCGAGAGTATCGACCTCAAAGAGCGGGAGCGGGCGCTTCCTCCAATGACGGCAGCGGCTTAACCCCGCGACCGGCCCGCTCGGACGGCCTCGATAATGTCGATGGCGGCCCGGACGCCGCCTTCTATATCCAGTTGGGAGTTATCTAGCAAGTAAGCATCCGCGGCCGGCTTCAGGGGCGCGATCGCCCGGTTCTTGTCGCGTTCGTCGCGCTGGATGATGTCGGCGAGTACGGCGGCCTCATCGGCCTCCTCACCCCTCGCCTTGGCCTCCATGGTCCGGCGGCGGGCGCGGACTTTGGGGTCGGCGACGACGAAGATCTTCACGTCGGCATGGGGGCAGATCACGGTTCCAATATCCCGCCCATCGAGCACGGCGCCCGGCGGATCGGCGGCGAATTGCCGCTGAAAACTGATCAGGGCTTCGCGCACCCTTGGGATCGCCGAGACGATGGAGGCGCCCTCGCCGGCCTTCTGGGTCTTCAGGGCGGGATTGCCGAACTTCTCGGGATCGAGTTCCAGCGCCGCAGCGACCGCCGCCGCCTCGTCCCGGAGATCATGACCGGACTGCATCAGGGAATAGGCCACCGCGCGATAGATCACGCCGGTATCAAGATGACGGTAGCCGTAATGGTGGGCGAGGCGCTTGCCGAGCGTGCCCTTGCCCGACGCCGCGGGCCCGTCGATGGCGATGATCATGAAAAATCGGCCCCAAGCGAACGCATCATCGGAATGAAATCCGGAAAACTGGTGGCAATGAAGGCGGTGTCGTCGACGGTCACCGGCTGGTCGGACGCGCAGCCCATCACCAGCGCGGACATCGCGATGCGATGGTCCATGTGGGTGGCCACAACGCCGCCGCCGGGAACGTGGCCGCGGCCTTCGACGATCAAATCGTCGCCGGAGACCTCGACCTTGACGCCGTTGACGCGGAGCATGGCGGCGGTGGCTTCAAGACGGTCGGATTCCTTGACGCGCAGCTCCTGGAGGCCGCGCATGATGGTCGTGCCCTCGGCGAAGGCGGCCGCCACCGCCAGCACCAGATATTCGTCGATCATCGACGGTGCGCGCTCCGGCGGCACCTCGACACCGCGCAATTTCGAGGCGCGTACGCGCAGCTTCGCCATCGGCTCGCCGGCGTCGCTGCGAACTTCACTTTCCTCAATCGAGGCACCCATTTCGCGCAGCGTGGTGAAAAGACCGGTGCGCAGCGGATTGGTCATGACGTCGGACAGAACGATTTCGGAACCTTCGACGATCAGCGCGGCAACGATGGGGAACGCCGCCGATGAGGGATCGGCGGGCACGACGACATTGGCGCCATGTAACTCCGGCTGCCCCACGAGCGTGATACGGCGGCCGTGCTGACCTTCCCGCACCGAGGTGATCTCGGCGCCGAAATGCTTGAGCATCAGCTCGGTGTGGTCGCGGCTGGCCTCGGTCTCGATGACCGTGGTGATGCCGGGCGCGGCCAGGCCCGCGAGCAGCACGGCGGATTTGATCTGCGCCGAGGCGACCGGGGTCTTGTAGGTGATCGGCAGCGGATCGCGCGCACCCTGGACCGTCAACGGCAGACGGCCGCCCTCGCCGCCGGCGACGACCTTCGCGCCCATCTTTTCCAGCGGGTCCAGAATCCGGCGCATGGGCCGGGTGCGCAGCGAGGCATCGCCGTCGAAAATCGCAGAGATCGGGCAGCCGGCGACGGCGCCCATGACGAGCCGGCAGCCGGTGCCGGAGTTGCCGAAATCCAGCGGCGCTTTGGGCTCCGCGAAGCCTGCGACACCCACGCCGTCGACTTTCCAGGCGAAATCTCCGGTGCGCTCGACCCTGGCGCCAAGCGCCTGCATGGATTTGGCGGTGTTAAGGACGTCCTCGCCCTCCAGGAGGCCCGAAATCCGTGTCTCTCCGACCGCGAGCGCGCCGAGGATGAGGGCACGGTGGGAGATCGACTTGTCTCCGGGCACCCGTACTTTCCCGGTCAGGGGACCGCTGGCGCGCGACTGGAGCGGCGTCGGCTTGTCGGAATCGGTCAAGTTTGTGTCCTTGGATAGGCCCGAAACGTCCCTGCGGGACTCGCGGGGCAGGTACCACACGGTCTCCCCGCCGTCACGGGCATGTCGTTCTCCCGTAATGCGCTATTGACAGCGGGCCGCCAACTAGCCAAGTGAAGCACCGCTTTTCAGACATTTCCAGGATTCCTCTGCCGTGGCCAAGTCCGAACTCGGAACTAAACGTATTTGCCCGACCACGGGCAAAAAGTTCTATGACCTCAACAAGAATCCGGTGATCTCGCCCTATACCGGAGAAGTCGTGCCGATCGCGCCCATCGCGCCGGCGCGCGCGCCCCGCGGCGCCGAAGCCCGCCACGCAGCCGCTGCCGCCGACGCCACGCCGGAGCCGGCGGAGGTCGAGGAGGTCTCGCTCGAGGAGGCCGATGCCGAGGAGAACACCGGCAAGGTCAAGGCCGTCGTGCCCGAATCCGAGGACGACATCGAAGTCGATGAGACCATCGAGGACGATGACGACGATGATTCGACCTTTATCGCCGACGACGAAGAGGGCGATGAGGACGTCACCGACATCATTGGTGATGTCGGCGGTGACGAAGAGACTTGAGATAATTCCAGAACTGTGGTTCTGGGTCTTTCCCGACGCGTCGCCCAAGGCGCGTCGGACGGTTAAGGGGCCATAGCTCAGCTGGGAGAGCGCTTGCATGGCATGCAAGAGGTCGGCGGTTCGATCCCGCCTGGCTCCACCACGCTTCGCCCTTCGGGCTACGCGTGGCGCAGCCGCGCACAGCCCGAAGGGCGAAGCGTGGTGTCCGGCGAAGCCCGAAGGGCGAAGCGTGGTGTCCGGCGAAGCCCGAAGGGCGAAGACGGACTGGTGAGATTCCCACGCAGCGGCTGCCCAGGCGATAATCGTCAATGTGGTACGTCTACATCCTCCGCAGCATCGAATTTCCCGAGCAGGAATACGTTGGGGCCACGGAAAATCTGAAGCGCCGGATTCCAGAGCACAATGCTGGCAAATCCACCCACACCGCCAAGTTCAAGCCTTGGAAGCTGATCTGGTACTGCGCCTTCCGTGACAAGTACAAAGCGCTCGCTTTTGAAGCGTACCTGAAGTCTCACTCCGGCCGGGCCTTCACAAAGAAGCGGCTGTCCTAAGAGCGCACCTCTTCCCCTACTCCCCGATCACCGCGTTCAACCGATCGCGCAACGCCACGATTTCATCCTTCATCGCGACCAGTTCCGAGACCGAGCAGTCCGACGCCGCCAGGATCGATTGCGGCACGGCGCGCGCCTTGTCCTTCAGGGCCTGGCCCTGCGGCGTCAACGCGATCAGCACCTGACGTTCGTCTTCGCTCGAGCGCGTGCGCTTGACAAGGTGGGCCGCCTCCAGCCGCTTGAGCAGCGGCGTCAGCGTGCCCGAATCCAGGTGCAGCTTTTCGCCGATGTCCTTGACCGGCACGTCGTCGCGCTCCCACAGTACCAGCATCACCAGATATTGCGGATAGGTCAGGCCGAGCCGGTCCAGCAGCGGCTTGTAGACGCGGTTGAAGGCGTGCGCGGCCGAATAGACCGCGAAGCAGATCTGGTTGTCGAGGCGCAGCGGCGCGTCCGCTGCCGAATGTTTCCGGGGCATGGAGAATCTCACAGGACTTGCTTCCATTCTGGGGCCGGCCGTCGCCACATTCAATTGCGAACAATTAAATGTGAGGCGCCATAATTTCAATTGCGCGCAATCTAATTGTTTGCAATAAGGATCGCACCCCACCCGAACACACAGGGAGACGAAAATGTCAGTGAACGTCCTCTACAAGACCAGCGCAAAGGCCACCGGCGGCCGCGACGGCCATGCTGCGACCCTCGACGGCGCGCTCGACGTCAAGCTCACCACGCCGAAGGAGCTCGGCGGCGGAGGCGGCGCGGGCAACAATCCCGAGCAGCTGTTTGCGGCGGGCTATGCCGCCTGCTTCATCGGCGCGATGAAGTTCGTGTCTTCGCAGGGCGGCCCCAAGGTTCCGGCCGACGCCTCCGTGACCTCGACCGTCGGCATCGGCCCGCGCGCGGCCGGCGGCTTCGGTCTCGACATCGACCTTGCCGTCTCGTTGCCGGGCCTCGCCCGCGCGGAAGCCGAGGCGCTGGTCGAGAAGGCGCACCAGGTGTGCCCGTATTCCAACGCGACGCGCGGCAATGTCGACGTTCGCCTGACGGTCGTCTGATCGGTTCGGTGAAGCGGCTGACCCGGGATCCCTCTCAGGCCAGCCGCTTCCCTTGATTTGCCATCCCGCGGGATTGCGGCGACCGCCTGCATGACGCCCTACGCGGGAAGCCATTGCCGGCTCGGACGAACCTCGTTAGGCCTGTGATCACATCGACACAGGGGACGCGAAGGCATGACTGAAGCCGCCAGTTCTGGAGCCGCCACGGGCGCAATGAGCGGCCTGCGCGTCATCGATCTCACGCGCGTGCTCGGCGGGCCCTATTGCACCCAGATCCTCGCCGACCATGGCGCCGACGTGATCAAGGTCGAGCCGCCCGCAGGCGACGAGGTGCGCGACTGGGGCCCTCCCTTCCACGACGAAGACGCAGCCTATTTCATCGGCATCAACCGCAACAAGCGCTCGATCGGTCTCGATCTCGCCTCCGAGGGCGGCCGGACCGTGCTGCTCAAGATGCTGGAGAGCGCCGACGTCCTGATCGAGAATTTCAAGCCGGGCACGCTGGAGAAATGGGGCATCGGCAACGAGGTGCTGCGCGAAAAATTTCCGCGCCTCGTGCATTGCCGGATCTGCGGCTTCGGCGCCGACGGTCCCCGCGGCGGCAATCCCGGCTATGACGCCATCATCCAGGCCATGACCGGCATGATCGCGGCGACCGGCTCGCCCGAGAGCGGGCCGATGCGGATCGGCGTGCCGCTGGTCGACATCGGCACCGGCCTCTATGCGGCGATCGGCATCTTGATGGCGTTGTCGGAGCGGCAGCGCTCGGGCCAGGGCCAGTTCCTGGAGACCACGCTGTACGAGACCGGCCTTGCCATCATGCATCCGCACACCGCGAATTATTTCATGCATGGCAAGCCGCCGGCGCTCACCGGCAACGAGCATCCCAACCTCGTGCCCTATGCGATCTTCCCGACCAAGACCGACAACATCTTCATCGGCGTCGGTAATGACGGCACCTTCCGCAAGCTCGCCAAGGAGATCGGCAAGCCCGAGCTCGGCACCGATCCGCGCTTTGCGCGCAACAAGGACCGCATCGCCAATCGCGAGGCGCTGCGGGCCGAGCTCGCCGCCGTGTTCAGCCAGCACGAGGCCGAGCCGCTGTGCAATCGCCTGCTCGCTGCGGGCCTGCCCGCAGGCCCCGTGCAGAGGATCGACCAAGCGTTGACCAACCCGCACACGATCGCGCGCGGCGATATCATCGAGAAGGATTGGTACAAGGGCGTGGCATCCCCGATCCGGCTCGATCGCAGCAAGCCGAGCCTACGTCGCCTGCCGCCGAAATTCAGCCAGCACGCCGCCGAGGTGCTGGGCGAGTTCGGCTACTCCAGGTCCGAGATCGACGCGATGGTCGAGCAGGGCACGGTCTGCGGACCCGAGCGCAAGCGCTGAGATAAGACGAAGATCGAGCTTCACCGTCTAAAACGGCCGGACGATTCCGACGCGCGGGATCAGCGTAAGGATCAGGCCGAAGATATTCGTCTTCTGATCCTCCGCCCGAATCAGCGGCGTCTCGCGTGCGGCGGGCAGCATCTTCACCGCGTGCAGGATCAGGAACATGCAGACCGCCCAGTTCGAGATCCAGCGCGAATAGTCGAACACCATCGCGAACATCACGAGGCAGGCGAGGCTGACGCCGGCAAGCGCCGCGATCACAAGACGGCGATGCGTGTCGTTTGCCAGCGCGCCGATAAGGTTTGCAAAATAACGCCACAGCGGTATGTGCAGCCAGATCAGCAGCAAGAACACGGGCACGCCAAGGATGTTGTGGGGCAGGCGGCCCCAGGTGTCGGAAATCTCCTTCGTCAGCGGCTGATACCAGATGTAGGCAAACTGCAACATATCGGTCCGCGACGGATCGGCCATCCGGCTCTTCAGGTAGGCAACGAAATCCGCCTCCGCGATCGGCATCGTTCCCCAAAACTGCGCGGCGAAGAACAGCGTGGAGACGGCAAGCAGGGCAACGACGCCGAACGCGACATTGGTGCGATCGCAGCCCTGCGTCAGATAGTGCCTGATCACGACGATGGTGATGATCGTCGGCACATACATCAGGAGATGGATGTGGTGGATCAGGACGAGAACGATCGAGAACAGCGCAGCCAGCGCCACGAACAGCAGCGAGCCGGCCGGCACCAGCAGCAGGATGATCGCCAGCGCGCAGCCATAGATGTCGAAATGGCCGAGCGTGTGCATGAAGTTCTTGAGGAAGAACGGCGAGCCCGCGATGAAGACGAACAGCGGCAATGTCTTCGTGGTGAAGCCGAACGTCTTCTGAAATAGTCTTGCGTACAGTCCCAGCGTCACCAGCCATGTCGCGCCGCCGAGCGCGAACACCAGCCATACCGGCACCTTGTCGGTGAACAGCGCGACGATCGCCCCGATCAGCGCGCGCTTGATGAAGCCGAAATGATAGTCGACGAGGAGGTGGATGTAGGGGACGTAAGGCGGCAGCTGGATCTTGTGAACGAAGACGCCGACGATGACCGCCGCGTTGATCGCGAGCAGGACGCGCCAGGGGTTTTGCAGGATGCGTGCGGTCACGCCGCATCCATAGCGCGGCCGCCCGGAATTACAAAATGAACCGGCTCAAATCCGCGTTCTTGGCGAGGTCGCCGACGTGCTTCTGGACGAAATCGGCGTCGACCCTGACGGTCTCACCGCTGCGGTCGGGGGCGGTGAAGGAGATCTCGTCCAGCACCCGCTCCATCACGGTCTGCAGCCGCCGCGCGCCGATGTTCTCGACGGTGGAATTCACGGCGACCGCGACGTCCGCAAGTGCGTCGATGGCGTTGTCGGTGATGTCGAGCGTGACGCCCTCGGTCTGCATCAACGCAACATATTGCTTGATCAGCGAGGCCTCGGGCTCGGTCAGGATGCGGCGCATGTCGTCACGGGTCAACGCCTGCAACTCGACGCGGATCGGCAGGCGGCCCTGCAATTCCGGCAACAGGTCGGACGGCTTGGCGACATGGAAGGCGCCGGAGGCAATGAACAGGATGTGGTCGGTCTTCACCGCGCCGTGCTTGGTCGAGACCGTGGTGCCCTCGATCAGCGGCAGCAGGTCGCGCTGCACGCCCTCGCGCGAGACGTCGCCGCCGGCGCGGCCTTCGCGGGCGCAGATCTTGTCGATCTCGTCCAGGAACACGATGCCGTTGTTCTCGACCGCGCTGATCGCCTCCATCGTCAACTGATCGCTGTCGAGCAGCTTGTCGGATTCCTCGTTGATGAGGATCTCGTGCGAGCTCTCCACCGTCAGCCGCCGCGTCTTGCTGCGTCCGCCGAGCTTGCCGAAGATGTCGCCGATCGAAACCGCGCCCATCTGCGCGCCAGGCATGCCCGGGATCTCGAACATCGGAAAGCCGCTGCCGCCGCCTTGCGTCTCGATCTCGATCTCCTTGTCGTTGAGCTCGCCCGCGCGCAGCTTCTTGCGGAAGGAGTCCCGCGTCGCCGCGCTGGAATTGGCGCCGACCAGCGCATCGAGCACGCGCTCCTCGGCGGCGAGCTGCGCACGTGCCTGCACGTCTTTGCGCTTGCGCTCGCGGACCTGGGCGATCGCGACCTCGACGAGATCGCGCACGATCTGCTCGACGTCGCGCCCGACATAGCCGACCTCGGTGAATTTCGTCGCCTCGACCTTCAGGAACGGCGCGTTGGCGAGCTTGGCGAGCCGCCGCGCGATCTCGGTCTTGCCGACGCCGGTCGGGCCGATCATCAGGATGTTCTTCGGCAGCACTTCTTCGCGCAAGGAGCCTTCGAGCTGCTGCCGCCGCCAGCGGTTGCGCAGCGCGATCGAGACGGCGCGCTTGGCATCGGCCTGGCCGACGATGAAACGGTCGAGTTCGGAAACGATTTCGCGGGGGGAGAAGTCTGTCATGGGACCTTAGCTAGGATCAGATGCGGGACGGGACAAGCCGCTTTTTTGCCATCAGATGATCGGCGGACCCGATTGCCATTGTTTCACGGCCTCGACCGGGTGGATCAGCATCAGGATATTGAGCGTCAGATTGTCGCGAATATGCAGCGCCAGCATGATTTCAAAGGCGAGCCCGAGCAGGACGGTCACCGATACAGGCAGCAGGCGCGCGGCGAGGAAGCCCAGCATCATGGACAAATTGTCAGAAACCGAATTGACGATGCTGTCGCCGAAATAATCCAGCGAGATCGTGCCGGCGCGGTAGCGTTCGATGATGAACGGCGAGTTCTCGACGATCTCCCAGGCACCCTCGATCAGCATCGCGACGATCAGGCGCGCGGGCCAGGACAGCGACACGAACGGCAGCCGCGCGAACAGCAGCCAGGTCAGTCCATAGAACAGGAAGCCGTGCAGGATGTGCGAGAAACTGTACCAGTCGGCGATGTGCTGCGAATTTTCCGAGCTGCTCACCACGCCATGCCACAGCTTGACGTAACCGCAGGTGCAGATCGGCACCCGTCCCATCGCGAGCAGGATCGAGGCCTGCGTCGCCAGCAGCAGCAGCGCGATGCCGACCCAGGCGAGCGGTGGAAACGCGGCCCTGCTCTCATGCGTGGTTGCCAGCGTCATGGCTCGCGCACCATCAGCAGCGCCGCTCCGTCGGGCGTCTCGACCATGCGGTCGGGGACAAAGCCGGCCTTCTCATAGGCACGCACGGCGCGCGCGTTGAGCGGATCAGGATCAGTGACGATGCGGGGCAGCCCTTGCCGCAACTGCTCCTCGGCGAACTGGCGGATGAATGTCGAACCGTGCCCGCGCCCGATCATGTCACTTTCGCCGATGAACTGGTCGATGCCACGGGTGGCCTCCGGTTGCGGCCCAAGACCCGTATTCCAGGCTGTCAGGCGGTAGCATTGAAGATAGCCGAACGGCTTGTCGCCGGCCAACACGATGAACTGGTCCATTGCCGGCTCATCAAGATCGCCGCTCACGAGCGCGAACTGCTCGTCCGGATCGCCCCACCATTCCCGCACATGTACCTCGCGGAGCCATCGCCGGATCAACGGCAGATCGGCCGCGGTCATCGGGCGGAAGGTGTAGGCGAGGGTCATCTAGCGGTGCTGCGCTCCCTCTCCCGTCTACGGGAGAGGGTTGGGGAGAGGGTGCGTCCGCAATGGGACAGCCCCCAAGAGGACAGAGCCCTCACCCGCGCCTTCGGCGCGACCTCTCCCGCAAGCGGGTGAGGTTGCAGCCAGTCCGGAGCTACATTGTCCAGCCACAGATAGGCCCTACCCGGCGGACAGCGCTTCGACGGTGACATTGCGGTTGGTGTAGACGCAGATGTCGGCGGCGATATCGAGGGAGCGGCGGACGATGGTCTCGGCGTCCTTGTCGGTGTCGAGCAGGGCGCGGGCCGCCGCCAGCGCGTAATTCCCGCCCGAGCCGATCGCCATGACGCCGGCTTCGGGCTCCAGCACGTCGCCGGTGCCTGTCAGCACCAGGGAGACGTCCTTGTCGGCAACGATCATCATGGCCTCCAGCCGTCGCAAATAACGGTCGGTGCGCCAGTCCTTGGCGAGCTCGACGGCGGCCCGGGTCAATTGCCCCGGATATTGCTCGAGTTTGGCTTCCAAGCGCTCGAACAGCGTGAAGGCGTCGGCCGTTGCGCCGGCAAAGCCGCCGATGACGTCGCCCTTGCCGAGTTTCCGGACCTTCCTGGCGTTGTGCTTGATCACGGTCTGGCCGATCGAGACCTGGCCGTCGCCGCCGACCACCACCGTGCCGCCCTTGCGGACCGTCAAAATCGTGGTGCCGTGCCAGCCCGGCGAGCTGTTTGGGGAGTCCTGCATGAATGATCCTCATTGTCCGGGCTGATTTAGGCGGTCGGGAGCGGGGGCACAACGGGCCGCCCCGGGACCAATTTCGCTCACCATAGGCAGAAGTAGAGGCCCGGCCAGCCGTTCCCGCAGTAGCGAAGGCGTCATTTGGCTGTTAAAAGACCGGCGTTTTCGGCCCCGAACGAGGATGAAAGCTAGTTTTGATGCGCACCGCGACGATCAAGCGCAAGACCAAGGAAACCGACATCGAGGTCACCGTGAACCTCGATGGCACCGGCGTGTCCAATATCGCGACCGGCATCGGCTTTTTCGACCATATGCTCGATCTCCTCGCCCGCCATTCCCGCATCGACCTCACGGTCAAGGCGGTCGGCGATTTGCACATTGATCATCACCATACCACCGAAGACACCGGCATCGCGCTCGGCCAGGCCATTAAGCAGGCGCTCGGCAACATGGCGGGCATCACCCGCTATGCTGGCGTGCACATGCCCATGGACGAGACGCTGTCACGCGTGGTCATCGACATCTCGGGCCGCCCTTTCCTGGTGTTCAAGGCCGACTTCCCTCGCGACAAGATCGGCGAGTTCGACACCGAGCTGGTGCGCGAGTGGTTCCAGGCCTTTGCCATGAACGCCGGCGTGACTCTTCACGTCGAGACCCTATATGGCGATAACAGCCACCATATCGCCGAGTCCTGCTTCAAGGGTCTGGCACGGGCGCTGCGCACCGCCGTCGCGATCGATCCGAAGGCGGTGGGCGAAATCCCGTCCACCAAGGGCTCGCTCGGCGGCTGACATCTTTCGGCCCGCGGCACGCGCCGTTTGCGGTATCACTGAATTCTTGGGAACGGGGCATCGCCATGTCCGTCTACACAGTTCATGCTCCCTCCCCTGCCGGAGCGGATCTGCGCGCGACCGACAAGTTCGTCTTCGTGCGCGACGGCTTCCATTTCTGGGCGATGATCTTCGGCCCGCTCTGGCTGCTGTGGAATCGGCTGTGGCTGGCGCTGATCGGTTGGGTGATCTTCGTTGCCGCGTTCAACGTCGGGCTGTCCAGCCTCGGCGTCGGCCGTTCGTCGATCTTCTTCGCCGACATCATCGTCGCGCTGCTGATGGGATTCGAGGCCTCGAGCCTGCGCCGCTGGACGCTGTCGCGCGGCAAATGGCGGCAGCTCGACGTTGTGATTTCCGACGACGAGGACACCGCCGAGCGCCGTTTCTTCGAGCGCTGGAGCCAAAAGCAGCGCGGCATCGTCAACGATCAATGGGCCGTCGATCGCGGCGGCCCGCCGCCGACCCGCAACGTGCCGGGTCAGCAATTCTCCAACCCGCCGCCGATGCCGGCCGGTGGCATCATTGGTTTGTTTCCAGAACCGGGAGGGTCAAGATGAGCGTCGCCATCATCGATTACGGTTCCGGCAATCTGCATTCGGCCGCCAAGGCGTTCGAGCGCGCCGCGCGCAGCATGGACAATCCGCAAAAGGTGTTCGTCACCAGCGATCCGGACCAGGCCTACGGCGCCGACCGCCTGGTGCTGCCGGGCGTCGGCGCCTTCGCCGATTGCCGGCGTGGGCTCGATGCCGTCAACGGCATGGTCGAGGCGATCACCGAGGCGGTGCGCGTCAAGGCGCGGCCGATGTTCGGCATCTGCGTCGGCATGCAGCTGTTCGCCACCCGCGGCAAAGAGCACGTGATCACGCAAGGCCTGAACTGGATCGGCGGCGACGTCGAGAAGATCACGCCGCGCGACGAGAGCCTCAAGATCCCGCACATGGGTTGGAATACGCTCGATGTGCTGCGCGAGCATCCGGTGCTGGACGGGCTGCCGCTCGGCCCCAAGGGCCAGCACGCCTATTTCGTGCACTCCTACCACCTCAAAGCCGCCAACGAGGCGGACGTGCTTGCGCGCGCCGATTACGGCGGGCCCGTCACCGCGATCGTCGGCAAGGACACGGCGATCGGGACGCAGTTTCACCCCGAGAAGAGCCAGCGCTTTGGTCTGGCCCTGATCTCGAACTTCTTGCGATGGAAACCGTGATGGCCGCTGCTCTTGTTACCTCCCCCCTTGTGGGGGAGGTCGAATGCGAAGCATTCGGGAGGGGGGTAGCCGCAACGGTGGTGCCCGTGGCTTACCCCTCTCCCCAGCCCTCCCCCACAAGGGGGGAGGGAGCGCACCGTGCGCGCAGAAAAATCCTGGCTCAATCATGATTCTCTTTCCTGCGATCGACCTCAAGAACGGCCAATGCGTGCGCCTCGAACAGGGCGACATGGCGCGCGCGACCGTGTTCAACCTCAATCCCGCCGCGCAGGCCGAGAGCTTCGTCGCGCAGGGCTTTGAGTATCTCCACGTCGTCGATCTCGACGGCGCGTTTGCCGGCAAGCCCGTGAATGCGCAGGCGGTCGAGACGATGCTGAAGACGATCACGATTCCGGTGCAGCTCGGTGGCGGCATTCGCGATCTCGCGACCGTGGAAGCCTGGCTCGAAAAGGGCGTCACCCGTGTCATCATCGGCACCGCCGCGGTGCGCGACCCCGAATTGGTGAAGGCGGCTGCAAAAAAATTCCCCGGCCGCGTCGCGGTCGGGCTCGACGCACGTGACGGCAAGGTCGCGGTCGAAGGCTGGGCCGAGACCTCGCAGGTGACGGTGCTGGAGATCGCGCAACGGTTCGAGGATGCCGGCGTCGCCGCCATCATCTTCACCGACATCGCGCGCGACGGCCTGCTCAAGGGCCTGAATCTCGATGCGACCATTGCGCTGGCGGATGCGATTTCGATTCCCGTGATCGCCTCCGGCGGCCTCGCCTCGATCGAGGACGTCAAGGCGATGCTGACGCCGCGCGCGAAAAAGCTCGCCGGCGCGATCGCCGGTCGCGCGCTTTACGATGGCCGGCTCGATCCCTCAGCCGCCCTCACCCTGATCCGCGCCGCGGCCTAGGAGACATCCGATGTTCAAGGTGCGCGTGATCCCCTGCCTCGACGTCAAGGACGGCCGGGTCGTCAAGGGCGTCAACTTCGTCGACCTGCGTGATGCCGGTGACCCCGTCGAAGCGGCGATCGCCTACGACGCTGCCGGCGCCGACGAGCTCACTTTCCTCGACATCACCGCGACCCATGAGAATCGCGGCATCATGCTGGACGTGGTCCGGCGCACCGCGGAAGCCTGCTTCATGCCCGTCACCGTGGGCGGCGGCGTGCGTGAGGTCAACGACATCAAGACCCTCCTGCGCGCGGGCGCCGACAAGGTCTCGATCAACAGCGCCGCGGTGTCGCGGCGCGAGTTCGTCAAGGAAGCTGCCGAAAAATTCGGCGGGCAGTGCGTGGTGGTCGCGATCGACGCCAAGCGGGTCAAGCGCGCCGGTGGCGGAGAGCGCTGGGAAATCTTCACCCATGGCGGCCGCAACTCGACGGGGATCGACGCGATCGAATACGCCCAGGAGGTGGTCTCGCTCGGCGCCGGTGAAATCCTGCTCACCTCGATGGACCGCGACGGCACCAGGCAGGGTTTTGACATCCCGCTGACCCGGGCGATCGCCGACAGCATTCCCGTTCCCGTGATCGCCTCGGGCGGCGTCGGCAATCTCGACCACCTCGTCGACGGTATTCGCGACGGCCACGCCACCGCCGTGCTGGCCGCCTCGATCTTCCATTTCGGGGAATTCACCATCCGCGAAGCTAAGGAGCACATGTCCCGGCGCGGGCTGCCCATGCGCCTCGATGCCTGACGACTCCCATCCCTAAAAATGCTACATCATCGGCAGGAACCGGCTTATCCCGCCGGATAGACAGCCAATACCGGCCAAGGCGCGTTTTCCGGGTATTTGTATGCCGCGTTTCACGATCCACGATCTGGCCGAGACCATCGACGCCCGCGCGGCAGCGGGTGGCGAGGCGTCCTATACCCGCAAGCTCCTCGACAAGGGCGCCGAACATTGCGCCAAGAAGTTCGGTGAGGAAGCAGTCGAAACCGTAATCGCAGCAGTCGAAAACGATCGCGCGCATCTGATCGCCGAAGGCGCCGACCTGCTCTATCATTTCCTTGTGCTGCTCAAGGCCCGCGGCGTAAAGCTGGAAGAGGTCGAGGCCGCATTGGACAAGCGGACCAATATGTCAGGGTTGGAAGAAAAGGCGTCGCGCAAGGGCGGCAGCTAGCCGAGGTGGAGAGTCGCGTCATGGATATCCGCGCACCCGAGCAGCAGTATAATCCTTACCGCGTCTATACGCGTGAGGAGTGGTCGCGACTGCGCGACGACACGCCGATGACGCTGGAGCCGGGCGAGTTCGACCGGCTGCGCTCGCTGCACGACCGCCTCGACTTGCAGGAGGTCGAGGACATCTACCTGCCGCTGTCGCGCCTGCTGTCGATCTATGTCGATGCGATGCAGCGGCTTTATTACGCGGAGCGCCAGTTCCTCAACATCCGCGACCGCAAGATGCCCTACATCATCGGCGTCGCCGGTTCGGTCGCGGTTGGAAAATCCACCACGGCCCGCGTGCTTCAGGCGCTGCTGGCGCGCTGGTCGCCGCGTCCAAAAGTCGAGCTGATCACCACCGACGGATTTCTGTATCCCAACGCCGTGCTGGAGCGGCAGGGCATCATGCAGAAGAAGGGTTTTCCGGAAAGCTACGACCTGCCGCTGCTGCTCAGCTTCCTCTCCGACATCAAGGCCGGCCGCCGCCATGTGCGCGCGCCGGTCTATTCGCATTTGACCTACGACATCGTGCCGAACCAGTGGGCCGAGATCGACCAGCCCGACATCCTGATCGTCGAGGGCGTCAACGTGCTGCAGACCGGCAAACTGCCGCGTGACGGCAAGGCCGTGCCCGTGGTGTCCGACTTCTTCGATTTCTCGGTCTATATCGACGCCGACGAGGCCGCGCTGCGGCAGTGGTACATCAGGCGCTTCCTGTCGCTGCGCGACACCGCGTTCACCAATCCAAAATCCTACTTCAACCGCTACGCGCTGTTGTCGGACGAGGAAGCCACCGCCACCGCGATCGCGATCTGGGAACGCACCAACCTCGCAAATCTCGAGGACAACATCCTGCCGACCCGCCCCCGCGCGACCCTGATTCTGAAGAAGGGCGCCGACCACACGGTGGCGAGCGTGGCGCTGCGCAGGCTGTAATCGCTGCGGTCGACGAGTCTAGCCCGCGCGCAGAGTGTCTTTTGTTGCAGACCGGCAAAGGGTATTCCGCTATGACCTTCGTAAACGCGAGGGACCCATGGTTGATCGTCTCAGAAACGCCGCCGAGCAGCTGGAAGCACCGACCTGCCCGGACTGCCATATCGAGATGAAGTGGTTCCGTTCCGAACTGCTGGCGGACGAGCCGACTCCGATCATCGCGCATCTTTTCGTGTGTCCGCATTGCAAGCGCGCGGCCCAGGCAGACACCAAATTCAAGGGCACGCCAGCGCCGACGGCCAAGCTGTCCGCGCCGCGGTTTGCTGCTCACGCCGCATAACGGTTCATCCCGCCGGAGCGCGCTGCGATGCTGGGCGCCCAGCCTGCGCCGCACCCAAGCTGACGTGCGTCGCCGGCAAGCGGCTCACTTGCCGGCCTTCGCGATCCAATCCGCAGGCTTGATGCGCCCTGCGAAAGCCGCCGCACCGGTGGTGCTTGCCCGGTAGACGAAAGCTTCGCCTTCCTGCACGTCCCCGGCATCCTTGCCGAAGGCATCGGCGATGTTGGTCTTGTGGGTGACCAGGACGGTGTTGGTGCCCGCCTTGGGCGGCGCATCGACGAGCTGCCGCACGGCCTGGCCCGCTTTTGCATTTGCACCGGTCGGATTTGCCATGCCCGACGCACTCGCGTTGCTGCTGTCCGTCAACGCGTCGACTGGCTTGAGCTCGCGACCGGAGATCAGTCTGCCCGCCTCGATCGCGCGGTTCAGCTTGCTGGTGTAGACATCGCCGATCGGGATCGCGAGTTCCTTGATGGCCGTCCCGATCTGGCGCGCCATGTCGCGGCCCTTTTCACTGAGCTGACGCTGGGCGCTCATGTCGTCGAACTTGAAAGGGTAGACATCCTTTTGGCTGTCGTCGGTGGCCGTGTGGCGAAACACCAACACGTAACCGCCTTGCTTGAGCGAGGCGATCAGTTGCGAGCTATCGGCCGCGGTGGCTTGAGTGGAACCACAGAGAAGGATCACGAAGGCGAGGCGGCAAAGCATGTTCATGCGAAATCCTCTGCTTAAAATGCCCCAGAGGATGGTGACGCGCGAAGCGCTCGATTTCAATTGTCGATTGCCGTCCGAGATCGGGTTCCTATGGAATCCGGATCAAACCGTCAGCTGCCGCGCCGCCGCCAGTCCGGCCAGCGCCTCTTCCAGCTTCTCGCGATCGAGCGGCTTGATCAGAAACCCGTTCATGCCCGCTTCAAAGCAGGCGTAGCGATCTTCCACCAGCGTATTGGCGGTGAGCGCGAGGATCGGCGTGTGGTGGCCGCCTTTGGCCGCCTCATGCGCACGGATGCGTTTTGTCGTTTCGATGCCGTCGAGCTGCGGCATCTGGATGTCCATCAGCACGAGATCATAGGGCGTGCCGGCCGAGGACGCGCCGAGCCAGGATTCCAGCGCGGCCTCGCCATTGATCGCGATGATGACGCGGTGACCGAGTTTCGTCAGTAGCGAGCGCATCAACAGCGCATTGATCTCGTTGTCCTCGGCGACGAGAACCGAGAGGCCTTTCGCCGGTACCGCGCCGGTGGATGGGGCAGATGGCTCCGGCGCGAGATCGGGCGAGGCGACCTCCGGGGGCAGCGCGAGGCGTGCGGCGAGTGAGGCCGCGCGCAGCGGCTTCACCAGGAAGCCGGTGAAGGCCGGCGAGATTTTCTCGTGGCGCGAGCCGGACGTCAGCAGCACGAGGCGTTGCGTCGCATGGCTGCGTGCGGCTTCGCCGAGGCGGTCGGCAATGGCAGCGCCGAGCGCGCGATCGATGAGCACCGAATGCCATGAGCGTTCCGGCAGCAGCGCTTCCGCCACCGCGGCGTCCGTCACCATGCAGGTCTGGCCGCCCCAGCGCTCCAGCCGCCGCGCAATCAGTGACGCCTCGATGCCGTCGGCAATCAGCAGGATCGACTTGCCTGTGAGGTCGGGACTCGGGAACGCCGTTTCTTTCGTGCCGACAGGGGATGACGCCAGCGGTACCGCGACCTCGAAGGTGGAACCCTTGCCCGGCTCGCTCGTGAGCGTGATGCGGCCGCCCATGCGCTTGACGATGCGCTCGCTGATGGCGAGACCGAGGCCGGTGCCGCCATAGGTGCGGGCGACGCGTTCGTCGGCCTGCTCGAATTCGCGGAAGATGCGCTGTTGCGCGTCGGCTGCGATGCCGATCCCGGTGTCGCGCACCAGAAAGCTGATTTCGTTCGGCCAGATGCCGGGCTCGACGATCAGCGCGACGCCGCCGCTCGCCGTGAACTTGATGGCGTTGCCGGCGAGGTTGAGCAGCACCTGGCGCAGCCGCGCGGCGTCGCCGACCACTTCGAGCGGCAGCCGCTCGTCGACATAAGCGGCGATCTCGAGCTGTTTCGCCTGCGCGCGCGGCGCGAGCAGCTCGGTGATGTCCTCGATCAGGGCCGAGAGCGCGAAGGGACGCTGCTCGAGATCGAGCTTGCCGGCCTCGATCTTAGAATAGTCGAGCAACTCCTCGATCAGCGCCATCAGCGCTTCGCCGGAGGTCTTCACGGCCCTGGCGTAGGTCGACTGCTCCGGCGTCAGCGTGGTGTCGAGCAGCAGCCCGCCCATACCGATGATGCCGTTGAGCGGCGTGCGGATCTCGTGCGACGCCATCGCCAGGAAGCGCGATTTGGCCCGGTTGGCGGCGTCGGCCTGATCGCGGGCCTCGGACAGCGCCCGCTCGGTCTCGGTGCGGTCGGTGACGTCGCGTCCGACGCTCTGCAATTCGGCGGGCTGGCCGGCGTCGAGGCGGACATAGCCTTCGCGCCAGGCGATCCAGCGCGCGCCGAGCGGAGTTGCGATCTTCTGGTCGTGAATCCGCGTGCCGTTGCTCTCGCGGGCGCTGTCGCCCTGCTCCAGCACGTCGAAATCAAAGCGCGTGCCGACCAGCGCGCCGCGCGCCTGTGCGGCAAGCGCGCAATAGGCGTCGTTGGCGAAGGTGATGCGGCCGCCTGTGTCGCGCAGCACGATCAGATCGCCCTGCTGTTCGAACAGGCTGCGAGCGCGCTCCTCGGCCTCCTTCAGCTCCCAATTGCGGTCGATCAGCGTTTCGTTGTGGGCAGCCAGCGCACGCATCCGCTTGTTGACGAAGCGCAGGCGCATGCTCAGCGTGGCGAGGCCGAGGCAGGCGAGCGCGAACAGGAAGCTGACGCCGATCGCAAACGCATTGGGATCGTAGCCGGACGTCTCGGACCGGCTGCCGGAGACAAACCCATAGGCGCCGCCGAAGGTCGCCGAGAAGATCATGAAGGAGCGGATCGCGAAGGCGATTCGTGGGTACTGTCGCCTGAAGCGACGCATGCGCACCTTGATCCGGAACGTCCGATCCATCGCCACCGACCCGACTCTTTTCGTAAAAACCTGTGCTCGCTGTAAACGACGATGTGCCGCCGACCTTGCGAACAGTTTGAGGCCCTGCGACCGCCTCCAAACAGGGTTGACGAGACGTTAACGGCGCAAAGCGAGGCGGCTCAAAGCGAGGCCGCCTGGAGATGGCGGTGGCCGCCGCGGGCGCCGACGATCAGCGCCGCCGCCTCGCGCTGCGAGAAGGTTTTCGAGCGCACATAGACCCGGTAATCCGCCGGCCCCTCGGTGGAGAGATAGACCACCTGACCGCCGTCGACGGGCTGTGCGGCAATCGAGATCAGGCGAGTCGAAGGGTTGGCCTGACAGGACTCCGATTCCGAACCGGGGCCGTCGTCGACAACGGCGAAATCGGCAGCGTCCGCATCCTCGGTGATCTGAACCCGCACCGTGGCGCGCGCGGGATCGTCGGTGAAGGCGACATGCACGCCGGCGGTCCAGAACAGCGACGTCAGCTCGACCGAGGTGTCGCCGAGGGCGATGCAGGGATGCGAGACCGATCCGATCTCGCTGCGCGCGAACACCGCGGCCGCCAACAGGGGAACAACCGAGGCCAGGATCTTGAAACGCAACATGACACGCTACTCGCCAGGCCCTGTACGGGGAACTGATGGGCCTTATGGTTTGCAGAGCGTAAAGGAAACTCGTTACCGCCGGGTTGATGCCGGTATCTGGGGATGAGAATCTCAGTCGGTTAAGCGCTTCTATTCGTTTTTCGCTCGACTTCAGTGAGAACCAAATAGCTGTTCTTGCCGAAGCTGATCGCCCACAGCGCTGCCCAGGCGCCCCACCTGTTCCTGACCTCAATCTCGACGATTTGGCCAGGCGTGGTGCGAACGATGAGCGGCTGGCTCCTGCCCCAATCAATGGTCGCCTCGATCGTGCAGGCACCGGCCGGCAGCGTGACCTCCAACGCGTCATTGCGCGCAAGCTTCCCAACGCTGGTCCCGTTGACCCACAACTCGTACGACCTCAGCCGATCGGCATATTGGGACGGGCGGACAAATCTGATGGTGCAGGCATTGACGTCGGTCATGGTTCAATCTCGGGCATGGTGATGTTGTCGAGAAAGCTGCGGCGGCGCATTGCTCAGGCCAACTGGCGCACATCCTCCGCGAGTGCGCGGTAGGACAGCGCTTCGGCCAGATGCAGCCGGCCGATCTTGTCGGCACGATCGAGATCGGCCAGCGTGCGCGCCACCCGCAGCACGCGGTGATAGCCGCGCGCCGACAGCCGCATGGTCTCGGCGGCGTCGCGCAGCAGCTTCTGGCCTTGCGCATCCGGCTTGGCGATCTCCTCCAGCACCGAGGCCGGCGCTTCGGCATTGGTGCGAACCTTCGGCAGGCCGGCGTCCGCGTAGCGCGCGAGCTGGATGTCACGCGCGGCGGCCACGCGCGCGGCGACTTCGGCCGAGCCCTCCGCCGGCGGCGGCAGGATCAAATCGGCCGCGGTCACGGCGGGAACCTCGATGCGCAGGTCGATACGGTCCATCAGCGGCCCCGAGATGCGGGCCTGGTAGTCGCCGGTGCAGCGATCGATGCGGCCGCGCTTGCAGGCATAGCCGGGCTCGAACGCATTGCCGCAGCGGCACGGATTCATCGCCGCGACCAGCATGAAGCGTGCGGGATAGGTGACGCGGTGATTGGCGCGGGACACCGAGACCTCGCCGTTCTCCAGCGGCTGGCGCAGCGAATCCAGCACGCGCGGATCGAATTCGGGGAGCTCGTCGAGGAACAGCACGCCCTGATGCGCGAGGGAGATCTCGCCTGGCCGTGCGCGCATGCCGCCGCCAGTGAGCGCGGCCATGCTGGCGGAATGATGCGGCGATCGAAACGGCCGCCGCGCCGTCAGTGCGCCGCCCTCGATCTCGCCGGCGACAGAGGCGATCATCGAGACTTCGAGCAACTCGCCCGGTGACAGCGGCGGCAGGATCGAGGGCAGGCGTGCCGCCAGCATCGATTTGCCGGCGCCGGGCGCGCCGATCATGAGCAGGTGATGACCGCCGGCGGCCGCGATCTCCAGCGCCCGCTTGGCGCTCTCCTGGCCCTTGATGTCGCGCAGGTCGAGCGGCGAGGCGGCGGCTTCGTGTACCTTCGGCACCGGCCGCGACAGCACCTGCGTTCCCTTGAAATGGTTGGCGATCTGGATCAGCGAACTTGCGGCGATGATCTGGATGTCCGGGCTCGCCCATGCCGCTTCCGAGCCGCAAGCCGCCGGACAGATCAGCCCCTCCTCGCGCACATTGGCGCCGATCGCGGCGGGAAGGACACCGGCCACCGGTGCGATCGATCCGTCGAGGCCAAGCTCGCCCAGAACCGTGAAGCCGGTCAGCGCATCCGGGGGGATCGCGCCGATCGCCCCCATCAGCCCGAGCGCGATCGGCAGGTCATAATGGCTGCCCTCCTTGGGCAGATCGGCGGGCGCGAGATTGACGGTGATCCTGCGCGCCGGCAGCGCCAGCCCAGAGGCGATCAGCGCCGAGCGGACCCGCTCGCGCGCCTCCGACACCGCCTTGTCCGGGAGACCGACGATCGCGAAGGCCGGCAGACCGGGCGCGACCTGCACCTGCACGTCGACCGCACGGGCCTCGATCCCCTCAAAGGCGACGGTAGAAACCCGCTGAACCATGCCCGAACCAGCCTGCCCTTTTGCACAATTAGGGGTAGCAGAGCGGGCCAGTTCTTGCAAGAACAATACGGGAACGGGTCGAGAGGGCCGGAAGGCCCTAACCGATCGTAAACACGTCGAAGACACTACGCCTCGAATGCAAGCTGCTCTGCTCAGCACATTCCAACGAATGTCCGCTACTCCTAGGCTGCGGGATGGGCCGTGGTCTAACGGGTGAACAATTCAGATGCTTGCAAATCGCCGGAGAAGCGAACGACGGATGTGCACGCGGCTCGCCAAGATTCATTTTGGCGCGGGTTCGCTGCCGCGGGACTGCACGATCACGGATATTTCGGATGGCGGCGTGAAAGTGGTGGCGGAATTTCTGGAAGTGCCGCCGCAATTCACCATCATCTTCGCGCCCGACTATTCCCGGCAGTGCCGCCTGCGCTGGCGCATCGGCTGCGAGTTCGGCGCTGAATTCACCGACTGAGCTTTCGGAAGCGCCCCGCCTTAACGGGACTTTAGCGTTAATCGGTAAGCATCTCTGATCAGTCGCCGAGTGATCAGAGTATGTCCAAGCGTTTGTCCGTCGCCTCTCCTCCGGCGAGATATCTGTTTTCCGCGCTTCTGATCCTGGCCCTGGGCGGCTGTCAGACCACCGGCATCGAGGACATCACCGGCGCGCTCGGCGGAAAGTCGGACTCGGCTGTCAGGGCCGAGGCCAAGCCAGACGTGAGGCCGGACATGGACGCGCTGCGCGAGCGCTATCGTGCCAAGCCTGGCGATCCCAACGTCGCGCTCGAATATGGCAAGGCGTTGCGCCAGACCGGCCAGCGCGCGCAGGCGCTCGCGGTGCTGGAGCAGGCCGTGCTCGCCCATTCCAGCAACAAGGCGCTGCTCGCCGGCTATGGCCGCGCGCTCGCCGACAGCGGCAGTTTCCAGCAGGCGTTCGACGTCCTCGGTCGCGCGCATTCGCCCGAGGATCCCGACTGGCATATCCTGTCGGCGCAGGGCGCCGCGCTCGATCAGCTCGGTCGCAACGAGGAGGCGCAGCAATACTACGCCGCCGCACTGAAAATCGTGCCGGACGAACCGTCGGTGCTGTCCAATCTCGGACTGTCCTACATGCTGCAGAACAATCTGCCGCGGGCAGAGGAAACGATGCGCCGCGCGCACGAGCGCAATCCCGCCGATCTCCGGGTGCGCGCCAATCTCGCGCTCGTGCTGGGACTGGAAGGAAAGCAGGCCGAGGCCGAAACCATCGTGAAGGCGGACCTGCCGCCGGATCAAGCGGCGGCAAAAGTCACAGCGCTGCGGCAGTTGCTGGTGAAGAAGCAGCAGCGGGCGGAGAAGTAACCCGCTCATTCCTGAGCTCGACAGATTGAGCCTCGCCGAGCGCACCGAGGGAGGTGCGTTCCCTCCCCCCTTGTGGGGGAGGGCTAGGGAGAGGGGTAGCCCAGGAAAAAGTGCTGATTGGTGACGATGCATCGAATGGGTGCGCGACGGAAAGAGTCCCCGTGTAGCACCCCCTCCCTGCCCCTCCCCCACAAGGGGGGAGGGAACGGAGAGAGCTCAGCTCTTGTCCCTACGACGCCTTGCGATGCGGGGCTGACGCGCGCCCCGACCTGCCCTTCAGCTTCTTCAGCAGCGGCCCGAGCAGCGAGCGCTTCGGCTTCTTCACCTCGCCGCGCCCGGCGAGGCGGTTCGCCATGTTCTGGAACAGCTCGGTGGTGCGGTGGCTCTTGGAGACCTCCGCGATCATCTGGCCGTTGTTGGCCGCGGTCGAGAACAGCTTTGAATCGAACGGGATCACCGCGATCGGCTGGCTCTCCATGGTCTTGGCGAATGCCTTGACCTCGATCTCCGCCCGCTTGGGCATGCCGACCTGGTTGATGCAGTAGAGCGGTGGCCGGTCGTTCGGCCGCGCCGCCTTCAACACGTTCAGCATGTTCTTGGTGTTGCGCAGGTTCGCAAGATCGGGCTCGGCCACGATCACGATGTCGTCCGCGTTGACCAGCGCACGCCGCGTCCAACCCGACCATTGGTGGGGAACGTCGAGCACGATGCAGGGCGTCGTCATGCGCAGCGTGTCGAACACCGCATCGAAGGCCTCCGCGCCGAAATCGTAGACGCGGTCAAGGGTGGCAGGCGCAGCAAGCAGGCTGAGACGCTCGGTGCATTTGGAGAGCAGACGCTCCATCAGGGCCGTGTCCGGCCGATCCTGCGACAGCACCGCATTGGCGATGCCCTGCACCGGGTCCTGATTGTAGTCGAGGCCCGCGGTGCCGAAGGCGAGGTCGAGATCGATCACGACGGAATCGAGCGCGAGGTCGCGGGCGATGGTCCAGGCCACATTGTGCGCGACGGTAGAGGCACCGACACCGCCCTTGGCGCCGACCACCGCGATGACGCGGCCGGTGATGATGGTTTCGGACGCCGAGAACAGGCTGCAGATCGAGCGGACGACGTCGAGCGTTTCGACCGGTCCCACCACATAGTCGTTGACGCCGCGGCGGACCAGCTCGCGATAGGGCGCGGTGTCGCTGGGATTGCCGATCACCACCACACGAGTGCCGGGATCGCAGACACCGGCGAGGTCGTCGAGGCCCTCGAGAATGTCGCGCGTGCCGTCGGATTCGATCACGATGACGTTCGGCGTCGGCATCGTTTCATAGACTTCGATGGCCGCAGCGAGGCCGCCGTCCTTGGCGGTGAGATGCGCCTTGGCGAGACGGCGATCCTGCCCGGCCGCGGTCACCGCGGCGAGCGTCTGCTCGGTCTCGCAAAAGGCTTGCACGGAGATGCGAGGAACCGGCGCAATGTGTTCCTCGGGGTGCTGCGGATCGTCCGCTTCTTCGTCGTGGACGCGTGTCATCTGCCTGTATCGCTGAGTTTGGCCTTGTCGGCGTCTGAATTGGTGGTCGCGATCGGCATGCCCTTGCGATAGCGCTCGAAGGCGATGTCACGCCGTGCGTTATAGGCTGGCGTCTCGGACCGCGGCTGCTCGAGGTCGGCTGGATTGTCGATCATTGCCGCGAGGTTGCGCTGGCTGGCGCAGCCCAGATTGAAATAAGGCTGGTTCTCGTTGTAGCCGGGGTCGAGGATGGAGGGGCCGATATCTTCCGGCCACAGCCCGCAGGGGCCGGCGACTGCGGCGATCCGGGAATAGCTCAGGCGGATGGTGGGCAGTAGTCCGGGATCCTCCGGCCGATAGGGATGCTGGACGATGGCACGCGAGGGCACGCCGACGGATGCGAGCACGGAACGGATCTCGTGATAGGTCGCTGCCGCCGCCCGCGAATTCGCGGCGTTGGCGGGGACGTCGACGACCACCGAGCCGGTGCCTTCGCGCACCCAGTCCCGGGCAATGCCGGCGACGTCCGCGTGCTGCGCGGCCGAGAGGCCGCCGCGAGCCTTGCCGACGAAGATCACGATCGACTTCTTGGCTTCCTCGACCGCGATCGGGTGACGCTGGCGATAGTCGGTCGGCACCGTCTGGGTGACGATCTCGCCGGTGGTGTTGCAGGCGCCCAACATGACGGAGAGCCCCGTCAGCGCCAGCGCGACGCTCAACCTGCGACGTCGATCGGCCATGGTCTTCGTCATCGCTTCATCCCCTCGTGCCCCGTCTCTCGCCCGTCTCTGCCGCTTGCCCCAAGTCGTCCGTTCGTCATCAGTCGATGATGAAGCCGAAATCACCGGGCGTGCCCGCGATCGGATCGACGCGGCGCGCGATGCCATAGAGGCGGTTCATGCGGCCGAGCAGCGCCGTCTGGGCGTCAGAGGCCGGCGCGAAGCCGTCGTCGGGCCGGGACAGTTCCTTCTGAGCCACCGCGCGCACCACATAGGGCGTCACGATCACCATCAGCTCGGTCTCGTTGTTGACGAAGTCCTGGCTGCGGAACAGCGCACCGATGATCGGCACCTGGTCGACGCCAGGCAGGCCGTTGATCGCCTGTTTGGTCTGCTGCTGGATCAGGCCGGCCATCGCCATCGAACCGCCCGAGGGAATTTCCAGCGTCGTTTCGGCGCGGCGGGTCTGGATCGAGGGGATGGTGATCGAGTTGCTCGAGCTCGAGGACAGCGCCTGGGTCACCGTGATGGCGCTCTGGTTCGACAGCTCCGACACCTCGGTCATCACGCGCAGGCTGATCCGGCCCTCGCTCAGTACGACGGGGGTAAAGTTCAGGGAGATGCCGAACTTCTTGTAGGTGATCTGGGTGGTACAAACGTGGGTGACGGGATCGCAGGCGTAGCCCGACGGAATGGGGAATTCGCCGCCGGCGATGAAGGTGGCGGATTCGCCGGAGATCGCGGTCAGGCTCGGCTCGGCGAGCGTGCGCATGACACCGGCGCTTTCCATCGCGCGCATCGTGGCGCTGACGGTCGCGAAGCCCTTGGTGATGCCGGCCACACCTAATCCGTTGTTGCTGACGATCGGTCCGCCGCTGACCGAGAACGGGTTGGAATTGTTGAAGTTCACCACCGCGGTGCCGGCGTTCAGGCTGGCACTGAGATCGACGCCCAGCTGCTTGACGATATCGCGGCGCACTTCGCCGACGACGACCTTGAGCATCACCTGGTCGCGGCCGCGCACGACGATGTTGTTGACCACCTTCTCGGAGCCGCCGACCAGTTTGGCGGCGACGTCGCCGGCCTGCTGGGCCTCGACCGGGCTAGACACCGAGCCGGTCAGCATCACGCTGTCGCCGACGCCTTCGATCTGCACGCCCGGCAGCGCCTGACGCAGCGCCGTGCGCATGCCGTTGAGATCGCGCTTCACCGCGATGTCGTAGGCGGCCACCTGCTGGCCGTCGGCAGCGAAGAACACGACGTTGGTCTGGCCGACCTGTCCGCCGATGATATAGGCGCGTTGGGCCGAGCGGATCACGGCATTGGCGATCTTGGGATCGGCGACCAGCACGTCCTTGACGTCGCGCGGCAGGTCGATGACGGCGGACTTGCCGACGCCGAGCGACAGGAAGCGCGTCTTCGCCGGCACGATCGTCCCGACCGGCGACACATCGAGATCCGCTGCCTGCATCGGCGCCTGGTCGCCGACCGGCGCTTCTGCAGCGCTGACGACATCGGGGGCTGCGAGGAGCCCCAGGATCAGCATCGTCCCCGTCCAGAACGAGCGCGCGCAATTCCCCCGAATGCGCATGCCCGTCCGATCATCCCCGTAGTTCATCATGTCCCCATCACTTCTGTGACGTCAGTTGCCGCGCCTGTACGCCGTAGCGGATCACGTTGATCCCGGCGGACCGCTTGCTCGCCTGGTCCTCGGGCGTACTGTCGACCGAGTTGGCATCGACGATGCTGCGCAGCGCGAGTGTCAGCGTGCCGCCCTGGCGCGCTGCCGATAGCGCGGCGACCTGGTCGGGTTTGAGCTCGAGCGTGACGGTCCTGCCGACGACGGCGTTCTGGCCGTCCTTTTCCTTCGGCGCCTGGTCGATCGCGAGCACGCGGATATTGGTCAGGATCGCTTCGGACAGGATGAGGTCGTTACCGCCGGCCCCGTCAGGATTCTTCAAGCGGCGGGTCAGCACGATGTCGACGCGGTCATTCGGCAGGATGAAGCCGCCGGCGGCAGTCTCGGCTGAAATCTCGGTGGAGACCGCGCGCATGCCCGACGGCAGGATCGCGGCCATGAAGCCGGAGCCGTCGGCCTTGACCAGCTTCTGCTCGCGGATCGGCTCGCCCTGCATCAACGGCACGCGTGCGATCGAGCCTGCGATCTGGATCTGCGCCTCGGGCCTGTTGTCGCGGCGGATGAAGGCGCTGCTCGCGGTCGCCGCCGGCCAGACCTGCCATTGCAGGTCCTCGGGCTTTACGGCCTGACCGAGCTGGATGTCGTTCTTGGCGACCAGGACCTCGACCGTCGGCAGCTTTTCGGCGACAGGAAGAACGGGCGCGGGCTTGTTGTCATAGCCGCTCGCCAGATACGCAGCGACGCCGCCGGCGCCCAGTGCGATGACGAGAACGACAATGCGTGCGGTGTTCATACGCTTCTACTCTTACGCGGGGCACTCGAACCGCACCTGGCGGGTTCCCCGTGTCGATGAGTAGGCAGTAAAAGTATAAGCGGTGTTGCGAGGCCGAATGTGATCGACGGCCGCGCTGTGGTCTTTCGGCAGATGGTGAACGTCGCGTTAGCCGGTCGGCCACTGGCCCCGTAGTTTCACGCAGTCGCGGCCCATGCATTCGAACGATGCGCCGCCGCGTCGTGGTGAATGGGTGGTTAGTGATGGGTGGGGTGATGCTTGGTGCCGGCATGCAGTGAGATGGAAGCAACGCGCCACATCACCGCTGTCGTCCTGGCGAAAGCCAGGACGACATTGAGGCTACAAGCCGATGCCTACCTCGCCCGCTTCTGCTCGATCACGTCCCAGAGCTTTGCGGCAACGTCCGGTCCGCCGAGCCGCGCGATGGCGCGGATGCCGGTCGGCGAGGTCACGTTGATCTCGGTGAGATTGCCGTTGATGACGTCGATGCCGACGAACAACAGCCCGCGCTCGCGCAGCGCCGGGCCCACGGTGGCGCAGATCTCGCGCTCGCGCGGCGTAAGCTCGGTCTCCTGCGCTGCGCCGCCGCGCACCATGTTGGAGCGGAGGTCGTCGGCGGCCGGCACGCGATTCACCGCGCCGGCGAACTCGCCGTTGATCAGGATGATGCGCTTGTCGCCGTGCTTGACCTCGGGGATGAACTGCTGGATCACCCAGGCTTCCTTGAAGGTCACCGAGAACATGTCGAACAGCGAGCCGAAATTCATGTCCTGCGGCATCACGCGGAACACCGCCGCGCCGCCATGGCCGTGCAAGGGCTTCATCACGACGGCGCCATGCTTGTCGCGAAACGCGTTGATCTCGTCGAGGTCGCGCGAGATCAGCGTCGGCGGCATCAGCTGCGGGAAGTTCATCACGAACAGCTTTTCCGGCGCGTTGCGCACCGAGGCGGGGTCGTTGACGACGAGCGTCTTCGGATGGATGCGTTCGAGAAGGTGCGTCGAGGTGATATAGGCGAGGTCGAACGGCGGATCCTGGCGGAGCAGCACCACGTCGAAGCCGTTGAGCGCCTCGCGCCTGGGTTCGCCCAGGGTGAAATGATTGCCGGGCTCGTCGCGCACGGTGAGGAGCTGAACCGGAGCGACGATCTCCTCGCCGACCATCGAGAGCTTGTCGGGCGTGTAATAGGACAGGCCGTGGCCGCGCTTCTGCGCCTCCAGGAGCAGCGCAAAGGTGGAATCGCCCTTGATGTTGATGCGGGCGATGGGGTCCATCTGGACGGCGACGTTCAGTTTCATGGTCTGCCTTTCAGGTCGAGGCGTCGAATGCCGCCAACACATGGCGTGGAAGTGACCGCGGCGCAATCAGCATGGCATCGAATCGCATTTCAAATTCCGCATGCTCGGGATGCGCGACGAGCCAGCCTTGCGCGGCATCGATGATGCGCTGCTGCTGGCGCGGCGTCACCGCGAAGGCGGCGTCGTCCAGCGTCGCGCGCGCCTTGACCTCGACGAAGGCGATCAAATTGCGGCGGCGCGCCACGATGTCGATCTCGCCATGCGGCGTGCGGTAGCGTTTGGCGAGGATGCGATAGCCCTTGGCCATGAGATAGGCCGCGGCGCGGCTTTCCGCGGAGATGCCGGTGCGAAACGCGGCGACGCGCTCGGGCGAGGCGATTTTCGGTTCCGTCGGGACCTCAGCCTTCGCCATCGCCGCCCCGCAACTCCTTGGCAAGCTCGAGCGCGCGGGCATAGACCTCGCGGCGCGGCCGGCCCGAGAGCGCGACCGCATGCGCCACCGCATCCTTGACGCTGTTCGCGGCGAGCTGCTCGCGCAGGACACCGTCGAGCGCATCCGATGTCAGCATCTCGGCATCCGCCGCAGGCGGAGCGATCACCAGCACGAATTCTCCGCGCGTCTCCAGCGTGTCGGCGCCGCGCGCGAGCTCACGCAACGTGGCGCGCGAAATCTGCTCGTGCAGTTTCGTCAGCTCGCGGCAGATCGCGGCTTCGCGGCTCCCCATGATCTCGGCAAGCTCGGCGAGCGTGTCCTGCACGCGGTTGCCGGAATCGAACATCACCAGCGTCGCATCGATGCGCGCAAGCTCAGTCAGGCGAGATCGTCGCGCCGCCGATTTGGCCGGCAAAAACCCTTCGAAAAAGAAGCGGTCGGTCGGCAGCGCGGCGACCGACAGCGCCGCCAGCACCGAGGACGGACCGGGGAGCGCGTAGACCGCGTGGCCGGCGGCGCAGACCTCGCGCACCAGCTTGTAGCCGGGGTCCGAGATCAGCGGCGTGCCGGCATCCGACACCAGCGCGATCGAGCCACCCTGCGAAAGCCGCTCCAGGATTTTTGGGCGGGCCGCTTCCGCATTATGCTCGTGATATTGTTTGAGCTGCGCGGAGATATCGTAGCGCTCGGTCAGACGCCGCGTGATTCGGGTGTCCTCGCAGGCGATGACATCGACCCCGGCGAGGGTCTGCAGCGCCCGCAGCGTGATGTCGCCGAGATTGCCGATGGGGGTCGCGACCAGGTGCAGGCCCGGCGCGGCCTTCGGCGCGACAAGCCGATGGGCGTCGATGGAGAAACCGCGCGAGGCGGGCTCCGTCATCTCGGGTGTATTTATCGGGGACGGCTTTGCGCGCATAATCAAACGAACTTAGGCATGATCCCCGGAGCTGGGAACCGGTCCCCGAAAAAAGATCGTGCCTGGGCAAGGGGCGACAAAGGACTGGAATGTGATCCATTCGGCATCACATACCGCAGGGAATGAAGCGTCAGCGCCATATTCGTGGCGGAAACGCCGCCTTGATGCTGGGTGACGGACGGCGGACAGCTAGCCAGAACTTGAGAGGAAGCCGCGTTAAGCGGGCATTATCCTTTTGTTTGAGTTAACTATTTGCCGACAATATGCCTGAATCCATGGCCGGTGTCGTGGAAAGAATGTCGTGACCGGCTGGCGACGGTCGGTCGGAAGAGAAACTGTCATGACGGGCCCACGTGATCCCAGATCCTCCTTTTCGGAGGAGTCTCCCGTTCAGGGGCCCCTGATGTCAGGGGCGACCCGGCGAAGCGCGCTCGGTCTGTTGCTCGGCGCGCCGCTGCTGTCGGCCTGCGCCGGCGTGCAGCAGAGCCTGAGCCAGTTCTCCAATCCGTTCAGCAGCTCCTCCCCGCCTCCGGCCCAGCCGGCCGGCCCGCCGCAACAGGCGACGACCGCCGGCACCGGCGGGGTGAAGGTTGCCGTGATCCTGCCGCTCTCGGCATCCGGCAATGCCGGCCTCGCCGCGCAGTCGATGCGCAACGCCGCCGAGATGGCGCTGGCCGAGTTCCAGAATCCCAACATCCAGCTCCTGATCAAGGACGACAATGGCAGCCCGCAGGGCGCGCAGGCCAGTGCGCAGCAGGCGGTGGACGAGGGCGCCGAGATCATCCTGGGGCCGCTGTTCGCGCAATCGGTGCCTGCGGTGGCGCAGATCGCGCGCACGCGCGGGATCCCGGTGATGGCGTTCTCGACCGATTCCAGCATTGCCGGCCGCGGTGTCTATCTGCTGAGCTTCCTGCCGGAGTCCGACGTCAACCGCATCGTCGAATATTCCGCCAGCATCGGAAAGCGCTCCGTCGCTGTGCTCGTGCCCGACAATGCTTATGGCAACGTGGTCGAGGCCGCGGTGAAGGCGGCGGTGCCGCGCCGCGGCGGGCGCATCGTCGCGTTCGAGAAATACGGCGCCGATCGCGCCACGCCGGCCCGGACCGTGGCGCAGCAGCTCGGCAGCGCCGATGCGCTGTTCATCGCCGATGATGGCGATGCCGTCGTCGCGGTCGCCGATGCGATGAGCGCGGCGGGGGCGAATCTGCGCAATATCCAGCTGCTCGGTACTGGCCTGTGGGACAGTCCGCGCGTCTATGCCAGCTCCAGCTTGCAAGGCGGCCTCTACGCCGCGCCGGACCCGGCCGGCTTCCGCGCCTTCTCCGGCCGCTATCGCACCAAATATGGCGCGGAGCCCGTGCGCACCGCGACGCTCGCCTATGACGCCGTCGCCCTGGTCGCCGCGCTGGCGCGCACGCAAGGCACGACGCGCTTCTCATCCGACGTGCTCACCAATCCGTCCGGCTTTGCCGGCATTGACGGCCTGTTCCGCTTCCGCGCCGACGGCACCAACGAGCGCGGCCTCGCGGTGATGAAGGTCACGACGGGCGGCGGCGTGGCCGTGGCGGGCTCGCCGAAGAGTTTTGGGGCGTAGTTCAAGATGACGGTGCCGTAGGGTGGGCAAAGGCGCGCTTTGCGCGCCGTGCCCACCATCTTTCTGCACATGTGGTAAAAATGGTGGGCACGCTTCGCTTTGCCCACCCTACGACAGCTCGCTACGCCGCCAGATCCGCGACCACCGCGTCCAGCACCGGAAAACCGCTGCTGGTCACGCGCAGCCGTCCCGTTGCATCCACCGTGATCGCGCCTTCTTCGCGCAGCAGCGTGATGCGCTTGGGATCGAGCGAGCGGCCTGACAGCGCGCGGTAGCGCTCGGGGTCGATGCCCTCGACGAGGCGCAACCCCATCAGCAAAAATTCGTCGGCGCGCTCTTCGCTGTTGAGGAGATCGTCGGTGACGACGCCGTGCCCGTTGGTCTCGACCCGCATCACCCAGGCTTCGGGACGCTTCTCGGTAGCGGTCGCGTGCCTGATGCCGTCGATGTCGAGCCGGCCATGGGCACCGGGGCCGATGCCGGCATATTCCTCGCCGCGCCAGTAGACCAGATTGTGCCGGCACTCGGCGCCCCGCCGCGCGTGATTTGAAATCTCGTAGGCGGGCAGGCCGAGCTTGTCGCAGGTTTCCTGTGTGACGTCGTAGAGCGCGCGTGCGACCGCTTCATCCGGCGTCTTCAGCTTGCCGGCTTGATGCAGGCCGAAGAACGGCGTGCCTTCTTCGATCGTCAATTGATAGAGCGACAGATGCTCGGCCGCCTCGCCGATCGCGAGACGCAATTCATCGGCCCACATCGCCGGCGTCTGGTCGGGACGGGCGTAGATCAGGTCGAACGAATAACGATCGAACGAGCGGCGCGCGATGGCGACGGCATCGAGGGCCTCGCGCGCGCTGTGCATGCGGCCGAGCGCTTTCAGCGAGGCATCGTCGAGCGCCTGCACGCCGAGCGAGACGCGATTGACGCCGGCGGCGCGATAACCGGCGAAGCGCGTGGCCTCGACGCTGGTCGGGTTTGCCTCCAGCGTGACTTCAACGTCTTTCGCTACAGTCCAGTGCTTGCCGATGGCGTCGAGCACAGCGCCGACGGTTGCAGGCTGCATGAGCGAGGGCGTGCCGCCGCCGAGAAAGATCGAGGTGACTTCGCGGCCGGGCGAGCGCTCGGCGGTCGTCGCGATCTCACGCGCGAATGCTGACGCAAAACGCGCTTCGTCGATCGCGGCGTGACGGACATGACTGTTGAAGTCGCAATAGGGGCACTTCGACAGGCAGAACGGCCAGTGCACGTAGACGCCGAAGGCTTCCTTAGCGCGGCTCAAGGCAGATCTCCGCCAGTTTCACGAAGGCGCGGGCACGGTGCGACAGGCCAAGACCGAGCGGCGGCAGGCCGTGCTTCTCGATGCTTTCCATTTCGCCGAAGGTGCGGCTGTGGCCGTCGGGCAAAAATATCGGGTCGTAGCCAAAGCCGGCGGTGCCGCGCGGCGGCCACACCAGCGTGCCGTCGACGCGCGCCTCGACCTCTTCGAGATGATCGTCGGGCCATGCAACGCACAGCGCGGAAACGAAATGGGCCTTGCGCTTGGCGGGCGTGGTCGCGCCGCGCTCCTGCAACAGCCGTTCGATCTGCGCCATCGCCGCGGCAAAATCCTTGTTCGGCCCGGCCCAGCGCGCCGAGTAGATGCCGGGCGCGCCGTCGAGCGCGTCGACCACGATGCCGGAATCATCGGCGAAAGACGGAAGCTTCGTCGCCTGCGCTGCCGCGATTGCCTTGATCGCGGCGTTGCTGCGGAAATCGTTTCCGGTCTCGTCCGGCTCGGCAAGGCCGAGCTCGCCGGCCGACACCGCATCGATGCCGTAAGGCGCGAGCAGCTCCTTCATCTCGGCGAGCTTGCCGGGATTATGGGTCGCGATGACCAGCTTTCCGGTGATTCGGCGATGCATCGGCCTATTGACTACGCTACCGCCAGTTTCTGCAAGTCCACGAGACGCGCGACGCCCTTGCGCGCAAGCGCCATCAACGCCAGGAACTCGGCTTCCGTGAACGGCTCGCGTTCCGCGGTGCCCTGGACTTCGATGATGCGGCCATCGCCCGTCATGACGAAATTGGCGTCGGTATCGGCTTCGGAGTCCTCGGCATAGTCGAGGTCGAGCACGGGCGTGCCCTTGTAGATGCCGCAGGAGATCGCGGCGACGTTGTCGCGCAACACGTTGGCCTTGACCATGTTGCGCGCCTTCATCCAGCTGACGCAATCGGCGAGCGCGACCCAGGCACCGGTGATCGAGGCCGTGCGGGTGCCGCCGTCGGCCTGGAGGACGTCGCAATCGACCGTGATCTGGCGCTCACCGAGTGCTTCGAGATTGATGATGGTGCGAAGCGAGCGGCCGATCAGGCGCTGAATTTCGACGGTGCGGCCGCTCTGCTTTCCGGCGGAGGCCTCGCGGCGGGTGCGTTCCGAGGTCGCGCGCGGCAGCATGCCGTATTCGGCGGTGACCCAGCCGCGGCCCTGGCCCTTGAGCCATGGCGGCAGGCGGTCTTCCAGCGTGGCGGTGACCAGCACGTGGGTGTCGCCGAATTTCACCAGGCACGAGCCTTCCGCATATTTGACCACGCCGCGCTCCAGCGTCACGGGGCGCAATTCGTCGGGCGCACGGCGGCTTGGCCGCATGGGAAATCCTCCAAAACTCTCGAAAAAGGGCTGTTGGCGGTGCTTGTAGGTTGGGTGAGGGTGGGCGGCAAGGGGGAAGATCGAGGCCTTATTCACCCCGGATTTTCAATCCGCGAACGCCACGCTTGTCAGAAGCCCCAGGGATAGACAAATTAGCTGTATCTGAGAGGAGTTACGGTCTGTGGCCCATCACGATCCGATCCATCTGATCGCGCCGCGCGCGGGCCTCGCCCAGCTCAACGAGCGTTCTCGCGACATCTTTCGTCAAATCGTCGAAAGCTATCTCGCGACCGGGGAGCCGGTGGGCTCACGCAATATTTCGCGCCTGATCGCCATGCCGCTGTCGCCCGCGTCGGTCCGCAACGTCATGGCCGACCTGGAACAGCTCGGCTTGATCTACGCCCCGCACACCTCCGCCGGCCGGTTGCCGACGGAACTCGGCCTGCGGTTCTTCGTCGATGCCCTGATGCAGGTCGGCGATCTCAATGACAGCGAACGGCAGGCGATTCAGAGCCAGTTGACCTCCGTCGGCCACGCGCAATCGGTGGAGGCTGCGCTCGAAGAGGCATTGACGCGGCTCTCCGGCCTGACCCGCGCAGCCGCCGTCGTGCTGACGCCGAAATCCAATGCGCGGCTGAAACATATCGAATTCGTCCGCTTGGAACCGGAAAAGGCATTGGTGATCCTGGTCGGCGAGGACGGGCAGGTCGAAAACCGCGTGTTGACGCTGCCACCGGGGGTTCCATCCTCGGCGTTGACCGAAGCCGGGAACTTCCTCAATGCCCGTATCCGGGGCCGGACCCTGGCCGAGGCCCGGCTGGAGCTCGAAACCGCGCTCGGAGAGGCGCGCACCGAGCTCGATCAGCTGACGCACAAGGTGATCTCGGCCGGCATCGCCAGCTGGTCCGGCGGCGAGAACGAGGACCGCCAGCTCATCGTCCGCGGCCACGCCAATCTGCTCGAGGATTTGCATGCGCTGGAGGATCTCGAGCGCGTTCGCCTGCTGTTCGACGATCTCGAGACCAAGCGCGGGGTCATCGACCTGCTCGGGCGGGCCGAGACTGCGGAAGGCGTGCGGATCTTTATCGGCAGTGAGAACAAGCTGTTCTCGCTGTCGGGCTCGTCCACCATCATCTCGCCCTATCGGGATGCCGCCGGCCATATCGTCGGCGTTTTGGGCGTGATCGGGCCGACGCGGCTGAATTATGCCCGTGTGATCCCGACCGTGGACTATGCTGCCCGCATCGTCAGCCGGCTCCTGGGGGGCTGACCTGCGTCTCTCCCGATCACGGGCGCTTGATTTTCGGCGTCCGAAGCACGATATGCGGGCCAGAAACCCCCTGAGACGAATGCGAAAAGAGAGCCGATGACCGATCGAGACCGGCAACCCGAAGACACGAGTGCTGCGGCCGGCGAGCCCGTGGTGTCAAAACCCTACATCATGCCCGACGATCCCGAGCCGGGCTCGGTCGAGCTCCTGCAGAAGGAAGCCGCCGAGGCGCGCGACCGCATGCTGCGGACGCTGGCCGAGATGGAGAATCTGCGCAAGCGCACCGCCAAGGAGGTCGCTGACTCCAAGCTCTACGGCGTCACGGGCTTTGCCCGCGACGTGCTCGACATCGCCGACAACCTCCAGCGCGCGCTCGATGCCGTTCCGGCCGAAGCCCGTGCGGCGGCCGATGCAGGCCTCGCCTCGCTGATCGAGGGCGTCGAACTGACCGAGCGCTCGCTACTGAGCGCGCTGGAAAAACACGGCGTGAAGAAGTTCGATCCCTTGGGCCAGAAGTTCGACCCGAACTTCCAGCAGGCGATGTTCGAGGTGCCCGATGCGTCGGTACCCGCGGGCACCGTCGTGCAGGTCATGCAGGCCGGCTACACCATCGGCGAGCGCGTGCTGCGTCCCGCCTTGGTCGGTGTCGCCAAGGGCGGCGCCAAGGCCGCGCCCGCCAACAGCAACGAGCCGAACGGCGCTGCGAACTGATCGATCCTCATGGTGAGGAGGCGCGTCAGCGCCGTCTCGAACCATGCAGGCCGAGCTGCTGCAGCGGGGGCCTTCATCCTTCGAGACGCGCGCCAAGAAGCGCGCTCCTCAGGATGAGGGTCTGGCAGTTCGGTTGCGTCTCTTACGCGCTCGCGGCGATATCTGCGGACTGAATCCGCTTCACGCCGGCCTTGGCCATGTCGGCCCAGGCTTTTGCGAGCGAACCCTGATTGTCGATGCCGCGGCAGGCGTCTTCCACCACATAGACCTCGAAGCCCGCCTTGCGCGCGTCGAGCGCGGTCCAGGCCACGCAGAAATCCGTCGCCAGCCCGACTACGAAGACGCGCTTGATCTTGCGGGCCTTAAGATAGCCGGCAAGGCCGGTCGAGGTCTTGCCGTCGGCTTCGAGGAAGGCCGAATAGCTGTCGACGTCCTTGTGAAAACCCTTGCGGATGATGAGCTCGGCCTGCGGGATCGCAAGGTCTTTCGACAGCGCGGCGCCATCGGTGCCCTGCACGCAATGGTCCGGCCACAGCACCTGCTTGCCGTAGGGAAGATCGACGGTCTCGAACGGCTTCTTCCCGGCGTGGACTGACGCAAAGGAAACATGGCCTTGCGTGTGCCAGTCCTGCGTCATCACCACGTTCGAAAATGCTTTCGAGATCTTGTTGATGACGGGCACCACCTGCTCGCCTTCCTTCACGGCGAGGCTGCCGCCGGGCAGGAAGCAGTTCTGCACGTCGATCACGAGCAGCGCGGATGCATCGTCCGGCTTGATCGATGCCGCTGCCAGAATTGCGGTTGGCGCGAGCGCCACGAGCGCGCTCGTCCCGAGCGCTGCCAAGACTTGTCGCCGATCCAGCATCATTCGCCTCCCTCCAGGATGAACTCAACGGAAGGGGAGCCTAGTTCCGTTCGTATACGAACAGAAGCCCGAAAATGCAGCCGGCTTTGGTGAGTCGTTGGGCTTGAGCCGCGGGTTCGGTGCACCTCGCCCGCTTGCGGGAGAGGTCGCTGCGCTCGTAGAGCGCGGCGGGTGAGGGTTCTATCCTCTGGGGGATTGTCCCCTTGCGGCGACACCCTCTCCCCAGCCCCCCGCAAGCGGGGGAGGGAGCGCATCTCATGCGCAGATGCTGCTAGCCCTTTGGCTGGATGCCGTCGCGGACCGCGCGGAAGCGGGTGAAGGCAGTCGGCCATTGCTCGCGCGGGGCGCTGGCGATGATGCGCAGCGAGGCGCCGCCGCTGCTGAAGCGGATCCACTGCACCACGGTCACCGGCGTCTTGTCCTTGCCGCTGACGCCGTCGATCCGGGTCTCGAACCCCTGCTGGCCGCTGATGCGGATCGGCTCGGACATGGTGACGCGCGACTCGCGCACGCCGGGGATCTGGAGCGCCGCCTCCTGGGCGAAGCGGGCGCGGTCGTCGGCGGCTTGCGGGGTGGCGCCGATCACGCCGAGGATGATGAACGGCTTCGATTCATAGCCGGAGCTCTCGTCGCCGTCGGCCAGGATGATGCTCGAGCCCGGCGCCAGCGTGCGAACGTCCTTGAAGTCGGCGAGATCGGTGATCTTGAACGGCATCAGCGCGATCTGCTCGTCGGCCGAGACCTGCTTGCGGGTGACGACGCTCGCAAACATCTGCCGCACCGCCTCGTCGGTGTAGATCTTGACCGCATTCTCGGGAATCTGCACCGCGACATAGCCGGAGAAGCCGGCGCCCGGCACGATCATCGAATAGCGCCGCACCGGGGTCTCGCCGGCCTTGCCGCTCTCGGTGGTGAAATAGGCAAGTCCCGCGGGCGTCTCGATCTTGTCCTGCTTGACGCCGTTGGCTCCGGCCGGATTGGAGTTGAAGGCGCTCACGACCTCGCCATAGGCCGCCGGCGGCAGCTCTGTGATCAGCACCTTGACGCTGCCGTCCTCGCTCTCGAAGCCGGGAAAAGTCTTGGCCGTGTTAAGGCCGACCAATGGCACCATGCCGAGGCGCAAGCCAGGTGGGAAAACGGCGTCGGCAGCCAGAGCCGGAAGCGCAGAGGCGACGAGGAGGACGAGCGCGGCGAGGGGGCGGATCAGCTTCATGGGCACTCTGATTGGTTCACATTGAGGCCGTTCGATGGTGGCCGGCCGGCCGTTTTGTCGCGCGAGGCGGCCTGATGACGAGCCCGGCCGGCTGCCCGCCTTTTAGCGGTTTTGGTCTGGCCGCAACAGGGCGGGGCGGGATGCTGTGACGGATGCGGGCCGATCGCGGGACCTGTTAATATTTCCTCACCCGCAAGGGCGGTGCAGCCCGGATATGTTCTTCCAAAACCCAATGTTTTCACGGCCGAAACTTGCGTTCGGTCCTTGCAGGCACCTCCCCCCCTCCTATATGACCCCCAACCATCGCAATATCGCGAATGTTTGATCTTAGGGGGTTTCGGTTCGGGTGCCTTCTGGGCCCAGCCAGCCTGCCGCAAAAACAAGGATATAGGACCATGGGAAAGGTCATCGGGATCGACCTCGGTACCACGAATTCGTGCGTCGCCGTAATGGATGGCAAGAACGCCAAAGTCATCGAGAATTCCGAAGGCATGCGCACGACGCCTTCGATCGTCGCCGTGACGGACGACGGTGAGCGCCTCGTCGGCCAGCCGGCCAAGCGCCAGGCGGTCACCAATCCCGAGCGCACGTTCTTCGCAGTGAAGCGCCTGATCGGCCGCCGCTACGACGACCCGATGGTCGAGAAGGACAAGAAGCTCGTTCCGTACAAGATCGTGAAGGCTTCCAACGGCGACGCCTGGGTCGAGGCCGACGGCCAGACCTACTCGCCCTCGCAGGTCTCGGCGTTCATCTTGCAGAAGATGAAGGAGACCGCGGAAGCCCATCTGGGCCAGAAGGTCGACCAGGCCGTCATCACCGTGCCCGCCTACTTCAACGACGCCCAGCGCCAGGCGACCAAGGACGCCGGCAAGATCGCCGGCCTTGAAGTGCTGCGCATCATCAACGAGCCGACCGCGGCCGCGCTCGCCTACGGCCTCGACAAGACCAAGGCCGGCACGATCGCCGTGTACGATCTCGGCGGCGGCACGTTCGATATCTCGATTCTCGAAATCGGCGACGGCGTGTTCGAGGTGAAGTCGACCAACGGCGACACCTTCCTCGGCGGCGAAGACTTCGACATGCGCCTCGTCGGCTATCTCGCCGACGAATTCCAGAAGGAGCAGGGCATCAACCTGCGCAACGACAAGCTCGCGTTGCAGCGCCTGAAGGAAGCCGCTGAAAAGGCCAAGATCGAGCTGTCGTCGACGACGCAGACCGAGATCAACCTGCCCTTCATCACCGCGGACCAGACCGGCCCGAAGCATCTGACGATGAAGCTCACCCGCGCCAAGTTCGAGGCGCTGGTCGATGACCTCGTCCAGAAGACCGTCGAGCCCTGCCGCAAGGCGCTGAAGGATGCCGGCCTCACCGCCGCCGAGATCGGCGAAGTGGTGCTGGTCGGCGGCATGTCCCGCATGCCGAAGGTCCAGGAAGTCGTGAAGCAACTGTTCGGCAAGGAGCCGCACAAGGGCGTCAACCCGGACGAAGTCGTGGCGATCGGCGCCGCGATCCAGGCCGGCGTGCTCCAGGGCGACGTCAAGGACGTGCTGCTGCTCGACGTGACCCCGCTGTCGCTGGGCATCGAGACGCTGGGCGGCGTGTTCACCCGCATCATCGACCGCAACACCACGATCCCGACCAAGAAGAGCCAGGTGTTCTCGACCGCCGAGGACAGCCAGAACGCGGTCACCATCCGCGTCTTCCAGGGCGAGCGTGAAATGGCGGCCGACAACAAGATGCTCGGCCAGTTCGACCTGATGGGCATTCCGCCGGCTCCGCGCGGCATGCCGCAGATCGAGGTGACCTTCGACATCGACGCCAACGGCATCGTCAACGTCTCGGCCAAGGACAAGGCCACGTCCAAGGAGCAGCAGATCCGCATCCAGGCCTCTGGCGGTCTGTCGGAAGCCGACATCGAGAAGATGGTCAAGGACGCCGAGGCCAATGCTGAGGCGGACAAGAAGCGCCGCGAGGCCGTGACTGCCAAGAACGACGCGGACGGACTTGTGCATTCGACCGAGAAGGCACTGGCCGAGCACGGTTCGAAGGTCGCCGAGACTGAGCGCCGCGCCATCGAGGATGCCGTCAGCGACCTCAAGGAAGCGCTGAAGGGCGACGATGCCGAAGCGATCAAGGCCAAGACCCAAACGCTGGCCCAGGCATCGATGAAGCTCGGCGAGGCCATGTACAAGCAGCAGGCCGAGGCCGACGCCAAGAAGGACGCGGCCAAGGACGACGTCGTCGACGCGGAATTCACCGAAGTCGACGACGACAAGACCAACAAGAAGTCCGCCTGAACCCCGCGAGGGTGATGATGCGGACGGCTTGGACCCCACACGCGCCAACGGCCTCCTCCCTCGCGGGGGAGGCCATCGTGTCGGGCTCGACGGACCAAGGCTTTAAATTTGGGCCCGTTACGATCGATCAATTCCCAGCCGTTATTCTGAACACTGCCATGCAATCCTCTGTCGCGAGGCGGAAGGCTGCCTATATCGTTGCATGGCGACGTTGCTTCGCTCCGACTTGAATCGCGATCGGATAGACTGAGCTCATCATGTCCACGTCCACCAAGCGCTGCTACTACGAAACCCTCGAAGTCGAACGCGATGCCGACGATTCCGTCCTGAAATCGTCGTTCCGCAAGCTGGCGATGAAGTTTCACCCCGACCGTAATCCCGGGGACAACACCAGCGAAGTCAAGTTCAAGGAAATCAACGAGGCCTACGAGGTCCTGAAAGACAAGGACAAGCGCGCCGCCTATGACCGTTACGGCCATGCCGCCTTCGAGCAGGGCGGCGGTGGCGGCGCCGGTTTCGGCGCGGGCTTCGCCTCCTCCTTTTCCGACATTTTCGAAGATTTGTTCGGCATGGCCGGACAGCGCGGCGGCCGTGGCGGCCGCGAGCGCGGCGCCGACCTTCGCTACAACATGGAAATCACGCTCGAGGAAGCTTTTGGCGGCAAGACCGCGCAGATCGAGATTCCGGTCTCGGTCACTTGCGAAGCCTGTTCGGGCATCGGGGCCAAGGCCGGCACCAAGCCGAAGACCTGCTCGACCTGCGGCGGCGCCGGACGCGTACGGCAGTCGCAAGGCTTCTTCACGCTGGAGCGGACCTGTCCGGGCTGCCAGGGGCGCGGCCAGATGATCGAGGACGCCTGCCCGTCCTGCTCGGGTCAGGGGCGCGTCACCCGCGAGCGGAATCTGTCGGTCAACATTCCCCCTGGAGTCGAGGACGGCACCAGGATCAGGCTCGCCGGCGAGGGCGAGGCCGGGGTCCGCGGCGGCCCGCCCGGCGACCTCTACATCTTCCTGTCGCTGGCCCAGCACCAGTTCTTCCAGCGCGACGGCGCCGATCTGCATTGTCGTGTGCCGATCTCGATGGTAACGGCGGCGCTTGGTGGCGAGTTCGAGGTGCCGACCATCGAGAAGGGCAAGACCAAGGTGAAGGTCCCAGCCGGGACCCAGTCCAGCCGCCGATTCCGCATCGCATCAAAAGGCATGCCGGTGCTGCGCTCGCGCCAAATGGGCGACATGTACGTTCAGGTCGTGGTCGAGACCCCGCAGAACCTCACCAAAAAGCAGCAGGAATTGCTGGCCGAGTTCGACAAGCTCTCCTCCGGCAACACCCAGCCGGAATCCGAGGGTTTCTTCACCAAGGTCAAGGATTTCTTCGGTAATCGGGCGAGTTGACGCGTCTTGACCGTGCCGCCTTCGGCCTATACGTCTTTATGACCATTTTCTGACACGCCGCGGTCACGCGGTCCCGGCCGGTCCCGACATGCCATTGCCATCGTCCGCGCGTGCGTTGAAGAAGCCCCGTCTCGATGACGAGGTGCGTTTTCTCCGGTCATGGATCGAAAAGCCCCTCCACATGGGTGCGGTGATGCCGTCGGGCAAGCTGCTGGCCCGGACCATGGCCCATTACGTCGACGTCAATTCGGACGCACCGGTGGTTGAGCTCGGCCCCGGCACCGGCGCCATCACCTCGGCCCTGGTCGAGCGCGGCGTCGACCAGAAGCGTCTCGTCCTCGTCGAATACAATCCGGGCTTCTGCGCCCTGCTGCGCGACCGCTATCCGCAGGCCAAGGTGGTGCAGGGCGATGCCTATCGCCTGCGCGACACGCTGTGGAACGTGCTGAGCGCGCCGGCCTCCGCGGTCGTCTCGGGCCTGCCGCTGGTTACAAAACCGATGCTGACGCGGCTGCGGCTGATCCGCGACGCCTTCACGGCCCTGGCGCCCGGTGCGCCCTTCGTCCAGTTCACCTACGCGGTGGTGCCGCCGATTCCGAAATCGCTGCCCGGCGTGTCCACAGAGGCCTCCGAACGGATCTGGATGAACCTTCCGCCGGCCCGCGTCTGGGTGTATCGCAAGGACTAATTCCGCCGGCATTGCTGTTTGCGTGGCGGGCTCGTTTCGCCGAACGCATGGAAGCGGATGTCCGCACCGAAAATTCTGATCATTCCCGGCTCCCTGCGCACCGGCTCGCACAATGCGAAGCTGGCAGCGGTCGCCGCCTATGCATTCGACCAGGCCGGCGTCGACGTCACCCGCGTCTCGCTCGCCGATTTTCCGCTGCCGATCTATGACGGCGACCTGCAGGCCAAGTCCGGTGTGCCCAAGCACGCGATCAATCTCAAGCGCATGATCGGCGCGCATCATGGCGTGCTGATCGTCTCGCCCGAATACAATGCCTCGGTGCCGCCGCTGCTGAAGAACGCGATCGACTGGGTCAGTCGCGTGCATGAGCTGCACGAGCCGCGCGGCGAGGTGTTCCGCAACCGCGTCTTCGCGCTCGCCGGCGCCTCGCAGAGCCGGCTCGGCGCGGCTCGCGCGCTGCAAGCGTTGCGTCTGATCCTGACCTCCTGCCACGCCAATGTGATTGCCAGCCAGCTGACGCTCGCCTTTGCCGACCAGGCCTATGACGATATGGACAGGCTGAAGCACGAGGGCGATATCGCCGCGTTGAAGGACCTGGTGCGGCAGTTGATCGATTTTTCCCAACGCATGATGTGAGGTGACATGACGCCAGCCGAGATCGCCCCGAAAGACCGCCTGATCGTCGCGCTCGATCTGCCCGGCGTTGACGCCGCGGAAGCGATGGTCAACCGGCTCGGCGACAGCGTCACCTTCTACAAGATCGGCTATCGGCTGGCTTATGCCGGCGGCTTGCCGCTGGTGGGCAAGCTCGCCGACAAGGGCAAGAAGGTCTTTCTCGATCTCAAGCTGCACGACATCGGCAACACCGTGGCGCAGGGCGTCGACAGCATCACCAGGCTCGGCGCGACCTTCCTCACCGTGCACGCTTATCCGCAGACCATGAAAGGTGCCGTCGAAGGTCGCGGCAGCTCGAACCTGAAGATCCTCGCCGTCACTGTTCTGACCTCCTACAACGAGGACGATCTGCACGCGGCAGGCTTCCGGCTCGGCGTCTCCGAGCTCGTCGAAGCGCGCGCCCAGCAGGCGCAGGTGCTCGGCATCGACGGGCTGGTGTCGTCGCCCGAGGAAGTTGGAGCCTTGCGCAAGATCGTCGGCCACCAGATGAGCCTCGTCACCCCCGGCATCCGGCCGGCGGGCGCGGCGAGCGGCGATCAGAAACGCATCATGACGCCGGGCCGCGCGATTGCGGCCGGCGCGGACTATCTCGTCGTCGGGCGGCCGGTGGTGGAAGCCACGGACCCCAAGGCGATCGCGGAGGCGATCCAGAGCGAGATCGCCGAGGCACTCGGAGCATGATCCGGACCCGAAGGGCCGCGTTAGCGCAAAGTGTGCAGCGGTTTTCCGATCAGATCATGCTCAAATAGAAGCCCAACAACACAGGGAGAAGAACAATGGCAAAAGGCTACTGGATCGGACGCGTCGACGTGAGCAGTGACGAGGGCTACAAGCCCTATGCCGTCGCCAATGGTCCGATCTTCAAGAAATGGGGTGGCCGCTTCGTCGTCCGCGCGGGCAAGTTCACCACGGTCGAAGGCGCCAGCCGCACCCGCAACGTCGTGATCGAATTCCCGGACTACGAGACCGCGATCGCTTGCTACAACTCGCCGGAATACCAGGCCAACATCAAGGTGCGCCAGCCGCACTCCGTCGCCGACCTCATCATCATCGAGGGCTATGACGGCCCGCAGCCGTCGGACGGCTGAGGCTGGGTCTGCGCGCGCCTCGTCCTTCGAGACGACCGCTCCGCGGTCTCCTCAGGATGAGGCTAAGCAGTATCGGCGCCCGTCGAATTTGTTGCCACGGATTCCAACCTCATCCTGAGGGCCCGCCGTAGGCGGGCGTCTCGAAGGATGGCCGCAAGCGACCGCGCTCCAGGGGAGGGTGGAAGCCCGCCTGCCCCCAATCCCCCTTGGTTGCCGGAACTGCATCCCCCCGCTACAACAACCGCGAGAGGATCGCACCATGTCCGACATGCGCTTGATCGTTGCTGGAGCCGGCGGCCGGATGGGCCGGGCGCTGACTCGGGCGATTGCCGAGACCAAAGGCGCGGTGCTGGCCGGTGCGCTGGAGGCGCCGGGATCGGAGCTGCTCGGCAAGGATGCCGGCGTGCTCGCAGGCCTGCCGGCCAATGGCGTCAAACTGTCCGGCGATCTCTGGGCATTGTCGAAGGACGCCGACGGCATTCTGGATTTCACCGTGCCGGCGGCGACGCTGGCCAATGTCGCGATCGCCGCCGAGCGCGGCCTCGTGCACGTGGTCGGAACGACCGGCCTGTCGGGCTCCGACAACGCCGTGATCAAGAGCGTCACCAACCGCGCCGTCGTGGTGCAGTCCGGCAATATGAGCCTGGGTGTCAATCTGCTCGCCGCCGTGGTCAAGCGCGTCGCCAAGGCGCTCGACGAGAGCTTCGACATCGAGATCGTCGAAACCCATCACCGCATGAAGATCGATGCGCCCTCGGGCACGGCGCTGATGCTGGGCCAGGCGGCGGCGACCGGCCGCGGCATCGCGCTCGACGAGCATGCAGATCGCGGCCGCGACGGCATCACCGGCGCGCGCAAGCCCGGCGATATCGGCTTTGCGTCGTTGCGCGGCGGCACCGCGGCCGGCGATCACAGCGTGAGCTTCCTCGGCCCGTTCGAACGCCTGACGCTGTCGCATCACGCGGAGGATCGCATGCTGTTCGCCCACGGCGCGCTGAAGGCCGCGCTCTGGGCGCACGGCAAGAAGCCGGGGCACTATTCCATGGCCGACGTGCTCGGCCTGTCTGACATTTGAACTAAACGGAAAGCAATCAATGAGCGAACGTCTTCTCGTGCTGGTGCGGCACGGTCAGAGCGAATGGAATCTGAAGAACCTGTTCACGGGCTGGAAGGACCCTGATCTCACCGAGCTCGGCGTGAAGGAAGCCTCGGAAGCCGGCCGCAAGCTGAAGGCGCAGGGCCTCGTGTTCGACGTCGCCTACACCTCGGTGTTGACGCGCGCACAGCACACGCTCGATCTCATTCTCGGCGAGCTCGACCAGAAGGGCCTGCCGACGACGAAGAACCTCGCGCTGAACGAGCGCGACTATGGCGATCTCTCGGGGCTCAACAAGGACGACGCCCGCAAGAAATGGGGCGAGGACCAGGTGCTGATCTGGCGCCGCTCCTACGACGTGCCACCGCCCGGCGGTGAAAGCCTGAAGGACACGCTCGCGCGCGCATTGCCCTATTACGTGCAGGAGATCCTGCCCGGCGTGCTCAACGGCAAGCGCACATTGGTCGCCGCCCACGGCAATTCGCTGCGCGCGCTGATCATGGTGCTGGAAAAGCTCTCGCCCGAAGGCATTTTGAAGCGCGAGCTCGCCACCGGCGTGCCGATCATCTACCGTCTCAATGCGGATTCGACGGTGGCCTCGAAGCTGGATCTGGCGGGGTAAAGATGAGGGGCGGCTAGGCCGCGCTAAGCACGCAGAATTGTAGGGTGGGCAAAGCGTAGCGTGCCCACCATGCAGCAGCGATTGCGGAACGATGGTGGGCACGGCGCGCGAAGTGCGTGCCTTTGCCCACCCTACGAAACTTTGCCGATGACAGTCTTACTGCATCCCCAGCTGCCCGGCCTCCCAGCCCAGCATCGCCTGCTTGCGGGTGATGCCCCAGTGGTAGCCGGTGAGCGTACCGCTCTTGCCGAGAGCGCGGTGGCAGGGCACGACAAAGGACACGGGGTTCTTGCCGACGGCGGCGCCGACGGCGCGTGAGGCTTTCGGGCTGTTGATGTTGCAGGCGATGTCCGAATAGGACACCGCGCGGCCCATCGGGATCTTCAGCAACGTCTCCCACACCCGGACCTCGAAATCGGTGCCGATCATCACCACGCGCAGCGGCTGGTCCGGCCGCCAGAGCTTTGTGTCGAAGATGCGCTGCGCCAGCGGTGCGGTGCCTTCGTGATCCTCGACGTAAGTTGCGTTCCGCCATCGCCGCGTCATATCGGCAAGCGCCACCTGTTCCTCACCGGGATCGGCGAAAGCAAGTCCCGATAATCCGCGATCGGTCGCGATCACGATCGCAGCGCCGAACGGCGAGTGATGAAAGCCATAGCGCAAGATCAGCCCCGCGCCGCCGTTCTTCCATTCGCCCGGCGACATCGCTTCGTGCGTGACGAAGAGATCGTGCAAGCGCCCCGGACCCGACAGGCCCGAGTCGAGCGCCGCATCGAGGATGCTCGCGGAATCCCTGAGCAAGCCCTTGGCGTGATCGAGCGTGAGCGCCTGCATAAACGCCTTCGGCGTGATCGAGGCCCAGCGGCGGAACAAATGGTGCAGTTCGTCCGGGGTGACGCCGGCCGCATCCGCCATCGCCTCGATGGTCGGCTGCGCGCGCCAGTTTTCCGAAATGAAGGCGATCGCCCGGCGCACGGAATCATAGTCGCGCATCGCGGCGTTCTGGGAGCCCGGCCCGGCCAGGCGCTGGTCATGTATCGCGAGTGTCATCATGACGACAAATGTAGGAGAGGGCAGGGTGCGAAACCACCCGATTTCCGATCCGCAAATCAGGTCACCGGATTGTAGGTCGGACCGCGCCTGGCGGCATTTAATGCCTCAACCAAACCCTTGTAAAAACTTGTTTTTTCATCCGGTCCGAGGAAGCGGGCGATCTGGATCTGGTGACCTCGCGAGATCAGATAGAGGTGCTCGATGCCAAAATCCTCGTCGATTTCCATGTCCAGCCGGACCCAGAGCGGATTGAAGGTCCACTCGACGATTTGGCCGTGCTGGCTGATGCGCCGCACGCGTAATTCAGATGGCGTGACCACGATCTCCTCGCTGGCCCGCGCCGCGCGGAAATTGGCCTTGAAGGCCCACCAGATCACCAGCACGTCGAGGCCGAAGAAACCGAACACCGGCCACGCGCCCATCATCAGGAAGACGAGGCCGGTGACGAAGCTGACGGCGCTCAGGAACAGCATCACCGCGAGGAAGCCGGTGCGGTTCAGCGAGCGGTGCGGCGTCAGGCGCGCGGAAAAGATCTGAGGCTCGGCCTCGCTTCCCGATCGTTCGCGCTCAATTTCGTTGCCTGTGCTCATCGTCCCTCAGTATATCCCGATCATGGCGAAAATCACCCGCAAGACGGCCCCGCGCAAAACGTCCGTGCCGAAGAAAAAGGCGAAGGCGGCCGCCGCGAAGCCCAAGGTCCCCGGCAAGAAATCCCTCAAGGCCATGAAACCCTGGACGCCGCCCGAGGTGCACGAGGTCTTCAGCCGTTTCCGCAAGGCCAACCCGGAGCCGAAAGGCGAGCTCGAGCACGTCAATCCGTTCACGCTGCTGGTCGCCGTGGTGCTGTCGGCACAGGCGACTGACGCCGGCGTCAACAAGGCGACGCGCGCGCTGTTTGCGATCGCCGACACGCCGCAGAAGATGCTCGACCTCGGCGAAGAGCGCCTGCGTGAGTACATCAAGACCATCGGCCTCTACCGCACCAAGGCCAGGAACGTCATTGCGCTGTCCGCGAAGCTGCTCAGCGAATTCGGCGGCGAGGTGCCGCGCACGCGCGCCGGGATCGAGTCGCTGCCGGGCGCCGGGCGCAAGACCGCCAATGTCGTGCTCAACATGGCCTACGGCGAGCACACCATGGCGGTCGACACGCATGTCTTCCGCGTCGGCAACCGGACCGGACTTGCGCCGGGCAAGACGCCGCTGGAGGTCGAGCTCGGTCTCGAAAAGGTGATCCCGGCCGAGTTCATGCTGCATGCCCATCATTGGCTGATCCTGCATGGCCGCTATACTTGCCTCGCGCGCAAGCCGCGCTGCGAGGTTTGCCTGATCAACGATCTCTGCCGGTGGCCGGAAAAGACGGTCTGAAAATAGCGTTCGGGAAAGTGGTTTTTGGAGTCTAGCGTGAGTCAGCAGGAACAAATCTCGCCGTCACCACCTCCTGCTACACCGGCGCCGCCACCGAAGCCAACGCAGCGACCGGCGAGTTCACTGTGGAGCCGGCTCGCGATTCCGCTGTTCGCGGTGATCGTCGCGCTCGGCTTCGTCGCGCTGGCAACGCAGCGCTTCGACGAATGGGTCGGCAATTCGGCGGTCCAGACCACCAACGACGCCTATGTGCGGGCCGAGCTGACGCGGCTTGCCAGTCGCGTCTCCGGCGAAGTGCTGACCGTCGGGGTCACCGATTTCCAACGCGTCAAGGCCGGCGATCTCATGATCCAGATCGATCCTGCCGACTATGAGGCGCAAGTCGCGCAGTCCGAAGCGGCGGTCGCCGCCGCGCAAGCCGTGCTCGACAATCTGGCCAATCAGATCGAGCTGCAATATGCGACGATTGCACAGGCGCAGGCCGCGCGGCTCTCGGCCGAAGCCGTGGAGGTCGAGGCGCGGCAGGAGCAGGAGCGCCAGCAGTCGCTGTCGCAGACCGAATCCGGCACGCGGCAGCGGTTCGAGCAGGCGGTCGCAGGCTATGCCAAGGCGCAGGCCGATGTGCGCGCGAGCCGCGCCGTGATCGCGGCCCAGCAGCACCAGCTCGAGGTCCTGCAAGGCACCAGGAAGCAGCGCGCCGCCGATCTCGAAGCGACCAAGGCAACACTGGCGAGTGCGAAGCTCAAGCTCGGCTACACCAAGATATCGGCACCGTTCGACGGCGTCGTCGGCGAGCGGCAGGTCCAGCCTGGCGACTACGTCAACATCGGCACCAATCTCATCAACGTTGTGCCGTTGCCGAAGGTCTACGTGATCGCGAACTACAAGGAGACCCAGCTGACGCACGTCGCACCGGGCCAGCCAGTCGAGATCACTGTCGACAGTTTCCCGCGCGAGAAGCTGCGCGGCAGGGTCGAGCGCATTGCGCCCGCGACCGGCGCGCAGGTCGCGCTGCTGCCGCCGGACAACGCAACCGGTAACTTCACCAAAGTCGTGCAGCGCATTCCCGTGCGCATCCAGTTCGACGACAACCAGCCACTGCTGGCGCGGCTGGTGCCGGGCATGTCGGTCGTCACCAGCATCGACACCAAGGCCGGCAATGGCGGAAAATGACGATTCCAGTCGCGGACCGCTCTCGCGCGGCGGCGTCGCGCCGCAGCCCTTGTTTGCGGTGGCGGCGGTGCTGCTCGGCTCGTTCCTCGCCAATTTCGACAGCCGCCTGACCACAATAGGCCTGCCGGACCTGCGCGGCGCGTTCTCGCTCTCGTTCGACGAGGGCGCCTGGCTCTCCACAGCAGGCATCGGCTCGCAGATCTTCATCGCGCCCGCGGTGGCCTGGCTTGCCACCGTGTTCGGCCTGCGCCGCGTGCTCGGTATCCCGAGCCTCGTCTATGCCGCGGTCTCGCTGATCATCCCGTTCGTGCACGACTATCCGACATTGCTCGCGCTCAGCGTCGTGCATGGCCTCCTGCTCGGCACCTTCGTGCCGGCGACGTTGATGATCGTGTTCCGCAATTTGCCGATCCGCTGGTGGCTCCCAGCGATCTCGATCTATTCGATCCGCGTCGGCTTCGCGCTGGATACCTCGAGCGCGCTGGTCGGCTTCTATGTCGACCATCTCGGCTGGCAATGGCTGTACTGGCAGAGCGTGCTGATCGCGCCCCTGATGGGCCTGATGGTTTATTGGGGCACGCCGAACGAACCGGTGAATCGCGCTTTGCTGCGCGAGGCCGATTGGGGTGGCATGCTGCTGCTCGGCGCCGGCGTCTCGATGATCTATGCCGGGCTCGACCAGGGCAATCGGCTGGACTGGCTGGGATCGGGGACCGTGATGGCGTTGATCATTGCCGGCGCGGTGCTGGTCGCGGGTTTTCTCGTCAACGAATCCCTGGTGCGGCAGCCTTGGGCGCATGTGAACGTCCTGTTCTCGCGCAATATCGGCCTGGGGCTGGTCCTGATCCTGCTCTACACGCTGACCAGCCTGTCCAACGCGTCGCTGGTGCCGAACTTCCTCGCCACCATCGCCCTGCTCAGGCCGGAGCAGAGTGGCTTGCTGCTGCTCACCTACGGCGCGTTGCCGATGTTCGTGCTGGTGCCGCTCTCGATCTGGCTGCTGCGGCATTTCGATACGCGGACAGTGGTGGTCGTGGGATTTGCCTGCTTCGCCGCCGCCAATCTCTGGGGCACGCAGCTCAGTCATGATTGGGCGCGTGAGGATTTCGCCGGCATCGTGCTGCTCCAGGCGATCGGGCAGTCGTTGACCTTGCTGCCGCTGATCATCACGCTGCTGTCCAATTCCGATCCGAGCCGTGCGACCTCGTTTGCCGCCTATATCCAGATCATGCGGCTCGGCGGTGCCGAGATCGGCGTGGCGTTGATGGGGACGTGGCTGCGCGTCCGCGAGCAGATCCATTCCTTCTATCTCGGCCAGAATCTCGGCGTCGGCGACGTCGATGTGGTCCGCATGCTGAAACAGCTCGCCGACCATTTTGCGGCCCATGGTGCCGGCTCGGCACAGGCACGCGCGGTCGGTACGCTCGCGGGCTTCGTCCAGCGCGAGGCCAATGTGCTCGCCTATATCGACGGCTTCTGGCTGTGCTTCTGGGTGGCGATGGCCGCGCTCGGCGTCGTCGCGCTTGTTACCCGTGCCCCGCCCGGCCCGTTCACGCCGGCGCCGTTCGGCTTCGCCAGGATGCTGTTGCGCAGATGCGGAGTGAAGGTCGCCTGAATGCGACGATGGTTGGTTCGCCCGATCGCGCGACGGGGTTGGTCACCTCTCCCGCAAGCGGGAGAGGGAGCGTCCCCTCACCGCATCTGTCGCGCCGGCTCGATCAGCTCGGGCCGCGGGCCTGAGAGCCGCTTATGCATGTGGACCATGAAGGCCATGGCGAAGATCGGCGTCGCCAGATTGACGATCGGGATCGAGACGAAGGCTGCGATGAACAGGCCCGCGGTGAAGATGGTCGCGGCATTGTCGCGCCGCATCGCCTTGGCTTCCTCCGGCGAGCGAAACCGCATCGCCGCGAGCTCGAAATATTCGCGGCCGAGCAGCCAGGCCGTGGCGAGGAAGAAGACCAGGAAACCGGCGCCGGCGAACAGCACCAGCGGCAACGCGATCAGGTAGACCAGGATCGTCAGCAGCGCGGTCTTGACGCCCTCGTAGATCGCCTGGCTGAACGGCAGCGCGACGCCCGGCCGCTCCGCCGGATAGTGCTCGCGCTCGACGATGTCGGCGACGTCGTCGACGAACAGGCTCGCCACCAGCGAGGTGATGGCGGGCATCAGGAACACAGCCCCGAACACGACGCCGAAGCCCGCGGCGATCGAAATGATCCAGGACAACACCTCGAGCGATGAGTGCCAGCCCGGACCGAGCAGGCCTTCCAGCCAGGCCTCGCCATAGGTCGCAAACCAGCTCAGGAGCCGCTGCAAGCCGATCGCCAGCACGATGATCAGCACCAGTGCGACGCCGATCGACCGCCACAGGATCGAGCGCATCGGCGGCGAGATCATTTGCGACAGCGCCTTGACGGCGGCATCCAGCATGGGAGTACCTCTCACGAAATCACCCGCGAGAGGTAGACACCCCGGGCCACTTCGGCAAGGGAGATCGGCGGCACCGCTTATGGCCGGATTGACCGCCCGCATCAACGAAGCCACGATGAATTCGGCAAGACCGTTGCTTCACCAACCCGCTTGACAACAAGCGGAACCAGCCGGGCAAAGGAACAGGCGCATATGGCGACGGAAGAATCGGTGGCCGGATTGCCGCTTGCAGGCGTGCGCGTCATCGAGATGACCCACATGGTCATGGGCCCGACCTGCGGCATGATCCTGGCGCAGCTCGGAGCCGACGTGATCAAGGTCGAGCCGCCCGCGGGCGACAAGACCCGGAGCCTGGGAGGCATGGGCACCGCTTTCTTCCCGTTGTTCAACCGCGGCAAGCGCAGCGTGGTGCTGGATTTCGAGAAGCCTGAGGATCTCGACACCATGCACCGGCTGCTGGCGACGGCCGACGTGTTCCTGGAGAATTTTCGCGACGGCCAGCTCGCGAAGCAGGGGCTTGGCGCCGACGAACTGCGCCGCCGGCATCCGGAGCTGATCATCGCCGGCCACAAGGGTTTCCTCTCCGGTCCCTACGAGCACCGCCCCGCGCTCGACGAGGTCGTGCAGATGATGGCGGGGCTTGCCGCCATGACCGGCACCAGCGAAAAGCCCCAGCGTGTCGGCTCGTCCGCCAACGACATCATGGGCGGCATGTTCGGTGTGATCGCGATCCTCGCTGCGCTCTATCAGAAGCGCGGGGGACAACGCGACGGCGCCGACATCCGCATCGGCCTGTTCGAGAACTGCCTGTTTCTGGTTGCCCAGCACATGGTCGAATACGAGATGACCGGCAACAAGCCGCGCTCGATGCCGGAGCGCGAGCATGCGTGGCCGATCTACGACATCTTCGAGACCGCCGGCGGCGAGCGCATCTTCATCGGCGTCGTCACCGAAGGCCATTGGCAGAGCTTTTGCCGCGAGTTCGGCCTGACTGAATTCCTCGATGATCCCGCCTTGCGCACCACGACCGATCGCATTCTGGCGCGTGCGCGGATCATTCCGCGCGCGGCCGGGATCATCAGGCAGTGGGACGTGGCAAGACTGTCGCAGAGGCTCGATGCGCTCAACATCTGCTTTTCTCCGATCAACCGGCCCGAGGATCTCTTCACCGATCCGCATGTGCTGCGGCCGGGCGGCCTCGTCAACAATGTCACCGCCGACGGCAAGCCGTTCCGGGTGCCGGCGCTGCCGATCGAGTGGAACGGCAGCCATATCGGCGAAGGCCTGAGGGTCGCGCCGCTCGGGGGCGACACCGCGACCGTTCGCGCCGAGATCAACACCGAAAATGAAGACGCCACGTCAAAAACAACAGGGAGGCGCGCATGAGCCGGATTCAGGAGATTTACCCCGCAGAACGCGTCAGCCTGCGCGAAGTCGGCCTGCGCGACGGGCTCCAGCTCGTGAAGAAAATTCCGTCGACCGAAGCCAAGCAACGCTGGGTGCGCGAGGAATATGCCGCCGGTGTGCGGCATTTCGAGGTCGGCTCGTTCCTGCCGGCAAAGACGTTTCCGCAATTCGTCGATGTTCGCGACGTCGTCGCGACCGTCGCTTCATTGCCCGGCGCGCATGGCATCGCGCTTGCGCTCAACGAACGCGGCGTGAACGAGGCGCTGGAATCCGGCGTCGGCGAAATCGCCTCCGTGGTCTCGGCAACGGAAGAGCACAGCCAGGCCAATGCGCACCGCTCGCGCGAGTCCGCGATCGCCAATCTGAAACGCCTGTGCGAGATGCGCGATGGCACCAGCCACAAGCCGCTGGTCAACGCGGCGATCTCGATGGCGCTGGGCTGCTCGATCACCGGGGCGGTCGACCCTGCAGAAGTGCTGCGGCTGGTCGACAAATGCCTGGAGGCCGGTGTCGATTTCGTCGGCATCGCCGACACCGTCGGCTATGCCGGGCCGAAGCAGGTGGCGGAGCTGACGCGCGCCGCGGTGAAGCTCGCGGGGTCAAAGCCGATCTGCATCCATCTCCACGACACCCGCGGCATGGGCATCGCGAACGCGGCCGCGGCGCTCGACGAAGGCGCGCGTATCCTCGACGGCTCGCTCGGCGGCCTCGGCGGCTGCCCCTTCGCTCCCGGCGCGACCGGCAATGTCGTGTTCGAGGATCTCGTGTTCCTGTGCGAGAGCAAGGGCTTTGCGACCGGCATCGATTTGGAGAAATTGATCGCGGTGCGCAGGATCCTGCGCGAGGAAATGCCGAATGAGCAGCTCTACGGCGGCCTCGCCCGGGCGGGATTGCCGGGTGGGAGCGCGGCGAAGGCGGCTTAAATCCGCAGGGTGGAACGCTCTTCCCTTCTCCCCTTGTGGGAGAAGGTGGCGCGAAGCGCCGGATGAGGGGTGGCTCTCCGCGAGCTCGAAGAGGAGTAGTCGCGGACACATACCCCTCACCCGTCTCGCCGCTTCGCGGCGAGCCACCCTCTCCCACAAGGGGAGAGGGGAACGCACCGCCTGCGCGGCAAATCTACTCATGCCGGTGCGCCTGCTTCCGTGCCTTCGCCTGCTTGCTGTCCCCGTCGGGATCATCACCACGCGGCCATAACGCACGCCGCGTTCGGCGATGATGTGGTAGCCCGGATGGAGCGAAGCGCAATCCGTGGCGGCTTCGATACGTGGACAGATCCCGGATTTCGCTCCGCTCCATCCGGGCTACGCGCATCTTACCTCGTTTCGTGAACGGTGCGAGAGAGAGGGCGCTCGCTCACAGCCGCGTTGCCCGCAGCCGCAGCGCATTTCCAACGACGCTGACCGAGGACAGCGCCATCGCGGCCGCGGCGATGATCGGCGAGAGCAGCACGCCGAAGGTCGGATAGAGGATGCCGGCCGCGATCGGAATGCCGGCGGCGTTGTAGATGAAGGCGAAGAACAGGTTTTGCCGGATGTTGCTCATCGTCGCCTGCGACAGTTTTCGCGCCCGCACGATGCCGGTGAGATCGCCCTTCAGCAGCGTGACGCCGGCGCTCTCCATCGCCACGTCCGTGCCGGTGCCCATGGCGATGCCGACTTCGGCTGCGGCCAGCGCCGGCGCGTCGTTGACGCCGTCGCCGGCCATCGCGACGCTGCGGCCGGCCTTCTGCAACTTTGTCACCACCGCGCTCTTCTGATCCGGCAGCACCTCGGCCTCGACATCGGCGATGCCGAGCCGGCGTGCGACGGCCTCGGCCGTGGTGCGGTTGTCACCGGTCAGCATGATGACCTTGATGCCTTCGGCTGCCAGTGCCTTCAGGGCCTCGGGCGTGGAAGCCTTGACCGGATCGGCGATCGCGAACAGGCCGGCAAGCCGGCCGTCGACCGCCATGTTGATCACGGTCGCGCCATCGCCGCGCAGCCGTTCGGCCTCGCCATCGAGTGCTTGGGTGTCGATGCCGATCGACATCAGATATCTGGCATTGCCGAGCACGATGGTTTTGCCGTCGACCTTGCCGGTCGCGCCCTTGCCCGTCGGCGAATCGAATTGCTCGACCTGGCCCAGCGCGAGCTGCTTCTCCTTTGCGGCGCGCATGATCGCATCGGCCAGAGGATGCTCGCTGGCGCGCTCGACGCTGGCGGCCATGCGGAGGATATCATCTTCCGCAAAGCCGGTGGCCGGCACGATCGCGACCACCTTCGGCTTGCCCTCGGTCAGGGTGCCGGTCTTGTCGACCACCAGCGTGTCGATCTTCTCCATTCGCTCCAGCGCCTCGGCGTTCTTGATCAGCACGCCTGCCTGCGCGCCGCGGCCGACGCCGACCATGATCGACATCGGAGTCGCCAGGCCAAGCGCGCAGGGGCAGGCGATGATCAGCACGCTGACGGCGGCGACGAGGCCGAAGGCCAGTCGCGGCTCCGGCCCGAACCAAGCCCAGGCCGCGAAAGCAGCGACCGCGACCGCAATCACTGCCGGCACGAACCAGCCCGCGACCTGGTCGGCGAGACGCTGGATCGGCGCGCGCGAGCGCTGCGCGTCCGCAACCATCTGCACGATCTGCGACAGCAGCGTCTCACGCCCGACCTTGTCGGCGCGCATGATGAAGCTGCCGGATTGGTTGAGCGTGCCGGCGATCACCTTCGCGTCCGTCTCCTTGGTCACCGGCATGCATTCGCCTGTGACCAGCGACTCGTCGAGCGAGGAACGACCTTCCAGAATGACGCCGTCGACCGGCACTTTTTCGCCAGGACGCACGCGCAAGCGGTCACCGGCATGAAGTGCGTCGATCTCGACCTCGTGCTCGCCGCCCTCAGCATCGATGCGGCGCGCGGTCTTCGGAGCGAGCTGCAGCAGCGCCTTGATCGCACCCGACGTCGCGTCGCGGGCGCGCAGCTCCAGCACCTGCCCGAGCAGCACCAGCACGGTGATGACCGCCGCCGCCTCGAAATAGACCGCGATCGCGCCTTCGTGGCCGCGGAAGGTGGCCGGGAAAATCTGCGGCGCGATGGTGCCGATCAGGCTGTAGACATAGGCAACGCCCGTGCCCATCGCGATCAGCGTGAACATGTTGAGGTTGCGCGTCAGCAGCGACTGCCAGCCGCGGACGAAGAACGGCCAACCGGCCCACAGCACCACGGGCGTGGCGAAGACGAGCTGGATCCAGTTCGACAGCGTCGCATCGATCCAGTTGTGCGGGCCCGCGAGATGGCCGCCCATCTCCAGCACGACGGCCGGCAGCGCCAGCGCGCCGCCGATCCAGAACCGCCGCGTCATGTCGGCAAGCTCAGGATTGGGGCCGGTCTCCAAACTTGCCACTTCCGGCTCCAGAGCCATGCCGCAGATCGGGCAGGTGCCGGGTCCGGCCTGGCGGATCTGCGGATGCATCGGACAGGTGTAGATCGTGCCTGCGGGCATCTCGGGCTGGGGTGTCTTCTCTTTGGTGAGATATTTTGCGGGGTCGGCGGCGAATTTGGCGCGGCAGCCGGCCGAGCAGAAATGGAAGGTCTCGGCATGATGGTCGAAGCGGTGCTTGGACGTCGCGGGATCGACCGTCATGCCGCAGACGGGATCGCGGACTTTTGCCGCGGCGCCGTGGTCATGCGCGTGATCGCCGTGCGCGCCGCAGCAGGACGCAGCCGCGGGCTTGTCGACCGGGGCACCCTTACTGGAACAGCCGCATCCGGAATGTGTGTCCGCGCTGTGACGGTGCTCATGTTCGGCGTCGTTCATTGCCACGCTCCGGCCTTGCAAGTTATACCCTAGGGGGGTATATAGACCGCATGCGCAAGGACATCAAGGCATCCGTCGGCAAACGTCTTGGCCGGATCGAGGGGCAGGTTCGCGGCCTCTCGAAAATGGTCGAGGAAGACCGCTATTGCATCGACATCGTCACCCAGATCTCGGCGGTGCGCGCCGCGCTGCGCCGGGTCGAGGAAGAGGTTCTGAAAGATCACGTCGCCCATTGCGTCGAGCATGCGATCGCGAGCGGCGACAAGGCGGACCAGCGCGAGAAGATCGCGGAGCTGATGGCGGTGATCGGGCGGGCGGAGCGGTAGGTTCTGCTCGTCGCTCCCTTGCGACGCTCGCACAATGGCGGAGAGGGATGCGCGATATTTCCTCTGGCGTCGTCCTGGCCTAGTGCGCAATTGCGCACGGGAGCCAGGACCCATACCGCGGAATCCATCGAGCTTGCCAGGTAGCTGTACCGAACGACGAATCTTCGCCAAACGTCTCTCTGCGATAATGGGTCCTGGCTTTCGCCAGGACGACGCAAGGGCAGTCGAGGCTACGCCGCCCTTTCGCGCGCCCGACCGCGCCGCCTTGGGCGGTCCATGGCCAGCTTCTTCAGCCGCCGGAAGCGCTCCGAGACGGTGATGCGATCGACCATCTCCGCTGGATGCGCGCTCACTTCTTCAGCCGGAACCGGCGCCTCTTCGTCAATCGCTTCAGGAACGAGCGGCGGCGCACTGAACGTTTCTGGAAACACACTGAATGTGCCGGCTACCTCCTCGAGCGGCTTCTGCTTGTCGGCCCAGTGCAAGGCGGTGTAGTCGAAGCCGTGCACGATGGTGGGTTTGACGACCTCGAAATAGGGCGAGATGTCGAAGTCGCGGGGCATGTAGAGCGAGGAATCGCGGATATGCAGGATCTCGCGGCGGGCAGCACGGCTGCCGGCCTTGGTGATCTTCGGCAGGATCGGATAGCGCACGGCGTCGAACGCCTGCGCGATCAGGGCCGAGCAGATGATCTTGGTGGGATCGCCCGAGCCGATCGAGATCATGCGGCGCCGCCAGCGCTGCGGGATCGGCAGCGGAAACAGAAAGCGCATCAGGTCGACGATGTTCTTGGTGTCGTAGCCGAAGCCGATGCGGTTGATCGCATAGCGGCAGACCGTGGTGCGGTCCTCATAGGACAGCCCGACCGGGCGGCAGACGCGGGTGTGATAGGGGAAATATTTCGACAGCGGCGCGGAGGTGACGCCTTCGCCGATATTGGCCTCGATCAGCACGTGCGGCTCGCCGTCGGGCTCTTCCGCGCCCTCGATCGGGCCGACATAGAGTGCGCCGTGGGACCAGGTCGACTGCGTCAGATATTTGATGATGCCGGAGATGCGGTTGTTGCCCTCGACCAGCAGCACGTCGCCGGGCTCCATGATGCCGCGCAGATGCTCGGGGTCGCTCGGCGTGAACGGCTCATAGCCCGGCACCTCCTTCGAGAGGTACGCGGCAATCAGCTTGCCGACTGAATCCAGGACCGTCCCCATTTCAAAACTCCCCCACGGCCTTTTCCGGCCGTCTTTTTCTCTTCTCTACCATGGTCGGAACGTGTTGCAATTCGGTTCATCGCTCCGTGACATCAAGCACGATTGATTCACCATGATGGTTGCCGCGCAACATCAGATACGGCAAGGTTCGCTAGCTGTTCCCGTTTGCTGCAAGTCTCCGGAAACCATGCCATGACAATCACGCGCCGCAGCTTCCTATCGGCGTCGGCGGGCCTTGCCGCGATGCCGGTCCTGCGCGCAACCGCCGCGACCCTGCCGCGCGAGGCTGACATTGTCGTGATCGGCGCGGGCGCGGCCGGAATTGCCGCGGCGCGGCGCATCATGGCGGCCAATCGCAAGGTCGTGGTGGTGGAAGCGGCGTCGCAGATCGGCGGCCGCTGCATCACGGATACGACCACCTTCGACACGCCGTTCGATCGCGGGGCGCGCTGGATGCACAATCCCGACACCAATCCGATGATCCGGCTGGCGCGCAGCGCCGGGCTCGACGTGTTGCCGGCCCCATCAGGCCAGAAGATGCGCATCGGCCGCCGCAATGCGCGGGCCGGCGAGACCGAGGAGTTCCTGGCGGCGCTGGTGCGCGCCAACCGCGCCATCGACGAGGCCGCGCGCGGCAAGCTCGATACCGCCTGCGCCTCTGTGCTGCCGAAGGATCTCGGTGATTGGGCCGGCGCGGCCGAGTTCATGCTGGGCGCGAGCTTCGCCGGCAAGGACCTGAAGGAGCTGTCTGCGATCGACAAGGCGCGGGCACAGGATCGCAACGCCGCGATCGCCTGCCGCCAGGGCCTGGGGACCCTGATCGCCAAACTCGGTGAGCAGGCGCCGGTCGCGTTGTCGACGCCGGCGAGCCGGATCGTCTGGAGCAATCGCGACGTCAGCGTGGAGACACAGGCGGGCAAGATCGCCGCACGCGCCGCCATCATCACGGTCTCGACCAATGTGCTGATTTCGGGCGCGATCAAGTTTGGGCCTGACATTCCCAAGCGCACGCTCGATGCCGCATCGAAGCTCACGCTCGGAAGCTACGATCACATCGTGCTGCAACTGCCGGGCAATCCGCTCGGCCTGTCGCGCGACGACATCCTGATCGAGCAGAGCAACTCGACGCGCACAGCGCTGATGTTCGCCAATATCGGCGGCTCCTCGCTGTGTTCGATCGATGTCGGCGGCTCGTTCGGCCGCGATCTCACTCGGCAAGGCGAGAAGGCGATGACGGCCTTCGCCAGAGAATGGATCACGAAGCTGTTCGGCAGCGAAGTCGCCGCCGCAGTGCAGAAGGCCAGCGTGACGCGCTGGAACGCCTCGCCTTTCGTGATGGGTGCGATGTCGGCGGCCTCGCCCGGCGGTCAGCTCTCGCGAAGAATCCTGGCCGAGCCGATCGGCAACATGTTCCTCGCCGGCGAAGCCACGCACGAGACGCTGTGGGGCACTGTCGACGGCGCCTGGGAAAGCGGCGAGCGCGCCGCGGACGCAGCCTTGCGCAAGATCGGCGCGCTCAAGGACGAGCCGGCCGACGTGCCGACGCAGTCGACGAAGAAGCGCAGGGCGCCGCGGCAATAGGGCAATTGATTCAGCCGTCGTCCTGGACAAGCGCAGCGCAGATCCAGGACCCATTACCCCAGGAAGTCGTTTGGCGAAGAGTTGTGGTTGTCAGTCGCGCTACAAACGCTGACCGGGGTAATGGGTCCTGGCTTTCGCCAGGACGACTAAGGACAATTCAGCGTAACACCCCATCCAGCAGCGGCAGTCCCGCGACCACCGCGATCGCGATCAGCCCGTAGCAAATCGCGCGAAACACCTTTTCGCTGGCACGGCCGAACAGCGACGCACCGAAGGCGACGCCGATCGCATAGACCGGACCGACGATCAGCGAGAGCACGAGCGATTCGCGCGAGATCAGGCCGGTCGTCGCATAGCTGACCATCGAGAAAAAATCCGACGCGCCAAAAAACAGCAAGATGTTGGCGCGCGCGACAATCGGGGCGATGGGACGGCCGAGCCAGTAGCCGACGATCGGCGGGCCGCCGGTCTGGGCGAGGCCGCTGCAGAAGCCGGAGAGGCTGCCGATGCCGACCGAGAGCCAGGCATGGTCCTTGCCGCGATAGCGCCAGCCCGACAGTAGCAGAAGCAACAGCGCGGCGACGAAGCAGGAGATGATCCATCGCGTCGTAACGGGTTCGAGCACGCTGAGGAAATAGGTGCCGACGGGCACGCCGACCAGCGCGCCCAGCACGATCACGGCAGTGGCCTTGCGGTCGGCCTTGCGCCAGGCGTCAGGCAGCAGCGGCGCGGCCGCGACGAAATCGATCACGAGGAGCAGCGCGGCAACCAGACGCGGCGCCGCGATGCTGCTCGCCAGCGGCATGAAGATCAGCGCCGAGCCGAAGCCGGAGAAGCCGCGCGCGGTGCCCGAAACGAAAGCGACGGCGCAGAGCGCCATCGCAATGGTGAGGCTGACGTCCTTCGGAAGAAAGTCAGTGAGACTCATGCTCTATGATTTCTCGAGCATGATCATGCTCTCAAAGTGCCGCCGGTCTTCTTCGTCACCTCCGCCACGATCTTCGCGCCAACGGCCTCGATCTCCTGGTCGGTCAGGGTCTTTTCGCGCGGCTGGATCGTCACTGCGATTGCGATCGACTTCTTGCCGTCGTCGATGCCCTTGCCTTCGTAGACGTCGAATACGTTCACAGCGGTGATCAGCTTCTTGTCGACGCTCTGGGCCGCGCGCACGATGTCGCCGCCCTTCACGGTGCGGTCGACGATGAAGGCGAAGTCACGCGACACGGGCTGAAATGCCGACAGCTCGATCACGGGCTTGGCACGGGTCGGCTTCTTCTTCGCCTCGGGGATGCGGTCGAGGATCACCTCGAACACCATCAGCGGGCCACCGGCGCCGAGCGCCTCGAGCGCGCGCGGATGCATCTCGCCGAAATAACCCAGCACGTTCTGCGGCCCGATCTGGATCGTACCGGAGCGCCCGGGATGCAGCCAGGACGGGCCGCCCGCGACGATCTGAAGGGCCTGCATCGGTGCGCCGGCGGCAGCGAGCACCGCGAGCGCATCGGCCTTGGCGTCGAACAAATCAGCCTGCGCCGAACCCGACCAGTGCCGTCCGAGACCCTGCGATGACGCAAAGCCGCGGCGGACGCCGCTTGCCGCCATGAACTGATCCTGCGGGCGATCGCCCTTGAACACCTGCCCGACTTCGAACAGCGCGACATCGCCAAAGCCGCGATCGGCATTGGCCTGCGCCGCCGCGATCAGGCCCGCCAACAGGGTCGGGCGCATGTCGGACAAATCCGACGCGATCGGGTTGGCGACCTCGAGTTCGCGCTGGCCGCCGCCGAACAACTCGGCCGCGGATTTCGTGATGAAGGACCATGTCACCGCTTCGATGATGCCGCGGCTCGCCAGCGCGCGCCTGGCGCGGCGGGTGCGGAGCTGGAGCGGGGTCAGCACGGATTTGCGTGCGTCCTCGCCGCGCTCGAACGGCGTCATCGGCACCTTGTCGACGCCGTGGATACGGACGACTTCCTCGACGATGTCGGCCTTGCCGTGCACGTCGGTACGCCACGACGGCACGGCGACCTTCACGACCGGACCCGGGCCCGCCATCATGAAGCCGAGATGGGTCAGGATGCGCTTCATCTCCGGCATCGGCACTTCGATGCCCGACAGCCGCTTGACCTCGTTGACCGGAAAATCGATCACGCGGTCGTCGCCGAAGGTCTTGCCGACCACGACGTTCTCCGACGGCGTGCCGCCGCACATCTCCAGCACGAGTTTGGTCGCGAGCTCCAGCCCCGGCACCATGAAAGCCGGATCGACACCGCGCTCGAAACGGTAGCGCGCGTCCGAATTGATGCCGAGCTTGCGGCCGGTCTGGGCGATGTTGATCTCGTTCCACAGCGCCGATTCGATCAGCACGTCCGTGGTGGTCTCGTCGCAGCCCGAGGCCTCGCCGCCCATGATGCCGGCGAGCGATTCGACGCCGTGCTCGTCCGCGATCACGCAGACGTTGGGATCGAGATTGTAGGTGCGGCCGTCCAGCGCGAGCAGCGTCTCGCCGTCACGGGCGCGGCGCACCACGAGATTGCCCTTCACTTTCTTCGCGTCGAACACGTGCAGCGGCCGCGCGCGGTCGTAAGTCATGAAGTTGGTGATGTCGACCAGCGCGTTGATCGGACGCAGCCCGATCGCGGTCAGCCGCTTCTGCAGCCACTCCGGCGACGGCCCGTTCTTCACGCCGCGCACCAGCCGCAGCGCAAAACCCGGGCACAACGTCGCGTCCTCGACCGTGACCTTCACCGGGCAAGGAAATTCGCCCTTGATCGGCTTGATGGTGGGGTCCTTGAACTTGCCCATGTCGGCGGCGGCAAGATCGCGCGCGATGCCGTGCACGCCGGTGCAGTCCTGCCGGTTCGGTGTCAGATTGATCTCGACCACGGGATCGCCGAGGCCGGCCCATGGAGCGTAAGCAGCGCCGATCGGCGCATCCGCGGGCAATTCCATGATGCCGTCATGGTCGTTGGAAATCTGCAATTCGGCCGCCGAGCACAGCATGCCGCGGCTCTCGACGCCGCGGATGGTGCCGACCCCGAGGGTGATGTCCTTGCCGGGAATGTAGGTGCCGGGCGGCGAAAACACGCTGACAAGACCCGTCCGCGCATTCGGCGCGCCGCACACCACCTGCACCGGCGCGCCACCGTCGCCGGTGTCGACCATGCAGACGCGCAGCCGATCGGCATTCGGATGCTGCTCGGCGGAGATCACCTTCGCGATGGTGAAGGGCTTCAGCGCCTTCGCCTTGTCCTCGATGTTCTCGACCTCGAGCCCGATCATGGTGAGCTTCTCGGCCAGCTTGTCCAGCGGCTCGTCGGTGTCGAGATGTTCCTTCAGCCAGGAGAGAGTGAATTTCATGGCTGTGTGCCTCGGCTCTTGTCGGTGTTCACTGAGTTGCTTTTGTCGGTGTCAATGTTCCCTCCCCCCTTGTGGGGGAGGGTCAGGGAGGGGGGTAAGCCGCGGGCTCCGGCGGATGCCGCCTGGCGGATTGCCTCAACAACGCCCTCCAGATTTGTCATCACCTGCTCGTTGGTGAAGCGCAGAACCTGAAAACCCTCGGCAGCAAAGAACGCATCGCGCTGTTGATCCGCCTTTTGGCGCTCTTCGAAATCGTGAGATTCCCCATCGACCTCGATGATGAGTTTTGATGAGAAACAAACGAAATCGGCGATGTAGTTTCCGATCGGCGTCTGGCGTCGGATGCCGACACCATCCATCCGGTTAGCCTTCAAATACCGCCACAGCAGTGTTTCGGCGCGCGTCATCGCTTGGCGAAGCTGCTTCGCCCGGCCGCGCTGACGCTGGCTTACAACTGCGTGCGGCATCCGCGGCTACCCCCCTCCCTGACCCTCCCCCACAAGGGGGGAGGGAACGGAGAGAGTCTTTGCGTACGCGTGTCCGGGCAAGCCCATCACGAGCTCAGCCCTCCCGCCAGCGTCGGCACTTCGAGCGGCTTGAAGCCGTAATGGGAGAGCCAGCGGACGTCGCTGTCGAACAGCTGGCGCAAATCGGCGATGCCGTATTTCAACATGGCGATGCGGTCGATGCCCATGCCCCAGGCGAAGCCCTGATACTCGTCGGGATCGATGCCGCAGGCGCGCAGCACGTTCGGATGCACCATGCCGCAGCCGAGAATCTCGAGCCAGTCCTCGCCCTCGCCGAAGCGGATCTCGCCCTTGTCGCGGCGGCACTGGATGTCGACTTCCAGCGACGGCTCGGTGAACGGGAAGAACGAGGGCCGGAAACGCATGTTGATATGGTCGACCTCGAAGAACGCCTTGCAGAACTCGTGCAGGATCCATTTGAGGTGGCCGAGATGCGAGTGCTTGTCGATGACGAGGCCTTCGACCTGGTGGAATTGCGGCGTGTGCGTCGCATCCGAATCGATGCGATAGGTGCGGCCCGGGCAGATCACGCGGATCGGCGGCTTCTGGCTCAGCATGGTGCGCACCTGCACCGGCGAGGTGTGGGTTCGCAACAGCATGCGGGAGCCGTCCTCCTTCGGATGGAAGAAGAAGGTGTCGTGCATCTCGCGCGCGGGATGGCCTTCCGGAAAATTCAGCTTGGTGAAGTTGTAGTCGTCGGTTTCGATATCCGGGCCTTCGGCGACCGAGAATCCCATATCGGCGAAGATCGTGGTCAGCTCGTCCCAGACCTGGCTCAGCGGATGGATGCGGCCGGCTTCAGCCGGCGCATCGCGCAGCGGCAGGGTGACGTCGATGGTTTCCGACGCAAGCCGCGCGTCGAGCGCCGCCGATTTCAAGACGTCGCGCCGCGCGGCGAGTGCCTCGGTGACCTTGTCCTTGGCCTGGTTGATCGCAGCACCTTGGGTCTTGCGTTCGTCCGGCGACATTTTTCCGAGCGTGGCAAGCAGCGCCGAGATCGAACCCTTCTTGCCGAGGGCTGCGACGCGCACCGCTTCGAGGGCGGCCTCGTCGCCGGCGGCGGCGATCTGGTCGAGGATGGATGTTTCGAGCATTGCGAGGTCGGACACGGTCAAATCCCTGCTGCCAAATTCGGCTGGGTTGTCGCCGCCCGAAGGCCGTAACGTCAAGCGAAAAGCCGGTGATTCGGGCTGACGAGCGGCTGGGTTGAACCTCGCGCGGGAGGCTGGCACCAAGGAGGATATGAGGAGACTTTCGCGATGCTCTCAAGATCCGGTCTGGCTGCTCTCGCCGTCGTTCTCTCTGTCACGAGCACCCCGGCGCGCGCCATGGTCTGCATGGAGAAATCCATGACGCTGGACGAGGTCGTCGACACCATCGGTGCCCAGAAGGGCTGCGAAAGCGCGATGAAAGTGTTTCAGGATTGCCAATTGACCGCGAGCGGCGATGTCCAGCTCGGCGCCGCCGTCGAGAAGAAATGCGAGGCGGACTTCATGCCCAGCCTCAACAGTGCGCGGAAACAGGCTTACCAACGCGAGATGCGCGTGTGCGACCGGAAGTACCGGAATAAATCCGGCACCATGTATTTGTCATTCACCGCATTCTGCCGGGCGGAGATCGCCCAGCGCTACTCGCAACGCGCGCTGAAGGCCGGCGGAGCCGGCCGTTAGGCTTCAGGCCGCCAGAGCGGCTTTGGCCTTCTCGGCGATCGCCTGGAACGACGCGGGCTCGTTGATCGCGAGATCCGACAGCACCTTGCGGTCCACGGTGATCCCGGACTTGGCCATGCCGTCGATAAAGCGGCTGTAGGTCAGGCCGAACGGACGCACGGCGGCGTTGATGCGCTGGATCCAGAGCGCGCGGAACGTCCGCTTCTTGCGCTTGCGATCACGGAAGGCATACACGAGAGCCTTCTCGACCGCCGGCTTGGCGGTGCGGATCGTGTTCTTGCGGCGGCCGCGGAAACCCTTGGCGGCCTTGTAGACTTTCTTGTGCTTGGCGTGGGCGGTCACACCGCGTTTGACGCGAGCCATGACAAATATCCTTCAGAAGTGACTTGATGTTCGGATCGCCGCGAAAGCTGCGGCGCGGGTGGCAATGATCGTGGACGCGATCAGGCGTTCGGCAAGAAGTACTTCTTGACGTTGTCGCCGTCGGTCTTGAACAGCACGGCGGTGCCGCGCAGCTGCCGGATCTGCTTCTTCGTCCGCTTGATCATGCCGTGCCGCTTGCTACGATGCGCGAACATCACTTTGCCGGTGGCAGTCACCTTGAAGCGCTTTTTAGCGCCCGATTTGGTCTTCAGCTTGGGCATTTGGCTCTCCTAATGGCCATAGAAATCCGCCCGCAAAGGCGGCTGGCCGTCAAAATGCTCGTTAGAGCGTTGATTGTGCTCAGGTTTTACGAACAAGCGCGAAACCCGCACGGACACCGCCACGGCAGCCCTTAATCAGCCGGGCAATGAAGGCTGGGCTTATGACAGAGGACGGGCGAATTGGCAACGATGAACCGGCGGAACCTAGCCGCCGACTATCCGGAATTGCTATCTTCATGTCCGGGCCGTGTCGCCCGGAGCAGGACCAGAATGCCCCATTTTTCCCAATCGCTTCCGTCTTTGACTGATTTCGCTCGTCCGCGCCGCCTGGCGCTGTTGGCCGTGCTCGCCATGGCTGCGTTTCCCTCGACTGCCGATGCGCGCATCCGCGGCTATGACGGAGTCTGGAACGTCACCTTCGCCACCACCCGCGGCAATTGCAGCTCCGGCTACAGCGTTCCCTTCACCGTCGCCGGCAGCCGGGTGTCGTCCGCCGGCGGTGGCCGGGTCTCCGGCAAGGTCAATCGCAGCGGTACCGTCGCGGTCCAGGTCTCGGTCGGGGCGTCCCATGCCAGCGGCGGCGGTCGGCTTGCCGGCGTGAACGGCGCCGGTTCGTGGAGGGGTATCATCTCCGGCGATCAGTGCAGCGGCACCTGGCAGGCGACGAGGAGTTAGTCGCCAAGCATTCGATGCGCTCCCTCCCCTTCTTCCTCGGCCAAAACAAAACGGCCCGCCGGAAAGCCGGACGGGCCGTTGAACTCTCAATCCTGAACAACTCGCGTCAGCGCGGCGCCAGCACCATGACGACCTGACGGCCCTCGAACCGCGCGTCCTGCTCCACCTTGGCGAGCTCGGCGACGTCGGTCTTGATCTTGTCGAGCAGCTTGGTGCCGATCTCCTGGTGCGCCATTTCGCGGCCGCGATAGCGCAGGGTGATCTTGACCTTGTCGCCTTCTTCGAAGAACCGCTGCATGGCGCGCATCTTCACTTCGTAATCGTGGTCGTCGATCATCGGGCGGAGCTTGATCTCCTTGATCTCGACGATCTTCTGCCGCTTGCGGGCTTCGGCGGCTTTTTTCTGCGCGGAATACTTATACTTCCCGTAGTCCATGATCTTGCAGACGGGAGGGCTGACGTTCGGCGAGATCTCGACCAGATCCATGCCGGCTTCCTGGGCCAGGCGGATAGCCGCGACGGTCTCGATGGTGCCCTTGTTGTCACCGGTCTGATCGATCAGCTGGATCTGCGCATTGCGAATGTCGTCATTGATGCGCGGCCCGTCTTTGGCGGCAGTGGGCGGGGCTTTATTGGGACGGCGAATGGGTGGTTCTCCAAAGTTATGAAAAGAGGCGGCTATTTTGCAGGAAGATACGGTTGCCGGCAAGCAATCGCTCGTGCGGCGGTCGAAAAAGCCTCAAATGCGAGGCATTTTGGCCACGGCGGGGCACGCAGAGGGACATAGACACCTTGCTTCCGTTCCGCAAGCGTCCCAAAGGGCAAATGCCGACGTCCGGCTGCGCTGCGGAGCGCGTCCGGACAGCTCAAACTGCACAGCCAGAGTAAACGTTCCATGACCCCTGCAATTCCCGATGCCGTGCTCGACTTCATCGATGTGGGCGAGGGCCCGTCCGCACGCCGGATCGCAGTGCGCCGCCGCGCAGCGCAAGAATCTGGTCAAGAATCTGCTCAAGGACCGGGACTGGTCTGGCTCGGCGGGTTCAAATCGGACATGCAGGGGAGCAAGGCCGTGGCGCTGGACGAATGGGCCCGGGATCACGGCCGTGCATTGGTCCGGTTCGATTATTCCGGCCACGGCGAATCCGGCGGGGATTTCGTCGACGGAACCATCGGGCGCTGGCTCGAGGAAAGCGTCGCGGTGTTCGAGCGGTTCTGCGCCGGCCCGCAAGTCCTGATCGGCTCGTCCATGGGCGGCTGGATGGCGCTGTTGCTCGCGCGCGAAATCAAAAAGCGGCAAGAGACACAGCAAGCCAAAGCCTCGCTGGCGGGCCTGGTGCTGATCGCGCCGGCGCCCGATTTCACCGAGGAGCTGATGTGGAAGAATTTTTCGGCCGCGGTGAAGAAGGAGATCGAGACCAAAGGCGTCTGGCTGAGACCATCGGATTATGGCGACGGCTCGCCCTATCCGATCACGCGGAATCTGATCGAGGAGGGGCGCAACCATCTCGTGCTCGGCAGCGCCATCGACCTCGGCTGTCCCGTTCGCATCCTGCAAGGAGCGCAGGATCCTGACGTGCCCTGGCAGCACGCGTTCGCGCTGACTCATCGCCTGCCCGCCGACGATGTCGTGCTGACCATGATCCAGGACGGCGATCACCGCCTCTCGCGCCCGCAGGACATCGCCCGCATTCTTGCCGCGGTGGCCGAGATCGGGTGAAATCGCGACCTAGCACTCGGTGTCATCGCCCGACTTGATCGGGCGATCCAGTATTCCAGAGGCGCTCGTGCTCAAGCCGAGAAGCCGCGGCGTACTGGATGCCCCGGTCACGCCCGGGCATGACTGAGAATGGGAGGGGAGAATCGCCGATGACCACCACCGCCATGCTGCGCGCCTTCTGCGACGCGGTCGAACAACGCAACGGAAAAGCCTTCGCTGATCTCTTCACCGAGGACGGCGTCTATCACGACGTGTTCTATGGCGCCTTCGCCGGCCGCGAGAAGATCGCCGCGATGATCGACGACTGGTTCTACCGCACGGCGACCGACTTCCGCTGGGACATGCACGACCCGGTATCGAACAGCACCACGCTCTATGCGCGCTACACGTTCAGCTATCGCTCGACCTTGCCGGAGGCGAATGGCGCGCGGGCGATGTTCGAGGGCGTGGCGATCATGACGCTTCGAGACGGCAGGATCGTCAGCTATCACGAGGTCGCCAACACCGCGCCGGCGTTTGTCGATTTGAAGTTTGCACCTGATAGAATCGCGAAGATCGTCGCCAGGCAGGGCGCGGAACTCAAGGCGCGGCCGGAAATGCAGCGGCATTTTGGCTAGCCGTCGTTCTTGCGTACCTACCGCTTCGACGGGTTTACCATCGGCTTGCGCTGCGCCAGCGCCGCAACTGTGGCGGTGCCGATCGGGCCCGCTTCATCGTACAGCCAGCACTCGCCGATCGCCACACCATCGGTGGCCTGGTGGTTCACGACGTCGAAGCCGATCCAGTTCGTCACCGGCAGGCGGTGCAGATAGATCGTGACGTCGCTGTTGATGTAGCCGAGCCCCTTGTCGCCGGCGTTGGCGAACGGACTGGCGAAGTCCGCGCCGGTAGCGACACGGACGAACGGCGTCATCGGCACGCCCGCGACCAGCTCGCGCACCTCGCTCATCCAGAGCTTTCGTGGCCCGAGCGAGCCCATGTGGCCGACGATCGGTCGCGTGGTCCATTTGCCGTTCATGCCGAGCCTGGGATCGGTCGGCTTGGGAATGTCGGCCGGCTTCGGCACGTCCCAGTTCGGCGGCGACCAGACATTGCCGTCCGGATTCTGCGTTCGCCGCAACAGCTGGCACGAAGCGCGCGCCATGCCGACGCCGCCGGATAAGAACTCTGCTTCCACGACGCGGATGCGCATCCCGTCGCGCACCAGACGTGTCGTCATCTCGATCGGCTTGTCGATGGTCGGAAGCCGAAACATATCGACGGTCAGCCGCGCCGGCACGAATTCGGGGCCGGAATGGCGCTCCTCGATGGCGAAGCCGAGCAGGCCGATGATGACGCGTCCGTGCAGCGATTTCGGATCCCACGGGCCGTTGGCGACTTCCGTCGGATGGAATGTGTCGCCGTCGCGGGTGAAGAAAGGCATGTTTGTCATGACGCGCGACTTTGCGGGAAGCTGCGGGGAAATCAAGATGCTCAATCCTCATGGTGAGGAGGCGCGAAGCGCTCTCATCAAAACAACGGTGTCATCGCCCGGCTTGACCGGGCGATCCAGTACTCCGAGACGGCTGTGGTTCAGTCGAGACGCCGCGGCGTACTGGATGCCCCGCTTTCGCGGAGCATGACAGCAGAGGAACTAGGAGGCGGTGCGCCACTCCTCATGCACGCTTTCGTCGCGCTCGCCAGCAATCGCATTCGTCCTGATCGTTTCGAACTCATCCCGCGGCATCAACTGCCCTAGCGCCCACACCGCAGCCCCGCGCACCAGCGCGCTCTCATCCTCCAGCAATCGCCGCGCCTCGTCCGCCAGTGCCGCATCGCCGGAGTTGCCGATCGCGATCAGCACGTTGCGCAAAAAGCGCTCGCGGCCGATGCGCTTGACCGGAGACTTCGTGAACAGCGCACGAAACGCAGCGTCGTCGAGCCGTGCGAGCTCGGCGAGACCCGGCGCGCGCAAAACGTCACGTGCGGCGAGCTTGGCCTCGCGGCCCTCCTGCGCGAACTTGTTCCAGGGGCAGGCGGCGAGGCAATCATCGCAGCCATAGATGCGGTTGCCGATGTTTTTGCGAAATTCGCGCGGGATCGGTCCCTTGTTCTCGATGGTGAGATACGAGATGCATCGCCTTGCATCGAGCCTGTAGGGCGCGGGGAAGGCGGCGGTCGGGCAGATGTCGAGGCACGCCCGGCACGAGCCGCAATGATCGATCTCGGAATCGTCGCGCGGCAGTTCCAGCGTGGTGTAGATCGCGCCGAGAAACAGCCAGGAGCCGAATTCGCGCGAGACCAGATTGGTGTGCTTGCCCTGCCAGCCCAGATGCGCGGCTTGCGCCAGCGGCTTCTCCATCACGGCCGCGGTGTCGACGAACACCTTCACTTCGCAAGGCTTCACCTCACAAGTTGAGGTCGCAACCAGCCATCGCGCCAGTGCCTTCAGGCGCTTCTTGATGAGGTCGTGATAGTCGTCGCCCTGCGCATAGACCGAGATCGCCGCGCGCGTGCGCTGTTGCAGGATCGCGAGCGGATCCTGGTCGGGGCCGTAGTTGACGCCGAGCATGATGACGCTGCGCACGTCCTGCCACAGCCCGCGCGGATCGACCCGGCGCTCCGGCTGCGCGGCGAGCCAGTCCATGTCGCCATGGCCGCCGGATGCGATGAATTCGAGGAAATGCTTTCCGGCGCTTTCGATCGTGCCGGGCTCCGTGATGCCGATGCAATCGAAGCCGAGCGCACGTGCCTCGTTTGCAAGCGCCGTCTTCAGTTCGGTCGGATCGGAGTTCAGAAGTCCAGGTCCACGTAGGTCCGCGACGCCGGCACGCCGGCCAGCCATTCGCTCAACAGCGGACGGAACGAGGGGCGGGATTTCACCCGCGCGTACCACGCCTTTGCCGCGTCGTCCTCGCTCCATGGCACGTCGCCCAGATAGTCGATCGCCGAGAGGTGCGCCGCGGCGGCGAGATCCGCGTAGCTGAGCCGGTCGCCGGCGAGGAAATTACGCGTCTGCGCCAGCCAGCCGATATAGGCCAGATGATAGCGCACATTTGCCTTGGCGGCGCGCATCACGTCGGCCGAGGGCGGTCCGCCGCCGTTGTCCTCGCTCATGAAGCGCTTGTAGATGCGCTCGGTGACGAGCGGGTGAGAGACTTCCTCGAAAAACTTTTCGTTGAACCAGGCCATCAGCCGGCGGACCTCGACGCGCTCGCCGATCGTGTCCGGCATCAGGCGCTTCAGTCCCATCTCGGAGCCATAGGCCTCGTCGACATATTCGGCGACGATCGCCGCGCCCGGGATCGGCGGCTGCTCGTCGTCCACCAGGACGGGCGTCGTGCCCGCCGCATTGAGCAGCAGAAATGCTTCGCGCCGCTCCCAGCTGCGCTCTTCGATCAACTTCAGCTCAAGCCCGTATTCTCCCGCGATCAGGCGGATGAACCGCGAGTGCGGGCAGAACGGATGATGAAACAGCGTAAACATGAAGCCTTTGACTATGTGATGGTGCTTAAGAATCCATCAATGTTTTGTGCGGCGCCACACTAGTCATTCAAAACCGCGAAGCAAGGGCGCGACGCCGCATTTTGCGATTGCAGCAAGGGAGCGGATGGGCGAGAAGATCCCCGCTTTTCCAGCCGAAATGGACCGTAAATATGTCAGATGCAATCCGGGCAGTGATCCTCGGCATCATCGAGGGTGTGACCGAGTTCCTTCCCGTGTCCTCGACCGGCCATTTGCTGCTCGCGGAACGCTTCTTCCATCTCGGCGAAGGCGCGTTCTGGGATTCGTTTACGGTCCTGATCCAGCTCGGCGCGATCCTCGCGATCGTCGTGTTGTACTTCAAGAAATTATGGGACGTCGCAATCGGCATGTTCACGGGCGACGCCTATGCACGCCGCTTCGTGCTCGGCGTGCTGGTGGCGTTCCTGCCCGCGGTCGTCGTCGGTCTCGTCGCCGGCAAATACATCAAGAGCATGCTGTTCAATCCATGGGTGGTGTGCTTCTCGCTGATCGTCGGGGGCGCCATCCTGCTCTGGGTCGATAAGCTCGATCTCAAGGCGCGCGAGCACGACGCCACCCGGTTTCCGTTGCTGATGTATCTCTATATCGGCATCGCGCAGTGCATCGCGATGATCCCGGGCGTGTCGCGCTCCGGTGCCAGCATCGTCGCGGCGATGTTCCTGGGGGCCGACAAGCGCGCGGCGGCGGAGTTCTCGTTCTTCCTCGCCATTCCCACCATGATCGGCGCGTTCGCCTACGATTTCTACAAGAACCGCTCCGAGATGACGATGGACCACATGGGCATCGTCGCGATCGGCTTCGTGGTGTCGTTCGTCACCGCGATCATCGTGGTGAAGACGTTCCTGGAATACGTCACTCGCCACGGCTTCGTGGTGTTCGCCTGGTGGCGCGTGATCGTCGGCACGCTCGGCCTGATCGCGCTGGCGCTGGGGCGGTAAACCCGAACGTCAAACAACTGCAGTCCAGACGTTGAAGTTCGTCATGCCCGGCCTTGTGCCGGGCATCCACGTTCTTGGCCCTTGAAAAGGCGTGGATGGCCGGGACAAGCCCGGCCATGACGGTGGGGGATGGTTACGCGCTCTTGCGCTGGAATTGCCCGGCGGCGCGGAAGCGCCAGAGATATTGCGGGGCGATCGCTTCAAGCGAGTCGGGCGTGATGCCGAGGCCTTCCAGCGTTAGCCCAGCGGCCTTCGCCGCGTCCGACACCACATTATCGCGCGCGAGCAGCGTGACCTGGTCCGGCGTCAGCTTCAGCGCGCCCGGCGCGAATTGCAGGAAGTTGGCCTTGAAGCGGGCGAGGCCAAACGGCAGCGGCATGAGCATTCGCTTGCGATCGGCGATCTCGAGAATGGCCTCGATGATCTCGCGCATGGTCAGCACTTCCGGTCCGCCGAGCTCGTAGGTCGCGCCCGCCTTGGCCTTGCCGTCGACGGCATCCGCGACCGCGGTGGCGACGTCGCCGACATAGACCGGCTGCATCCTGGTTTCACCGCCGATCAGCGGCACCACCGGCAACATCCGCGCCAGCGCCGCGAAGCGGTTGGTGAACTGGTCCTCGGGGCCGAACATCACGGAGGGGCGGAAGATCGTCGCCGACGGCACCGCGGCCAACACCGCCGCTTCGCCAGCCGCCTTGGCCCTGGCATAGCGCGAGGGCGATTCCGCGTCGGCGCCGATCGCCGAGACATGGATCAGGTCTGCCCCAGCGGCCGCGGCCGCCTTGGCGACGGTCTCGGCGCCCCTGGCCTGGACAGCATCAAAACTCTGCGCGCCGCCCTCGGCGAGGATGCCGACCAGATTGATCACGACCTGCGAATCACGCAGTGCCGCCTCGATCGAGGCCGGATAGCGCACGTTGGCCTGCACGGTGTGGACCTGCCCGACCTTGCCGGAGGGCTGGAGGTACCCGGCCAGCTCCGGCCGCCGCACCGCGACCCGGATCCGGTAGTCGCGCCGGCACAGTGCGCGGACGACATTCCGGCCCAAAAACCCCGATCCGCCGAAAACCGTGACGAGCGTGTCCAGATTCGATGCCATGGGATCCATTCCTGGGGTCGTTCCTGCGGGAAGAGTGCGTCTCGTCAGGCTTGTATCGGGCCGGTTTGCGATGCGCAATCCGCATCCCGAAGCGGGGTTCAAGCATGAATTGACAACCGCGTCACCGAACCGTAGTAACCGCCTCCGTGCCTAACCGGCATGCCCAGGTGGTGGAATTGGTAGACGCGCTGGCTTCAGGTGCCAGTGGCTTAACGGCCGTGAAGGTTCGAGTCCTTTCCTGGGCACCATCTTTTCCCTAAGCGATTGAAATTGCTTGTCGGGCTCCTCAGGGAACAGCAACGCCTCGTAGTCGCGCGCGCTGTGGAGGATGTGAATGATCTCAACCGCGTCGTCACCCACACGATAGAAAATCAGAAATTGACCGAACGGACCCCTGCGCACACCAAATTGCTCGTAGCGCGGCACCAAGGGATAGGCGCGTGGGGCGTCCAGCAAAGACTCACATTTTTCTCGTAGCGTGCGAACGAGCTTGAGGGCGCTCGCAGGACTTTGCTCCGCGACATACGCCACGATCTGTTCGAGATCGGCCTCTGCCTCAGCGCTGACGGTGAGGATCACTTGCCGTCCGTCTGGACCGCCAGTCTGGCTTCGAGCCGATCGAGCACGTCAGAGCCCGCTCTGGTCCGGCCTGCGTCGGCATCTGAGAGTCCGCGTGCAATCGAAGCGTCCAGGGCCGCCAGCCTGGCCTCTCTTTCCTGGACGAGGCGTACGCCCTCACGCAGCACCTCGCTCTTGGAATGGTATCGACCGGACGCCACGAGCTCGTTCATCACGCTCTCGAGCGTCTCTCCTAAATCGGCGCTCACAGCCATACCGGAACCTCCGTTCGACCTCTAATAACTATTATTGGACGCTGGAATTTTCAAGTCTAAACAGCTGCTTGAAAGCTTCGGAAGCCCGCCCTCCAGCCGAATTTATTCCGCCAAACCCCCTCGATTGCACGATCCAAATTTACCCCACTTTAGACAAACTGGTCCTAAGTCAGCCGGCAGGCTCGCATCCGGCCGTCGGCGAGCGCGGAGCCATCGGGCTCGCTTTGTCGTGAGGGAAGCGGTGGATCAGCACCAGGTCTGGCACGAGCCGGCATTCGACAAGGTTGCGAACGCGATCAGCCCGTTTTTCCTGAGATCGGGGATTTATCTGTTCCTGATCTCATTCATCTGCCTGTTCTACGTCTTGAACGCGCCGCTTCTGCTCGGTCACTACGATTTGGGCTGGCATCTGGCGGCCGGAGATCTCATCCGGGAACGCAACGCCATCCCGCTGCAGGACCCCTGGTCGTCAACCCACGGCGACAAGCCATGGCTCAATCTGTCCTGGCTCTGGGACGCGCTTGCCAGTGCGACGTTTCAATACGCAGGCTTTGGCGGCCTCGTCCTGCTGACGGCGGCCTGCGGCGCGGCGATCGTCGGCATCCTGACCGCGATCTCTCTTGGCTACGGCGCGTCGGCGATCGCGGTCTGCGTTTCGGTCTTCTTGGCCTGCCTGCTCTATCCCGCATACGAAGCCTCGCCGAACATGTATCTCGCGGTCTCGCCGAATACATGCACGATGTTGTTCTGCGTCGTCTTCTATCGCGAATGCCTGAGACGAACGCGATGGTTCGTGCTTCCCCTGTTGATGGTGCTCTGGGCCAATCTGCACGGCGGTTTCCTGCTCGGCTTTTTCGTGATCGGCGTCTTCTGCGGTGGCGCCGTGCTCAGAGGGGCCTGGGCCGACCTCAGGATCCTTGCTCTCGCGGGGATCGCGTGCCTTGCCGCGACCTTCGTCAATCCGCTCGGCTGGAATATTTATGCCGGTGCCGCCGCGACGATGGGGCACTTCGTCCAGGGCAATATCGGCGAATGGCTGTCCTACTATCACAACATGGAAATGCCGGGCAGCATTCCCGGCATCCTGTACATGCTGGCCTTTGTCGCGTTCGAGCTCCGCTACAGAAATTCCAGGCCCATCCCGCTCGAGCCGAGACTGATGTCCTGGCTGTTCCTGATTCTGGGACTGTATCAGTTCAGGTACATCGCTTTCTTCTTCATCTTCTCGACCGCACCGATGGCGCTTCACCTCAGCCGCTTGCTGCCTCGGCGTCTCACTGCGCTTGACGTGCGTGGACCGTTGCTGGCCGCGGGCATCGTCGGTCTCGGCACCCTGCCGATTGTCTATTTGCGCGTTGCGCCGGCGCTCGCGCTTCCGCCGATGCTGTCGAGCGAAGATGCCGGCTACCTGCGAGAGCATCTCGCAGGTCGGCGGGTCCTGAACAATTGGAACGTCGGCGGCTACCTGATCTTCGCGACGCACGGCACCGTCCCCCCATTCGTCGATGGTCGCGCCGCGACCGCCTATCCGGACGATTTGCTGCGCGACTATTTCAAGCTGGTGAGCTGGGAGATCGACGAAGCCGCGTGGGACATGGTGCTCGACAAATACCGGATCGACGCGGTGCTGTGGGTCAAGGCGCACGAACAGCTGCGGCAGTTTCTGGTGGAGCGGCGAGGCTGGCGCGAGCAATACACCGGCGCTTACGAGACCGTTTACGTCAGGCCCCACTCCGGTTTGGCCGGCGACACCAAACGACAATGACCACCAGCGCCGCGGCTCTGCCCGACATCGCGCCCACCGTCAGAGCCGAGAGCTTCGCGACGCGGTACGGTGCCTTGTGCGCATTGCTGCTGCTGGCTGCGGCAGTCCGGCTGCCGCTCGCCTTCTGGCCGAACATCGTTCACGTCGACGAGCTGTATCAATATCTCGAGCCGGCCTGGCGCCTGCTTGGCCACCAGGGGGTCGTCACCTGGGAATGGCGCGACGGTATCCGGAGCTGGTTTCTGCCGACCTTGTTCGCAGGGCCGGTCGCTCTGGGGGACTGGCTTGCGCCGGGCGGGTGGGGCGCCTTCGTCGTGCCTCGCCTGGTGGTCGGGCTTGCCTCGTTGTCGATCGTCGTGACGGCCTGGCATTTCGGCGAACGCATCTCCAGATCGCATGCCGTCGTCGCGGCGTTTGCCGCCGCGGTCTGGTTTGAGCTGGTCTACTACGCGCCCCACACGCTGAGCGAACCGCTGGCGACGGCCGTGATCCTGCCGGCGGCCTATCTGCTGACGGGCGAACTCGCGCGAAACCGGCTCTTCACCGCAGGCGCACTGCTTGCTCTCGCCTGTGTCTGGCGCTTTCAATATGTACCGGCTTGTTCGGTGTTTGCGTTGGCGGCGTGCTGGCGCGACCTGCGAAACGCGATTGCGCTGGTCGCGGGCGCTTGCATCGTCCTGGCGCTGTCCGGCGCCCTCGACCTGGCCCACGGCTCAGCGCCGTTTGCGTGGCTCGTCCGGAATATTCAGCAAAACCTCCTGCATGACCGGGCATCGGAATTCGGTGACGCGCCGGCGGCCGCGTACGTTCTGCAGGCTTCAATTCTGTGGTCGGGCGCGACGCTGCTGATGCTGCTGGCGCTCTGGCGCGGCTGGCGACATGCCCCCCTGCTGATCGTCGCGGCCGTCGTGAACGTCGCGTTTCACAGCATGATCGTGCACAAGGAATACCGTTTCATTTTCCTGTCGATCGCTCTGCTGATCATCGCGGCGGCGCTTGGCTCCGCCGATTGGGTCGAGATGATGCGCCGGCAAAGCGCGTGGCGCTCCCGGGCACTCGCCGTCGTATGTGGCGGCTGGCTGCTGCTCTCGCTCGGTCTGTCGGGCGCTACGCTCATCATGCGTGACAACTGGATGCGCGGCATCGGCGTGGCCCAGTTGATGGCGGAGCTCGAGGCCGATCCTGAAGCCTGCGGTCTGGCCCTCTACGCGATCAACTATCCCTTTGTGCCCGGACGCGGGCAGCTCGCGGCCCGCAAGCCGATCTATTCCTTTTATCGGGACGACCCCCTGGCCAAGGGACGCCTTCCGGCTGTGGTGCAGACGCACCAGGCCGGGTTCAACCGCATCATCGGCCCGGCGAGCCTGGCCAGCGAGCTGCCGGCGGATTTCTCGCAACGAAGTTGCGCGATGATGAGCGATGACAAGCCGGCCTGCGTCTTCGCTCGACGCGGCGCTTGCGATGCGCCCGCCAGCCCGTTCGCCACCAACGACGTGCTCGTGCGCCTGAATTACTAGCCGCGCCTGATGCTTGCGCCGGCGGCTGCCAGCGGATACATCGCGGCCGGCCCTCGCCAGCATCTGTCCCGGGGATTAGCTTGCAAAAGCGCACCTATTCGATTGAGGTTTGAAACGCCATGACCGTACGCCTGCACCGCGGCGACCTGCCCGATCTGTCCCGCTACACCGGAGCGGTGGCGATCGACACCGAGACCATGGGCCTGAACCCGCATCGTGACCGGCTCTGCGTGGTGCAGCTCTCGCCCGGCGACGGCAGCGCGGACGTGGTGCAGATCCCCAAGGGTCATACCGACGCGCCGAACCTGAAGGCCCTGCTGGCCAATCCCGCGAACACGAAAATCTTCCACTTTGCGCGGTTCGACGTCGCGGTGCTGTACCAGACGTTTGGCGTCATGACCGGGCCGATCTACTGCACCAAGATCGCCTCCCGCCTGATCCGCACCTATACCGACCGCCATGGCCTCAAGGACCTCGTGCGCGAGGTGCTCAATGTCGACCTCTCCAAGCAGCAGCAATCGAGCGATTGGGGTTCCGACAGCCTGACCGAGCCGCAGCTCGCCTACGCCGCCTCCGACGTGCTGCATCTGCACGGCTTGCGCGAGCGGCTCGATGCCATGCTGGCGCGGGAAGGCCGCACCGCGCTGGCCAAGGCCTGTTTCGACTTCCTGCCGACCCGTGCTTTGCTCGATCTCCAGGGTTGGGCCGAAGAGGACATTTTCGCGCATTCCTAGCGTTTCGCGTCGCGGCCGGGTTGGGGCGGTCGCCCCGTTTCAGACACTTTCGTAACGGCCTGTCGCTGGCTGCATATTTTGGCGTTGCCGGCTACAATGGGGCGCCCGCCAGCCGGACCAGGCGAGCGACACCTCAGGAGCCCAGGTGAATTCGGCCCATCATGTCACCTATGATGCCGCGCTTGCGGCGAAGTTCGCCAGCGCGGCGCGCCACAGCCGCCTGGTGCGGATTCTGCGCGTCGCGGTGCCAGCGACAGTGGCTGCGGCAATGGGTCTGCTCGTCCTTATCTCGACCATTTTCAACCCGTTCCAGATCCCCGTGAAGCTCGACTCCGGAAATCTCGTGGTCACAGGCACCAAGATCACGATGGAATCGCCGCATATGTCCGGCTTCACTCCAGACCAACGGCCCTACGAGCTCTGGGCCAAGACCGCGACCCAGGACATCACTGATCCCGATCATGTCGATCTCCATGATTTGCGCGCGAAAGTGCTGATGGAAGACCAATCGACGCTGTTTCTCGATGCACGCACCGGAAGGTTCGACAACAAGCAGCAGCAGCTCGACCTGCACAAGGACATCTTCCTGCGCACCTCGACCGGCTACGAGGCGCGGCTGAACTCGGCCTTCGTCGACATGGGCAAGGGCACGGTCTCCTCGGATGAGCATGTCGACGTCAAGCTGACCAACGGAACGCTGACCGCCGATCGGCTGCGGATCACGGAGGGCGGCGACGTCATCCGCTTCGAAGGCAATGTGGTGATGCACCTCGACAAGCTGGACGATCCCGCCGCCAGCGCGCCCGCGCCGGTCGAGCCCACGCCGCCGCCGGCGGCGAAGTCCAAGAACAAATCCGCGAATTCAAAATGATTCTCATGACCCATCTTCATCTGAGCAAGCGTCGCATTGCTGTCAGTGTAGCGACGCTTGTCTCCGGTCTCTTGCTGCTCACTGCAGATGCGGCGCACGCACAGAGCTCGGCGAGCGTGCCCAACGCGATGCAGGGTTTTTCGCAGAACCGCGATCAGCCGATCCAGATCGACGCTGCATCGCTAGAGATGCGCGACAAGAAAAAGGAGGCGACCTTCTCGGGCAACGTGAAGGTCGTGCAGGGCGATACCACCATGACCTCGAAGACGCTGGTGGTGTTCTACGACTCGGGTGGTGACAAGCCGGCGACGCCGCAGCCTGCGGCAGCAAAGGGTGCGAAGGCGGCGCCGATCCAGTCGGCGACACCGGGCCCGGGCGGTAGCTCCTCGATCAAGCGGCTGGAGGCACGCGGCAATGTCGTGGTCACCCAAAAGGACCAGGTGGTGACCGGCGAGACCGCGGTGTTCGATACGAAGACCAATCTCATCACCATGCTCGGCGGAGCTGGGAGCCAGGTCGTGCTGACCCAGTGCCAGAACGTGCTGCGCGGCGACCGCCTCCTGGTCGACATGACCACGGGCGTCTCCAGGGTGGAGTCGGACAGCGGAAGGGTGCAAGGCCTGTTCATCCAGTCCCAGGGCGGACAGAACGGCAAATGCGGGACGCCGGTGGCCCCGGGCGCGGCCCCGCCTTTGCAGTTGCCCGGCGGAAACAAGCCAAAGTAAATTCCGTTCGCGATTTCAACGCCTTGATCTGGAGACTCCCGATCCGAGGTTGAAGCTTGCCCGGCGAGACTGTATCTAGCGCGAAGGGCTTTCGAAGCGGGGTTCGCCGCTTTTCGGGCGTGTTTCACTGGGCATGAGACATGCCTTCATTCATGCTGCGTCGGCTGAGGCCGGCGCGGCAGATCGCGCGAAGATCGCGCAGGATCGTCGCGAAAGGCTAGAAGGCGGGGATGGTCGATCTCTTCAGCATGTTCCGTCGGCGCCCCGCCAAACGCGGCCGGCCAGGATTTGCGCGCCAGGACATCACCGCGCTCGGTGACAGCGTCGGCGGCCTCGTGGCCAGCCCAGTCAGGGACGCGCCGTCGATCGCCCGGAACCAGCCGATGCATGCGCCCGATCAGTTCCAAGGCGACTATGAGGCCGAGCCGCCCCGGGCCCAGGCGGTTCATCCCGTGAGGGCTGCCGGCAGGGCCAACGGTTCCGGCGGGCCTCAGCTCTTGAAGCGGCCGGGCTTCCTGGCTGTGCATAGCGTGGAAAAGAGTTTTGGCAGCCGCCAAGTCGTGCGCGGCGTCAGCATCTATGTGCGCCGCGGCGAAGCGGTCGGCCTGCTCGGGCCCAACGGCGCCGGCAAGACCACCGTGTTCTACATGATCACCGGCCTGATCAAGGCCGATCGCGGCGCCATCGAGCTCGACGGCCACGACGTCACCAAGCTGCCGATGTATCAGCGCGCACGGCTCGGCATCGGCTATCTGCCACAGGAAGCCTCGATCTTCCGCGGTCTCACCGTCGAGCAGAACATCCGCGCCGTGCTCGAAGTGGTCGAGCCCTCGCGCAAGAAGCGCGAGCAGCAGCTCGACTCGCTGCTCGACGAATTCAACATCACGCGCCTGCGGAAATCGCCGTCGATCGCGCTGTCCGGCGGTGAGCGGCGCCGCGTCGAGATCGCGCGCGCGCTGGCGACGCGTCCGAACTACATGCTGCTCGACGAGCCCTTTGCCGGCATCGATCCGATCGCGGTCGGCGACATCCAGGACCTCGTCCGCCATCTCACCAACCGCGGCATCGGCGTGCTGATCACCGACCACAATGTGCGCGAGACGCTCGGCCTCACCGATCGCGCCTACATCGTCTATGCCGGGGAAATCCTGACCGAGGGCAGCCCGGATGAGATCGTCGCCGATCCGGACGTGCGCCGCCTTTACCTTGGCGAGGAATTCCGCCTCTAGCCCGTTTTTCCATTTCGTCAAGACGTGTACATCGGGCTCGGACTAAGATAAGCAAAAATCGGACCAACTTTTTGGGATCGGTTCTTGCTTCATGGCGCTTTCGCAGAGATTAGAGTTCCGGCAATCGCAGTCGCTAGTCATGACGCCGCAGTTGATGCAGGCGATCAAGCTGCTGCAATTGTCCAACCTCGATCTCACGACGTTCGTCGAAGAGGAACTCGAGCGTAACCCGTTGCTGGAACGGGCCAACGACGAGCCGCCCGTGGGCGAGGGCCCGGCCGAGACCGGCCAGTTCAACGACAGCGATGGCGGCCACAACGACGAGCCGGGCGGCGGCCCGGGCGAAGCCTTCGAGCCCGGCCAGGAAGAGTGGATGAGCAAGGATCTCGGCACCCGCGCCGAGATCGAGCAGACCATGGACACGGGGCTGGACAACGTCTTCTCCGAGGAACCCGCCGAAGCGGCCGCGCGCAACGCCCAGGATGCGGCGCCGACCACCTATACCGAATGGGGCGGCGGCGCCTCCGGTGACGAGGACTACAATCTCGAAGCCTTCGTCGCCGCGGAGACCACGCTCGGCGACCATCTCGCCGAGCAGCTCTCGGTTGCCTTCACCGGCGCAGCGCAGCGCATGATCGGCCAGTATTTGATCGACCTCGTCGACGAGGCCGGCTATCTGCCCCCGGATCTCGGCCAGGCCGCCGAACGGCTGGGCGCATCGCAGCAGGATGTCGAGAACGTCCTTGCCGTGCTGCAAAAATTCGATCCGCCCGGCGTCTGCGCGCGCAATTTGAGCGAATGCCTGGCGATCCAGCTCCGCGAGCTCGACCGCTACGATCCCGCGATGCAGGCCCTGGTCGAGCATCTCGATCTCCTCGCCAAGCGCGACGTCGCGGCCTTGCGCAAGCTCTGCGGCGTCGACGACGAGGACATCGCCGACATGATCGGCGAGATCCGCCGGCTCAATCCCAAGCCCGGCATGAAGTTCGGTACGGCCCGGCTCCAGACCATGGTGCCCGATGTCTATGTCCGCCCGGGCCCCGATGGCGGCTGGCATGTCGAGCTCAACAGCGACACCTTGCCGCGCGTGCTGGTCAACCAGACCTACTATTCGCAGCTCTCGAGGAAGATCGGCAAGGACGGCGACAAATCGTATTTCACCGACGCGCTTCAGAACGCGACCTGGCTGGTGCGTGCGCTCGACCAGCGCGCTCGCACCATCCTGAAAGTCGCAACCGAGATCGTGCGCCAGCAGGACGGCTTCTTCACCCATGGCGTGGCGCATCTGCGACCGCTGAATCTGAAGGCCGTCGCCGACGCCATCCAGATGCATGAATCCACGGTGTCGCGCGTCACCGCCAACAAATACATGGCGACCAATCGCGGCACGTTCGAGCTGAAATATTTCTTCACGGCCTCGATCGCCTCGGCCGATGGCGGCGAGGCGCATTCGGCCGAAGCCGTGCGTCACCACATCAAGCTGCTGATCGATGCGGAGGCGCCGTCCGCGATCCTGTCCGACGACACCATCGTGGAACGCTTGCGCGGCTCGGGCATTGATATCGCCCGCCGCACGGTCGCGAAGTACCGCGAAGCCATGCGCATTCCTTCCTCGGTGCAACGCCGTCGCGACAAGCAGAGCGCTCTTGGTAACGTCCTCTCCACCGCCATGGCCGATCGCTCCCGCAATCCCGAACCGGCCTGATTGCGTCGGCGCCAAATCGCGCTACTCTCGATCCGCTATCGGGCCCGATCCTGGCCAGGCACGAACCAAGCGAGGTTCACATGACTCTCCGCATCTCGGGAAAGAGCGTCAACGTCGGCGAGGCCCTGCGCGGCCGCGTCACCGACCGGACTGAAGAGGTCCTGCGCAAATATTTCGACGGTAATTATTCCGGCCACATCACGCTGAGCAAGGACGGCTTCGGCTTCCGCACCGACTGTGCGCTGCATCTTGATTCGGGAATTACGCTTGAGGCCGATTCGAACGCACCGGATGCCTATGCCAGTGCCGACCAGGCGCTGCTGATGATCGAGAAGCGCCTCAAGCGCTACAAGAGCCGGCTCAAGGACCGCTCCGCCCGCAAGGCCCATGTCGCCTCCGCGGCGTTGGCCGCCATGGATGCCACCAGCTACGTGCTGGAGGCGCCGGGCGAAGGTGAGGACGAGGACGAAATCACCGGCTACAGCCCCGTCATCATCGCCGAGGCCACCACCTCGCTGAAGCCGCTGTCCGTCAGCGAAGCAGTCATGGAACTCGACCTCAGCGGGGCGCCCTGCCTGGTGTTTCAGCACGGCTCCTCGGGCCGGGTGAACATCATTTACCGCCGGGCCGACGGCAATGTCGGCTGGATCGACCCCCCGGGGGTCAAGGCGGACGGCAAGGTGGCTGGCAAGGCCTGAGGCCGTCGGGCGACGCCCCTGCGGCCCGGCGCGGGGGCTCCTTTCCGCCTTAACAATGACCGGGGCAAAGCTGCACGCGGGAGTTGGCACCGGGATTGCGTTGGAGTAGAAGCCCCCCACATCAGGGGCGAGCTAAGTCCGCCTCCTGCTTCATCTTCTTGACGTCGGCCCGCCCAGGTTCTTTGTCCAGGCTGGCCAATTCGGAACCTGACGTTTTCATTCACCTCGGAAGACTTCCATGCCGATTACCGATCTGGTCGCGCCCGAGGCGATTCTCCCGGCATTGAAGGTCAACAGCAAGAAGCAGGCGCTTCAGGAACTCGCGGCCAAGGCCGCCGAGCTGACCGGGCAGAACGAGCGTTCCGTGTTCGAGGTGCTCCTGCAACGCGAGAAGCTCGGCACCACCGCGGTCGGCTACGGCGTCGCCATTCCCCACGGCAAGCTGCCCAAGCTGGAAAAGATCTTCGGCCTGTTCGCCCGTCTCGATCGCCCGATCGATTTCGAATCGATGGACGGCCAGCCGGTCGATCTCGTCTTCCTGCTGCTCGCCCCCGAAGGCGCCGGCGCCGATCACCTCAAGGCGCTCGCCCGCATCGCCCGCCTGCTGCGCGACCAGGACATCGCCAAAAAGCTCCGCGCCTCGCGCGACGCCCAGGCGATCTATTCGGTGCTGGCACTGCCGCCGGCAACCGCGGCGTAACCCTTCTCCCTCGAACCGACGCAGCGCCGTCTGCGACATATTGGGCAGCCGGGTGCTGCGATATTTCATCTCCGGCACGGTTTCGGCGCGGGGATTTTGCAAGATGATTTGCAATTCGATCGGGCGGGTTTTCGGTCTGCTTTGCTCCGTCACCATTGTCGCCACCGCCGTGGCCCGCGCCGACGAGGCGTCCAACGACCGCGTCATCGCGGAGAAGACCGAGATCATTGCAGCCGATGCAACCAATGCGGTCGCTTACGAGCTGCGCGGCGAAGCCTGGTACATCAAGCACGACTGGAATCGCGCCTTCGAGGATTGCAGCGCCGCGATCCGGATCGATCCGAATTTCGGGCGGGCCTATAATTGCCGCGGTCGCGCCTATTCCGCCAAAGGCGATCGCGATCACGCTTTGGCCGACTACAACGAGGCCATTCGCCTCGACCCAAATTATGGGCCGTCCTACACCTCGCGCGCCGAGGAGTATTTCAGCAGGGGCGATTTCGATCGCGCGATCGCCGGCTTCGCCGAGGCCATCGAACGCAGCCCCAAGCAGGCCTACCGTGCGCTCATCATGCGAGGGGAGGCGTATGCGGCGAAGGGCGACACCGATCATGCCGTCGCCGATTACAGCGAGGCGATGCAGCGCAATCCGGCCGCCGCCTGGCCCTATCAGTTGCGAAGCACCGTTCGTCTCAACAAGGGCGAGATCGATGCGGCTCTGGACGACTGCGACAGCGCCGTCCGTCTGGAGCCCGGAAGGGCCGGCGGCCACTATTGCCGGGCCATGGTGTTCCTGAAGAAGGACGATGCCGACAGCACCATCCGGGAGCTGGATGAGGTTACCAGGATCATGCCGTCTTTCGAAAAGGCCTATCTCGTTCGCGGCGTCGTCCTGCACGGCAAGGGCGACGACAAACGCGCCCTTGCCGATTTCGACGAAGTGATCCGGTTACAGCCGGAGAATTCGGGAGCCTACAAGAGTCGCGCCGGTCTGTTTCGGGACATGGGACAGCACGATCGCGCGCTCGCCGACTACAACGAGGCGATCCGGCTCGATCCGAAAAATCAGCTCGCCCTGGTCAACCGCGCTCTCCTCTACATGATGATGTCCGACCCCAAACATGCGCGCGCGGACTTCAACAGCGTGCTCGCGCTTCCGCCGGCCGACAAATGGGCCGTGGACACGGCGCGCGAAGGACTTGGCTTTGTGAAGTGATGCGGATGTAGGGCTGTGCTGTAACCTTACTCTCCGTCATTGCGAGGAGCCCTTGCGACGAAGCAATCCAGGACTTTCCGCGCAGCACTGGCCGTGTCTTGCGCGGGTGCCAGCAAAAACCTGACGTTCAGGCGAGCCACTGATGCGAAGTTCAAAAGTGATGCCCAGGAAAGGATTGCAGCCCTTTACACCTTGATTCTAAAGCATAATTTTTTTGTTTTTCTACGGATTGTTACGCAGCGCTGTTCGTCAACTCGCTATCATCTTTGGATAACCAAGTTCGTCAGTGCGACGCACGCGAATGTGTCCTACTGTCTTCGCAGTATCGGCTTGGCTGCTCGTGGAACCGGGCGAACTTCCCCACCCACTTTCCTAGGCCCTCTGACATCTAATTTCGCTCAAATATCGGACACTTAGCGGGTCACGTATGAGGTCTCCTCGGCGCAAGCCAGTCACGGCAATAGAACCTGGCCTCCCGTTGATTCCGCTGAAACTTGCCAAGAGTGCTGCCTTTTCGAATCTAGTGGAAGTTGTAGTTCCGCAGCGAACGCCGGAGCAGCTCGTCCTCTCGCCCCATAACATACGAACCTTCTTGGGCTTAATGGAAGAGTTCCGTGGGGCCGACCTCCTGCGCAGACATGGACTAACGATTCGCTCAAAGCTGCTCTTTTGCGGCCCGCCGGGATGCGGGAAAACTCTCACTGCAGAGGTATTTGCCCACGAACTTGGCTTGCCTCTGATCGTGGCTCGGCTGGATGCAATCATTTCCTCGTTCCTCGGTGAGACTGCGACAAACATACGAAAGGTATTCGAGACCGCTGCTGAGCAGCCGTGTGTTTTGTTTTTAGATGAATTTGATGCGCTCGCGAGGGCCCGAGCCGACGGCTCCGAGCACAATGAACTGAGACGAGTGGTCAACAGCCTGTTGATGCTAATCGATCGCTTCAAGGGAAAAGGATTTCTTGTCGCCGCGACCAATCTAGAAGAAAGCTTAGACGCCGCTATCTGGCGACGTTTTGATGAGGTCGTGATTTTCGACTATCCATCTCAGCGCGAAATTCGACGGCTTTTCGAGATCAAACTAAAGAATTTCCCCGCGTCCTTCTCGCTTGCAGAAAAAGCAGCGCGGCTAAAAGGTATGTCCTTCGCTGACGTTGAGCGAATTTGCGATAATGCAATTAAGCGATCAATTCTAAAAAGATCACGGTCGCTCCTTGAGGCTGAGTTCGACTCATCAATCCGAGAAGGACTTCGGCGCAAAGACATCAGAGCCCGCCTCCCCCAACGCTGATCTGCTTTTTTCCTTAGGCACTTTTCACGATGGCAACATATCAACACTTACCACTACAACGTGTCGAGGGCGAACTGGATCGCCGAAAGCGACCGGGCTTTGGCCAACCGTCTGGTCGAGAGGCCAAAAGCCATGGAGCAAAAATACAGGCGGAAGTTCAAGAAGTTCTCCAGGAACATCGAGCCAAGCCTAAAATTGGCGACATTGATCCGGCGCTCATTTTGAAAGTGCAGACGTCGGGAAACATAAGCGAAGACGAGTGGGCTAAAATCGGTTTGACAGTCTTGGCGAATGAGCCGGGCCAAACATTGATACTCTTTGCAGACGATGCGGAGCTAACTGCGTTTCAACAAAAGGTCACTGCATATAATGGCGAAAAACCAGAGAATCAGAAGAGTCAGCCGTATGCTGCGCTAATCGAAGCGATCGAGGCTATTCGACCAATCGACGCAACCGATCGGATCGGTCCAGTATTAAAGGGGGAAGGCTATGCTACTCCTGAGCTTATCCCCGAACCGGCGGAATTCTATGACGTGGAGCTTTGGCCCGTTTCCGATTTGAACGCGGACTTGTTCGTGTACCGCGTGACCACGGTGCTAGAGCAATTTGAAGGCGTTGTTGTCAGCTCTTATCGTGGCAAGTCCGCGCTGCTTATGCGGGTGCAAGGGTCCGGCACCGCCGTTCGTCAGCTACTGGAGTTGCCGGAGATTGCCACCATTGATCGTCCCCCGACACCGGATTGGCCGGAGCTTCCGGCAAGCAATATCGAACTCGGCGATTTGCCTGAGATTTTGCCTCCCGAGAATGGGGCGCTGACTATCGGTATAATTGATAGCGGGCTTACCTCCGCACACCCATTAATAGCTGGCTCGTTAGCCGCAGCGTTTGGTGAACCTGCAAGCTTGGGGGACAGCGACGAAAAGGGACACGGCACATCGGTCTCCGGTATTGCCATTTTTGGAGATGTTCGCCAGCGTCTATCCGAAACTCCGTTCCGAGCTAAATTTCGCGTAGCAAGCGCTCGGGTTGTAAATGCGGCGGGGCGCTTCGACGACGAGGAACTCGTCCCCACTCAAATGGAAAATTCTATCCGTAAGCTGACTGCGGAGTTTGGCTGCCGAGTAATAAACATCTCTTTGGGCGATATCAAAAGGTCCGCGGGCTCCAAGCCCAGCGCTTGGGCTGCGACCCTAGATGCTTTGGCCCGGGAGTTAGACATTCTGATCGTCGTCTCGGCAGGAAACGCGTCTCCAGCCTACCTTGCGTCCTTTGGAGACGGTATCGTCGCAGCCTATCCGAGGTTCCTCCTCGACGAAGCCAATCGCATTCTTGAGCCAGCAAGCGCAATCAATGTTCTGACCGTTGGTTCCATCGCGCATTCAAACGGCCTTTCGACGATTGATGAAGAAAACGTCGGCGTGAGATCCATCGCGCAGACATTTCAGCCCTCCCCGTTCACCCGCGCCGGTCCAGGCTCTAACAAAGTGCTCAAGCCCGACCTCGTCGACTTTGGTGGAACTGCCGTTTATGACGGACCCACTCAACGACTGCAAAACGGGTCTGCGCGGGCCAATGCAGGTATTCTTTCTACGCATCACGAATATCTACAACAATTACTTAGGTACTACTCAGGGACGTCATTCGCTGCTCCGCTAGTGGCCTACAAGGCCGCATTGCTGTTCGAGAGCTTTCCCAACGCGTCAGCAAATCTGGTCAGAGCGCTACTTGCCCTAAGCGCCGAGCATCCGACGGCCATCGATCAAAACTTCGGAGATGACGACGCGATCTTCAATCTCCTTGGGTACGGCCTGCCTGATGTCGCTAAGGCACTAGAATCCGAAGACAACCGAGTTGTTCTGATCGCAGAAGACGTTCTCTCGGCAGATAAGTTTGCAGTCTACGAAGTGCCTATCCCCGACGTATTCCAAACTAAAGGGGCTCGACAAATTCGGGTGGCGCTCAGTTTCGACCCTCCGGTGAAGCACACGCGGCTCGACTACGCCGGCCTCAAGATGGGATTTTACCTGATACGGGGCGCCAGCGCGAGCGATGTATTCGACGCCTTCCGCAAATGGGAGGCTGACGAAGGCCACGCCTTCCGCATCAAAGAGAGTCTCAAATGTGACTTGAAGCCCGGCGCACAACGTCGGGAACGGGGCACGCTTCAGTGTGCAACATTCTCGATGACCACCAACTCGCAACGCTATGGAGATAGATATTTCCTCGCGGTCCGCTGTGAAAGTGGCTGGTCTTCAGAGGATCAACGATTTGCCATTGCCATCGAGTTGCGATCGCTAGCGGACATTCAACTCTATCAAAGAGTTCAAGAACGCGTTCGGGTGCGTGTTTAGAGTTCACTGCGGAAACATCAGCCGCCGTGGTCGATGGGTTTCAGAGGCACTCATTATTGTGGCAGGTCAGCTTGGCGGGCATCGAGCCATATTGGGCATCGATCCCGGTCGATATTTAAAATGGGTCCCCAATCTGAGAGGTCACCTCGTCGCAAGAGCTCGGAGCTTCCCCCGTGCCCCCTTCAATTAGCTGAAGCCGGATTCACGACCCTCTTAGCGCCCGCGCGATTGTCGCTTTGCAGCATGGAAGACTTCAGGCCATTGCGCCGATTTTGCCTGAGTCCATTTGACTCATGCGCCCCCTCTTGCTCGGCGAATCCTCCGGAAAATATGGTGACAACGCTCTTCGGCTAAGTCTTTCGCGGGCCACCATCACGGAAACAGCTAGGAGGAAACTCCCGCCTGTCTCTCCGCAAGCGGGCAAAGGTCGAAGGGGCCTGCGGCTCGATTGAGCCAATCTGACGTACATTCGGCTCTGAAAAATGCATGTCCAAAACAAACGAGCACGCCTTCCTTCAAAGGCGTGCCCGCTTGAAACCCTATTGATGCGACGTGCGCGTGCTCAGTGCACGCTCACCGCTTGCAACTCGTTGCTCCAGGCGTTGGCGATCGCGGCTTCGCGGCTGTCGGTCAGCATGATCGGCGTGCCGTCGGCGGCGTGGAGCGCGAAGAGCTTGAGGCCCGGCGCGATCTTCGGCGCTTCGGGAAACAGGCCCGGCACATCCTCGGAGCGGATCTGCTTCACATAGGCGATATGGCCTTCGCCGAGGGTTGCCAGCGTCTCCGGCGAGACGTTCTTGGCTTCGTATTCGAACGCAACGTGACCTTCACTCATGGTCTCGACTCCTTCACAGAAACTAAGCGGTCGAGTCCGCTACTCGTTCCATTATTCGTGCTCATTGATAGCGATTGTCTTAACGATCCTCTCCGGTTCCGGCCGGGCAAGATCGATCGCCAGCAATCCGTTCTTCAGATCCGCACCCAGGACCAGCATCCCCTCCGCCAGCACGAAGGTGCGCTGGAAGTGGCGCGCGGCGATGCCGCGATGGATGTATTGCCGGGTCTTGTCGTCCTGCTGCCGCCCGCGAATGACGAGCTGGTTTTCCTCAATGGTTACATCGAGTTGGTCGCGGGTGAATCCGGCAACCGCCAGCGTGATCCGCAAACGCTCGGGCTGGCCCTCCGACCGGTCGCACCTCTCGATATTGTAGGGAGGGTAACCGTCGGCGCCTTTGACGACCCGATCGAGCACGCGCTCGATCTCGTCGAAGCCCAGAAGGAACGGACTGGAAAGCGTGGGAACACGAGACATAGTTTACAAAGTCCTCTCGAAGCGACTTTGGTGCATCAGGGCCCGTACAGGCACCCCTTGATGAGCAATATGGGCATATCCGCGTGTCGGTTCAAGGACGTAGCGGGGGGCTGTGGATTGGCGGCTCACCCGCTCCTGCCATGCACAAAGGCTGACTGGTCGTCATGGTGCGAAACGCCTGCGACAAGCCCGACACGACGAAATTGCGGCGCGATTTTTCTCAACGAAAACAAACCCCCTTCTACTGTGCATGGGGTTGTTTTCGCCGTATTTAATCGACGGCTCCGCGGAACCCGGTCAGGGCTCGATCCGCGTCCGTCCATCGCCGCTGAACAGATGCAGCTTTTGGCGCACCGCTGCGACGCGGATCTTCTCGCCGATCGGCGGCGCCTCTGAGCCGGGGATGCGGACGATGACTTCGCCGGGCGGCAGCTCGCCGGGATTGGCAGCGATGCGCTGCTCGTCCTGAGCCCGCGTGCCGTAGACGAAGGTTTCGGCGCCGACGCGCTCGATCGCTTCCACGGTGAGCGGGAGCGTGACGCCGCCGGCCGGGGTCTGGTCGGTGATCACGAAGTCTTCCGGGCGGATGCCGAGGATGCCGGCGTTAGTGCTGCCGAGCTGCGATTTGATTTCATCGGCGCGAATCGACATCAAATTCATCGGCGGCGCGCCGATGAAGGAGGCGACGAAGGTCGTGGCCGGCTTTTCGTAGATCGCCAGGGGATTGCCGACCTGCTCGACCTGACCGCCATTCATGACCACGAGAATGTCGGCGAGAGTCATCGCCTCGAGCTGGTCGTGGGTGACGTAGATCGACGTGGTGTTGAGCCGGCGCTGCAATTTGCGGATCTCGACGCGCATCGCGATGCGGAGTTTGGCGTCGAGGTTGGACAGCGGCTCGTCGAACAGAAACACTTTTGGCTGACGCACGATGGCGCGGCCCATGGCGACACGCTGGCGCTGGCCGCCGGAGAGCTGGCGCGGCTTGCGCTCCAGCATCGACGTGAGTTCGAGCACGCGCGCGGCTTCGTCGACGCGGCTCTTGACCTCGGCCTCCTTCATGCCGCGGTTGCGCAGGCCGTAGGCCATGTTGTTGAAGACGCTCATATGCGGATAGAGCGCGTAGTTCTGGAACACCATCGCGATGTCGCGGTCGGCGGGCTCGATCTGGTTGACGATGCGGCCGCCGATGTCGATCTCGCCGCCGGTGACGGTCTCGAGGCCCGCGACCATGCGCAGCAATGTCGACTTGCCGCAGCCGGAGGGACCGACCAGCACGCAGAACTGGCCGTCGCCGACATCGACGTTGACGCCCTTGATGGCCTCGAAGCCGCCGGGATAGGTTTTGCGGACGTTGCGCAGAGTGACGTTAGCCATGGGATTTACTTTTCCGTCTCCACGAGTCCGCGCACGAACAATTTCTGCATTACGACGACGACGAACACCGGCGGCAGCATCGCGAGCACGGCGGTCGCCATCACGATCGGCCATTCGGTCAGCGCGTCAGTGGTGGTGATCATCTTGCGGATGCCGACCTGGATGGTCTGCATGTCGTCGCGGGTGGTGATCAGCAGCGGCCAGAGATATTGATTCCAGCCGAGGATGAAGAGGATCACGAACAGCGCCGCCATGTTGGTGCGCGACAACGGCAGCAGCGTGTCCCAGAAGAAGCGCAGGGGACCGGCGCCGTCGATGCGCGAGGCCTCCAGCAGCTCGTCCGGCACCGTCATGAAGAACTGGCGGAACAGCAGCGTCGCGGTGGCCGAGGCGATCAGCGGCAGCGACAGGCCCGCATAGCTGTCGAGCATGTGCAGATCTGCGACGATCTTGTAGGTCGGATAGATGCGGACCTCGACCGGCAGCATCAGCGTGATGAAGATGATCCAGAAGATCGGCATCCGGAACGGAAAGCGGAAATAGACGATCGCGTAGGCCGAGATGATCGAGATTGCGATCTTGCCGACCGCGATCAGCAAGGCCATCACCAGCGAGTTCAGCATCATGTTGCCGACGGGCTCGCGGGTCGATCCGCTCGTGCCGACGAAAATGGTCTGGTAGTAAACCTCGAAGAAATGACCGCCCGGCAGCAGTGACATCTGTCCGTTGGCGATCAGCGCGTTGTCCTGGGTCGAAGCGACGAACGCGATGTAGACGGGGAAAGCGACGATCGCGATCCCGATCCAGAGGATGATATGGGCGATGTAGCGCCGGAAGCCCTCTTCCTCGACCATCAGTAGGTCACCTTGCGTTCGACGAACCGGAACTGGATTCCGGTGAGCACGATGACCATGACCATCAGGATCACCGACTGCGCCGCCGAGCTGCCGAGATTGCCGCCAAGCAGGCCGTCGGAATAGACCTTGTAGACCAGCGTGACCGTCGACGTTCCGGGTCCGCCGCGGGTCATAGTGTCAATGATGCCGAACGTGTCGAAGAAGGCGTAGACGATGTTGACCACCAGCAGGAAGAAGATGGTCGGCGATAGCAGCGGGAAAGTCACGGTCCAGAACCGCCGCATCGGACGGGCGCCGTCGATCGCGGCGGCCTCGAACACGCTCTTGGGGATCGCTTGCAGGCCTGCGAGGAAGAACAGGAAATTATAGGAGATTTGCTTCCACGCGGCGGCGAGGATGATCAGCGCCGCGGCCTGGTCGCCGTCGAGCAGCGGATTCCAGTCGATGCCCATGTTGCGCAGATAGCGCGAGAGCACGCCGAGCGAGGGATGCAGCATGAAGATCCAGAGCACGCCGACCACGGGCGGCGCCACCGCATAGGGCCAGATCAGGAGCGTGCGGTAGAGCATCGAGCCACGCAGCGGCTTGTCCGCCATCACGGCGAGCAGCAGCGCGAAGGACAACGACGAGACGGCGATCGCGAACGAGAAGAAGAACGTTCGGACGATCGCCTCGAAATAGGCCGCGTCCTTGAACAGCTCGATGTAATTCTCGAACCAGACAAAGGTGGTCGACAGACCGAAGGCGTCCTGGAGCAGGAAGGACTGGATCACCGCCTGCAGGGCCGGCCAATAGAAGAAAATCAGGACGATCGCGAGCTGCGGCGCAACCAGCGCGTACGGTAACAGCCTTGACTGGAAAATGGCTTGCTTTTGCATGATGCCAGCAGAGCGGCAGGCCGGGTCGCGGCCTGCCGCTCATTGCCTCACTTGACGGCGGTTTTTTCGAACTGCCGCAGCATCGTGTTGCCGCGCTCGACGGCGGAATCCAGCGCCTGCTTGGCGGTCTTCTTGCCGGCCAGCGCCTGCTCGATCTCTTCCGACCAGACGTCACGCAGCTGCACCATGTTGCCGAGGCGCAGGCCGCGCGAGTTCTCGGTCGGCTCCTTGTTGGTCAGCTCGAGCAGCGGGGTCTCGAGATAGGGCTGATCCTTGTAGAAGCCCTCTTCCTTCGCCTTGGCATAGGCCGCCTTGGTGATCGGCAGATAGCCCGAGGCCTTGTGGATATAGACCTGGCGATCGGTGTCCGAGAGGAAGGTCAGGAACTTCGCGACGCCCTTGTATTCCTCGGCCGACTTGCCGCCCATCACCCAGAGCGAAGCGCCGCCGATGATCGAGTTCTGCGGCGCGCCCTTGACGTCGGGATAATACGGCATCGGCACGGCGGTGAAGTTGAACTTGGCCTGCGCCTTGACGTTGCCGAAGAACGCCGACGAGGTCAGGTAGATCGGGCATTCGCCGGAGGTGAAGCGGCCTTCGCCGGTGTTGGTGCGGCCGGCGTAGTCATAGGTCTTGGTCTTCTGCAGCTCGACAAGGGTTTCGAGATGCTTGACCTGAAGCGGTCCGTTGAACTCGAGCACGGTGTCAAAGCCGTCGAGGCCGTTGGCCTTGCTGGCGAGCGGCACGTTGTGCCAGGCCGAGAGCTGCTCGAGATTGACCCATGTGACCCAGGAGCCGGAGAAGCCGCAGGTGTCGTGACCCGCAGCCTTCAGCTTCTTGGCGGCCTCGAACGTTTCGGGCCAGGTCTTCGGAATCTCCACGTTCGCCTTCTTCAGCTCGTCGAGGTTCACCCACATCACAGTCGAGGACGAGTTGAAGGGGAATGAGAGCATCTCGCCCTTCGACGTCGAATAGTAGCCGGTGATGGCGGGCAGGTAGATCTTGGGATCGAACTTTTCGCCGGCGTCCGCCATAAGCTTGTAGACGGGCTTCACGGCGCCGGTCGCAGCCATCATGGTCGCGGTGCCGACTTCGAACACCTGCATGATGTGCGGCGCGTTGCCGGCGCGGAACGCCGCGATGCCGGCGTTCATCGTATCGGGGTAGTTGCCCTTGTAGGTCGGGATCACCTTGTAGTCGCTCTGCGACGCGTTGAAGTCGGTGGCGAGCTTGACGATGACGTCATTGTTGGCGCCGGTCATCGCGTGCCACCACTGGATTTCGGTCGCGGCCAAGGCCGGCGAGGCCGATAGTCCAACCGTGAGCGCAATAGCGGCAGCCGCTCCAAAGTGTCTAAGAGCCATCAAGTAAACCTCCCTTGGCCGTTCTCTTGGGCCGTCAAAAATGATCGCTTGCGCTAGCAGCGCCATATGACGTTCACATGACTGTGTAAGCGGCCGAAACGAAAGCGGCAAGCGCGGCAAAAGGGAAGCCGTCAAATAGGCGAATGCCGCGAGCGGCGTCCTCCGTTCGCGGTGCAGCATTCGGGAGTGATGGGTTGGTCGCTACGTCTTCAGCAGAATAGTGAAGCAGACGATCGTCCCGCGGGCTCCGAAACCTCACCCGCAAGGCACGCGGGAGAGGTCGCAGCGAGCCCGCGGTTAGAATCTCGCCCGCCTGATCCGCACGTAAAGCGCGCCCTCGCCGCCATGGCCGATACCGGCTTCCTCAAAGCCGACCACAAAAGCCCGGAATTCCGGCAGGCTCAGCCATTCCGGCACCTGGCGGCGCAGCACGCCGCTTTCGCCGCCGCTTCGGCCCTTGCCGGTGATGACGAGCACGAAGGTCAGGCCGTCATGATGAGCGCGGTGCAGAAATCCGGTCAGTGCGCGATGCGCGCGCATCTGGGTCATGCCGTGCAGATCGAGCCGCGCCTCGATCTCGCTGCGCCCGCGCGACAACTTTGTGCGCTCGCGCTTGCCGAGCGGCGCGAGCGGCGGCACCGCCGGCTTCGCTGCACGCAGTGCCGGGGCAGCGGCAATCGGACGTGGTGATGGCGCAGGCCGCGTGGGGGGCGCTGCGGGGGAAGGCTCGGTGCGCGGCGCAGCTTGCGCCTTCACCGCACGAGGCTTCCTCAGCGGCTTGACCTGCTTTGCGACCGTATCCCACAGCGCGCGCTCTTCTTCGCTCAGCGCGCGACGGCGCGGCGAGGGACGAGGCTCCAGCACGGGCGGACGGGACGATCGCTTCATTGCTGCCGATGGGAACGATTTTTCACCGGCCGCCGCGGCTCCTGAACCGGCTCGATCACGGGACGCGGCACCGGCAGCGGGACTGGACCGGCGACAGCGACCGTCTCGCTCCTGCTTTGCGCCTCGGCTGCCGCCGGCTTGTCCTTCGCGGGCTCTGTTTGCGGAAACAGCTTCGCGATCTTCTCCGACGGCCGCGGGTCCGGCACCGGCAGCCGCGCGGCACGCGCCGTCGGATCGAGACCCTTCGGCACCAGCATCACGAAATGCATGGCATGGCGCAGACGCCCGGAGACGCGGCCGGCCTCCTGGCCCGCGCCGAAATAGAGATCGGCGCGCGCCGGACCGATGATGGCCGAGCCGGTGTCCTGCGCGATCATCAACCGATGGAACGGCGTCTTCGCGCGTTCGGAATCGATCGGCAACTCGCCTTCGATGAAAAACGGCGTGCCGTAGACGTGGAGCGATTTGTCGACTGCGATCGAGCGGCCGGCCGTCAGCGGAATGCCCTGCGCGCCGACGGCCTCCTCCTTGTCGGACAGATTGACCTCGCGGAAGAAGATGTAGGAGCGGTTCTGGCGCCGCAGCTCCTTGGCACCGTCTGGTGTCTGCGCCATCCACTCCCTGATCTTCTGCATCGACATCTCTTCCTTCGGAATGATGCCGCGCTCGATCAGGATGCGACCGACCGCTGTATAGGGATAGCCGTTATAGGCGTCGTAGTTGAGCCGGACCGTGCCGCCATCGTCGAACTTGATCCGCGCCGAGCCCTGGATTTGGGCGAACAGCAGATCGGTCGGGTCCTTCAGCCAGGCAATCTCGAGTCCGCGGCCGGCGATCTTGCCGTCCTCGATCTCGGCGCGGTCGTAATAGGGGACCAGCTTGCGGCGGCCGATCTTGCGATAGACCGAGCCCTTGTTGGGCAGGCTGACCGAATCCTGCTTGTAGCCGCGCACGAACAGGTTCGACGGGCGGCGATAGACCGGGACGTTGTAGACGTCGGTCTGCGTGCGCGATCCCTCCAGCACCGGCTCGTAATAGCCGGTGACGAAACCATCCGGCTCGCCGAGGCGAGAGATCCGTAGCGGCGCAAAATTTTCCTCGAAAAAGGTTTTGGCCCTGGCGTCGTCGGTAAGCTCGAGCGATTTGGCGACCCGGCAGGGTTCGGCCAGAGAGGCGCCCAAAGCCTTCGGTTCGGGCGCGCCGGTCTGGGCGCTGATCGGACGGCAGCTCGCGCGAAAGGTCTTGTAGGCGGCGAGATGATTGTCGTCGCCCCAGCCCTTCACGTCGGCCCAGGCCAGCGGCAGATATTGCGCGCCGGGAATCTCGAACGGCAGGGGAAGCTGCGGATACGGCAAGGCGCGCGGCGGCGCGGCAGGCAATTCCGGGAGATGATGGTGATGGCTGCGATAGTGGCGCCGCGCCGCCTCGGCGCCGAGTGAAAACGACGACAGCGCGACGGCACCTGCGCAAAGCGCCGTCGCGCTGGTCTTCAGGAAAGCCTTAATTCGCGCTTCCGGTGCCAACCAGCTTCCAGTTCGGATCGCGAGAGGTGATGTCGCGGGCGAAAGTCCAGATGTCGGTGATGTCGGCGACCGTGTCGGCGCTGCCATCGACGATGTTGCCGGCCTTGTCACGCGTGGCCGAGATCATCTGCGAGACGAAGCGGATCGTGAGCTGGGCGGTGCGGTCGCGCAGCTCGGCGCCGACGAGCTCGGCCTTGTCGATCGAGACAAAACGCGTCTCGGTCTTCTGCTCGTTCTTCTCGCGCTCTTTGATCGCGGCATCGAAGCTTTCATAGACCTCCGACGACAGCAGGTCGCGCAGCGCGCGGCGGTCGCCATTGGCAAAGGCCAGCACGATCATCTCATAGGCGCCGCGGGCGCCGGAGATGAAATGGCGCGGATCGAAGGTGGAATCCTTTTCGACGATGGAATCGAGACCCTGGGCGAGCACGGTGCCCGGCTCGGTCAGGCCCTTCCAGCGGTCGGAGGGCGGGGCCGGCTCGGCCGTCGGCGCCAACGGAGCCTGGTCGATGACCTTGCCCGGCATGGTGACGACGTTCTTGTCCTGGGCACCCTGGAGCGCGTTACGGTCGAACGGCGGCCGCTCGTTGCCGGTGCGCTGCCCCAGCACGCTGCGCAGCCTCAGAAAGATGAAGACCGCCAGCGCCAGGAAGATGATGGTGTAGATGTCCACGTCGTATTCGCTTTCTGGTCGTCTGTAGAAGGGGCCGTTCGAAGGCGTCGTGCCGGGAAAATCGATCCGGCCAGTAGACCGTTCCATACCGGAACGGCAAGTCCACATCACCATTTCGGGTCCGCGCGTCAGGTCCGTGGGATGTAGGCACGAAATCTTGCCCGGCCAATGGCGCCTTTTGGCACAGCACCGAGTGTAGCGCGTTTTATGCTTAAGGGGAAACCCGATCCTGGCCGGAAATCGCGCATCTTCAATCGTTTAAGGCGCAGTTGCGCTGGATCGGCGGGATGAACGCCGCAGTTGTGGCCGTGGCCGGAATTCCCCATCCGGGACCGTTCGTCCTTGTGGAACGAGGTAGCCCTATGTTAGCCAACCGCCGCGAAATTCAGCCCAATCGGGTAAGGAGACACTCTTATGACCAACGGTAACGGCACCCCTCCCGAGGCGGCCCAGGCTCCCCAGCTCAACGTCCTGGCGCAATATACCAAGGACCTCTCGTTCGAAAATCCGAATGCGCCCAGCTCGCTCCAGCAGCAGAGCCAACCGCCCCAGATCAACATCCAGATCAATGTCAGCGCCAACAACCTCAGCGAACAGGAGTTCGAGGTGACCCTGTCGGTCGAGGGCAAGGCCGAGACCGCCGGCAAGATCATGTTCTCGTTCGAGCTCGCTTATGCCGGCGTGTTCCGCATCTCCAACGTGCCGAAGGACAATTTGCATCCGCTGGTCATGATCGAATGCCCGCGCCTGCTGTTCCCGTTCGCCCGTGAGATCATCGCCACGGCCGTGCGCGACGGCGGGTTCCCGCCTTTGATGCTGGACCCGGTCGACTTCGTCGGCCTCTATCGTCAGAACATGGAGCGGCAAATGGCCGCTCAGCCGAGCGGTCAGGCCTAACCAGCCGAAGCGACAGCTGGAGCGGGCAAGAACTCGTTCCAGATCGCCTTGTCGCCGAGCGTTGCGATGAAGGCCCGGTGGGCCTCGCGCTCGGCGTCTGAAATCCGCGGCGCGAGCGGCGCTGGCCGCTGCCGCCGTGGCGCATCAGCAGCCCCGTTGGCGCGAGTCTCCTCGGATTCCGAGGCCAGCAGCAGCTGCGATTGCCGCGCCCCGACCAGATCCACATAGACTTCCGCAAGCAACTCGGCGTCGAGCAACGCGCCGTGCTTGGTGCGGCGTGAATTGTCGATCGCATAGCGCGAGCAGAGATCGTCGAGCCGGTTCGACACGCCGGGATGCTTGCGACGTGCCAGCAGCAGCGTATCGACCAGCCGCTCACGCGGGATCGCCGGGCGCTTGATCCGGTCGAGCTCGGCATTGATGAAGCTGATGTCGAACGAGGCATTGTGGATCACCAGCGGCGCATCGCCGACGAACTCCAGAAAATCGTCAACGACCTCGTGAAACAGCTGCTTTGTCGCCAGGAACTCGGCCGACAGCCCGTGCACCGCGAAGGCTTCTGCCGGCATGTCCCTTTCGGGATTGATATAGACGTGGAAACTCTGCCCCGTCGGCATGCGATTGAGCATCTCGACGCAGCCGATTTCGACCAGGCGGTCTCCCCGCAGCGGGTCGAGGCCGGTGGTTTCTGTGTCGAGAACGATTTCGCGCATGATCTGAGAAGCCGTGTCAGGCGCCGAATCAGGCGCGCCGCTGCGGCATCTTAACGACCTCCGCCAGGATGTGCGCGATTTGGGCGCGCACTGGATCGAGCCCGTGGGACGTATCCACCACGAAATCGGCACGCCTGCGCTTTTCCGCGTCCGGTGTCTGCTTGGCGATGATGGCGTCGAGCTTGGCCTCGTCCATCGTGCCGCGCGCCAGCACCCGCTCGCGCTGCAGTTCCGGAGACGTCGTCACCACGACTACGGCATCGACCCGCGTCTCGCCCCCAGTCTCGAACAGCAGTGGAATGTCGAGCACCACGACCGGCGCCTTGGCGGCTTCGGCGTCGGCGAAGAATTTTTTGCGGGAAGCGCCCAGCATCGGATGGACGATCTGCTCCAGCTGCTTGATGGCCGCAGCATCGTGCACCACACGCGCCGACAGTTTCGACCGATCGACCTTGCCGTTCGCGGTGGTGCCGGGGAAGGCGGCCTCGATCGCGGGCGCAGCCTCGCCCTCATAGAGCTGATGGACGGCGGCATCGGCATCGTAGACAGGGACGCCAGCCTCCGCGAATAATTTCGCGGTGGTGGATTTTCCCATCCCGATCGAGCCGGTCAGTCCCAGGATCCGCATCAGCGCCCAACCATCTCTGCCAATCACACCGCAACTAGCCGCTCGCGCCGCAGGAACGCAAGCAGCGGCAGCAGCGGCAAGCCGAGAATGGTGAAGTGGTCGCCCTCGATACGCTCGAACAAATGGATACCCAGGCTTTCGAGCTGATAACCGCCGACGCTGGTGGTGACGGCATCGCCGGCGGCGTCGAGATAGGCCGAAAGCTCGGCATCGGTCATCTGCCGCATGGTGAGGCGGGCGACCGAGACGTCCTCGAAGATGATCTCACCATTACGTGCTATCGCCACGGCAGAATTCAGCTCATGGCTGTGTCCGGAGAGATCGCGCAGTTGCGCCAGCGCCTGGGCGCGGCCCGCAGGCTTGTTGAAGAGGCGATCGCCAAGCGCCAGCGTTTGATCCGCACCGATGACGGTGCTTCCAGCGTGATGAGCCGAGACCGCCTTGGCCTTTTCGCGCGCCAGCAGCAAGGCAATCTCGCGCGGACCAGACAGCCCGGAGGCGGCCTGGATCGCGCGCTCGTCGATATCAGCCGTGATCACCTTGAACTCGAGCCCGGCATTGGCCAGCAGCATCTTTCGCGCGCTGCTCTGCGAGGCCAGGATCAACGCAGATTTGCCGAGCCACAGACCCATCGCGAAACTATTCCCAAAGCTATTCAGAAGGCCGGTTACGCTGGCGATCGCTGTAGAGTTTCATGATCGCCGCGGCGGTTTCCTCGATCGAGCGCCGCGTGACGTCGAGCAGCGGCCAATCGTGCTTGGCGCTCAGCTTGCGGGCAAATGCGACCTCTTCGGCGACCGACTGCTTGTCCGTGTAGGTGTCGCCGCTGGAATCGGCGCCCATGGAGAGCAGGCGGTTCGTGCGCACCTGGATCAAGCGTTCCGGCGTCGCATGCAAGCTCACCACCAGCGGTCGCGTCAACGTTTCCAACTGCGACGGCACCGGAATGCCTGGAACCAGCGGCACGTTGGCGGTGCGGATGCCACGGTTGGCAAGATAGATCGATGTCGGGGTCTTGGAGGTGCGGGAGACACCGACGAGCACCACGTCCGCGTCGTCGAGCCCTTCGACATGCTGACCGTCATCATGGATCATCGTGTAGTTCAGCGCGTCGATGCGCTTGAAGTATTCGGCGTTGAGCACGTGCTGGGCACCGACCCGGCCGGTCGTGGCGGCTCCGAGATACGCCTCGAACAATTGCATCACCGGGCCGATGATCGACAGGCTCGGAACATTGATCCCCTTGCACTTGTCCTCGAGCCTGGCGACCAGATCCTTCTCGAGCAACGTGAACAGCACGATTCCCGGCGCTTCCTCGATCTCGTCGAGCACGCGATCGAGCTGTTTCTGACTGCGCACCAGCGGATAGACGTGCTCGACCGGGGTCACGTTGGCGTACTGGGCGGCAACGGCCCGCGCGACCGTGATCAGCGTCTCACCGGTGGAATCGGACACGAGGTGCAAATGGAAATAATTGTTCGAGGTCGGCACAAAAGCCCTTTGTATGAAACCGGTTTGGTTTGTGGATTTCTGTGGACCTTAACCCCTCGGAAAGGGATGCGCGACACCGGGGGCGGGACAAGTGCCAATTTTCTTCACACCACTGCCCGTGAGAACAAGTTCGGCGCCCCGTCGAAAGGGAAACGGGATTGTGCCGATAACCCTCTTGATAAGCTGCCGACAGAAACGCGCAAGCCTTTGAAGCTGACCGCCTTATCGAGGGCGGCCAGAGTGATCAGGGATATGTCGATGGATGTGAACAAGCGCGTGTGAACGGGCGGACGGAAATGTGTGAGTCCAATTCACCGTCACATAGACTCAAACCTTAAGAATCTAAGATTCTTATTGGAGAAGGGCGCTACGGACGGATATGTGTGCAGGCAAGACCTTAACGAGTTCTTACTATCCCCAGCGTTCCCCGCGGCTGGGCAGGAATCCGGATCCCAGACATGTTTGAAGACGTCTATCTCTGGATCAAGGCGATGCATGTGATCGCCGTCATCTCCTGGATGGCGGGCATGCTCTATCTGCCACGGCTGTTCGTTTATCATTGCGAGGCCGACATCGGCTCGAAGCAGTCGGAAACGTTCAAGATCATGGAACGGCGGCTGTTCAAGGCCATCATCAACCCCGCCATGATCGTGACCTGGCTCGCCGGGCTCTATCTCGCCTGGGCTGGCCATTGGTTCAGCTTCGGCTGGCTGCACGTAAAACTGGCACTGGTCCTCGCGATGTCCGCGGTCCACGGCTTTTTTTCGCGCTGGCTGAAGGATTTCGCCGCGGATCGGCGCCCCCGGAGCCAGAAATTTTATCGGATTATCAACGAGGTACCCACTGCCCTGATGATTCTGATCGTCATCATGGTGATCGTGAAGCCGTTCTAGGCAGGGGTCGCGAACAATCGCTCAGTGCTTCTGCTTGCGGAGTGAGAGGCGATTTTCTATATTAGCAATATCCCACCCAACGCAGGCGGATGTGGTCGTGTCTGAGCTTTCCAGAGGCCGGACACCCCATCAGGTTTGAAGCCTCACCGGCGCTCTCCTTGCCAGACCTGCGGACCTTACCTTTTCGCGTCCGCATTTCAGAGCCTCCTCGCACCCCTCCCCAGGTTACCCCACAGGACCACCCCAATGCGGGAAATCAAACTCCAGGACCTCAAGTCGAAGACGCCGGCCGAGCTCGTCTCGTTCGCGGAAGAGAACGGGGTCGAGAATGCCAGCACCATGCGCAAGCAGGAGCTGCTGTTCGCCATCCTCAAGCAGCTTGCGCTCGCCGAGACCGATATCGTCGGCGAAGGCGTCGTCGAGGTTCTCTCCGACGGCTTCGGCTTCCTCCGTTCGCCCGATGCGAATTATCTGCCGGGCCCGGACGACATCTACGTTTCGCCCTCGCAGATCCGCCGTTTTGGCCTGCGCACCGGCGACACCATCGAAGGCCACATCCGCAGCCCGAAAGAGGGCGAGCGCTATTTCGCGTTGCTGAAGGTCAACACGCTCAATTTCGAGGACCCGGAAAAGGCCAAGCACAAGGTCAATTTCGACAACCTCACGCCACTGTTTCCGAATCAGCGCTTCCGCATGGAAATCGACGATCCGACGCGGAAAGACCTTTCTGCAAGGGTGATCGACATCGTCGCGCCGATCGGCAAGGGCCAGCGCGCGCTGATCGTCGCGCCGCCGCGCACAGGCAAGACGGTGCTGATGCAGAACATCGCGCACTCGATCGCGCATAATCATCCCGAGTGCTATCTGATCGTGCTCCTGATCGACGAACGTCCGGAAGAAGTCACGGACATGCAGCGCTCGGTGAAGGGCGAGGTCGTCTCCTCGACCTTCGACGAGCCGGCGGTGCGCCACGTCCAGGTCGCCGAGATGGTGATCGAGAAGGCCAAGCGCCTGGTCGAGCATGGCCGCGACGTGGTGATCCTGCTGGACTCCATCACGCGCCTCGGCCGCGCCTACAACACCGTGGTGCCGTCATCGGGTAAGGTGCTGACCGGCGGTGTCGATGCCAACGCGCTGCAGCGGCCGAAGCGGTTCTTCGGCGCCGCCCGCAACATCGAAGAGGGCGGCTCGCTGACGATCATCGCGACCGCGCTGGTCGATACCGGCAGCCGCATGGACGAAGTCATCTTCGAAGAGTTCAAGGGCACCGGCAACTCCGAGCTGATCCTCGACCGCAAGGTTTCGGACAAGCGGACCTTCCCGGCGATCGACATTTCGCGCTCCGGCACCCGCAAGGAAGAGCTGATCACCGATCCGGTGGTCCTGAAGAAGATGTACGTACTCCGCCGCATCCTGAATCCGATGGGGACGATGGACGGTATCGACTTCCTGCTCGACAAGCTGCGTTCGACCAAGAGCAATTCCGAGTTCTTCGATTCGATGAACACCTGATTGCGGTGCAATATGATCAAAGGGCGCCTCCGGGCGCCCTTTTTTTGTGCGGCTTTGCTGCAGCGAAGGTGCAGCATGGCGGCGTGTTTGTTGCCTCGACCGGATTTTGTAATAAGGCCTTGATACTACTTGGTAATATTTATTATCCGGCTCGTTTATCATTCCGCAGTGAGTAATTCTCGCAGCAATTGCCACTGGATATATCGCATTGCAACATAGGTTTTGCTGCAGGATTTGGCGCAGCAAAACCCGCCGTTCGTCGGCAGAAACAGATGTTTGCCTTTTCCCTTTCAGCCGGACAAATAGGCCATGCATCCGCGAGACCAGACCATCTTTGCGCTGTCGTCCGGCCGTCCGCCGAGTGCGCTCGCGGTGGTGCGCGTCTCCGGGTCAGACGCCAGCCTGGCGTTGACGACGCTGGCGGGCAAGCTGCCGGCGCCGAGACAGGCCAGCCGCCGGCTCCTGCATGACGGCGTGGGCCAGCCGATCGACGATTCGGTAGTGTTGTGGTTTCCAGGCCCCGCCAGCGCGACGGGGGAGGACGTCGCCGAATTCCACGTCCATGGAGGCCGCGCGGTGCTGGCCGCGCTCTTCGCCGCTATTTCCGTAATTCCGAATATGCGCGCCGCCGAGCCCGGCGAATTCACCCGGCGCGCCTTCGAGAATGGCAAGCTCGACCTGACCGAGGCGGAGGGCCTCGACGATCTCATTCACGCCGACACCGACCGCCAGCGCCGCCAGGCGTTACGGCAGTTGCAGGGTCTGCTCGGCAATCGCGCGCGCGACTGGCGCGAGCGCATCATCGAGGCCTCGGCCTTGATCGAGGCCGGCATCGATTTCTCCGACGAGGGCGATGTGCCCGCCGAGTTGATGGCGCCTGCGGTCAAGGCGATCAGTGCGCTGCACGACGAAATCACAGAAGTCCTTGCGGCACAGGGACAAGCTGAACGTTTGCGAGACGGCCTGGTGGTTGCGATCGCGGGCGAGCCGAATGTCGGCAAGTCGACGCTGATCAACCAGCTCGCGCGCCGCGACGTCGCGATCGTCTCGCCGCATGCCGGTACGACGCGCGATGTGATCGAGGTGCAGCTCGATCTCGACGGCTATCCCGTCACGGTGATCGACACGGCCGGGATTCGCGAGACCGACGATCCAGTCGAGCAGGAGGGTGTGCGCCGGGCGCGGGCGCGAGCCGAAGACGCCGACCTCGTGTTGTGGCTGGTGGAGGGTGGGCGCGCTGTTGATCCGGCCGCGATGCCGCTGCTGGGGAAGTCGGGCAACGCAGGCAGTCGCTCCGGCGGCTCGGTCTGGATCGTACGCAACAAGATCGATCTTGGTGGGGTCGAGGACGTCGGCCCGCGCGGTGAGTTCGGAATCGCAGCGAGCCGGGGGGACGGCATCCCCGAGCTGGTCGATGCCTTGGTGAAATTCGCCGCCGACTTCTTCGGAACGACCGAGGGCGCCTTGGTGACCCGGGCCCGCCAACGGGATCTGCTGCGCCGGGCATCAGGCAGCTTGCACCGGAGTCTGGAGCTCGTAGAAGAGGGTGAGGAGCTTGCTGCCGAAGAGCTGCGCGCTGCCGCCTATGCCTTGGGCCGGCTGTTGGGTCGGGTAGATGTCGAGGACGTCCTGGGGGCCATTTTCCAGAAGTTCTGTGTTGGAAAGTAGCGCTAGTTCTTCATTGTAGAACTAGCCTTTGTTCCACTTATTCTGTTTCACGTGAAACACGGCGGGCGCGGTTCCAGATGTTTCACGTGAAACATGGCTCCATCGCCCAAGATTCTCCGGCCTGAAACGTACCAGATAAGGACCGGGTGCGCGGAGCGATCCAGGGATCGCTCCGCTCGCGATGATTAGGAGTATGCCGCTGCCATCGCACTTCGGAGAGCGGCCCGTATCTGGGCATTACGACCTCCGGTCGCTGCCTTTATCCTTCGAGAGCCCCGTTTTCGCTCACTAAAAATGGTAATCTTTCCAAGGGCCATTCTACTGTGCATGGGGTTGTTTTCGCGGAAAACACTTGGGCTCCGCTTTCCCCGTTTCACGTGAAACAACTGCCTTGACCAGTTTCCACTTCCGGCTTGCCCGCCTCTGAGTTAGAAGTCCGCCCATGCGAACAGAGCGAGAGAGCTTCGACGTCATCGTGATTGGCGGCGGCCACGCCGGCTGTGAGGCGGCGGCGGCCTCAGCGCGGATGGGCGCGGCGACCGCTCTGGTGACGCATCGTTTCTCCACCGCCGGCGCGATGTCCTGCAATCCCGCGATTGGCGGTCTCGGCAAGGGCCATCTGGTTCGCGAGGTCGACGCGCTCGATGGTCTGATGGGCCGGGTCGGAGACGCCGGCGGCATCCAATTTCGCGTCCTCAATCGACGTAAGGGCCCGGCGGTGCGTGGTCCGCGCGCCCAAGCCGACCGGAAGCTCTATGCCGCCGCGATGCAGGCGGCGATCCGGGAGACCGAGGGTCTTTCCGTCATCGAAGGCGAGGCGGACGAGCTGATCGTGGTCGAGGGACGGGTGATCGGCCTGAGCCTGGCGGATGGCCGCGAACTTCGGGCAGGGGCTGTCGTCGTCACCACCGGCACCTTCCTCCGCGGTCTGATCCATCTCGGAGAGAAGAACTGGCCGGCCGGCAGGGTTGGCGAGGCGCCGGCAATGGGCCTTTCGACGTCCTTCGAGCGCGCCGGGTTCACCCTTGGACGGCTCAAGACAGGGACACCGCCGCGTCTGGATGGCACCACGATCGACTGGCCGGCGGTCGAGATGCAGCCGGGGGACGAGCCTCCGGAGCCGTTTTCCGTGATGACCGAGCGGATCACGACGCCGCAGATCCAGTGCGGGATCACCCGGACCACGCCTGCGACCCACGACGTGATCAGGGCCAATGTCCATCGTTCTCCGATGTACTCCGGCCAGATCAAGAGCTCCGGACCGCGCTATTGCCCCTCGATCGAGGACAAGATCGTTCGCTTCGGCGATCGCGATGGTCACCAGATCTTCCTGGAGCCGGAGGGGCTCGACGACAGCACGGTCTATCCCAACGGCATCTCCACTTCGCTGCCGGAGGAGGTCCAGCTCGCCATCCTCGCAACCATTCCCGGCCTGGAGCGGGTCAAGATGGTCCGGCCGGGCTATGCCATCGAATACGACCACGTCGATCCCCGGGAGCTCGATCCGACCCTCCAGACCAAGCGTCTGCGCGGCCTGTTCCTGGCCGGGCAGATCAACGGCACCACGGGGTACGAGGAAGCCGCTGGCCAGGGCATCGTGGCCGGGCTGAACGCGGCATTGGCCGCGAGCGGCGCCGCGCTGACGGTGTTCGACCGCGCCGATGGCTATCTCGGCGTCATGATCGACGACCTCGTCACCCGCGGCATCAGCGAACCCTATCGGATGTTCACCTCCAGGGCCGAGTACCGGCTGACCCTGCGCGCAGACAATGCCGATCAGCGCTTGACCGAGAAGGGCATCGCCCTGGGATGCGTCGGGAGCGCCCGGACCGTGCATCATCGCGCCAAGATGGACGCCCTGAATGCGGCTCGAGCGCTGTCGAAGTCGCTGACGATCACCCCGAACGAAGCGATCAAGCATGGACTGTCCCTGAACCGGGACGGCCAGCGGCGGTCGGCCTTCGAGCTGATGGCCTATCCCGACATCGGCTGGAGCCAGGTCCGTGCGATCTGGCCGGAGCTCGCTGCCATTGATCCCGTCATTGCCACCCATCTTGAGATCGACGCGAAGTACGACGTCTATCTGGAGCGCCAGAGCGCCGACGTCGAAGCCTTCAGGCGGGACGAGGGGATGGGGCTGTCGGACGTCGACTACCAGCAGGTCCCCGGTCTCTCCAATGAGGTCCGGGCCAAGCTGGAGAAGGCACGTCCGTTCACGGTTGGCCAAGCCGGCCGAATCGACGGGATGACGCCGGCCGCGCTCGGCATCCTTGCGGCCTATCTCCGCCGCGAAGCGCGGAAGACGTCCAAAGCGATCGCATAGGTTTCACGTGAAACAGCGCGGGCCGGGCGGCGGCAGATCGTCATCAGGAAAACCCTCGGCGGGAGAGGGCGCCGGTGGTCGCTTCGAACCGGCGCCGACCAGACCGAAGATCGACAAGGCCAGCGCCAACGATCGATCGCTGGACGCCGTCATCGCAGCCGACAAGATTGCGGCGCTCAAGCTTGCGCCCGTTTCACATGAAACGGAGGCCCGGCTCGATCGCTACATCGCACTGCTCCGGGAGTGGCAGGCCAAGACCAACCTGGTCGCGCCCTCGACATTGCCGCATCTCTGGACCCGGCACATCGCCGACTCGCTTCAGCTCGTCGCTCTTGCGCCATCGGCCAAACGCTGGGCTGACTTGGGCAGCGGCGGCGGCTTCCCCGGCATAGTGCTGGCTTGCGCCATGGCGGGGACGGCCGGGGCCAGCGTCCATCTGGTCGAGCGAATCGCCAAGAAGGCGGCCTTCCTGCGCGAAGCCGTCCGCATAACTACATCCCCGGGAGTCGTACATCTCGCTGAGATCGGGGATAATGTGGATAGAATCACCGGCCCGGTCGATTGCGTCACCGCGCGTGCGCTGGCTCCGCTACACCAACTCATCGGCTTTGCGGAACCGCTGATGCGCCAGGGCGCAAAAGCGTTGTTTCTCAAGGGTCAAGATGTAGAGTCTGAATTGACCGAAGCCACTAAATATTGGAATATTCAGCCGCAGCTCCACCAAAGCCGGACAGGCGACGGTTGGATCGTCGAGCTGGCTTCCGTCGAACGGCGCGGGTGAGGCGTCAGGGGCCGAGTGGGGAATTTGCGATGAGCGTGATTGACGAACCGCAGCAAGAACAGACCGCCGCCGTCCCGCAGGGCCATCCGCGCATCCTGGCGCTGGCGAATCAGAAGGGCGGCGTGGGAAAAACAACCACGGCGATCAACCTCGGCACGGCGCTCGCGGCGATTGGCGAGCGTGTCCTGATCGTCGATCTCGATCCGCAGGGCAACGCCTCGACCGGCCTCGGCATTGATCGCCGCAACCGCTCCTGCTCGACCTATGACGTGCTGGTGGGCGAGGCGAGCCTGCGGGAAGCGGTAGTATCGACTGCAGTGCCGCGGCTGCATATCGCGCCCTCGACCATGGATCTCTCCGGCCTCGAGCTCGAGCTCGGCACCACGCCCGGTCGTGCGTACAAGCTGCGCGACGCGATCAGCGCGCTCAACAACAACGTCTCGCCCGACGCCGATTACACCTACGTGCTGATCGACTGTCCGCCCTCTCTCAACTTGATCACCGTGAACGCGATGGCGGCTTCCGACGCAATCCTGGTGCCGCTGCAGTGTGAGTTCTTCGCGCTCGAAGGTCTGTCGCAATTGCTCCAGACGGTGGAGCAGGTGCGCTCGACGCTCAATCCGAACCTGTCGATCCACGGCATCGTGCTGACCATGTTCGACTCGCGCAACAATCTCTCGAACCAGGTCGTTGCCGACGTCCGGCAGTTCATGGGCGAGAAGGTCTACAAGACCATGATCCCGCGCAACGTGCGCATCTCGGAGGCGCCGTCCTACGGCAAACCGGTGCTGGTCTACGATCTCAAATGCGTCGGCAGCGAAGCTTATCTGCGGCTCGCCACCGAAGTGATCCAGCGCGAGCGCGAACTGCGGACGACGCATTGATCCACCGCCGGCCCGTAGGGTGGGTTAGCCGAAGGCGTAACCCACCACGTCTGGTGCCTCGAACGAAGTGATGGTGGGTTACGCTTCGCTAACCCACCCTACGATTCTACAATTCGATATTCAGTTCTGGAGTGCTGCAGCGTGAATCCAAGGGAGCTGGCGATGGCCGACGAAGCGCGTTCGCGACTGGGCCGGGGTCTTGCGAGTCTGATCGGTGACGTCGGCGGCGAGGCTCAGCATGTCGATCGGCCGCGCGCACAACGCAAGGTGCCGATCGAGTTCATCAAGCCCAATCCGCGCAATCCGCGCCGCAGCTTTTCGGAAAGCGAGCTCAGGGAGCTCAGCGATTCGATCAGGCAGCATGGTGTGATCCAGCCGATCGTGGTGCGGCCGGTGAAGGGTGCGCAGGACCGCTTCGAGATTATCGCCGGCGAGCGGCGCTGGCGGGCCTCGCAAATGGCCGGCCTGCACGAAGTGCCGATCGTCCCCGTCGACATCAGCGACAGCAATGCGCTGGAGTTCGCGATCGTCGAGAACGTGCAGCGCGAAGACCTCAACCCGATGGAAGAGGCGCTCGGGTATCACGCGCTCGCCAACGAGTTCAAACGCAGCCAGGACGACATCGCCAAAGTCGTCGGCAAGAGCCGCAGCCACATCGCCAACATGATGCGGCTGACGAAGCTTCCCGCCGAGGTGCAAGCCTTGATCACGAGCGGCGATCTGACCGCTGGTCATGCCCGCGCGCTGATCGGCGTGCCTGATCCGCTCGCGGCCGCCAAGCGCATCGTCGAAGAAGGCCTCAACGTCCGCCAGACCGAGGCGCTGGCGCATGAAGAGGGCGTGCCGGAGCGCAAGCCGCAGAAGGCGCGCACGGGGGCGAAGGAAAAGGACCCCGACACGATCGATCTGGAAAAGCGCGTCAGCGATGCGCTCGGGCTGAAGGTCACGGTGAGCCACCGCGACCCCGGCGGCTCCGTGCAGATCAATTACCGCAACCTCGATCAGCTCGACGAGGTGATGCGGCGGCTTGCGAAGGGCGCACTGTAGCCGCTAGTTCCGCTCTCTCACCCTCACCCTGAGGGGCCGCGGAGCGGCGTCTCGAAGGGCGAGGGCCCGGCCTGCATCCTTCGAGACGCGCGCAAGAGCGCGCTCCTCAGGATGAGGGGCACGCACCGTCCTCGTCATCGCGAGCGCAGCAATCCAGAATCTTTCCGCGGAGAGATTCTGGATTGCTTCGTTGCAAGGGCTCCTCGCAATGACGGGGGGCAGAGCGGCGTGCTCAGCTCCGCCGCTTCGCGTTCGCGGCGATCGCCATCAGCGTGCGCTGGGCGATGGCGGCGGCGAGGGTGGATTGCTTGCGCGTGTCGAGCGCGGCGGTCGCGAGCTGCTCGATGATGGCGGCGAGCCGCGCCACGCTGAAATTGCGCAGTGCGGTTTCGACCGCGGGCTTCCGCGAAAAATGCAGGCGCGGATAGCCGCTGTCGAGCACGGCGGAAGCGGGCGTGCCGTCGGCGATCGCGAGCGCCGATTTGTGCAGCCACGCCGCCTGGCGCTGCGCCGCAGAGATGATCACGCCGGGGTAGGTGCCGGCGATCATGGCTTTGGCAAACTCGTTCTCGACGATCTCGGGTCGGCCGGCGAAGGCGCCATCGACGATCGGATCGAGTTTCAGCTCCGACGCATCGGCGACGACAGCCATCACGTCATCCAGCGTGATCTCGCCCTTGCCATGGGCATAGAGCGTGAGCTTGCGCAGCTCGTTGCGGGAGGCCTGGCGGTCGCCGCCGAGGAACGACATCAGCGCCGCGCGGGCATCCTGCGCGATGCGCAAATTGGCGATGCGGAGCTCGTCCTCCATCAGCTTGGCGAGGTCGCGCTCGGTATCGGGATAGCAGGCGATCGCGACGGCCGTCTTGGCGCGTTCGCAGGCCTTGCGCAGTGGCGATTCCGGGCGCAGCTCGCCGGCCTCGATCACGATGCGGCAATCCTTCACGCCCATCTCAGCCAGCGTGTCGATAGCGCTGGCAAAGCTGCGCGAGCCGGCGCGCACGCGGATGGCGCGGCGGCCGCCGAACAGCGGCACCGTCATGGCCTCGTCGACGAGGCGCGACGGCTCGGCGGAGAGCTCGTCGCCATCGACCTTGACCAGCGAGAACGGATCGTTGGGATCGTCGACAGCCGAGGCGATCAGCGCATCCGCGCGTTCGCGGACCAGGCCGGCGTCTGGACCATAGAGCAGGATGATCGAACGGCCCGCATCGGGGCGGGCGAGAAAGGCGTCAATCTCTTTTCCGCGCAGCGCGACCATGTTGCCTGGGATTCGTCATTCCGGGCGAACCGGGGTGACGGGATGAATTAAGTGCCCGCGGTGAAGAACGAGGCGAGGCGAGTCGTGATGTTCTCGGCGATCTCGTTGGCGGCACGATCCTCGGCATCACGTATTGCGCGGTTGCGGCTGAAACGCTGATAGGAGCCGGGCATGTCGTAGGACACGCGGGAGAACGTGGTGCCGGTCATTACCGACTTGCCGCTGACGACCTCGATCAGATTGTACTGGGCGTCGAGGCCGTAGTTTTCGCTGCTCGGCAGGCCGGTATTGGGATCGACGATCAGCGACGACTTGCTGCTTGAGAAGCGGATCTCCAGGCGGTGGGTCGGCGGCATGCCGGTGGCGGTGCCATAGAGCCTGAAGGCCAGCGCGTTGCGGACCTCGACGCCGACGCGGGCCTCGCGCGAGGCATTGGCTTTGGAGATCGGGGGCAGATCGACCCCCATCAGCTTCTCGCGCAGGCCGGGCGTACCGTCGGTGTGCTCGGCATACATCGGGTGGAAGCAGCCGGCCGTCATGGCCGCCAGTGCGGCGACCGCCAGCAAGCGGGCTGCGATGCGGATCCTAGCCGACAACATTCACGATCCTCTTGGGGACGATAATCACCTTGCGGACGGGCTTGCCATCCAGGGCCAGTTTTACCGCATCGAGGGCCAAAACGGCAGCCTCGATTTCCGGATTCTCGGCCGCTGTTGCAACTGTGACCTCGCCGCGCTTCTTGCCGTTGACCTGAACCACCAGGGTCACACTGTCTTCAACCAGCAAATCACGTTCGATTTGGGGCCAATTGGCCTCGGAAACCAGCCCGCTGTGGCCGAGAGCCTGCCAACATTCCTCGGCCAGATGCGGCATCATCGGGGAGAACAGCTGGACCAGGATCTGGCTCGCCTCCCGGATCGCCCAAGCCAAATCTGGAGCCGGCTGGCCGGGACGCTGCAAGACCTCCGCGAACGCATTGGTGAATTCGCGAATATGGGCGAGGCAGACGTTGAAGTGCAGCCGTTCGATCCCGGTGGTGACCTTGTCCAGCGCACCATGGGCGGCCTTGCGCAAGGCGGTGGCGTCCGGGCCGAAGCCGGCGGGCCGGGCGGCCGGCGCGGCCTTGCCGGGTTCGATCGAGTCGTTCACCAGCCGCCACAGCCGCTGCACGAAGCGCGAGGCGCCCTGGACGCGCTCATCGCTCCAGATCACGTCGCGCTCGGGCGGGGAGTCCGACAGCATGAACCAGCGGGCGACGTCGGCGCCATAGGTCTCGATGATGTCGTCGGGATCGACCGTGTTCTTCTTAGACTTCGACATCTTTTCGATCGGACCGATCTGGATGTCTTCGCCTGACGTCAGCAGCGTGGCGCGGCGGCCGTTGGCGCCGGTCTCGACCTTCACCTCGACCGGCTGGACGTAGGTGCCGTCGGCCTTCTGGTAGGTCTCGTGCACCACCATGCCCTGCGTGAACATGCCGGCGAACGGCTCGTCCAGTGCGATGTGCCCGGTCGCTTTCATCGCGCGCGTGAAGAAGCGGCTGTAGAGCAGATGCAGGATCGCGTGCTCGACGCCGCCGATATACTGGTCGACCGGCAGCATCCGGTTGGCGACCTCTGGCGTCGTCGGCGCGTTCTCGTTCCAGGGATCGGTGAAGCGCGCAAAGTACCAGGACGAATCTACGAAGGTGTCCATGGTGTCGGTTTCGCGCTGCGCCTTGCCGCCGCATTGCGGACAGGTCACGTGCTTCCAGGTCGGGTGATGATCGAGCGCGTTGCCTGGCTTGTCGAAGCTCACATCCTCCGGCAGCACCACGGGGAGGTCGGCATCCGGCACCGGCACCACGTCGCACTTCGGACAGTGGATGACAGGAATCGGGCAGCCCCAATAGCGCTGGCGCGAAATGCCCCAGTCGCGCAGGCGGAAATTGACCTGACGCTCGCCGACCGGAGCGTTGCCGCGCAGCTCGCTCTCGAGACGCTTCGCCACCTCGTCCTTGGCCTGATCGATGGTCATGCCGTCGAGGAAGCGCGAATTGATCATGCGGCCGTCACCGTCATAGGCGGTATCGGTGATGACGAACGATTTCGGATCCTGGCCCTCGGGGCACACCACCGGCGTATTGCCGAGAGCGTACTTGTTGACGAAGTCGAGGTCGCGCTGGTCGTGGGCGGGGCAGCCGAAAATGGCGCCGGTGCCGTATTCCATCAGCACGAAGTTCGCGACATAGACCGGCAGCTTCCAGCTCGGATCGAACGGATGGACCGCGCGGATGCCGGTGTCAAAACCCTGCTTCTCGGCGGTATCGATGATCTCCTGCGCTGTGCCCATCCGCTTGATCTCACCGATGAACTCGGCGAGCTCAGGATTTTTGGCCGCGGCTGCCTGCGCCAGCGGATGATCGGCCGAGATCGCCATGAACTTCGCGCCGAACAGCGTGTCCGGGCGCGTCGTGAAAATCTTCAGCTCGCTCTCGCCGGCCGGAGTCGTCGCCGCGTCGAGCGCGAAGCGGATCAGCAGCCCCTCGGACCGGCCGATCCAGTTGCGCTGCATCAGCCGCACCTTGTCGGGCCAGCGGTCCAGCGTATCCAGTGCCGACAGCAGCTCCTGCGAGTACTTCGTGATCTTGAAGACCCACTGGTTCATTTCCCGTTGTTCGACGACGGCGCCCGAACGCCAGCCTTTGCCGTCGATCACCTGCTCGTTGGCGAGCACGGTCATGTCGACGGGGTCCCAGTTCACCTTGCGCTTTTCGCGCTCGGCGAGGCCTTCGCGCAGGAAGTCCAGAAACAACTTCTGCTGGTGCTTGTAGTAGCTGGGATCGCAGGTCGCGATCTCGCGGCTCCAGTCCAGCGACAGCCCGATCGAGCGGAGCTGCTTCTTCATCGCGGCGATGTTGTCGTAGGTCCAGGCCTTCGGCGCGACCTTGCGCTCGATCGCGGCGTTCTCGGCCGGCAGGCCGAAAGCGTCCCAGCCCATCGGGTGCAGCACGTTGAAACCCTTGGCGCGCATGAAGCGGGCCAGCACGTCGCCGAGCGTGTAATTGCGGACATGGCCGATATGGATGCGCCCCGACGGGTAGGGGAACATCTCAAGCACATAATATTTCGGCCGCGGATCGTCGTTTCTGGAGACGAAGATCGCCTGTTGGTCCCAGGCGGCTTGCCAGCGCGGTTCGGCGTCGCGGGCGTTGTAGCGTTCGGAGGTCATGGAATCGTTGGGTTTTCGTGGATCTGGGCCAGCTAAAGACGGCGGACTAGGCCATAGAAGTCCTCAAGGGGTCAATGGGTTGCCGCAATTTGGGAACCTTCGCGACCGTCCCGGGCAAATAGTGCGGCCGCCATTGGGGTGTGATTAAGAGGTCGATGCCAGGTTGGTGGTGGCCAGGACCCGAAGACTTGCGATGGACACCAGCTTCGACGATCTCGACCGATCACAGATCTCATCGAGCGCTGCGATCGCGCGCTCTATCTCGCCAAGAACAACGGCCGCAATCGCGTGGTCACCGAGCGCGAGCTCGATGCCACCGGGGCTGCGGGTTAGCCCTTAACCCGCCATCATCATTTCCGCCGCGCCGTTGTCGATCACCATGATGCCGTGTTCGACGACGTTGTTGCGACCGCGGTGCTTGGCGGCGTAGAGCGCGGCGTCGGCGGCTTCGATCAAATCGCCCGGACGCAAGCTCTCGTTGGGCTTCGTCGCGGCAACGCCGATCGAGACGGTGACGATCATGTGGTCGGAGGTGATGTGCGGCAGGCACAGCTTCAGCACGGCCGCGCGCGCCTGTTCGCCGATTTCGACGGCGCGCGCGATGTCGGTGTTCGGCAGCAACAGGCAGAATTCCTCACCGCCGTAGCGGGCCGCGAAGCCCATCGTGTCGGCGGCGATGCCGGACAGCGACTCGCCGAGCCTGGTCAGGCAGGAATCGCCTTCGAGATGGCCGTAGGTGTCGTTGAACAGCTTGAAATGATCGACGTCGATCATCAACAGCGCGAGGTCGCTGCCATATTGCTGCGCGCGCATCCATTCGAAGTCGAGGCGGCTCTGGAAGCCGCGGCGGTTGGCGAGCCCCGACAACATGTCGATCGAGGCCATCACCGTGAGCCGGTCGTTGCTCGCCATCAGCTCGCGTTCGCGCTGGCTGAGCTGCGCGGCCATCGCGTTGAACGCACGGGCCAGCGGCACGAACTCGGATGGCAGGCGATTGCGCGCGGCGCGCGCCGACAGATCGCCCTCGCCCAGACGCTTGGCCATGTCGGCGAGCATCCTGATCGGCTTGATCACCAGTTTCTCGGCTGCGATCAGCGCGCCGAGCAGCACGAACACGACGACGAAAGCGAGCTGGAGATAGGCGGTGCGGATATCGCGGCTCACGGCCGCGGACACCTTGTCCTCGTCGATGCTGGCGATCAGGCGGGCATTGGTTCCGGCGATGCGGATATAGCTGACCGCGCGGCGGGAGCCGTCCGCGGCGAGGAAGGAGAGTGAACCTTCGTCCTGGTCAGACCTCAGCGCCTTGTCGGCGATCGCGGACATCAGTGGCATGTTGTCGAGCGGACGTCCGATCGCACTATGCTGGTCGGCCGGTGCCGCCAGCACGGTGCCCGCGCTGTCGACCAGCACGGCCGTGATGCCGGCGCGGCCACCCAGATTGCTCATGACCTTCGACATCCAGTCGAGGTTGACGGTGGCGAGCACGACGGCATCCGCTACGCCGCTGAAGGCGGACACCGGGTAGACCGCCATGACGGTCGGTGTCGGCACCGGGCGCGACAGGATGAAGTCGCTCAGCACGAAGCGGCCGGTTTCCTGCGCCTGCTGGAAGTACGGCCGGTCACCGAGGTCGAGGCCGACATACATGTTGTTGGTGGCGCACTGGATGCGCCCGTCCTGGCCGGCGATCAGAAGCGTGCGGATCCAGGGAAGATTCGACGGCAGGCTCGCGCGCAGCACGTCACAGCTCTTGCTGATGCCGCCGACGGAGGCGCGGATGAAAGCTTCCGATTTCAGGATGGTCTCGACCGACGATATCACCTCGCGCTGCGCGTCGGCGCTGTGTCTTGCAACGGTGGTGAATTCGGCCGTGGCCTGCGCGATCTGCCGCGTGCGCGTGTCTTCGAGCGAACGGATGCGCTCGAACATCAAAGGCGTCACCAGAATTACCGCGAGCAACGCAAGCCGCGCCCGGATTCCGAGAACCTGCTTGAGTTTCGCTCGTTTGCGGTTGAAACTGACGTTTGCCATCTTCGCTGCCCACCCCGCGGCTAAGGTAAAGCAAAGGGTTCAAAAACTCTTTCTTGAACTCGGTAAAATTAGAACTAGCTCCGCAACAACAGCTCCGATGCGACATCATGACTGAAGCCAACGCCGCGCCGCTAACCGGCCATTCACCAAACGCGCTCGCCGCGGTCGAAGCCGAAATCGCGCGCGCCTGCAGGGATGCGCGGCGCGAACGTGCCTCCGTGACGCTGATTGCGGTGTCGAAAACTTTCGCCGCGGATGCAATTACCCCGGTCATCGACGCCGGACAGCGCGTATTCGGTGAAAATCGCGTGCAGGAGGCCAAAAGCAAATGGCCCGCGTTAACTTCTGTTTACCCCGATATCGCGCTGCATCTGATCGGCCCGCTGCAATCCAACAAGGCGAAAGAGGCGGTCGCGCTGTTCGATGCCATCCATTCGGTCGACCGCCCGAGCATTTGCCAGGCGTTAGCCAAGGAAATCGAATCCCAGGACAAGCACCCGGAATTGTTCGTCCAGATCAATATCGGTGAGGAGCCGCAGAAGGCCGGCATCGCCCCTGGCGAGGCCGATGCTTTCATCGCGAGCTGCCGCGACACCTACGGGCTGACAATCTCGGGGTTGATGTGCATCCCGCCGGTGGACGAGCCGCCGGCGGCGCATTTCGCGCTGACCGCCAAGATCGCCGCGCGCAATGGATTGAAGAAGCTCTCGATGGGCATGAGCGCGGATTATGCGACCGCGATCATGCTCGGCGCCACGCATGTGCGCGTGGGCAGTGCGATCTTCGGGCACCGGTGATCATAAGCGAATTTGTTTTTGGTCGTCCTGGCGAAAGCCAGGACCCATTACCGCGATAGTCTGTTTGACGAACACCGCGGCAACGACCGCTCTGCCCTTTGCGTAGATCACGCGGTATGGGTCCTGGCTTTCGCCGGGACGACAGTGGGGAAGAGCCTATTCAAACCCCACCGCCACCTTTCCCAGCGCGCCAAAGTCCGCGACAAACTGATCGCCGGCCTGGATCGGCAGCGGCGGATGGCACGTGCCCGTGGTCACCACCTCTCCTGCCCGCAAGGTGATGCCGAGGCCACGCAGCTCGTTGGCCAGCCAGACCAGGGCAATGCGGGGATCGCCGAGCACGTTCTTGCCGTGGCCGAGATAGCGCTGGCCACGCAGCGTGATCTGCGGCCGCTGCTCGACGAGATCCATGGCACGCCAGTTCGCATTCGTCGCCGCGCCCAGCACGAACAGATGCGCACAGGCATTGTCGGCGATCAGCTGCGCCTCGCCGGCGCTGGCGAAATCGGCAAAGCGCGAATCGGGAATCTCGATCGCGGGATGCAAGCTGTCCACGGCGGCGAGCACCTCGTCGACAGTATACGGCGCCGCGCGCGGCGGCAGATCGCGCGCCATGCGGAAAGCGAACTCAGGTTCGCCGACGCGCATCGCGTTGCCCTTCATCGAGACTGTGCCGCCATCGGCGATCACGGTGTCGCTCATGATCCGACCGGCCAGCGGTCCCGCGACGTTGATGTGCTTCTGTCCGGACTCGCTTGTCGCCGCGATCTTCCAGCCGAACAAAGTCCCGCTGAGTGCGGCCTGTATGGCGTAACCCTCGGTGCGGTTCTGAGGCCGCAACGGTGGCTCCAGCGCGTCAAGCTTGGTGCCGTCGCGCCAATGTTTGATCAGGACCTGCGAAGCGGCGGCGATCTGATCCCTGTCGAGCATGTGTCCTCACCCGATGATGATTTTTGTTTTTGGTCCCAGCCGCCGCAGCAATTGTCGCATCGCCGCTTCGGTCATCGAGACGCAGCCTGCGGTCGGGCCGAAATTGTCGCGGGCCAGATGCAAAAACACCGCGCTGCCCCGGCCGGCGATCCGAGGCCTCGTATTGTGGTCGATTTCGATGATGAAGTCATAGAGATGGTCGGCCCGCTTGAGCCGGTCGCCGCCCTGCCCCTCGCCGAGGCGGATCCCCTGATTGTAGTGACGGTCCTTGGGATCCTCGCACCAGGCGTCCTCGCCGGTGATGATCCGGGCCGGCAGGAAGGTCTGCGGGCGGCTGTGCCGGTCGCCCCGCCACCACAATCGTCTGGGACGGAAGCTGCCCCTCGGGGTGCCGCCATCGCCCTCGCGCTTGTTCGCCAGAATGCCGCCGCGTCCGAGCGCCACCGGAATCGTCAGCGCTCCGGCGGTCAGCCAGCCCCGGCGCGGATTCCCGGCGGCAGGCTTAACGCGGATCGCCGACAGCGGCCCGGCGCTTCGGTTCATGGTGTAACTAGCTGAAGCAGCTTTATTTTTCATGTGAACGTGCGATGTCGAATTCATTACAGGACATTCATCAAAACGGCCTGCTATTCTGGGTTAGAGTGGTTCTGGCTTGTGAATCGGTAACAGCCCACTACTTCAACACGAACAATAATAATAACGGCGACCCCTAAACTTCCCTCTCGGTTGGGTGCAGCATGGATGCGCGCCGCGCCGGACCCCAAAAGGATGACCCCCTATGGCCAATGCCCGCAAGATCCTGATCGTGGATGACGATACCGATCTGCGCGATACGTTGGTGGAGCAATTGTCGCTGCACGAAGAATTTGAAGCCTCCGCGGTCGATACCGGCGCCAAGGGCGCGAGCGCCGCGAAGGCCAATGCCCCTGATCTCGTCCTGATGGATGTTGGCCTGCCTGACACCGATGGCCGCGAAGTGGTGCGTTCATTACGCAAGGGCGGGTTCAAGGCTCCGATCATCATGCTCACCGGGCATGACACCGATTCCGACACGATTTTGGGGCTGGAATCCGGCGCCAACGACTATGTCGCAAAACCCTTCCGCTTCGCCGTGCTGCTGGCGCGCATCCGCGCCCAGCTCCGGCAGCACGAAGCCAGCGAGGACGCGGTGTTCTCGGTCGGCCCCTACTCTTTCCGGCCCGGCTCCAAGATGCTGACCGCCGCCAACGCGCGCAAGGTCCGGCTGACGGAGAAGGAAACCGCGATCCTCCGCTTCCTCTACCGGGCCGGTCAGATGCCGGTCTCCCGCGAGACCCTGCTCCAGGAGGTCTGGGGCTACAATTCCGGCGTCACCACCCACACGCTGGAAACCCACATCTACCGCCTTCGCCAGAAGATCGAGAAGGACGCCGCGAACCCGGAGATCCTGGTCACGGAAGCCGGTGGCTACAAGCTGGTGCCGTGATACGCTTCTGGGGCGTGCGAATCGTTTTAGATTGCATGCCCTTGAGCCCCGGACCTGAATGTCAATCGACGACGATGTAGCGCTTCTCGAGCGTGTCCCGACACTGCGCCTGTTGGGAGACACTTCGTTGCGCATGCTGGCGATCGGCTCCGAGCAGCGTGACTTCGTCCGCGGCGACGTCTTGTTCAATCTCGGCGACGATGCCGATGCCGGCTTCGTGGTCCAGCGCGGCGCCTTCCGGGTCGACGACGGCGCCGGCGCGGAGATGATCGCAAGTCCCGGTGCGCTGATCGGCGAGCTCGCGCTGATCGTGCCGATGAAGCGGCCGTCGAGCGCGATCGCGATCGAGCACGCCTCCGTCATCCGCGTCGCGCGCAGCCTGTTTCAGCGTGTGCTCGAAAGCGACCCCGCCGCGGCCGTCCGCCTTCGCGATGAATTCGCGGTGCGCTCCAGCCAGATCGCCAGCGATATATTGATGGCGGGTGCGAAGCTGACCAGCTAGCAGTGCCGTAGCCCGGATGGAGCGAAGCGCAATCCGGGATTCGTGCCTCCGGAAAAGCTGCCCCGGATTTCGCTACGCTCCATCCGGGCTACAAGATCACACCTCGAGCGTCACCGTCACGGGCACATGGTCCGACGGACGCTCCCAGCTCCGCGCGTCGCGTAAAATCTTGAAATCGCCGACCGCGTCTTTCAGCGCGCGCGAGACCCAGATGTGGTCGAGCCTGCGGCCGCGGTCGCCGAGGGTCCAATCGGCGGAGCGGTAGCTCCACCAGGTGTAGACCTTTTCCGACATCGGAATGCGGTCGCGCGCGACGTCGACCCATTCGCCGGCGGCGAGCGCGGCTTGCAGCTTCTCGGTTTCGATGGGCGTGTGCGACACCACCTTCAGAAGCTGCTTGTGCGACCAGACGTCGTTCTCATGCGGAGCGACGTTGAGATCGCCGACCAGGATGTGGCGATCCTCGCCGCGCGGATGCAACGGCTCGCACGCTTTCATCTCGTCGAGGAAGCGGAGCTTGTGATCGAACTTCTCGTTCAGCGCGGGATCGGGAATGTCGCCGCCGGCCGGCACGTAGAAATTATGCACCACCAGGGGCTTCGCGATCCCGGCCTTCTCACCGAACGATACTGAGATATGGCGTGAATCAACCTTGTCGCAGAAGGTGCGGATGTCCTTCGACTCGAACGGAATCTTCGAGACGATGGCGACGCCGTGATAACCCTTCTGCCCGTTCAGCGCGACATGCTCGTAGCCGAGCCGCTTGAAGCGCTTCAGTGGAAAGGCGTCGTCGATGCACTTGGTCTCCTGGAGACACAGCACGTCCGGCCGCGAGCTCTTGAGAAATTTTGCGACCAGATCGATGCGTAGCCGCACCGAATTGATGTTCCAGGTTGTCAGGGAAAAACGCATGAGGGATGCGTCTTAGCATGGATTTGCGCGAGGAAAATGCTTGTCCACAGCAGCGGAATCGTAGGGTGGGTTAGCTCAGCGTAACCCACCATGCTTCCAAATTTGCGGACCGAGATGGTGGGTTACGCCTTCGGCTAACCCACCCTACGGCACCTAGCCCGGCGACGGGCCGTAATTGGTAAAATCGATCTTGAACATGCCGGGATCGAGCTTCTTGCTCGTATCCAGATTATAGACCGCGATCGTGGTGTCGTAGCCTTGCGGGTCGGTGACGGTCCACTGCTTCAACTGACCGTCCTTGGCGCCGAACATCAGCAAGAGGCGGCTGGTGCCGACCAGCGCCTGCTTCTCCTCGATGGTGACGCTGACGAAGACGTCGTCGGCCGAGACGTTGACGACGTTGGTGTCCTTCATCAGGTCGATGCGGTCGGACAGCAGGAAACGCAGCGGCGTCTGCGACAGCGGATAAACGTCCTGCGTCGCGAGCTTGCGGTCGCGCACCACCAGCGACGATCCGTCGGCGACGATGTCGATCGGGCTCGGCGCGTCATATTCGAAGCGCACCTTGCCCGGCTTCTGGATGTAGAAGTCGCCTTGCGTCTTGCTGCCGTCGGGGCCGACCTGGACGAAATTTCCGACTAGCGTCGACAATGATGAGAGATAGGCGCTGACCTTGGCCGCCTGGGCCTTCTGGTTGGCATCGAAGGTCTGGAAGATGCTGCTCGGCACGTTGCGGCGCGGATCCGGAATCACCGGATTCGGCGGCGTCTGGGTCGCGCCGGTGACCGTGGGTCCTCCACCGGCCGGACTGCCATCGCGGCCCTTCGGTGCAGGCTTCGGCACGGGAACGGTCTGCGCGAACGACGCCGCACTCACCATCGCGGCGGTGACGAGAATCACGCCGGCCATGCGCGCGCTTCGCGCGGCGACGATGGCAGCGAATCGAATGTCCGGATGTCTGATCAACGCGTCGTCCTGTGTGGCTGGGCGCCCTTTTAGCGTGATTTCGGCCAAAAGCAGATAACGTTTTTGCGTGAAATGGTGGTCCGAGGCGGCTCGCCTCACATATGGCTGTCTTCTTCCTCGACCAGAATCTCGCGTTTGCCGGCGTGGTTGGCGGGTCCGACGATGCCCTCCAGTTCCATGCGCTCCATCAGCGATGCGGCGCGGTTATAGCCGATCTGCAGGCGGCGCTGGATGTAGCTGGTCGAGGCCTTGCGGTCGCGTTTGACGATCGCAACGGCCTGCGAGAACAAATCGCCGCCGCCATCCGCGCCCATGGCGGAGGCGTCGAACACCGCGCCGTCCTCGTCCTCGCTGGGTTCTTCGGCCGTGACGGCTTCGAGATATTCCGGCTGTCCCTGCGTCTTGAGGTGGCGCACCACCTTCTCGACTTCGTCGTCCGACGCGAACGGTCCGTGCACGCGGCTGATGCGACCGCCGCCGGCCATGTAGAGCATGTCGCCCTGGCCGAGCAGCTGCTCGGCGCCCATCTCGCCGAGAATCGTGCGGCTGTCGATCTTGGACGTGACCTGGAAGGCGATGCGGGTCGGGAAGTTCGCCTTGATGGTGCCGGTGATGACATCGACCGATGGACGCTGCGTGGCGAGGATCACGTGCAGGCCGGCTGCGCGCGCCATCTGCGCCAGACGCTGCACCGCGCCTTCGATGTCCTTGCCGGCAACCATCATCAGGTCGGCCATTTCGTCGACGATGATGACGATGTAGGGCAGCGGGTCGAGCGAGAGCTTCTCTTCCTCGTAGATCGCCTTGCCGGTTTCCTTGTCGAAGCCGGTGTGCACCGTGCGCGTTGGCTCTTCGCCCTTGGCCTTCAATTCGAGCAAGCGCGTGTTGTAACCGTCGATGTTGCGCACACCGAGCTTGGCCATGTTCTTGTAGCGCTCTTCCATCTCGCGCACGGCCCATTTCAGCGCGACCACCGCCTTCTTCGGGTCGGTCACGACGGGCGTGAGCAGATGGGGAATGCCGTCATAGACGGAGAGTTCGAGCATCTTCGGATCGACCATGATCAGGCGGCACTGGTCCGGGCGCAGCCGGTAGACCAGGCTGAGGATCATGGTGTTGATGGCGACCGATTTGCCGGAGCCGGTGGTACCGGCGATCAGCATGTGCGGCGTGCGTGCGAGGTCGATGATGACGGGATCGCCGCCGATGGTCTTGCCGAGGCAGAGCGGCAGCTTCGCAACCGAATCGACGGTCTCCTTGGCGACCAGCAGCTCGCGCAGATAGACCTTTTCGCGATGGGCGTTCGGCAGCTCGATGCCGATGGCGTTGCGGCCGGGCACGACGGCGACGCGCGCCGACAGCGCGCTCATCGAACGCGCGATGTCGTCGGACAATCCGATCACGCGCGACGATTTGATGCCCGGCGCCGGCTCCAGCTCGTACAGCGTGACCACGGGACCCGGATGGGCCTTCACGATCTCGCCGCGAACGCCGAAATCCTGCAGCACGCCTTCGAGCGCGCGCGAATTGGCTTCCAGCTCGGCCTTGCTGAGCGGCTGACGATCGCCGGCCTTCGGCGCGGCCAGCACCGACACGGACGGAAGCTCGAACTTGTCGGAGGATTTCTTGGAAGCGGCCTTGGGCGCAGCCTTCTTACGCGGGGCGCGCGCGGCCGGCTCCTCCTCCTCTTCCTCCTCCTCGTCGTCCTCGTGTTCGTCCTCGTCGTGCTCGTCTTCGGATTGGGGCGAGATCGACGGCGCGGTGCGGCCGCCACCGAGCTTCGGCTCCTGGCGGCTGAATGCAACGGCCTTGGTCTTCGGTCCGCTCGAGACCAGCGAGCGGTAGGCCGCACCAAGCAACCAGGTCAGTCGCGCCTTCGTGCTCATCAAGGCATGGAACAGCCAGCCCAGCGACACCGAACCGCGATCGCTGTCCTCGTCCTGTTCGAGCGGCTTGTCGTCGTCCTCGATGTCCGCGAGTTCGTCGTCATGCTCGCGTGCGCCGAGGCCGCAGGCGATCAGGAAGGTCGCCGCCATCGCCGCGAACAGGATCGTGCCGAGCACGATGCGATAGATCATGCCCGGCGGTCCGAAGATCACCGCGGGCGCGCGAACCAAGGCATCGCCGACCACGCCGCCGAGGCCTGTCGGCAGCGGCCAGGCGCCGCCATGCGGCCAGCAGCTGACGAAGCCCGCCGCGATCACCGTGCAGAGAATCCAGGAGCCGAGCCGCAGCGCCTCGCGGTCGAACGGGCGATGGGTCAGCATGCGCCACCCCCAGACCGCGATCGTCAGGACCAGCATGATCGCGCCGAGCCCGAGGATCTGCATCGCAAGGTCAGCGCCGATTGCGCCGGCATAGCCGAGAATGTTGCGGATCGGCCGCGACGTTGCGTGGCTGAGGCTGGGATCCTGCACTGACCAGGTCATCAGCGCCGCCGAGGCGACGCCCGACAATGCGATCAGGCCGAGACCGCTGAGCTCGCGCACGCGCCGCGCCAACCCCTCGCGGATCGAGGGCGGCAGATGGCCGACCAAGGGAATGACACGTTCGATTGTCGACATGCTCACGGGCCCCGCCTAACCCAGAGTCTCGACCAGGCGGTGCAGCGCCTGCGCCGTAGTCTCGCCATCCTGCACCAGCGCAAGGCGAATGTAGCCTGCGCCGGGATTGAAGCCGTCGGGCTGGAGCCGCGCCAGATAGCTGCCGGGCACCACGCGCACGCCTGCTTCCTTGAAGAGTTTCAGGCACACAGACACGTCGTCGCCGATTTCGGACGTGTTGAGCCAGACGCAGAAGCCGGCGTCGGGCCGGCGATAGCCGTAGCGATTGCCGATGATCTGGTCGGCGAGATCGAACTTGATCCGGTACAGCCTGCGGTTCTCCTCGACATGCGCCTCGTCGCCGTAAGCGACGGTCGCGACATGCTGGAGCGGTACCGGCACCTGCGGCGCCGCGATATTGCGCAGCTCGAGGAACATGCCGATGAGTTTTTTGTCGCCGGCGGCGAAGCCGACGCGCAGGCCCGGCAGGTTGGAGCGCTTCGACAGCGACTGGAACGCGACCACGCGGGTGAAATCAGGGCCGGCGCATTCGAGCGCGCTGCCGGGCGCTTCGCGGGTGTAGATCTCCGAATAGCACTCGTCGCTGAGGATCACGAAGCCGTAGCGGTCGGCGAGCTGCTTCAGGCGCGTGAAATAATCGCGCGAGGCGACCGAGCCCTGCGGGTTGGCGGGCGAAGCCAGATAGAACGCCACCGTGCGCGCCAGCGTCGCCTCGTCGATGGCGTCGAGATCGGGCAGGAAGCCGTTCTCGGCCGTGGTCGGCAGGTAGACCGGTTCGCAAGCCGCGGCGCGGGCGCCGGCGCCATAGACCGGATAGAACGGGTTCGGCATCAGGATCGCGGGCTTGCCGGGACGTGGGCCGACATAGCGCGCCGCCGCGATCGCGGCGAGGAACAGCCCCTCGCGGCTTCCATTGAGGACGAGAATCTCGCTCTCGGGATCGAGCGCGCGCGGCAGCCTGAAACGCGACGACAGCCAGGCGCCCGCAGCCTTGCGGAACGGGTCGGTGCCCTTGTTCGCGGGGTAACGGCCGAAATCGGCGATGTGCTTGGCCAGTACCGGGCCGACGAAGTCGGGCACGGGATGCTGCGGCTCGCCGACGGCAAGCGAAATCAACGGCTTGCCGGGCTGATGGGGTGCCAGCAGCTCGTTCAGCCGGACGAAGGGAGAGCGTTCGCTATCGGAGCTTCCACTGTCCTGCGGCGCACGGGATGAAGCGGTCATAGCCATTCTGGACGCCAGCACTCTTGGAACAGCCGGTCGCAGCAAGGCGCCGACGGGAAGCGGTTCAGTTCACCATAGATAGGGCGAGGTTAAGACGCGATTAACCATCGGTCGCCGGCTCCGTCCAGAGCAGGAAAAATAAGGCCGGATAACAACGGGATGGCTGCGGCGGTTCTTACCGCTCCCGCTTGCGGGAGAGGTCGCGCCGGAGGCGTGGGTGAGGGTTCTCTCCAAACAGGGACTGTCCCGATGTTGAGGCACCCTCTCCCCAGCCCTCCCCCGCATGCGAGGGAGGGAGCGCGCCGTCATCGCGGCTCTAGTGCGCCGGCAGCTTCTCGAATGTCGCCATGCCCGCGGGGATCGCGTGGAAGTCCTGCTTGTCGCAGGTGTAGATCGCCATCTGCGGATGGAACTGCGCAGGCTCGTCCAGCGTGCCGACCTTCAGGATCGCAGCCGGCAGTCCCGGAACCTTGGTCACCAGATGGGTGCCGCATTCGGCGCAGAATTCGCGCGTGACGGCGCGCTCGAGGTCCTTGCGGGTGAACTGCTTGGGCTGCCCGGCGATGTAGCTGAAGCCGGCCGCCGGCATCGCGATGAAGGTGTTGGGCGCGCCGCCCGAGATGTACTGGCACTCGCGGCAATGACACTGCGCCTGCATCATTGGGTCGCCCTCGGCGACATAGCGCACTTCGCCGCAATAGCATCCGCCTTCCAAACGCATGACGACCTCCCTTTTGTTGTTTCTTGTGGTCGATATTTCTGCGCCAGCGGTGCGGAATGGCAATCTTTTTCTTTGCGAGCGGACAAAGGCAGACCATCCGCAGCCGGTTCGTGCATCTATCGCTTGGCAAGCCCGCAGCCGTTGAATCCCCGGCCGCGCCAGCAACCGCTGCTCATGCACTCGGCTTCCAGCCGTGGACAAGCGGTTGAAGCGCAATCCGCGCGGCCGCCCATACTGACGCACGCCGTGGCGCACCTGCTTCGCATGAACGAACAGCTCATGCCGCTTCCGGTCTGCCGTGGTTGCCCTGCTCCGGCCTGATCTGGCGGCAGCACGGCCCTCTTGTCGTCGCGCTTGGTCGGCCGCTTCGAATCAGGTTGGCCCGGACTTGCAGCGGGGCTCGGTGTCGTCAGCTTGGAGAGCTCCATCCGACACGGTCGGCCGGTCTCGGTGCGGACGCCGGCGCCGGTGGTTTCTTTCAGCTCGAGTGCCAGCTTGTACTGATAGGGCGCGCCGGCGGTGCGGCGAAGCGGATCCTTTTCGCCAATCAGCCCGTTGACGGTGACAGTCGCGCTGCCGTCCGCTTCAATCTTCCCGTCATAGATTGTGGCACCGGGCTTGCCCTCTTCCCCGGAGAGAGTGTGCAGCACGCCATCCTTGACGCGCAGCGCATACTGGAAATAGGCCTCGGGAAACGGGGGCTTGTTCTCGCAAGTTTCCTTCGCGATCCAGGTTCCATCGAACGCGGTTACGCGCTTGGCGGCGTCTGATGGTTTCGCCAAAGTCTCGATGCGCGATTTCGCCAAATCTGCGAACGCGCACGCCGGGAAGCGTGCGAGGTGATCCTTGAACGCCGCGAGCGTTCCCAGCGCTTCCGCGCTACGCCAATGGTCGCTGGCCTCCGCGCAGGGATCGACCTGAGGCGTCGCAGGAGACAACGCCGCCGTTTCGGGCTTGCCGTTGAGGTAGAACTCGCCGAAGAACGACAGCGACAGCTCCGGCACTTGCAAGCCTTTGGAGCGCTGGTAGACGCCGGCGCTGATCGTCTGAAATACCGTGTTGACGTTGCCCTTGTCGCCGATGTGCTCCAGGAACGCGCTGGTATAGGGGCTGTTGCGGCCGCTGCCGTCGTCGGCAGTCCGGCCGGCCTGTGTCGCGTAGGAAATGATGGTGCCCTCGGGACTTTCCATCTTGGCGAGGCCGCGAGAGACGGTGACGCCACGGCCCTGTCCGACGTTTCGCCGCAACTCGTCGGCAAATGGATTGTCGCGGCAGGCGTCGAGCACGAGGATGCGCAGGTTCTTCGCCTGCTGGAGATCCGCCAGGATCTCGTCGGCGCGTACCAGGCGGCGCAGATCGACCTCGTCGCGAACGACGGCATCGACAGGCACCAGATAGTTGACGCCGGCGAACTGGAGCGCGTGCCCGCTGTAGTAGAACAGGGCGACATCGGCGCCGCGAGCCTCACGCGCGAAGCGAAGAATGGTGTCCTGCATGGCGGACTGGCCGAGGTCGGTCGCGACCAGAGGATCGAACCCCGATCGCTTGAGGGCCGCGCCGACATCGGCCGCATCATTGGTCGGATTGGCGAGCGTGGGAACGTTTCGGTAGGCGCCGTTGCCAATCACCAGCGCGACGCGCTTGTCCGCACGGGCATCGAGGCTCGACAAAGCGAGCAACAGGAAGCACCAGACCAGGCAATAGGGCAGACGCATGAAATCCTGCTCCAAATGGGGAGCATGATATTCAACAAGCTCGCAGCAATGCAATTTAACTTATGACGGCCCAGCGGTGCTCGGGTCCAAAAAGAAAGGGGCTCCAACTTGCGCTGGAGCCCCTCAACGGCCGGGACATTGCCGGGTATGTGCCCCAAACCGTAGTTGTGAGCGCGACCTCCGAGGAGGCCGCGCCCGGGAGGAGACTTACATGTTGTAGGCGCGCTCGGTGTGCTCGGTGATGTCGAGGCCTTCACGCTCGCTCTCGACATTGGCGCGGAGGCCAACGATCACATCGACGACCTTGTAGAGGATCGCCGAACCGATACCCGACCACACCAGCGTGGTGCCGACGCCCCAGACCTGGGAGATCATCTGCGCTGCGAAGTCGTAATCGGCAACCTTCGGCGGGATCGCGGTGTAGTCGATGATGCCCGCACCACCCAACGCCGGATTGACGAGGATGCCGGTGCCGAGGGCGCCGATGATGCCGCCGACGCAGTGCACGCCGAACACATCGAGGGAGTCATCGTAGCCGAGCGCGTTCTTCACGACGGTGCAGAAGAACAGGCAGACCACGCCGACCACGAGGCCGAGGACGATCGCACCCATCACGCCGGAGAAGCCGGCGGCAGGCGTGACGGCCACGAGGCCCGCGACAGCGCCGGAGATGACGCCGAGCACGGACGGGTGACCCTTGATGATCCACTCCGCGAACATCCACGACAGCGCGGCGGCTGCGGTGGCGACGAAGGAGTTGGTCATGGCAAGCGCTGCGCCGCCATTGGCTTCGAGGTTGGAGCCGGCGTTGAAGCCGAACCAGCCGACCCAGAGCAGCGAGGCGCCGATCATCGACATGGTCAGCGAGTGCGGAGCCATCAGCTCCTTGCCGTAACCGACGCGCTTACCGATCAGCAGAGCGCCGACGAGGCCTGCGATGCCGGCGTTGATGTGCACCACGGTGCCGCCCGCGAAGTCGATCGCGCCCTTCTTGAAGATCCAGCCTGCGTCGGCGTTGATCTCGTCGAGCTTGGCCTGCGCCGCGGTCTTCGCCGCGCCATCAGCCGCAGCAGCCAGAGCCTTGGCAGCGTCCTGGATCATGTCCGGGCCGGGCCAATACCAGACCATGTGCGCGATTGGGAAGTAGATCAGCGTGACCCAGAGCGGGATGAAGAGCGCAATCGCCGCGAACTTCATGCGCTCGGCAAAGGCGCCGACGATGAGGGCGGGCGTGATCGCTGCGAAGGTCATCTGGAAGCACATATAGATGAGCTCCGAGATGTTGGCGTCGACCGAGAAGGTCGCAGCCTTCGAGTCGGTGGTGACGCCCATCATGAAGGCCTTGGAGAAGCCGCCGATGAAGTCCGAGCCGCCGGTGAAGGTGAGGCTGTAGCCGTACACGGCCCAGATCACGGTGACGACGCAGACGGTGTAGAACACCTGCATCAGGACCGAGAGCATGTTCTTGGAGCGGACGAGGCCGCCGTAGAACAGCGCGAGGCCGGGGATCGTCATCAACAGCACGAGCACTGTCGATGTCAGCATCCAGGCGTTGTCTCCCTTGTTGACCGTTGGCTCGGCATAGGCTGCGGTCGCAGCGAACAGGCCGACTGCGAGAGCCGCCAATCCCGCGCCATAGGGACGCTTAAACGTCATTTCATTTACTCCTGATTGAATTTTGATTGAGCGCGAAATCAAAGGGCCGCAGCATCGGCCTCGCCGGTGCGGATGCGAACCGCATGGTCGAGATTGATGACGAAGATCTTGCCGTCGCCGATCTGACCGGTTTTCGCGGCGGTCGTGATGGCGTCGATGGTCTTGTCGACCTGGTCGGAGGCGACAGCGACCTCGATCTTGATCTTGGGCAGGAAGCTCACGGCATATTCGGCGCCGCGATAGATTTCCGTATGGCCCTTCTGGCGGCCATATCCCTTGACTTCCGTCACCGTGAGACCGTGAACGCCGATGGCGGTCAGGGCGTCACGGACTTCTTCCAGCTTGAATGGCTTAATAATCGCCATAACAATTTTCATGGGTCCTATCCCCGCTTGGGCCCGGTCCGGACGTGGCCGGGCGTTTCTCGACTGGTTCGCCACGAGGGAGAAAGTTCACTACGCGGGCACAGCCAGGACCCTTAGAATCAAATGCCGTGCCAGATCGGGCGTGTTGGCTAACGGGCTATGAAAACGGGTGTTTTCGCGTTTGACGCGTAGTGCGGTGCGGTGCGCTATTACGCCGCGCTCAATACCTGACCATGCCTGATTAAAATAAAGGCACGTCAAGCTGCCGACACATTGATGCTCATGCGCCGGGCAGCAGAACGGTATTTCCGTAAGGCGGACGCCTGTTGCAGGGCTTGTCGTGCGGCGAAATATCGGACCCCCCGCACTTGTGCTCACGGAATGCGCGTAACCGGCCGCGGGGCGAGCTCGCCGGACGGTTGCAGGCAGAGACCGTCAGGCGGCGCTGCGTTCCGTGAACACCCGGTCGATCAGCCCCCAGTCGACCGCCTGCTGCGCGGTCATGAAGTGGTCGCGGTCCAGGGTCCGTTCCACGTCCGGTTCGGGGCGCCCGCAATGCTGGGCATAGAGCCGGATGATGCGCCGCTTGGTTTCCTGCATCTCGGTGGCATGGATCAGGATGTCGGACGCCTGGCCCTGAAAGCCGCCGAGCGGCTGATGCACGTGAAGGCTCGCATTGGGCAGGGCGGCGCGGTGACCGGGCTCGCCGGCCATCAGCAGGAACGAGCCCATCGAGCGCGCGGTGCCCATGCACAGCGTATGCACCGGCGCCTTGATGAATTGCATGGTGTCGTACATCGCAAGGCCAGCGGTGACCACGCCGCCATAGGAATTGATGTAGAGATTGATCGGCTTGTTCGGATTCTCCGCCTCCAGGAACAAGAGCTGCGCGCAGACGAGGCCCGACATCGCATCATTGACCTCGCCGTTGAGGAAGATGATGCGCTCGCGCAGCAGGCGCGAATAGATGTCGAAGGATCGTTCGCCGCGGGCGGATTGTTCGACGACCATAGGGACGAGCTGAAGCATGTCGCGCATCGGCGACCTCCATGTCTGCGGGTGGTGAAGTGGTGTTGGTGTTAGGCGGCCGCGCGCATCAGGCAGCCATTGCTGTTGGCCGGCTGCGGCAGCTTCATGCAGGTTTGCTGGATGATGCGGAAGCGGGTGCCGCCATCCTCGTTCGGTTCGATCCGGAAGATGACATGGCTTTCGCGAAACGGCGGTTCGGAATCGCGAAGCCGGTAGCGCACCTCCTGGCCTGGGATTGATGATTCCGGCTCGGCGCCCGCAAGGTCGCAATCCGGCAGCCAGCGCTCGCGCAACGCCGGAATGGTCACCGCGCGCCAGACCTTGGCCGGCGGCGCATCGAATTCATATTCGAGGACGAGAGCTGCGTCGGAGGGATCAGGCTTCGCGGCGTCGCTCATTGATCCATCTCCTTCAAGAGATCGGCGAGGGCATCCATGCGTTTCGGCCAATAGGCGCGGTACCGCGCAAGCCAGGTCCCGATGGCGAGAATTCCTTCGGGATCGACTTCGTAATTCACAAAGCGGCCCTGCCGCTGTTCGCGCACCAGGCCCGCCCCGCGCAGCACCGCAAGATGCTGCGACATCGCCGGTTGGCTGATCTCTAATCCGTCGCGCAAAGCGCTCGCATTCAGGCTTCCGCCGGCAAGCTTCTCAAAGACCTTGCGGCGGGTCGGGTCGGCCAGCGCCTTGAAGATGTCAGCTTCGATCATGGCCACACATAAGCACGTGCTTATGTGTTGCGCAAGCCCAATTACTGCAGCGCTTCGCCGTGCTGCGAAATATCCAGCCCTTCGAGCTCGTGCTCACGGGAGACGCGCAACGGCACGAACAGGCTGACCAGCTTGAGCAGGACGAAGCTCACGCCTGCCGACCAGACGAAGGTGACGGCGACCCCATACAGCTGGATCAGAAGCTGCTGCGGATGGCCTTCGAGCAGGCCGGCGGTGCCGCCGATGGCGCTGGTTGCGAACACGCCGGCCAGCAGGGTCCCGGTCAGGCCGCCGATGCCGTGGACGCCGAACACGTCGAGCGAATCGTCATAGTCGAACCGGTGCTTCAGCCAGGTGCAGGCCCAGTAGCAGACGAGGCCTGCGATCACGCCGATGACGATACCGTGCCAGGGCGCCACGAATCCCGAGGCCGGCGTGATGGTGCCGAGGCCGGCGACCGCGCCGGAGATCATGCCGAGCACGGACGGCTTGCGCCGCGTCGACCATTCGATCGCACCCCAGGTCAGCGCGCCGGAGCAGGCTGCGAGATGGGTCGCGATGATCGCCAGCACCGCGCGCGAATTGGCTGCGCCCGCCGAGCCGCCGTTGAAACCGAACCAGCCGACCCACAACAGGCCGGTGCCCATCACCGCGAGCGACAGATCGAACGGCGAAAGATTTTCGGTGCCGTAGCCGTGACGGCGTCCCATCACCTTCGCCGCGACGAGGCCGGCGGTGCCGGCCGACAGATGCACCACCAGGCCGCCGGCGAAATCCAGCACGCCCATGCTCGCGAGGAAGCCGCCGCCCCACACCCAATGCGCCAGCGGAATGTAGACGAAGATGAACCATGCGACCGAGAAGAGGAGATAGGCGGAGAACCGCATCCGGTCGGCGACCGCGCCCGCGACCAGCGCCACCGTGATGATCGCAAACGTCATCTGGTACAGCATGAACAGCGCTTCCGGGATCGTCTTCGCCGCCGGGTTGACGCTGTCCATGGTCATGCCGGCGAGGAACCAGCGGTCGAGCGTGCCGATCCATGGGCCGTCGCCGACGAAGCACAGCGAATAGCCGAAGGCGACCCAGAGAATGGAGATGATCGTCACCGCGGCGAGGCTCTGCGCCATGGTGGCGAGCACGTTCTTCTTGCGCACCATGCCGGAATAGAACAGCGCGAGCCCCGGGATCGTCATCATCAGCACCAATGCGGTGGCGACGATCATCCAGGCGGTGTCGGCGGTGTTGATCTCGGAGCCCGCGGCGCGCGCCGGCGAAGCCATGATCGACACAAGCCCGATCGGCGCGGCCATAGCAGCCGCGCGGCGCAACAATCCCGCCATGTCGTTTCCCCCAGCTATTGATTGCGTCGCACGCCGTGGCGCCGTTGCCCGGTGCGATCGAAGAAGAAGAGCGTTTTCGCGCGAAGTGGATACCGGTTCGCGAAAGGAAAACGCGTCAAAGCAAGAATCAGAGCGCGTCGCTGTCAGTCTCGCCGGTGCGAATGCGGGTCGCGTGATCAATCGGCGTGACGAAGATCTTGCCGTCACCGATCTGGCCGGTGCGCGCGGTCGCGGTGATGACGGCGACCGCCTTCTCGGCGATATCGGAGGCGACCGCGATCTCGATCCGCAGCTTCGGCAGGAAATTCACCACGTACTCAGCGCCGCGATAGATCTCGGTGTGGCCCTTTTGGCGGCCATAGCCCTTCACTTCGGTCACGGTCATGCCGTGGACGCCGATCGCCGTCAGTGCCTGGCGGACTTCATCGAGCTTGAAGGGTTTGATGATCGCGACGACGAGTTTCATGGTCAGGCCTATTCCCCGGGATGCGCCGCGCCGTATGTCCCCGGCGCTGCGTCAATCTGGCATCTTTCCGGGCAAATGGCATAAAAAAGTTGCAGATTGAAGCGGAAAATCGTTGGGCTATGTGAACGGCCGCCTCTGTACAGGGCAGCCGTTCATCCTCCACAATGCGTTTTTGGCATGGATGCGATGAACCCAAGCGTCGCGGCCGGTACAAAACTATGTTTGAGGGGGGACGCTTCATGGCGAGTTGGTTCTACGCATCCGAGGGCAAGCAGCAGGGGCCCTACCAGGAAGGGCAATTCCGCGACCTCGTCGCCCAGGGAGTCGTGCGCCCCGATACGCTGGTGTGGTCGGAGGGCATGGCCGGCTGGCAGAAGGCGGCCGAAATCCCTGGCCTGATCAGCGGCGGCGGTGCGCCCCCGATGATGCCGGCTGGCGGCCCGCCCATGATGGGCTCCGGGGGTTACGGCGGCGGTGGCACCGGAGGATCGCTGGCGGTCGATTTCGGCATCCTCGAGTTCACCTGGCGCAGCATCGTGATGCTGATCGGCATGTGCTTCATCATCCCGGTGCCGTGGGTGTTCGTCTGGTACACGAAATGGATCGTGTCCTGCGTGAAGGTCCCCGGACGGCCCAATCTCAGCTTCACCGGCAATGCGATGGCGCTGGTGCCCTGGTATTTCGGCTTCATCGTGCTGGCGATCGTGATCGGGTTGATCGGCGTCCCCTTGCTGAGCAATTTGCTGTTCATCGCCCAGATCGTTCTCTACTGGCTCCTGATCAAATGGATGGTCGCGAACCTCGCCTCCAACGGGCAGCCGCTCGGCCTGAGCTTCACCGGCACGGTCTGGGCCTATGTCGGCTGGAGCCTGCTGTTTGCGATCTCCATCATCACCATCATCGGCTGGGCCTGGGTCGCCGCGGCTCAAATGCGCTGGTTCTGCCGCAGCATCGAAGGCACGCGGCGCGAGATCGTCTTCAACGGCAGCGGTCTCGGGATTCTCTGGCGGGGCATCGTGGCTGCATTCCTTTGCGGCTTCATCATCCCGATCCCGTGGGTGTATCGCTGGATCATGAACTGGTTCGCGTCGGAGACCGTCCTGGCTCCGCGAGGATCGCTCCGGACCTGACCTCGAGAGGCATAAGCGCGATCGATCGTGCTTATGCCTCTCAGGCTTTCCGTTCGCGCACCGAGCCTTCTTGCGCGACGGAAGCCACCAGCGTGCCGTCGGGCTTGAAGATCGAGCCGCGGGTCAAGCCGCGGCCGCTTCGGGCGCTTGGCGAATCCTGTGCGTAGAGCAGCCATTCGTCGGCGCGGAACGGGCGGTGAAACCACATCGCGTGGTCGAGGCTCGCCGGCATCATGCGCTTGTCGAACAGGGTGCGGCCGTAGCGCGCCATGATCGCGTCGAGCAGCGAGAAGTCGGACGCGTAGGCCAGCGCGCACATGTGCAGCGCCGGATCGTCCGGCAGCGTTGCCGCGGTCTTGATCCAGACATGGATGCGGCCGTCCTCGATCTTTTGGCCGAAATAGCGGCCGAGCTCGACCGGGCGCAGCTCGATCGGACGGTCGGATTCATAGTAGCGGCGGATGAACTCCGGCATCTCCTTGAACATCGGCTGCTTCGCGACCTCCTCCGCCGTCAGCTTTTCCGGCCGCGGCACGTCGGGCATCTTGTCCTGGTGATCGAACGCGCTCTCTTCCTCGGCATGGAACGACACCATGATCGAGAAGATCGCGTTGCCGTGCTGAATCGCGGTGACGCGTCGCGTCGAGTAGCTCTTGCCGTCGCGCAGGCGCTCGACCTGGTAGATGATCGGGATCTGCGGATCGCCCGGCAGGACGAAATAGCAATGCAGCGAATGCGGCAGCCTGCCCTCGACGGTGCGGCACGCTGCAACCATCGCCTGCCCGATCACCTGGCCGCCGAACACCCGTTGCCAGCTCGTCTTCGGACTGTTGCCGCGGAACAGATTCACCTCGAGCTGTTCGAGGTCGAGGATCGAGATGAGGTCGATCAGGCTCTTGGACATGGAATTCAGCTTTCGCCTTGCCGCCCCGGCTTCGCTGCTCCGGAATGACACAATGGGGGCTTTCCGCCCTTGTTTCACCGCACTGTTTCGCCCACCTCAAGTCTGCTAGCAAGGCCAGGATTTAGCCGGGAATTGGATATGTCGGTACAGGGTAGCATTGTCATCGGTGGCGGCGCGTTTGCGGGCCTGGCGCTGGCTGTGGCGTTGCGCCAGGGACTCGGCCCCGAGATCCCCGTCATCGTCGCCGACCCCGCGCTCTCCACACGTCCGAGCCGGGACCCGCGCGCCACCGCGATCGTGGCCGCCTGCCGCCGCCTGTTCGAGGCGATCGGCGCCTGGGATGACGTCAGGGGCGAGGCGCAGCCCATCCTCGACATGGCCGTCACCGATTCCAAGCTGGAAGACGCCACCCGTCCGGCGTTCCTCAACTTTGCCGGCGATGTCGCGCCGGGCGAGCCCTTCGCGCATATGGTCGAGAACCGCCGCCTGATCGATGCGCTGGTGGTCCGCGCCGAGGCCGAGGGCATTGATCTCCGCGCGACCACCGTGTCGTCTTACGACGCGCGGGCCGAGGGCATCGATGTGACGCTCGGCGACGGCAGCGTCATTGCGGCGAGCCTCCTGGTTGCGGCCGACGGCGCGAAGTCGAAACTGCGCGAGCGCGCCGGCATCGCCACCCATGGCTGGGAATACGATCAATCCGGCATCGTCGTCACCGTCGGCCATGATCGCGATCATGAAGGCCGCGCCGAAGAGCATTTTCTGCCGGCGGGCCCGTTCGCGATCCTGCCGCTTTCGGGCAAGCGCTCCTCGCTGGTCTGGACCGAGCGCCGCAGCGAAGCCGCGCGTATCATTGCGTTGAGCGATGAGGAATTTCACGGCGAGCTCGAGCAGCGCTTCGGCCTGCATCTCGGCGAGGTGAAGGCGCTCGACAAGCCGCGCGCGTTTCCGCTGTCCTATTTCGTCGCACGCTCCTTCATTGCCCAGCGCCTCGCGCTTGTCGGCGATTCCGCCCACGTCATCCACCCCATCGCGGGCCAGGGTCTCAACATGGGACTGAAGGACGTCGCCGCACTGGCCGAGGTCGTGGTCGATGCCGCGCGGCTCGGCATGGATATCGGCGCCGCCGACGTGCTCGAACGTTACCAGCGCTGGCGCCGCTTCGACACCATGGCCATGGGCGTTGCCACCAACTCGCTGAACTTCCTGTTCTCCAACCAGTCCACCTTGCTGCGCACCGTCCGCGACATCGGCCTCGGCCTCGTCGATCGCGCCCCGCCGCTGAAGAATCTTTTTATCCGCCAAGCCGCGGGTTTGACCGGTGAGATACCGCGGCTGTTGAAGGGCGAGGCGCTGTAGGATTTTCGGTAGCCCGGATGGAGCGCAGCGTATTCCGGCGCCGCTGCGTCATACGAGGAACCCCGGATTTCGCTGCGCTCCATCCGGGCTACAAGTCTCTCATCGGGCCACAAGTCTCTCAATCGATCTTGCGGGCCTCTTCCGGCAGCATGATCGGAATGCCGTCGCGGATCGGATAGGCGAGCTTGGCGCTGCGCGAGATCAGCTCCTGCTTTGCAGAATCGAACTCCAGCGGGCCCTTGGTCAGCGGGCAGACCAAAATCTCCAGCAATTTGGGATCGACGCTGGCTTCGGGGCGTTCGGTGGGCGCGTTCATGGGGGTCTCCGGCGGTCGGTTGCCTTTAGCATAAAAAATCGTAGCAGCCCATTGCGTCGCTCAAGCCGAAGCCATCCGCAGGATCTCGTCGAGCAGGCCCTCGAGCCGCGCGGCCGGCAATGGCGGGCCCGACAGGGCGAAGCCGAGAAACGTCCAGTACAGGATTTGGGCGCGGGCTCGCGCCGTCGCCGCCTCGAACCCGCGCTTCCTCAGCAACTCTTCGATATAGTCGAGCCTGCGCCGGTCGATGGCACGCACCGCCGTCTGTGCCGCCGCATCGAAGGCCGCCCAGTTCCGCACCGCGCGCTCGAGGTCGAGCCGCGCGCCAAAAGTCCTGCGCAGCAGCGCTTTCAGCGGCTCGTCGCTATCCGCCTCGACATCGGCGATGATCTGCTCGGCCGCGATCTCGCGCCAGCGCTTCAGGAGAGCGGCATGGAATGCGCCGAGATCGGCGAAATGCCAATAGAAGCTGCCGCGCGAGACCCCCATGGCTTTCGCCAGCGGATCGGCCTTCAGCGCGGTGAAGCCGTCTCTCGCTAGCGCCTTCAGGCCCCGTTTGATCCAGTCGTCGGCGTTCAGCTGTTCTGCCATGTCGGATTCCGGATGCAAACCATACACTAGTGTATTGACAGCCGGCAGGCCAGCGCCTATCTCACCATACACAACTGTATGGACGAAATTTGCAGGGAGCTTTGACGATGCGTGATCTCTTGCTCCAGTGCGCCGGGGTCGTGACCATTGCCGTGGCCCTCATTCACGGCATTCTCGGCGAGACCAAGGTCTTTGCCCGCGCCCGCATAGAGCCGGAACGGCTCCGCACCCTGATCCGCCTGGTGTGGCAGGCCTCGACCGTCGCCTGGATCGGCGGAGGTGCGCTCCTGATCGCGGCGCCCTGGATGCAATCGGAGCCGGCGCGCCACTGGATCGTCGTCACCATGGCCGGCGTGTTCGGCTTCGCTGCTTTCGCCAACGCATGGGCCACGCGCGGCCGGCATTTTGGATGGATGGCGCTAAGTGCCGTCGTCGCGATGGCGGTTGCCGGCTACTGAGCGGCGCGCCCGATCTGCTTGCCATCAAACCGTGAGACGTAAGGCCGCAGTGTCGCTGTAAACACGCGCTGCATACGGAGAGCGCTGAGCTTTTTCGGATCGTTAGAATAACTCTAAAGCCAACTGCTTCTGAACCGCATTGACTTCATCATGTGCTTTGCTTCCTTCGGTCCCGCTTCGCCTCAGGCGTAGCGCCCACGACAGAAGAGGAGACGTTCGTGAAGGTTATTCGTGTTGCTGCCGTTGCATTGACGATCGGGATTGGCATGGGATCGGCAGCCTTGGCCGATGGTTTCAAGGACTGCACCAAGCTCGACAAGGCGTCGTGGAAGCCGGCGAGCGAAGCCGAAGCCAAGGCCAAGACGCTCGGCTACGAGGTGCGGCGCTCAAAGATCGAAGGGTCGTGCTACGAGGTCTACGGCGTCAAGGAAGGCAAGCTTTACGAGCTGTTCTACAGCCCCGAAGATCTGAGCCTGAAGCACACGATTGCGAAGTAGACCGCGCGAGACGGCTCGCGCCAAATGAACTGCGCAAAGTTAGGCCTGAGGGTGGTCCTCGCTTGATCGATGAAACGGTACCGCAAATACGCAGGGGGTCCAACCGGACCCCCGCGGATCGAGCCGCTTCGCGGACAGTCGCGGTCTGGGACCTCCCGCTGCGGCTCTGGCACTGGGCGCTCGCGGCTTGCGTTCTGGCCGCGTGGTTCACGCCCACCGTCTATGACGGACTTCACCGCATCGTCGGCTATACCGTGCTCGGGCTTCTTGCGTTCCGTCTGGTCTGGGGTCTTTGGGGAAGCCGCTATTCGCGCTTCCGCATGGTCGGCATCAGGCTTCGGGCCGCGCCACGCTATCTCTGGAATCTGCGCCGCGGCATCACCGGCCGCTATATCGGGCTCAATCCCGCCGGCACGTTGATGCTGGTGGCGCTGCTGGTCTCGCTCGCGGTCTCGACGATATCAGGCGCGATGTCGGTGACCGTCACTTTCTTCGGCGTCTGGTGGATCGAGGACACCCACCACTATTCATCCGACGCGGTCATCGTCCTGGTCGTGCTGCACGTCCTGGGCGTGCTGTTGATGGGGCGTCTCCAGCGCGAGAACCTGATCCGCGCGATGATCACCGGCCGCAAACGAATCCGCGGGCACCTCTAAGCAGCACCGGGTTAATTCAAGCGGATGGAGCCTTGGGCCCGCCTAAACCCGTGGTTCCACGAGAATTAAGTCCTTCGCCCGCACCGGCTACCGCCAAACGGCGCCATTGTCGAGGTTGGGTTTACCTCCCGATAGGCATGCAACCGGGCATTGCAAGAAATTAACGTGACCAAAGCCAATCGGATCAATCGTCGAGCTTATTGACGAGGGAGGCGATTTCGATGTTCCGCGTTTTTACCTGCCTCACGGCAGAGCACGATTGGCGGCTTGTCATGCTCGCCGGTCTGGTTTGCTTCGCCGCAAGCATTGTAGCCGTCAGCATCTTTCATCGAGCGAACGCATCGCGCGCCTGGACGCGACTGATCTGGATTGCGGTCGCCGGCGCCGCCATCGGTTATGGAATCTGGGCAACGCATTTTGTGGCAATGCTTGCCTACGAGCCCGGCGTCTCGACCGGTTACGCCATCACGCTGACAGCTTTGTCGCTCGCCGCAGCGATGATCCTGACGTCGGCAGGTTTTGGCGTTGCCGTCGGCAGGCCCGGCCGCTGGCGCGCGGCTGCCGGTGGCGGCATCATCGGCGGCGGTATTGCGAGCATGCACTATCTGGGCATGTCGGCCCTCGAAGTGCCTGGTCGCGTGACCTGGTCGCCGGAGCTGGTGCTCATCTCGATCGCCCTCGGCATGGTCCTAGGCTACGCCGCACTTGCGGTCGCCCTGGGTCGCAAGGACAGGTGGGGGACCTTCGCTGCGGCGCTGCTGCTGACGCTCGCCATCGTGTCGCATCATTTCACGGCTATGGGGGCGGTACAGATCGTTCCAGACCCGACGCTGGCAAGCGACACACTGTCGCTTTCTCCCGGCTTCCTCGCCGTGGCAATCGCGGGCGTGGCCCTGTCGGTGCTCGGGATGAGTTTTGTGGGCGTGCTGGCGGATCGCCGGCTTGCGACCAGAACCAGCCGATTCGAGGAAGTTATCACTCAGCTTTCGTTTGCCAGGCAACAGGTGGAAGATTCGCAAAAGGAAATCCAGGACCAGAAGATCAGGCTCGACACGGCCATCAACAACATGGTCGAGGGCCTTTGCATGTTTGACACGGAGAAGCGGCTCGTCGTCTGCAACGAGCGCTATGCCCTGCTCTATCGGCTGCCGCCGGAACTGCTGAAGACGGGGACGCCGCACGTCGACATCGTCAAGCACCGCGTTGTGAACGGCATCCTCAAGGGCGATACGAGCGAGGGCGCTGCCGGGCAATACATCTCGAGACTGGCTGCATTGCCGTTCGACACAGTCTCGAGCAGGATCGACGAGTTTGCGGATGGTCGGTTGATCTGCGTGACGCGACAGCCGATGCCCGGCGGCGGATGGGTGGCCACGCATCTTGATGTTACGGAGCAACGCCGGTCCGAGGCCAAAATCACCCATATGGCGCAACACGATGCGTTGACCGACCTGCCAAATCGGGTGCTGCTCAGAGAGCGGATGGAGCATGCCATTGCAGTTACGCGCAATGGTGGTCTTGATCTTGCCGTGCTCATGCTTGACCTCGATCGCTTCAAGGAAGTCAATGACACGCTTGGACATCCGGCGGGCGATTCCCTGCTGCGCGCCGTCGCGGCGCGTTTGCGCGAATGCACCACGGAAACGGCGTTGATCGCCCGACTGGGCGGGGACGAGTTCGCGGTGATCGACTACGTGACCAGCCCGGCCGTGGAGGCCGCGACCCTCGCCGAGAACATCAGAAAGGCGCTTTGCAAACCCTTCGACCTCGGCGATCACCGGGTCACCGTAGGCACCAGCATCGGCATTGCCATCGCGCCGCGTGACGGCAATGATCCCGACGCGATCATGAAGAGCGCCGATCTCGCCCTCTACTCGGCCAAGAATGGTGGACGTGGCGCATTCCGTTTCTTCGAGCCGGAACTCGACGAGATCATGCATGCGCGACGGAATCTGGAGCGCGACTTGCGCGATGCGCTTGCCGGCGGTCACTTCGAGCTCTATTACCAGCCATTCATCGACGCCGCGACCGGTAAGACCAGGGGCTTCGAGGCCCTGCTGCGCTGGCATCACCCGCAGCGAGGTCTGGTCATGCCGGGCGAATTCATCCAGCTTGCGGAAGAGACCGGCCTGATCGTGCCGCTGGGGGAATGGGTCCTTAGGACGGCCTGTGCGGAAGCCGCAAAATGGCCTGTCGATCTCAGCATCGCGATCAACCTGTCTCCCGCTCAATTCAGGAGCAAGGAGCTTGTGCCGGTCGTTGTCAGCGCGCTGGCGAGTTCGGGTGTGGCGCCGCACAGGCTCGAGCTCGAAGTTACGGAGACAGCGATCATGCATGACAGCGAAGCTGTATTCGAGGCCCTCGGTCAGCTGCGCCAGCTCCGTGTGCGAATCGCCCTGGACGATTTCGGCACCGGCTATTCTTCTCTGAGCTTTCTGCAAAGATTCCCGTTCGACAAGATCAAGATCGACCGCAGCTTCGTCAGCGAACTGACCAGCGCGAGGGCAGAGGCGCAACATCTCGCGCGAGCAGTCGTTCGTTTCGCAGTCAGCTTGAGCAAGACCACGACCGCCGAAGGCGTCGAAACGAGGGAGCAGCTGGACATCCTGCGTGAAGACGGCTGCGCCGAAACGCAAGGCTACTATTTCAGCCGGCCGATGCCTGCATCCAGCATCGCGAAAATGCTGCTGCGAGATGCCGGAGCAGCCGTCTGCGCTGCGTGAGCGTTCAGGCCGTCACTGCAGCGGCGGATCGCCTGAGGTGCGTTTTTTGGCGAGATCCATCTCGGTGACCGCGATCAAAATTTCGGCGCGGGTCTTCAGGTCGGGCGCTTCCAGCATCGCCTGCTTCTCGGCCACACCATAGGGCGACATCATCGCCAGCGCGTTGACGAGCGCCTCGTTGGGAGCGGTCTCGACGCCCTCCCAGTCGACCTTGAGGTTGTTGGCCTTCAGAAAGTCCGCCAGCACCGTCAGCAGTGCTTCGCGATCGACCTCCTCCTCGCCCATGCGCGGCGTGAAATCGTCGACGAAGGCGAAGAAATCCACCTTGCACTGCCGGTAGGCGGTGAGCACTTCGAGCTCCTCGAGCACTTTGAAGCGCGAGACACCGGTGAGCTCGAGGATGTAGCGGCCGTCGCCAGATTCCGCGAGTTGGGTGATGCGGCCGACACAACCGACGCGGAACAGCGCCGGCTTGTCGGAATTCTTGGGCGAGTGCGCGATGTCGGGCTGGATCATGCCGATCAGGCGATGGCCATCGCGGAAGGCATCGTCGATCATCGCGAGGTAGCGCGGCTCGAAGATGTTGAGCGGCATCTGCCCGCGCGGCAGCAGCAGCGCGCCCGGCAACGGAAACACCGGAAGGATCTCCGGAAGGTCGGCGGGCCCGCGATATTCGATGTTGATCGGCATCTGCCGGGTCCCCTGGCCTTGCCAGCGCGCGTCAGGAAAACAGGATGATCGACAAGCGCTTGCGTCCCTCGACGGTTGCATCGTCCGTGCCGCCCCAGGCCTCGAAGAACTGCACCAGCTGCTTGCGGGCGCCGTCGTCGTTCCATTTGCGGTCGCGCTTGACGATCGCGAGCAGCTGCTCGGTGGCAGCTGCCCGGTTGCCTTGGGCGTTGAGCGCGATCGCGAGGTCGAATCGGGCCTGATGATCGAGCGGGTTTGCGGCGACTTTCTGTTCCAGCTCGGCGACAGGCCCGAGCTGCTCCGCCTGCTCGGCCAGATCGATCGCGGTCTGCACGGCTTTCACGGCCGGGTCGTTGCGCTTGGATTCCGGCACCATGGCGAGCGTCTGCTTGGCCTGCTCCATCGCACCGGAGACGGCGTAGCATTTCGCGAGCCCGGCCAGGGCTGCGATGTTGGTCGATTCGAGCTGCAGCACTTCCGCGTAGATCTGCGCGGCCGCGGCGGCATCGCCCTCGGCGAGCACGGCCTCGGCTTCCTGGAGGATTTCCGCGATATTCGGCTCACCCGGCGCGGTCACGCCCTTGGTCAGCTTCTCGATGAAGGCGTTGAGCTGGCTCTCCGGGACCGCACCCATGAAGCCGTCGGCCGGCTGGCCGTTGACGAAGGCGATCACCGCCGGAATCGACTGGATGCCCATCTGGCCCGGGATCGCCGGGTGCTGGTCGATGTTCATCTTGACCAGCTTGACCTTGCCCTTGGCGGCCTTGACCGCTTTTTCCAGCAAGGGCGTGAGCTGCTTGCAGGGGCCGCACCACTCCGCCCAGAAGTCGATCAGCACCGGCTGGCGCTTCGATTCCTCGATGACGTCCTTCACGAAGGTCTGGGTGGTCGTGTCCTTGATCAGATCGGCGGCAGCCGGGCCCGCTGCTCCGTTACCCTGGTCGATGATCGTCACGGGATCCCCTCGTCTGATGTCTGGAATTGGCGGGTCTTTAGCACGTCGCCAATTCATATGCTTCGCTGTTGGCCCTAAATTGGGCCGGGACGGCCGAATTTCAATCGGTGCGTGCCGATTCGACGGTTCCGGGGCCTTTTTGGGTCATTTGGCCGCGTTCGGGTTGATATCGGGCCTCCGATTGCGCATCTATGCCGCCGGTAGCTGTTGCATTCCCCTCCCGCTTTTGGCATACGACAGCCGTTGCCGGCGCAGTCATGCGACCGACACAGGATGCGGGTGTAGCTCAGTGGTAGAGCACGACCTTGCCAAGGTCGGGGTCGAGGGTTCGAGCCCCTTCGCCCGCTCCAATTTTTCCCAAAGCATCCAGCCGGACCGGACGGGCACGTGGTTTTCCACGCCGCTGGCGGCTGTATTGGGTAACGAATGACAATTCTGGTCACAGGCAGCGCGGGCCATCTCGGCGAGGGTCTTCTCCGCACGCTCCGCGGGCGCGGTTCGTCTGTGCGTGGGATCGACCTGAAGCCATCGCCCTTCACCGACGCTGTCGGCTCGATCGTCGATTCCGATTTCGTGCGGCGCCAGATGGACGGCGTCACCGCGGTGATCCACACCGCGACGCTGCACAAGCCGCATGTGGCGACCCACAGCAAGCAAGCCTTCATCGACACCAACGTCACCGGCACGCTCAATTTGCTTGAAGCGGCTGTGGCGGCCGGCGTGCGCAGTTTTGTCTTCACCAGCACCACCAGCGCGTTTGGCTCGCAGCTCCGCTCCGAGGCGGGACAGGCCGCGGTGTGGGTCACCGAGGACCTGCCGCCGATCCCGAAGAACATCTACGGCACGACCAAGCTGATGGCCGAAACTCTCTGCGAGCTGTTCTGTCGCGAGCGCGGCCTGCCTGTCGTGATCTTGAGGACCTCGCGCTTCTTCCCGGAAGACGATGACGATCCGGCGATGCGGTCGGCTTACGCGCCGGAGAACGCGCAGGCCAACGAGCTGCTCTATCGCCGGCTGGATATCGCGGACGCGGTGAGCGCCCATCTGCTCGCAGTCGAGCGCGCGCCGAACATCGGATTTGCCCGCACCATCGTGTCGGCCACGAGCCCGTTCGAGCAGCGCCATCTCGCCGCGCTTGCGCGCGACGCGGCCAGTGTGGTGCGCGAGCTCTATCCGGATTGTGCGGAGCTCTACGCAGCGCGCGGCTGGCGCCTGTTCCCCGCGATCGATCGCGTCTATGTCAACGAGCGCGCGCGGCACGAGCTCGGCTGGCGGCCCGAATTCGACTTCGCGCATGTCCTGAACTGTCTTCGCGATGATCGCGATTTTCGCAGCACGCTGGCGCGCGATATCGGATCGAAAGGCTATCATGAGACGATTTTCGACGATGGTCCCTACCCCGTCGCCCCGTAGCCGCCACCTTTGCTAATTCGCTCGACTCGTCAGATGTCTACCCGGAATCACCGGCAGCAAGATGGCCGGAGCCGTTCTACTGTGCATGGGGTTGTTTTCGCGTTTTTTTGTTCCGAACCTCCTGCTGCCTGTAAATTAGCCGCGCGTGATCTTGATTCCGCGCTGCAGCGAGAGCGTTGTTGTCGCGGCGTTCGCCATCATTGACTTTCCGTCTCAATTTTTACTGAGCGCTATCGCATCGCACGCGGCGCGCTTCTCACCGCTCGCAGATGTGCTAACCTTTCTGCGTCTGTCCTCTCGACAGAGTCCGAACTTCGCCTCTCGACAGCAAAATAAAATAAATGTGCAGCCCTGACGGCTGCCTTAGGGGAGTGACGCGATGAAATTCCATGGATCCGTCTTTCAATCCGCCTTTCAATCCGTCCTGGCGCTTGCAGCGGTTGCCCTTCTCGCGGGGACAAGCGTCGGTCATGCGCAGCAACAGGACAAGAACAAGCCGCTGAAGAAATACGAATCCGGCACCAAGGAGTTCTGGACCCATCCGCCGGACGACTGGTTCCTCGGCGACGAGACCGAGGCGCAGAAGGGCCTGGCGCCGCCATCGGGGCCGCCGACCGGCGCCTCCGACGCCGAACTCGCCAACATCGTCAAGAAGGTGAAGCTGCCGCCGGGCTTCAAGATGGAGGTCTACGCGTCCGGTGTGCTGGCCGCGCGGCAGATGGCCTGGGGTGACAAGGGCACGCTGTTCGTCGGCTCGTTCGGCCTCGGCAACGTCTACGCCATCAAGGACAACAACGGAAAGAAAGAGGTCAAGACCATCCTCAAGGGGCTGAACATGCCCACGGGTCTGGCCGTCAAGGACGGTGCGCTCTACGTCATCGCGGTCGACAAGCTGATCCGCTACGACGACATCGAGAACAAGCTCGACAATCCCGGCGAGGGCAAGGTCGTCTATGACGACATGCCGTCCTATGCCGCGCATGGCTGGAAGTACATCGCGGTCGACAAGGAAGGCTGGTTCTACATTCCGTTCGGACCGCCCTTCAACATCGGCGTGCCCCCGACCAGCGTCTCGCAGATCCGCCGCGTCGATCCCAAGACCGGCAATGCGGAAATCTACGCGCTCGGCGTTCGCAACTCGGTCGGCGGCGACGTCGATCCGCGCACCGGCAAGTTCTGGTTCACTGAGAATGCCCGCGACTGGATCAGCGACGATCTGCCCTCGGACAAGCTGAACATGATCAGCAAGATCGGCGAGCACTTCGGCTATCCCTACTGCCACCAGGGTGACCTGCCGGATACCAAGTTCGCGATGGGCCACAAGTGCTCCGAATTCACGCCGCCGGTGCTGAACCTCGGTGCTCACGTCGCTCCGCTCGGCATGAAGTTCTATACCGGCGACCAATTCCCGGCCGAGTACAAGAACAACATCCTGATCGCCGAGCACGGCTCCTGGAATCGTCACAAGTACCAGGGCGGCCGCATCATGCGCGTGATCGTCGGGCCCGACGGCAAGAACGCCAAGCAGGAGGTGTTCGCCTCCGGCTGGATCGAGGGCGACCAGGGCTATCTCGGCCGTCCCGACGACATCATCCTCGCCAAGGATGGCTCGATCCTCGTCGCCGACGATTGGGCCGGCGCGATCTACCGCATCAGCTACAGCAAGAAGTAGCGCAAGATGACACGAGGCTGCGGTGCCGAGCGGCGCCGCAGCCTTTCTCATTTCAATTTCGCACGCCGTCGTTTCTGATTGCGCGCCCCTTGCGCGCAAGCCCGGAACCCTTGGCCACGAACGCGGGTTATGGAATTCTCAGATGCGCCATTGCGCATCATAGCTCGCGCTTCTTCGCCCGGAATGGCGCGTTCGATAGATCGGAATCCCAATCATGCGCCGGCAGTTCATCTCGCACGCAATCAGCGCGGTTGCGCTTCTCGCGCTCGGTTCTCTCTCCGCAAGCGCCGCCGACAATGCTGCGATCAAGGAGAAGGCCGCCGTCTGCGCCGGCTGTCACGGCGAGAACGGCATCTCGCAGACCGAGAACATCCCTTCGCTCGCTGGCCAGCCCGATCAATTCCTGCAATGGCAGCTGGTGTTCTTCCGCGCCGGCTCGCGCAAGAACGATCAGATGCAGCCGATCGCCGAGGAGATCACCAACGAGGACGTCCGCAATCTCGGCGCCTATTTCGCCGCGCTGACGCCGCCGACAGCGGCGGAGGACAAGGATCCGGACCTGTCGAAAAAGGGCGCGCAAGTTGCCGCCGGCCGCCGCTGCGCCTCATGCCATACCGATAGCTTTGCCGGCACCAAGGCCGTCGCGAGGTTGGCGGGCCAGCGCGAGGAATACCTCGTCAAGGCGCTGCAAGACTACAAGAGCAGTCAGCGCGTCGGCGGTGGCGGCGCCGCGATGGCCGATGTCGCCTATCACATGAGCGATGAGGAAATCACCGCCGTCTCGCACTATCTCGCGTATTTCAAATAGCGGAAGCTGCGGTCAGCCCGCCCGCTGCTTCTCATACGCCTTCAAATGCGTGTACGCGATGCGCAGCTTCGGCACCGGCACCTTGGCGGCATCGGCACGCTCGATGAGGTCGCCGATGACGTGATCGGCCTCGACCGGCAGGCCGGCCTTGACGTCGCGGAACATCGAGGCCGTCATCGGCGAACCCTCGGTGGTGAGATTGCCCTTCACGCGCTCGAAGAACGGCCCGCCCGGCGAGTAGCCCGACGCGGCTGCGATCGCACTGGTCTCATCCAGCATGCCGAGCAGGAAATCCCTGCCGCCGGGCGCGGCGAGGATGTTGCCGACCGAGGTGCGCATCAGGCTGGTGGACGCAGCCAGCGAGGACAGGAACACCCACTTCTCCCACATGTCCTGCATGATGTTCTGGCTGGCGGTGGCCCCAACGATGCCGCTCTTGAAGGCCTCGTCGATCGCCTTGACCCGATCCGACAGCTTGCCATCGCGCTCGCCGTAATTGATCGACTGCATCGGCTGCAGCTGCACCACCTCACGCTTTTCGTTGAGCGTCGCGGCGATGGCGCAGAGGCCACCGAGCACGCGCTCCTTGCCGAACTTGCCGTCGAGGATGTCGAGATGCTTCATGCCGTTGAGCATCGGGATGATCGCGGTATTCGGCCCGACTGCTGCCGCGAACGACTTGATGGCGTCATCGAGGTCGAAGGCCTTGCAGCTGAGCAGCACGACATCGAATTTTTCCTTGAGCGCGTCGGCCTGAACCGTCGGCGGATTGTTCAAGGTCACGTCCCCGTTTGGGCTCTTGATAACGAGGCCGGCGCTCGCGAGCTCGCTGGCGCGCCGCGGCCGGACCAGGAAGGTGACGTCGCGGCCCGCCTGCAACAGCCTGCCACCAAAATAGCCGCCGATGGCGCCAGCGCCGACCACGAGGATACGCATGGGATTGTCCTTGTTGTTTCTTGCTGTCGTCCTGGCGAAAGCCAGGACCCATTACCCCGACTGTATATTGTCGGGCAAGTTGGAGCCCCAGCTCGTCACAGCACAGCCTTCGGTGGTTATGGGTCCTGGCTTTCGCCAGGACGACATCAGAGATGATGGCTCGATCTGTCCATCATACGAAAATCACTTCCCCGAGACCATCTCCTCGACCTCGCGCAACTGTTCCTTTCCGAAGAACATCTCGTTGCCGACAAAGAAGGTCGGCGAGCCGAACGCGCCGCGTGCAACAGCCTCCTCGGTGTTCTTGATCAATCTGCCCTTCACCTCCGGTTCCGCCGCGCGGGTGAACAGCTTTTGCGCGTCGAGGCCGGAGGACGCCAGCGCCTTGGCCGCGATTTCCGGATCGTCCATCTTCTTCGGCTCGCGCCACATGTGATCGAAGGCAGCCTCGACGTATGTTTCGAACACGCCTTCGAGCTGCGCCGCGATCGCCGCGCGCATCAGGTTCAGCGTGTTGACAGGGAAGAAGGGATTCCAGACATAGGGCTGGACCTTGAAGCGCTTGACGAAGCGCTCGGTCTCGACCGCCTGGAATTCCCGCTTGTTTTTGACGCCGGCAAGCGTCTCGGCCGGCGACTTGTTGTTGGTCGACTTGAAGATGCCGCCGAGCAGGATCGGCACATACTCGAATTTGACGCCGATGCGCTGCTCGATGGCGGGGATCGCGAGGTGGCTGAGATAGGCATTCGGGCTGCCGAAATCGAACAGGAATTGCGGGGCTGTGCGGGTCAAAATCATTCTCCCTGACCTAGCTTTTTGATCTGTATTGTCATCCATTGTGGCGCGGCGCGCACCACAGGTCCACCGTTTAATGACGGTCATAATACTGTGAGCGCGCGAACACGTTGGGCGCGAGTTGCGCGTACGAACGCCTCAAGCTCAAGCGCGGTCGCTGTAGGCGAGCTTGACGATGTGGTCGCGGATGTCGGCGGGCCAATCTGCGATCAGTCCGGTGAAACGCCGCCGGTCATCCGCAAACAGCGCGCGCGAAGCTTCCTCGAACTGCGGCAGATTGCCGGCCATGGTCGACATGAAGTGATAGGCCGCATCGCGCGCCTGCCGCGCGCGATCCTTGTCGCCGCTGGCACGCCGCGCCTCTTCGACAAGTTTCCGCAGCGCGACCGAAGCGCCGCCTGCTTGCGCGCTGAGCCACTCCCAGTGCCGCGGCAGCAGCGTCACCTCGCGCGCGACCACGCCGAGCTTCGGCCGGCCGCGGCCGCGCGGCTCGCTCGGCGATGGGGTGTCCTCAACCGGGGGCGGGACAAGCTTCGCCAGCCGCGCCAGCACCTCGCGGTCTCCGCCGCGCAGATCGAAGTCGATCGACCGGCCCGTGGCGTCCTCGAAGATGACGATGGGCTGGTCCGGCCGTTCCGCCATCCGCTTGATGACCAGCGCGACCTCTCCTGCCGGCCCGGAGACCAGACGGCGATGCCCTTGGAAAGCGGTGAAAGTCTTTTGCATTGGAATCATTGCCATATTGATCGTGTTGAGTCCTTTAATACCCGGGTAAATTGCTCAGGTCAATATACCCGGGTTAAAATATCCGACCGGATGGCTCGACATTGTGTTCCCAGGCTGGCACGAACGCGCGGCCGATCGACCGCGCCTAGCCCCGGGGACCACGCGATGCTGACCGTTCATCACCTCAACAATTCCCGCTCGCAGCGCGTGCTGTGGCTGCTCGAGGAGTTGGGCGTGCCCTACGAGATCGTGCGCTATCAGCGACAGCCGGACATGCGCGCGCCGAAGGAGCTGCGCGCCATCCATCCGCTCGGCAAGTCGCCCGTCATCACCGACAACGGCAACACCATCGCTGAATCCGGCGCGATCATCGAATATCTCATCGCCACCTACGGCAACGGCCGGCTGGTCCCGCCGCCGAACACGCCCGAGCGGCTGCGCTTCACCTATTGGCTGCACTATGCGGAAGGCTCGGCGATGCAGCCGCTGCTGCTCAAGCTGCTGTTCACGCTGATGCCGAAGCGCGCGCCGGCGTTGCTGCGCCCGCTGGTGCGCAAGGTCTCGAACCAGGCGCTCACTGCACTGGTCAATCCGCAGATCAAGCAGCACATGGATTATTGGGAAGGCGAGCTCGGCAAGAGCGAGTGGTTCGCCGGCAACGAATTCACCGCCGCCGACATCCAGATGAGCTTTCCGCTCGAGGCAGCCCAGGCGCGCGGCGGGCTCGAGCTCGGCCATCCCAAGGCGATGGCGTTCCTGGAGCGCATTCATGCGCGGCCGGCATACAGTCGCGCCCTCGAAAAGGGCGGGCCGTATCAGGTCGGACGATAGTTAGCCTTCATCAGTCCGCGTGCAGCACGCGCCCGCGCGTCTCCGGCAGCGCGAAAGCGGCGATGAAGAACAGCGCGTAAGCCACCACCGCGAAGATCGCGATCGCATTCGCAAGCGACGTCGTCGCCGACAGCGCTCCGACCAGGAACGGAAACAGCGCGCCGATGCCGCGGCCGAAATTGTAGCAAAATCCCTGGCCCGAGCCGCGCAGTCGCGTTGGATAAAGCTCGGTCAGGAATGCGCCGACGCCGGAGAAATAGCCCGAGGCGAAAAAGCCGAGCGGGAAGCCGAGCACCCACAGGACCTCGTTGGTGAGCGGCAGCTGCGTGTAAAGCAGCACAACCGCTATTGCGCCGATCGAGAAGGTCAGAAAGAGATTGCGCCGTCCGATCCGGTCGGCGAGCCAGGCGCCCGTGAGATAGCCGATGAAGGAGCCGATGATCAGCGTCGAGAGATAGCCGGTCGAGCCGACGATCGACAGATGCCGCTCCTTGGTCAAGAACTGCGGCACCCAGAAGGTGACGGCGTAATAGCCGCCCTGGCAGCCTGTCGCCATCAGCGACGCCAGGATCGTGGTCTTCAGGATTGGACCGGAGAAGATTTCCCAGAGCGCCGGGCGATTGCCGCTCGCGGCCTGCTTGGCGCGGGCCTCAGCCGCGATCTCCGGCTCGGTCACGGAGCGGCGGATGTAGAACACCAGCAGCGCCGGCAGCGCGCCGACCACGAACATCCAGCGCCACGCTGTCTCCGCCGGCAAGGCCGAGAACAGGATCGCCTGCGACAGCACTGCAAGGCCCCAGCCGACGGCCCAGCCCGACTGCACCGAGCCGACCGCACGCCCGCGATATTGCGGCCGGATCGCTTCACCCATCAGCACGGCGCCTGCCGCCCACTCTCCGCCGAAGCCGAGGCCCAGCACCGCGCGTGCGATCAGGAGCTGTTCGAAATTCTGCACGACCGCGCAGACCAGCGAGAAGAACGAGAACCAGATGATGGTGATCTGGAGCGTTCTGACCCGGCCGATATGATCGGAGAGATAGCCGCCGAGCCAGCCGCCGATGGCGGAAGCCAGCAGCGTCACGGTGCCGGCGAGGCCGGCCGATCCCGCATCGACCTTCCATAGCGCGATGATGGTGCCGATCACCAGCGGATAGATCATGAAGTCCATGCCGTCGAGCGCCCAGCCCGCGGCGCAGGCCCAGAACGTCCGCCGCTCAGGCGCGTTCATGTCGCGATAGAAGGCGAGAAGGCTGGTGTCCTCGATCTCGGCGCGTTCGATGCGCTGGTTCGGATCAACGGTGGTCATGTGCGTTTCCCGACAGTGTTTTCTTTTGCGGCCTCTTTGGCCTCGCGGTGGTAGCACGCGCGGCGGCCTGCGCAAGCCGGCCGCCGGCCTTCGCGCCATGCAACGACAGAGTTACTGCCCCGCTGCTTCCGCACCCCGGCTACGCGGATCGGGCGCGCCGAGCGGACCGTTGGCGGTCACCGCAATCGAATTCGCCGATGTCTGCCCCATCGGCGTGACGATGAGATGATCCATCGCCTTCAGCTCGAGCAGCACATTGTCGGAAAAGCCGCTCTCGATCCGGACCTCGTCGGGCAGCCATTGGTGGTGCAGCCGCGGTGCGGCCACGGCGGCCGCCACGTCCATCTTGTAATCGAGCACGTTGACGATCACCTGGAGCACGGTCGAGATGATGCGGCTGCCGCCGGGCGAGCCCGTCACCAGAACCGGCTTGCCGTCCTTCAGGACGATGGTCGGCGACATCGAGGACAGCGGCCGCTTGCCCGGCCCGGGCAAATTGGCCTCGTAGCCGACAAGGCCGTAGGCATTGGAAGCGCCAACCGCCGCTGTGAAATCGTCAAGCTCGTTGTTGAGCAGCACGCCGGTGCCGTCGGCGACGAGGCCGACGCCGTAACTGAAGTTCAGCGTATAAGTGTTGCTGACTGCGTTGCCGCTGCCGTCGACGACGGAAAAATGCGTGGTGTTGCTGCCCTCGTGCGGTGAGGTCGCGGTGGAAACGAGCTGTTTCGACGGCGTGGCGCGATCGGCGGAGATGGTTGCCCGCAGTTTAGCGGCGTAATCTTTGGCGGTGAGCGTCCCGATCGGTGCGTTGACGAAGGCGGGATCGCCGAGATAGCGCGCCCGGTCCGCATAAGCGCGCTTCATGGCCTCGATCAGCAGATGCAGCGAAGCCGGCGATCCCTGTTTAAGATCGGCGAGCTGAAAACCTTCGAGGATATTAAGCGTCTCCACCAGCACCACGCCGCCCGATGACGGCAAGGGCATCGACACGATGTCATAGCCGCGATAGGTGCCGCGCACCGGGGCGCGGATCACCGCCTGATATGATTTCAAATCGGCCGGCGTCATGATGCCGCCCGCGTCGGCCACGGCCTTGGCGAGTTTCTCCGCGACCGGCCCCTCATAGAAACCGCGCGGGCCCTGTGCGGCGACAGCCGACAGCGTTTCGGCGAGATCGCTCTGCACCAGCCGGTCGCCTTCACTGAGTGGCGTGCCATCAGGCCGCGAGAAGATCCTGGCCGAGGAGGGCCAGCGCACCAGCCGCTTGTGCCAGCCCGGCAGCGTGTCGGCGATGTCGTCGCCGACGAGGAAGCCATCGCGGGCGAGCGCGATTGCGGGCTCGAGCAGTTGCGCCAGCGTGAACCGGCCCGAGCCATATTTTTCCAGCGCCAGCGCAAGACCCGCAACAGTGCCGGGCACGCCGACGCCGAGCGCGGAATCCCGCGACTTCGCCGCATCGGGCTTGCCGTCGGCACCGAGGAAGATCTGGGGCGTGGTCGCAGCCGGCGCGGTCTCGCGATAATCGATCGTGATGTCTTCGTTGCGCTCAGTGGAATGAATCACCATGAAGCCGCCGCCGCCGATATTGCCGGCGCGTGGATAGGTCACGGCCATCGCAAAGCCGGTCGCGACCGCGGCGTCGACGGCATTGCCGCCGCGCCGCAGGATGTCGGCGCCGACCTGCGCAGAGATTTTCTCCTGCGCCACCACCATGCCGTGCTCAGCGGGAAGGGCATGCACCGTGTCGAGCGCGGGCGGTACATAGGCCCGCCGCGCATCCTGCGCGGTCGCGGCCGGAAGTCCGAACGCCAGAGTGGCAAGGAAGGCGAAAAATGTCCGCCGTGTCGAAAAAGACGACATCATCAAACTTCCGCAAAGGCCATGGGCAGTTCACATGCAGCGCTGCAATGCTATACGGTTTGCCCAGACAGAGGCAAAACTGTTCGTGATGAGGATTATGGAGTGACGACGATCGCCCCGGATGCGCGCATCGCCGGCGCGCAGCGGACCTATCCGCCGCGCAGCGCCGTCGTCAGCTGGATCTTCTTCGACTGGGCTGCGCAGCCTTATTTCACGCTGATCACGACCTTCGTGTTCGCGCCCTATTTCGCCACTGCCATTGCGCCGAATCCCGCCGCCGGCCAATCGCTGTGGGGCTTTGCGATGGCTGCCGCCGGCCTTGCGATCGCGCTGATGTCGCCGGTGCTGGGGGCCATCGCCGATGCTTCGGGCCGCAGGAAGCCGTGGATCGCCGGATTCGGCGCCGTGCTGGTGCTGGCATCCTGCACGCTGTGGATCGGGAAGCCCGGCGATCCCTCGATCATTCCGCCGCTGCTCACCGCGGTCGCGCTCGCCAGCGTCGGCGCGGAATTCGCCACCCTCTTCAACAATGCGATGATGCCGACGCTGGTGCCGCCGGAGCGCATCGGCCGGCTTTCCGGCACCGGCTGGGCGACGGGCTATGTCGGCGGCATCGTCAGCCTGATCATCGTGCTCGGCCTGCTCGCCGCGAATCCCGAGACCGGTCGCACGCTGCTCGGTCTCACGCCTCTGTTCGGGCTCGATCCCGTCAGCCATCAAGGCGACCGCGCCGCCGGACCGTTGACCGGGCTTTGGTTCATCATTTTCGTGACGCCGATGTTCCTGTTCACGCCGGACTATCCGGCGAAGCGCCCGGTGCGCGAGGCGCTGCACGAAGGCTTGTCGGAGCTGAAGCAATCGATCAAAGGTCTGCCGCAGCAGAAATCGCTTGCGGCGTTTCTACTCGCCAACATGATCTACACCGACGGTCTGGTGTCGCTAAATGCCTTCGGCGGCATCTATGCTGCCGGCACGTTCGGCTGGCACACGATCCAGATCGGCACCTTCGGCATCATGCTCGCGATCGCCGGCGCGTTTGGCGCGTGGTTTGGCGGCAAGCTGGACGATCGCTTCGGGCCGAAGCGCGTGATCGCCGGCAGCATGCTGATCCTGCTGCTGGCGCTGGCGGCAATCCTGCTGGTCGACAAGGATTCGATCTTCTTCATCAAGGTCGCGCCGCCCACGCCCGGCGGTGCATTGTTCGCCGCTGCGTCAGAGCGCGCTTATCTGGTGCTGGGCTGCCTGATCGGTGCAGCCGGCGGTCCGCTGCAAGCGGCCTCGCGCACGCTCCTGATCCGTCTCGCACCGAAGGACCGCATCGCGCAATATTTCGGTCTGTTCGCACTGACGGGGAAAGTGACGTCCTTCATCGGCCCGCTGCTGATCGGCGTGATCACCGCGGTGACGGCGAGCCAGAAGGCCGGCATGGCCGTGCTGGTGGTGTTCTTCGTTGCGGGGCTGGCGCTGTTGATGCGGGTGCGGGAGTAGCTTCGTAGCCCGCATGGAGCGAAGCGCAATCCGGGAAGGTCTCTCCGTGAGGCGAGAACCCGGATTTCGCTTTCGCTCCATCCGGGCTACCGCCATTCAATCAATGCCTGAAGTGGCGCGTGCCCGTGAACACCATGGCGATGCCATGCTCGTCGGCAGCCTTGATGACCTCGTCGTCGCGCATGGAGCCGCCGGGCTGCACCACGGCGGTGGCGCCGGCTTCGATGCAGGCCAGCATGCCGTCGGCGAACGGGAAGAACGCATCCGACGCCACCACCGAGCCCTTGGTGAGCGGCTCGGCGAGCTTCAGCTCGGCGGCCGCATCCTGGGCCTTGCGTGCCGCGATCCGCGCTGAATCGACCCGGCTCATCTGGCCGGCACCGATGCCGACGGTGGCGAGATCCTTGGCGTAGATGATGGTGTTGGACTTGACGTGCTTCGCCACCCGAAACGCAAACTTCAGGTCGCGCATCTCGGCATCAGTGGGCGCGCGCTTCGTGACAACCTTGAAGGTCATGTCGTCGACCACGGCGTTGTCGCGACTCTGCACGAGGAGACCGCCCGCCACCGTCTTGGCGGTGAGGCCGGACGCGCGCGGATCGGGCAGGCTGCCGGCGAGCAGAAGCCGAAGGTTCTTGCGCGCGCCGATGATGGCGATCGCTTCCTCGCTTGCGTCGGGCGCGATGATCACCTCGGTGAAGATTTTCGTGATCTCGCGCGCGGTGTCGGCATCGAGTGCGCGGTTCATCGCGATGATGCCGCCGAAGGCCGAGGTGGAATCGCAGGCCAGCGCCTTGCGGTAGGCGCTGACGAGGTCGGAGCCCTCCGCGACGCCGCAGGGATTGGCATGCTTGACGATGACGCAGGCCGCGGTGCGCTTGGCGTCGAACTCGCCGATGCATTCATAGGCCGCATCGGTGTCGTTGATGTTGTTGTACGAGAGCTCCTTGCCCTGGAGCTGCCGCGCGGTCGAGACGCCCGGCCGCTTGTCGGGGGTCGCATAGAACGCCGCGGTCTGGTGCGGATTCTCGCCATAACGCAGCGACTGGATCAGCCGGCCGCCGAAGGCACGGAAATCGGGCGCGTCGATCTCGAGCTGGCGGTTGAACCAGTTCGAGATCGCGGCGTCATATGCAGCAGTGCGCGCGTACGCCTTGGCAGCAAGGCGCCGGCGCAACTTCAGCGTGGTTGCGCCTTTGTTGGCGGCGAGCTCGTCGAGAACGGCCTGGTAGTCCTGCGCCTCGACCACGACGGCGACGTCGTCATGGTTCTTCGCGGCGGCGCGGATCATCGCGGGGCCGCCGATATCGATGTTCTCGATGCAATCCTCGAAGCCCGCGCCTTTGTCGACGGTCGCCTCGAACGGATAGAGATTGACGACGAGGAGATCGATCGGCGCGATGCCATGCGCCGTCATCGCATCCGCATGGTCCTTGTTGTCGCGGATCGCGAGCAGGCCGCCATGCACCTTCGGATGCAGCGTCTTGACGCGGCCATCCATCATCTCGGGGAAGCCGGTCAGCTCGGAAACGTCCTTCACCTCAAGGCCGGCCGCGGCGATCGCCCTCGCGGTACCGCCGGTCGAGACCAGTTCGACATCGTGCGCGGCAAGCGCCTTTGCGAATTCGATCAGGCCGGTCTTGTCGGAAACGGAGAGAAGGGCGCGGGTGACGCGGCGGGGATGGTCAGTCATGAGCAAGATCCTCTGTCTGAAGGAGTGTCTATGCCCAGGCGCGCGGCTTCTCAGTCCCGCGCTTCCCGATGGTGCTCCATCCAAGGTCGCCAGTCGCGCGAGCGAGGGCTCGATAGCAGTTTTCGATCGCTTTCACAACGTTCAGATCGGGCCGAATCACATGCGTCTACAGCGGAAGTTCCGGCTCCCGCCGCGCATTTCTGCGGGCATTCGTGACTGCCGGCGAGGCGCTGGAGCGGACAAAACTCCAGCGGATCGAGGGCGCCTGCCGCGCATCCTGGCGGATCACGATCTGCGCGGTGCGGCGCGGGCCGTCATTGCCGGCCAGGGACACGCTGTCCTCGAGCTCCACCTTGTCGTCGAGCGCCTCGAAGGTCCAGACGTCGCGGTTCGGTAGCACCAGCATGACGCCGCGGGCGTCGGACAGCCGGCTCGCCTTCACCGCCGGGTGCAGATGGAATCGCAGCGCGAAATCGGCATCCGGACCCTTGAAGCGTCCGCCTTGCGGCGGCGACAACGTGTCCTCGCCGTCGATGCGCGCGCCGTCATTGGCGATCATCAGCACGCGGCGATGGATCGCGCCGAATTTTGTCAGGTAACCGTCATGCGACGTCGTGAGCAGCGTGCCGTTCTGCACGATTTCGCGATAGCTCTCGACCTCGACGGGGCCGCTGGTGACCGGAGCACCGTGCAAGAGCCGCTTCATCGCCGACATTTCCACGAACTGGCATGACGAGGTGTCGTGATAGGTCAGCGTCGAATGCGCCGCCGTGCCGCGTGCGAACGGCCGCCAATTGTCGCGGCCCGTGGCCGGCATGCCGCAATTGGTGACGATGCGGCTGATGCCGGAGGACAGTTCGAACGACAGGCAGCCGGCATGGGCGTCGTGGCTGACGCTGGCTGCCGGCGGCGGGCCGGTGTCGATGATCAAAGTGGTCTGGCCCGCATCGAGGCGCTGGAAACCGGTGTGCGGCATGTTCGACATCGGCGCGCCGTGGGTGTCGTCATAGGCAAGCAGCGTCGCGAGCAGGTCCGAGGGCGTCGCGCTCATGCCGTTGAACAGCGCGAAATTGCCGTCGCCGTGGCGGAAGAAGCGCAGCATCGGCATCATGCGGTCGATCGCGTTGAGCAGCGCGGGCGGCGGCGCGATATTGCGCGCGGCAAAGGTCTGCCGCAGCGGCAACAGGTCGATCAACAGCTCGATCAGCGCGCCCGGGTTGCGCGAGACATGGCCGCCGTCGGGCAGGATCTGCCGCTGCAATTCATCGGAGAGCTTTTTCGAGGTGCTGCGGATGTGACTTGCCTGGTTGGCGAGGCACAGCGCCGCATAGCACAGCGCGATCAGCACCTGGAGCTTCGGCACTCCGTCGGGGATGTTGACCATGGTGTAGCGCAGCAAGCGGATTTCGCGCGCCAGCGCGCGCAGATAGCGGCGGTAGAATTTGTTGTCGGTGTCGTTGAGCACCAGCGGCGCCTGCGACAGCAGGGAGATCACGCGCCGCGCCAGCACGTCGGCGCGTCGCGCGACGGGACGGCGCTTGCTGGCAGGGTTGCCGATCCAATCTTCGATCAGCGAGCGCGCATTTGCGCGCGTCAGCGCGGTGTCGGCGGCGCGCAAATGGCGCAGCCAGCCGAAGCCGAGCAGCGCGACCTCCCAATCCTCCGACGGCGGCTCGAGATCGAAGATCGAACGACCGTGGCAGTTGACGATCTTGCCGGCGAAGACGAAGCGGCCGGCATAGATCTCGGCGGCGCGGGTCGCGTCTGCGGTACGCAGATCATGCGGCGCGATGATCAACCGGTCGGCGCGGCCGGGCCAGACCCGCGACAGGGCGACGGAACCGCCGCTCGCGCGCGCGAGCATGTTCCGCGCGAAGCGGTTCATCACCAGCGTCGAGATACGTCTGCGTTGAGCGACCGACACGCCTTGCCTTGATGGGGGAGAGGATTCCGACGAATCCTTATTAATCCCAAAATCGGACGGCCGACACCACCTTGAACGACGCGAATCAGCGCCGTGGTTGCAAAATCCAGTGCAAAATCAGGATTTAACGAGCCGGGCCGCGAAAAATCCGTCGAGCCCGCCGAGCTTGGGATCGGCGTTCGGCAGATGGCTGGGCAGAGTGCGCAAATCGCCCTCGCCGGTGACGATCTCGCTGAGCCCCGACACCTCGGACGCATCGATCGGGACCCGGCGAAGCCCAGGCTCTGCGGCCAGCAGCGCGGCGACCGCATGCTCGCCCTCTTCGGGTTCCAGCGAGCAGGTACAGTACACCAGCGTCCCGCCGGGCTTGAGCAGCGGGACCGAGTTTTGCAGCAGCCTCCGCTGGAGCACGGTCATTGCTGCGATGTCGGATTCCTGACGGAGCCAGGAGACATCGGGGTGGCGGCGGATCGTCCCGGTCGAGGTGCAGGGCGCATCGATCAGGATGCCGTCGAAGCCATCGGCCGGACCCGCCCATTCCGCGGCGTCGGCGACGACAGTCTCGGCCTGGAGCGACAACCGCGTCAGATTCTCACGCAGCCGCGCCACCCGGGCAGGCGAGCGGTCGATGGCCGTGACATGCGCACCGGCCTGCGCCAGCTGCGCGGTCTTGCCGCCGGGAGCGGCGCAGAGATCGGCGATGGATTTGCCCTTGATGTCGCCGAACAGCCGGGCCGGCAGCGCAGCGGCGGCGTCCTGCACCCACCACTGTCCTTCGGCGAAGCCGGGAAGCATGGTCACCGCGCCGTGCAGCACCGTACGCACCGATCCCGTTGGCAGCACTTCGCCATGTAAGCGGCTCGCCCATTGCGCGGCGTCCGACTTCACGGTCAGATCCAGCGAAGGATCGTGGCTGAGCGCGAGCGCCATGTCCCTTGCGACCGTCTCGCCGTAATGCGCGCTCCAGCGCGCGACCATCCAGGGCGGCAGGTCCAGCGACTGCGCCGCAACCTCGTCCACCAGCGCCTTGCCCTCGCGGGCGCAGCGGCGCAGCACGGCGTTGACGAGGCCGGCATAGCGCGCGGCGCGCCGGTCGGATTGCACGAGGCGAACGGAGAGATCGACGGCCGCGTGATCGGGCACATCCATCCAAAGGATCTGGGCAGCGCCGATCAACAGCGCGCTCTGCGCGCGCGGCGCGTCGGAGGGAATGCCCTTGTCGAGCAAGCGGGACAGCACATGGCCGAGCGTGCCGAGCCGGCGCAGCACGGTGGCGACCAGGCGGCGCATCAGCGCGCGGTCGCGATCGGGGAGCGTCTTCAGTCCGGGATGGGCGCCGCTGCCGTCGAGCTGCTCGTCAAGAGTGCGGTGCTTTTGCAGCACGCCGTCGACGATGTCGGCGGCAATCCGCCGCGCCGCGAGACCGGGCACTTCGGATGGAGGAGCGAAACGTTGAGAAGGCATGCGGAAACAAGGTTCTGAGCGAGCGGCAGTTCGCCGTAATGGGCGCATGCCTTGAGAAGGCGATCTCTGGCACGCGAATATGCCAAATGTAAGAATCGCTTCCGGGTTTTTCAGCCCTTTCGGAGCCATTTCAGGAATGCGTTATTGGGCGTCGCGCCGCGGGCCGTCCCGCGCTAGAAAGCCGACGATGAGTGACCAGCCTCCCGTTTCCGACCGCAAGCAGCTCACACCGGCCGCCCAGCGTGCGCTGGCCGAGGCCGAAGCGCGCCGGCAGGCTGCGGCAGTCCGAGCCAAAAACGACGGCCAGGCGACGCCAAAGGAGTTGCAGGGGCCAAAAGGACCCGAACCGACCCGCTATGGCGATTGGGAGCGCAAGGGCATCGCTTCCGACTTCTGAGCTCTGTGCCGGCCGCCCGGATGATGCCGGGCAAGACCGGTCCCGGCCGCTACAGATAATCATGCTCCCGGAGATAGCGGATGATGCGTTCGCAGGCCGCCTCGGTTGACAGTTCCGAGGTGTCGATGGTGATCTCCGGCGCCTGCGGTGCCTCGTAGGGATCATCAATGCCGGTGAAACCCTTCAGCTCCCCTGCCCGTGCCTTGCGATAGAGTCCCTTCGGATCGCGGCGCTCGCATTCGGCGAGCGGGGTCGCGACATGGATCTCGATGAACTCGCCTGCCTCGACCCGCTGGCGGGCCAGCTCGCGCTCGCTGCGGAAGGGTGAGATCAGCGCGACCAGCGCGACCATGCCGGCATCGACGAACAGCGCTGCGATCTCCGCGACGCGCCGGACGTTCTCCATCCTCTCCGCACTGGAGAAGCCGAGGTCGCGATTGATGCCGTGGCGCAGATTGTCGCCGTCGAGCAGCGCGGCGTGGCGTCCGAGTTCGGCAAGCCTGCGGTCGACGAGATCGGCGATCGTCGATTTGCCGGCACCGCTGAGGCCGGTGAACCAGAGCACGCAGGGCCGCTGCTGCTTCAGCCGTGACCGCACGGATTTATCCACCGCAAGGTGCTGCCAATGAATATTGGTGGCCGCCCGCAGCGAGAGGTCGATTATCCCCGCGGCAGCCGTGCGGTGACTGATCGGATCGACGAGAATGAAGCTGCCCATGTCGCGGTCGTCGCGATAGGCCTCGAACACCAGCGGACGGTCGAGGCTGAAATGGACGTAGCCGATCTGGTTGGCATCGAGCGTGGCGGCGCTCTCCAGCGCCATGGTGTCGATGGCGATACGGTGCTTGAGCGTCGTGATCACCGCGCCGGTCGAGGCCGTGCCGCATTTGAGCAAATAGCGCCGGCCCGGGACCATGGCCTCGTCGTCGAACCAGACGAGATGGGCGGCCAGTTGATCCGAGATCAGGGGCGCGGGTCCTGCCGTCAGCACGTCGCCGCGGCTGACGTCGATCTCGTCCGCCAAAGTCAGCGTCACCGAATCGCCCGCCACAGCCCGGTCGCGCTCGCCGCCGGGTGTGAGAATGCGCGCGACTTTCGTGCGACGGCCCGAGGGCTGCACGGCGATGCTCTCGCCGGTCGCGATCGTACCGCTGGCGATTCGCCCGCAGAAGCCGCGAAACTCCGCATGAGGCCGGTTGACCCATTGCACCGGCAGCCGGAACGGCCGCCGCGAGACGTCGCCGGCAACGTCCACCGATTCCAGATAGGCCGTGACGGTCGGCCCGGCGTACCAGGGCATCCGCGCGCTCGCGGCGACGATGTTGTCGCCGTCGGGCGCAACGACCGGGATGCACTGGACCCGGGAGATGCCGAGTTGACCGGCCATGGTCAGATATTCGGCGGTGATGGCCGCGAAGCGGTCCCCGTCGAAGCCGATCAGATCCATCTTGTTCACGGCGAGCACGACGTGGCGGATGCCGAGCAGCGACAGGATGTGGCTGTGGCGCCGTGTCTGCGTGATCACGCCCTTGCGGGCGTCGACCAGCACCACGGCGAGATCGGCGTTGGAGGCGCCGGTCGCCATGTTGCGCGTATACTGCGCATGCCCGGGCGTGTCGGCGACGATGAAGCGCCGCAGTTTGGTGGCGAAGAACCGGTAGGCGACGTCGATCGTGATGCCCTGCTCGCGCTCGGCCTGCAAACCGTCGACCAGCAGAGCGAAATCGAGATCGCCACCGGCGGTGCCGGACGTTTTGCTTTCCGAGGCGAGCGCGTCGAGCTGGTCGTCGAGGAGCGTCTTCGAATCGTAGAGCAGGCGGCCGACCAGCGTGCTCTTGCCGTCGTCGACGCTGCCGCAGGTGACGAAACGCAGCGTCGGACGATCGTCGTCCTGTTCGAGCCGCGGCACGTCGGTTGCGGCGATCGTGGGGGCCTCGTGATAGGACATCAGAAGTAGCCCTCCGCTTTCTTGCGCTCCATCGATGCGGGACTGTCCCGGTCGATCATGCGTCCCTGCCGTTCCGAGGTGCGTGATGCCATCATCTCCCGTACGATCTCGGGCAGAGTTGCCGCCGTCGAGATCGTCGCGCCGCTGAGGGGATAGCAGCCAAGGGTGCGAAACCTGACGGAGCGCCACCGCGGCTCTTCGCCTGCAAGCAGCGGCATCCGTTGATCGTCCACCATGATCAGCGCGCCGTCGCGCTCGACCACCGGGCGCCGAGCTGCCAGATAGAGGGGAACGATCGGGATGTCCTCGAGCAGGATGTAATCCCAGACGTCGAGCTCGGTCCAGTTCGACAGCGGAAACACCCGCATGCTCTCGCCGGGCGCGAGCATCGTGTTGTACAGGCTCCACAGCTCCGGCCGCTGGTTCTTCGGATCCCAGCGATGCGCCGCGCTCCGGTGCGAGAACACGCGCTCCTTGGCGCGCGACTTCTCCTCGTCGCGTCGCGCGCCTCCGATTGCGGCGTCAAAGCCGTGGAGGTCCAGCGCCTGCCGCAATGCCTGCGTCTTCATGACGTCGGTGTAACGGGCCGAGCCGTGGGTGAAGGGATCGATGCCCTGGTTCAATCCGTCGTCATTGGTATGGACGATCAGATCGAGGCCGAGTTCGCGTGCGCGCTGGTCGCGAAACGCGATCATCTCGCGGAACTTCCAGGTCGTGTCGACGTGCAGCAGCGGAAAGGGCGGCTTGCCGGGATGAAATGCCTTCATCGCCAGATGCAGCAGCACGGAGGAGTCCTTGCCGATGGAATACAGCATCACAGGCTTGCGGAATTCGGCCACGGTCTCCCGCAGAATGTGGATGCTTTCCGCCTCCAGGCGCTGGAGATGACTGGTAACGCTGTGGCGCGCCGCGGGTTGATCGGAGGCGCCGCGCACTGGCGCCTCTATCGCGGAATCGATCTGAGCGGTCATGCGGCCGTGCCCAGGCGGTCGCCGAACAGGCGCATCGCCGTGTCGGCGTCCAGTGAGAGGTCATCGACGCAGGCCGCGACCGAGGCGCGGTAGATGCCGTTGATGTCGTAGCGTTCGATGACCGCCAGCTGGGCATCGCTCAGCGACGCCGTCTTGCGGCCGCGATAGCGGTAGGCGGTGTCCGATCCATGAAGGCCGACGACGGTGTAGACCTTGGGCTCGCTGAGGAAGGTGACGCCCGAACCCTTCGATTCGATCTGCCCGCGCTCCCGCCAATCGGTGACGGCGCTCTCGGTGAAGCGGGCGCCGAGGCCGAGCCGGTCGAACAGCTTTCGCACCGAGCCGGTCGCGTCCTTGCTGGCTTCATAGACGTAGCGGGTGACGGCCACACCCTGCCGCCTTGCGTAGCTTTCGACGCGAAGGGCGTTCAGCGTGGAGATGACGTAGTTCTGGATCAGCCGGTCCTCCGGAACGCGGTCCGACCATTTCTCCAGCCACGATGCGAGTGAGCTGGCGGGATCGCGGTCGAGCATGATCATGTGGAGCTTGTCTGCCGGCCAGCCGGCCTCGATCAATGGCAGCAGCGGCAGGAACAGGCTTTCGGCCAATACATAGGGCCCCGCCATTTCCTTGCTGAAGACGTGCGGCTGCTCCGCCGCGACCGGCACGGCCCAGGGCTCCCCCGCGTTTCCGACGAGACGATGGCGCAGGATTGCCTTCACCGGCTGGAAATAGGAGGGCATCCCGGCGACGCCGAAGAGGTTGGTGAGCGCTGTCGAACCTACGCGGCAGCGGCCCCACGCGCAGTAGAGCGTCGGGAAGTCCTCCGGAGCCCAGTGCCGGAACGCCTCGCCAAGGCAGTCCCTCACCTCCCACATCAATTCGTCCAGCGCGGCGGGCCGCGTCTGATACTTGCCGTCCGGCGCGAGCACCATGGTATCGAGCGAAGGATCGTCGCGGCGGACCAGATCGGCAAGGCGGTCGGTTTCTTCGACTGACGTCGTGATGGTGCTCATCTTCGGACCTTTCGGGTTGAGGATCGAATCGACCACGATCTGTGCGCGGCGCATGTTGACGTCGACAGCGGCGGCGTAGAAGTGTGTACCCTTGGTGGGGCCACCGACCGCATAGATGTTCGGATGAGGTGTGCCGTGGCGGTCGTGGACACGACTGTCGTCGTAGCCGCAGCGAATCCCGCCGAGCGCGTCGAAGGCGATGAGCCCCTGTCGCTGCATGTCCTGATAAAGCGGGCTGGCATCCGGCCGGTAGGACGGTCCTGTCGCATCGACGACGCAATCGACGTCGTGATGATCGCCCTCGCCCAGGATCGCGCGAAATCGGCCGTCAATGGCGGTCACCCTGCGTAGCCGGGCGCGCGCCGAGAGCCTGCCCGACCGCATCAGGTCGCGGATACGGATCGCGTTCTCCAGCGGCATCGCCGAACGGTTGCGAAGCCAGCCGGAATTATAGAGGTCCATGAAACGCATCTTCTCGGCATCGCTCATCCGGCTCCAGGCGTCGCACATCACGTCGATGACGCTGACGAGATAGGAGTGGACGTTGAGATCGCCGGTTTCAGCTCGCAAGATGTTGCGCTCGAGATCGCTCAGTGCGTCGCCATCGACGTTCCGGCATGACAGGTCGCAGCGAATCCCGGTGGTCTCCAGCAGCAGTTCGGACAGACGGGCGGCAAAGCCGTCGGCCTCGATCCGCTCACGGCTGGTCACATAGCGATGCAGCGCGTCGCGGAAGTCGTTCGTGGTTGCGGGAACAGTCGCCGGCTGCACCGTGGGAAACAGGCCGCTTCTGGAGAGGCAAGTCATCCTGACGGCTTGGTGGGTCTTGGCCAGCGCCGTTGCAGTGTCGACCGCGCTGAGCCCGCTTCCGAGGATCCCGATCTCGAAGCCGTCGCGGTCCGCGAAGGTGAATTGCGCATAGGGATCGCGGATATAGTTCGGGTTTCCAGTGAGACCGTAGTGATCGTCGGGCGCATTGTGACCGGTGCAGAGGACCAGCAAAGACGAGATATGCGTGATGTTGCGGTCGGTCGTCAGCAGGACATCGCGATCCGGCGAGAGCCGCATGCCGGCGATTTCGGCATCTTCGACATGGACGGACAGACCGGCGCTGCGGCATTGAGCGATCGCGGCCAGTCGCACTGTGTCGAGATAGTCCCTGTAGACCATCCGCGGCAGATGCTTGTTGCCGTGGCAGCTGAGGCCGCGGACCCGAAGCCAGCGCAGAAACTCCTCCGGATCGCCCGGACGGATCGACATCGTCGACGCCTTCATGTTGAGCAGGTGACGATCGCTCTGCGTGCGATAGGCCGTCCCACCATCGAAGCCGGATTTATCGAAGAGCTGAATTCCGCTGATCGCGTGGTGGTCTCGTCCCGATGTGGCGAGCTCCGCCAGATGACGCAGGATCGTGATGCCGGTTGCGCCGCCGCCGACAATGCTGATGATCATCGCTCAATCCCCCATTTGCCATGTTTGACCCAGGCGCGAGCGGGGGCTCGGCGTGGGGGCCTCCCAAAGCCGTTGATTGATGGACGGGTCGGAAAGTGGCGTGCGGCCGGCCTCAGGTCGGCCGCATGATTTGCGGCGCCTCAGGCGGCCCGCACCGTGTCAAGGAACTTTGCGACCTCGTCCTTGAGGCGACCGCTCTCAGTCGAGAGCGAGCGCGCGGATGCGAGCACCTGCGTCGACGCCGAACCGGTGGCGCTGGCGCCGTGACTGACCTGGGCGATCTTGTCAGCGACCTCGACCGTTCCCTTGGCGGCTTCGCTGACGTTGCGTGCGATCTCGGCGGTTGCAGCCCCCTGCTCCTCGATGGTGGCAGCAATGGTGGTCGAGATGTCCGAAATCTTGGAGATGGTCGTACCGATCTCCTTGATGGCGCCGACGGAATCTTGCGTCGCGGTCTGCATGCCGGCAATCTGTGCGCCGATCTCGTCGGTGGCACGCGCGGTCTGGGCCGCGAGTGCCTTGACCTCGCTGGCCACCACGGCAAACCCACGGCCGGACTCGCCGGCGCGTGCGGCCTCGATGGTCGCATTGAGCGCCAGAAGGTTGGTCTGCTCCGCAATCGCAGTGATCAATTTGACGACGTCGCCGATCCGGCCTGCGGCCTTGAGCAATTCATTGATCCGGGCGTCGGTGCGCTCGGCCTGCTGCACCGCCTCGCCGGCGATGCGGCTGGAATCATGGACCTGACGGCCAATCTCGACGACCGATGCGCTCATTTCCTCGGCAGCGGATGCTACGGCTCCGACGTTAGCGGATGCTTCCTCTGAAGCTGCGGCCACCATTCCGGAAAGCTGCTCGGTCTCTTCGGCCGTTCCCGACAGCGTGCCGGCGGCGGATTCGAGCTGCTGTGAAGCGATCGAAACCGAGTTGACGATGCCGCCGACCGCATCCTCGAACGCGTTGGCGAGCCTCATCATCTCGTTCTTGCGTCGGGCGGTCGCTGCGGCCTCCTGATCCTTCTGCTCGGCCTCCATCTGCTCGATGCGGATCAGATTGTCCTTGAACGTGCTTGCCGCACGGGCATTGTCGCCGACTTCGTCGCCGCGGGAGGTGTAGGGAATCTCGACGGCCTTGTTGCCTCCGGCGAGCTGCAGCAGCACGTCGCCGATGCGGCGGATGGGCCGGGCGATGCTCAGCACCGAAAATAGCGCCGAGCCGGCCAGGACCAGGATCACGAGGACGCCGACGATCAGGCTGACTTGGGTGGCCTGCTCCAGCGCGGTGACGAGCTGGGTCTGCCGCAGAGCCATAAACTCATTGTTGGCGGCGACCAGCTTGTCGACACGCGTCGTGATTTCCCTGGCGGCCGGAAGCACCCGCTCGTCGAAAATGCGCCTCTTCGCTTCCTCCGCCTTCATGACTGTGCCGGTTGCCGCCTTGTAGCGCCCCGCGAGCCCGGCGAGCGCGTCGATTCCATCAGCGATATCCTTGTCGCCGGCGGACTGACGAACCTGCTTGAGAACGCGGATCATGGCGTCGGCCCGTCCGGCGATATGGTCCTTCTGCGCGACGTCGCCGGTCGCCGTGAAATGCCAATCGGCCGCGCTGACCGCCTTGAACAAGGCGTCGGCTTCGCGCAACGCGACCTCGACGTTGAGGTGGTTCTGCGATGCGACGAGTGCGGACGACGCCAGCAGTTTCTCGATAGCCTTGTTCCAGGCCTCTTCGATCTGGTTTGCTGCGGCGAATTCGGTGACGGCGGTGCGACGTGCCTCGCCAAGATCGTTGCCGGCCTTCAGAGAGGCCTCGAGCAGGATCTTGACCTCGCGGCAGAGCTCTTTGGCTTCGGCGCGCCTGGACCGCTCCAATGCTGCGTCCATTTCGGTCGTGGCAGCGGCGATGGAGCCGCGCAACGTTTCAAGATATTTGCCGAGACCCTCGGCTGAGGATGCGGATCCGATTTCGGCTATGGCGAGGCGTGCCCGGGTCACTGCGAGCTCGGCCCCCTGGGCATTGGCCTTGTTGGCGGTGTTGATGACCACCAGCCGGCTCAGGTCCGCGATCTGCTCGTTGCGGACGAGCTGGTTGGCAAGCATGCCACCGACGAGAAGGACCCCCGCGCTCGCGGTCAATCCGAGCTTTGTACCGATGCGAAACTTGAACGATGCCATGCTTGCCGCTCCCCCACACGCATACCGAGTACTCGACCTTAATACTAAACAACGGCTGAAGATCAAACTCCGTACAACTACAGGAGGTATCGATTGGAGAGTGCTCGGAACAGCGTGGCGCGCATAGGTGCGATTCTACGGAGCAACGTTCCGGACCTCCGCGACCACGATCAGGCGACGGACCACCAGGTCGGCATCCGATGGTGTCTTGAAGGTGCCTTGCCGGCTTCCCCGACTCAGCCCTAGCCTGCAATGATGCGTTTCCAGGATCGTCCCAATGCCTATCGGCCGCAGTTCGGCGGCTCGCCTTTCGGTCGCCGTTTCTCGGGGCTGTTGCCGTGGATGTTCGTGGTCGGCGTCGTGGTGGCGATCGCGCTCACCTTTCGGCATGGGCCGAACTGGCCCGTTCCGCATGGCGCCGACGGCCGGTCGCAGGAAGCCGAGATCATCCTCCAGCAATCTGGCAATGCCGATGCTCGCCAGCCCGTCGACGTCATCCGCACCATCGACGGCGACACCTTTCTCGCGCGCGTGCATCAGCAGGGTGGCCGCGACCTCGTCGCGCGCGTTCGCCTGCGCGGCATCGATGCACCCGAGATGAAAGCCTCCTGCCAGGAGGAACTGGACAAGGCCGAAGCCGCGGCCCGCGCATTGCGCGATCTGCTCGGGCAAGGTGGCGTGACGATTACCAATCTCGGACCTGACAAATACGGACGCGTTCTCGCTGACGTCGCGACGAAACGTACGGCCAATGTCTCGGCGGCGTTGCTCGCCGGCGGCTACGCGCGGAGCTACAATGGCGGCCATCGCGACGGCTGGTGCGCGCGGAGTTGGCGCTTCTGGTGACAAAAAAGCCGCGTCGAAAGACGCGGCTCTTGCCGTCTCACCCCGATGCCGGCGATCAGCGCGTCACGACCACCGTGGTGCCGACCGAGACGCGGCTGTAGAGATCGGTGATGTCGTCGTTGAGCATGCGGATGCAGCCATAGGAGACGAAGCCGCCGATCGAGCCCGGCACGTTGGTACCGTGAATGGCATATTCACCACCGGACAGCGTCATCGCCGCGACACCCATCGGATTGCGCGGTGAGCCGCCCGGGATAACGTCCGGGATGCTCGGCTTGTCGCGCTTCACTTCGGCAGGCGGCGACCAGGCCGGATTGCGGTACTTGCCGTCGATGCGGGTGGTGCCGGCCCACTGCTTGCCGGACTTGCCGACGCCGACCGGGTAGCGCACGGCGTGGCCGTTATCGAGGACGAGATAGAGCCGACGCTCGTTGGTTTTGACCACGATGGTGCCCGGCGAATAGTCGGCCAGGTGCGTCCCCACCATTTCCGGCCGCGCCTGCGCCGCCGTCGACATCAAGACCCCAGCCCCGACGGTGGCGGCCAGCGCCACAGCAATCCTCATCGACATCGATTTTCCCCCTGCCCCGAACGGACCGTCCAAAATTACGCAAAACCGGCAATCGCTGGCTCGCCAAGTCCTTGTTGCAAGTCCTTGTTAGGGGACATTCTTAACCGCGCTTGTTAACCGGATGGTTTCCACGCACGGCCGCCAAGGGCCAACCAGCAGGGGGAACAAAGGAAATGTTCGAAACAAAGTAAATGACCTGAAAACAACACTCGGCGGGAAAGATGCCCGGCCGCCGGGGCGCGGCCTGACAAGTGCGTGAGGATGTGAACGACCGTTGTTCGGGGGAGCGCTAACGCGGGGATGGGTCTCGTGTCCCGGACGCGGCGAAGCGCGAAGCGGTGCGACGGAGGGCCGGGACCCAGAAAGCCTCAGAGTTTGCTGTTGCATGGGCCCCGGCTCTGCAGCGCACCGCTAACGAGCGCTGCGCTGCGTCCGGGGCACGAGACCGCCTTTACGCCGACTTCTTGTTCTGCCGGTTCTTGACGAGGTCGTCGACCACGCCGGGATCGGCCAGGGTCGAGGTGTCGCCCAGGCTGCCCGGCTCGTCCTCGGCGATCTTGCGCAGGATGCGGCGCATGATCTTGCCGGAGCGCGTTTTTGGCAGACCCGGTGCAAACTGAATCTGGTCGGGCGAAGCGATCGGGCCGATCTCCTTGCGCACCCAGGTGACGAGCTCCTTGCGCAGATCCTCGGTCGGCTCGATGCCGGCCATCAGGGTCACATAGGCGTAGATGCCCTGGCCCTTGATGTCGTGCGGGAAGCCGACCACGGCGGCCTCCGACACCTTCTCATGCGCGACCAGTGCGCTTTCGACTTCGGCGGTACCCATGCGGTGGCCGGAGACGTTGATGACGTCGTCGACGCGGCCGGTGATCCAGTAATAACCGTCGGCATCGCGTCGGCAGCCGTCGCCGGTGAAATACTTGCCCTTGTAGGTCGAGAAATAAGTCTGCTCGAAGCGGGCGTGGTCGCCATAGACCGTGCGCATCTGGCCCGGCCATGACCGCGTGAGGCACAGATTGCCTGATGTCTCGCCGTCCAGCACGTTGCCGTCGGCATCGACGATCTCGGGCACCACGCCGAAGAATGGCTGCGTCGCCGAGCCCGGCTTGAGCTTCGTGGCGCCGGGCAGCGGCGTGATCAAAATGCCGCCGGTCTCGGTCTGCCACCAAGTATCGACGATCGGGCAGCGGTCGTCGCCGACGACGCGGTGATACCATTCCCAGGCTTCCGGATTGATCGGCTCGCCGACCGAGCCGAGCAGGCGCAGGCTGGCGCGCGAGGTCTTCTTCACCGGCGCGTCGCCGCTCTGCATCAGCGCGCGGATCGCGGTCGGCGCGGTGTAGAAGATGTTGACCTTGTGCTTGTCGATGACGTTCCAGAATCGCGAATTATCCGGGTAATTCGGCACGCCTTCGAACATGAGCGTGGTCGCCCCGTTGGCGAGCGGTCCGTACAGAATGTAGCTGTGGCCGGTGACCCAGCCGACGTCCGCGGTGCACCAGTAGATGTCGCCGTCGTGATAATCGAAGACGTATTGATGCGTCATCGCGGCGAACACGAGATAGCCCGCGGAGGTGTGCAGCACGCCCTTGGGCTGGCCTGTCGAGCCCGAGGTGTAGAGGATGAACAGCGGATCCTCGGCGTGCATGTGCTCGACCGGGCACTCGGTCGTCACCATCTTGGCGGCGTCGTGATACCAGAGGTCGCGCGAGGGATTCATTTCGACCGCGCCGCCGGTGCGCTTGACCACGACGACCCAGTCGACGCCGTCTGCCTTGGCGAGCGCCGCGTCGACATTGGCCTTCAGCGGCACCTTCTTGCCGCCGCGCAGGCCCTCATCCGCGGTGATGATCACCTTGGACTGGCAGTCGTTGATGCGCTGGGCGAGACTGTCGGGCGAGAAGCCGGCGAACACCACGGAGTGAATTGCGCCGATCCGCGCGCAGGCCAGCATCGCGTAGGCCGCCTCCGGAATCATCGGCAGGTAGATGGTGACGCGGTCGCCCTTCTTGACGTTCCGGGTGCGCAGGATGTTGGCCATCCGGCAGACCTCGTCGTGCAGCTCCTTGTAAGTGATGTGCCGGGATTGTGAGGGATCGTCGCCTTCCCAGATGATCGCGGTCTGGTTGGCGCGGCTGTGGAGATGCCGGTCGATGCAATTATGGGCGACGTTGAGAACGCCGTCCTCGAACCATTTGATGGAGATGTTGCCGGGCGCGAAGGAGACGTTCTCGATCTTGGTCGGAGCGTGCATCCAGTCGATGCGCTTGGCCTGCTCCGCCCAGAAACCGTTCGGGTCCGAGATCGAGCGGGCGTACATGTCCTTGTATTTGGCCTGGTCGACCCAGGCGCGCTTCACCCATTCCGCGGGGACGTCGTAGATCTTCTCGGACATGTTTCCCTCCACATACGGCAAGCCGAGCACAGACCACTGGCGAGCCGACTTGATCGTTGCACCGATTATGCGTCGGGCTAACCGGACCCGACAAGGTGCACAAGCTGGACCTTCGGCGAGCAGCCTGCCATGCGGAGGATCAAGCCGCTTCTTGCGACTGTCGCAGTTTTGAAACAGGGCAACGGGCGGCTTTCGGGTCTTTACCCAGATCGTCGGAATGGGCCCGCGCAGAGCGCCATGCACCCAGCAGAGGTATTTAGAAACCGTCTCTCACTGATTCGGGACTCGCAATGCGGTTCGGAACACCCTAAATGGCCAACCCGGGTCCAACGAGACCCCTTGGAACGAAAATCAGAACAGCGGCATTGACCGATAACAGACAGGGCTAAGGCATAAGACTATGATGGATCAGCAGAATCTCGGGACTTTGCGGCCCGCTTCAGCCGATCCTGCAGCCATTGCGCTAGCCAAAGCCCTGGGACAATGGCCGAAACCGGCCGGTTCCGGCCGCCCCAGCCCGAAAAAAGTGTTCGACGCGGCCCCTGGGGCAACGGTCGAGGCCCTTGCCAAGGAACTGGGCCTGCGGCTCGGCGACCAGAACGAGCTGACCATCCGCCGCATCAGGCGCGGCAAGGGCTATTCCTTCGTGCGGCACAACGGCGTCCACATCCGCGATCCCCGCACCATTCGGCGGCTGCATTCCATGGCGGTGCCGCCGGCCTATCGCGAGGTGCGCTACTCGGCCGATCCAAGCACGCATCTCCAGGCGGTGGGACGCGATGCCGCGGGCCGGCTGCAATATCGCTATCACGCCGATTGGGAGAAGGTCCGCGAGCAACGCAAGGCGCATCGCCTTGAAAAACTCGTCGGCGCGCTGCCCAAGATCCGGCGCAAGGTCTCGGCGTTCCTGTCGGGCGACGAGCCGACCCGCGAGTTCGCGCTCTCGGCCGTCATCGAACTGATCGCGCGCACCGCGATCCGCCCCGGCAACGAATCCTATGCCCGTCTCAACGGCACCCGCGGAGCCACTACGCTGCTGAAGTCCAACGTCTCGCTGGAAGACGACAGCTTCGTGCTGACCTTCAAGGCGAAGGGCGGCAAGGCCGTGCGCAAGGAGTGCGACGCCGCCAAGCTCGTGCGCGCCATCGGCATTTTGCAGGGCGTTCCCGGCAAGCGCATGTTCCAGTATCGCGATGCCTACGGCATCGTGCGTGCGGTCAGCACCACGCAGGTGAACGCGTTTCTGCGCGAGATCGCCGGCATCAAGATCTCGCTGAAGGATTTCCGTACGCTGATGGCCTCTGCGGTCGTCGTGGAATCGCTGTCGCGGATCACGCCCGCGACCAGCCAGCGTGGGCGCAAGAAGCAGGTGCTGGAGGCAATCCGCGGCGCTGCCGACCAGCTCTCCAACACGCCGGCGATCTGCCGCAAGAGCTATGTTCACGACACCATCGTCACGGCGTTCGAGGACGGCATCCTCGAACGCTTCGCCGCGACCATGAAGGGCCAGCGCTCGCAGGCCAGGCGCGAGCAGCTTTTACAGCAGGTGGTGGCGACCGCGGCGGTCTGACCTCGGCGTCGTTACGCCTTGTTGGAAACGCCGTTGTCGGGACCGGGATCGCTGCCCGCGGCTGCGGTCGTGAGCCGTCCCAGATAATGCGCCCATCCCGTCGCGTGGGCGGCAGCCTGTTCCTCGGTCGGCAGCCCGCTATGGGTCATGCGCAGCAATGTGCCGCCGTCGCGTTCGATCAGGTCGATCTCGATCAGGCTCGAACCGGGCGGCACTTCCTGGCCGCCCTCCCATCCAAACGTGTAGGCGAGCCGATGCACCGGCACGACTTCGCGGAACGCGCCGCGGGCGACGCCGCCGCGAGGGCCGATGCCTTTGAGCAGATATAGCCCGCCGGGATGCGGCTCCGTGGTCGCGTCGGACCCCATCCAGCTCAAAATCTTCTCGGGGTCGGTCAGGTAAGCGAAAACGGTGGCACGTGGGGCGGCAATCTGGGTCTCGCGTCGCACTATGAACGGTTCGGTCATCGGCGATCATCCCTGGGCTGACACTGGGACATGGCGGCGCGCGAGCGGCCCGTCAAGGATTGCCCGTGACAAAGACGGCCTGGCATCGTCATGATCGGGCCATGCACCTCTCTCCGACGCTCTCTTGGCTTGTCGATGCCGCCGCCGATAGCGCCGGGGCCGACCGCCTGCTCGCGGACCTCGGCGCACATCTGGTCGCCGACGGCGTGCCGCTTGCGGCAGGCAGCCTGACGCTCGAGGTGCCGCATCCGCTGATCGCGAAGCGGACCTGGTTGTGGCGCGCAGAGAACGGCCGGGTGATCGAAGCGCTCGGCTTCGCACCAGGCGGCCGCGCGCCCGACCCGCCCAACGATGCCGGCCGCCGCTGGCTGCGCGACATCGCGGACGGTGAGGTGCACGAAGATTTGGTCGGACGGCCTGACGGGCCGTTGCTCGGCTGGATCGGGCCGCGTCCGTTCACCGCAGACGAGACCGAGCAATTGCGCCAGGCCGCGCGTTTCGCCGCGACGCCCCTTGCGGTGCTTGCCGCGCGTGCCACGTTGTGCGCGACGTTGGATGCTTATCTCGGCAAGCGCAGCGCGGAGCGGGTGCTGGCGGCACCCCTGCGGCGCGATCTCGGCGAGACCATACAGGCCGCGCTGCTCTATGCCGATCTGCGCAACTTCACGCTCCTGTCGGAAACCAATCCGCCTCCCGACGTCATCGCGGCGCTCGATGCTTGGTTCGATCGGATCGCCGGCGCGGTTCACGCCTTCGGCGGCGAGGTGCTGAAATTCATCGGCGACGGCGTGCTCGCGATCTTTCCGGTGGTCGGGGCGTCACCGCGCCAAGCGTGCGATGCAGCTCTGCGTGCCGCGAGCGCAGCCGAAGCCGGGATGGCGTATCTCAACGCGGAGCGCCGTGCCCAAGGTGTGCCGCCACTCGCGTTCGGGGCGGCGCTGCATCTCGGCGAAATGCTGTGGGGTAATATCGGCGCCGCCAACCGGCTCGATTTCACGGCGATCGGCCCCGCCGTCAATCTCGCCAGCCGGCTCGAAGGATTGTGCAAGCCGCTCGGCAGAACCGTGCTGGTGTCGGGCGCGCTCGCCGCCGAGACGGACATGCCTCTGATCGCGCTCGGATCACATTCGCTGCGCGGCATTGCCGCGCCATGCGAGGTGTTTGCGCTGCCGGAGACGCGAACTCCGATATCGTAGCCCGCATGAGCGTAGCGACATGCGGGATCGCAGCAGTAGTCCCGGATATCGCTTCGCTCATCCGGGCTACAGTGCCTAAGCCTACATCCCACCCATCTTGCAGACGAGCTTCCATTCCTCGGCCGTCACCGGCTGCACCGAGAGGCGCGAATATTTCACCAGCGCCATGTCGGCGAGCTTCTTCTCGGCCTTGATCGCCGCCATCGTCACCGGAATCTTCAACGGCTTGTCGGCCTTGATGTCGACGCAGACGAATTTCTCGGTCTTGTCGGTCGGATCGGGGTAGGCTTCCTTGACGATCTCCGCGATGCCGACGATCTCCTTGCCCTCGTTGGAATGATAGAAGAACGCCTTGTCGCCCTTCTTCATGGCGACGAGGTTCTGGCGCGCGGTGTAATTGCGCACGCCGGTCCAGGCCTCGCCCTTGGAGCCCTTCGCCACCTGCTGGTCCCAGGACCACACCGATGGTTCGGATTTCACCAGCCAGTACGCCATGTTCATTCCTCTGCCTTGAAAGGTCGCGTCATGAGCCCCGAGATCGCGGCGTCGATCGTGCTTCTGCCGGTCAGGATCGATGCGACGGCTTCCGATACTGGCATTTCGATGTTTTGCGAAGCCGCGAGCTCGATCAGGACCGGCGCGGTGAATTCGCCTTCGGCAAGCTTACCGGCGGGCGGCTGATCGCCGCGGCCAAGCGCCAGGCCGAGCGCGAAATTGCGCGATTGTGGGCTCGAGCAGGTCAGGATCAGATCGCCGAGGCCAGACAAGCCCGTGAGTGTTTCGCTGCGTGCGCCGAGCGCGCGGCCGAGGCGTGTCAGCTCGGCAAAGGCGCGGGTGGTGAGGGCGGCCTGGGCGGAAGCGCCGAGCTTGCGCCCGACCGCGATGCCGACCGCGATCGCCAGCACGTTCTTGGCGGCGCCGCCGATCTCGACGCCGCGGACATCGGTGGAGTGATAGGGCCGGAAGGTCGTCGAGCCCAGCGCCTGCACCAGGCTGTTGGCCAGCGCTTCGTCCCTCGCCGCCAGCGTGACCGCGGTCGGCAGACCACGCGCGACATCGTCGGCAAAGCTCGGGCCCGACAGGATCGCCGGCTGCGCGTGGGACGCGGCCTCGGCGATCACGTCGGTCATGAATTTATGGGTGCCGTGCTCGATGCCCTTGGCGCAGGCAATGATCGGCACCGGCTTTTCCAGGTGCAAGGCGAGCATGTTGACAGCACCGCGCAGATGCTGCGCGGGCACCGCGATCAGCAGCATGTCCGCCTGCGCGGCGAGGGCCAGATCGCTCGTCACGACGATATCCGGAGCAAGCCGCACGCCCGGCAGCCGCGGATTGTCGCGGCTCAATGCGATTCGCGTCGCGTGCTCGGGATTGCGCGCCCACAGCGTCACGTTCCGTCCGGCCCGAGCCGCCACCATCGCCAGCGCCGTGCCCCAGGCGCCCGCGCCGATCACCGCAACCGATTGGAACGCTGTCATTGCTAGAATCCCGCGCGCGTCTTGCCGTATCCGGTCGGTGCCGTCGCGTTCGCATCGAGCAGCCAGCGCGCGCGAGGCTGTGCTTCCATCGTGTCGGTCATGCCGAGTGCGAGACGTTCGGCGCCGGCCCAAGCGATCATTGCACCATTGTCGGTGCAGAGCGCCGGCGGCGGCATGATCAATTGTGTTCCGGCTTTCCTCGCAACGTCATGCAGCGCGTCGCGGATCGCCTGATTGGCGGCGACGCCGCCGGCCGCCACAAGCGCGCGCGGTGCGCCGAACTGCTCGCGGAAAAGTTTGAGACCTACGCTCAACCGGTCGGCGGTGGAATCGAGCACGGCAGCCTGGAAGCTCGCGCAGAGATCGTTGACGTCTTGCGGTGTGATCTCGGCCAACCGGCTTGCTTCGTTGCGCACCGCCGTCTTCAATCCCGATAGCGAGAAGTTGGCGTCGGGGCGTCCCTGCAACGGCCGCGGAAACGCAAATCGCGCGGGATCGCCGCTCTTCGCCGCGCGCTCGACCTGCGGTCCGCCCGGATAGGGCAGTCCCAGCATCTTCGCGACCTTGTCGAAGGCCTCGCCGATCGCATCGTCGACGGTGGTGCCGAGCCGCACATACTGGCCGACGCCGGTGACGGCGACGATCTGGGTATGGCCGCCCGAGGCGAGAAACAGGCAATAGGGAAATTCGAGTGCGTCGGTCAGGCGCGGCGTCAGCGCATGCGCCTCCAGATGGTTCACCGCGACCAGCGGCGTGGCGTGCACCATCGCGATCGCCTTCGCGGTGGTGAGCCCGACGATGACACCACCGATCAGCCCCGGCCCCGCCGCGGCGGCGACACCGTCGAGCTGGGCGAAGTCGATGCCGGCCTCAGTCATGGCGCGGTCGATGATGCCGTCGAGCAGGTCGACATGGGCGCGGGCCGCGATCTCCGGTACCACCCCGCCGAAACGGGCATGCTCCTCGACCTGCGACCACACGATATTGGACAGGATCTTGCCTGTGCCGTCAGGCGCACGCTCGATCACCGCCGCGGCGGTCTCGTCGCAGGTGGTTTCGATGCCCAGTACCAGCATTGGCGAATTGTTATCCAATTTGCGCCCTTCTCACCCCCCTTGCGCTCATCCGCAAAGCAGAGTTCTGGTACGTCCGGTAGCATTCCGGGGTCGGCCAACGCAATCGTCACGCGCGGCCGTTCCTCGTGAAAGCGCCACCGCCACGTGGTTCGGGAACACAAGCGATGTCCATTCTTGTCACACGGCCGCATCCCGACAATGAGGCGACGTCGGAAAATCTGCGTGCACGGGGTCATGTGGTGCTGCTCGCGCCGGTGCTCAAGTTCGAGCCGGTCGCCTTCCATGCCGAGAGTGAAACGAGCTACAGCGCCGTCATCGTCACGTCGGCCAATGCGATCCGTGCCGTCGCGCCGCAATTGCAGGACCTTGGTCTGCTGGAGCTGCCGCTGTTTGCCGTCGGCGAGCACACGGCCGCCGCCGCGCGCGATGCCGGCTTTGCCGAGGTGATCGTCGCCGGCGGCGACGGTACTGCTCTGCGCGACAAGGTGATGCAGAGCGCGCGCGACAAGCGGCTGAAGAAAAAGGGCACGTTGCTCTATCTCGCGGGCGCGGATCTGTCGCGCGACCTCGGAGGCGAGCTGAGCGCCGAAGGCTTCAACGTCGTCACACACACGACCTATCGTATGGCGCCTATCAAGCTGTTGCCGCGCGATGTATGTGAGCGCTTTGCCGCCCATGGGATCAGGGCGGTGCTGCACTACTCCCGGCGCAGTGCGCGGGCTTTCCTGGAGGCCGCGCGGGGCGAAGGCGTCGAAATCTCGGCTCTGGCGATCCCGCAATGCTGCCTGTCCGAGGCCGTCGCCGGCGTGCTGCGCGAGGCCGGTGCCTCGCAGGTTCTGGTGGCCGCGACGCCGGACGAAAATGCCTTATTTGACACCTTGGAGCGTGCTTTGCGTACCCGTTTGGCGTAAGAGGTCGGGCCGAATCCGACGCAATCGGGTCCGTTTAGGGCATGTAAGTGTGAGGAACCGTCACGATGGCCGACGACAAGCCTGAAGACGCAGGATTGGCTCCCCAGTCCGGCCGTGCCAAGCGGACTCCGCCCACCATCGACCTCGAGGCAACCGAAGTCTCGACCCAGCCGCAGGAGGTGGCGGGCGAGCCTGAGGCAGCGACCCAACAGGCCGCGCATGAGCTGGCCAAGTCCGAAGAGGACAAGTCTGAAGAAGCCAAGTCCGAAGAAGCTAATGCCGAGCCGCAGCCCGAACCTGCCGCGGAGGAGTCTTCCGTTGCGTCCGCATCGGTATCGCCGTCGATTTCGCCTTGGGTTATCGCGCCGTTCTCCGGCGCTGTCGCAGCCGCAATTGTGATCGCGGTCGGCTGGATGCTGGGCTGGCCCGCCGTGCAGGCACCGCCGGCTGCCCCGCAAGTGACGGGCGCAGCCGTCGACGCGCTAAGCGGACGCATTGCCGCGGTCGAAGCCAAGGCGGGCAAGCCTGCCGCCGATCCGGCCATGGTGGCGCGGATCGATGCGCTGGAGAAATCCGCAACGAGCCTGCGCAGCGACATCGCCAATCTGCGCGCACAGTCCGACAAGACCGCGGGCGCCCTCAACGACGCGAAATCGGCGCTAGGCGCTGCCGCGCCTGATGTTGCCGCTCTCAACGACCGCCTCGCGCAGCTCGAGCGTGCCAGCAAGACCGAACGTGCGGAACTCGCGCAGCAAAGCGAGAAGATCGCTGACGCGAAGACGATGGACGACAAGCCGCTGCGCCATGTGGTGGCGGCGGCCCTGCTCGACGTCGCCGTTCGCCACGGCGACGCCTACGAATCGCAGCTCGCCGCCGCGCGGTCGCTGGCAGCAAAGCCGGATATGCTGAAGCCGCTCGACACCTTTGCATCGTCAGGCATTCCGACGCCGGTCGCGCTCAGTCGCGAGCTCCTCAACATCGTGCCGAAATTGTCGCCGCCAGCGGAAGCTCCGGCCAGCGGCACCGGCATCGTCGAGCGCCTTCAGGCAGGGGCGTCAAAACTCGTCCGCATCGAGCGGACCGACGGGGTCGGCAACGATCGCGGCGCCATCGTCGCGCGAGTGACGGCGGCTGCGTTGCGCAACGATTTCGTCGAGGCACGGCGCGAGTTGAAGACGCTGCCCGAGGCCGATCGCGCACCGGCGCAAGCCTGGCTCGACAAGGCCGATGCCCGTGACGCGGCGCTCGCCGCCTCACGCAAATTCGCCGACGGCGCCATGGCGGATCTCGTCAAGCCTGGTCAATAAAGGTTCGCGCAACAATCAGCGCGTATAGGGATCGTCATGCTTCGCATCGTCCTCTTCCTCGTCCTGATCGCGCTGGCGGCGGCCGGCGCGGCGTGGGTTGCCGATCAGCCCGGCGACCTCGTCCTGACCGCGGGCGCTTTCCGCGCCACAACGACGCTTCCCAGATTTGTGTTCTTGCTTGGCCTCTTTGCCGCGGCAGTCGTGCTGGTCTGGAGTCTGCTGACGATGGCCTGGCGCGCTCCGGGGCGTCTGCGCCGCCGTCGTCACGAAAAGCGCCATGCTCGCGGCCGCCACGCCATCACCCACGGCCTGCTTGCGATCGGCCATGGCGACACCGCGCTTGCTCGTCGCCACGCCGATACCGCGCGGCGGCTGGCCGCAAACGATCCGCTCGCGCTTCTCCTGCATGCGCAATCGGCGCAACTCGAGGGCAATCGCGACGAGGCCCAGCGCGTCTTCCGTGCCATGGCCGAGCGCGAGGACACGCGCCTGCTCGGCCTGCGCGGCCTGTTCATCGAGGCGCAGCGCGCCGACGATGCGGTCGGCGCCGTGATGATCGCCGAGGAAGCGATCAAGCTGTCGCCGTCCTCGACCTGGGCCTCGCATGCGGTGCTCGGCTTCCGCTGCGCGCGCGGCGACTGGAGCGGCGCGCTCGCGATCCTCGATTCGAATCTGTCCGCGGGCCTGATCGACAAGCAGGCCTATCGCCGCCAGCGCGGCGTGCTGCTCGCCGCCCGCGCGCTGGAATTGGAAACGATGGACCGCGACGTCGCGCGCGAGAGCGTGATGCAGGCGGTCAAGCTCGCGCCGACCCTGGTTCCGGCCGCGGTGCTCGCTGCAAAATTCGAGAGCGAGGCGCATCAGGTGCGCCGCGCCATGAAGCTGGTGGAAACTGCCTGGCTCGCCAATCCGCATCCTGATCTTGCGGATGCCTATGCGCATGTGAAGCTCGGCGATTCCGCGCGGCAGCGCTTGCAGCGGGTCGAGACGCTCGCCGCCAAAATTCCTGCCGACAAGACTGGTTATGTCGAGGGCCAGCTGGCGATCGCGCGCGCCGCGATCGATGCGTCCGAGTTCGCCCGTGCGCGCGCGGTGCTGGCGCCTTACGTCAACGATCCGACCCAGCGCGTGGCGCTGCTGATGGCGGAGATCGAGCGCACCGAGCATGGTGACGGCGGCCGGGCCCGCGCCTGGACTTTGCGCGCGGTGCGCGCCCGCCATGATCCAGCCTGGACCGCGGACGGTTATGTCAGCGATCGCTGGCGTCCGGTTTCCCCGGTCACCGGTCGCCTCGACGCGTTCCAGTGGCAAACGCCGGTCGCCAGTCTTCCTTCCAACAGGGGCGCGATGATCGAATCCTCAGCCTTCGAGGAAGCCATGCTGGCGGCTCCGCCGCCGAAGCGGGTGACGGCGGCCCCGAGCGAAAGCCCGGCGGAACCGGCTGTCATGGCGCCGGATCCGGTGCCTGCTGCGCAGGACAATTCGCCGCCTCTTGAAGCCAAGGAGGACGCCAAGGAAACCACCGAGGAAACTGCCAACGAAGCGGCAAAGGGAGAGCCGGCCGCGCCAGCCGAGCCGGTCAAACCGGCCCCTGAGATCGCCGAATCATCGCCGGTAGCCGCGACGCCGGTGTTCCGGACCCGCGCCGACCTTGGCAAGCCCACGCAAGCACCTATTCCCGCCGTCATCCCGATCGTCCGCGCCCCGGATGATCCCGGGATCGACGACGAGGGCCCGAGCGATGAATTTACGGAACAAATCGGCACGCCCAGGGACCAAGCAAAGGCCCAGGCCGGCGGCTGGCGCGGATTCTGGTCTCGCTGGGGCGGCTGAGCGGCATTTGGGAGCCGGCTCCACCTTGCCAATTCGGGCCCCGCCCGATATCACGAGCGCGCGTATCGGGACCGGCCTCGCGCGGGCCCCGGCAGGGTTCGCCGCAATAGCTCAGTTGGTAGAGCACGTCATTCGTAATGACGGGGTCGGGGGTTCGAATCCCTCTTGCGGCACCAGCGCCCCAGTGTCCAGACCGGAGACATAGGTAACAGGTCGTACCTAAGACATGGGTGACAACCTCGTGCCGAACGGGTTGTCGAGGGGTATCAAAGTCGTTTACTCCAAAGTCGATCCAGTTTGAGGCCGCTGGTCAGCGATCTGCTGTGTTCCGGCGAGACGCATCCATGGCCTGGCCATTGTTGCTTGGCTCGCGCTGTCGCCGTCAACCCCGCGCGTGCCGCGCCCCTGTGGGCTTCGGGGGTTGACCGCGACAGCGGAGCAAGCAAAGGGCCTGCCATGCCAAGAATGCACGAGAGC